>NZ_KK211190.1:261970-1461970 GCF_000620865.1 Exiguobacterium sibiricum 7-3
TCGCGGGGTGGAGCAGTCTGGTAGCTCGTTGGGCTCATAACCCAAAGGTCGTCGGTTCAAATCCGGCCCCCGCAACCAATTTTAAACTTAACTTCAACTTTACTACGAAACGTTCAGCGTTTCGTATTTTTTTTTGCCTTTTTTGTTCGGTACAATGGAGTAAGAGAAAAGGAGGAGGGACATCGATGATGGAACTTGAAATGATGAGTCTCGAACAAACGACGACGCTTGCCGTTGAACTGGGCCAACGTGCCTTTAAAGGAATGGTCGTAACACTTGATGGTGACCTGGGCGCAGGAAAAACGACGTTTACACAGGGGTTTGCGAAAGGACTTGGGGTGACACGTAACGTCAACAGTCCGACGTTTACGATCATGAAAGTTTATACTGGACGATTGCCACTCTATCATATGGATGTCTATCGTCTCGAGGGCGGGGATGATATCGGTCTTGAAGAATATTTAAATGGAGACGGTGTCGCGGTCGTCGAATGGTCGGAATTGATTGCCGACGTCCTTCCGCCAGAACGTCTTGCGATTACGATCGAACGGACAGGTGATGAGTCACGCCGTTTTCGTTTAGAACCAATCGGTGAGCAGTACATCCAACTATGTAAGGGGTTGAATCCATGAAAATCGTAGCGATTGATACATCGACGAAACAACTGTCTGTTGCGTTATCGGACGGACAACAGATTTTGGCAGAAGCCTCTTATGTGACGTCTTTGAACCATGCGACAAAACTGATGCCTTTACTCGAACGCATGATGCAGGAAGTCAACTGGTCGCCGCGAGATTTAACACGTATCGTCATCGCTGACGGACCCGGTTCTTATACAGGTCTTCGGATCGGAGCAACGACAGCTAAGACATTGGCGTATACGTTGGGTATCGATTTAGTGCCGGTCTCGACGCTTGAATTGATGGCAGCTTCAGCAGGGTTAACCGGACGAATCGTTGCGATTCAGGATGCGCGCCGTGGAACCGGATTCGTCGGCTTCTATGAAGATGGTCAATTGGTGGGCGAAGAACAGCATACGGTCGTTGCTGAGTTCGTCAAGACGCTGCCAGCGGATACGAAAATGACAGGTGATACAGACAAGTTCACAACGGAACTTCAATTATTCTCAATCGTGAATCCGGCATTCCGTGCACCACGGGCTGGTGTCCTTGCCTTGCTTGGAGCTGCACGTGAACCGGTCGAGACTCATGCATTCGAACCGCGTTACTTACGTCTCGCGGAAGCAGAAGCCAAGTGGATTGAGGCACAACGTCATGACTAACGTCTCTATTCGAAAAATGACGGTCACGGATGCGCCGGGTGTGCATGCCGTGGAACTCGAATCCTTTGCGACACCGTGGACGCTGGAATCATTCATTGCGGAGATGACACAAAATCCGAATGCGTATTACCTGGTTGCAGAGACGGATGAAATCATCGGATTCGCGGGGCTGTGGCACATTGCCGATGAAGGGCATATCACGAACGTCGCTGTTAAAAAAAAGGCACGTGGTCTTGGAATCGGTGAGGCATTGCTGGTTGCGTTAATTGAACAAGCAAGACAATTGGGATTACGGGCGATGACGCTTGAAGTGCGTGTATCAAATACACCGGCACGGACCCTGTATGAAAAACTGGGATTTTTATATGCCGGAACGAGAAAACGGTATTATCAAGATAATAATGAAGATGCAGCCATCTATTGGCTGGAACTGGAAGGAGACGAGTGATGACACAGCCGTTGATATTAGCCATTGAATCAAGTTGTGACGAGACAGCTGCGGCTGTCGTCCGCGGAGGGACAGACGTCTTGTCGAATGTCGTATCTTCCCAAATTGAAAGTCATAAACGTTTTGGAGGAGTTGTCCCGGAGGTGGCATCCCGTCATCATGTTGAACGCATCACGTATGTCATCGATGATGCATTGACGGAAGCTGGTGTCACGATGGATGACATCGATGCGATTGCCGTTACGGAAGGTCCGGGGCTTGTCGGAGCGTTACTCGTTGGCGTCAGTGCAGCAAAAGCGTTGGCGTTCGCGCATAGTAAGCCGCTCCTCGGTGTCCATCATATCGCAGGTCACATCTATGCCAACCGTCTGCAACAAGAGCTCCACTTTCCACTCGTCTGCTTGATTGCGTCCGGTGGACATACGGAATTGATTTACATGCCGGAAGATGGTGTGTATGAGGTCATCGGTGAAACCCGTGATGATGCAGCGGGAGAGGCCTATGATAAAGTAGCACGGACCTTGAAACTGCCTTATCCGGGTGGTCCCCGAATTGATCAACTGGCGCAAACCGGTCAGGATACTTTCCATTTCCCGCGGATTTGGCTTGAAAAAGAGTCGTATGACTTCAGCTTCAGTGGACTCAAATCGTCTGTCATCAATGCGGTTCATAATGCTGAACAACGCGGAGAGGTGATTATTCCTGAAGACTTGGCTGCCAGTTTTCAGGCCAGCGTCGTCGAAGTGCTCGTTACGAAAGCCATCCGTGCCGTCAAAGAAAAGGGTGGCAAACAGTTGCTTGTCGCGGGTGGTGTTGCGGCAAACCGCGGACTGCGAACAGGATTGACAGAAGCCTGCGAACGCGAAGGCATCGAGCTGGTCATTCCACCGATGCACTTATGCGGCGACAATGCCGCAATGATTGGAGCGGCAGCGATTCACCCTTACCGGGCAGGCCGCCAATCGACACTTGCCATGAATGCCGAACCTGGGCTAGATTTAAAGTAAGGAATTCGAGAGACATGGGGGAAAAATGGAATGAAAAAAGTCATCATCGTGTTATTAGGTGTACTTGTCATTGTCGCAATCGGCTTACAGATTCGTGAAATCGTCAATGCCTATCAAATCGCCTACAAAGAAGAGCTCGTACCGGATAAAAAAGCCGTCGAGACAAATACGAAGCAAAAGCCGTTGTATGAAATCGGTCGCGCGGAAGGTGAGCAGACACGGATTGAAAAACTGTACGCCTTTGATCAAACTGTCGATGGCGAGCTGAAGAATGTTGTGGTCGTCGACCGGAAGTATGGTTTGACGAATAAAGCGAGTGATGACTTCTTCACGATTGCACCGGGAAAACCGGCAACCGAACAAGAAAAAAAATCATTCCAACCGATGATCGATCGTCTGGATGGAGAGCAGGTCCAAGCAGAGGTCATTTCAAAACACCAAGTCGTTGCCAGTGAAAACAACAAAAAGCGGACGTTGACGCTTTACAAAGTGTTTTATAAAGACACCGACCAAAAAGAATACTTGTTCTTTATCGAAAAAGACGGCGGCTTGAAGCTGGATCTCTTTAAAAAAGGTTTCTCACGTCTTGCGAACTATTAAAATAAGCGATGTTCCCCACAAATCTTGGGAGAGCATCGCTTGTTTCATTTCCATTCAAGTAGACCGGTCAAGTCATCGTAAATGCTGTCCGGATCAAGATTCAGCTCTTCGACCGGCAGACCGGATCGATTGATCCAGGCTGTCCGGAAACCAAAACTTTTAGCACCGGTGATATCCCAGCCGTTCGACGACATGAACAGGATTTCTTCCCGCTTGAGACCCAGTGTATTGAGGGCATGCATGTATGATGCCGGGGTCGGTTTGTATTGTTTGATATCATCGACACTGATGATGTGATCAAACCGCTCCGCTAGACCGGACTGTTCAATCAACGGGTCCAGCATGTCGTGTGAGCCGTTTGAGAATACAGCCAGTTGTTTATGACTCATCTGTTGTAAGACGGAATCGACTTCTGGGTAATGATTGAGCTTCAAATAGACTTCCATCAGGGCGGCAATATTTTCTTCCGTGACGTGGAGCTTCAGTTGCAGTAAGGCGTAACGGAGCGCATCACGCGTCACTTGGCTGAACGGAACGTATTGACCGTTCAACTGGCGTAAAAATGAGTATTCGAGTTGCTTTTGGCGCCAGGCTTGGCTGATCGCTTCTCCATGTTCCGGATACAATGCTTCTGCTTTCACTTTGACGGAATGGACATCGAATAAGGTCCCGTACACATCAAAGACTAATGCTTTAATTGGTTGCGTCATGCTGATCACCTTTCTGAGTTACATGTTATCTGTATCTAGTTCCCGAAAACTGATGTCGCTGAAACACGTATTAGAGGAGAGAGCGGAGGCGTGACGCGAGCCGGATTCGGGAACTGATAGATAAGACCAGGCTCTACCGGAAAGGAAATGAGACATTTTATGACACGCCAACAAAAAATCATTCGAATTCTTCTGCTTGTCCTGATCATCAGCGGACTGATCTGGTTCAGCCGTTCCTATCTCAACCTCCGTCCAAGCGACATCAAGGACTGGATCTTATCATTCGGGATGTGGGCGCCGATTCTGTATATCTTACTCTATACGATTCGTCCGTTGATTTTCTTCCCGGCATCGGTCCTGTCGATCACCGGTGGTTTGGCGTTTGGTGCCTGGCTCGGGACACTTTACACCGTCATCGGAGCGACACTTGGCGCTGTCGTTGCTTTTTTAGTTGCTCAAAAGCTTGGGAACCGGCTAATCAAGAAAAAGGAACAAGTAGGAAAACTCAATCAGATTCAGCAGCAACTCGAAAAAAATGGATTTATCTATGTCCTGATTTTCCGGCTGTTGCCGATTTTTAACTTCGATTTGATCAGCTATGCCGCCGGGCTGTCGAAAGTCCGCTTGTTATCCTTTTTCCTCGCAACGTTGCTTGGAATCATTCCCGGTACGTTTGCTTATAACTTTTTAGGCAGCAGTATCGTCTCAAAAGATCCACAACTCATCATCGGTGCCATCCTCGTCTTTCTCGTATTGACGATTGTCCCGTGGTACATTCAAAAACGCTGGAAAGCAAAAAAAGACCTTGGCTGACGACAGCCGAGGTCTTTCGTTTAAGCATGTAATCGTTGTGCCCGTTCGAAAAATTCTTCAGCGAACGTGTGACAGGCGGCTTGTTTCTCCGGTGTATCCGGGTCAAACTCAATCTTCAGACCAGGAGCGATGACGGTCGCACCGGCTGATTGTAACGTCTGTTCGAGCAAATCGACAGCGGCGCAGTATTTCGGATAATCACGATCCCCCGAACCAAAGGCGGCAGCTGCCAAACCTTTCAAGTCACTATCAGCAAGATCCACAACAAAATCTTCCGCTTCATACGGTAAATCGCCGTCTCCCCATGTGTACGAGCCGAGTAGCACGGCATCATACTGAGAGAAGTCAGATGGATATAACTGATCAAGCTCTTGTATATGAACCGTACAGCCCTTACGTTCGAGTTCCGCCCGCAAAAGGTGCACGATATCTTCTGTATTGCCGGACATGCTGACAAAACCAATCATGATGTTCATCTGAATCATCCTTTCTCCAAATCATGAACACCTTTAGTTTAAATGATAATCGTTCTCAATACAAACGAAAATAAAAAGCCTCTCCGGAGTGGAGAGACTTTTTATGTCAGTCTTGGAGCTCGGCCCATTCTTCGATTGAACGAATGACAGGTTCAAGCTGACGACCTTTGTCAGTCAAACTGTATTGAATTTTAATCGGACGTTCCGGAATGACGGTCCGGATGACAATACCTTCCGCCTCAAGTTCCTTCATGCGCTCCGTTAACATACGACCAGATAACTCCGGAATCGCATCTTGAATTTCGTTGAAACGACAGGTCTTCGTCATAAGATGACGTAAAATCAAGCCCGTCCACTTCTTGCCCAAAATTTCAAAGGCATGTTCGACTTTCGGACAAAGGGCAGTCGGAATCAATGTCTCTTCCATCAGCACTCATCCTTTCTATAGTCTTAGTATACCCACTCTGATGCAAAATTACGAATTATTTTACTTAAAGTAATAAAATAAACAAAAACAAATCTATTTACTTTTAGTAAGTGTTAGTTTATAGTCGTATTTAGGTTACGAAAAGTAATTAAAAAACATTAAGTAAAAGGAGTTTTGATCAAGATGATGGATTTAGGATTATTTCTTATTCGATTGGTGATTGGATTAACATTTGCAGCACATGGGACACAAAAATTGTTTGGCTGGTTCGGTGGACACGGGATTGCAGGAACAGGCGGCTGGTTCGAGTCGATCGGGATGAAACCGGGTAAAACACTTGCGCTTGCAGCAGGACTGGCAGAACTGATTGGTGGTTTACTATTTGCCGGTGGATTGTTCTTATGGTTCGCGGCAGCACTGATTATCGGGTCGATGCTTGTTGCGATCATCAAGGTGCACGGACAAAATGGTTACTGGGTGACACAGAACGGGTACGAATACAACATGGCACTGATCGTCATCGCCCTTGGCGTCGCCTTGATTGGTGCCGGAGACTATTCACTCGCAGCCATGCTCGGGTGATCAGAGAAAGCGGGTAAAAAGATGAAGTTTGATGCACAGTCACTCAGTCCAAAAGAAAATTATAAATTGTTGATCGGGAGTATCATCCCGAGACCGATTGCCTTTGTCACGACGAAAGGAGCGGACGGAACGGTCAATGCCGCCCCGTTTTCGTTCTTCACCGTCGCTTCGAGCCATCCGCCGCAACTGTTGATTGCCGTTCAAAAGACGGATCAGGGCGAAAAAGACACCGCTAAAAACATCTTATTGAATCAAGAATATGTCATCCATATCGTCAGTGAAGAGATCGTCGAAGCGGTCAACGAAACGGCAGCCCCGCTCGCTTACGGTGAAAGTGAACTGGAGCGGACGAATCTGACACTGATCGACAGTGATTTGATTGACGTCCCGGCAGTTGCGGAAGCGAAGGTTCGCTTTGAACTGAAGCTGACACAACACGTTGAGCTGGAGGCAGCTGATTTATTGATCGGCGAAGTCATTCGATACCATGTCGCAGATGAACTCGAGGAGTCGTTCCGGATTGATGCGGACGGTTTAAAAGCAATTGCCCGTCTCGCCGGAAATGATTATGCCAAGATTGGTGAAATCTTCACGATTGCCCGCCCTACGAAATAAGACAACGCCATACAAATAGACGAGGAAAGCAGATTCGATATCCGCTTTCCTCGTCTATTTTTGTTGCTTACTCCATGTTATGGCGTTTACTGTACTGGAAACCGTCCAGCAGATAAAACAGGACGGCAAGCGCCCAGATTCCGACACAACTGATCAAAAAGGCGACCAGTGGTGAGACAGCGCCGTAATACATGATGATCATCGGATCATTCAGTTCGACGAACGACTGAATCGTCAACAACGTGCAGATCAGACCGGACAATAAACTGATGAACAGTCCGCTCCACGTTTGGATGACAAGACCAATCATACAGGAAATTAAGATGAACAATGGATAAACGGCATTAAACGCATCCGGACGAATGAAAGCCGAGACATAGTCCGCATACATCGGGACGAAGTAGAGGACGCCGGACAATAATCCTTGGATCAGATTGATCAGATAACTTTTCGAGCGCATCAGTGGAACGACTCCCACTGTTCCATCAAATCGAGCAAGTCGACATCAATCTGATCGCGCTCTGCCGAAAGGGCGGTCGCTTTCGGAATATCATTAAAGACTTCCGGTTCGCACAACAACTGTTCGATTTCAACCGACCGGTTTTCTAACCGTTCAATTTCTTGTTCGAGCTGCTCGAGTTGCTGTTTCTTTTTACGTGCTTCTTTTTGGGCTTCCTTGTCAATCGTCTTTGTCGACGCGACTTTGATTGCTTTCGCTTCTTCCGCTTCGAGACGGGCGATTTCTTCCTTCTCGGCTTTTTTCTCCATATAATACGAGTAGTCACCGAGGTAATCGGTCACACCGTCTGTACTCATCTCGATGACGCGGGTCGCAACCCGGTCGATGAAGTAACGGTCGTGGGAGACGAACAGCAAGGTGCCTTCGTAATCGACGAGTGCGTTTTCGAGGACCATTTTCGAATCAAGATCCAGGTGGTTCGTCGGCTCATCCAGCACAAGCAGATTCGTTTTCCGTAACTTCAGCTTCGCGAGCGCCAGACGTCCGCGTTCACCGCCCGATAATTCATGGACGAGCTTGAAGACATCATCGCCGCTGAATAGGAACTGCCCGAGAACGGACCGGACTTCCTGTTCGCGCATCAACGGCCATTCGTTCCAAATCTCATCGATGACACGGTTGCGGTCATTCAGTTCCGCCTGCTCCTGATCGTAGTAGCCGATTGAGACACCGGTACCGAAACGATAGTCACCGAACAGCGGTTTGAGACGGCCGACAAGCACTTTCAGTAACGTCGACTTGCCTATTCCGTTTGGTCCGACGAGCGCCAGTGATTCCGCACGTTGCAGCCGGAACGTAATGTTTTTCGAGACGGCTTCTTCGTAGCCGACAGCGAGTTGATTGACCTGCAGGACATCATTGCCGCTCTGCTTTTCAATCGGGAATGACAGAACCGTACTGCGTTCGTCACCGTCCGGACGGTCGATTCGGTCGACTTTTTCGAGACGCTTGCGGACACTTTGCGCCCGTTTCGTCGTCGTCGCACGGGCGATGTTACGCTGGATGAAGTCCTGCATCTTCGCGATGTCTTCCTGTTGCTGTTCGAACTGTTTCATTTCCTGTTCGTACAGTGCCGCTTTTTGTTCGAGATACTTCGTATAGTTGCCGGTGAATTTCCGCGACACGTTCCGGGACAATTCATAGACGACGTTGACGACTTGATCGAGGAAGTAGCGGTCGTGGGAAACGATCAAGACGGCACCACGGTAACCGGATAAGTAGCTTTCGAGCCAAGACAACGTATCGATGTCGAGGTGGTTGGTCGGCTCATCGAGAATCAACAGTTCCGGTGCCTGGAGCAACATCTTCGCCAGGGCAAGCCGGGTCCGCTGTCCACCAGAAAGCGTCTGAATCCGGCGGGAATAATCGTCCGGATAAAAACGCATCCCGTGTAAGACAGAGCGGATGTTGGCTTCGAACTGATAGCCGCCGGCTTCCGAGAAGTCGTGTTGCGCTTGATCATACGTTTTCAGGAGACGGTCATAGGCAGTCGGATCATTTAATATGTGCTCCATGCCCATTTCGATTTCCATCCGGCGAAGCGCCCGTTCCTGATCCTGCAGATGCTCAAAGACGGTCAGCATCTCGTTCCAAATCGATTCGTTCGACTCGAGTCCGCTGTCCTGCGCGAGATAACCAATCCGGACTTCCTTGCTTTTCATGATCTCCCCCGAGTCATGTGACAGCTCCCCGGCGATGATTTTTAAAAGTGTCGATTTTCCGGCACCGTTTCGTCCGACGAGGGCGATCCGGTCCCGTTCCTGTACTTCGAGTTTAATATTGTCTAAAATCGGCTCTACGCCGAATGATTTTGAGAGTTGGTTTACTTGTAAGAGAATCATATCCATCCATCCTTCCACCCTTTAGTCTATCACGAAAAATCCTGCCGAATATAATATTTGTTACTCTATGTGAAGTGGTTTACAATCAAGGGGAGTAGAATTCTTTGCATTGATTTGGGTGCCACGTCAGAACGTGGCCGAAGGGGGAACTGCAGTATGAATGGGCCAGACACAAAAATACCACAAGCAACGGCGAAACGACTGCCGTTATATTATCGTTTTATCCAGAGTCTCTATAACTCCGGCAAGCTGCGCGTCTCGTCAGCAGAGCTCAGCGAAGCGGTCAAAGTCGACTCCGCGACGATCCGTCGTGACTTTTCCTACTTTGGGGCGTTAGGGAAAAAAGGGTACGGTTATAATGTTCAACATTTGTTAACATTTTTCCGAAAGACACTCAACCAAGACGAGGTCACGAATGTCGCCTTAATCGGGGTCGGACATCTCGGAACAGCGTTTGCAAATTATAACTTTTTAAAGAATAATAGTACTCGTATCGTCATCGCGTTTGACGCCGATGAAGACAAGGTCGGAACGACGACGCAGGACGTTCCGATTTATCATGTGTCGGATATGAAAGAACAAATCAAAGCGAACCATGTCGATGTCGCCATCTTGACGGTACCGTCCCAGTTCGCCCAGTCAGTGGCGGATGAGTTAGTTGAGTACGGTGTGACCGGCATTCTGAACTTTACACCGGCCCGGTTGAATGTACCGGCCCATGTCCGGGTGCATCACATCGATCTGTCAATCGAGCTGCAGTCGCTCGTCTATTTCATGAAGCATTATTCGCAATCAGCTGAAGGAGTGAAATCATAATGGAAAACTTAATCCCGTTAACACTTGGTATTGGACCGGCAAGCATCGCCTTGATCGGTGTCGTCGCCCTCATCATCTTCGGACCGAAGAAATTACCGGAACTCGGCCGCGCGGCCGGTCAAACGTTAAAAGAGTTCAAGAGTGCGACACATGGCATCATGGAAGATGATAAGGACAAAAAGGACGAAATGAAAGAGAAGTGAGTGAATCATGGCGATCGATCAAGAACAGAGTGTGACATCGCACTTAGATGAACTGCGTAAGCGGATCATCTGGTCGCTCATCATCGTGGTAGTCATGTTTATCGCAGCCTTTCCGCTCGTCCGGCCGCTCGTCCGTTTCTTACAGGCCGACTTAAAGGAACTCGGAATCGGTTTAAATGCGTTTAACGTCGTTGATCCGCTGATGTTATATCTGAATCTTGCGTTCATCATCGCAATCGTCTTGGCGTCCCCGTTTTGGATGTACCAGCTTTGGGCGTTCATCCGTCCCGGTCTGCACGACCAAGAACAAAAAGCGACGTTGACGTACATTCCCGTGACGTTTTTCTTATTCCTCGCGGGCGTTTCGTTTTCTTATTTTTGGCTGTTGCCGTTTTTACTGGAAGTATCAACGGAACTCGGACAAGAGCTTGGGATTGAACAGGTCATCGGGGTCGAGAACTATTTCAGTTTCCTGATCCGGTTGACGATTCCGTTTGGTCTGTTGTTTCAGTTACCGGTCGTGACGATGTTTTTGACACGGCTCGGACTCGTGACGCCGTTCTTCATGCGGAAGAATCGGAAGTATGCGTATTTTGCGCTGTTCGTGATCGCGGCGTTGATCTCACCGCCCGACATCACATCGCATTTGATGATTTCTGTTCCGTTGTTCGTCCTGTATGAAATCAGTATCATCATCTCGGCACGGACGTATAAAAAAGTGCTGATTCTCGAGCAACAGGCGGAACTGGAACGACAGGCAGATCTGATGCGTGAGTTAAATAAGTAAAAAGAAGAAGCTTTTTCTTGCCGTGATGGCAGGAAAAGCTTTTTTTTGTAAGCGGTCTAATTTTATATTGAAAAAATGAACAGAAGTGGTTATACTCGTAATAGAAACACACGGGGGCTTAGCTCAGCTGGGAGAGCGTTTGGCTGGCAGCCAAAAGGTCGTCGGTTCGAGCCCGATAGTCTCCATATCGCTTTACCTGCCGAAACCTTGGGAAACCAAGGTTTTTTTATGTCCTTTTTTATTTACCTGTAAGAAATAGATAAGGAAATATAAGGATTTATACCTTTTGTGATGTAATAAACAAACAAATACTTTTAAAAAGCACCAAATTTAAATTGTATATTAAGCGAAAGTTAATTAAACTAAAAATACAGAATTTTCGTTTAATACGTTTTTGCTCCACATTACATTTTTGGAAAAGAGGAAAAAGAATGAAGAAAAAGAAGATTGCTCTGATGGCAGCTGCCCTCATGACATCTTCCAGCCTAGTTCATGCTGAGGGACACGTGTCATCACAAAAAGTGGATGTACAAAAGCCACAAGCACTCTCACTGAAAAAAGCGGGTCAAGAAAAGTCATACAGTCAAAACGAAAAAGTACGGATTGTCGTCGAGCTCGATCAAAAAGCAGCGATTGAACATGCACAAGCACAAAATAAGCGTTACAGCACGTTAAGCAACACGGAAAAAATTATTCTTAAGAATCAAATCGTCAATAAACAAAAAGAAGTCAAAGCAGCGATTGCCCAAAAAGATATTTCTGTTTCGTATAAAGAAAGTTTCACAACTGTCTTGAACGGTTTCAGCGGCGAAGTCAAATACGGTGAAATCAAAGAGTTGAAGAAATTAAGCGGCATCAAAAATGTACATATTGCACACGAATATGCGCGTCCAGAAGTTGAAAAAGGCGCGACACCAAACATGTTGCACAGCAAAGACATGGTCAATGCGAAGGAAACATGGCAGGACTACGGCTATAAAGGTGAAGGAACAATCGTTGCCGTCATCGATACGGGAATTGACCCGACGCACAAGGACATGGTCCTTAGTCCGGAGACAAAAGTTGATTTGACGTCTTCAAAAGTCGAGAGCTTTAAATCGTCAAAAGGCTTAAAAGGAAACTACTTTACGGAAAAAGTCCCGTACGGTTATAACTACGCCGATCATGACAGCGAAATCCGTGACCTCGGAGCAGGCGCTTCGATGCACGGGATGCACGTTGCCGGTACGGTTGGTGCCAACGGCGATGAGACGAACGGTGGCATTAAAGGTGTTGCACCGGAAACACAACTGCTCGCAATGAAAGTCTTCGGCAATGATCCAGGTATGCCGTCGACATTCAGTGATATTTATATCAAAGCGATTGATGATGCGATTGCCCTCGGTGCAGACGTCATCAACATGAGTCTTGGTTCAACGGCATCCTTCGTTCAAAAAGATGATCCAGAACAAAAAGCGATCGTCAATGCGATGAACAACGGTATTTTATGTGCGATTTCAGCCGGTAACTCAGCTTTTGCCGGAAGCGGTGCCGGAAATCCATACGCGTCGAATCCGGATGTCGGTGTTGTCGGTTCACCTGGACTGATCAGCGAATCGCTTCAAGTCGCGTCTGTTGAAAACACGCAATTGACACTTGAAGGTATGGCATTGACGGTCGACGGGCAGGATGCCGGTTACCTGGCGTACCAAAAACAAGATTCACCGAACCCGATTGCGGTCTTTGATAAAGAAAAGATGGATGTCGTCTATGTCGGTGATGGCAGTGAAGCCAACTATGCCGATAAAGACGTCAAAGATAAAGTCGTCTTCGTCGTCCGTAACGGCGGTTTTAACTATGCGATGATTCAAGCGGAAGCCGAAAAACAAGGGGCAGCCGGTGTCATCGTCCGTGGTCGGGTCGAGCACGGGGACTATGTCAGCATGGCACTTAACAAACCGACGATTCCACTCGTCTCGTTAAGCATCGCAGACGGCAACGAGCTCGAAGTAAAAGCGAAAGCCGGTAAGGCACTGACAGTGACGTTTGACGGGAAAGCCGTCTCGACACCAAACCCGGTTGCCGGTGAAATGTCTGACTTCACATCATGGGGTGTGACGCCGAACCTAGACTTCAAACCGGAAATCACGGCACCAGGCGGAAAAATCTATTCGACGCTTAATAATAACGAGTATGGCGTCATGAGCGGGACATCGATGGCAGCACCACACGTCGCCGGTGGAACGGCACTCGTCATGCAACGGATTGATAAAGACTTCAAGGTCAGTGGCGCGACACGCGTTAAACTCGCGAAGACCATCTTGATGAACACATCACGTCCGCAGCTGGATTCAGGTAAGTACAATCAGGAAGCGAAGACTGGCAATTACTACTCACCACGTCGTGAGGGAGCCGGACTGATGGACTTGCATGCCGCCATGAAAACACCGGTCGTCGTAACGGAAACGAAGTCGGGTGAAGGAAAAGCAGCCTTGAAACAAGTCGGCGACAAGTTCAGCTTTACGCTCGACTTAAAGAACTACAGTAATGAAAAGTTAACGTATAAACTTGCCGGAACGGTTCAATCGGATCTTGCCGTCCAAGGTCAAAATTTCCTTGAAGCGAACGGAATCTTCAAAAAAGGAACAGTTGATTCGGTTGATGCCAACAAAGGGACGTTCCCGATTTCCTTTACGGTCGGCTCGAAGAAAGCAAGCTCGGTCGCGATCAACGCGAAGAGTACGACAAAAGTCAACGTTACGGTTGATTTAAAAGATACAGTCGATTGGGCAAACGGTGCACCGCTTGAAACCATCTTCGAAAACGGCTACTTCGTCGAAGGATTCGTCCGTCTGATCGATACGAAGAGCAAAAATCCTGAGTTGACAGTTCCGTACGTTGGTTTCAAAGGAGCATGGGACAAAGCACCAATTGTTGATGCACCACTCTACGATGACAACACGTTCTACGGCGTCACAGGTCTTGCGACAGAAGTGAAGGATAACTTCAACTTCCTCGGAACGAATGCTGCAGGCGACGTCGTTAAAGAAAAAGTCTCGTTCTCACCGAACGGTGACGGCAGTGCCGATGAGGCCTTCCCGGTCCTGTCGTTCTTACGGAACGCGAAAAAAGTCGAGTACTCGATTCTTGACCGCAATAAATCAACACTCCGTAAACTCGAAACGCAGTCAGACGTCATCAAAAACTATTACGATGGCGGATCGGAAGATGGTTTCACACCGGTGACGAATGCGGCATGGGATGGAACGGTCAACGGTTCAAAAGTCAAAGATGGTCTGTACTACTACCAGGTCAAATCGGTCGTCGATTATCCGAATGCGAAATGGCAGACGGCGTTATTCCCGATCTACATCGATACAAAAGTTCCGGCAGCAACCGTTAAATGGGATGCTGACAAAAAAGCAGTTTCCTGGACAGCCGGTGACCAAGGAACGGGTATCGCTTCATTCGATATCCTGGTCGATGGAAAAAGTGTATTGGAACAGCCGCTTGCGCCATCTGCTAAAAACTACACGTTGACGGATCTGCCGAGCCGAGCAAAAGTCACGTTCGTGGTATCAGATTACGCCGGCAACAGCGTGAAGAAAAACGTCAACACATCAGGTGTCGATAAAGCCGTTCCGAGTGTCCAGATCGATACACCG
Organism: Exiguobacterium sibiricum 7-3; assembly: GCF_000620865.1. Taxonomy (NCBI): domain Bacteria; kingdom Bacillati; phylum Bacillota; class Bacilli; order Caryophanales; genus Exiguobacterium; species Exiguobacterium artemiae. The sequence continues at coordinate 276,742 of NZ_KK211190.1, forward strand.
GAAGCACTGGGCTTAACGACATCACAACAAGTGACGGTTTCAGGAAACGTCGCGGATGAGTCTGGTGTCAAATCATTCAAAATCAACGGAAAAGCCGTTAAATTACGCTGGGATGCGGTTCAACAACACTATGCATTCAGCCATGACATCACGTATACGACAGATGGTGTGAAGTCGTTTAAAGTCGAAGCCTATGATGGAAAAGGCAATCGTGTTGCCTTCAGCCGTCAAGTCATCATCGACTCGGAGCGTCCGACAATCCGCGTGACAGCACCAAAAACGGTTTCAAGCAAAACGAAAACAGCCAAGATGACGATTGTCCTGCGCGATAACTACGATGAGTTACGCTTTGATCTGAATGGCAACGCCGAATACCGCCGTTCGTTCAAGGAGCCATACGAGATGCGCGCCTTTAAGAAAACGATCAACAAGACCGTTACCTTGAAAAAAGGTCAAAACGTCTACAACTTGAAATTAAAAGATCTAGGCGGCCATGTCGTCGAGAAGAAAGTCGTCATCACGAAGAAGTAAGGATTTGAAAGCAGTGTTGGTCCCGGTGGACGTTCGCCGGAATCGACACTGTTTTTTTCGCAGTGTGTTACAGAAAGGCTTTCGGTGTTTATCAAGTTCCGGGAATGGGAAATTTCTTTATAGGTTATTTTTTGAGGGGGAACTCGTATGAATCCATTTACTACACTCATTGCCTTCATCGTCGGCTGTCTGGTTCTGTATCTCGGAATTCGGGATAAGAACGGTTGGTTGATTGGTGTCGCAATGATTCCGCTTGCCATTGTTGCATACAGTGTCATCTATCTAATCATCCAGGTCTCGGCCTAGAAACTTCTTTTGCAGAAGTTTCTTTTTTTTTGAAACATAACTGGTAAAATGTAAGTATATGACAGTGAAGAACAAACGAAAGGAACGTGCCCGAATGGAAACTGTAACGGTTCAACAAACCGAATTAAAGGCGCTATATCAACACATGCATCAACGAACGACCGCTAAATTATGGGGTGTCTTGGCTCTGTTCTTATTCGTCAGCAATATGATCGAACGACCGTTGTTTGCCTTAATCATTCCGATTCTGTATTTCATATATGATGTAGTGATGCAACGCCGCCGTTTTCAAATCGTTGCCCGTCACACGTCAAAAAAATCAGCAGACCGTCTGTTCCGTCTGCATGTCGGCGTCGGCCTGTTTCAATACGGAGCGCTGGCTGCGTTGATTGTTCTCACGGCTAATCGTTCGAGCACGGTCTTTTTGCTCGGACTGTGTCTTGGCGTCATCCCGTTTTACTGGCTCTGCAGACGCTTCTTGACGTACCGCTCCAAACAGATTGATCCGACCTATATCAGCGAAACAGAGATTCAGCAAGGATAAAGGAGGAAAGCCGGATGCAAACGGCACGGGACGAACGGTTACACGAACTGACGCTTGCTTATATCGACAAGAGTCAACTGCAAAAGAACGGCTGGCTGATGGCGGCAGTAGCGGCGACGCTCGGCATTTTTTCGGAAACGATGGATTCAGCCCTTTACTTCGGTCTGTTGCCGCTTGTCTATCTGATTTTTGATTTCCCGTTCCAGCTGGAAAAACGCAGGATTTTAGAACGGTATCTCTCAAAAGATCAGATCATGACACAATCGATGCTGTGGCTCGGAATTCAGATTGTGTTATATGGCTCATTGCTCATGGTTGTACTCGAAACGAAAGGTCTGTCCTTATGGAAGATGACTTTTTGGATCATCTTGATTCTCGCTCCGATTTATTTTGCGACCGATTGGCTGTTTAAGAAAATGGCACGGTCAGGCGATCCCGACTTCGTCAGTGATCAGGAAGTGCATAAGCACGTGAAGTATCTGGAAGAATGACATCTAAAGGAGAGAACATCATGCGCACGGCACGGGACGAACGGTTACATGAGTTGACGCTGGCTTACATGGAGAAAGACCTTTTAGGAACGAAGTGGTTATGGACAGTTCTACTTTTGATGGGTATCGGGATTTTAATGACGTGGTTTGATTCGATTCTACTGACGCTGTTATTTCCGGCTGCTTTCCTTGGATCCAATCTTCGTTATCAAGTCAAAAAACGTCAGATTCTTGAATCGTACATCGGTGAAGAACTGGCAACCAGACACTGGCGGTTTTGGCTTGTCCAAAACGTTGTCTTAAGTGTTACTTTTGCAATCCTTTTGGTACAGACGATGAATATGTCGTTTTGGCAGATGTGGGGATTGATTCTGATTATCCTGCTCCCGATTTACTTGGTTTCTGAATGGTGGTTTAAAAAACGTATTCGGCGCGATGATCCGGATTTTGTCAGTGATCAGGAAGTGTACAAAAATGTGTAAAGTAGGAGCGAAAATCAAATGAACACACTGCTTGAAAAAAATACACGGTTGAATTTGCTTGGACCGCCGCTCAAAAAACTTCAACATCTGACGCCGGTTCCGGTTTTGATCCTCGCATTGATTGGTTGGTTCATTCCGGGTTTTTGGGAGACCGGACTGTTTACGTTGTTTTCGATTACCGTACTTTGTTTAGGCGGTGTCGTCCGCGAAATCATGCGTCTGCGAATTTTAAAACAACGTCTGTCGGTTGAGTTGTATCAACAGACCGTTTTAAAGGTCGGTCGGGCTTCGATGATCGGCTATCTTGTCCCTATCATTTTATTCTATGCAGGAATGATCTTTCCCCAGTATTCAAGTGTTTCTTTCACCCTGATTCTGTTCTGGGTCTTTGCGATTACAGTATATGTCTCTCGATTAAATACGATAGCGAAACAACTGGATCCCGCGTTCGTGACGATGCGGGAAGTCGAGCAGTACCGGAAAAGAAGTTAGTTCGGTGGAAAGGGGAGAATGGTATGGAAGAGGTGGGACGACAACGAAAGCTTGATTATCTGCGCTTCACGAAACGTGCCCGGCATGTCCAGACGGTATTTTTTATACTCGTCTTGGTCGTCTTTTTGTTTCTGGCAGATGATTTTAATTTCTCTGAAGCATCGATGCATTATTTTTTACTGATTCCAGTCCTCGGCTACCAATGGACGGTTCGTTTGTTGAAGTACCGTTACTTCACAAAACGATTTGACCGGATGGAAGTTTGGGATCACCTCGGGTTGCCGTACATCGTCATTACGATTAGCGAGCTGCTACTTGTCGTTGCGTCCCAGTTCTTGATTCCGTATGTGTCGCGACCAACGCTGATTGGACCGATTCTTGTCTTTTTACTGTCCGTCTTGTCACTCGACCGTCTCGTCGATTCCCGGATCAAACGACTCGATCCGACGCATTTATCAGAACGCGAGCTGATTCTCGCGGAACGGGAAGCGCGGCGCGTTAAATATTGAACAACAAAAAAACGAGGAGCGGAGTAAATATCCGGTCCTCGTTTTTTGTTGTCGTTATTTTTTAAGCAACAGATAGATAAAGTACGGGGCACCAATAAGGGCAACGACGATACCGGCAGGCACGCCGTCCGGATCGGCAATGTTGCGTCCTATTGTATCGGCCAGGACGAGCAAAAATCCGCCAATCAACAGCGCAATCGGTAAAAACCATTGATGGCGAGGACCGACGAGCGCACGGGCAATGTGCGGCGCCATCAAACCGATAAAGGAAATCCCACCGGTGACAGAGACGGCGGATGCAGCGAGTGCGACAGCCGTCAGCAACAGTTGAATCCGTTCCTTTTCAATCGATACGCCGACGCCAATTGCGACCGGTTCATTTAAGGCGAGCAGGTTGAGCTTGTTCGATTTATAGAGTGTAAACGGAATCAGGACGATCAGCCACGGCAACAGAGCATAGACAAACGTCCAGTCCGTGCCCCAGATGTTACCGGCCAGCCATTTGGCAATGAAGTCGACCTTTTCGCGTTTTGTCGACGAGATCAGAATGACCATGATGCCGGACAACGCCATCGAAAAGCCGACGCCGGTCAAAATCAACCGGATTGGTTGCAAGCCGCGATTCCGGTCGTAAGAAAGCGCGTAAATGGCTACGGCCGTCACTAAAGCACCTAAGAATGCAGCAACCGGTAATCCGTAGATAAATGAGCCGACATCAACCGGGAAATAGAGGAAGAAAATCGCCACCGCAACACCGGCTCCTGTGTTGATCCCGATGATTCCAGGGTCCGCCAATTCATTACGAGTGATGCCTTGCAAAATCGAACCGGACAAGGCGAGTGCCATTCCCGCAAGTAATGTAATGATAATTCGTGGCAGACGGAGCGAGAACAGAACGAAGTCCTCTTTGAACGATCCTTGTCCGAACAGGGTCGGCAACAGGCGATCGTACGAGACGGACGCAGGCCCCAGACCGATACTGATGACAATCGTTCCAAGCAATAACAGACTTAATAATAAAAAGATCAGGCGTTGACGGTTGCGTAAACGGGTTTCCATCATGAGAAAACGTGACCTCCTTTACGGACAATCAACAAGAAGAACGGCAGTCCGAGCATCGAGACAATCGCAATGACCGGGGTCTCGTACGGTGCGAACAGCGTCCGGCCGATCGTATCGGCAAGCAGCATGAAGGTTGCTCCGAATACAGCCGTCATCGGCAGAATGTAACGGTAATCGGTCCCGACGATCGCCCGGACGATATGCGGAATCATCAATCCGATGAAGGCCATGTTGCCGACTAAGGCGACGGCAGCACCGGCAAGCAGGATGACGACGACGTACAACACGACTTTGATCCGGGTGATGTTTTGACCAAGACCAAGTGCAACTTCTTCCGACAGGCTGAGAATCGTCAATTGACGTGCGAAAATCATCGCAATCAATGTACCGATGATGATGACCGGCGTGATGGCTTGAAGCTGTCCCCAGGTCGTGCCGACGAGACCGCCTGACGTCCATTGCGAGACGTCCTGGGCAATCTTAAAGTAAATCCCGATCCCTTCAGCAATCGCATACAGGAAGGCGGAAATCGCAGAGCCGGCAAGGACGATCCGAAGCGGCGAAAAGCCGCCTTTTCGGGAAGCACCGATGCCGAAGACGAGTGCTGCGCCAAGTGCTGCCCCGAGGAAACAGGCGAGCATGATGCCGTAATAGTTGATGCCGGGAATGAAGACGAGTGCCAGGGCAAGGGCCGCATTGGCACCGGCTGTTAGACCGAGCAGACCGGGATCCGCCAACGGATTTCGGGTCATTGCCTGCATGATCGCCCCGGAGATGCCGAGGGCGGCCCCGACGAGAATCGCTGCCAGTTCACGCGGCAGCCGGATTTCCTGAATGATTTTTGCTTTATCGTTAAGCGGACCGAACGTCAAGGCGTTCCAGACTTCGCGGATCGTCGTATCAGCAGCACCAAACGTCATCGATAGCCAAAACATGATGACGAACAGAATGAGTCCGAATGAAATTTTTAAGCCAAAAGGTAGTCGAGCGGATGACACGGATATCGCCTCCAGTTTGTATGAATCCCAAAAAAGGAGGGAGCGATGAGGCTCCCTCCTTTAGTATACGTTACGCGCCAAGGAAATTTTTCTTGAAGAACTCCAGTTGACGTTCCAGTGTGAGTGGATCGTTGAAGTAGAACTCTTTTGAATCAACTTCGAAGACGTGGTTGTTTTTAACGGCAGGGATGTTTTTGTACGTGTCCGTTTTAGTGAACGAGTTGTCTGCTTCCGCTGTTTTGCTGAAGATCAGATAGTCGCCTGCATATTCCGGCAGAACTTCAGGTGATAACGCGTAATAGCCGTCTTTTAACGCCATTTCCGTGACTTTTTTAGGCATTTTCAATTTCATCTCTTGGTAGAGGATTTCTGTACCGCGGCCCCAGTTGTCGCCGAAGACGTACAGCTGTTTGTCGAAGCTTTCGATGACGGAAACCGTTTTGTCTTCACCGATTTTGGCTTTGATTTCTTTTCCAGCGTCCGCAGCACGTGTTTTGAAGTCTTTGACCCAGTCGCGTGCTTCCTGCTCTTTGTTGAGTAATTTACCGATTTCGATGTGTTGCGTCAAATAGTCGACTTTTCCGTATGTGTATGTGACGGTCGGTGCGATTTTTTTGAATTTATCGATGTTTTTTGTCGTGTTGTAACCGATGATGAGATCCGGATTGAGTTCGATGACTTTTTCGACGTTTTCTTCTGAAACTTCTTTGACGTTTTTCAGATCAAACTTCGGATTTGATTTAGACCATGAGTCGACACCGACGAGTGGGACGTCGAGCGCCATGACGTTTCCGGCAAAACCGGCGAGGACGACGACACGTTTCGGATTCGCCGGTACTTCGACGTCTCCGTTTTCGGATTTATAGGTAATCGTTTCTTTTTTTGTATCAGCGGACGATGTCTCTTCTTTTTTCTCCGTGTTGCCACAGGCGGCAATCACAAGCGTTAACAATAAAAGAACCGGTAATAGCAGTTTTTTCATGACTTCAATCTCCCTTAATTAAGTTGTAGGTGACGCACATCGGTTTATTCGTGCGCGGATCACGACCGATTTCGGCATCGATATGGAATACATCTTTCAGGACGTCTTTTGAGATGACTTCCTCACACGTTCCGGCTTTAACGACTTCACCGTCTTTCATGGCGATGATGTAGTCGGCGAAACGTGCCGCTTGATTCAAATCGTGTAACACCATCACGATTGTCCGGCCTTGCGTCCGGTTGAGCTGTTCCAGCAGCTCGAGGACTTCCAGCTGGTGGGCGAGATCAAGATAGGTCGTCGGTTCGTCGAGGAAAATGATGTCCGTTTCCTGAGCGAGGGCCATCGCGATCCAGACCCGTTGCCGCTGACCGCCGGACAAAGCGTCGACCGGACGATGTTTGAATGCCGTCGTGTCTGTCGCTTCCAGTGCCCAGTCGATGATCTCGTAATCATGTTTCGTCAGACGCCCGAATCCTTTTTGATAGGGAAAGCGACCGTATGAGACAAGCTCTGCGACCGTCAGACCACTTGCACTTTCCGGTGTTTGCGGCAGGATAGCCATTTTCCGGGCAAGCAGTTTCGTACTCTCCTTCGCGATATCGAGACCATCAAGTAACGCGCGTCCCGATTGATGGGGAATGATCCGGGTCATCGCTTTCAGTAACGTCGATTTGCCGCATCCGTTCGCCCCGATGATCGTCGTGATTTGTCGATCGGGAATCTGAACCGTCAAGTCTTTGACGATGGTACGATCTCCGTAACCGATGCTGATTTCTTCTGTTGCTAGACGTACCATATGCACAGACTCCTTTTCGTTTAAAGCTGTATTCATTGATAATGATTATCACTATCGTCCACCTAACCATACCAGTTCGATAAAAACGCTGTCAACATTTTTTCTTGTCTTCAAGACATGTTCACGTTATCATTGGGAATGAGAATGATAATCAGTCGTATCGAATCGTGAGGGAGTGAGCGAGATGGAACAGCAGGAATTGTTCGATGTAACGGTAATTGGTGGAGGCCCGGCCGGGTTATACTCTACTTTCTATAGTGGACTACGCGGAATGAAGACGAAATTGATCGAATATCAGGCAGAACTGGGTGGAAAGATTCACGTCTATCCGGAGAAGATGATTTGGGACGTCGGGGGTCAGCCGCCCATTACCGGTGCAAAGCTGATGGAACAGCTGGTCGAACAAGGACTGACGTTTAATCCGACCGTTCATCTGAATGAAAAGATCATCTCGATCACGAAAGATGTGTTTGGCAATTTTGTGCTAGAGGCAGAATCGGGAACGGTCCACTATTCGAAGACGGTCATCGTTGCCGTCGGAGGCGGAATCCTCAACCCGCAGAAGCTGAAAATCGAAGGCGCTGAACGCTATGAAGTGTCGAACTTGAACTATACCGTCAAATCAATTGAACGGTTTAAGGATAAGACCGTCATTATTTCCGGCGGGGGTAACTCGGCAATCGATTGGGCGAACGAGCTCGAACCGGTCGCAAAAAAAGTTTACGTCACGTACCGGAAAGACTGCTTCACGGGGCACGAGGCGCAAGTTGAACAGCTCGTCAACAGCTCGGCTGTTTGTCTGCTCAATACGACGATCCATAAGCTGGTTGCGAGTGACGACCATCACCGGATTGCCTCGGTCGAACTGATCGATTGTGCAACAAGCGAGACGGTGGCGCTTGAGATTGACGAAGTCATCATCAACCACGGCTATGAGCAGGATGCAGAGTTGCTTGCGAACTGCGATCTTGAGTTGCAACAGGTCGATGATTTTTACATCGCCGGTACAGCATCAAGTGAGTCAAGTGTGCCCGGCCTTTACGCAGCCGGTGATATCCTGTCGCATGATGGCAAAGTTCATCTCATCTCCGGTGCATTCCAGGATGCAGCGAATGCTGTCAACCGGGCGAAGAAGTTTATTGAACCGGAGGCACCGAAAGTCGCGATGGTGTCGTCCCATAATGAAGTCTTTAAAAAACGGAATCGGGAATTGATTCAGGAAATGGTCAATCAAAATCGTTAACAGACAGAGCAAAAACGTGTTTCTACAGCCTTTTTGGCAGTAGGAACACGTTTTTTGTCCATTCTGTACTAATACAGAACGATTTGACATCTTGCTGTATTTAGGACAAAATTCACTTATGTGTTTTTAAAACGTGTGAAATTAAGGAGGCAGATTATGGCAGCAACGAAACGCAAACCACTTGGTCTTGCTTGGCAGATTTTAATCGGATTGATTCTCGGGATTACCGTCGGTGGTATCTTTTACGGGAATCCACATGTCGCGGAGTGGCTGAAGCCAATCGGTGATATCTTTATCCGGATGATGAAAATGATCGTCGTCCCAATCGTCTTTACAACAATCGTTCTCGGTGTCTCATCGGTCGGAAGTCCAAAAAGTCTTGGTCGTCTCGGCGCGAAGACACTTGGTTACTTTACAATCGTTACGATGATTGCGATCTTTACCGGATTATTCGCAGCAAACCTTGTTGAGCCGGGAGCCGGTATCAATATGGCGACGCTCGAAAAGACAGACATCTCAACGTACGTCGCAACGGAAGAAACGACGAAAGATCAAGGTCTTGTCGAGAAAATCGTTAATATCGTTCCGACGAACATCCTGGATGCGATGGTGCGTGGCGATATGCTGGCCATCATCTTCTTCTCAGTTCTGTTCGGACTTGGTGTCGGATTCGCGGGGGAAAAAGGTTTACCGGTCGTCCGCTTCTTCGAAGGGGTCGCGGCGGCAATGTTCAACCTGGTTAACATCGTCATGAAGTTCGCCCCAATCGGTGTCTTCGCCCTGATTGGTGTTACCGTCTCGACGTTCGGAATCGAATCACTCGGTTCATTGTTTAAATTGATCGGAACGTTATATGTCACAGCACTTCTATTCATGGTCATCGTCTTCGGGTCGATCATGAAATGGGTCGGGGTTCGTGTCTCGGATTTCGTCCGTGTCTTCAAAGATGAATTACTTCTGACGTATTCGACGGCATCGTCGGAAACGGTGTTACCGCGTGTCATGGAAAAACTCGAAAAAATGGGTGTTCCAAAGTCAATCGTCAGTTTCGTCGTTCCGACGGGTTACTCGTTTAACCTCGATGGATCAGCACTTTACCAAGCGATGGCGGCGTTATTCATCGCGCAGATGTACAACATTGATTTATCGATCGGCACGCAGTTGACGCTCGTCTTCGTCTTGATGTTGACATCAAAAGGAATGGCTGCGGTACCTGGCGTTTCGTTCGTTGTTTTACTCGCGACACTTGGAACGGTTGGAATTCCGCCAGAAGGTCTTGCCTTCATCGCCGGGATCGACCGGATCATGGATATGATGCGTTCTGTCGTCAACGTGACAGGGAACACGCTTGCATCACTCGTCATCGCGAAATGGGAAGGTGTCCTTGACTCCGACCAGCTGGACGAGTTCATGTCGACGGAAGGTAAGCAGGATAAAGTGAAAAGTGCATAATAGGTACGACAGCAGACCAGATGAATCGTCATCTGGTCTTTTTTTGTTATCTTAGAAATAGGAGGACGTAATCTGTTGTTCGCTGACCGCGGTATCGTGTTTGTCACGCCCGCTTTTCTCGGGCGGAACGCAAGCCGCTGTCGTCTCTGACGAAAGGGTCTCGCCTGTTCCTGACGGAAGCGGAGCTTCCTTTTCCCGCAGAAGTCGGGCGAAACACACGATACCTTCCTTTTGTCGAATCGTTACATCGTTTGATAGGATCAGAAAAAAATGAGATCACCGAGTAAAATCGGCGATCTCATTTTGCATTATTTCTTGTCGTTCTTTTTTTCCTGTTCTTTCTTAATCATCTTCTTGGCTGCCATCCGGAAGCGGAAGATGAGGTAAAGACGGTAAAAGTCGACCGCTGCGAACAGCGTCAAGAGGATTGTCCAGAAGTTGAAGACCGTTCCGGCCTCAATCGAATTGCTGTACGCGAGGTACATGAACAGAATACCGAAGATGGCATAAAAGAATGCCATGAAGTTTGAACCTTGTCGCATGAAAACACTACCTTTCGTTAATTAAGTCGTTGCGTAGAGGGCAAGCACGACGATGCCGTTATTAAAGACGTGAATGGCGATCGGTGCAATGATACGGCGGGTCTTGACGAAGACAAGCGAGAAAACGAAGCTCATCGCGACGTATATCAAGAATTTATTATCTCCGTGAATCAAACCGAAGATGACACCGCTGAGAACGAAGCTGAAGATGAAGTTCAGTTTCGTCGAGAGGTTTCCGAACATGATATGGCGGAACAAAAATTCTTCCATGATTGGACCAAGCAGGACGACCATGACTTGAAGAATCGGAATGACCTGGATGGCCTTCATGATTTCATCCGTATTTTGTGATTTCGCAATATTCTCGATACCACCAGACAGCCAAGCATCCACCAGATTGACACTGATCAGGGAGACATACAACAAGACAATCCCAATCCCGATCCACTTTAACGTATCCATCGTGTCGGTCTGATTGCCTTCTGCTTTCCACTTTTGCCAATCAGGACGCAGACAATAGAAGGAAACAATCACGGCGACGGTAAAACCAATCGCGAGCCACCAACCGAGGACGCTCGGAATCTGACTTTTTGAGAGGAAACTCGGAAAGGTTGCCGGAACAAGTTGCACGATTAAATAAATCACGATCGGAATGACGTGACGCATTTGCCACTTCTCTGCCATGTTGAACGGCAGATTGACGGAATTTTTCATCGGTTAGGACACAACTCCTTTGTAATGAAGGTACTGTCCCGATTGTAACAAACAAACCGACCGGGCGCACGAATGGTGATGGTTCAAAGATGGCGATTTCGGGAAAACGGATAAGGGTTCGGGCTTGAATTCCAACTGAAAACCGTTTAAGATAAAAATATGTTAGCACTCCAATTAAGTGAGTGCTAAAAAACAGTCATGTTCAAGGAGGATGTTTCGCATGTTAAAACCACTTGGTGATCGCATCGTGATCGAAGTCGTTAAAAAAGAAGAAACAACACTCGGAGGAATTGTTCTTCCTGGGTCAGCGAAAGAAAAGCCGCAAGAGGGTAAAGTCGTCGCTGTCGGTACAGGCCGTGTGACGGAGCAGGGTGTCCGTGTACCACTTGAAGTGAATGTCGGGGACCACGTCATCTATGCGCAATACGCAGGGTCAGAAGTGAAAGTCGATGGCAACGAATACTTAATCTTACGCGAAAGCGATATTTTAGCAGTAGCAAACTAATCAAAGGGGGATTTCAGTCATGGCAAAAGATATCTTATTCAGTGAAGAAGCACGCCGGGCGATGCTTCGTGGAGTAGACGCATTAGCAGACGCAGTCAAGGTGACGATCGGACCAAAAGGACGTAACGTCGTCCTCGAACGTAAATTCGGTTCACCACTCATCACGAATGATGGTGTGACGATCGCAAAAGAAATCGAACTCGAAGACCACTTCGAAAACATGGGCGCGAAGCTTGTGGCAGAAGTCGCATCAAAAACGAATGAAATCGCAGGGGATGGTACGACAACAGCGACAGTCCTCGCACAAGCGATGATCCGCGAAGGACTCAAAAACGTCACTGCAGGCGCTAACCCGATGGTCATTCGTAAAGGGATCGAAAAAGCAGTCCGTCGTGCCGTCGAAGAACTGCACGCGATTGCGAAACCAATCGAAGGCAAAGAAGCGATCGCACAAGTTGCGGCGATTTCAGCTGCTGACGAAGAAGTTGGTCAATTGATTGCGGAAGCGATGGAACGTGTTGGTCAGGACGGCGTTATCACAATCGAAGAATCACGCGGCTTCACGACGGAACTTGATGTCGTCGAAGGGATGCAGTTCGATCGTGGCTATGCATCACCGTACATGATCACGGATTCCGATAAGATGGAAGCGGTCCTTGAGAACCCGTACATCTTGATCACGGACAAAAAGATTTCGAACATCCAGGAAATCCTGCCGGTCCTTGAGCAAGTCGTCCAACAAAACAAACCACTCTTGATCATCGCGGAAGACGTCGAAGGCGAAGCACTCGCGACACTCGTCGTCAACAAACTCCGTGGAACGTTCAACGCGGTTGCCGTTAAAGCACCAGGTTTCGGAGACCGTCGTAAAGCGATGCTCGAAGACATCTCGATCGTCACAGGCGCAGAATTGATCACAGAAGAACTTGGTCTTGATCTCAAAGAAACACAAATTACGCAACTCGGCCGCGCGTCGAAAGTCGTCGTCTCAAAAGACAACACGACAATCGTTGAAGGTAACGGACACAGTGACTCGATCACAGCGCGTGTCGGAGCAATCCGTTCACAAATCGAAGAAACGACAAGCGACTTCGATCGTGAAAAACTGCAAGAGCGTCTCGCGAAACTCGCAGGCGGCGTAGCTGTCGTCAAAGTCGGCGCAGCAACAGAAACGGAACTGAAAGAACGGAAGCTTCGGATCGAAGATGCACTCAACGCGACACGTGCAGCCGTTGAAGAAGGAATCGTTGCCGGTGGAGGAACAGCCTTCATTCACGTGACGAAAGCCGTTGAATCGATTCTTGCTGTCACAACTGGCGACGAAGCGACAGGTGTCAATATCGTTCTTCGTGCGCTTGAAGCACCACTCCGTCAAATCGCGGAAAACGCCGGTCAAGAAGGCTCAGTCATCGTCGAGCGTCTCAAGCATGAAGCGCAAGGTATGGGTTACAATGCCGCAACAGACGAGTACGTCGACATGATTGAAACAGGAATCGTCGATCCGGCGAAAGTAACGCGTTCAGCACTTCAAAACGCAGCCTCTGTTTCAGCGATGTTCTTGACGACAGAAGCCGTCATCGCCGATAAACCGGAGCCAGCCGGTGCACCTGCAATGCCTGATATGGGCGGCATGGGTGGAATGGGCGGCATGATGTAATTTAGCTACATGAATTCCTGATTAATGGGGTTCGTGTTTGGTAATTCACTTTTAACGTTCTAGAAGGTCCTTTGTAAGTTCTTTGAACTTATAAAGGGCCTTCTTTTTTTTAGTATGGAATTTCTTTTGATATGAATAAAATTATTTTTGGATTCTTTGAAAAATTAGTAGTCTATTTTCAAATAAATGTAATTTCAATTCAGGAAAACTATATAATTAGAAGTCTAGTATAGTAAGCGGTAAAACTGTAAGGAGGAATGAAGCATGGAGAACAGGATTCATATCATGGGTGCTTCGGGATCCGGAACATCCACACTGGGAAAAGCTTTAGCAGAGGTTCTACGATGTAATGCTTTAGATACAGATGATTATTTTTGGATATCTAAATTTACTGAACAACGACCTATACCTGACAGGATAGAAATGCTGAAAAATGATTTGTCCAAATCCGAAAAATGGGTTTTATCAGGAGCTGTTGTGAAGTGGGGAGAATGCTTAGAGTCGCATTTTGATCTCGTTGTTTTCTTATGGGTTCCGCCACAAACCAGACTTGCAAGATTACAGCAACGTGAAATAGCACGATATGGAGAAGAAGTATTGCCGGGTGGCGATAAGTATGAACAATCGCAAACTTTTCTTAAGTGGGCTGCTCTGTATGATCATGCAGGTATGGAAGTAAGAAGCAAAATTTTACATGAACAGTGGATGCAAAAATTATCTTGTCCGATCTTAAGAATTGAAGGCGACTATTCTATTGAAGAATGTGTTACAAGGGTTAAACAGTATTTGGATAAAAATATTTAAACTAATGTTAAAATTCAGAAGAAGTATTTAATATTTTTTTTATGAAGTGTTACCTTGGAAATTACATAGCAAAGGATGAGTTCAATGGATCCGTTTGAAAAAATTATAATTCAGCCGTTAAAAGATTATCTTGTAACTATCGTCAACACGACTAATGACTTCTTTCCGATCATCGGTAAGCTTATTCCGAATTTTTCGAACGGCATCTGGTCCTATGAAGAAGAGTTATATGATACTCCATCTGAAATCCGCTTTCCGGATGACAAATTGGATTGGTCTGCTTATATCGACAGCAGTGAAAAAATTGTCTTGTTAGCTTTTCATGAAGACACTTGCATCGGTCAAATCCGTCTCGTGAAAGACTGGAACCGTTTTGCCTATATTGAAAACATTGCTGTCAAAAAGGATTTCCGGAAAAGCGGTGTCGGTCACTTATTGCTTGAAGCAGCAGAAACCTGGGCGAAGGGACAGTCGTTGATTGGCCTATCGCTTGAAGCACAAAACGATAATCTGATTGCCTGCCGTTTTTACGTCAAAGAAGGATTTGTCCTTGGTGGTGTGGATACGCTGAAACAATCCGCTAATCCGAACATTGATTTGACACTATACTGGTACAAGATTTTTTCGGAAACTGAAGGAACTGCCGATGAACAAGGATGAATTGATCGCATTAGCGGAACAGATGTCGATTGATGAATATGTGTACGATGAAGAACGAGGTTATTCCACGAGTGAAGGTTCGCCGTCTGACTTGGCGTATGAAATAGCACGGCGCTTTCAGGATGTTCAAATGCTTCCTGTGTTAATGGACCTGCTTGAACAGACGAAGCGACTAGAAATGAAACAGTATTTCTACTTTATGCTTGGCACGATTGGTACGAATACAGGCGACGTCCTTGTTGTTAACCTACTGTTAGAACGGCTGGCACAAGAGACAAAGCCGACATTAATCGTCAAAGTCCTTGATGAACTGGCGAAACAGGAACAGGTGGACGATGCGGCAGCTATCATCAAGTATGTCGAGGATCCTCGTTCGGCTGTTCGAAATTCGGCAATTGAGGCATTACGTGTCTGTCGGGGAGATGCAGTAGAGGATGCTTTAATTCGATTTATTACGACCTCCACTGATTCATTTGAAATCACAAGTGCAAATTTTGTGTTGGCAACAATCGGAACGAAGCGGGTGATTCCGTATCTGTTACCGCTCCTAGATCATCCGAAAGGTGATGTCCGGCACTCGGCACTCAATGCGCTCAGTGAACTTGGAGACGATTCGTTCCTGCCGTTGTTTTTAAAAGGTTTGGAGGATCGGTCAATCGACGTCAAAACGTATGCCTTGCTCGGAATTGTGAAACACGGAGATGCATCCGCCATTCAGCCGGTCATCAAACGGCTGAAAATAATGTTGAAGCGGAAGCGGCAGATTCAAAGTGACGAAGGCCTGGCTGCACTGCGTTTTTTAAATCGCTATCGACAATCCGACAAGACGATTCCGGTGTTATTTGACTGGATCGTCGCGAAAAAATGGAATGTTATGTTTGACGACGAGCAAGACTGGCTGAATGAGCATCTCGAAGGCAACAGATGATCTGTACAATCTAGATTCATCAACAATAAAAAAAGACGAAACCGGATTAAAGTCCGGCTTCGTCTTTTTTACTTCAACCCGTTCTTTTCAATGATCGCGTCCGACAGACGCAAATCGTTCCGCACCTGTTTCGTCTGCGGTCGGCACATGTCGCGCGCGACCGCTTCTTTTGTCGAGACGTCATAACACGTGCCATTGCCCGCTTTCCCGGTCAGCTTCGCTTTGTAATAGTAGTTTTTATAACGGAATGAACCGTCGCGGAACGCTGTCAGGTTCGGTTCGTCATCAAGCAACGAGTGTCCCGTCATGTACGGGGCGTCGAGATTGAGTAAATCGACGATCGTCGGGGCGATATCGATTTGTCCGCCGTTTTCCTGGATCGTTTTACCCGTGTCCTGATTCGGTTTCTTGATGAACAGCGGTACACGGCGGTCGAGTTCAAAAGCATCGACAGCATTGTCGATTTGCGCTTTTTGCTGCATCTCACTGTCTTTGTTCGTCAGACCGCTGTCATGATCGCCGTAAAAGATAACGAGTGTGTCGTCCCACATGTCTTTTTTCTTCAATTCCTTGACCATCTGTCCGACGGCCCCGTCGACATAACGGATCGTTTGATAATACCGTTTCAGCATCGGATCCTCGTAACCGGACAAGTCCAGTTGCTGTTCGTCTTTCGGAATTTCATATGGGGTATGACTCGTCAAAGCGACGAGGAACGAGAAGTATGGTTCCTTTAACGTTTCCATGTGTTCAATCGATTTTTGGAAAAACTGTTTATCATTTAATGCCATACCGATTTTCTTTTGTTTCGGATAATCGTCCTGGCTGAAAAAATGCTTGAATCCGATGTTTTGATAGACCTGATCGCGGTTCCAAAAGCCTTTTTCATACGCATGCATCGCGGCCGTATCATATCCGTTCGTACGCAACAGATTGGGCAGCGCGTCAAACTCGTTATCCGGGAACCGGGTATAGACGGAACCGGATTTTAACGGATAAAGCGACGTGTTCGTAATGAATTCGGCGTCCGAAGTCCGCCCTTCGTGTGTCTGATGATAAAACGATGGGAAATACAGCGATTCTTTTTTCAGCTGATTTAAGTTCGGTGTTAAGGTCTGACCGTTAATCTGTTGATCGATGACAGAAGCCTGGAACGATTCGAGCTGGACGAGAATGATATTCGGTTTTTTCGTGACGCCGTCTGCGGCTGAAGTCGAGTTGCCCTCGATTCGTTGACGCTCAGACGCGGTCAAGCTTTCTTCTGAGCCGATTGCTCCTTGGATTCCGCGGAACAGATCGAGTCCATGGTACCCCCAGAAACCGAGCTGATAATAGTCCCGCATGTCGGAGACCGACTGGCTGAGCCGTTGATCTTCTTTGACGACGCTGTAGGTGACTGGCGCAGCAAACAGGATTACACCCGTGAGGAAGACAAGACCTGCCGTCTTCTGGCGTTTGCTTTTCGTGACCGCAAACGTCTTGTTGCGTGTAAAGAAGAGAATCGCTAAGAAAATCAGGCTGTCCGCAAACAACAGGAAGTCGGACGGCAGGATCAGGGCGGCGAAACCGCTGCTGACATCACCCATCTGCAACATCTGCGACATCAACGAGACTGACAGGAAATCTTCGAAGTAACGGTAGTACCACAGATCGGAAATCAAGAGGAAGCTGTGGGCAATTAAAAGACCCAACCAAATCCAGCGGCGTTTGTTCCACTGGATCAACAGCGTCCAACTCGACAGCACGAACATCCCGCCGAGGTTCATGAAAAAGAGGTCAACCGGGAAAGCGGTGTTGGTATAAAAGCTGAACAGCACGAATTTTAACGTGCCTAACAATAAGTAGAGGGCGTAACCAAATACAATCATAATATTCTCCTAACGTTCGTCATTATTGTGAAGTAGTCTATACCCTCAACTAAATGGGAACGAACGTTTGAATCGGTTGGGATATGTTTGTCATTGACCTGATGTATCAAAAAACATCTGAATAGAAAAAATAAATGGAATAAAATAGAATTAATCACTGAATTTTGAAAGGATGTTCTACATACATGAACTGGAAACATTGGATGGGAGGTGCCGCGGTCGTCTGCGGAACCTGGTTAACGCTGACGACATTGACGGAAGCAGCACCGTACGACATTAAAAAGAATGATCAAGCAATCATCGGATTTTATGACTTAGAAACGAAGCAGACGACACCGTATCCAAGCGGCGTTTCACCATACGCGTTCCTGCGGGCGGACTCTGCGGACAAGACATGGTTCCTGTTCCAGGACGATTATTTTGACGAAAGCTTCCAGCCGTACTATTTGATGAATGCCAAAACCGGTACATCGGAAGAAGTAAAGCTTCCGGCTAACCTGGAGTATTTACGGGTTCTCGATCAAAATCATCTTATGGCGCGCGGGATCTCGGATGCGTTTCATATAGTAGAGCGGCAGGGAAACGAATTCGTCATCAGCGATACACTAAAGGATGGACGTAGTCCCTCCGTTCAGTGGATCAGTCCAAATCGTTTCTCCCTGATCCGTGACGGGGTTGCCGACTGGTACGATGTGAAGACAGACGGGACGTTTGAAAAAGTCCGGACCGTCGAAGTAAACAGCTTTTATTCGTTAACCGGTGACTGGATTCTTGATGTCAGCAAAACAGCTGTAATTCGGAATGTCGAAACGAAGCAGACGTACGCCTTACCGAATAAACGGACCGATCAGGTTGTCCGTGGCGCCTATGAGACGGCAGACAGTTTGTATATCCAATTGACGGAAGAGGACGAGACAAAAGACGATCACCAATCAACTTCCTTGTATGTTCTAAACAAGCAAACAGGACAAGTCAAAACACTCGTCGACTATTCCGACGGTCTGGCACAGGAAGTTCTGACGGATGGACGCGCCGTTTACCGGGTGAACGGTCAAACGACGCTGCTCGACTTTAAAGCGTATTTACGTCAACCGATTGCGATTGACGATCGGACGAAAGCGGATACGGCATTTCTTGAAAAGACGGCATTGACACCGGATGTCCAACTGACGCGAATCGACGGGACAACGGAGCCGCTTGCGCTTCGAGATATTACGTTTACGGGCGACGTGGACCAGGAGAACGGTGTCCGGATTCCGACGAGTCAAAAGCGGATTTACAATACGGCCTATACAGTCGCGTATACGGCGGAAACAGGTGTCGTCCTGAAAGACACGACGCGTTATCAACACAAACGCTATTTGACGGCGACGCTCGATTCACTGAAGGAAGTCAAAGAAGGGGTCTATACGTACCCGATTGATCTGGGACAGGCTGATGTACCGGTCAACGTGTTCCGTCAGGACGGAACACTTATCAACAGTGCGGTCTCGGACGAGAAGGGGATGCTGACCATCGGACTCGGCACGACCGGATTGCTCGGGCAGCCGGTCTCGTTTAAAATCGGTGACGAAAATACGTTCGATCAGAAAACGACGGTACAACGGACGGTCGCCGGATACGAAATTCCGCGTGTGACCCAGTCGACGAATACGAATTTCAAAACCTTTACGTACCGGTTGGAGAGTAAACAGGACGGCGGAACGTATACCGTCTATCATGGAAAGAAAAAAATCACAGCCGTTCCGGCAACGAAGAAGACGGAACTGACGATTCCGTATACCAATCAACTGGCCGAGTACCGGATTGTCCGTTCCGGCAGTTACGTCTCGAAATCACTGGCGTTAAAAGACAGCGTGATGTTGTACAGTACGTTAAACAATCCGTTAAACGACGAACAGACGACAATTGACGGTGTACTCGATGCGGATGCGTCTTACGGAAAACTCTACATCGACGGCAAGTACACAGCGTACATCGACCGGAAGAAAACACGGATTTTCGCCATCCCGACCAAACCGTTGAAAGCCGGCCAGGTCGTCAAGCTCGTGGCGCGCAAAGGAACGCAACTGCAGGTTTCCGAGCAACGGGTCGTCGCAGCCGGTAATCCGACGCTGAAATCGTACACGACGACACTAAGTCCGACGAGTACAGCCTGGAAAGTCAAAGCGACAAAAGGCAAGACGATTGTCGTGACGATCAATCAAAAGCGGTATACAAAAATCGCGACCGGCAAAACACAGACGATGACGTTCCCGAAACAAAAACGCGGCACACGTGTGACGGTTCATGCGGAATCAATCAAATTACGCAAGAGTAAAATCTTTACACTGACTGTGAAATAAGCCGGATATAATACGACTCTTCCACGCTGGAGGAGTCGTATTTGTTATGGGAAAAAACGAATAAATTGTAAAATTTAATTTCTAAATGTTGTGGATTTTATAAGTATTTTACTTTAGGATGGATTGGTGCGTGTTTAACGATGAAGGGAAAAATTTCAATTCAATTTTTTCTGCATGAGAAAAAAAGTATAGGAGCTAATACAAAATGAATCAACTGAATCAAAAAGAAGCACCGCCTCAAAAACTCATTAACACCAAAAGCCAGTTCCGCCCTGAAATCGAGGGGTTGCGTGTTGTCGCCGCCCTGCTCGTCGCGGTCTATCATATTTGGTTCAACCGTGTCTCGGGTGGTGTCGATGTTTTCTTCGTCATCTCCGGATTCCTGATCACGACGTCGATTATCTCGACGATCAACCGGACGGGTGAATTTCGTTTCCTGCCTTATGTGACAAAATTAATTAAACGGCTGTTGCCGTCGGTCCTGTTCATTTTGGCCGTCGTCCTCGTTCTCAGTTCATTTTTACTGCCGCAATCGATTCTAGAGAAGACAATTCGTGAAGTCGTCGCCTCGATGTTTTTCTATCAAAACTGGCAACTCGCCATCTCGAGTACGGATTACCTGGATGCGAGTCAGATGAAATCGCCGGTCGAACATTTCTGGGCACTGTCGATTCAAGGTCAGTTCTATATGATTTGGTTTGTTCTGTTCTCATTCATCTTATGGATGGTCAAGAAGTATACGATTAAAAACGTCAAACCGATGATCAACACGATTTTAGGGGTGTTGTTCGTCACATCGTTAAGCTATTCGATTTATTTAACTGAAGTCAATCAGCCGTGGGCCTATTTCATCACGATGACGCGCGTTTGGGAATTTGCCTTAGGTAGCCTGCTTTGCATCAACCTGTCGTCGATCCATGTTCCGAAATGGATGGCGACCTTGATGGGCTGGCTCGGTCTGATTGGTCTTGTCCTGACCGGTATCCTCTTTAACGTTTCTCAAATGTTCCCGGGTTACATCGCCCTTTGGCCGATGACCTGTGCATTGTTCATCGTCTTGTCCGGAACACGCGACACGACGTTCGGCATCAAACGTTTCCTCGGATCAAAGCCGATGGTCAAACTCGGAGGCATCGCCTTCGGAATTTACCTTTGGCACTGGGTCCTGCTTGAATTTTACCGCTACAACGTCCAGCAGACACCGGGCTTCCTCATGGGAACGGCCATCATTCTATCAGCGATTTTATTGTCGTACCTGATGACGGAATTTATTGAAAAACCGATTCGCAGTGCAAAAGTCGACCGGGCGGCTTTCAAGAAGCTCGGCATCATGATGAGCATCAATGTCTTGTTGATCGGGTCACTCTTCGGACTGAAATATTTCGAAGAACAGGAATTAAAGAACGGTGTCAGCGCAAGCGATTATCCGGGCGCAATGGCCGTCAAGAATCCGGACAAAACGCCGGAGCACGATCCGTTCCCATCGTATGCGAATGTCTTTGATGATCTGCCGCTCGTCCATGTCGACGGCAGCAACCAAGGACTAAATAAAAGTGACGTCAAAGTCGGCGAATACGGTGAGACGAAAGACTACATCGCGACCATCGCTCTTGTCGGGAGCTCACACTCGGAGCAGTGGTTCGGAGCGATTCATGAAGCCGCAAAAGGCGAAAAGTACCGTATTTTAAACATTACCCGTTCCGGGACACGCTTCTCGACCGGCTATGATGATAATGTCTTAAAAGGCATCTGGAATCAAAACGTCCTCGACTATTTAAAGGATGCTGATGTCGATCTGATCATCTCGCACGTCACGGCGGCAGATGCGACGAAAGATAAGATTCATCAACAGATGGTCGATCAAATGCAGTACGTCAAGGATGAGTACGGCATCGATGGTCTGGCGCTGCGGGATAATCCGCGTTACAGCTTCAACGTCCTCGAATCGCTTGAGACGACGAACATCAAGGAAACGACGAAAAAGATGAACGCCGAAGTCAACCAACGCGATGAAGCGTACTGGAAAAACTTCGAAAAGACGAACAAGTCGCTCTATAAACTCGATTTAACGGATCACTTCCGGGTCGATGGCGAATTCCGTCCAGTCATCGGGAACGTCGTCATCTATCGTGACGTCAGTCATATGACGAACTCGTATGCTGAAAGCTTCGGACCGGTCTTCAAACAGAAACTGAATGAAGTCGTGACGGATATCCTGAAGAAAAAAGAAGAAAAGTAAGAACTGAAACACTTCCACTTATGGGTGGAGGTGTTTTTTGTAGAGAAAACAGGTCTTTGGAATAATTTGGGGAATATAACAGGGAACGTAAAAAGGGGGAACAACACATGACAGAAACTGAACTCGCACAACGTTTTCAGACGTTTGCCGAACGGGAGTGCCGCGACTCCAGTCCGTTATACGAATACTTATCACTCGAAATTGCCAAGGATCCAGGAATTCTTAGCCTATGCCGGCATGCCCGCGACGGTCAACCGGTGCCGAACCTCCTGTTCGGAGCAGTTCATTACCTGCTGCTCAAAGGCGTCGATCATCCGCTCGCCACGTATTATCCGAGCGTGACGAACCAGCCGAAGCCTTTTAATAATGCGTTTGCCGACTTCCAGTCATTTTGTCAGACGTACGAAGCGGATCTGATTCTGTTGCTTGCGCAACGGCTCGTTCAAACGAATGAAGTCCGGCGCTGTACGTATCTTTATCCGGTCTTCAGTCAGATTCATCAACAGACCGAGCAACCACTTGCGTTGCTCGAAATTGGAACAAGTGCCGGCTTGCAATTGTTGTTTGATAAATACAGCTACGTATACGGAAACGGGGAAGTCGTCGGAAATCCATCATCGCGCCTTCAGTTGACATCGGTCATCGAGGGGACGGAAACGCCTGCCATGGCACAAACACCGCCGCCGGTCACAAGTCGGATCGGACTTGATCTGAACATCGTCGACTTGAAAGATGCGGACGAACAACTCTGGCTGAAAGCGTTAATTTGGACGGAACACCACGAGCGGCTCGCGATGTTCGAGTCGGCTGCCCGGTACGTCGAAGAGTTCCCGCTGGAGCTGGTCGAAGGGGACGGAGTCCGCTTGTTGCCGCACTATGCAGCACAGACACCGGATGACAGCATCCTCTGTATCTTCCATACGCATGTCGCGAACCAGATGCCGCTCGCGGTCAAAAAAGAACTGTTGCAGGTCGTCGAAGAAATCGGTCGGACGCGCAATCTCTATCACGTTTATAACAATGTTCAGGATCGTTATCTGCACCTTGATTCGTACATCGACGGCGTCTTGACGGAACAGACGATTGCCGAAACGGACGGACACGGCCGCTGGTTCAAATGGCTCGTAACACAAGAAGTGTAAAATCCTCTTGAATTCAAGGGAAACGTGTTACTTTATCCAAAAAACGGGAAAAGATGATTTGTACATCCATCGTCCGTCACTGTTTTTGAAAAAAGGAGCGAAGTCATGTCTAATGTGAAACTGGCTGTCATCTATTACAGTTCGACCGGAACCAATTATCAACTCGCCACGTGGGCGAAAGAAGCAGGAGAAGCGGCCGGCGCTGAAGTCCGCCTTGCGAAAATCAAGGAGACGGCACCGGCAGAAGCAATTGCCTCGAATCCACTCTGGCAAAAACATACCGATGCGACACGCGACGTCGAGGAAGCGACACCGGATCTGCTCGACTGGGCGGACGCCATCATCTTCAGCGTCCCGACCCATTACGGACACGTCCCGGGACAATTCCAACAGTTCCTCGATACGACAGGCGGTCTTTGGGGACAAGGAAAACTCGTCAATAAAGTCGTCAGTGCCATGTCGTCTGCACAAAATCCGCACGGTGGACAGGAAGCAACCGTCCTTGCCGTCTATACATCGATGTTCCACTGGGGCGCGATTGTCGCAGCACCAGGCTATTCGGACCCGGTTCTGTTCGCAGCAGGCGGAAACCCGTACGGTACGACCGTTACTGTCGACCAGGACGGAAACATGGTCGAGTCAGTCGAACCTGCCGTTCGTCATCAGGCGAAACGGACCGTCGATATCGCAAGCCGCATCAAAGGATAATAAAAAACCGCACCATTCCGACAAGGAAGTGGTGCGGTTTTTTCGTCATAACGGTGGAGTCGGATTGAGCGGTAAGTCGACCGTGAACGTCGAACCTTGTCCTTCAATCGATTCGACATGAATCTCGCCGTCATGGGCACGGGCGATTTCGCGGCAAATCGATAAGCCAAGCCCGGTTCCGCCAATTTGACGGGTATCGGAATTGTCGACACGGTAGAATTTTTGGAACAATTCACTCATCGCTGAAGACGGAATCCCGATGCCGTGATCGGTCAAGGCGACCGTGACACGGTTGTTCTGTTCCGTCAATCGGATTTCAATCGGACCACCGCCCGGTGAATACTTGATGGCATTGTTGACCAAGTTTCCGAACAGTTGACGGATTTTCTTCGAATCCCCGTTAATGATTTGGACCGTCTCCTCGGAGAAGATCTGGATGTTATGTGCTGAAGAGGACAAGCTGTGCAACTGCTTTAAGTCCTTCATCATCGCCAGTAAATCAAATGGCTCGAACGTATACTCCTGTCGATTTGCTTCCATTCGCTGAAGATCGAGGAAGTCGTTGATCAACAGCGACAGCCGTTCGGTTTCCGAATGGACGGCAGCCAGATATTTCTTTTGACGGTTTGGTGGCAGGTCACGTTGAATCATCAGTTCCGTGAACCCGTAGATCGAGGACAACGGAGTCCGTAATTCGTGCGAAATCGTCGAGACAAGTTCGTTTTTGATCCGGTCGATTTCCACTTCGTTGGTTACGTCACGGAGGACGAGCAGAATCCCGCGGAATTTTCCGCCGTAGTGAATTTCTTCCGAATACGTTTTGATAAAACGTTTCTCCCGGTTGATTGAGAAGGTGATACCTTCGCCTGTTTTGCGCTCGATGAACGTTTGACGTAAATAGAGTTCAAACTCCGGCAGTTGATCAACCTGATATTTTAAATGAGTGATGGAATCATTGACTTCAATCAGCCATTCCGCTTTCGAATCCTTCACAGACGGGTGGTCGAACAAATCGAGTAACGGACGATTGATCAATTGAATCGGTCCATCGGGTTCGATGTAGACGATCGATTCCCGGATCGAGTTCAACAAGCGGGCCGTTTTTTCGCGTTCCCGTCCGATTTCGTCGAACGTCCGCATCCGGAGTAACGACAAGGCAAGTTGACGTGCAAAGGCAGCAAGTTCTTCTTGTTCCTGCGAATCAAACGGATGATGGAGACGCATCAGGTAGATATAGGCGATGATCTCATCGGTGCTGGCATCAAGAACGGGTGTGACGGCAATCGCGCGTTGGGCAAACTGAGCGGTATGCGGGATTTTATCCTTCCGTGCTCTGCGGATGACGGGTTCGATGGTCGCAATCAAATCGTCCTGTTCCTGTTCCGTCAGACCGTAGGAAATGATATTTGTCACCGTCGTCCCTTCCTTGAAGATCAAGGACCCGTTCGTCGAATCCGTAATCTCCACCATCTTTTCGATGACGGCAGGATAGGCGGTCACTGTGTCGCGGGAAGCAAGGGTCTCCGTCAACTGATTCCGGATTTTCAAGTGTGCTTCGTTCCGTAAGGTGAGTTGCAGCGCCTGCTCTAAATTATCATTGGACGACATCAACCGGTGTTTATTGTCGGTCAGGGCCGTCGCCATTTGATGGAACGATTTACTGAGCTCACCGATTTCGTCGGTCCGATTCATAGGAATCAACGGTGCGGTATGTTGTCCTTGCGCAAGCAGCTTACTTTCTTTACTGAGGAGTTGAATTTGACGTGTCGTCCGTTCAATAAACGGTCGGATGATCAAAAGAATGACGAGGAAAAGGACAAGTAAATTGACGAGCCAAATCCATTCCGCATATTTCGTTTGTTTGATGAGTTTATCCTTCGCCATCGATTCTTTCGCTTGAAGGCTCGTCCGGTAGCTCGTGAAGACACTTTCCATCGTGTTGACACTTTTCCGCATCGTTTCGCTGTTCGAAGCGTTCATCTTGAATTTTCGATTCGGATCCCGTTTGACTTGCGGCATCATCGATTTCAAACTCGGCATCTGTAAAAACGTTTCATCGACAGTGCCGTCTTGTTTTGCTTTCACGTATTTAATCAGGCTCGGCATGACGAATGTCGTGTAAGACGTATAGAGGGAGCGGACATCCGATGCATAAATTTGATCGGCTTTATAGGTTCCGTTTTGTTCGAACCACTCTGTTTTTTGCTCAAGTGATGCTTTTTTTTCATTGATGGTCTCAAGAACGGTGTCATCGCCGAATACAATGTATCCGCGCATCTCATATTGTAAGGATTGCCAATCATCCCACAACGACGTCGCCCGTTCTTGACGTTCACTGATGGCATCAAGACTTTTTTTGGCACTTACGACCTGGTGATTTGTATAAAAGTAAGCGGCAATCGAAGATACTGACAGCGTAATCAGTATAAGGTAGAAAGCAGACATGATTTGCCGGCTTATTTTTTGATTGAACCATTTTTTCATATAATTATGGATGCCCCTTTACGTCAGCTTTCCTCGTGGATAAATAGATGTAACTACTATACCTATTTCTTACCGTAATCGTACATTTTTTAGACTCAGAAAAATAGTCTTATTAGAAAATTATCTTAAATACAAGAAATTCATACCAAAAAAACTGCATGATGGGTAAGAAGTAAGAAGGAATGGTACTTTCGCACAAAAGGAGGAAAAAAGATGAACTATCGATTTTTAGCAGTGCTGTTTGCGGCGGATGCTGCGGTCCTGATTATCGGAGGGATGTTGCTGCGTGATACGTTTCAATATGCACCAGTCATTGGCTGGGCGGGAGGACTCCTGTCGTTGTTTGCCGCCATCGTCTTTTCGATGAGACGTCAAAAAAACAGATAATCAAAAACAGGGCGTGCTTCTCGAAAGAGAAAGGACGCCCTGTTGTTTGGATCAATGCTGTTCGACGACGATTTTACCGATCGTCTTGCCACTCTCGACGAGGCGGTGGGCCTCTTTTAAATTCTCTGCGTTCAGTCCGATCAACGTTTGGGTGACAGTCGTCTCCAGTGTCTCTTCATCGAGCCAGGTCGCGACTTGCGTCAGAATTTCATGTTGGCGGATCATGTCAGGTGTCTCGAACAGGGAGCGGGTGAACATGAACTCCCAAGCGAAGGTGGCACTCTTTTGTTGCAACGCGCTGAGATTGAGTGCTTGATCGGTCTCGACGATACTGCAAATTTTTCCTTGCGGAGCGATGACATCGACCATCGCATCAAAATGCTGATCCGTCGCATTCAGACAAAAAATGTAGTCCACGTAAGAGTAACCGAGCTTCTTCAATTGTTCCCGGAAATCATCGTGGTGATTGATCGTATGATGGGCACCATGTGCTTTCGCCCAGTCAATCGTTTCCGGACGGGATGCGGTCCCGATGACGGTCAGGCCGGCATGGTTCGCGAGTTGCGTCGCGATGGAGCCGACACCGCCGGCTGCTCCGATGATTAAGATGGTCTTCTCAAGATTTGATTTGGCATCGAATGTCAGTTGGAGGCGGTCCGTCATGGCTTCGTATGCCGTCAAAGCGGTTAAGGGAAGAGCTGCCGATTCACTGAACGTCAAACGTTCCGGCTTCTTCGCAACGATTCGTTCATCGACGAGTTGGAAAGCACTGTTGGAACCGGGACGATTGATGGCGCCGGCATAGTAGACTTCATCACCGACGGAAAAGAGGGATGCGTGATCCCCGACTTCGACGACGACACCAGATGCATCATAGCCGATGACTTTCGGTTCCTGTTCGTCCGCGCCCTTAGCCCGGACTTTCGTATCGACCGGGTTGATTGAAACGGCTTTGACTTCAACTAAAAGATCGTGTCCTTGTGCGACCGGGCGTTCGATCTCAAGATCAATCAGGCTGTCAACTTCTGTAATCGGTAAATGTTTGTGGAATCCAATAGCCTTCATTTGTTGCATGACAAAACATCCTTTCAGAGATAAGTATCTTTTGAACTTTTCCACGCGTCACGAAAAACGAAACCCGTCCAAAATTAGAAAACGCATTTCCTTCCTCTGACGTCAAATCATTAAATTGGGAATTTGTAGTAGAATATAAAATATGAATCTTCCTAAAGGAGTCGAATTGTATGCATGATGTCATTTCTTTTCCGGCTGCCCCGACACAATCAATCATTGAACGGTTTTTAGTCCATGCGCATCCGTATCCCCGCTCGTACCAACCGGCGAAGTTGATTGCGCTTCGACGGGAACGAGGGGTCATGAACCGGTTATACCGGACAGAACGCGAATTGATTCTTCGTCCGAGTGAGCCGCTTGCCCCGCAAGTGCAGCGCCTGTCGCTCGAACAACAACGGCGTCTGATCGGTTATATGGAAGCCCGAAAAAATAGTTTCGGATTTGATGAGGCGGAAACGTATAAGTTTTATCTCCTTGAGGTTGCTTATGAATTACGGCATCTTCCACGGACCAGTCAACCGCTTCGGGCACATACATATTATCAGCTCGAGGAGCTATTATCAGGTAAACCGTTTGTTCTTCATGCGACGGCTCGCCTGAAACGGTAAGTCTTTACTTTCAAAAAGGGGCTGACACAAAAAAGAATCACTCGTTCTTTCACGCCCTTTCCTCAGGCGAGACATAAGCCAGTTTTCCTGCCCGTATTCAGGCAGGAAAGCGGGTCTTATTTGTCTCTGACAGCGCAAGTAGACTTGCGCTTTTCCTGTAGGAGTCGCGTGAAGAGAGTGATTCTTTTTTTTACGAGATAAGGGTGGTGGAGTACAATTCTGCCACCCTTATCTTTGGAGACTGATTACTGAGTCAGCCGATTTTTGATTTAGAGGGCCGGAGTCGGAGTCGGTTTGGCACCCGTCTTTGCATAGGCCGCATCAATATCAGAGCGGATTTTTTTGACCGGAGTACCTTGTTGGTAAGCGACGATCGATTGGGCTGCGATATCAAGACACGTTCCGCACGTAATCCCGTGTGTCGTCCAAGTCGTTTTTCCGTCTGCTGTTTGATCGGCGATGAAGCAGTCGTAGTTGCTCGTGTGTCCGGCCGATTCCCCGCATCCGCAATAACACGGCATCTTTTCCAAAAGATCCTGATGTTTGGCGACAGACAGGTAAATCGTCTGAATCGAAGAATCCGTTTCTTTTAAGAACGCCGGTGCAATCGCCGGCGACGTCGTCTGTTCCAGTTGATCGGCACTTGTGTGCGTCGCATGGGCCTCATGGTCAGTATGCGGCGCACTCTTTTGTTCCGTCTGTCCGCACGCACCGAGGGCAAGCGTTGCCGATAGTGTCATGATCATCCATCCGGTTTTTTTAGGCATCTTCATTCCTCCATCACTCGTTGATTCTTTCCTTAGTATACGGTGGAAGAATCAACGGCAGGTAAACCAGGGATGGCGATCCGATGACAGTTTTTAGCGGTTCAATTGTTGTTCAATCGTCTCGAAGTTCATTTCCATCATCGTCAAGTACGTCGAACCACCTGTTCCTTTTGCCCCGAGTGAATCCGTGTAGAGGGTTCCGCCGATCGGAACACTGGTTTCGCGGGAGACCGTCTCCATGCTGCGCCGGTCGACACTCGTCTCGACGAACAGTACCGGAATGTCCTGTCGTTTGATCAAATCGACGATTCGGCGGACTTGATCCGGTGTACCTTGGTTGTCGGAATTGATTTCCCAAATGTAGTCGGCGTTAAAATCGTATGCGTCGCTGAAGTATTTAAAGGCACCTTCACTTGTGATCAGATGACGCTCGGCGTCCGGAATCGCAGCAAAGCGTTCCTTCGCGTTTGCATCGAGTGTCTTGAGTTCCTTGATATAGGCGGAAGCATTCTTCTCATAATCGGCTTTGTTCGCCGGATCTTCTTTAATCAATCCGTCTTTGACGTTTT
Organism: Exiguobacterium sibiricum 7-3; assembly: GCF_000620865.1. Lineage (NCBI taxonomy): Bacteria > Bacillati > Bacillota > Bacilli > Caryophanales > Exiguobacterium > Exiguobacterium artemiae. Next base: position 306,631 of record NZ_KK211190.1, read on the forward strand.
CGACATATTGAATGCCGTTGCTGAGATCAAGCCAGGCATGAGGATCGGTTTCCTGTTCTTTTCCGGCTGCCGTCAGATACTTTGGTTCGACACCCTTACTGAGCGCATAGACAGGCGCGTCTTTGCCGTCCTTGTTCGTACTCGAGCGGAGTTTATTGAACCATGATCCGCCGGCTTCAAGATTCAGACCGTTATAAAAGACGACATCGGCATCTGCCATCTTCCGGACATCGGTCGGCAGCGGATCGTATTCGTGCGGATTTTTGCCAATTTTGACCATGCTGTGGACATCGACATGTTCACCGCCGACGACACGGGTCATATCTTCTAAAATCGAATAAGTCGTAACGACTTGCAGTTTCCCGTCGTCGGCAGAATCTGGAGTACAGCCGGTCAGTAAAACAGCGAGACCGGTTAAAGGAATCCATCGTTTGAATGTCATGTCGTGAGCTCCTTTTTCGGTGATTTCCATTTCCGAAGCAACCCGTGGCGCGGTGAAAAAATAAATACCAGCGCAAACAGGACGGTCGCGACGAGGACGATCGAGGCTCCGGACGAGAGGTTATAGGTGAAACTGAAATATAAACCGACGACGGAAGAAATCGTCCCGAGACCGGCTGACAGGAAAATCATCCGTGACAACCGGTTCGTCAACAGATAGGCGGTCGCAGCCGGCGTAATCAACATCGCGACGACGAGAATGATACCGACTGTCTGGAGAGATGCGACCGTGACGAGGGTCAGCATCGTCATCAGCAGGTAATGAATCAACCGTGTCGATAAGCCGTAAGCGGCAGCCATCGTCGGATCAAATGAGGTCACGAGCAGTTCTTTGTAGAATAGAAAAATTGCCCCAAGGACAATCAGACCGATGGCAAGCGTCATCCACATGTCACTTGGACGGACGGCGAGGACGTTTCCGAACAGGATATGGTACAAATCGCTGCTGCTGCGTAAAAAGGAAATCAGGATGATACCAAGCGCAAAGGCCGACGTAAATAAAATACCGATTGCCGTATCATTTTTGATCCGGCTGTTTTGACTGACAAAACCGATGCCGAGAGCTGTCAACAGACCGGTCGCGACAGCGCCGATGAAGAAGTTGATCCCGAGCAGATACGAGATGGCGACACCCGGCAGGACCGCATGGGAAATCGCGTCGCCCATCAGCGACATCCCGCGTAAAATGATGAAGCAGCCGATGACGCCACAGATGATGCCGACCATGACGGACGTCACAAGGGCTTTCTGGAGAAAATCATATTCGGTCAAGGCTTGGATGAAATCGAGGATATTCATGACGAAACCTCCGCTTTCTGAAGGAAGGCAAGCGGATTGCCGTATGCGCCTTCGATGATATGCGGCTGCAGGACATCTGTTGGCGGACCAATCGAAATGACCCGGCGATTAAGCAGCAACAGGGTATCAAAATAATCGGCAGCCTTACTTAAATCGTGGTGGACGACGACAATCGTTTTGCCTTCATTGCGTAGTGTACGCAATAAATCGATGATGACCCGTTCGCTGCCGGCATCGACTCCGACGAACGGTTCGTCCAGTAACAGCAGTTCTGCTTCCTGCGCCAAGGCACGGGCCAAAAAGACACGTTGTTGTTGACCGCCCGACAGTTCACCGATTTGTCGGTCGGCATAGTCCTGCATGCCGACGCGTTCGAGACAAGTAATCGCCAAGGCCCGGTGTTGTTTCGTCGGACGCTTGAATAAACCGAGTTGTGGATAACAGCCGATCAGAACCGCGTCGAGCACCCGAATCGGAAAATCCCAATCAATCGCACTGCGTTGCGGAACATAAGCGACTTTCGTCCGGGCCTCTTTCGTCGATTGACCAAGCAAACGGATCGTAGTTGCTTCTGCCGGAATCAATCCCATGATTGCCTTGATGAAGGTTGATTTTCCGGCACCGTTCGGACCGATGATGCCTACAAGCTGCCCTGACATGAATCGAACCGACAATTTTTCTAAGGCGATGTTTTCGAAATACGAAACGTTTAATCGCTCTACTTCTACTGCGTGCATGTGAAGATACTCCTTTCAACTGCTTTATTTTTGGTGTGGAAACAAATGTTTCCTTAGGGCAAGAAAAACTCTAAAAAAAGAGTTTGCCTAATTACATAGATTATTCTCCTAACTAATAATGTTTCCTTTAGGCAAATTTTAAGGTGGGATGAAAGAAATGTCAACTGCTTTCGTAGAAGTGCTTTTGAAAACATCGTGCTAAGATGGAAGAGGAGAAAAACGCGGGGGTGAGAGGATGAGTCAGTCAGAGGAACAACAATGGAAGTTACTGTTACTTGAGGCATTGGTGAAAGAGCGGCGTGAAGATGCGCAGCAAGTGATTGAAGAAGTTTATCCATATGACTTAGCAAACTGGTATGGTGAGCTCGGTGCGACGGAGCAAGAACGGCTCCTCCGTTATCTTGATCATGAGCGTTTGGCGGACGTCATCGAGGAACTTGAACTTGAACAGCAACTCGAGGTGTTACGACGCCTTGATGTCGAGCATGCCGGTCACGTGATGGACTTGATGGAAAATGATGATTTGGCAGACATACTGGAAGAATTACCAAAAGAAGAAGTCGACCGCTTGTTATCCGGTATGCGTCAGGACGAAGCCTTGATTGTTCGAAACTTACTGACGTATCCGGCAGAGACGGCAGGCCGCTTGATGACGAACCGTTTCATCTGGGTGACGGATGAGTCGACGATTGGCGAGACGATCGAGAAGATGCGCGATTATATCGAATACTCGGAGACGATCAATTACGTCTATGTCGTCAATCAGCTGAGTCAGCTCGTCGGTGTCATCTCGTACCGTGATTTGATTCTTGCGAGTAACGACGAGCGGATTGCGGACGTCATGGACCGGAAAGTGATCAGCGTCTCGTCCGAGACCGATCAGGAGGATGTTGCGAAAATGTTTGAACGCTACGATTTAGTTTCGTTGCCGGTCGTCGAAGGGGACGTCCTCGTCGGATTGATTACGGTCGATGATGCCCTCGACGTCTTACGGGAAGAAGCCAACGAAGACATCGAGAAGTTATCCGCTTCCGGTAAGTCGATTGATTTTGATACAAAGCCCTGGGTGGCCGCGACCCGGCGTTTACCCTGGTTGATTTTGTTATTATTCATCGGACTGGTTTCAGGATCAATCATCAGCCAGTTTGAGGAAACCTTATCAAAAGTCGTCGCGTTGGCATTCTTCATGCCGATGATTGCCGGGATGACCGGAAATACAGGGACCCAGTCGCTGGCCGTCGTCGTTCGTGGTTTGATTACGCGTGAAGTCGACAAAAAAGTCGTCACCCGACTGATTCTCCGGGAGTTACGTGTCGGTCTGATCATCGGTGTGACATGTGGCATCTTGATTGCCATCATTGCCTATGTCTGGCAAGGGGACCCGATTCTTGGTCTCGTCGTCGGCAGTTCACTGATTATCACATTGATTTTCGGAACACTGGCCGGAACAATCATTCCACTGATTTTGCATCGTCTGAATATCGACCCGGCGATTGCATCCGGTCCGCTCATCACGACGCTGAACGATATCCTGTCGTTGCTCGTGTATTTCGGGATTGCGACAGCCTTTATCAGCCGTTTGATGTAACACAAAAAAGTATCGTTCTGCCGAATCTGTTGGATCCGGCGAAACGATACTTTTTTCTATCGACTGGAAATCAGTCGGTCTGGGCATCAAGTGTCTCTAACAAGTTCACCCAACGCGTTTCATAGTGTTGATCCGAGAACGGTTCAAGTGCTTTAGCGGCACGTGATCCCATCAGTTGTCGGGCATCGGGATGCATCATCAAGTCGATTGCGGCTTCGGCGAACTTAGCCGTATCTCGTTTAGGAATGAGACGTCCTGTCACCCGGTCCTCGATGATTTCTGCCGGACCATAACAAATATCGTAAGCGATGACCGGAATCCCGTAGCTCATGCTTTCGAGAATCGCCATCCCGAACCCTTCGGATTGTGAGGTGAAGAGCGTTGCGACGGCACCAGCATACGCTTCCCGCATATCAGCGACGAATCCTTTGAAGTGAATGTGATCGGTCAAAGCCAGTTCCTTGATCAATGCCAAAAGATCTTTTTCGAGTTGATCGTTATAACCGAACCCATAGAAATCAAGGAAGGCATTCGGATTATGATCGACGATCCGACGCATCACCCGAACGGTTTCTGCGACATCCTTTTTGATCTGAATCCGTGATACGACGACGAATCGATTCGGATTGACGGGATCAACAACAAGCTCATCCGCCACTGTGTTCGTAAACGCATGCGGGATGGAATGGAACAGGGACGCGTGACCAAACTGTTGCTTCATATGGTCGGCCTGTCGGGATGTCGCTGTAATGACAGCACTCCACTCATCAATCCGTTTGAATAAAGTATTCCAGACACCACTGACGGCTGCGGTTTCATCAAAAGGCGAAACAAAATGATTGCTGTGTCCAAATGCCACTTTCCGAATGTTTGGATGCTTGACGTTCAGTACGACGGCATCCAGGTTCTGTTTCGGTAAGTTCGGCAGACGGTCCCGGAATTCGGACGTCAGCAGGACAGCCGGATACTGTGCCAATAAGCGATTGAGTGCAAACGTATAAAAAGCAGCCGGGTCATTGAATTGGAGCTGTTCGTTTTTTCCGAAATAGAACAGATGACTCCAGTCCACGGAATTCATCTTGTGCCAAAGTGTTAAATAACAGGTGCCGTTGCCGTGAAGAAACTGGCGCGAGACAGGTTTGTTCGTCGTCTTGGAATAATGAACGATTTGGAAAAGTTGTCCGTTTTCAAGATATTCTTCCCGTTTTAGTCGATGACGTGTATCTGAAAAATAATCGATGAAAACAAGCCGATCCATTGCATCAAAACGGACATATTGGACGTAGACGCCATTGTCAAAGATACGGTAGGAATCGTTTTCCGTCCGGCTTACGTCATCAAAGACAATGAAGTGCCGATCTAACCGTTTCAAGAGTCGGGCTTTTGTCTGCTTCTCGTTTGCCTTCTGCTGTCCTAACGTATGGATCAGGTTCGTGACCTGGACATGCGGATTCAGAAGGTCAAGCTGTATCATCTCTTCTCGGGTACTATCGATCTGAGTCTGGAGACCAAGTGTCAAAAGATGGACAGCCCGGTCTGGTTCAGCAGCGGCGACCGTATTTGCTCGTTTGATGACGGCTTTGACAAGCCCGCCGCGTTTCGTGCCCAATGTATTTAAAGTGAAAAAAGTTGTTCTTTTCATGAATTTTGGCTGTCGGATAAACAATATTTTTTAGTTGGATAAAAGACAACCTCACCTCCTTTTTGTCTTTTTGAGTGATGCCAACCTTAGCACATCTATCGAAGACAAGGAAATAAGGGTTCATACATATACTCTCGAAATTGAATCGATTTAGACTAATTTCATCTTATCCACACGGCGAGCGGACCGATATCATCAAACCCGGCTTCGAGTGCTGTGATTAATTGATCGCCGTATTCATAGCCGACGAGCGGCTGCCCCGGAAAGTGGGCGGAACTGAGGCGAATGACATCATCCCAGAGCCGTTCATCCAGGTAATCCGAAGTCAGGTGTGACAATCCGGTCGTTTGACCGTTCGAATAGGCGATAAAACCTGCTTGCTGATGATCCGAAAAAAATAAGCGGACATCCGAACGGGCAAACAAGCTGTTCGGTAAATCTTCCGTTTCAATGAGTGTGAAAAAACGTGTTGCCTCACTTGAATTGGTCACAACGGTCCAATCGGCGGGAAGTGCCCGGCGATCAAGAATGGGACGGCGCGTAATCCATTCTGCCGTGAACAGATGGGTCAATCCAGCGCGTGAAAAATCGTAACTGGCGGTACAATCCTTGACGCTCGTAATCCCGGACAGGTCCAGCTGTTGTTGATGAGAGCGGACCATCATCTCCGGATAGAGCGGAGGCACGTCACCTTTCGCGAGCCAGCTATCCGGTGTTTCTGTCACGGTACATCCATGTAATTCGCAAATCAGACGACACCAATCGAAATTATTTTGAATGGCTGCTTGCCGCATCCAGACATCCCCTTTCAGTCTTCTTGTTCCTTGATCAAGACATAGGCCAGTGTGGCAATCAACGTAAGGAATAAACCACATCCGATTGTGATGTAGGCCATCGTAAAGATTTTCCCGAGTGTCGTGACGGGAGCAAACGTCGGATGACCGACCGTGCTCAACGTCGTGATACAGAAGTAAAGAGCATCGACGACGGTTAAATTTTCCTGGGTGCTGTAAAAAATCGTTCCGGACAGTAACGTCAACAGACAAAGTATCAATAGACCGCGAAAATAAGATAACTGGAAAGCATGGCGTAATCCTTTGAATAACCGTGAAAAAATCGCAAGCATGGAAATCATCGTGAGCCTCCTTCGGACGGTCGTTGGACCGAATCGAGTGTATCATGAATCCGGTATCCGTTTTTACCATTGTATTTGATATGATACATGGCCTGATCAGCATGATGAATCAATGTATCCAAACTGATACCGTGATCGGGTGAATAGCTCAGCCCGATACTTGTTCGAATCTCGATCAACTCTTCCGCGAGCGTAAACGGATTATCCTGGAAGGTCTGTAAGAGGGAAGTGGCGAACTGGTGCAACTGTTCCGGTGTTTGATTGTGCAACAGTAAAAAGAATTCATCACCGCCGACGCGGGCAGCGAAGCCAAGCGGTTCAACGGTCCGCTTCAGTAACCGAGCCAAGTGAATCAAAAAGGCATCACCAATTTGATGGCCGTACGTATCATTGATACCTTTAAAGCCGTCGAGGTCAACGACGACAATCGTGACACTGTCTTGCTCGAGAATCGCTTGCCCGGCCCGTTCGTAAAAATTACGCCGGTTGGGGATTTTCGTTAACGGGTCGTGGTAGGCGAAAAAGCGAATCGTTTGCTCGGCTTCTTTGAATGACTGGATATCCCGGATCAACAACATCCCGTGGATCTCCTGTTCGATGAAGACAAAGTCCGCGTCCATGACGACATAGCGTTCCTGTTGCTCGAGTGTCAGAATTTTTGTTTCGTATTCATTGAATTTACGCTGGGAAGCAAAATGGACCTCATAATGCTCAAGCCAACCCCGTTGCTTTTTCTCCGGCAGATAGTCGACGAAGGGATGACCTAGTAATTCTTGTTCCTTGAGCAGCGTATAAGCAGCTGGATTTGCACTCTCGATCCGTCCGTGACGGTCAAGCAACAGAATCGCCGAAGGATTCAAGTTGTAAAGCGTCGCAAACCGCTTTTGGTAAGAGGCAAGATAATCGAACCGGCGCATGGCAATCGTTAAAGCACCCGCCCAAAACAGCCCGCCGTACATATAGGCATAGGGTGGCATCACTCCGTAAAACGAGTTGTATCCGAAGACAACATCCCAAACGAGAACCAGGAGTGCAACACCCAGCAGAACATGGATGATGCCGCGCCGTGCATCCCGCAATTGAGTCCGGGCATAAAACAGTAAGCCGATTACAAGAAGGTGGAAAACGTTTCCCACAGTCATCGTGATTAAGTACGATGCATTGAATTCCGGATAAATGAAGGAACCGATCCGTTCAAATTGCTGACTGTTGATGACATTCGTCTGAAAGACATACGTAATCAGGACAATGACCATCGGTACATAAAAGACGCCCGGGTAAAGAAAGCGCGGCATCTTTTTCCACAGATTCGAGACACGGAAGATGAAGTGGAGCGATGTACTGAAGACAAGTAATCCGGCATTACCGAACCAGTACGTCACAAAAGCGGGACTCATGGAGACGGGAGCAGCATTACGGAAAAATTCGCCGAGGAACAGCATCCCGTAGGCGAAAGTGAAGAGACTCAGCAAGCGATGCTGCGAGCGTTTCGGGTTTCGCAAAAAGATGTCGATGGCCATATAAAACATAATGAACGTCGGAATCAAGTAGACGGCCGTGTATAAAAATAAGTGTGCCATGAAAAACCGTCCTTCTAAAATGAATTTAAAGAGATAGCTTCATTATAGAAAGAAGCAAAGAACGAATCTGATTTTGTTTTGAATAAAAGGGAAATCAGTCTAAATTTAGTGTCAGTTGCCGGGTTTTGATTGTTCCGACAAGACCGGACGGATCGCTCGCCGTTTTATGTGCAACAAAAGCTTCATCTTCCGGTGCCGTCCGAACGCGCAACGGCTTTTCATCGGCATGGACGAGTTCAAAAATCAACTCGGCAATCGTTTCCGGTGACTGGCGCTCGGCGTGTCGGACTCGGTACGTCCGTAAATAACTTTCGACGATCGGTTTGAAATCATCGTCATGAAGACCACCCGTCTGCTCCAAACGATCGAGGACGTTTGCTGTGAAGTTCGTCTCGACGGCAGCCGGTTCGATTAATGTGACGTCGATCGAGAAAAACGGTTTGTAGTAAGTGGCGAGGCTTTCGAACAAACCTTCGAGTGCAAACTTGCTGGCACAATAGATTTCGTTCATCGGCTGACCGACGAGTCCGCTGATGCTCGAGGTGGCTAATAGATGACTGCCATTCGGAGCGGCTTTCAGGAGCGGCAGACAACATTCAATGGTCCGCATGACACCAAACACGTTGATATCGAACAATTGATTGATTTCATAACTCGTCGCTTGTCCAAGCGCCCGTAACAATCCTTGACCGGCATTACAAAATAAAGCATTCAAGTGACCAACTTCCTGCTCGATGACGGAAACGGCCTGTTTTAGACTCGCGAGATCAGTTACATCGACTTCAAGAAAGTGCAGATGCGGTAAGGCGGCTTGTTCGAGTGCCGGTGTCAGTTCACGTGTACCGGCATACACCGTCCATCCTTCTTCAGCAAAACGTGTCGCCGTCGCGAAACCGATTCCGGACGAAGCACCGGTGATGAAAATCGTACGCATACATCATTCCTCCTCGTGAATTCCTGGTTATACCGTTCTTTACCCGAATTCACTGAAGTTATTTTGCGTTAAAATTGCATAATTTAATCAAAAAACTTAAAATGAAGAAAAAGAACGGGAGGACAGGCAACATGGCGCAACAGGATCGACTTCAACAAATGCGGGAATGGATCAAGACGGCACCTGAAATTTCACTCGATCAGTTGATGGAGGCGTACCGCATTTCGCGTGATACGGCCCGGCGTGATTTGATTCAACTGGAGCGGGAAGGAAAAATCATCCGGGTCAAAAACGGTTTGATCCGTGTTGGGACGAACACGACCGTTCAGTACGACCGGCGAACCGAACAGCCGGAAAAAAATCGGATTGCCAAACGTGCTGTTCAGTATATTCAACCGCAGCAAAAAATCATTCTTGATGCGGCTTCGACCGTCGCCCGGATGGCGGTTCATCTGCCGGCGCAACCGCTCCAGGTCATTACAAACGCACTGGCGATTGTCGACCAACTCGAAGCCCGTCCCGAAATCGATTTGTATGTGACCGGAGGGAAGTTGGACCGGCATGCGCGCAGTCTCGTCGGTATTAAAACGGCGGATGATATTTTGAACTATCAGGTCGACCGTGTGTTTCTTGGAGCATGTGGGCTGACGGAACAAGGGATATTCGCTGAAAACCTGGAAGAAGCAATCGTGAAAAAGGCAATGATCCGGAGTGGTGCGGAAATCATCGTACTGGCGGACCATACGAAGTTCGAGAAACGATTTCTGCACAAAGTCTGTGATCTTGCTCAGATCGATGTCCTGATTACGGATGAACGACCGCCTGAACAGTGGCAGGCCTGGTTGCACGAAGCGGATGTCTTACTGGAAATAGCAGAGGAGGAATAAACATGACGACGATTCAAACGACACTGGTCGGATTCGGATTTTCAGCTGTAACGTTTCATGCTCCATTGATTCAAGCATTACCCGAATTCACGGTCCGGCAAGTCGTATCAAGCCAGGCGGACAAAGTGGCGACCGTGTTCCCGGAAGCACAAGTGATCGGGACGCTCGAAGAGGCTTTGGAAGATGAACAGACAGAACTGGTCATCATCACGACTCCGACGGCTTTACATTTTGAGATGGCGAAACAAGCCGTCGAAGCAAAAAAACATGTTTTGCTCGAAAAACCGGCGGTCGTGACACTCGAAGAAGCAACGGAGCTACAGCGCCTCGCAACACAGTACGGCGTTTATGTCGCGGTTTATCAAAACCGCCGTTACGACGGCGATTTTCTGACGGTTGAACAGTTGGTCGAGATGAATGAAATCGGGGATTGGCAATTGTTCGAATCACGATTTGACCGGTATCGTCCGGTCGTCCGGGATCGTTGGCGGGAAAAGCCGGGAACGGGTTCGGGTATTTTGTTTGATCTCGGTTCCCACTTGATTGATCAGGCGCTTGCTTTATTCGGTGAACCAGATGCTGTGGTCGGAGATGTCTTATTCCAGCGTGACGGGGCGGAGACGGATGACGGATTCCAGATTACATTGCATTACGGAAAACGCCGGGTCGTCTTACGCTCGAATTCGTTTATTCAAGGAAAGACCCCGCGATTTGAACTGCATGCCACACGTGGCAGTTACATCAAATACGGAATGGATCCGCAGGAAGCACGCCTTGCGTCAGGACAAGCCGTCGATGCCTCAATTGGTCAAGAGGAAACCACCGACTTTGGATATCTGAAGATTGCCGATCATCCGGCCGAGCGATTGGCGACACTCCCGGGCAACTACCTTGGTTTTTACAAAGCGCTTGCTACAGGGCTGAAGACGGGTAACGTACCGGTTGATTTGACGGATGCTCTCAAGACGATGCAACTCATCGAGGCTGTTCGCTTGAGCAGTGAGACGGGACGCAAAATCTTCCGGAAGGAGTGGGATCAATGAAACTGACGAAATTGTTGGCGCAAGAAGAGACACTGACATTACGTCAGTTTACGAATCACGATGCCCTCCGTGCCGGACAGTATGTCATCGACCGGGCCTTACAGGATAAACTCAGCGTTGCCATCGAGCTGAAACGGAACGGGCAACGGTTGTTTTATGCAGCACTTGACGGGACGGCACCCGATCAGGAAGAATGGATACGGCGAAAATCGAACGTCGTCCTCCGGCACGGACACAGCTCACTCTACATGCGGTTGTATAATGAAGCGAAACAGCGTGCGTATCATACGATGTATGCTGTCAATCCGGCGGACTATGCGGATGCCGGCGGGTCATTCCCGATCCGCGTCACAGGGGTCGGTGTCATCGGAACGATTACCGTATCGGGTTTATCGCAGGAAGCCGATCATCAGCTGGCGATTGATGCATTAGCCTTTTTAAAAAAGTAAGCAGACGAAAAACCGGGAGTGCCTTCGAGTTGAAGACACTCCCGGTTTTGTATGGTCTCAAGAAGCCATCGAGTCGGAGGCAGGTGCCTCGACACGCCGTTTGTTGCCGCGGTAAATGAAGAACAAGGCGGCTAACATGAACAGAAGACCGGCAAAACGTTTAAGATCAAATGCCACCTCGACGCCACCGAATGTCCCGAAGTGATCCAGTACCATTCCGGCCGACAACTGTCCGATGACGGTTGCGATACTTGCTGCCGTGACCCCGATTTTCGGGACAGCGAGGATGGTCAGGAAGAGATAACTGACACCAAACCAGACGGCACTGAGCTGCCACCGGGGAGCATCAAGAATCAGCAGAACATCTCCTTGTCCGAAAAAGAGGACGGCGAGGGCGAGCAGGAGCATGCCTGTGAAAAAAGTTAAAAACGTACTTTCGAGTGCGCCGGCTTTTTGACCGAAGGCACCGTTGATTGAAGACTGGGCACTGAGGAGAATCCCTCCGAGCAGTGTCATCCCGAGTAATGCGATATTCATCAAGTTTCCTCCTTAGAAAATCAAAAATAGCGCAATGACCATCAGGCCGGATGCGATTAATTTGTCTTTGTTGATGGCGACGCGGGGACTTCCGAGCCAGCCTTTATGTTCAATGATCATGCTGGCGATCATCTGACCGATGATGACACTGATCATGGCGAGTCCGACACCGACAAGCGGGATGCTGATGATCAGGATCGTCAAATAGATGCTCCCGAGCAATCCGCCGAGCAACGTCCATTTCGGTGCCTTGAATGTATAGCCGAGCGAACCCTTTCCGAAAAAGAGGGTGATGATACCGATGATGATTGTACCGGCAAAGAAATTATAAAAGCTGCTTTCGAGTTTCCCGATGCTGTTGCCAAGTTCTCCGTAGATGGCGCCTTCAATACTGAGCGCGATTCCGGCAAGTAGAGCCAACAGGTAATAAATGAATTTCACAATCCGTTCCTTCTTTCTTTGTCGAATCTATATATCGAGAATTGTCGATATATGAACAAAGGAAAACCCATTAAAGTTCTCCTTTTAGATACTCTGCCAACTCGTTGATCTTCTCTTCATTTCGACGGTAATACGTCCACTTGCCGTGACGTTCGGATTCGAGCAATCCGACTTTTTGTAACATCGCCAGGTACTGGGATACGGTGGATTGGGACAAATTTGCCTTCTCCTGGATATCTCCGACGCAGACGCCTCCTTTTTCAGCGAGATTCGTTGACAAGTGAGCGGCCGGTTTGTTGAAATGAGTCTCTGGATCCTTGAGCCAGCGTAAGATGTCGAGACGGACTTCGTTCGACAACGCTTTGAAAAGATCTACTTGATGTGTCATGCCATCAATCTAATCGATACTTCTCGATATGTCAATTCATCGGTTTGAGTTGGCGAAGGATGTTTTATCGATCGTATGCGTGATTTTTTCACCGGAAACGAGTTGAAATCCGAGCCCTTGATAAAATGGATCGGCCTGTTCGCTGTAGAGGACTAACCGGTCATACGTCAAAAATGCTTCAGACATAATTTTTTCCAGTAAGGCAGTCCCGATTCCGTGCGATCGGGCTTCCGGCAATACATAGACGTGGCGGATCCGACCCGTTCCGGATTGACCGACTTGTTTCATATATCCACCGCAGGCGAGGACTTGATTGGTCGTCGACAGGACGACGAACATCGCTTCCCCGTTTTCTTGAAACGATTCCTCCCGGCGGTTTCGTAACATCCGCTCGATAAGTTGAAATCCTTCTTGGGAACTTTTAGCGAGTAACGGAAGCCAGTTGTATCCATCAAAATCGTTCACCCGTTCAATTGTCACATCCATCCGTGATTCCTCCTTCTTTTCTTTTGGATTATTCCTTTTTCGACCCTGTCAAAAACCCGATTTTCCTTTTCGGAGAATCTTTTTTTACGAGGGACTGGATTTTTAAAAGCCCTTTTGCGTATAATGAGAAGTAATGGATTGAACGCAAATGAAAGGAAGTGGCCGTCACAATGAGCCTCAGCCGTTTAAGTAAAGAAGAAATTACCGATCTTTCACTGATTAACTTCGTCAATGAAATGCTGCAAGAAGCGGGCGAACAGCCTATTACTTTCGATGACATCACAAAAGAAATCGAAAAATATCATACGTTTAAAAATGAAGAGGATAAGTTCGAGAAACTTGCCCAACTTTATACGGACATGAACATCGATGGGAACTTCGTTAACGTCGGAGCTAACCGTTGGTCGCTTCGTGCTTGGTACCCATTCGATAAATCGGATGAGGATTTGGTCATTGAAGCCCGTCAACGTGGTGAACTCGATGAGTTCGAAGAAGAGTTCAACTATGACGCGGAAGAAGATGAGTTCGAGACGATCGAAGATGATCTCGATACATTCGCGAAAACTGCTGATTATGATGCAGCAGACGACAGCGAAGAAGACACATTCAAAAAAGTTGCGGTCATTGATGACCTCGAAGACGATTTGGATGAAGAAGACCTCGAAGATTTCGAGGAAGATGACGAAGAAGTTTAACAACCGCAACCTGCCATTTTTGAACATGAAAATGGTAGTTTTTTCGTTGACGGCTGACACAAGGACGTGTGATTTTTTTCTTTAAAAATCTGCTTGACGAAGTTTTCGGAATGACGTAAGTTAGTCATGGGCTTCTTTAAGCAACGTGCTTAATTTCAGCAAAAGTGTCTCCTGTGAATGGGGGCACTTTTGCTTTTTTATTTTTTAACGACCTCTGACAGATTTCTGGACTCGAGAAGGGAGCAATTTAATCATGACAAAGTATATTTTCGTAACCGGTGGGGTAGTATCTTCGCTTGGTAAAGGGATCACGGCGGCATCACTCGCTCGTCTCTTGAAAAACCGTGGCCTCAACGTCACAATCCAAAAATTCGACCCGTACATCAACATCGACCCGGGAACGATGAGCCCGTACCAGCACGGGGAAGTTTTCGTCACGGATGACGGCGCTGAAACCGATCTTGACCTTGGTCACTACGAACGTTTCATCGACATTAACCTCAGTCAGAATGCGAACGTCACGTCAGGCCGCATCTACTCGACGGTCCTTAAAAAAGAACGCCGTGGCGACTACAACGGTGGAACGGTTCAGGTCATTCCGCACATCACGAATGAAATCAAAGACCGTGTTTTCCGTGCCGGAAAAGAAACAGGCGCTGACGTCGTCATCACAGAGATTGGTGGAACAGTAGGGGATATCGAATCGCTTCCGTTCATCGAAGCCATTCGTCAGGTGAAAAACGATATCGGAAAAGAGAACGTCATGTACGTTCACTGTACGCTTGTTCCGTATCTTGCAGCTGCAGGCGAGCTGAAGACGAAACCGACACAACACAGTGTCAAAGAACTCCGCAGCTACGGAATTCAGCCGGACATCATCGTGCTTCGTGCAGAACATGATGTACCGCAAGAAATGAAAGATAAAATTGCCCTCTTCTGTGACACACGTCCGGAAGCGGTCATCGAAGCGAAGGATGCATCGACGCTTTACGAAGTGCCGCTTAACTTACAACGTCAAGGCATGGACCAACTCGTCTGTGACTACTTCAAGTTTGATACGCCGGCTGCTGATATGACAGCATGGAAACAACTTGTTCACACCGTGACACACCTCGAGAAGAAAACGAAAATCGCTCTTGTCGGGAAGTACGTCGAACTCCGTGATGCGTACATCTCGGTTGCAGAAGCCTTGAAACATGCCGGTTTCGCCTTCAACAGCGACATCGAAATCGACTGGATCAATGCAGAAGACGTCACACGTGAAAACGTTCAGGAATTACTCGGTTCAGCAAACGGAATCCTTGTCCCGGGCGGATTTGGAGAGCGTGGAATCGAAGGGAAAATCGAAGCAACCCGTTTCGCCCGTGAAAACAATGTACCGTTCTTCGGAATTTGTCTCGGTATGCAACTGGCGACAGTTGAGTTTGCGCGCAACGTCTTGAACTTAGAAGGTGCTCACTCGGCAGAAATCGATCCGGCGACACCGTATCCGATCATCGATTTGCTTCCGGAACAAAAAGATATCGAGGATCTCGGCGGAACACTTCGTCTCGGTCTTTATCCATGTAAGCTTGAAGACGGTTCAAAAGCACGTGCGGCGTACTCGAGTGAACTCGTATACGAACGTCACCGTCACCGTTATGAGTTCGGCAACGAATTCCGTGAACAGTTCGAAGCAAACGGCATGATCTTCTCCGGTACAAGCCCGGATGGCCGTCTCGTTGAAATTATCGAGATTCCGGAACACAAATGGTTCGTCGCGTGTCAGTTCCACCCGGAATTAATTTCGCGTCCAGAGCGTCCGCAAGCTCTGTTCCATGACTTCATCCAAGCATCGCTTGGTGAGTAAGAAATTTAGCGAACGGCTAAACACCCCTGTTTCCAAATTGGAGACAGGGGTGTTCTGTTTATTATTATAGAAGAAAAGCGTCATTCCCACTCTTCCGTCATCTCTTGTAATTGCGTCAAAATGTGCGTCAACAGGAAGGCACCCAACGCGAGACTCGGCAAACCGTGACGGGAACCGTCCTCAGCCGGAAGCAGACCTTTATCGAATTTCAAGGCAAGCGGTGCGATTGACCGTTCCAGTGTGTCGGTCATGTCGCCGAGCGTGATGATCGAATAGGGCGTATGCCACGCATCATAGCGGGCAAGTGACGCCAGCAGATCGGAGCGCTCCGTATCCGGTGTGAAAATCAACACACGGTCGACCGCATGAAGGGTTTTATGATCCTTAATTTTCGTGACACGCTTCATCTGGTCCGGACCGTCGGACAGCATCGGATAAAGCCCTTCAAACTCGCCGTAGGCATCGAGATAGACTTTTCCTTGACCGACGAGTGCCTGAGCGAGCAGGCGGACGACATCAAACAGTTCGTCTTCCTGTTTTGTAAGCGTTTGTAGTTTTCCGTTGAATTGTGTCGCTAAAATTTTCAGCATTTCTAACATCCTTTCTAAATTTCTCTCATGGATAGTATATAGCAAGTTTTGCTTTCATGTAGAATGGAAATAACTAGAGGAGGAGTGTGGGAGATGAAAGGAAGATTACTCATCGCGGAAGATGAACCGGGGATTCGGAATTTACTGGCACAATTATTTCGGGCACAGGGGTATACGACCGACGTCGCTGTCGATGGTCTTGAGACGATCGAACGGCTGAAAGAGACGGAATACGACTTATTATTGATGGATGTCAATATGCCGGGTCGAACCGGTCTTGAAGTATTGCGTCATCAGGATGAGGTCGGACGACGGATTCGGACGATTCTGATGACCGCTTTAGACGAAACGGAAGCGATGGAAGAAGCGAAACGACTCGGTGTCGTCGCCTTCTTCGGAAAGCCGTTTGACATCTTTGAATTAAAAAAAGAAGTGACTGTGCAAATTTCGAACGATGTAAGCGGTTAATCCTTCACGTCGTCGTCACAATCCTAAATTCGGAGTGAAATGCTGTACGTTCCGGTGAATCAGTGTGTTATAATCAGTCTGAAAATGCACGTTTACGTGTAAGTAGCGATCAAAACAGAGGAGGATGTCATTATGCCATTAGTATCTATGACAGACATGTTAAACAAAGCTCTCGAAGGTAAGTACGCAGTAGGTCAATTCAACATCAACAACCTCGAGTGGACTCAAGCAGTACTCGGTGCGGCTCAAGAAGAGCAGTCACCGGTTATTCTTGGAGTATCTGAAGGTGCAGCACGTCACATGGGCGGTTTCTACACAGTTGTTAAAATGGTAGAAGGTCTCGTTCACGACATGAAAGTAACAGTTCCTGTTGCAATCCACCTCGACCACGGTTCGAGCGTTGAAAAATGTAAAGAAGCGATCGACGCTGGATTTACATCTGTAATGATCGACGATTCACACAGCCCGATCGACACGAACATCGAAACAACAAAAGCTGTTGTTGAGTATGCACACTCGAAAGGTGTTTCAGTTGAAGCGGAAGTTGGTACAGTTGGCGGACAAGAAGACGACGTCATCGGTGATGTCATGTACGCGAAACTTGACGACTGCGTTCGTATCGTCAAAGAAACTGGAATCGACACGCTCGCTCCTGCACTCGGTTCTGTTCACGGACCATACAAAGGTGAACCAAACCTTGGTTTCGCTGAAATGGAAGAAATCCGTAACGCAACAGACCTTCCACTCGTTCTTCACGGTGGAACAGGAATCCCGACACACGATATCGAAAAAGCGATTTCGCTTGGTACTTCGAAAATCAACGTCAACACGGAAAACCAAATTTCGTTCGCGAAAGTGGTTCGTGAAGTCTTGGCTGAGAAACCAGAAGCATATGACCCACGCGTATTCATCGCACCAGGTCGCGAAGCAATCAAACAAACAGTCATCGGTAAGATGCGTGAGTTCGGTTCAAGCAACAAAGCTTAATTTTTCATGCCTAAAGCACGGTAGACACTCGTCTATCGTGCTTTTTTTCATCTAAATCACCAGATTGTTTTGGAAAACGTTAGGACTTCTCCGTGAAAAAATTTATAATGGAAGAGTAAGCGATTTCAAGGGAAATTTTTAAGGGATGAAAGGGGAAAGAGAGAGATGAGATTTTTTATCGACACAGCAAACGTAGAGGATATTAAAAAAGCACATAAAATGGGGATTTTGGATGGGGTCACCACAAACCCGTCACTCGTCGCAAAAGAAGGCGTCGATTTCCATACACGCCTGCGTGAAATCTGTGAGATCGTCGGAGACGTCTCCGTCAGTGCCGAAGTCATTGCCCTCGATGCAGAAGGAATGATCCGGGAAGGGAAGGAACTTGCTCAGATTGCACCGAACATTACTGTAAAGGTTCCGATGACACCGGCAGGACTCGAAGCCGTTGCAGCACTTTCGAAAGAAAACATCACGACGAACGTCACATTGATCTTTAATCCGAACCAAGCCCTGCTCGCAGCGCGTGCAGGTGCGACATACGTATCACCGTTCCTCGGTCGTCTGGATGATATCGGTCAAGATGGGATGGGACTGGTCGAAACGATTGCTCAAATCTTCGTCATTCATGATATTCCGACACAAATCATCGCGGCTTCTGTCCGTAATCCGGTGCACGTCACGAATGCGGCACTCGCTGGGGCTGACATCGCGACGATTCCGCTCAATGTCATTGAGTCACTGACGCAACACCCGTTAACGACGCAAGGAATCGAACGTTTCCTCGCGGACTGGGAAAAAGCGCAGCAATAAAAGATTGTAGAGAAAGGTTGATGGAATGTGGACATTTTGCATATCGTAGGACAACAGCGTCTTGAAGGAACCGTCATGATCAGTGGATCGAAACAGAGTGCGATTCCGTGTCTCGCGGCAGCATTGCTGACCGATCAACAGGTCATTCTTGAGGGGGTACCGGACATTGGCGACGTTGCGACGATGATCCAAATCATTGAGATGCTTGGAGCTGTCGTAACACGTCAAGGCGATATGGTGACGATTGACCCGAGTCATGTCGAACCGATGCCGCTCACAGGAGCAGATACACGGAAGTTACGTGGATCGATTTACCTGATGAGTGTCCTCGCGGCACGATTCAAACAGGGGGTCGTCGGTCTGCCCGGTGGTTATGCCATCGGTCCTCGGCCGATTGATTTACACATCAAGGCATTAGAACGACTTGGTGTCGAGATGCGAAATGAACAAGGGGTTTACTACATGCATGTCGAAGAGTTGAAGGGAAACCGGATTTATTTGGACCTTCCTTCATTCGGTGCGACAATCAGTGCTTTACTGGTCGCCGTCATGGCGGAAGGAACGACGGTCATTGAAAATGCAGCGTGTGATCCGGAAGTCATCGACGTCAGTACGATGTTGACGAACATGGGTGCGAGTGTCAAAGGTGCAGGGACCGATGAAATTCGAATCAAAGGCGTCAAGACGCTTCAAGGATGCCACCACACCTTGATTCCCGATCGAATGGAAGCAGGTACGTTCCTGGCAATGGGAGCAGTCCTCGGCCGTGTGACGGTCGATAATGTCATTCCGTTACATCTTGAAAGCATCATTCAAAAGCTGGAACGATTCGGGGCCAACATCGAGCAGGGAGATGATTCGGTCACGGCATCCATCGATATGGCGAAACCGATTGACGTTCGGGTCTTTCATTACGGTGGATTTCCGAGCGATCTTCAACCAATCATCTCGGCTGTCCTGTTGAAACCGAAAGGCGCGAGTGTCGTCGTCGATAAGTTATATCCTCAACGTTTCCGGCACGTCCAGGAAATGCGGCGGTTGAATGGACGAATTACCCACGAAGACGCTTCGATCATCATCCGTGGCGGTGAAGCGTTGCGTGGCACGGAAATTGAAGCCCATGATCCACGTGGTGCAGCAGCACTCGTGTTAAGTGGAATGCTTGCTTCCGGTGAGACGTCATTACACCATGCAGAAGTACTTGATCAAAGCTATGAACAGTTCGTCGAGAAGTTAAAAGGACTCGGGGCTCTTGTTTGGCGCGAAACGGTTTAAGGTTTTCAGTTAGGGAGAGGGGATTATACACATGGAGAGAAGTTTATCAATGGAACTCGTACGCGTAACGGAGGCAGCAGCACTGGCTTCGGCACGCTGGATGGGGAAGGGCTTGAAAAACGAGGCAGATGACGCAGCAACAAGCGCCATGCGTGATGTGTTTGATACGATCCCGATGAAAGGAACGGTCGTCATCGGCGAAGGAGAAATGGATGAGGCGCCGATGCTTTATATCGGTGAGAAACTCGGAAATGGATACGGACCACGTCTTGACGTCGCCGTCGACCCACTTGAAGGCACGAACATCGTCGCCAAAGGAACATGGGGTGCGCTCGCAGTTCTTGCGGTCGCGGATGCAGGAGACTTATTACATGCACCGGATATGTACATGGATAAGATTGCTGTCGGACCGGAAGCAGCGGGACACGTCAGCTTGGATGCGACGATTGAAGAAAACATCGCTGCCGTCGCTAAAGCAAAGAATAAAGAAATCGAAGATGTCGTCGTCTCGATTCTCGACCGGGAACGTCATGAAGAAATCATTCAACGGATTCGCGCAACAGGGGCACGGATTCGTCTGATTGGTGACGGAGATGTCGCAGCAGCCATCAATACGGCTTTCCCGCATACAGGGATCGATATTCTACTCGGTTCAGGCGGGGCGCCGGAAGGTGTTCTGGCAGCCGTTGCTTTAAAATGTCTCGGCGGGGAACTTCAAGGCCGACTCTTACCGGCAGATGAAGCGGAAGTCGCACGATGCAAGAAGATGGGGATTGAAGACCCGTCGAAAATCCTCATGATGGATGACCTTGTCACGGGCGATGACTGTATCTTTGCAGCAACCGGTGTCACGGACAGTGAGTTGATGAAAGGTGTTCAATTTAGCGCGCAAGGCGGTCAAACACACTCTGTCGTCATGCGGGCGAAATCGGGAACGGTTCGTTTTGTCGAAGGGATTCACTCGTTCAAGAAAAAACCAAAGCTCGTTATTAAGTAAGTCTATTTTCATAATGCAAATAAAGACGAACCCGACTCAAATCGGATCCGTCTTAGACGTAAGACAAAAAGCGATTTTTCTCTTAAATGAGAAAGATCGCTTTTTTTGTTGGCTTCGAATCGTTTTCCTGGTACAAGAATCGCGCCGCTTCGCTTCACTTCACTGCAGGGTCGATCCTGCTTGTTTTTCCTTAGGAAGCGATTTCGAGCGGACAAAACACTTCTTCTTATAGCAGGGACTAGATAAAAAAATTCGTACTTCTCGACGCTTGGCAAGAAGTTCGTCCGATGCATTATGCATTAATAAAAAGAAGAACTGGATTTAGAAGTCGATTACGATTGAATTCTTCATGGAAAAAAATCCCTTCATTCCCGAAGAAGAGGAATATTGAAGAGCACGAGATGGAAGATAGCACAATAAATTCGGCTCAAACCGGATTCATCTTTATTGTAGGATGAAATCTTGTAGACTGTACGCGACTCCTACAGGAAAAGCGCAGGTTCACCGCGCGTCAGAAACAAACGAGACCCGGATACTTGTCCGTTTCAGGACAAAGAAGCCGCGGCTCGTGTTTCGCCTGAGGAAAGCAAGTACAGGAACAAGATTTATTCGAGAGCGTCACGTATCGGAGCTTGCAATTGGTGTGTCATCTGAACGAGTTTGCGTCGCGAGAAGAAGCGTGTCATAAAGACATACACTGCATTGCTGCGACCGGGGATGACAAGTGTTTTTCCTTTCATGTATCCCGTGAAGGAAAGTTGAGCAGTTGTTTTGGCATCCATGATTCCTGGTCGTTTAAATAACCCGGACGTTGCAAGATCGGCCGTTTTGGCGAAATCAGTATGCGTCGCTCCCGGACAAACGGCTGTCACCTGAATGTTGTAAGGTGCGAGCTCATCTGCCAAGGCTTCCGAAAAACTAAGCACGTAAGCTTTTGTCGCATAGTAGACGCTCATGAAAGGACCGCCATGGAAAGAGGAGGTCGAAGCAATCTGAATGATTCGTCCGCCGCCCTGCATTTTCATCCGACGGGCAAAAGCTTTCGTTAAATGCGTCAATGCCCGGATGTTGACGTCAATCATGTTCAATTCGCGTGATAAATCCGTTTCGATAAATTCACCATAAAGACCAAAACCGGCGTTATTGATCAAAACATCAACGGGAGTGTGTTCTGTCGCACGTAACAGGGCTTTGATTTGAAGGGATTGCCCGATATCATACGGAAGCACGACGGCAGAGCCGCCCCGTTGTTCGACAAAGTGTTTCGTTTCGAAAAGTTGTTCGACATTTCGGCCGACCAGTAACAGATGATGTCCTTGATCAGCATGCAGATAGGCAAGTTCACGCCCGATTCCGGCAGAAGCCCCGGTGATTAATACGTTCATGATATGTCCTCCTTGTATAATAGGGTAGAAAAAAAGCGATCGAGCCGATGCTCAACCGCTTGGTTCGTTAAATTATAGGTATGAACCCGCGCCGACAAGGCGTGAACCCCAGTAACCTGATTTGAAGCTTGAGTACTTGACGCCACCCGTTTCTGAGTTGACCATGCTTGATTTGCTTGTCGCCATACCGACGTGTTGAATGCCGCTACCGTGTGAGAAGAAAACAAGATCTCCAGGTTGAACGTTTGAGACACTTACTTTTCTAGAAGAAGAATATTGTGAAGAAGACGTACGTGGCAATGTTTTGCCTGCTGCTTTTTTGTAGACGTAGCTTGTGAAACCAGAGCAGTCAAATCCACGAGTTGTCGTTCCGCCCCATACATAAGGAGTTCCTTTATGTTTAGCTGCTTCGCTTAGAAGGCGTGTACGTGTTGAAGATGAAGTTGTTGATTTTTTAGCCGTTGAAGTAGAAGACTTGTATGTTTTCGTATACTGTGTAGATACATAACGTGTTTTGCCACCGTACGAAATTTTAGTCCAGCTGCCTGATTTACCTTTGTATGTAAATGTTTGGCCTGCGTTTACTTTACCGACGATGCTTGCTTTAGTAGAAGGAGCCGTACGAACACGTAATCCGCTATCTGTGATCTTGACTTTCGTTACTGTAGAAGCTGCCTCAACCTTATCTGTTCCCACTGATGCAAATCCTGAAACCACTAATGCTGCTGTCGCGACCGATGCTAGAAAACGTTTCATATGTGAAATCCTCCATGTCATTTTAAAGTAGTTTTGAAAACCGAGTTATATGATGTATCTCATTAAGTGTTTGTTTAAGCAGTGCACCTTACAACTGTGTAAGTTTTTCTCTGCACGATTATCTTAGCATGCGGATACATGAAAACGTTTTTTCAGTTCCGCTACAAAACATGACGTTTTTGTAACATAACTGCAATAATATACTCGAATATTACAAAGAAGAAATTCCCATTTCTTAAATCACGACGAAATGGATGAAATGTGATACCTTTAATTCACGAAGAATATACACCAAGATCCTTTGCACCATGAATTTGCACCATGAAGATGAAATCCTTTGCTCCTGAATTTATACGAAGAATAGGTGAATGCACATGCCAACTGAGAAAACTGACAAACCAGAACGTTCCTATACACTTGCTCAATTAAGCAACCTGACATTAAAAGATTTATATGAAATCGCAAAAACAAAAAACGTACCACAGTACCGTGAGGCTCGTAAGCGCGAATTGATGTTCAAAATTCTTAAAGCGCAAGCAGAATCCACCGGTCTTTATTTCCTCGAGGGGGTACTCGAAGTTATTCCCGGAAACCCACAGATGCAAAATGATGGCGGCTTCGGCTTCCTTCGTCCTATCAACTATTCGCAATCCTCTGAAGATATCTATATCGCCGCTTCACAAATCCGCCGCTTTAATCTCCGTAACGGAGACGTCGTGACTGGAAAGGTCCGACCGCCAAAAGAGAATGAACGGTTCCAAGGTCTTTTAAGTGTGGAAGCCGTCAATGGAGAAGCGCCGGACACGGCACGGAATCGTCTGTTCTTCCCGGCATTGACGCCGATTTATCCGGATCGCCTGATGCGACTTGAAACAGAACCGCGTCATTTGTCGGTCCGGGTGATGGATATGATTGCGCCGGTCGGGTTTGGCCAACGCGGTTTGATCGTCGCACCGCCTAAAGCCGGTAAGACTTCTCTATTAAAAGAAATCGCGAATTCGATTCAAGTGAATCACCCCGATGTCGAATTGATCATTCTATTGATTGATGAGCGCCCGGAGGAAGTGACGGACATCGAGCGGTCTGTTCCGGGAGCGGATGTCGTCAGTTCGACGTTTGACGAAACACCGGACAACCACGTCCGGATTTCGGAGCTTGTCCTTGAGCGGGCGATGCGTCTCGTCGAACATAAAAAAGATGTCGTTATCTTGATGGATTCGATTACACGTTTGACACGTGCTTACAACTTAACGGTTCCGCAAAGCGGACGAACGTTGTCCGGAGGGATCGATCCGGCCGCTTTCCATAAACCAAAACGCTTTTTCGGAGCCGCCCGGAACATCGAACACGGTGGCAGCCTGACGATTCTCGCGACAGCCCTCGTCGAGACCGGTTCCCGGATGGATGATGTCATCTATGAAGAGTTTAAAGGAACCGGCAACATGGAACTGCATCTGGACCGCAAGTTATCCGAGCGCCGGATCTTCCCGGCCATCGACATCCGGAAATCAGGAACACGGAAAGAAGAGTTGTTGTTACCGAAAGATCAACTCGACGCCCTGTGGACGATCCGCCGGACGATGAACGAGTCAAATGAGTTTGTCGACAGCTTCTTACGCAAGATTCGGGACACGAAAAATAACGAAGAATTTTTTGTTGAACTGAATAAAGAAAAGAAGAAACCCGTCCGGCGCGCGCCTGTTAAACCGCGTGTGACGAAAACCGACACAACGACTTGAAAATAGGTATTGCGGGTCGTGAAAAAATCGTTTAGTATAGGAAGGTAACTTACTCTGGCTCAGCAAATGAACCAGGGCGGAAGGAGAGAAAACAACCATGAAACAAGGAATTCACCCAAACTACAACAAAGTTGTATTTATGGACTCAACTACTGAGTACAAATTCTTGACTGGTTCTACACGTTCTTCGAACGAGACAATCACTTGGGAAGATGGAAACGAGTACCCACTCATCCGTGTGGATGTGTCTTCGGACTCGCACCCATTCTACACTGGTCGTCAAAAGTTCAACGCTGCAGACGGTCGTGTCGATCGCTTCAACAAAAAATACGGCCGCAAGTAATTGCGACTTCAGTATTAAAAAACAGCCTGTCTCCATCACTGGAGCAGGCTGTTTTTGTATAGACAGAACTTAGTACGGTACGCCAGATACGTTCTTAAGACGAAAGAGAGTCCGATTCCACCGGCAGCACCAATCAGATACGGGAGTGTATCCGGATTATTTGCAAAATGTTCCATGAGCAGACTGAAGGAAAAATGACGACCCAGGAAATAACCTGCCCCTAAAAAGATGCTGATCCAAATTAAAGCACCGGTATAAGCATAAGTAACGAAAATCCGGAACGGCATTTTCGAGACACCGGCAAAAAAAGCAGAGAGTTGACGGAGTCCGGGTATGTAATAACCGATAATGAGGACGGTTTTTCCGTAACGTAAAAATCCGGCTTCCGCTTTGAAAATATGTTTTTCAGAAATCCGTAACTTCGGAGCGATTCGATGCAATAATGGCATTCCGAGCTTTAGACCGAGGACATAGCTGATTGTCATACCGATACAGCTGCCGGCATAGGCAGCAAGGATCGTTCCGGCAAGCGGTAAATCACCATGGTGCATCCAGAATCCTGACATGACGAGTAATGTCTCGTCCGGAACAGGAAGACCAACGATTCCGCCGGCCAGCAGAACGGCGAGTCCGAACGCTCCATATTGGTGGAGGACTTCATGTAATATATGATGAATCGGAGTCACCTTCCTTCAAAGAAACTTCTCTTTCAGTGTACAGGAAATACATACCAGTTGAAATGAGAAGATGAAGAAAATGGGGAATTTGGCACGGGTTTTTGATTTTTAGAAGTCAATCCTTTTTCTCAATTTAGATTCGGGCTATACTCGTTAAAGTGACTAATTTAGAGGACGGTGTTTACGATGATGCATGTGATCAATCAATATGGTTGGATTGAAGTGATTTGTGGAAGCATGTTTTCCGGCAAATCAGAAGAACTGATCCGTCGTGTCAGACGGGCACAGTATGGAAAGTTACCGGTTCAGGTGTTCAAGCCGGCAATCGATGATCGGTACCACGAGGAGCATGTCGTGTCGCACGTCGGCAATTCCGTCATCGCGATTCCGATGGCGACGAGTCGTGATGTCTATGCAGCAGTGGCGGAAGAAACACAAATCGTCGCCATTGACGAAGTTCAATTCTTTGACGACGAAATCGTCGCGGTCATCGAAGCACTGGCTCAAGATGGCAAACGCGTCATTTGTGCAGGACTCGATCAAGACTTTCGGGCGGAGCCATTCGGCAAGATGCCCGAATTGTTGGCACGTGCAGAATTCGTGACGAAATTACAGGCGATTTGTCTGTCGTGCGGAGATCCGGCATCGCGGACACAACGATTGATTGACGGGAAACCCGCAAACTACAATGATCCAATCATTTTGGTCGGGGCGTCTGAATCCTATGAACCACGTTGCCGCCATTGTCATCAAGTACCGGGCAAACCGAAACCGTTACAGGAATGGAAAAAACAACAGCAGAATTGAGCATATCCGATTTGAAAAAGCGAACGATTCCTGGCAGTGAGGCCAAAGAATCGTTCGCTTTTTTTTATATCAACCGGTCCGTGTCAACTGGCTGAACTGCTCGACGAATCGTAAGGTTTCCCGAACAATTGTCTTTTGATCATAATCGAGTGTCGCAACATGGTACGAGTCAAGCAGACAATAACTGCGTTTATCCGCTGCACCAATCGTCCGGTACAAATAATCCGAACAGGTTGGCGGGACGACGTGATCCTCGGCAGAATATAAAATAAGTGTCGGAATTTGAATCGTTGCTAAGTGTGGTCGCGTCTCATCGATGAGTCGCAACAGTTCTGAAGCGCAGACGGCGGGGACAAGATCATAGATGATTTCAAAAGCCGATTGTTTGATATCAGGGACACTTTCCGGAAGATAGACCGGACAATCGGTGAACGACAAGGCTTCGTAAGCAGGGACAGCCAAGGCGGCGTTGATGGTGATGATTCCTGCGACCGGGAGACCTTCAGCGGCGAGCGACAGGGCAAGTGTCGCGCCCATCGATTGTCCGACGATGAAGATTGATTCACACCGTGCGGCCAATTGTTCGAAGCCGTCACGTAAGCTCTGTTTCCAGTCGTCTGCCATCGTCGTTTCGAATTCCCGTACATCCGTCCCGTGACCGTGCAGGCGAGGCGCATAGACGGAGAAGCCATGTTCTGCGAACTGTTCTCCTACAGCCCGAACACTTTGCGGTGTTGCGTTAAAACCATGACAGAGCAAAATGCCGACGGATCCGCGTCCTAAGGAAAAGGCTTCTGCACCCGGTATAACAGGATAAACCATACTCATCATCTCGTCCTCCATTTCAAAAATAAAAACCCGTTTGGCTTTGGACGCAAACGAGTTTCTCGTGTGTATCATCCAAAGCAGCCGCTTTGCTGGTCGGAGCACCTTGCACAGTAGCAGGTTGCCGTGGAGTCCTAGAGCCAGGTCTCTCGTCCACTCTTGATATATCGTATAGGAATTGTCGGATTAATCATTGAGAAGATAATAGCATTGACGGAAATGAATTGTCAAACTCTCTTTAATGGCATCAAAATTTATGCAAGGATCCGGTTTGTCCCGGTACAACAATCGATATGGGTCATATGGTTTATTTTTGAAAATATGGTTGACCTTTAAAAGATCTTTCTGTAGTGTAAAAATTAGTTTTACGACATAAGTTCAACCGGCAACAACACACATACGAATTTCATACCGCAACACTTATCCAGAGAGGTGGAGGGACTGGCCCTACGAAACCTCGGCAACAGACTCATTATGAGCACTGTGCCAATTCCATCAGACAATTGTCTGAGAGATGAGTCGAGTGGATTCTGCCATTGTGCGGATCCAGGTCTCTTCTTGTTTCTTAAGAAGAGACCTTTTTTGTATTTTGAAGGGGGAAAAAGTGGTGATTACATTCAAAAATGTAAAAAAAATCTATGAAACAAATGACCAATCGATCGCTGCGTTGAACGGAGTGGATCTCGAAATCCGAAAAGGCGAAATCTTTGGTGTCATCGGTTTCAGCGGAGCCGGGAAAAGTTCCTTATTACGATGCGTCAACCTGCTCGAACGGCCGACATCCGGCAGCGTGACGGTCGATGGACAAGATTTGACAACCCTCTCGGCGAAGCAGCTGCGGGAGGCAAAACAACATATCGGAATGATCTTTCAGCATTTCAACCTGCTGGATTCGAATACAGTGTTTGCGAATGTCGCAAAACCGCTTGTCTTAAAAGGTGTCAAAAAAGAGGAAGTCAACCGGCGGGTCAGCGAACTACTGGACTTCGTCGATTTGGCAGATAAGGCCGATCATTATCCGGATCAGTTATCGGGCGGACAGAAACAACGGGTCGGAATCGCCCGGGCACTCGCGACCCAGCCGTCGGTCCTGTTGTGTGACGAGGCGACATCCGCCCTCGATCCCCAGACGACGCAACACATATTACGCCTGTTGAAACAGATTAATCAGGAATACGGCATCACGATTTTACTGATTACCCATGAGATGGGTGTCATCCGTGAGATTTGTGACCGTGTCGCCGTCATCGAAGCCGGTCAGCTGATTGAATCGGGTACCGTGTTCGATGTCTTCTCGAATCCACAGACGGCAACGGCAAAAAACTTCGTCCGCTCCGTCATGCAGGATGAAATTCCGGCATCGGTTCAAACCGTCATCGATCAACGGGATGCCGGACATCACATCTACAAAATCAACTTCCTCGGGGCAGGGACGGGGCAACCGCTCTTATCGCAAGTCGCGAAACGGTTTGATGTCGATCTCAACATCCTGCACGGTAGCATCACGGAACTGCAAAACATTCCGTTCGGCAGTCTGCTCGTTGAACTGATCGGCGACGCGACGGAAATCAAACGGGCATTGCATTACATTCATCAGTCGGATGTCGTCGTTGAGGAGGTGCTCGCGGATGTTAGTTAATTACACAGATATTTGGAATGCATTCCTGCAGACGTTGACGATGGTCGGACTGTCGTTACTTTTCTCGACATTAATCGGTTTACCGCTCGGCATTCTGCTCGTCGTCACACGCAAAGGGGCGTTGCTTGAACAAATTCCCTTCTTCAATGTCTTAAGCGGCATCGTCAACATCTTCCGGTCCGTCCCGTTCATTATCCTGCTCGTCGCGATCATTCCACTGACACGCTTGATTGTCGGATCGTCGATCGGGACGCAGGCAGCCATCGTTCCGCTTGTTTTTTACGCGGCACCGTACATCGCCCGATTGATCGAAAGTTCGTTACTGGAAGTCGATACCGGTGTCTTGGAGGCGGCAGAAGCGATGGGGGCGACACCGTTGCAGACGATTTTCCGCTTCCTGTTGCCGGAAGCCCTCAGCTCGCTGGTTCTGAACTTGACGATTGCGACGATCGGCTTAATCGGTGCATCGGCGATGGCCGGGGCGATTGGTGGCGGCGGACTGGGTGACTTAGCGATCACCTACGGCTACCAACGGTTTGATACGACCGTCATGATCATCACGGTCGGGATACTCGTGATTCTTGTTCAAGGGTTACAGACGACAGGTAATCTGTTGGCAAGAAAAATTCGGAGACATTAAAAAAAACATAGAGCAGATAAGGGAGAGATGGATGATGAAAAAAGGTTTAGCGATTGGTGCAGCATTAACGACGGTATTATTTGCGGGATGTGCCGCTTCCGGAGAAGAAGATCAAAAAACGGTCAAGCTTGGCGTCAGCGGTTCTGATACACAAGTTTGGGAATATGTCGCGAAAAAAGCGAAGAAAGAGGGGATTACGATTGAGCTCGTTAAGTTCTCCGACTACGTCCAGCCGAACCTGGCCCTGGCAGAAGGTGAGATTGATGCGAACTCTTTTCAGACCGTGTCTTACTTCAACGCTTTCAAAAAGGAACATAAGTTAAAGCTGTCGCCAATCGCGACGACAGTGATTGCACCGATGGGGATTTATTCGGATAAGGTCAAGGACGTCAAAGACATTCCGGTCGGTGGGAAGATTGCCGTCCCGAACGAGGCGACCAATATGGGCCGGGCACTGCTGCTGTTGCAGGAAGCAGGCTTGATCAAGCTACCGGACGACTTTGACGGCAACGGATCCGTCGATAAGATCGTCGAGAATCCGAAAAAACTGAAGATTGTCCCGGTTGTCGCCGGACAGACGCCACGCGTCCTACCGGATGTATCGGCTTCGATCATCAATAACGGAATCGCCGTCGATGC
This sequence comes from Exiguobacterium sibiricum 7-3, assembly GCF_000620865.1. Taxonomy (NCBI): domain Bacteria; kingdom Bacillati; phylum Bacillota; class Bacilli; order Caryophanales; genus Exiguobacterium; species Exiguobacterium artemiae. The sequence goes on from NZ_KK211190.1 coordinate 336,901, forward strand.
AGGCTTCAACCCGATCAAGGATTCGATTCTTCATGAAAACGAGACGGCGAAGCCGTACATCAACATCATCGCAACCCGGACGGAAGATAAGGATAAAAAAACATTGAAGAAAATCGCTTCACTCTACCAGCAGGACGATGTCGCGGCCTTCATCAAAAAAGAGTACAAAGGAAGCACGATTCCGACGTTCGTCCCGCTCAGTGACATCGGGGAATAACTAAAAATCCAAAGGAGCGTGACCAAAATGACCATTCAGACGATACGGGAAAACTTGATTCAAACGATTGAACAGGACATTGAACAAAAACGTGAGTCTTATCTCGAGACGAGCCACCGGATTCATGCGACACCTGAAATTGGCAACGAAGAATATTTTGCGTCACGTCATCATGCCGAACGCCTGACGGCAGAAGGGTTCACGGTTGAGCTCGGTGTCGCGGGACACGACACAGCCTTCCTTGCCCGAAAGACTTCGGACAAACCGGGGGCGACCATCGCATTTCTCGCTGAATATGACGCGTTACCCGGAATCGGTCACGCGTGCGGGCACAATATCATCGGGACGACGAGTGTCGCAGCGGCGATTGCCGTCAGTAAAGTCCTTGATGAAGTCGGCGGCAGTGTCGTCGTCCTCGGGACACCGGCGGAAGAAGGCGGACCAAACGGCAGTGCGAAAGGAAGTTTCGTCAAACACGATTTGCTGGCGGGGATTGATGCTGCCTTAATGGTGCATCCGTCCGGAAAAACGCGGATCACCGGTTCTTCGCTTGCCGTCGACCCGCTCGATTTTGCCTTTACCGGTAAACCGGCCCATGCGGCGGCTTCGCCGGAAGAAGGGATCAATGCCCTGGATGCGGTCATTCAGTTATTTAACGGGATCAATGCATTACGGCAACAGTTGCCGAGTGATATCCGGATTCACGGTATCATTACCGACGGCGGAGATGCTCCGAACATCATTCCGGAGTACGCGAAAGCCCGCTTCTTCATCCGGGCGACGACACGCGAACGGCTGAATGCGGTGACAGCGAAAGTCAAAGCTGTTGCTGAAGGAGCAGCCCTTGCGACCGGGGCGACGCTTGAGGTCATCGCCTTCCAAAATGAGGTCGACAACCTGCTGTTCAACCGGACGTTTGACGAGATTTTCCGGGAGGAAGCAGTGGCGCTTGGGGAAGACGTCAAGACGGATGAACGCCCGGGTCTTGGTTCGACTGATGCCGGCAACATCAGCCAGGTCCTGCCGACCATCCATCCGTACATCAAGATCGGAGCGGATGATTTGGTCGCTCACACGGAAAGTTTCCGGGAAGCGGCGAAATCGGAAAAAGGCGACGAAGCACTGATTACGGGAGCCAAGATCCTAGCCCGGACGGCGTTACGTCTGCTGACGGATGACTCGTTGTTAGGTACAGTCAAACAAGAGTTCCATGACCGGAAAAACGGTTATTTGACCTAACAGCAAAAGACGTAAGTATGTGTTTTCCCGACCGGATGTCATCAAGACAACTGGTCGGGCAAAACCATACTTTTTTTCTTAATCCGAGAAAAAGAAAACAAATTCTTTTTTTGTATTTTAAAATTACCTGTGCTAATCTTGACCTGTACAACTGAATAACCAGTTCTTCGGGGTAGGGTGAAAATCCCAACCGGCGGTGATGCGATGTTAAATCGACGAGCCCGCGACCCATAGTGTACGCACTATGGCTGACTTGGTGTGACTCCAAGGCCGACGGTAAAGTCCGGATGGGAGAAGAACGAAAAAATGTGCTTGAAACCATTTTCTGAAAAAATCTGTTCAGAAAAAGGTCTATTTCTGTATGCTTTTAAACAGAAAAACAAGACGTTTCTTTCGTGACCCTTCAATCATGACGCCCTGCAAATGCAGCGGCGTCTTTTCTTTTGAAAGGAGCGAAAACATGAATAATAGAATGCATCAGGCGATGCAATTGGCACGGATGTTAGACGGACAAACAAGTCCGAATCCGAGTGTCGGTTGTGTCATTACGAAACATGGAAAAGTGATCGGCTTCGGTGCGCACCGGTTTGCGGGTGGTCCGCACGCGGAAGTCGAAGCGTTGAAAATGGCAGGAGAGGCGGCGCGCGGTGCCGATCTCTACGTCACGCTTGAACCGTGTAATCATCACGGAAAGACACCGCCGTGCACGGAGGCGATTTTAGCCTCCGGCATCAAGCGGGTGTTCGTCGCAACGGAAGATCGGCATGCGATCGTCGCCGGACAAGGTATTACACGTCTGCGTGAAGCCGGACTGACGGTCGAAGTCGGATTACTGGAGGACGAAGCGGTTCGTTTTTATACACCGTTTTGGCAAAGTCTCGAGCGGAAACGACCGATTGTCACCGTCAAGGTCGCCCAAAGTTTAAACGGTATCGTGACGACAGGTGAGCAACGCTTTATTACGTCAGTTGCAGCCCGGGCGGCAGGACGTGAGCTGCGGGCCACACATGACGCCATATTAGTCGGGAGTGAAACGATCTTAGTCGATGATCCCGCATTGACGTTACGCACGGAAGCCGGACCTGAACCGATTCGGATCGTTGTCGATCGCCGCGGACGGTTGACGGAAACAGCCCAAGTCTTTCGGGACGGCTTGAATCCGACATACTGGCTGACGGAACAGCCGCGTGTCTCGGTTCAATCGAATGTCACGGTTCTCGTCGGCACGTATACGACACCGAATCAGATTTTAGACATCTTGTACGACCAAGGCATCCGCAGTCTGTTGATTGAAGGAGGACCCACGATTCAGTCGGCGTTTTTAGAAGTAGATCTTGTCGATCGTCTTGACATCTATCAAGCCCCGTCGGTCTTACAAGGGACGACCGGATTGACGAGCACAATCGAGATTGAAGACCGGTTTGATTTAACCAACGTCGCGCAAATCGGACAGGATGTGCATCTGCGCTATACGCGGAAAGGAGACGGCTCATGTTCACAGGATTGATTGAAGAAGTCGGAACGATCAAACGAAAAGTCCCGCGTCCGAACGGTTTAGCACTCGAAATTGAAGCGCAGCATGTCCTTGAAGGAACGAAAATCGGTGACAGTATCGCCGTCGACGGCATCTGTTTGACGGTCACGGCGATGACTTCGACGGCTTTTACGGCAGATGCCGTTCATGAAACGATTCGGGCGACGTCTCTTCAGACGTTGCGGGTCGGAACACCAATCCAACTGGAGCGGGCGATGCCGGCGAACGGACGATTCGGCGGTCATTTCGTCAGCGGACATATCGACGGAACAGCACGATTCTTAAGCCGTCGACCGGATGGTGAAGCGATGGAATACCGCTTTGAGACCGGTGACTGGAGCAAATACTGTATTCCGAAAGGGTCAATCGCGATCAACGGAACGAGCTTGACGATTCAACACGTGGAGGCAAACAGTTTGACCATCTCGTTGATTCCGCACTCCCGGCAGGTGACGACATTCGACCGGCTGCAAAGCGGAGCGCTCGTTAATATCGAATGTGATTTAATGGCGAAACATCTGTATCACTTTACGCAACAGGAACAAAAAACGGATTGGTCGGCATTTTTAGGAGGCGGAGCATGATGAACGGATTTGATCTTGTAGAAGAAGCACTTGAAGAATTAAAACACGGACGTCCGATCATCGTCTGTGACGATGAAAGCCGGGAAAACGAAGGAGACCTGATTCTCCTCGCGGAACATGCAACACCGGAACAAATCAACTTCATGATCACATACGGGAAAGGACTCGTCTGTGTTCCGGTCAGCCCGCAACTCGCAGCCCGGCTCGAGTTGAACCCGATGACGGATCACAATACCGATCCGCACGGAACGGCGTTTACGATCAGCATCGATCACGAAGAAGCAAAGACCGGCATCAGTGCCGCGGAACGCGCGTTGACGATTCAACGGATGCTGACGGACGGGGCAAAACAATTTAAGCGTCCCGGTCACATCTTTCCCCTAATCGCCAAAGAGGGCGGTGTCCGTGAACGGCGCGGTCATACGGAAGCCGGAGTAGATTTGGCACGGCTTGCCGGAAGTGCCGAAGCTGCCGTCATTTGTGAAATCATCTTAGAAGACGGGACGATGGCGCGTGTAGACGACTTGTTGACGTATAAAGAAGTCCACGGACTGAAGATGATCACGATTGACGCGCTCGTCACGTATCTCGAACGCCCCGTCCGGCGGGAAGCGGACGTTTTGCTTCCGGCAGCACACGGTGCGTTTCGGATGCTCGGTTATACGACGCCTGATCAAAAAGAACACGTCACCGTCTTATCGGGAGAACCGGAAGACGGGATGCTCGTCCGGCTGCATTCGGAATGTCTGACGGGAGATGTCTTCGGATCAAAACGCTGTGATTGCGGTCCGCAACTTGACGCGGCACTGGCACGTATCGGACATGAAGGCGGAGCTGTTCTCTACCTGCGGCAAGAGGGGCGGGGAATCGGCTTGATGGCGAAACTGAAAGCTTATGAGTTACAGGAACAGGGACTCGATACGGTTGAAGCGAATCACGCACTCGGGTATGCGACAGACTTACGCGATTACACCGTTGCGGCTGCGATGTTGCACGATTTAGGTGTGACGAAAATTCGGCTGATGACGAATAATCCGGAAAAACAACAGGCACTGGAACGACACGGCATCACCGTGCTTGAGCGGATCCCGCTTGAGATTGCACCGGTCCCGGAAAACAAGCAGTATCTGCAGACCAAACAAACGAAACTCGGGCATCTGCTCGACATCCAAGGAGGACAATAACATGGTATTCGAAGGATTTTTAACAGGTGAAGGACTACGCGTCGCAATCGTCGCAGCACGGTTTAATGAATTGATCACATCAAAATTAGTTGGAGGCGCAAACGATGCGTTCCGTCGACACGGTGTCGCGGCGGATGCTGTCGATACGGCATGGGTGCCGGGAGCGTTTGAGATTCCGCTCGTCGCAGAGAAGCTCGCGAAAAGCGGAAACTATGATGCTGTCATCACACTCGGTGCCGTCATCCGCGGCGCGACATCCCACTACGATTATGTTTGTAACGAAGTCGCGAAAGGGGTCGCAGGTGCGTCACGTGAAACGGGAGTTCCGATTATCTTTGGTGTCCTGACAACGGATTCGATCGAACAGGCTGTCGAACGGGCAGGAACGAAAGCGGGCAACAAAGGATATGAAGCGGCGGTTTCAGCGATTGAGATGGCGAATCTGTTACGGACCATTTGATGAAGGAAAACGTAAGGCTTGAGACCTGTTTCTGATGGAAGCAGGTTTCTTTTTTGTCTCCCGCGCAGGACTTTGAATGCTCTATCCCTAATGGAAGGAGAAGGACTTTTTCATGAAGGAGGAAAGGTACATGATCAGTCTTAAAAAATCGTATTATCTGCCGGGTATCTTAATTTTCATTACGATGTACTACCTGTGGATTATTCTTTTGGAGGACCGACCGGCGCTTTTGGCTTGGGGAAGCAATCTGTTCTCGATCATCGGCTGTTTGCTGGCAACGATTCTTCTGTTGCAGGCGCACCGGACGTTCCGTCAACAAGAAGGGCGGTTTTTTCTGTATTTGGCGTTCGGGACGGGGAGTTATCTGATTGCCGAATTGGTTTGGATGTCCTATGAAAATATTTTGCGTATGGATGTCCCCTTTCCAGGCGTGTCGGATGTTTTTTACATCTTACAATCGGTTTGTTTTTTAGCCGCTTTTTTACATTTGATTCGCCGGCACGTCACGAAAAACCGGCTGATCAGTTTTATCTTCGATATTGCCATCGTCATGACGGTCGCCGTCACCTACAGCTGGTTTTTCTTGATTCGTCCCCTGTTCGATACACCGTTTGCGTCACGTGGTGAGGTGATTTTAGCGTTTGCTTATCCGATGTGTGACATCGTGCTTCTGTTTTGTATGATCAGCATTTATTATCTGTTTGAGAAAAAAGAGTGGCGCGAACGGATCCGTTTGTTCCAATTCTTGTTTTTAGGACTTTTACTGCAGGTTATTGCTGACACGATGTTTGTCTATATGACGACCGTCAGTGGCAATGAGGCGGTTCGCTTGATCGATCCGTTATTCATCCTCGGATTATTAATGGTCGGTGTAGCGGGGCATGTCAGCAAATCAGTAAGTGCGAACGAGCCGAGTGACAGACAGCAACGGAGTACGGTGCAACTCGGGAAACTGTTTTTGCCGTATTTGCTCGTCATCGTCCTGTTTTCAACGATGGCCCTGTACGCACGGCGTGACGAAGCCTTGAACGGGTTGATGATTGGCTGCGCGATTACGATTCTGTTGATTTTAATTCGGCAAATTTTGATGATTTTGAGTAATCACGAATTAATAGAAGAAATTCATCATAAGGCAGACGAACTTGAAGAGAGTGAAGAGCGGTATAAGTCATTGTTTACGTATCATCCGGATGCCGTCTACTCGCTGGATCTGAAAGGGCGCATCAAAAGTGCCAATCCGTCCTTTGAAAAACTGACGGAGCAAAGTGCGGACCAGCTGGTCGGCAAATCCTATCAACAGCTGATGGAACAACAAGCAGCGGCTGATGAGGAGATGACGGCGCATCAATTTGAAACGACATTTCGCAAATCGGGCGGGACGGATGTTTTGCTGAACGTAACAAACATTCCGATTCGTGTCCGGGACCGGTTTGTTGGCATCTATGGAATCGGTCAGGATATTACGCGGGTGCGGGAAAATGAATTGAAAATTCGCCGTCTTGCTTATTACGATCATTTGACCGGAGCGATCAACCGAACGTACTTTGAAGAAGTGCTTCATCATTTGGTAGAAGTGGAACAGGACGATGAAACGATCATCTTGTGCTTCATCGATTTGGATGACTTCAAACTCGTTAATGACTCGTTTGGCCACCACGTCGGAGATCAGTTATTGATTCAAGTCGCAAGCCGCTTACAAGAGGTGACAGAGCCGGACGATCTGGTTGCGCGTCAAGGTGGGGATGAATTTACGGTCATTTTGCGTCATGTCGCATCGGAAACGGACGGACGGATCCGGACGACCCGACTGCTCGAACGGTTACGCATGACCTATACGATTGATGAGATTGAACTGATTTCGAACCCAAGTATCGGAGCCGTCGGTTATCAGCGGACAACCGACAAGCCGATCGTGACGTTGTTGAAACAAGCCGATTTAGCGATGTATCAGGCCAAATCAAGCGGCGGGAAATCGATTATCTTCTTTGAAGATATTGCGGAGAAGGCGTCGTACCGATTGCGGCTCGAATCCGAATTGCCGGTTGCGATCGATACGAATCAACTGGTTTTGTATTATCAACCGCAAGTCGATACGGTAACGTACCGGATGGTCGGTGTCGAAGGGTTGATCCGCTGGAATCATCCGGAACTCGGTATGATTGCCCCAAACGATTTCATTCCGATGGCAGAAGAGGCCGGGATGATCATTCGTTTAGGCGAATGGGTGTTACGCGAAGGATTTTTACAGGCGAAGCAGTGGGAAGATGCCGGCTTGACCTTGAAGGTCGGACTGAACGTCTCGATGCAACAGTTCCACCATCCGACGTTTGTCCTGACACTTGTTCGACTTGTCGAAGAGACACAGGTCGATCCGACCAGAATTGATCTTGAAATCACGGAAGTCTCGGCCGTGGAAGATATTGAGGAAACGGTCGAGACGATGAACCGGTTAAAAGAGCTTGGTTTTACGATTTCAATTGACGACTTCGGCACCGGCTATTCTTCCTTGTCCCGACTGGCTGATTTTCCGATTGATACGCTAAAGATTCCACGCGAGTTCGTCGAAAAAATCCAGCCGGCAACAACGGGCTACTCGATGATCTCTTCGATCATCCACTTGGCGAAATCGCTTGAGCTCGAAGTCATCGCGGAAGGAGTCGAGACGCTGGAACAGGTCAATGTCCTCAATCGGTTGGAATGTTCACGGATGCAGGGGTATTACTTCGGTCGTCCGATGCCGCACGAACAGATTCCGGCGTTGTATCAAAAATAGGCAATCCCTTCCGTATTATGCGGAAAGGATTGCCTGTTTTTTTGTTCTCACTTGAGTGTTGTTGAGACCGAAACGCCTTTTTCGAGGACGTCGCGTTTCCCGTTCAGGACGTCACTGGTCAATAATTCAACGGACTCGAGCGGTTGTTCGATGATGAAGCCAAAGTTACCGGTCCGTGTCTCGGACGGCGCGTATGTCGTCGCGAGTGACTCGAGGTAGACATCGTCCCCGATCGTCTTCTCAGTCTTAGCGTCGAGTTTAAAATGGGCAACAGGGTTAAAGGTGACCGGTTCGTCACCTGTATTCGTGATTGTCACACGCGTCTTGACGAGGTCGAAGGATTCGTCATGGGTGAAGCCGTGGAAAAAGTCAATCATCCCGTAACTGGGACGGGCATGGAACACCTTCATTTCTTCAATCTTCATCGTGATTGGTCCGATGGTTCGTGTCACATCAGGACGGACGATTTGTTTTAATGTCAGTTCACCTTTATCGTCGGATACCGATTGGTTGACGGTCGTCAGTTTACGGTCATCTGGTAATTGCGGGTTCGGGACATACGTGGCAGACTTCTCGATCGATACCGGTGTCTCCTGTTTCGGGACCGATTTCTCTGACGACTTTTCTTGTATGGTGTCTGGCGCATTGCCGCAACCCGAAAGAATCGTCCCGAGCATCAAGGCAGCAAGTATCTGTTTCATGGAAAGTCTCCTTATTTCTTCGATTTCAACAGATCGAAGATGATTTTGGCGTGATCCGTATTATCGACTTGACCGGCGAATCGTTCTTTCGCTGGACCAAAGGCATAGACGGGGACATCTTCCCCGGTGTGTCCACCTGTCGTCCAGCCTGTGTGTGAGCGCTGATTGAAGATATCTTCAATCGCATTATCGACGTCTAGTACTTTCTTCGACTCCGCGGCACGTGAAACGGACTGGATTTCGTCTTCCGTCAAGGCGAGTCGATTTTGGTCGATGTACGTCGTCAAGGTTTTCCGGACATCTGCGCCTTCAATGATTTTTGCCGCCATGAAGTCCGGCGTCTTTTTCGCAGCCTTGATCGGCTCGGCGAACCAGTTGTAGATGCCGTCTGCTCCGATCGAGTAACCACCGGTCGAATGGTCGGCTGTTGCGACGACGAGTGTGTGTTTATCTTTTTTCGCAAAAGCGATTGCTGCTTTGAAGGCCCGTTCGAAGTCTTCCATTTCACTCATGGCACCGACGATGTCATTGTCATGACCGGCCCAGTCGATTTGGCTTCCTTCGACCATCAGGAAGAAACCTTTTTTGTTCGAATCAAGACGTTTGATGGCCGAGTTCGTCATCTGTTCGAGAGATGGAACGGTATTCTCGCGATCGATTCGTTTTGGCAATCCTCCGTCCGCGAACAGACCAAGAACTTGTTTGTTCTTATCCGCCTGCATTTGATCAAGATCCGTGACGTAGCTGTAACCGTCTTTCTTAAACGATTTCGTCAAATCGACATCCGGGCGGACAAAGTTCGATTTCCCGCCGCCGAGGAGGACGTCAATCTTGTGTTTGCCATTGACCCGCTCCTTGAAATAATCGTCGGCGATGGCGTTCATGTTCTTGCGATTCTCGTCATGCGCCCCGAACGAGGCCGGCGTCGCATGCGTGATTTCGGATGTCGCGACGAGTCCTGTCGATTTGCCGCGTTGCTTCGCCGCTTCGAGAACAGTTTTGACTTCTGATTTGTCGTTATCGACCGCAATCGCTGCATTATATGTTTTGACACCGGACGACATTGCCGTCGCGGCAGACGCCGAGTCGGTGATGTTTTGCTCCGGGTCTTCCGGATAAGTCATCTGTTGACCGACAAGATATTTATCGAATGCTGTTTTCTCAGCGATTGGCGTCGTTGGATCGTTTTTGAGATAACGGTGAGCAGACGTATACGAGACACCCATCCCGTCTCCAATCAAAAAGATGACGTTCCGGATTTCCGGGGATTTGGATGATTTTGTTTTTGCCTCGGCGTCATCTGTCGAGATCATCGTGCTAAGGGATAATGTCGATAATGCCACAATCGGGATGATTCGTTTCAACTTCATGGATGGTTCCTCCTTCAGGAAAATGAGTACGGTTCAGATCTACAGGACTAACTCTAGCTTTGGACTGTAAAACGAACGTTTGACCGGTGTAAAGTTTTGTTAAGAATCAAAGTTTAAAATTTACGTTGGACAGATGGACGTTAAGTTTGATGAGTAAAAAAGAGTCAGAACGGTAATAAGATAAGAAGTGGTTTTGAAACATTTTCCAGTGACAGATCGTAAAGAAAGATAATCTGTTTGAAGGAGGAATGACGGTGAAGAAGACAAGGTGGATGACGATCGGGCTCCTCACGGCAACGATTGGATTAGCAGGGTGTAATGACCAGACGATAGAAGATGGTCAAGGGGAGAACGGGTCGAAACAGCTTTCGAATACGGAGTTGCTGAAAAAAGCATCGAATGCGCAAGAAGACATTAAATCGTTCCGGATGGAAGGAACGACGGCATCGGATGTTGGCGACATGACGGTGGATCAGAGTGTAACGGTCGATCTGATTCAAGAACCGCTCGCAATGCATCAGACAGTTAATATGAAAAACCCGCAAGATGGAAAAGATCTTCAGGTGGAAAGTTATATCATGGATGATAAGTTGTACCTCTCTCAAAATGATCAGTGGTTTGTTCAGGATGCATCCCAACTCGGTGAGATGATGAATCAGATGAAATCAACCGTCTCAACAGATAAAAACCTGCAATTATTGAAAAAATATAAAGACAGCTGGACAGTTAAAAAGAGCGGTAACGTCTATCAAGTAGATGTGGATTTAAAAGGGGATCAGTTGAAAGCGTTTATGAAGGATTCCCTGGAACAGTCCGGGCAATTTAATCAAATGAAAGAGGTCATGGATCAAATTGAGTATAAAAAGATGGTCTACTCGATGACCTATGACGCAAAAACCTACTATCCAAAAACGATGGATATGGAGATGGAGTTTGCGGTTGACGGGAAAACGGACTTTTCGATGAAAAACGAATCGACGTTCTCGAAATTTAATGAAATTCAGTCGATTGAATTGCCGGCGGAAGCAAAAGATGCCCAGGAATTACCGAGTGCAAATCAATAAGTATCGTAACAGATAAAAAGCAAACGTCTTTTGGGTTCTCCCCGAGAAGGCGTTTGTTGTGATGATTTAATCATTTCTAAACTATTAAAAAATATAAGTTGCGCAATCCTATGCATCTGAAATTAAGTGTTGACAATTATCTGTAAATTCTGAAAAAATAGAAAAGTACATACCGGATTGAAGGAGGGGAAACAGAATGGGTACATCGTTCAGTGATTGGATTGGCACGGTATCCGATTTCGTATGGGGACCGCCGTTGCTTATCTTTTTGGTCGGTACGGGGATTTACTTGACGATACGACTCGGATTCATTCAAATTACGAAGCTTCCGTATGCCCTGAAACTGGCATTCTCGAAGCACCAGGATGATACGTCGGAAGGGGATATCAGTCATTTTCAGGCATTGATGACAGCACTTGCGGCGACGGTCGGTACAGGGAATATCGTCGGCGTCGCAACAGCAGTCGTCCTCGGGGGACCGGGTGCGATTGTCTGGATGTGGTTGTCCGGATTATTTGGAATGGCGACGAAGTATGCCGAGGCGATTCTCGCCGTCAAGTACCGTGTCGTCGATGAGAAAGGACAGATGGCCGGGGGGCCGATGTACTATCTCGAACGGGGGTTGAAACAAAAATGGTTGGGTGTGTTGTTTGCCGCTTTTGCTTCGATTGCCGCCTTTGGAATCGGAAACGGTGTTCAGACAAACTCTGTTGCGCTGGCGATGAAGTCAACGTTCGACGTGCCGTTGTATGTAACCGGAATCGTCTTGATGGTGGCGACGGGGGTCGTCATTCTAGGCGGGGTCAAATCAATCGGCAGAGTCGTCAGTTACTTTGTGCCGTTCATGATTTTCTTTTATGTCGGAAGCGGACTCCTCATCATGGTCATGAACTTTGATCTGATTCCGGGAGCACTCGCGACGATCTTCAGCAGTACGTTCTCGAACGAAGCGATTACGGGTGGTGCCATTGGTGCCGCAATTCGTTACGGGGTCGCCCGTGGGGTCTTTTCGAATGAAGCGGGTCTCGGTTCTGCACCGATTGCAGCAGCCGCTGCGAAGACGGATTTTCCGGGACGTCAGGCGCTCGTCTCGATGACACAGGTGTTTCTGGATACGCTTGTCGTCTGTTCGATGACCGGATTGACGCTTGTTATGGGTGGTCAACTCGATAAAAAGCTGGAAGGGGTCGAATTGACGACAGCCAGCTTTGAAGTCTTCCTTGGACCGGCCGGGAAGTACATCGTGACGATTGGTCTCGTCATGTTTGCCTTCTCAACGGTTCTCGGATGGTCGTATTACGGTGAAAAATCAATTTATTATCTGTTTGGTCAAAAGTCGATTTTACCGTACCGGATTCTGTTTGTGCTCGTCGCGGGACTGGGTGCGATGACGACGAACTTGAACATGGTCTGGGCAATTTCCGACGTCTTCAACGGACTGATGGCCATTCCGAATTTGATTGGTTTGATTGGTTTGTCCGGTGTCGTCATCGCAGAAACACGATTGTTCCGGGAACAGCTGAAACGGGAAGAAGCCGAACGACGAATTTCCTGAAATCACTGATGTTGCAAAAAATCCCGCATTCTCATATAGAGAGTGCGGGATTTCTTTGTTTAAGTCGTTTGATACAGCATGATGGATTCGTAAGGGCGTAATGTTATGTGCCCTGACGTCATTAAGACATCCGGATAGTTCTGAATCAACACCTGATGATCAAGCCACTCGTTCGGTAACGTGAACGAAATTGTCGTGCCGTAAAAGTTCGACAGAACGAGAACCTGTTCGTCGTCGGTCGTCCGTTCGTACGCCCAAAGCGAGAGATCGTCAGGTGTGAGAAGCCGGTAACTTCCGTTCGTCAAGACATCATACTGTTTGCGCAGATGAATCAGCTTTTTGTAATGATAGAAAACAGAGTCCGGGTCGGCGAGCGCCGCTTCGACATTGATTGAGGTATGGTTTTCAGGAACCGGAATCCACGGTGTCGCGGTCGAGAAACCGGCGTTCGGTGAAGCATCCCATTGCATCGGTGTCCGGGCATTATCGCGGGATTTTTGACGGACTGCTGCCAAAATGTCAGCTTCCGTTTGACCGAGCGCCATCTTTTCGGTGTAGGCATTCAGCGTCTCGACATCCCGGTAATCGGTCAGGTCCGTGAAGTCCGGATTCGGTGTTCCGATCTCTTCCCCTTGATAGATGTACGGTGTTCCTTGCAATCCATGTAATGTCGTCGCAAGCATCTTCGCACTTTCTACCCGGTAAACCGTATCGTCACCAAACCGGCTGACGACACGGGGTTGGTCATGGTTACACCAGAAAATCGCATTCCAGGCATTTCCCTGCATCCCGACCTGCCAGTCGGAGATAATCCGTTTCAGCTCCAGGAAATCGAACGGCGCCGCCGTCCATTTCTCCCCGTTCGGATAATCGACTTTTAGATGATGGAAGTTGAACGTCATCTTCAACTCCTGTTCATTTGTACTCGAGTAACGGAGGCAATGATCGAGTGTCGTCGACGACATTTCACCGACGGTCATCAAGTCGTGACCGGCAAAGACACGTTGATTCATCTCCTGCAGGTAGTCATGGACACGTGGACCGTCCGTGTAGTGTTTCCGTCCGTCACCGGTCGGGTCATTCGCAAAACTGTCGTCTTTTGAAATCAAGTTGATGACATCGAGCCGGAAACCGCGGACACCTTTATCACGCCAGAAGCACATCATCTGATAGACGGCTTCCCGGAGTGCCGGGTTTTCCCAGTTGAGATCGGCCTGCGTCTCGTCGAACAGGTGCAGATAGTACTTACCGGCGATGTCGTCAAACGACCAGGCAGGACCTCCGAATTTCGATACCCAATCCGTTGGTTCGTCCCGCCAGATGAAGTAGTTGTGGTAGGGGCTGTCCGGATGTCGTCCTTTCTGAAACCAGTCATGGTCCGTCGAACAGTGATTGACGACGATATCCATCATGACGGATAACTGGCGTTTATCCGCTTCCGCAATCAATTCGTCAAAGTCTGCCATCGTGCCGTAAGACGGATCAATCGCATAATAGTCACTGACATCATAACCGTTGTCGCGTTGCGGTGACGCATAGACCGGCGTCAGCCAAAGGTAATCGACGCCGAGCTCCGCCAGGTAATCGAGTTTCGCGGTCACGCCGCGCAGGGTGCCGGTCGGTTTGCCTTCCGGACTGTAAAAACTTTTCGGATAGATTTGATAGACGGCGGATTTACGCCAGTCGGTTGTAATAAGGTTCATATCAGGTCACACCTTTCTAAAAACGGTTATGCGGCCTCTTTGAGTGCCGCTTTCCGGGCGCGTTTCGTTGAGACATAATGGAACAGGAACGTACAGACAATCGGAACGATAATTGCGATAACCATTCCGATGATGAACGACAGAATCGATCCCGGAACGATCGAGATGAATGCCGGAAGACCGCCGACACCAATCGCCGGTGCGAGCACACCGCTGACGGCGATGAAGGAAGACGCAATCGCTGATCCGACAAGTGCCGCGTAAAACGGATACTTGAACCGGAGATTGACGCCGAACATGGCGGGTTCGGTGATGCCGAAGTAAGCCGAGATGGCCGAAGTCGAGGCCATGTTTTTATCATTGAAATTTTTCGCGAGGAACAACATCGCAAGTGTCGCTGATCCTTGGGCGATGTTTGAAATCGCAATCATCGGCCAGATGAATGTCGTCCCGCTTTGTCCGATCAATTGTAAGTCGACAGCGATGAACATATGGTGCATCCCTGTGATGACAAGTGGGGCATAAAGGGCACCAAAAAGTAACGCGCCGAGTAAGGGAACGGCTTCAAACGTGTTGACGACGCCGATTGTAATCCAGTCCCCGATTTGACGGGTGACCGGTCCGATGACGGCAAGTGCCAGAAAACCGGTTAAGGTAATCGTTGTAATCGGGACGACCAACAACTGAATCGCATTCGGGACACGATCTTTGAGCCACCGTTCGATTGTACTTAAGACGTAAGCGGCCGCGAGGACCGGTAAAATCTGTCCCTGATAGCCGACTTTTTCAATTTCAAATAAGCCGAGGATATTGAATGTCGGAATATCCCCTTTTAGTGCACTTTGACCGTAATTCCAAGCATTCAGAAGATCCGGGTGCACGAGCATCAGACCCATGACGATTCCGAGGATTTCACTGCCACCAAAGCGTTTCGTGGCGGACCAGCCGACCAGTGCCGGCAGGAAGACGAAGGCCGTGTTAGCCATCATGTTGATCAAATCCCATAAGCCTTGCAGGTTCGGATACCGTTCGATCATCGTCTTGCCGCCAAACTCGATGCCGAACAGATTGTTGATTCCCATTAACAGTCCGGCGACGATAATGGCCGGGATGATTGGCATGAAGACATCGGAAAAGATTTTAATCAATTTTTGGAACGGATTCATCTTGGAGGCGCCGGACGATTTAACGTCGGCGATCGTCGTTGCTTGTAAGCCGGTCAATTGAATGAACTCGGCGTACACACGGTCGACGTCACCTGCGCCGATTACGATTTGATAGACACCCGCATTGAGGAAAGCTCCTTTGACGAGCGGGACTTCGAGCAATGCTTCCTGCTCGACCAGACTTTGATCCTTTAATGTCAAGCGGAGGCGGGTGACACAATGGGCTGCCTGCTCAACGTTGTCTTTACCACCGATTCGTTCGATGATCTGTTCTGCAATTTGCCGGTAGTTGGGTTTCATCTCACATTCTCCTTTATGGATTAAACTGAGGACTCATTTGAAATGAAAACGTTTTCTTATATGCGCACACTCATCTTAACTTATCTATATAAGTTAAGTCAACAACTTATATAGATAAGTTTGAGGCCGCTTTAATTATAAAAAAAGACCAGCCCGGAAGCTGGTCTTCAAGAAGAACCGATTATGTTAGAGTCCGACTTATTTTTTCAGGAAGATTGCAACGCCTCAAAGACGAGATGGGACTGCTTCACATCCAAGTACTGGCATTCATATTCGATCAGACCATTATCCAGTTCAATCGCCTGGAGCGGTCGGACTGGAATCGACTGCTGATTCAAAATCAAGACGAGTTCGATCCCTTCATGAACAGGCAAATGCAGCGGTGAATAGAAGGAAACACCATGCATCGTTCCTTTGGAGACCGTGATGTTTGTTCGACCAACATGGATATCCTGTCCGTTCAGTCGTTGAATCGTAATCGAGGCATCGACCGTCCGTTTGCTGGTCGGAGCAGTCATCGCTTCCGTCGCCGCAATCTGTCGTTCTCGCATCGCGCGTTCAAAATGTACTTTTGGTAACGGTTTACTGAATAAGTACCCTTGGATGGTCGTACATTCCAGTCCTCTTAGGAAATGGAGTTGCCCCATCGTCTCGACACCTTCTGCGACGACACCCATGCCGAATTCCTTTGCCATGAAGAGGATACTCCGGACAACGGATTGTGTTTTTTTATCCTGGACCAATGTCGTCGCGAACTGTCGGTCAATCTTAATCGTATCAATCGGATACTGTTGTAGATAAGAAATCGAGGAATACCCCTTTCCGAAATCATCTAAGGCAATCTTGATCCCCATTTGACTCAGCATTTGAAGCGATTGTTGGATTTTACTGTTATCAAACAAGACATCAGTCTCGAGAATCTCGATTTCAAGCATGCTTGGTGAAACTCCGAAGCGTTGGAGTGTCTCTTGGCAGGTCTCGGCAAAGTTTCCATGGATCAATCGTTTCGGAGAGACATTGATCGAAATCGGAACAATCGGTAAGTCGGCAAGAATCCATTGATTGATGTTCCGGCATGTTTCTTCGAGCACCCAGTCGGCAATCAGGATATGCATCTCACTTTCTTCAGACAAAGGGATGAAGTCGTTTGGCGGAATCCGTCCCCAGTCCGGATGCTGCCAACGAATCAGGGCTTCCGCTCCGACGATTGTTCCGGACCAGGCATTGACCTTTGGCTGGTATTCGAGAAACAGTTCGTTGCGTCGGATAGCGGTCCGAATACTTTTTTGAAGCTCATGGCGCCGGTATGTCTCGATATTGAAGGTCGACGAATAGACGCTGTAGTCATTGACACGGGCTCGTCCGAGAGCGATGCTCGCCGCCTTGACAAGTTCTTCCGCCGAATCGGCATCTTCCGGGAACCGGCTTACACCGATTCCGATGGCCGGATACCATTCGTAAGAATCGATGACGATTTTTTGTTTGGATAGCTCAAGCAATTGTTCGCAGATTTTGTTGATCGAACATTCCGAGACGACGTTCGGGAACAGGACGATGTATTCGTCACCGTACAGATGACCGAAGTAAGAAGCGCCTGGAAGTTGGTGTAAGAGTTGGGTCGCCGTTTTCGACAGCCATTTATCGCCGATCGCATAACCGAAATCATGATTGATGTCCTGGAGCGTATTGTAACTGACCGTCAGGACACTGAACGTCGGATACGTCTTGATCCATTGCGCGATTTTCTCGAGGACGAGCGTCCGGTTCGGCAGACCGGTCACGCGGTCATGCATGGCCAGCTGAAAGATTTTCTCTTCCTGCTGTTTTAACTGGGTGATGTCTTGAATGACACTTTGAAAGGCGGAGACGATACCGTCTGTGTTGCAGATCGGCGTCCGGTTTTCTAATACCCAATACAATATTCCGTCGTGTTGGATCCGGTATGAAAGTTCGATTTCATGGTTGGCGAGGATACGCTGGTGACTCGCTTCAACTTTCGAACGGTCTTCTTCCAAAATCAAATCCGTTTCCCAGATTCCTTCCGTGGCTTCATAGTGGTGAAGGATGCCGGAAAAAATCTTCTCAAAGCCGCGTGTATGGAAAATGATTGTCTTTTCCATAAAATCGTAACGGTAGATGGCACTGGTCGAGACTTGTTGGAACGTCAGTAACTTTTCCTTTTCATCATGAAGCTGTTTATCAAGCGATTTGTGTTCTGATAAGTTGTAGATGACACACGTCAACTCTGCGTGCTCTTGAGAGTCAGTCTGACGGAACGCACACCGGCAAAAGACATCTTGAAAACCATATTGCGGATGCAGGACACGGGTTTCAATATCAAGCGAAGGCAGAAGACGATTGGCTTTTAGTAAATCGAGATACTCCCGAAATTCTTGCTGATAGGCAGGATCGATTCGTTGAAACAGTTCTTGTTTAGACAATGCCTTGATTTGGTCCGGTGAAACACCAAACAGTTCGGCGAACGAATCGGACGCACGTAACAAACAGCCGTCTTCATTAAAAGCGGCAATGGCGATACCGGGAAGCGTCTCGACCAATTGTTGATCAAATTGAATCGCGTCCATCTGCTGTTTCATCACACGGTTGGCCGTTAAATCACGCGCAATCCCGTAAGCGCCGACGATCAAATCGTTTGAAAAGATCGGGATGTTGACGATTTGCATCTCAAGATACTGTCCGTTCGCGTGACGGACACGTATGGTATAGGTTTGGCTGCTCCCGGACATGACTTTCTGGAACTGTTGAAGTGTTGGCCCTTGATCCTCCGGATGAATGAAAAAACTGAAATGATTCATTAAATCACGTCTGGTATAACCGAGCA
Organism: Exiguobacterium sibiricum 7-3; assembly: GCF_000620865.1. Classification (NCBI taxonomy): domain Bacteria; kingdom Bacillati; phylum Bacillota; class Bacilli; order Caryophanales; genus Exiguobacterium; species Exiguobacterium artemiae. The sequence continues at coordinate 355,593 of NZ_KK211190.1, forward strand.
GGGAAGAGGTTTTATCATTTAGACGCGTAACGCGTCCTAATATGTCGAGTGTATAAATCGCATCCGGATGGTTTTCCATGAAATGTTCATCAATGGTGGATACGTCCTGACTACGTTTTAGTAGGGTCTGTAATCCTTTCTTAAATGGCAATGGCAAAACCTCCAGTTAAAAAATATAAAAAGAAACCTAAAATTTGGTTTACATTTTTATAATATAACATTCAAATGGAAGAATGAACGATTCCTGAAAAAAAAACAAAAAAGGACTCTGAGTTTAGAGTCCTTAGCGTCGAGCAATATCCGTAAACTGAAACTTATCGAGCCGGTGCCGCGACTGCGTCCGTTCAAAATGCTGTCCCTCATAATAATACGTATCATTCGTGATGACGATGACATGAGAGGTGCCTTCTAAATCCAGGTACTGTTTATCTTCTGCGGTCGCGGGTTGCGCCTCGATTTTTCGTTTAGCATAACTGATCTGCCGTCCGAGTGTCTGTTCGATGTACGCATAGATCGACGCGCCGGCAATTTCTCTCGTTAGACCGGGGACGAGGGACGTCACGAACAGGTTGATATCAAAGATGACCCGTTCGCCGTCAATCGACCGGACGCGTTTGACCCGTGTGAGTGACGTACCGGGTGTGACATGGAACAAGTGAGCAAGTTCCTCGGTCGCTTCAATCAGCTCACAGGAGATGACATCGGTTTGGACGTCATGTTCGCCCATTTGCCGGTGGGCTTCAGAAAAGCTGACGATACCGTTGAATTGAAAGGCAATCGCATCCTGACTGAGTACGAAAACACCTTTTCCCTGGTGTTTGCGGACGAAGCCCTTGTCCTGTAACGCATCGATTGCTTTGCGGACCGTTCCGCGGCTGGCACCGAATTCCTGCATCAGTTCCGTTTCGGAAGGAAGTTTGGTTTCGGCCGGTAACGTCCCGTCCTGAATATGGTCGACCAATTGTTGATAAATCTGAAGATATTTTGGCATCATTGTTTCCGTCCTTTATCCAAAGTGTTGGGGATAGTGTAGCACGGAATCAACGTTTCCACCCAATCATCCGGCGATACGAACTGAAAGCAGGCCAAGCGAGAATCGCAACGGCGAGCCAGTATAAAAATTGATTTTCAGACGAAATCACGCCGATGACGGCAGCCAGTAAAATGGTGGTATAGACAGAGAAGACGATGATTAACAGCGGATGAATTTTCGGAAAAACCGTAAAACGGCCGAGCCGCTCATTTTCGCTTCGGACATAAAGCAGGCTACCACAACTGATTAAGATGACAAGCAACACCAGATTGAACACGAGAGCGCTGATTAACTGTTCGCCTTGGAACAATAAGGTGAACGAGGAAGCCGTCGTCGTCAGGAAATCGAACGACGAATCCGTCTCCTCGGCCAGACCAAATCCGAGCGTCGTGATGGCGACGATTGCAAAAAAGGTCAGATAGTTTAAGAACAGGAAGAACAGTCCGAGTAACAATTGGCCAATGACGTCACCGGCAATCGTTCCCGTGAGCAAAAAGATACTGAAGACGACGAGATCGAAGACGAAATAAGAGACAAAATCGAGTGCCAGATCAGAAGAGCTGACATAATCGAAAGGATTGATGCCGCCGATTCCTTGTAAGATCAGCCAGCTGACGAAGAAACCGATGATCGGCAGAATCAGCAAGATTGCGACACCGAGACTCCATTTGATCCAGTAAAGCGTTTTTTTATTGACCGGCAAAGCATGGAGCATTAAACTCCGACCGCTCCCCCGCTCTTTTCCGAGAATTAAAATCGCGAAGACAGCCATCAAAATCGCACCGAATCCGGCAAAACTCGGACTGACGAGGACGGACTGGATGATTTCGTTTTCTGCGCCGCCGTATGTACCGAAGTTGTCGATGACCGTGTAACTGCCGAAGCCGTAACTGAAGACGGCGAGCAGGAAAAGGGATGCGAGTGGCCAGATGCCCTGCTTGATATGATAACGGATCAGTTGTTTATACATGTTGATCGCCTCCGAACGTTCCTAAAAAGTAATCTTCGAGTTGGACAGGTAACACATCTCTCAGTAACGGATTCGTCTTGTCGACGTAAGCGGCACCGGCTTCCGAGCGGACGATCAGCGTCACGACCCGGCCGGTCTGCGATAAGACGTGGACGTCATGATGTTGGAAATCCGGGACCGTCTCATAGGCGAGTTGCCATTTCTGCATGCTGGATTTTGCATCTTCGAGTGTTTGCGGTTCTTTGACGAGATGTTGTTCGATCGTCATGATCCGGTCGGCCAGTGAATCAAGTTCCTCTAATTGATGGGACGCAATCAAGACAGCGGTTTGACGTTCAGCAAGCAGCGTCACGAGTTGTTTTAAGTAATTTCGTTTGTTGATCCGGTCGAGTCCATCCGTCGGTTCATCGAGTAACAGGACCGGTGCATTCGTCGCGAAAGCAAGCTGCAGTAAAAACAGCTGGGCCTGACCTTTCGAGAGTGAGGTGACGCGGCGTCCACGATCGAGATTCAACGACCGGCAATAGTTTTCAATGAAAGTCCGCTCAAAATTCGGATAAAACGCATTGTAAAAGCCGATTAATTCCCCCAGTGTCATCTGGCGATAGACGCCGACGGAATCCGGTACTAAAAACAGATGCTGTCGTGCTGAAGGAACATGGTGAATCGACTGTTGGTTCCATTCGACTTTGCCGCGGGACGGTTCCAGTGCTCCGACGAGTGTCTTCAGTAACGTCGTCTTACCGGCGCCGTTTCGTCCGATCAGTGCCGTGATCGTCCCGGCAGGTAACGTGAATGAGGCGTTTTCGTAAATCATTTTGGAATCAATCTGTTTGGTCAGGTGAGACACGGTCAACATGATGAATCCTCCCTTGTATGGATAAGTAGTTGATAAAGATCTGCGTTGGATATCGATAATTCATCGGCTACGGCGCAAAGTGTCTGCACATGCGGTTGAATCGCAGCCTGTTTGACCTGTTCGATCGGTAAGTCCGAAATAAAGGAACCTTTGCCGCGCATCGTGACGATGAAATTACGGCTCTCGAGTTCCTGGTAGGCACGGGAAACGGTATTCGGATTGACGAGTAACGTGCTCGCCAGTTCGCGGACCGACGGCATCTGTTCGCCGGACCGGAGCAGTCCGCGGGCAATCGCACGGATGATTTGGGCGACCAGTTGCTCGTAGATCGGCAACGAACTTTTAGGATCAACCGTAAACATTCGATTACCTCCTTAAGTGTATTAATTCAATTAGTACACTAATTATAGGAAATTCCATCCAGGACGTCAAGTGGAGGAAAAAGGAGTAAGCGGAAACATTTTTAAAAGGAAGAAATGTTTCTACGACGTAACGTGACTTTAAATATTTGCTATACTGACGACAGAAGAATCATCAGGAAGGATGACCGAAAATGTTAGAGCGATTAAGTGCCTTGGAAGACCGTTATGAAAAATTAAATGACCTGTTGGCGGACCCCGCCATCATCAAAGATACAAATCAATTGCGTGAGGTGTCGAAGGAACAGTCGCAACTCGCACCGACCGTCGAAGTCTACCGCGTCTACCGCGATAAGATGGAAGCCTACCAGGAGGCACGTCATATGTTGACGGACCCGGAGATGCGCGATCTCGCAAAAGAGGAAGTCGCCGTACTTGAGCCGGAAATCAAGGAACTCGAAACGAAGCTGAAAGCTCTGCTCCTGCCGAAAGATCCGAACGATGATAAAAACGTCATCGTCGAAATCCGCGGTGCGGCAGGCGGCGATGAAGCGGCTTTATTTGCCGGTGACCTCTTTAAGATGTATTCGAAGTTCGCCGAAAAACAAAACTGGAAGATTGAAATCATCGATGCCAGTTATACGGAGCTTGGCGGCTACAAGGAAATCATCTTCATCGTCAAAGGCAGCGGGGCCTATTCGAAATTAAAATACGAAAACGGTGCCCACCGCGTCCAGCGTGTCCCGTCAACAGAGTCGGGCGGACGGATTCATACATCGACCGCAACGGTTGCTGTCTTGCCGGAAGCAGAAGATGTCGAAGTCGAGATTCACGACAAGGATGTCCGTGTCGATACGTTCACGTCGAGCGGACCGGGCGGACAATCGGTCAACACGACCCAGTCGGCCGTCCGTGTCACGCACGTACCGACGGGCATCGTCGCCAGCTGTCAGGATGAAAAGTCACAGATTAAAAATAAAGAAAAAGCGATGAAAGTTCTTCGGGCACGTGTTTACGATAAGATTCAACGCGAGCAGCAGGCCGAGTATGATGAAAAACGAAAATCGGCGGTCGGGACGGGCGACCGGTCAGAACGGATCCGGACGTATAATTTCGCCCAAAACCGTGTCACCGATCACCGGATTGGTTTGACGATTCAAAAACTCGACCGGATTCTCCAGGGCGAGATGGATGAAGTCATCGATACCCTCGTGATGGAGTACCAGGCCCGGGCATCGGAGGCGGCGAACTGATGCGAATCGCAAAACGTCTCAATCAGGCACAAACGATGCTCGTGACGGCAGGACGCGAGGCCTCGAGTGCCGAATGGTTACTTATGCATGTTTTACAGGTCGACCGGACCGGATTGTTAATCCGCTTGTCGGACGAACTCGAGCCGGAACAGGACCTGTTGTTCAGCGAATATTTATTGGCACATTTAAATGGTGTCCCGGTCCAACATTTGATCGGCTACCAGCCGTTTTACGGACGGGATTTCCGTGTATCACCGGCCGTGCTCATTCCGCGGCCGGAGACGGAAGAGCTGATTGAATTCGTGACTGGACGCCTGCAAGGAGAAACATTCCAACCGGGGGAAATCGTTGATATCGGGACCGGTAGCGGAGCGATTTGTCTGACGCTTGCGCTTGAACTCGGACAACCGGTCACGACGGTCGATATTTCACCAGATGCCATTGCGGTCGCCAAAGAAAACCAACAGACGCTTGGAGGAGAGATCACTTTTTTGGAAGGTGATTTGCTGGCACCGCTTGCTGATGATTCCGTTCGGGTGTTAGTCTCGAATCCACCTTATATTGAAGAAGATGAATTACTCAGTGATGTCGTATTTGACCACGAACCACACCTCGCCTTGTTTGGCGGGAAAGACGGACTCGTGTTCTACCGCCGTCTGATTGAAGAAAGCAGTCGGATCCTGCGCGATGATTTTCGGTTGATTGCGTTTGAAATCGGACACAATCAAGGGCAAGAAGTGCAAATGATGTTAAAAAAACGTTATCCAACTGTAGAAACGGGTATTTTAAAAGATATAAACGGTAAAGACCGTATCGTGTATGCGGAACGAAAGGATTGTCCAGAGTGAAGACGGAAATGATTCAGCAGGAGACATTAAATGAAGCGGTACGACTATTACAGGAAGGTGAAGTCGTCGCGATTCCGACGGAGACCGTTTATGGTCTCGCAGGGGATGCGACGAGCGAAACGGCCGTTCGGCGAATTTTCGCCGCGAAGGGTCGACCTTCCGACAATCCGTTGATTGTCCATGTCGCATCCGTCGAACAGGCAAAGCAGTTCGTCACTCATATTCCGGATGTCGCGGCGCAATTGATGGATACGTTTTGGCCGGGTGCCTTAACGATCATTTTAGAATCAAACGGGCGTGCATCCTCACTCGTCACCGCAGGACTGGATACGATCGGATTACGGATGCCGGACCATCCGCTGGCGCTTCAGTTGATCGAAGCGACCGGGCTGGGTCTTGCTGCACCAAGTGCCAACCGTTCCGGAAAACCCTCACCGACGTCATCTGCGCACGTCGCGCATGACCTCTCGGGCCGCATCGCCGCAATCGTCGATGGTGGGGAGACCGGAATTGGTGTCGAATCGACGGTCATCGACTGTACCGTGAATCCACCGGTGATTTTACGACCGGGTGGCGTGACGCGGGAACAGATCGAATCGATCATCGGGGACACGGCACTTGATCCTGCCTTATCGATGAAGGACCAGACACCGAAGGCACCAGGTATGAAGTACACGCACTATGCACCGGAAGCCACCTTATCCGTTGTAGCGGGTGACCTCTCATTCCTGCAACAACTCATCGATGAAGCACGCCAAACTGGACAAAAGACAGGCGTCATTCTTTTTGACGGAGAAGACATCGAAGCCGATGTCCGTTGTTTCCTCGGAACGACGATGGAAACAGCTGCGCAACGTCTTTACGATTGTTTACGGCGATTTGATCAGACGACAGTAGATCAGATTTTTGTACGGGACCTATCAGAAGAAGGGGTTGGGCTAGCAGTCCGAAATCGGCTCCACAAGGCAGCAGGTGGTCGGATCATTCGCCCGTAAAGAAGGAGGATACTGAGATGAGCACACGTCGTGTATTGTTTATCTGTACAGGAAACACATGCCGCAGCCCGATGGCGATGGCATTATTACGCTCAAAAGTGGCCGATCAAGAATTTGATGTCCGTTCCGCCGGTCTGCGTTCGATGCAAGGGTTCGATGCTTCTGAAAACGCATTGCAGGTCTTACGTGAGCGCGGCATTGAACTTGAACATTATACGCAAGTATTTGACGACGTTCTCGGGCGTTGGTCGGATATCATCTTGACGATGACACGCAGCCATAAACAAGAAGTCGGCGAACGGTACCCGGAACTGAAAGACCGGACGTTTACGCTGTATGAGTATGTGACCGGTCTTGAACGGGACATCAATGATCCGTACGGCGGATCGATGAACGTCTATCGCCAGGTCCGAAATGAACTCGAACCCCTCGTCAACCGTCTTGTGTTAAAATTGACACAGAACGGAAACGGAAGAAAAGCACCGGACAACCGGAAACTTCCGAAAAAACAACCTAAACAAACGGGGGAATCGTAACAATGAAAGTAGCAATTGGAGCAGACCACGGTGGTTTTAAGTTAAAAGCAGAACTGACTGAACTCTTACAGGAGCTTGGAATGGATTATACGGACTTCGGCACGTATTCAGCTGAATCCATCGATTATCCGGACGTCGCGATTCCGGTCGCGGAAGCGGTCGCGAACGGTGAATTCGACCGCGGGATTTTAATTTGCGGGACCGGCATCGGGATCGGCATCGCTGCGAACAAAGTCAAAGGTATCCGAGCCGCACTCGTCCATGATACGTTCAGTGCCAAAGCGACGCGTCAGCATAATAACTCGAATATCTTGACGATGGGCGAACGTGTCATCGGGCCAGGTCTTGCGCGTGACATCGCGAAAATCTGGCTTGAGACGGAATTCGAAGGCGGACGTCACGAAAACCGTGTCTGCAAAATCTCGGATTATGAGGTGAAGTAAATGGATTTGGAACAAATCAAACAAGATCTCGAAGCGTCGTTGACGGAACTGAATGAACGCTTCCCGTTAAAAGGGAAGCTGCTCGTCATCGGTTGTTCAACGAGTGAAGTCATCGGTAAACAAATCGGTAAAGCGGGTTCGCCCGAAGTCGCAGAAGCGTTATTTGATGTCTTTGATACGTTCCGCCGTTCGCACCAAGTCGATCTTGCGTTTCAAGGCTGTGAGCACATCAACCGTGCTTTGACGCTGGAACGGCAAATCGTCGAACGTCTCGGACTCGAAGCCGTGACGGTCGTTCCGGTTCCGGAAGCAGGTGGTTCGATGGCGAGTGTTGCCTATCAACGTTTTTCGGCACCGGTCGTCGTTGAAGCGATTCAGGCCGATGCCGGGATTGATATCGGAGACACGTTCATCGGGATGCACTTGAAACATGTGGCGATTCCGGTTCGTCTGCCGCACCGCGAAATCGGTGAGGCGCATGTGACGGCAGCCGTCACGCGACCAAAACTAATTGGTGGCGCACGTGCTAAATACGAATGATTTGCGCAAGGGGTTGCATTCCCCTTGCTTTTTTAATGTGTTTTTAGAGGGTGCCCGTTATCGATTATTCGTGTTAAGATAGGTCTATCGAAATGAATGGGGGAATTCAGATGGAACAAACACCACTAACGTATCTGAAACAGCAAGATGAGGAACTCTTTTCGGCTATGCGCAAGGAACTAGGACGTCAACGCGATAATATCGAGTTGATTGCGTCAGAAAACTTTGTCTCACAAGCGGTCATGGAAGCTCAAGGCAGCGTGCTGACGAACAAATACGCAGAAGGTTACCCGGGTCGTCGTTATTACGGCGGTTGTGAGTTCGTCGATTTAGCGGAAAACTTGGCACGTGATCGTGCGAAGGCCATCTTTGGAGCAGAACACGTCAATGTTCAGCCGCACTCAGGTGCTCAAGCCAACATGGCCGTCTACTTCACGATTCTCGATCAAGGCGACACGGTCCTCGGGATGAACCTTTCCCATGGTGGTCACCTGACACACGGCAGTCCTGTGAATTTCTCCGGTGTTCAATACAACTTCGTCGAGTACGGCGTCGATCCAAAAACAGAGATGATCGATTACGATGTCGTCGCGAAGCTTGCGGAAGAACATAAACCAAAACTGATCGTTGCGGGAGCATCGGCTTATCCGCGCGTGATTGACTTCAAACGATTCCGTGAAATTGCGGACAGTGTCGGTGCCTACCTGATGGTCGATATGGCGCACATCGCGGGACTCGTCGCCGCCGGTCTTCATCCGAATCCGGTCGAACATGCGCACTTCGTTACGACGACGACGCACAAGACGCTTCGTGGACCACGCGGCGGGATGATTCTGTGTAAGGAAGAACATGCCAAAGCAATCGATAAATCGATTTTCCCGGGAATCCAAGGCGGACCGCTCATGCACGTCATCGCAGCGAAAGCCGTTGCGTTTGCGGAAGCATTAGCACCTGACTTTAAGGATTACATCGGGCAAGTCGTCGCCAACGCAAAAGTCCTTGGCGAAGAGTTGACAGCACGTGGACTGCGGATCGTCTCTGGCGGTACGGACAACCACCTGCTTCTCGTCGATCTCCAACCACTTGGGATCACAGGGAAACTGGCAGAGCATGCCCTGGACGAAGCAGGCATCACGGTCAACAAAAATACGATTCCGTTTGATCCGGCGAGTCCGTTCGTCACGAGCGGTATCCGGATCGGAACGGCAGCGATGACATCACGCGGATTCAAGGAAGCCGAGATGAAACAAATCGCAGAACTGATTGAACTGGTTCTGAAAAATCCAGAAGATCCAGAAACACTGACAAGCGCCCACAAGCAAGTCTTGGCCTTGACAGGTCGTTTCCCGCTTTACCCGGAACGCGGTTAAGTTTCGGACGCATCAGGACCACCTCTACCTTTTCGATTGATGAGAAGTGCGGGGTGGTTTTTCTGATGACATCAACCGAACGGGAAAGGAGTGAGCACAGTGGAGATTTTAGTAGTAGAGGACGATTTGAACATCCAGCGGCTTGTCCGCGAGACACTCGAAGCAGACGGACACCGTGTGCTGGCGACTGCGGATGGCAACGAAGCGGCACATTGGATTGACGGGCAAGTATTTGAAGCCGCAGTGCTCGATGTGATGGTCCCGGGACGAAGTGGCTTTGAATTATGCGCCCTGTTGCGGGCGAATCAGGAAATTCCGATTTTGATGCTGACGGCACTCGGCGAGCTGACCGATAAACGCGATGGTTTTACTGCGGGAGCGGATGATTACATCACGAAACCGTTTGATCCGGAAGAATTGGTATTTCGTCTTCATGCGGTCGCGCGGCGTTATCAAAAAGCGGTCGTGCCGGTCATACGGTTTGGTGACCTCACGATCGATAAACGGAGTCAACAACTGACAATCGGGACGACCTGCTTAACGATTCCCCGGCGTGAGTTTGATTTGTTGCACCAGTTAGCCAGTTTTCCGGGACGGGTCTTCAGTCGGGAAGAATTAATCGAACACGTCTGGGGACTTGATTTCATGGGGGACGATCGAACGATTGACGTCCACATCAAACGACTGCGCCGTCGCCTGGAAGGAACGGACGCAATCGAGATCCAGACCGTCCGTGGACTCGGCTACCGATTGGAGACCCCGTCATGAAATCGTTATATACGAAGATTGTTGGTCTCGTTTGCCTCGTCTTGCTGGGATCGGCCTTGATCGCCTTATTAATCAGTAATGTGTTGTATTACACCGTCTTACAAGCTTCTTATAGTAAAAAGGTCGAAGAGGCGGTTCAGACGTCGTTTGCCTATTATGAACAACATGGTGACCAACAGATTGACTCGTTTTACGAAATGCTCAGTGCGACCGGCTTTCAAATATATGTCGTCCCGGAAGTAGGGCAGGTGAAGCGGTACGGCAATCCGTTCCGTGATGAAACGTTGGCGCTTGATGTCATTCAATCTGTGCAGGACGGGCAAGTCTACCAAGGGATGCGGGATTATCCGTTTCATTTATTTTTACTTGGTCTATTTGATAATGAAGTCATCAATACGTACGGCGCGTCCCTCAAAACAGATACGGGAACGGACGCCGTCTTCATCCGACCGGATTTAAGCCGGCAGATTCGGGAGTTGCATTTGTTCGTCGGTGCCTTTCTCGCGTTACTCGTCCTGATCAGTTTTCTGCTGCTTGTCTTTTCGATCCGTTACCTCGTCCGTCCGATTAAACGGTTGACGAAAGCGACGGAGCAGATGACGGCGGGAGATTATTCAGTCACAGTCGCGACGACCGGTCAGGATGAAATCGGGGAACTGTCGCGTCGGTTTGACGAGATGGCGCAAGCCGTCGCGAAATCAGACGCGGAACGAAAAACGTTTGTCGCGAATGTCTCACACGAGTTCCAATCCCCACTGACGACGATTAAAGGCTATGCCGGACAACTCGAACAGACAGCGAAACCGGAAGACCAGGCGAAGCTTGTGACGATTGAACAGGAGGCAACACGGATGGCGGAACTGACACGGCAATTGTTGGTGCTCGCCCGACTCGACGAAGGACGACAGATGACACGGCAACCGATTGAGCTTGGTCAGGCGATTCAGGCGACATTGCAGACACTCAGCTATCAACTGGATGAGCAGGGGATTGCCGTCGCCCTGACCGTGCCGCACAAAACGATGATTTTCGCAAACGAGATGGCGCTGGAACAGATTTTCCACAACCTCATCCGGAATGCGCTTCATGTCTCGACAGACGGACAGTTAATTTCGATCCAAGCCGAGATGAATGAAAAGACAGTCACGGTGCGGATCAGTGACGAAGGACCAGGGATGACGGATGAGATGATCGAACATGCCTTCGAACGCTTTTATCAAGGCGATGCGTCACGGGGGACGAGCGGGACGGGTCTCGGGCTCGCAATCGTTCAGGAAATGATGCATCAACTCGGTGGGACGGTCCGGATCGAGTCCCAACTCGGGCTCGGGACGACGTTTATTTTGAATTTTCCACAAGCCGATTAACGTGTTCATGTTCCGTTCATCTTCAGCCTCTAAGATAAGACTTGTAATGAACAAGCAGGAGGGATAAAGCATGAAGATGGGGTGGCGTGAATTAATTCGGATGAAACAACGATTCACCTTGATGGCAATCGTGACGACCTTGATCGTCTTATTGATTTTAATGATTTCCGGTCTTGCGGACGGACTGGCATATGACAATGGAGCCGTCGTCCGGAACTTACCGGTCGAACAGATGGCGCTCAGCCAAGACGCCGAAGGACAACTGACACGATCGTTCTTAGATCAAGCCGATCAGCCGTCCGGGACGGAAGCGTTAGGGGTCCAAAGTATGGTCCTTGAGAAAAAGAATGGCACAAAAGATGATGTGACGGTTTTTGCCTCTCCAGCCGATACGACATATGGACCAAGCCAATTGTCGGAATTGAAGACGGGGCAAGTCTTGGTCGATACGGAGTATGCAAAACAAAGCGGAACAAAAGTCGGTGATACGATCACGGATTTCCGGACAAAGACGACGTTTGAAATCGTCGGGACGGTCAGCGATGGACGGTATAGCCATGCACCGGTTCTTTGGACGACACTAAATACGTGGAACACGTGGCAGGACAAGATGAAGACGAATTATGTGTCAGCGTTCCTCAGTCAGGATCCGATCAAGACGGATCTTGCGACGTATACGAAAAAACAAATCGTCGAACAAGTACCGGGTTATTCAGCAGAACAAAACTCATTCCAAATGATGCGAATTGCGCTCGTCTTGATTGGTTCCTTGATTTTGACCGCCTTCTTCTACATCTTGACGATGCAGAAGATGAAACAGCTTGGCATCTTAAAAGCGATTGGAATCCGGACACGAACGATCGGGCAAGGACTTGTCTTACAAGTATTCCTCTTGACGGTAGTCTCGTTTTTGATCAGTTTACTTTTGACATGGACGATTGGTCAGCTCTTACCGGGCAGCCTACCGTTCAGATTTGAATGGATGACGAGTTTCGGATATGGTGGGTTGATTGTGTTGACGGCGATGCTTGGGAGTCTGATTCCGTTGCGCGCCTTGAAAAAACTGGAGCCGGCTGATGCGATGGGAGGAATGACAGGATGATTAAGATGACACAGGTCGAACAAACATATGGAGCGATGAAGGTCTTGCAGGATGTTTCATTTGAAGCTGATACAGGTGAGCTGATTGCCCTCGTCGGACCGAGTGGGAGTGGAAAAAGTACGTTACTTCAATTGCTTGGTCTACTGCAGACGCCTTCAAGTGGTGTGATTCAGTTCGATGGAAGTCCGCTCAGTGATACATCGGACGAAGGACGACGTCAGATGCGACTCGAAGAAATCGGCTTCATCTTCCAAGAGTCACACCTCGTTCCGTTTTTGACGGCAGCGGAACAACTGGAGCTCGTGGCGGAAGAAGCAGGACGAACAATTGATGCTGCTGCCCAGTTGGAGGTCTTCGGCTTGCGTGACAGACGAGATCACTTACCGCACGCCTTATCGGGTGGGGAACGGCAACGGGTGGCAATTGCCCGCGCCCTCGTCAACGATCCGCGTCTCGTCTTAGCGGATGAACCGACGGCGAGCCTTGATTATACGAACGCGCAACAAGTAATGGAACTGTTACGCAAGCAAGCACATGAGTACGGGAAGACCGTCATCGTCATCACCCATGATGAACGGATGTTATCCTATTGTGACCGCGTGTTACGGATGGAAGATGGTCAGATTCAAGAAATCAATTAAAAGAGGATACTGCTTCGACTTTTGTTTTCGCACCAAAAAATAAAAGTCGAAGCAGTATTTTTGATATACTGAACTGAACACGAATAATCTAAGGGTGGATTTAAACGATGGACTTATCTAAATTCATACAGTCAGAATTGGAAACGATTAATACGGCACAGATTACGAAATGGTTGGAAGATAAAAGTTTATCCAAACGTGACTATAAACGATTGGTTGAAGATTTTAAAGCGATTGTCATCATGGAACAAGCGGGGTTTTATGAACAAGCCGATGCACGCTTCAGGCAGTGGAAACCTTTACCGTTACCGGCAGAAATTTACCGTTATCGATTGGCGATTGCAGGAAAAATCGGTGGGAAACGATTGGCCCGAAAACGTTTTTTAGCATATCCTTCTGCTGTACAGAACCATTCGCAACTGAAGTCGTGGAAAAAAAATCTTCAGAGCAATCCGTTATGGTTAGGTGGAATCGTCGTAGCCGGTCTATTGGCCGTCGGAATCACTCAGATTGATTTTTCCGAGGAAGCTCCGCCTAAAAAAGCTTCCGAGCAAACGAACGTTGAACAAAAACTTGCGTCTTTAGAAAAAGAAGTCGAACAGCTTAAGCAAAAAAATGAGAAGATGACGGCATCTGAAGAAAAAAAGAATACGACGAAAAAGCCGAAAGCGGATCAATCGAAAGAAACGGAACAAACAGAGGTGCAATCGTCAAAGAAGGAACCGGCACAAGCACTTCAAGAGGCAGTTTCTTCCGTTCAGTCTAAAGAGTATAAAACGGCGAACCAATTGTTGACGGGAAATGTTCTGACGAACAAAGAAACAGCCGGTATGGCACGTTTCTATAAATTGATTGCCGCCGGAAAGCTGAAAGAAACCAAACAAAGTGACTACATTGCGTATCGAAATGATTTCCCGGAATCCGGTTACATGAGTGATGTCTTATGGATGCAGGCGGTTTACGAACAAAAAAATAAAGTCGGCAATTACAAAACGACATTACAGGAATTAGCGAAACAACCGGATAACGAATGGTCATATGCTGCGAAGGCAATTCTTCAAGGTAAGAGTACACTGGGAGATTGATTCGAAGAAAACAGTTCCCAAGCAGTTGCTTTTTGGAGTACAATGCGAAAAGAGAATGGAGAGGAGATGCAAAACAATGAGTAAAGTACATGTATTTGATCACCCATTGATTCAGCACAAGATGACGATCATGCGTAAAGTCGAAACAGGAACGAAACAATTCCGGGAGCTTGTCGACGAAGTGGCTTCATTGATGGCATATGAACTCACACGTGACCTTCCACTTACTGACGTTGAAATCGAGACACCGGTCACGAAAACGACGCAAAAGATGATCGAGGGCAAGAAACTGGGAATCGTTCCGATTCTTCGTGCCGGTCTTGGGATGGTAGACGGCATGCTCCGCATGATGCCGAACGTCAAAGTCGGACACATCGGTCTTTACCGTGATCCGGAAACACTTGAGCCGACAGAATACTATCTCAAATTACCGACTGACGTCGCAGAACGTGATTTCGTCGTCGTTGATCCAATGCTTGCGACAGGCGGTTCGGCTGCTGACGCAATCTCCTCTTTGAAAAAACAGGGTGCACAAAGCATTAAGCTCGCTTGCCTCTGTGCGGCACCTGAAGGCGTCAAACGTATTCAGGAAGAACATCCGGATGTCGATATCTATCTTGCGGCACTTGATGAGAAATTGAACGACCATGGTTATATCGTTCCCGGACTCGGGGATGCGGGTGACCGTCTGTTTGGTACAAAGTAATCAACAGAGTGAAAGGCGCTTCCTGTGAAGGGAGTGCCTTTTTTTGTACGAGTTGCCACGAGCGTTCACTGCGCACGTGATCTGGAATATGTTTTAATAAGAACAGAAGCAAGAAGGAGGAAGTCCGTATGCCCATCAAAGTCATGCCGATTTTCGGCACAAGACCGGAAGCCATCAAAATGGCACCGCTCGTCAACGTCTTAAAGAACAATCCTGCATTTGATGTCCATGTCACGATTACGGCCCAACACCGGGAAATGCTTGATCAAGTCTTGGAGCTGTTCCAGATTACACCCGATCACGATTTGAACATCATGAAAGCGCGGCAGACCTTGGTCGACATCACGACACGTGGCCTCGAAGGACTCGACGCCGTCATGAAGGACGTCCGACCGGATCTTGTCCTTGTCCATGGTGACACGACGACGACGTTCGTCGGCAGCCTTGCTGCCTACTACAATCAAATTGCCGTGGGTCATGTCGAGGCCGGACTTCGGACCTACAATAAGTACTCACCGTTTCCGGAAGAAGTGAACCGGCAATTGACCTCGACGCTGGCCGATCTGCATTTTGCGCCGACCGAACAGGCAGCAGCGAATCTGGCGTCGGAAAACAGACACGCAGGCGTTTTCGTGACCGGCAACACGGCAATCGATGCCTTGCAAACGACGGTCCAACCGGATTATGTCCATCCCGTTCTCGAACAGATTGGTTCGAAACGGCTCGTCCTGATGACGGCGCACCGGCGGGAAAATTTAGGTGCGAAGATGCATCAGATGTTCCGGGCCATTCGGCGTCTCGTCGACGACCATCCGGACATTCATGTCGTCTATCCGGTCCACTTGAATCCTGTCGTTCAGGAAGCAGCGAGTGAGGTATTCGGAGGACACGACCGCATCACCTTGATTCCACCGCTCGACGTCTTTGACTTCCATAACTTCGCGAGCCGGGCCCATCTCATCTTGACGGATTCCGGCGGCGTTCAGGAAGAAGCCCCGTCACTCGGTGTGCCGGTCCTTGTCTTACGCGACACGACGGAACGTCCGGAAGGCGTCAAAGCGGGAACGTTGAAGCTGGCCGGAACGGATGAAGAAACAATCTATCGTCTGGCGAGTGAATTGCTCGAAGACGAAGTCGCGTATAAGAAGATGGCCCAGGCCTCGAATCCGTATGGAGATGGTCATGCCTCAGAGCGGATTGCGGCGGCGATTTTAGAACATTTTAATCAGGATGCGGCGTTTGAGCCGTTTAAAGTCGAAAACTGACGAAAGTTTAGACATACAGTAAAAGGACCGGTGCTACCGTCAAAAACGGCGGCACCGGTCCTTTTATGGAACACAACAGATCACCTTTCCAAATATCGTGAACGTCCTCGTTTCATGCGACTCCTGCATGAGGAAGAGGGCGGAACGACTGTTAAGATAGTATAACTCTTATGTTTACTCTTGTTAGAGAATAGTGAATACCATGTCATTACGTCCAGTGCGACGGACGGAGCAGCCGTTCCGGCAGACGTGTCTTGGCGTCGCCTTGTGCCGCATTGACCTGTGCCTGCGTCAAAAACAACGCATCGGTCAAATCAGCTCCAGCTAACTGACAGTCACGCAGGTCGGCACCGAGGAAGTTGACGCCGCGCAACCGGCTGTTCGATAAGTTTGCCGCGAGCAAAAACTGGCCGCGGACGCTTAAGCCGGAGAAGTCCTGTCCGGCAAGATTTTTCCCGATCCAGTCGCGAGGAAGCGTACGTCTGCCTTTTCCGGCGGCAAATGGCGTTTGAACCAGTTCTTCGATTTGGGCAAGAAGCGGTAACAAGCTTGCCCGTACTTGATCGAGATCGAGTGCCGCCAGTTTGTCCGGAGAAGAGCGGGTCAGAGCATCGAGTTCAGCCAGCTTGCCCTCGAGCAAAGGATGAATGGTCCGGGTGACTGGTCGGATACCGTCCGTCAGGTACCACATCATTTCCTGCAAGTGGACCATTTTTGGATAGAGCGTATACATGGCGGGTTTCGTCGTTTCATCGTAGATACCTTTGAATGTCACTTGCGAAATCTGTTGACCGGCACCGAAGCAGTCGTAGACAGTGCATCCTTTATATCCGTTCGGGCGCAACCGGTCGTGAATCCGGCAGCGGTAATCCGTATCTAAATTCCGGCAAGGCGTCGCTTCCGGTTTGTCGTGACCAAAATCGCTTGAGGCGGAAAACGCAAGGGCCGTGCAACAGAGTCCGAAGCAATCCCCGCACTGAACACGAAAGCGTTCGGTTTCCATGAGTTTCACTTCCTTTTGGTTAATCTGACTTCTTTTTACCACAGATCGGTAATCGTGGACAATCGTTTTCAAATCATGGGGAATGAATGAAAATAGCATAGGATTAGCTCGAACGGACGAACAAAATATATGTTTTTTGTAAAAAAAGAGCCGCATCATGACCTTGAAAATAGAAACTCATCCGTGAATTTTTAAGCTGTGACAAGGCACACACGAGACGAATTGGAAATCGTCCACCGGCTTTGTTACAAACAGATGTCAGAGACGTTTTTATGTCCCGAAACGGAAGCGTTTACAATTGTGAATGAAAAATGTTTTTTCACAAAATAGACACAAATCAAATTTAGACGACTTGTTTCTCATTCCGAAAGACGATATAACGTTACTGTTCAATGGTTTTGTTCACCTAGTGAACCATCTCGATAAACGTTGATAGTACTACATATTTTCTTCACATCTTCGTGAAAAGAGTGGCACGGGACACCTCTGTGAAAACCTTATCAATTGTTGATATACAATGGTTTTACGGCTCCATTTTAATTGTGAATTCATTTGACTATGAAATGGTTCTCATTGTATTCTTGACTAGTATGAAAATCCGCAAATTGTGGGAAAGAAAAAGAACTCACAACTGGGAAAAGGGGGTCGTCTCTAGTGCGCCAAAAAGGGCTCGCGACGAGTATGGTCATGGCCTCGCAAATTTCGACGGCACTAGCCGCACCGATCGTCATCGGCTTTCTTGTTGGGAACTATGGGGAACAGCAGGACTGGTGGCAAAAGATGGGCGCGACGTTTGCAGTGTTCATCGGGATTTTCATCGGAATTCTCTGCATGATCGCAATGATCAGGCACTTGTTAGGAGACAAGACATGAATATCATCCTTCAAGATGCGTTGTATCGTGCGTACTTAAGATGGTTCGGACTCTATTATGGAATCCTTGCCGTTCTGTTACTTGTCGGTTATCCGAGTGATCCGGTGATTTATGGACTGGCACTGGGTGGGGCAGGTAGCTTCATGATCTTGACGCTTCAACGATTAAGCGTCGATCGAATGTATCGTGTAATCGAGCGTGGGCGCAAGCCGATGTCTCGAGGGACCGTATCACGCATGGCGGTCGCGGTACTCTGTGTGATGATCGGCTTGAAGTATGAAGCCGAATTGTCATTAACTGCGGTGGTAATAGGCCTTCTCGCCGGCCACGTCATACAATTTTGTGAGTATTTTACTCACGAACTTAAGCGGGAAAAGAGGTGAATAATCAAATGAACCACGAAATGCCACTTTACGAAATCCCACTCTGGGGCGACTTCGTTCTGTACGGTAGCTGGACAAACTTGATCACAGTGCTGATTGCAGCTGCTCTCGTTTTCCTGATTGCCGTGGCCGGTACGCGACGTCTTGTGATGAAGCCAACCGGTGCTCAAAACGTGATGGAAATGTTCCTCGAGTTCGTTCGCGGAATCATCAGCAGCACGATGGACTGGAAAACAGGGGGTCGCTTCCTAACTTTCGGAATGACACTGTTCCTCTTCATCATCGTGTCCAACTTAATGGGTCTTCCCTTTAACGTTGTGACGGGTCACTACATTTGGTTCAACTCACCAACTGCAGATCCGTATGTGACACTTGCACTTTCATCTATGGTAGTGGTCATGAGCCATTATTACGGTGTGAAAATGCGCGGCTTCGGCTCGTATGCGAAAACGTTTATGACGCCGATGTTCATTATTACCATCATCGAGGAGTTCGCAAACACGTTGACACTTGGTCTTCGTCTTTACGGTAACATCTTCGCGGGTGAGATCATGATTGGTATCATTCTCTCGATCGGTATCATCTCTGGAACGAACGATTTCCAATTCCTCGGACCAGTCGGTGTCATCCTGTCAGCGATCCCAATGTTGATCTGGCAAGGATTCTCACTCTTCATCGGAGCAATCCAAGCGTATATCTTCCTTATCTTAACGATGGTTTACATCGGGCATAAGGCAGCGCACGACCATTAATTCGAAGGTAAAGCATCTGCTTTTCCGATAATCGCACGACCAAATTTCGAACACAATCTAGGGAGGCAATTCATAATGGAACTTATTGCAACAGCGATCATCATCGGACTCGGCGCACTCGGCGCAGGTATCGGTAACGGTCTTATCGTAAACGGTACAGTATTAGGACAAGCACGTCAGCCAGAACTCAAAAACGAACTTCGTCAAACAATGTTCATCGGTATCGGTCTCGTTGAGGCACTTCCAATCATCGGTGTAGCGGTCGGTTTCCTTCTCCTCAACTCTTAATCCGTATTTAATCTTACGTACCAAGAACTGAGCTACATAGGGCGTTATTCGTTCCATTAGAGTGAACCGTCATGGGGGCTACGGCTCCCTTATGTAGATATTGAAGTAGGACCAACCACGAGGGGAGTGTAATCGAATGAATCTAACGTATCTTGCGGCAGAAGCAGGCGGCGAAAGTAGTCACCTCTTACTTGCTAACATGATCGTCACGATCGTCGTTTTCCTCTTGCTCCTCATCCTCTTGAAGAAATTCGCATGGGGCCCGCTCGTCAACATGATGAAAGCGCGGGAAGAGCATGTGGCTAGCGAGATCAATTCGGCTGAAAAAAGCCGGAAAGACGCTGAAGTCTACGTAGAACAACAACAAGCAGAACTCAACAAGGCACGTACGGAAGCACGTGACCTGTTAGAAGCATCACGCCGTCAAGCCGAGGCAGAACAAGCACGTGCGATGGAGCAGGCACGTCTTGAAACAGAAATGAGCAAGGAAGAAGCTCGCCGTGCAATCGAACGTGAACGCGCTGAAGCACAAGCTGCTTTGAAGAACGATGTTGCTCTTCAAGCAATCGCTGCAGCACGCCATGTCATGAAAACACAGCTTGCGACAGACGAAGCGGCTCAAAAAGCACTCGTCGACCAATTCCTTGCTGACACTAAGGGCACGAACTAATGCGTGACCACGTAGCGGGACGCTACGCAAAAGCGCTCTTCGATCTTGCACTTGAGCACCATGTGCTCGAACAAGCAGAAGCTGATGTGCGAACGCTCGGCGAAGTGCTCCACGCAACACCAGAGCTCGCATCGGTTTTAGAAAACCCGTCGATTTCTGCAGAAGAGCTGAAGCAAGTCCTTCAGACGAGCTTCACAGGCTTCAATACGATTGTCTTGAATACGATCCTCGTCATGGTCGAAAACGACCGGGCATCGGAAGTATTGTCATTGCCGGAGCATTTCATCGCGTTGTTGAATGAGCACCGTAACGTTGCGACAGCAATCGTGACAAGTGCATACAAACTGTCAGACGAAGAACTCACGAACGTGAAGGAAACGTTTGGCCAAAAATCAGGTAAAACGCTTGAAGTAGAAAATGTTGTTGATACGAACGTAATCGGCGGACTTCGTGTTCAAATCGGTTACACGACATATGATGGCACGATCGAAACGAAACTAACGCGACTTGAGCGTGAGCTGTTAAAAGCGTAAGAAAATAGGGGTGAAACGCATGAGCATTAGAGCTGAAGAAATCAGCGCCCTGCTTAAAGCGCGTATCGCGCAGTACGGTTCTACGATGGAAGTGAACGAGACAGGTACAGTTATCCAAATCGGTGATGGTATCGCTCGTGCACACGGACTCGACAACGTCATGTCGGGAGAGCTCGTAGAATTCGCTAACGGCACAATGGGCTTGGCGCAAAACTTAGAAGAAGGCAACGTCGGTATCATCATTCTTGGTGACTACCTTGAAATCAAAGAAGGCGACTCTGTTCGCCGTACGGGCCGCATCATGGAAGTACCAACAGGAGACGCGCTCCTCGGACGTGTCGTCAACCCACTCGGTATGCCAATCGATGGTCTTGGTCCAATCGAAACGGAACACTATAACCCGATTGAGCGTAAAGCTTCTGGTGTTATGGCACGTAAATCGGTTCACGAACCACTTCAGACGGGAATCAAGGCAATCGATGCCCTCGTTCCAATCGGTCGTGGACAACGTGAGTTGATCATCGGTGACCGTCAGACGGGTAAAACGTCGATCGCCATCGATACGATCATCAACCAAAAAGAAGAAAACATGATTTGTATCTACGTCGCAATCGGACAAAAAGAATCAACGGTCCGTGGTGTTGTTGAAACACTCCGTAAAAACGGTGCACTTGATTACACGATCGTCGTTTCGGCAGCAGCTTCACAGCCGGCGCCACTTCTTTACCTCGCACCATTCGCTGGTGTAGCGATGGGTGAACACTTCATGGATCTCGGCAAGCACGTTCTTGTCATCTATGATGATCTTTCGAAACAAGCAGCGGCATACCGTGAGCTTTCGCTTCTTCTGAAGCGTCCACCAGGCCGCGAAGCCTACCCGGGTGATGTCTTCTACCTTCACTCACGTCTCCTTGAGCGTGCGGCGAAATTGAACGACGGACTTGGCGCAGGTAGCTTAACAGCCCTTCCGTTCATCGAGACACAAGCGTCGGATATCTCGGCTTACATCCCGACAAACGTTATCTCGATCACGGATGGTCAAATCTTCCTTCAATCGGATCTCTTCTTCTCAGGTGTCCGTCCAGCGATCAACCCGGGTCTCTCGGTATCGCGTGTAGGTGGTTCGGCTCAAGTGAAAGCGATGAAGAAGGTAGCGGGTACGCTCCGTCTTGACCTCGCTTCTTACCGTGAGCTAGAAGCCTTTTCACAGTTCGGATCTGACCTTGATAAAGCGACACAATCGAAGCTTAACCGTGGTGAGCGGACAGTAGAGGTTCTGAAACAGGATCTCAACCAACCGTTGACTGTCGATAAGCAAGTCATCATCATCTATGCCTTGACTCGTGGTCACCTTGATGATGTTGCCGTTTCAGATATTCGTCGTTTTGAAAAGGAACTCAACCTTTGGCTCGATCAAAACCGCAAACAACTTTGCGATGAGATCCGTAAAACAGGTAACCTTCCAGCTGACGAAGAACTCGTTACTGCAATCTCAGAATTTAAGAAAACGTTCCAACCGACAGTCTAAGAGATTTCTCTTAGGCTCGGCCGGACGCTCTTGATACTAACAAGGTGGTGAATCGAAATGGCATCGTTGCGCGAGATACAAATGCGGATCAACTCGACGAAAAGTACGAAACAGATCACGAAAGCGATGAACATGGTTTCGGCGTCGAAACTGAACCGCGCTCAAGCACATAGCGCGAAGTTCCAGCCTTACATGCTGAAAATGCAGGAAGTGCTCGGAACCATTGCGAATGGCACGACAGGTGCTAGCCATCCGATGCTCGAAAAACGTCCTGTCAAAAAGACAGGCTATATCGTCATCACATCGGATCGCGGCTTAGCTGGTGCATATAACGCCAACGTGCTGCGTGAAGTCTACCGGGAAATCAATGAAAAGCATACTACGGACAGTTACGTCTTGTTCGTGGTCGGTAAAGTCGGTGTCCAGTTCTTCCGTTCACGCGGAATTACGGTCACGGATGCGATCACAGGACTAAACGATTCTCCTTCGTATGTCGATGTCGCAGAAATCGTGAAGCGTACAGTGAGTGCGTTCACGCTCGGCGAAATCGACGAACTCAAGCTGTGCTACAACCACTTCATGTCTGTCATCAGCCAGGAAGTGAAAGTCGAAACCCTTCTCCCGCTCGGAGAAATCGAAGCTTCGTCTTCGACGACTTATGAGTACGAGCCAAGCGAGGAACAAATCCTGGCTGAACTCCTTCCGCGTTATGCGGAGAGCTTGATTTTCGGTGCGCTTCTTGACGCGAAAGTAGCAGAACATGCGTCACGTATGACAGCAATGCAAAGTGCGACAGATAACGCAGATGACTTGATCGGTCGATTGACTCTCGTCTACAACCGGGCTCGACAAGCTGCAATCACGCAAGAAATCACAGAGATCGTCAGTGGAGCCGCTGCCCAGCAGTAATCCACTCGGCGTAATGATAGCTAGGAGGAAACACGATGAACGAACTCGGTTTAAAAGGCCGCGTCGTCGCGGTCATGGGACCTGTCATCGACGTTAAGTTCGACGGACACTTGCCGAAGATCTACAACGCGCTTCGTATTCAATATACGCCGCAAACAGTAGAAGAAGTGGCTATCGACTTGACGCTTGAGGTCGCCTTGCACCTTGGTGACGATGTCGTCCGTACCATTGCGATGGATTCTACGGATGGTGTACGCCGTGGAGTGGAAGTACTGGACACTGGTGCTCCAATCTCGGTACCTGTCGGAGAAGCAACGCTTGGTCGCGTCTTCAACGTACTCGGTAACCCAATTGATGAAAAAGAACTCGATGCAAGCGTGGAACGTCTTCCGATCCACAAAAAAGCACCGACGTTTGATAACCTTTCAACGAAAGTTGAAATCCTCGAAACAGGAATTAAAGTCGTTGACTTACTCGCTCCTTACATCAAGGGTGGTAAGATCGGTCTCTTCGGTGGTGCCGGTGTAGGTAAGACCGTCCTCATCCAGGAATTGAT
Source organism: Exiguobacterium sibiricum 7-3 (assembly GCF_000620865.1). Classification (NCBI taxonomy): domain Bacteria; kingdom Bacillati; phylum Bacillota; class Bacilli; order Caryophanales; genus Exiguobacterium; species Exiguobacterium artemiae. The sequence goes on from NZ_KK211190.1 coordinate 379,228, forward strand.
CAACAACATCGCGCAAGAGCACAGCGGTATCTCGGTATTCGCAGGTGTTGGTGAGCGGACGCGTGAAGGTAATGACTTGTACCACGAGATGACGGATTCAGGCGTTATCAAACAAACAGCGATGGTCTTCGGTCAGATGAACGAGCCGCCGGGCGCACGTCTTCGTGTTGCCTTGACTGGTTTGACAATGGCGGAATACTTCCGTGATGAGCAGGGACAAGACGTTCTTCTCTTCGTTGATAACATCTTCCGTTACACACAAGCAGGTTCAGAAGTATCGGCCCTTCTCGGCCGTATGCCATCTGCCGTTGGTTACCAGCCGACACTTGCTACAGAGATGGGTATGCTTCAAGAGCGTATCACGTCAACAAACAAAGGTTCGGTTACATCGATCCAAGCGGTTTATGTACCAGCCGATGACTATACTGACCCGGCTCCTGCAACGACGTTTGCCCACTTGGATGCAACGACGAACCTTGAGCGCCGTCTCTCTGAGATGGGTATCTATCCTGCCGTGGATCCACTTGCATCGACATCACGTGCCCTTTCACCGGAAATCGTCGGCGAAGAGCATTACGGTATCGCTCGTCAAGTTCAGGAAACACTTCAGCGTTACAAAGAACTTCAAGATATCATCGCGATCCTCGGTATGGACGAGTTGTCTGAAGAAGACAAGTTGACTGTACACCGTGCGCGTCGTATCCAGTTCTTCTTGTCGCAGAACTTCCACGTAGCTGAGCAGTTCACAGGACAAAAAGGATCGTACGTCCCAGTTAAGGACACGATCCGCGGCTTCAAAGAAATCCTCGATGGGAAACACGATGATTTAACGGAAGAAGCATTCCGTCTCGTCGGTCCGATCGAAGATGCGATTGAAAAAGCGAAGACGCTTGTCTAAGTGACAAAGCATAAGGGGGACTTGAGATGAACACACTTCATGTCAATATCGTCACCCCGGATGGCGAAGTGTATGATGGCGATGTCCGTATGGTCGTTGCGAAAACGATATCTGGTGAAATCGGGGTTCTCCCGCACCACGTACCGCTCGTAACACCACTCGACATCAGCATCTTGAAGTTGCGCCACGAAGATGGCGGACGCACGTTGATCGCTATCAGCGGTGGCTTTATGGAAGTGCGCCAGGATACAGTGACAGTTCTTGCTGAAACGGCTGAAGCAGCAGACAAGGTCGATTACGACCGTGCGTCGGCTGCGAAAGTCCGGGCAGAACGTCGCCTCCAGGACACGAAATTATCAGACCTTGAGTTCAAACGCGCTGAGCTTTCATTGAAACGCGCAATTAACCGTCTCAACCTAAAAGAGTACGGTCGCGATTGACCAAGTTAAAAAGACCCGGTTTCCGTCATGGAAGCCGGGTCTTTTTTAGGACAGGTCAATGATTTTCTGTAGGACAACCGTTTTCACAAATCCATTGGGGGATTCAGGTTTAACAACGGACAAAAAAGTAAAAGTACATTATATGTGTCCTCTTCACACATTTTTCAATCTTATTATGTGGAATTTTCCATAATCATCTTTTCATAATATATTTTATAGGATAAAATAAATTATCTTGTGCCTTTTTGTTTGCGCAATCATTCATTGTATGAAATCATGGTAAGGTTGGAAAAACCTTAACAGAAGAGGTGCAGTAGCAGTGACGTCAATCGGTTTAAGTGCATTAATCAGTATGCTCGTCTATTTAACGGCGATTGTCTTTGCCTGGTGGGCACTCCTTCCGGTCAAATGGGAGAAGTTCCTGCAACATCCGAAAGGACCACAGGCGGTTGTCTTACGCGTGTTGCTTGCCGTGGCGCTCGGTTCGCTGATTGCCCGCTTTTTGCTCGATTATTCAGGATTCGCACAGCGTCTCCAGTTCTTAGTCGGGTGAACTTGTAACTTCGTTGTAAACCCTAAATCATCAATCTGATTTAGTATGGAACAGGATAGTATTCTTATAATGAAGAAACGTAACCATTGTGAAGCTGAAAAGTCGTGTTGGATTTGGAATGAGAGAACAACTACAGAGTGTTTCTCTTCTATCATGCGTTGGTCTTCAACTATGATTCACACCAATCGCGAATTAAAATAATAGAACAGAAACGAAAGCAGAGGAGCATGAGTAATGGAAAAAATCGTTGTCCGTGGCGGACGTAAATTAGCTGGAACGGTAAAAGTAGAAGGTGCAAAAAACGCAGTCTTGAAAACATTGGTCGCAACATTGCTTGCTTCAGAAGGTACATCGGTCCTTCAAAACGTTCCCCGTTTAGCAGACGTGTATACAATCAACAACGTCTTACGGAACTTGAACGCAGAAGTCACATTCGATGCCGAAGCAAACACAGTCTCGGTCAATGCAGAAGCAGAATTGAAAGACGAAGCACCACTTGAATACGTTCGGAAGATGCGTGCGTCCATTCTTGTCATGGGACCACTCCTTGCGCGTCTCGGTCGTGCGCGTGTCGCAATGCCGGGCGGCTGTGCGATTGGTTCACGTCCAATCGATCTTCACTTAAAAGGATTCGAAGCGATGGGCGCAAAAACAATCATCGGTAACGGATTCGTTGAAGCACACGTCGACGGTCGTCTGCAAGGTGCAAAAATCTACCTCGACTTCCCGTCAGTCGGTGCGACAGAAAACATCATGATGGCAGCGACACTTGCTGAAGGTACGACAGTCATCGAAAACGTCGCGAAAGAACCGGAAATCGTCGATCTCGCAAACTTCCTGAACGCAATGGGCGCAAAAGTCCGTGGTGCGGGTACAGAGACGATTCGCATCGAAGGTGTCGAAAAACTTCATGGCGGCAACCATTATGTCATTCCAGACCGGATTGAAGCCGGTACATTCATGATTGCAGCTGCAATCACGGAAGGTGACGTTGAGGTCATCGGTGCTGAGCGTGAACACCTTCGTCCATTGATTTCGAAAATGGAAGAGATGGGTGTTAAAATCTCAGACACAGAAGAAGGACTTCGTGTCATTGGACCGAAGAAACTCGTTGCGATTGACGTCAAGACGATGCCACACCCTGGTTTCCCGACAGACGTTCAAGCGCAAATGATGGCATTGGTCTTAAAAGCAGAAGGAACTTCTGTCATCACGGAAACAGTCTTCGAAAACCGTTTCATGCACGTCGAAGAATTCCGTCGCATGAACGCTGATATCAAAATCGAAGGACGTTCATCAATCATCACAGGCGGCATCCAGCTTCAAGGCGCAGAAGTCCTTTCAACGGACCTACGTTCAGGGGCAGCACTTGTCACAGCAGGATTGATTGCTGAAGGCGAAACACGTGTCGGTGCATTACATCACATCGATCGCGGATATGTCGATTTCCATCTTAAATTACAAGCACTCGGCGCAGATGTCGAGCGTATCACGGAAGAAACTGTTGCCATCGAAGAGACGGCAGCGGCGAAGCTTTAAGCTCTCATTTCATTCCTTTATATTCTTGACGACTTTCTTCAAAAGAAAGTCGTCTCTTTTTGTTCCCCTGTGCTAGAATTGAAAGGTATGTATACATAAATGGGTTAGACGTCCAAACGACGTTCTAAATTTTGGAATAATAGCCAGTGGATAAAGGAGATCACGCGAGATGTTTTTGACAAAGGATATCGGAATTGACCTAGGGACGGCAAATGTCGTCATTCACGTAAAAGGTAAGGGAATCGTACTCGATGAGCCATCGGTCGTTGCTATTGATAAAGTAACAGGAAAGATTCATGCTGTCGGAACGGAAGCGCATCAGATGGTCGGCCGGACACCGGGGAACATCGTCGCCATCCGTCCGTTACGCGATGGTGTCATCGCTGATTTTGAGATGACGGAAGCGATGTTACGCCACTTCATCGATAAAATTGAAGTGAGAAGTATGTTCGGCGGAGTCCGGATGTTGATTTGTACACCGGCCAGCATCACGACGGTCGAAGCGAAAGCGATTCGTCAAGCAGGTGAAAAATCAGGCGCCAAAACCGTTTTCCTTGAAGTCGAACCGAAAGTCGCAGCTGTCGGAGCAGGGATGGATATTTGGATGCCTGCGGGACACATGGTAATTGATATCGGTGGCGGGACGACGGATGTCGCGGTCCTGTCGATGGGTGATATCGTCTGCGGTGAGACCATCAAAGTCGCCGGAGACCGATTTGATCATGATATCATTCGTGCGATCAAGGACAATCACAAATTGATTATCGGAGAACGGACGGCTCAAAACGTCAAGATGACGGTTGCGACCGTTTCAGACGAGGGGCGTCAAGAAGAGATGGACATTCGTGGTCGGAATCTCGTGACAGGCCTCCCGGACAACATCACGATTTCATCCCAGGAGATGCATGAAGCATTGGCGGAAGCCGCAATGGAAATCGTCGAAGCGACAAAACGTGTCCTCGAGAAAACACCACCGGAACTTGCGGCAGATATCATCGACCGCGGGATCATCCTGACGGGTGGCGGAGCGTTGCTTGACGGAATCGACCAGTTGCTGGCGAAAGAACTTGGACTTCCGGTCCTCATTGCAGAAGATCCGATGTTATGTGTCGCACGCGGGACAGGGATCATGCTGGATCATCTAGGGAAATAAGGCGAATTAAACAAGAAGCTGACTCATAAGTCACGCCAAGATTAATCCTTGTGTCGGACGTTTCCGACATCCTCGCTTTCCATGGGCGGAAGGTAAGCCGCGGCATCCCGCACTCCATGCGGTCATGCCGGGTCTTACCTATTCTTGACGGAAGCGTTAACCACGCTTCCTTTTCCCATAGGAGTCGAGGATGAACGTCTCCGTCCTCTATCAATCAAAAATGGCCGATCATCCTATCTTTTGACGGGATGATCGGCCATTGCTCTGCAAATTTTTATTATTCACGGCGAAAAAGTGCGATGAATTTTAATCGAAAGACATCTTCCGTTTGGAGTCAGCCTCTTTGCGTTCGAAAAAATGGTTTCTTTTGATACTGGTTCAAAATTGATTCGTATTTCCTGTGCACGATAGAAGTCACGGTCTATTGATTACTGCGTACTACGCATGAAGGCTTGATACGCATCAAAATCATGATAGACGATGGCGCTTGGCGGCAGGGAACTGTTCATCGTCTGATTGACGAGCTGATTGAGGGCAGTCCGCGTCTGTCCGTAAAACGTGATACTTGGTGTTTCCGGCAGTTCCGTGAATTCCAGTGCGTACGACAGACGGTGTTGATGACTGGCGGCATAGAGAGCATCCGTCATCGTAATCGCAGCGAGACCGTTTCCGCCACTGTAGACGGTCCGGTAACTCATCAATGTGACTTCATCAGCCAGTTCCATCGCCCATTCGCTGAGAGGTTGCCCGGAAGCATCCGGCACGGTATGGAACCAAAACGGCAGGAACAGTTGCAACGGGAGACGTTGCGACGAGCTGACATCGTGAAAAGCTGTCAGCAAGCGTTGGTAGGAGGAGATGACGGCCGCTTGATCCGTTTCCCAGGCCGGTAAAGCATAAGGCTCGAGATCGACACTGATGCCATCCGGACGTTCCATTGTTTCTTGAAGATAGACATTGATCCAGGCTAACGGATCTTCGACGTTCGGTCGGTTCGTCGTCCCTTCATTCGTAATCCATGCGGGCTGGCCGAACAGGAAATAGACTTCGATTCCGGCAAGATGGGCTTTTTCAACGAATGTGCGGTAGAGAGTTCGGTCACCCTCGACAGCGACATGCAGGTAGACACGTTTCATCTGTCTGTTTGCCAGCTGTGTGACTTTCGTTGAAATTTGTTTCGCTTCAGGAATTGACCACATCACGGTATGACGCGTGACGGTGACGGCCGCTTCGGTTCTGGCAGGCAGAAGCGTCGCAACCATCGTAAGACAAATCAAACTGACGATGAAGCGTTTCATATCGTTCACTCCCTTATTGAGTTATCTTATTATCGGTTGTCCGGTGCGACTTGGATATAAGCCAATAGTCCGGGAGCCCTTAGAATCAGTTCAAATCCTAGACATTTCACTTTGTGAAGTGTATATTAGAGATTGTTGTATTGAAACGGAATTACCATTAAAAAGGAAGTGAAGCCACAATGCCATTGTGGAAACGAAATTTAGTTGTTGTTTGGATCGGTAGTTTTTTAACCGCTGCCGCGTTAAGTTTAGTCTTACCGTTTTTGCCCTTATTCATTGAAGAACTTGGTGTCCACGGACGTCAGGAAATTACGACCTGGTCCGGCGTAGCGTTTGGTGCGACCTTCCTTGTCGCAGCGATCGTCTCACCGATTTGGGGACGGTTGGCCGATAAAAAAGGACGGAAGTTGATGTTGCTCCGCGCAAGCCTCGGCATGTCGATCGTCATGTTCCTGATTAGTTTCGTGCAGGATGTCTATCAACTCGTTTTCTTACGACTCGTCATGGGTGCCGTCTCCGGATTCATCTCCGCCGGAATCACCTTGATTGCGTCACAAACCCCAAAAGAGAAAAGTGGCTGGGCGCTCGGTACATTATCGACCGGTGGGATTGCCGGTGGATTACTCGGACCTCTGATTGGAGGATTCCTTGCCGATATGATTGGGCTTCGACCCGTTTTTCTCTTTACGAGCATTCCGCTCTTCCTGACGTTCCTCGTCACGTACTTCTTTGTCAAAGAAGACTTCGTGCCGCTGCAAACGAAGCAGATGGCATCAGCGAAACAAATCATTCAGTCATTGCGTCATCCGGAACTGATTTTAAGCCTCTTCCTGACGACGTTCCTGATTCAGTTCGCGGCTCAATCAATTAGTCCGATTCTGTCGTTGTATGTCCGGGAACTCAGTCCCGGTACGGAACGATTGGCCCTGTTATCCGGAATCGTCGCGTCGGCTCCCGGTATTGCGGCGTTGATCGCTGCCCAGCGGCTCGGTCGGTTGTCGGATAAAATCGGGGCAGAACGCGTCTTGTTCTTCGCCTTGTTAATCTTCGCAGCCTTCTTGATTCCGCAAGCCTTCGTGACCGATACGAGTCAATTGATTGTCTTACGGATGGGACTCGGATTTGCGACCGCTGCCTTGATGCCGTCGGTCCAGGCGCTGCTTCGGAAACACACACCGGCGAATGCATCGGGTCGGATTTTCGGTTACAACCAGTCGGCCCAGTTCATGGGGAATTTCCTCGGACCACTCGCGGGTGGCCAGATTGCCGGTCACTTCGGTTTCGAAGCGTTGTTCCTGTTTACCGGTCTGATTGTCATCACGAACGCGGTGCTTGAACGGACGCAAACGGCTGTCCTCAGCAAAAAACATTCATGATGCATACGAAAAAGGCTGTTTCGATTTTCATCGGAACAGCCTTTTTGATCTGTGAGAAATGTCAGGATAACATGAAGAACTCATCGAGCTTCAGTTGCTCGGACGTTTCGAGGGCTTTCATGATTTGACCTGACTGGGCACGGATTTTATAGTCGGCTGAATAATGGAACAGTCCGTTATCGAGTTCAGTCACAGCGAGTGGTTCAATCAGTATTTTCGGATGGACGATATCCGTTAATTGAAGCGACAGCTCGATTTGATGGTCGACTGGCAGGCGGATTGACGCATAAAAATGAACAGAGCGGTTCGTACTGCGGGTGATGAGGATCGGGGAAGCCCCGACGTTGACATCCTTTCCGTTCAATCGTGTGATCGAGATAAGTCCGTGTAGAGACGGCAACGGTTTTTTCGGTGACTTCTTCATCGATTCTACCGGCTGCAGGACTCCTTGTTTCAAAAGAAGACGTAACGCTTCGATGCCGACGGGTCGGCTGAACAGGTAACCTTGGACGGCATGGCATTCAAAATTCCGGAACTGATCGAGTTGGGTCAGCGTCTCGATTCCTTCGGCGACGACGGACAACTGAAATTCTTTCGCCAGGTAAACGATGCTTTTGATTAATGGAACCGACCGGTCGTCTTCTTCGAGTTGGGCGACGAACGACCGGTCAAGTTTCAGACTGCTGATCGGATACGTTTGAAGACTGCTTAAGGAAGAAACGCCGCTCCCGTAGCCGTCAAGGATCAGCTGGATGCCTAACTGGTGGAGCTGCTGCAACGTCTCTTTGACGAACTCACTTTCGTGCAACAGGATGCTTTCCTGAAGCTCGAGTTGTAAGTACCGCGCCGGGACTTGATAGCGATGCAGGCACGTACGGATCGTTTGGAAGAAGTCACGGTGAAGCAGTTGATTCGAAGAGAGATTGATTGAAATCGGGACGATCGGAACACGTTGTTGCAAGAGGGATTGAATCGTCTGACAGACGGTGTCGAGCACCCATTCTCCGATGGGCAGATAACAATGACCTTCTTCCGACAACGGGATGAAGTCTTGTGGAGGAATACGTCCCCATTCGGGATGATCCCAACGAATCAAAGCTTCACATGCTAAAATCTGTCCGCTCCATATGTCGACCTTGGGTTGGTATTCAAGAAACAGTTCGTCTTGTTCGATTGCATGACGCAGACTCTGCTCGAGCTGATGACGACGATAGATTTCAAGGTCGAGCTGTGACGTATAAAATTCGTAAGCGGGTTGTACCTTTAGTTTGGCACGGGACAAAGCACGATTGGCAGTCTGGAGTAACTCTGTTGCCGTCGTCTCGTCATGTTGGAACGGACTGAGACCAATCGCAAGTTCGGCCGCCAGTTCGTAGCCTTCAATCTGAAAACGGGTCGTGTTCAGCGTTAACAACTTGAGGCATATCTCTTTCAGGATGACTTCGTCGAACGGTTGTGTCGACAAAGCGGCATAATGGTCGCCGGCAAGGCGGGCGCAATAGAGGTCCGGTAATGTTTCCGTTAAATAGTGACTCGTCTGTCGCAACCATTGATCACCAATCTCATAGCCGATCTGTTCATTGATCTGATGCAACTGATTAAAATCAAGCGATAAAATCGTAAACGGATGATCAGTCCGGATCAGGTGCTCGACTTCTTCGAGGAACAGGGTCCGATTTGGCAGTCCGGTCACTTCATCATATAAAGAGAGCTTGCGAATCTCTTCTGGTTGGATCGTCCGGTCTGGCACACGTTCCGGTTCATTATCGGGTGTAGCGACAGCCTGAAACAGAAAACTGAACAGCTCCTGAGAATTTTCTTCGAAACGCAACCCTTGGCACGTGACATCTTGTGTGTAGTCACGTGTTTGATTCATTCGTAAAGAACAGGAGACAGTTGGTTCACCTGTCTGAAGAAGCGTCAGTTGTTGTTTAAAGCGTGACCGGTCTTCGGGATGAATTTCATATAAAAATTCATCGTAATCGAGGGAAGTCAGCCGATGTTGTGAGATATCAAGTAAAGAGGCGAAATGAGCCGATAAAGTCAGCCGGTCCTGTGTCGTTTCGTACTCAAAAAAAGCCAGTCCTGGAAGCGATGCGGTCAGCTGTTCTTTCGCCGAGAGTCGGGTATGCTGAAGTCGAAGCTGGATATGTTGAGTGATGTCCCGGGCAATGCCGTAGACACCGATGATGACATGATTTTGATAGATTGGAATATTCGTGACGTTCATCGTCAAACGATGCCCGTCGTGATGGGTAACTTCTGCTGTGAAGTGAATGGTCTCGCCGGTTAAGGCCCGTTGTTTGAGCGGAGCAATCCGTTTGGCTTCAGCGGATGTGATGAAGTCGCTGAAATATTGGTGATGGAGTTTTTTTCCGCCATAGCCGAGCAACAGGGACAGTTTTTGATTGTAGGAGACGATTTGGCCTTCCAGATTTAAGGTATAGACCGCATCCGGATGATTTTCGAGAAAGTGTGTCGCGTCGACCAGTTGTTTAAAATCAAGCGAGCCGTTGATGAAGGATTCTGTGTTCTTCTTTTTGAAGAAGGGCATAATCTCACCTCATTTAGTATCGTTATAACTTGATTATAACAATTTATGGGATTTAGAAATATCGTGTCTGTTGAAAAATAAGCAAATGTTTTTGAACAACAGGGGTAGGCCTTTCGATGCATCTACGAGATTCATTGCCTTATTTTGAAAAAAACATCGAATTTCCAAAAAATTGACCGATATACTTAAGGAACAGAATTGAACAATAAGTCAATGAGGAGCCAACACATATGTTACGAGGAATGTATACGGCGTCTGGTGCGATGCAGGCGTTACAACGGCAACAAGAAATGTTAAGCAATAACCTGGCCAACGCCCGGACGCCGGGATTCCGGGCCGATCAGGCGTCCCTGCGGACCTTTCCGGAGATGATGATCCAGCAGTCGGGCATCAACGAACAATCCGGTGTCCGTTCACGCGGGACGGTCGGAAAACTCGCGACCGGTGTCTTCATGCAGGCAGCAACACCGAACTTTGCCCTCGGTTCGATCACGGAGACGGGCAATGCGACGGATCTTCAAATCAGTTCGCTTGAAGGGGCAGCCTTGTTTACAATCCGGCATGCCGATCCTGCGACCGGTGAAGAAGAGACCCTGTACACGACGAACGGTCAGTTCGCTGTCGGACAGGACGGTCTCCTGCGGACGACGGAAAATGATCTTGTCCTTGGTGACGACGGTCAACCGCTCAACGTCGTGAATGAAGATTTCACCGTCAGTGCGGACGGTGCTGTCACGGACGGGAACGGTCAAGCAATCGGTAACCTCGGTCTTGTCGTGACGAATCAGCCGGAGACGCTTGAGCGGACCGGGAACGGTCTGTTCCGTTCGCCGGACGCGTTAAACGCCGGTGCCGTCAAAGTCGATCAAGGCGTGCTCGAACTCGGGAATGTCGAAGTCGAACAGACGATGACAGAGATGAATGCCGGTCTCCGTCAATTCGAAGCCAATCAGAAAGTCATCCAGGCCTATGACCGGACCGCTGAAAGAGCAGTCTCGGAAATCGGACGCGTCCGTTAATCAAGGAGGAAATTCATGCAATCACTTTATACGTCGGCCAGTACGATGGCTCAGCTTCAAAAACAGCTTGATACGACGGGACATAATTTGGCGAACGCCAATACGAACGGATACAAACGACGGGATTCCCAGTTCAATGAACTGCTCGTCCGGAATCTGAATAACCAACCGGCGGGACTGACGACCGGACCGCTGACGACACCGGCCGGTCTCCGCCTCGGTGTCGGCGGGTATGTCGCCAATGAAGCGACGCGTTTCGCAACCGGGACGTTCCAAAATACCGGACGCAAGCTCGATGCGGCCCTCAGCAATCCCCACCATTTCTTTGGTGTGATTGATGCGGATGGCGTGACGAAATTTACACGCGACGGCAATTTTGAATTGTCACCGCAGGCAAACGGTCAAGTTCTATTGACGGATGATGCCGGACGTTCGGTCATCAATCAGGCGAACGAACCGATCACGTTCCCGGACAATGCGACGTCGATTGAACTGAACAAGGATGGCAACATCACCGGCGTACTGAACGGCGAACGCCGTGTGCTCGCCCGGATTGGCGTCGCCGATATTCCGAACCACGGGGAATTGACGGATGTCGGAGGCGGACTCTTCACCGCGACGGGACGATACCAGAACACGACAACCGTGAATCCGTTGACGGTCGGAACGCTTGAGACATCGAATGTCGATATGGCGACGGAGATGACGAACTTGACGCAAATTCAGCGGGCCTATCAGTTTAATTCAAAAGCCCTGACGACATCGGACCAGATGATGGGCATCGTGACGTCGCTGAAATAAGCGGAAAATGTATATCTGAATACACGAAAGAGGGGGCCGGATTTTTAAAATCCGACTCCCTCTTTTCTGTTTGTACTGACGCTGATGTCAGTGTGGATACGATTAGTTTTTTTTCAACGCGAGATAAATCGCGGCCATGTCTTCGTCGCCGTGACCCTCTTCTAAAGCGTTTTGGTACTGCTTGTTTGCCGTCGTTGCCAGGGGCAGGTCAAGCGTCAAGCGTTTCGCTTCTTCCGTGATTAACCCGAGATCTTTTGCCATCAGGCGAAGCGGGAACGCAGGCGGGAACTTTTCCTCCCGGTACATCGTTTGTTTGCCTTGGAAAAGCGGTGTGTTCATCCCGGAAGCACCGATCAGCTGGAGGAGCTTGTTTTTATCGAGTCCGGCCCGTTCGCCAAGCAACAGCGTCTCGGCAACACCTTCCCCGACAAGTGCGAGCAGGAGGTTGATGGCGAGTTTTGCTGAACTCCCTGTTCCGTGGGCACCGAAATGAATGCTTTCTTTTCCGAGAATCTCGAAGTAGGGACGACAGGCGGCAATCGCCTGTTCGTCTCCGCCGAGTAACAGAACGAGTTGACCTGCTTCAGCAACCCCGACGGATCCGGAGACCGGGGCTTCGATATAGATTGCACCAATCTGTTCGGCACGTTCCGAAAATGAAGTCGATTGATCCGGTGAAATCGTACTCAAGTTGACGAGGGTTTTCCCTGACAGTGCACTCGTCAGCAGCCCGTCTTCCTGTTCGAAGACCGCCGTGATGGCAGGACCATCCGCGAGCATCAGAAAGATGATGTCCGACTGTTCGACGACGGCGCGGGGCGATTCGAGCGCGACAGCCCCTTCTTTGACGAGAGAAGCCGTCTTCTCGACCGTCCGGTTATAAACGTTAACCTGGTGCCCGGCCTGTCTGAGACGTAACGCCATCGGCACTCCCATATGACCTAATCCAATCCAACCTAATGTCATCAATAGAACTCCCTTCGTTTTTCAGCTCTTTCTCTCAATACCCGTCCTGCAGCGGTCCATAACCTGACAAAAAAACGTGCCTCGTCTGATTCAGACAAAGGCACGTCAGCTTATTCTTCGTACGTGAGGATGGTCGAGATGACCGCAATCGGGAAGCGGATCGTAAAGGTCGATCCGGCACCGATCGTCGATTCGACATCGATCGTCCCGTTATGATGTTTGACGATTTCCTTACAAATCGATAGACCAAGTCCGGTTCCACCGATTTTCCGGGTTTCCGAATTGTCGACCCGGTAGAACTTATCGAACAACTTCGACATCGCTTCTTGCGGAATCCCGATTCCCTGGTCGCGAATCGTGATTTCAGCGAAGCCGTCGTGGTTTTCGATCCGAATCGCGACATCGCCGCCGTCCGGTGAATATTTGATGGCATTGCTGAGCAGGTTGTTTAGCAACTGTTTGATTTTTTCCGAATCAGCATCAATCATGATTGGACCTTCCGCCTCAAACGACAACTGGTGTGTCGTGTGCGAGGCATCATGGAAATCGATCAGTTCGCTTGCGAGCTGGACGAGATCGAACGTCGCCATCTGGTAACGCTGTTCGCTTGACTCCATCCGTTGGACATCGAGGAAGTCGTTGACGAGTGTCGTCAGACGGCCCGTCTCCGAATGAATCGTCGTCAGGTATTTCCGTTGTTTCAAGGAATCGATTTCCCGGTTGAGCATCAATTCTGTGAAACCATAGATTGAGGATAACGGTGTCCGGAGTTCATGGGAGACCGTCGAAACGAACTCTTCTTTCATCCGGTCGGCTTCCGTCTCCTTCGTGACATCACGCAGGACAAGCATCGTTCCGACCCAGACCTGATTGATCTGGATTTTTTCCGAATAAATCTGGATGTAGGCACTTTGCGAGCGGATCGAGACGAGTAAGCTGTCTTTCGGCAGATTCTGTTCGACGATTTGTTCGATATACTGTTCGAACGGTTCCGGCTCATCGATGATGGCGGAGAGCGCCGACATCGCCTGGCGGAAGGACGACAGATTGCTTTCGTCCTGGTATTCCGTCTGGACTTCCGGGAAAAGTTTCATCAACGGTTCATTGACGAGCAGTTCGTCTGATTCATGTTCGATGTAGACGACAGCTTCCCGGATCGAGTTCAACAGTTGACCGGTCTTATTTTTCTCATGGATCATCTTTTCATAAATCCCCATCCGCATCAGCGAGAGTGACAGCTGGTGCGAGAACGACAGGATGTCGCCCATCTGTTCCGGTGTGAAGGCATCACGGTAACGGACGAGGTAGACACAGGCGATGATCTGTTCTTCGTTCGGGTCAAGAATCGGCACGGCGACTTCATACATGTAATACGGATACGGCAACGGACTGTCGTGTGCGACTTGTTTCGATGAGTGGACCGGTCGTTTCAGGACACGTGCCCGGTGGAACAAGGACTGGTCATCCTTGACGAGCTGACCGACCATCTCTTCCGTCATCCCGTATTCAATCGTTGAACGGACGTCATGCTGATCAAGGAACAGCAGGGCACCGATTTCCGATTGCGTGATCGAGACGAGTTTTTCGATGATTTCCGGATAGGCCGTCAACGTCTCGCGTGATGCCAGTGTCTCCGTCAGTTCGTTGCGATATTTGAGATGCTGTTCGCTGCGCAACGTGATTTCGAGTGCTTCCTCGAGTTCCTCTTGCTGCGCTTGCAGTTCTTCCTGCTGGGCGACGAGCTCTTCCTGTTGCGCCTGTAACTCTTCATTTTTCGCCAGCATATGGACTTTATTGTCGGCGATCGATGTCGCCATCCGATTAAACGATGTCGTCAATGTATACAGTTCATCCTGACGTTTCGGTAATGGGATGTTGTCGATGTCCTCACCACTGGCGAGCAGGGCGCTGTCACGGGATAACGTATTGACCTGCTTCGTCACCCGGCTGATGAAGGGGCGAACGAGCAGCAACAGGATGATGACGAGAACCACGAGATTCGAGAGCCAGATGAACTGGGCGACCCGCATCTCGCCGAGCAGGCTGGTCTTCGCTTCCGTCTCCTTGTCCTGAATCAATGTCAGGTAGTTGGCGAGCAACGTATCGATGCCGGCAGCATCGGCATCTGTCGTCAATTGACTGTTCGTGCCTTTTAGTGTTCCGTTCTCATTAAATAAATCGTCCCCGTTTGATAAGGAAGCAAGTGTCTTTGGATCGAGGAACGCCTCGTCAATCGAACCTTGTTTCTTACCGGCGACATATTCCGTCAAAAGTGGAAGGGCGGTCCCGAAGTAATCGTCGTAAAGCGTTCGGGTCGCGACCGCATAGTCCTTCCCTTGTTCATAAATGGCATTTTTTTCGAACCAGGTCGTCAAACGATTGATTTCCCGCTGGTTCGCTTTGATTGTATCGAGCATTTCTGGTGTGCCGAACAGCACATACGATTTCACATTGCTCTGCACAAGTGTCCATTCGTTGGCTAACGCATTGGCGTTCGTCCGGCGTTCCCGTAAATCATCGAAGGTCATATTCGTCTGGTCGATCTTTCGTTCCGTATAGTTGTAGACGATCGCTGACGTCAGACTGAGTGCGATGAAAACCATATAAAAGGCAAACATCAATTGGCGACCAATTTTTTGATTAATCCATTTCACTTGTTTATCCTCCGTATATTATTTTGTAAGGTTCAAAAAATTAATCCGGTATTTTTATCTTACTTAATTAAATGGGCATTCATCAAACTTTAACACGCAAAGATGCAAAAAAGATATTTTATTTACTGGATTTATGACAAGAATGAAAAAGCAATCCACTTTACGGATATTCTTGAATGAACAATCCTTCAACTATTTTTTGAAAATAAGGATTAGAAGAGGGGGAATAAAGGAAATCTAATGAAGGAGAAGTCCTCATTTTAATCATAAGGAAGTGACAAGATGCAAAAAATGTTTGAGAACAAATGGTACCGTGGTGCCTGGTGGATCATGACGCTGCTAATCATCGTCTGGATTGGGAATCATGTGACATTCCTGTTCCGGCCGATTGCGATTTTATTGCAGATGGTCGTTCCGCCACTCGCGATTGCCGGTATTCTGTATTATGTCCTGTTGCCGATCGTCGAGCTGCTTGAGAAAAAGATGAAACGGCGTCCAGCGGTCATTCTGGTCTTACTCGGACTCGCCGGCATTTTAACGACGCTCGGTTTCATCTTCGGTCCGATGTTGTCCGATCAGATTACGGAATTCGTTAATTCGATTCCGACGCTTGCTTCGCAGTTCCAGCGTCAACTGGTTGATGTCCGGAATCAACTGGAAAACAGTGCCTTCTTCTCCCGTTTCCTCAGCGGACAAGATGACCTGTTCAACAAGTTTTCCGGGAATGTCTCGGAGTATGCTTCGACCTTCCTGAAAAACATCGGAACCGGTGTCGGCGGCTTCGTCAGCGTCATCACGACGACAGTCGTCACGATTGTCATCATTCCGATCATGTTGATCTACATGTTGCTGGACGGAGATAAGCTGAAAGGCAACCTCGTCAAGATGATGCCGTTCGAATACCATAAGGAGACAAAAAAGATTCTCCATGATGTGCATTTGACAATCATGAGTTATATTCGAGGACAAGTCATCGTCAGTATCGGTGTCGGAATCATAGCCTATATCGGTTATTTGATCATCGGGATCGATTACGCCCTGTTGCTTGCCCTGTTTGCGACTTTGACGAATATCATTCCGTTCCTCGGACCGGTCATCGGGGTTGTTCCGGCACTGATTGTCGGGTTTATCCAGGATCCGATCCTTGCGATTTACGCCGTTATCGTCATGACGGTTGCGCAACAGATCGACTCCCACATCATGTCACCGCTCGTTCAAGGAAAAACGCTTGATGTCCATCCGTTGACCATCATCATCGTCTTGCTTGTTGCCGGGAACATCGCTGGATTCTTCGGTGTTCTGCTCGGTGTTCCGTTCTATGCTGTCATGAAGGTCGTCATCCTGAACATCCGTCGTCTGTATCACCTGCGGTCGCAAAAGAAGATGGTCATCGCGGAAGATGATAAGACGTTTAATACGATCGTGACGACAAAAGACTGACTTTGAATTTTCGGGACAGTTCGGTCATACTGAAAGAGTAGTCGATTGTGTCACGAAAGGGGTATGTGTCAGATGGATCAACGTCACGTAGAAGAACAGGCTGATTTATTGGCCCTCCAAAAGTTTCAGCACAATTTCGAAAATAGTCTCAAGTCGAGTGTCATCTTTATTCTGCGGGATGGTGCGTTGACGATTGGTGAAATTGAACAACGTCTCGATCAGTCGCACGGTCAGATTCTTGAGCAACTTCAGGAATTGATTGAAGACGGACTCGTCTTGCAACAGATGTCGGAAAAGGTCCATGGACTCGCGTATTCCTTGACGGGTCCGGCGGAAGAACTCGTTCGCCAGTTTAAGGAATCGATTGCCTGGAGCAAACAACACATTACGTATTAAGGAAGTCCGTCCCCTCGAGCAGCTGTTCGAGGGGTTTTTGTTATTACAATTGTGAAAAAATGTATAATTATTGAATCGAAACCGACATAATGAGGGAAAGTGCGTTGACGTCAGAGAAGGGGAGAAGGAATCGATGTGAAAACAATCCTATTGTATGTCCTGATACCAGTATGCGTCATTTTCGTCATCGTCAAGTGGATCATTCCCGTCGCAGGATGGGGGACGGACTCTCAATCGGTCGAGCCGAATCCGATTCCGGTCATGCAAAAATGGCATGAAGATCAACTGAAACAATTTGACCGCGAAAACCGAATCGGGGTTCGGTATACGCTCGGTGAACTGGAAGTCGAGACGTTAGCGATGAAACAGCGGGATATCGTCCGGACGACACCTTTGTTACGGGTGCTGGTCTCAAAAGAAAAACTGGTTCAAGTCGGAACAGGAACGGACCGGTTACTTGCTTTGACCGTGACGATTAAAAATCAATCAGGTGATTCGATCGAATTGTCCCAAAAGCTTGGTGAATATGAGGAAAACGGGAAAAGAACAGAAATTTTACACGAGCGACATCCGCTCGCCGGCAAGTATCGCGCGGGAGAAGAGCGGACAGGAGTCTTACTTATACAAACAGAACAGAAAGAACTGACGATGGGAAAACTAGATTTATTCTATCAAACGATGTCCGGGGAAAAACAACTCCGGATCGCCTTAAATGAATGATCGACAAAAATCCCGTGCCGATTGAGGCACAGGATCTTTTTGTCGATTATTTTTGAACCGCACTGAATGCTTCTTCTGACTCAATTCCGGCTTTGTTGACAGCTGTGACGATGAAACGTCCCGTTGGATCTTTCGGTAAAGGAAACGCTTTTCGTTCGATTGATTCCGTCGAACCGAGCTTTTTCCGTTTTCCGTCTTGTTCTTGATAGACGTTATACGTAACAACTTCTTCGTCGGTTGAGGCGTACCAGTTAACGAATCCACCTGACACGCGGACGTTCGTCGCTGGTTTTGGTGGTGTTTTGACGGGGTCGGATGCCTTTTGATCCAGTTCAGTGAAGACGACGAGACGGTTGTCGTATGTGCCTTCATTTTCGTCATACGTACCGATACACGTGATCAGGTTCAAGTTACGCTGATCAGATGCACCAAAGATTTTTTCGAGCGGTGCATCGAGGTGACCGTACTCGACCAGTTTTTTGACACGGAAGACAAGGTTCCGACCTGACTCATCCTTGATTTTGACCATATCGCCTTTTTTGAGTTCATGCAGCTGATAAAAGACGGCAGGACCGGTCTTCGTATCAGTATGTCCGTCAATGACGGCATTTCCGACATCACCCGGACGGGGACCGAACTTATACCACCCGACTTGTTGTTCGTTTTTCGGTGTCCCCATGGCGCCTTTTTTATCAAGACCAACTTGTTCCACATTGGTCTTGACCTTAAGTGAATCAATCGTCAGGGTTTTCGGCAGTTCCACTTGATTCGTGGAGAGGTTCTTAAATTCTTTTTTAAAGATTTCAGATGGTTTGAGTGGATCTTCCTTTGTCTCGGAAGATGCGGCTGATTCAGTTTTTGCATCGCCTTGCGTAATATTCGTTTGAGGTTCTTTTGTATTTCCAATCAGTAGAAAAATTAACGTACCGATTGAAACGAGCATCAAGAGGATGCTGACCGGTAATAACCATTTTTTCAAGACACGTCACTCCTTTCCGAGACAAAGCCTCTTACACAGAAAAAGGATAGTGCCGAGGCGCTATCCTTTTTAGTATACCCGAAATCTTATGCGTTTTGACGTTTGCGTGCGAGGACGATTCCGGCTGCACCGAGTGCGAGACCGAAGAGTGCGATGGCACCAGTCGTTCCAGCTGTATTGTTGTCGCTCATGCCGCCGTTACCTGTGTTCGGCATTGAACCTGGTGTACCATCCATGAATTTCTCAGGTGATTGTTTGACGATCGCTTCACCGAGGTTCTCACCGACGCCGTACATGTAAGCATACGACTCACGGAATGTATCAGCTGATCCTTTGTAGTCGCCTTCGACGTACTGCATGAACGTATCTTGGACGTATGTCTCGTGACCAGAGACCGCTTCTTGTGCCGCTTTTGTCGGAAGGTTTTCTTCCGTTGCTGCGCCAAGGAACGCACCGAAGTCATTCGAGAACATTTTGAGCATGTCTTGTGCGTCGCCCATCAATTTCTTGTCGTCGTTGATCGCTGCTGTGACGAGGTTCGCTTGCGCTTCGATGTGGTTTTTTGTCCAGACTTGCTCGAACTGATCCGCACCCGCTTGACCGTAAACCGATTTCATTGCCGCTTTGAAGTCAGCTGTGTGCATGTCTTCCGCCCAGTTCGCTGCATCGTAGTCTTTCGCTTGATCGACGCCTGCCGTCATGCTGATGTTAGCAAGGGCGACGTGCTCAGCTGCGAGGCTGTTGAGTGTTGACCGGAGGTCAGCTGCTTTTGTATCGGCTTTCGTGTTGTCGAACTTCTCAGGCATCTGTGTTGTGATCGCGACTGAGAGTGCTTTCGAGATATCATACATGCGGCTGTATCCTTCGCGGAACGTGTTGTACGATCCTTCGTAGTCACCAGCTGCATATTGTTGGAATGTTTTATAGACGTCTGCTTCATGGGCACGGAGAACTTCTTCCGCTGCTGCCTTCGGCAGTTTACCTTCTGTTGCTGTATCAAGGAAGCTCGAGAGGTCCTGGACGAACTCTTCTGTTTCCGCTTTTGACGCGTTGATGCCGTCCTGGTCGTCCGCTTTCACGGCTTTGACGAGATCGGTTGTGTATTTGTTGTGGTCAACGAAGATTTTTTCGAATTGTTTTGCGCCTTCGTCGCCGTAGACAGAAGCGATCGCCGGTGTCATGTCGAGTGCGTTCTGTTTAAGTGCTGCTTCATAATACTGGGCATCTTTTGATCCGTCATATTGTTTTTTCATGTCCATGACGGCAAGCACGAAGTGCTCAGAGAGTAACTGATCGAGTGTCGCACGGAGGTCAGCGGCTTTTGTTTTGACCGTGACGTTCTTCGCGCCGTCCTCATGTTTCATGTCGTCCCCGCCACCGGAAGCGAATGCTGCCGTTCCTGGTAATACGAGTGCTGCTGCCATTGCTGTTGCTGCGAATTTTTTCGTGTTTTTCATTTTGTCTCATCCTCTCAAATTTGGGTGATATCTAATTGGTATTTGGTAGTTGTTGTCTGTATCGTTCTGAACAGCATACGCGCCCGGTTTTGAATTGGATTGAAAAATAGCAGATTTATTTTTAAAAAAATGCGGATATTCCGATTCCTTCTATATATAGAGATTCAAAAACTTTTTTAACGAATTCCTTGTTTCTGCATGTTACACTTAAAAAAAGAACTGTTTTGTAGCTAAACTGCAACTATTTAATACCAGGTACTAATATGCTATACTGTTCTTTAGACTGAACCAATGAAAGGTGATCAAGATGGTACAAAATCAAGCCGGAACGGACCAACCGACCCGTGAACGTCTGAAACGTAATCAACAGATCAAGAACGAAGAGCAACAAGAGCAGGAACCGAAGCAACGTAAAAAACTACGTCAGTATTCTTCGCGTCGTGTTCCGATCATTGTTCGTTTATTGATCATTCTTCTTCTTGTCGTCCTTGCGTTAGTAATCGGTGCGATGGTTGGATATGCGACACTTGGTGGTGGCGAAGCGATGGACGTCCTCAAGCTCGACACATGGACCCGCATCACCGATTTTTGGACACAATCTTAAATTAACCAGTGATTGGAGCTGCGCTATATGTATACGATTGAACAAATCAAGGAAGTGATTCCGCACCGTTATCCATTTTTACTCGTCGACCGGATTTTAGAAGTCGAAGAAGGAAAACGTGCTGTCGGCATCAAGAATGTCACGGCCAACGAAGAATTTTTCAATGGCCATTTCCCGGATTACAACGTCATGCCTGGTGTGTTGATTGTTGAGGCATTGGCGCAAGTCGGAGCCTTCGCTGTTCTTAAGATGGAACAAAACCAAGGTAAGCTGGCCTTTTTTGCCGGCATCGAGAATTGTCGTTTTAAGCGTCAGGTCGTCCCCGGTGACCAGCTCCGACTGGAAGTCGAACTGACGAAACTGCGTGGACCGATTGGTAAAGGGCGTGCCACAGCAACAGTCGATGGGGAAGTCGCCTGTACTGCTGAACTGACTTTCGCAATCAAGTGAATCCGTGATGAAGCGTTTGCTGATTCCTTTGGCAATCTCGCTGCTTGTCATTCCCGGTTGTCAGCGTGCTGACGAAGTGGAGACCGCTTCCCCGACGGTCATCATCGATCCTGTCACACGTGCCGGACAAACGGAAAATATCTCGGCTCAGATTTCAGCAACGGACAATGATCGGATGCGTCTGACGATTCGGACAGCAAATGATATCCGGCTCGATGACCAACAGGTCGATATTCGACTCGATGTTGCCAATCAGTCTATTCCGTTCCCATTCGTTTCGTTTACAGCGAAAAAAATGGGGGAAATCAGAACGTATACGTCGGATACGACAATCGAAAAAGAAGTCTTTGATGAAAACCGCTTGCCGGTCTTAATCATCGATGCCGGTGCCGGACGTGGAATTGAAATTCCGCTTGAAGTCGTTCGTTAATGGAAAGGAATCATACGATAACCACCTGTTCCCCGGTTATCGTATGATTCTTTTTTTGTTTTCGTAAAAAACGGACATGAATTGTCTTTTTCTTAAATGAATTTCAGAAATCATGTGGTTTATTTTCCCTTTATTGTTTAAAATCTAGGTAACACATATTTTAGAATGGAGCGAAAATAAACATAATGCGAAAAATTGGAATGTACATAGTAGCGTGTCTGCTTGTCTTTGGTATCATTACACCAGCCCAGGCAGAAACGGTGTCCTCATGGGATGTCACAGGAACGGGGACGAACCCGTATACGTTGACGTTCACGGGTGAAGGAATGGTCAATCTCGAATCCGAAACGGAGTTAGTCTTTGAAGACGGATTGACAGGACAAGCAATTGATATCGCGAAAAATCCGACAGTGACGTTTACGGCGGAGACGGCACCTGTCGTCAAAGTCACATCGACGGATCAAGCGAAAACGATTTTGATCGAATTCGGCCGCGAAGTCAAAGCGGAGCCGACACCGGAAGAACCCGTGACAACGGAACCTACACCGGAGGAACCGGCGACGGAAGAACCAATCAAAGAAGAGCCTGTGAAAGAAGAACCAGTTAAAGAAGAGCCGAAGCCGGAAACAGAACCAGTCAAGGAAGAGCCGGTCCAAGCAACGACTGCAGTCATCAACGGAATCATCTGGTTTGATGAAAATGAAGACGGGATCCGTCAGGAAAAAGAAACACGCATCAGTGACGTCCCGGTTTATCTCTTAAATAAAAACTATGATGTCGTTGAAGAAGTCTATACGAAAGACGGTCTGTATACGTTTAAGGATATTAAGCCAGGAACGTATTACGTGGAAGTATACGGCATGGACATCGGGTACTACTACACGTCTCCTCAACACGAAGGAACAGATCCGACGATCGATTCGGATCTTGACGAAGAGGATTTAGCAAAAGTGAAACTTAAAGCAGGTGACATCGTTCAGGTGGATGCCGGTCTCTACGGTCTCGATGACGAAGAGATGGACATGGCGAATCTGTTGATCGTAACGAACTTCCTCGATGCGAACAACGATCAGATTCCGGGTTACTCGGAGCAGACGATTCCTGCGACGTATACGGTAACGGATGCCATCACAGGTAAAGATGTGTATACGGAAGAAGTCGGAAAAGACGATGCCTTATCAATCGAGTTGACGCCGGGTACGTATACGGTGAAGACAGAAGTCGCAGCCGGATACACAGTCGAAGCGATCCACCATGTCTCACTCGATGACATGATGGATTCATTCGATCTGACGAAAGCAGGAGCAGAAGCGCTTGCTTTCGGCATGGCCGATGAAGACGAAGAAGAATTCCCGGGATACGATGAATTCCTCAAACTGTTTAAACGAAAAGCAACAACGGATTCGGTCACACTGACGGACGAGACGATGGGGTATTTCCTGCTTGCTGAAATCAAGAAGACGAAACCGGTCGTTGAACCGAAACCAACACCGCAACCGACGAAGACATCGACTACACCGGCGCAAGCACCCGTCACGGAAGTCAAAGCAGACAATCCGGAGACAGGCGGTATGTCTGGTGAACGACTCCCGCAAGCAGGGGAGGATCAACCGTTCCCATACGCTGCGACAGGAGCAGGACTGGCCGTCGTCGGACTCTGGTTATTGTTACGACGCGCAGGATAAGTAAAACTCTCTGGACCACATCGGTTCGGAGGGTTTTTTGATGTGTGTATCTATTGACACACACGCACACACGTGTGTATAGTGAGGGTATCAAATGAATCGGAAAGAGGGATAACGATGTTAACGACAAAACAGATCAGTGAATTGTTACGTGTATCAGAAGAGACGGTCCGTCGCTGGATCCGTACGGGCGAGTTACACGCCGAACAGGACGGAAAAGGCTATTTGGTTGATGAACTGGCGCTCAAACGTCTCGTCGACGAGAAGTCACAGATTCCGGGCAATGCGATGAACAAAGTCTTGCCGATCATCAATGACCTGTTTGGTCCGGAAGCGGCGAAGTTTGCCAAGTCGAACCTGTTTGACCCGCTCCGTCAGTCGATGGATCAGTCGGCACCACCACGTCCGGAAGCTTCACCGGAGTCGGTCGCAGAAGAACTGAGCCAACTGAAACGTAAAAAACGTCGCCTTGAACTCGAACATGAACTGAAACTGCTTGAAATCGAAGAGAAGATTGCCGTCCTCGAACAAAAGGCGTCACGCCTTTAATTGAAGTACTGAACGATTCCGTTAACCGGAGTCGTTTTTCTTTTGAATAAAACTCTCTGACAAGCAAACGAGTACGGCTTAAGAACGCGGCTGTGCGACAATGAAAATATGATAAGTAGAGGAGATGAAGAGATGTTCAAACGGGATGTCAAGAACCACTGGCAAGTGATGTATCAACAAAATGGTTATCCCCATGTGCAGCAGGGCTGGGTCCTGTCACCGGACCGGAAAGACGAGTTTGATCCGTTCATTTTGATGGCGGAGGACTGGTTCAAACGCGGGACGTTTTCCGATCATCCCCACCGCGGCTTTCAGACGATCACCTATGTCATTGACGGCCGGCTCGAACATATCGACAATCATGGCGGACACTCGATTCTCGATGCGGGTGACGTCCAGTACATGAACGCCGGCTGGGCGGCACGGCATGCGGAAGAAGCGGTCGATGACGATTTGATCCATACGTTACAACTGTGGCTCAATCTGCCGAAACGCTTGAAAGAGACGACGACATCGTATCAAAACGTCCTGTTGGAACAGGCACCGGTCGTTCCGTTTGCAGGTGGACACGTCCGGGTCTATTCCGGTGCGATTGCCGGCGTGACAGGACCGCTCGACAGCCTGGTTCCAATTACGATGAGTGAGATATCGCTTGCTCCGGGCGCGACGTATACACATATCTTACCGGCGAACCATAATGCGTTCTTGTATGTCCTGGCAGGAGAACTGGAAGTCGGAGCAAGCGAGACGCGCCTCGCGAAGACGACGGCAGCGACATTGACGTTTGACGAACAGGCGCAAGGTGACAGTGCACTCGCATTGACGGCCGTCAGCCGGACGAAGGTCCTGATTTACTCCGGTCAACCGATCCGGGAGGAGACGATTGCCTATGGACCGTTCGTCATGAACACGGAAGAAGAGATTCGTCAGGCGTACCGGGATTACCATGACGGAAAATTCGGACCACCAGCCGTCTTGTGACAACAAAAAAACCAGTTCCGTTTGATTGGACTGGTCTTGAGTAATCGATAGTCGGACACCGCTCGACCTCAAGATGAGGAAGAACCGGTCGTCCGTTTTTTCTTGCGATGCCAATACCAGTAAGCGAGCCCGAGTGCAATCGGGATAGCGGCCAGGTAAGGATTCGCTTCTAAATAACTGATGATCTCAAACAGCGCGAACCATCCACTGAGTAAACCGAGGATGAGTAAGATCGTCCGAATCGCTTCGGGAAGCTTGCGGATACGATATGCGAAGAGACATACGAGGCAAAAGATGATAATCGCCACGAGCATTCCTCCCATTCCCGTATCCAGTATAGCGTATTCGAAAAGCTTTTTCGATGTTGAATGATGTGTTTTTTATCTACATGATTTTCGAACAATTAAACCTTTTGACCTGTCATATAGGGTGAGTCCATCAAGGATTCATCCTATTTTTTTATGGAAAAGGAGAAGGCGGATGAAAATCGATTATTTCAGCGTCATGCCGAGTGGTCCAAAAGGAGCACTGGAAACACACTGTCTGACGAATGGAAACTGGTACGAACGGGTCAGTGAAGAGTGGGAACGGGCGATCCATTATGGAGCAGGTCTGATTCGGATCAAGGACAAGGGAGCCGAATTACGGATTCCGATTGAATTCGGATTCGGTTACGTCTTGCAGTACTTACGGCAGTTCGCGGCAGCAGAACGACATACGATTGACCGGGCGAGACGACATCTCCAGCAGCAACTCGAATGGATCGGACGTGGTCTGCCGATTCAATTGCGTCGCTTGGACGACATGATTGAGTTGACGGCAGATGCCGATCACCGGTTTCGACGCGACTCGTTTTTGGAAGCGGTAGAGCAAGCGAATCAGAGTATATCTTGAGAGGAAAGCCGTCACGGGATTGAAACGTGATGGCTTTATTATATTTCAGAAAAATATTGACTTAAGTGAAATTCTATATAAATGTAAGCGTTTTCTTAAAAAGGGATGGTTAGATTTTTAATTTCCATATACAACCTGTAAATATATTTTATTAGTTACTACTATTCCCCTGATTTTTACAAAAAACCTATTGTCGTTAGTTTCTGAGTTTTGTATATTTGAGCTGTAGCTGAGTGACTCACTTATTTAGGAGTGAGACTTGGTACGAACCTACGACATATGAAATGCCTTGAAAATAGGCATTCGATAACATTTTTCTGTTCATCCCAAACTGGATACATAATGGATCACTGACGATCGTCTACTGAATAGGCGATGGATCGGCGTGTGAAACAGAACGTATTCCTCCGAAGAAGACAGAGAATTTGTTGAGTGTATTAAAGTAAATATTTACAAATATTTTACTTTAAGTGTAGGTTATCTGGTTGGGATTGTCGCATTTAGTTTTGAAAGACAAGAGGAGGAATTGTAAACATGGCTTACACGAAAAAATCAAACAAATTGTACGCAGCTGCAGCTGCACTCGCAGTCACTGCATCTGTCGTCGCACCGGTTGCTGCTGACGCGGCTTCGAAGGTCTCTGTTAAATACATCGAACCGATCTTGATGAAACATGCAGGCGGTGATAAGTACGCAGTTAAGAAATTGATGTTACCGACGAAAGTCAAAGTCAAGCTCACAAACGGCAAGTACGAAATGCGTTCAGTGAAGTGGAACGGTACCGTGAAGTTTGAGAAAAAGTACATTAACAAGTTCCAAGTCTTGTACGGAACAGTTTCTGGTACTTCGAAAAAAGCAATCCTCAAAGTAGAACTTCAGAACTATCCGGTTGATGTCCTCGAACCAGTCCTCGAACCAGTTGCAGTCGGAGGAAAAGTTGTTCTTCCGAGCACGATCAGCATTCGTTACAAATCAGGTATTATCGTTAAACGTCCAATCAGTAAGTTTAATCTCAAAACACCGGATACTTCAAAAGCCGGCAAATATAAACTTGCTTACTCATACAAAGGTGCGAACTCTGTCGTGACAGGTTCAATCAATTATGAAGTCAAAGCAGCGAACATCATGAACGTCATGGGAAGCGTCGATGATCAGACACTTTCTGTTAAAGCAGACGTCATGTACGCAGCGGCAGGCGCAATGGCAGAACTCTTAATCTACCCAGGTAAAGATATGTCAAAAGCACCAATTGTCGTCAAAGGGACGCTTTCAAAAGGGAAATTCATGGCCTCACAAGGTGGAATTCCTGAAGGAACACACAGCTATGTCGTGAAAATCGGCGATGTGAAATCAGCAGCAATGGACTTCACGGTAGCAAACACGATGTTGACGTCAGCAAAAGCCATCGGCAACAAAAAAGTGGAAGTCACGTTCTCACGCGCAGTTGACAGCGCATCAGTCGAAAACTTCAAAATCGCAGGCGGAACAGTTACAGCTGTTACCCTCAGCCCGGACAAAAAATCAGCACTCCTCGACGTGTCAGGTCTTGAGTACGATAAAGACTACACAGTTGAAGCGAAAGGTATCATGATCGGCGGCGTCGCTCGTGACCTTGGTTCAATGAGCTTCATGACACAAGGTGTTGAAAACCTCTGGATGCTTGAAGTCTCACCTAAAGCGTCGACAATCGTCGCAAACGGTGCTGACAACACAGAAGTGACGTTCTTACTCAAGGACAAAGCAACTGGTGAAGTCGATAAAAATGCAGACGATATCGTCTTGAAATTATCAACATCATTCGGTGCACTTGCGAAAGACCGCGTGACAATCCAGGACGGAAAAGCAACGGTCCTCCTTACTTCAGAGTTCAGCAACACAGACCTCGAAGCAATGATCCGTGCAGAAATCATCGAAACGGCAGCAGGCGATTACAAAAATCTCATCGGTAAGATTTCAGGAGAGACGAAGGTCAAATTCAGCACAATCGCTGTGACTCCGGCTCCAATCGAGATGATCAACGTTCTTGCAGCTGAATCGAATCAAGCAGATCGTGTGACGGTCTTCCTTGATAAAGCAGTCTCACGTGAACTCTTACTCAAATCATTCGGACTCGATAAAG
This sequence comes from Exiguobacterium sibiricum 7-3, assembly GCF_000620865.1. Taxonomy (NCBI): domain Bacteria; kingdom Bacillati; phylum Bacillota; class Bacilli; order Caryophanales; genus Exiguobacterium; species Exiguobacterium artemiae. The sequence continues at coordinate 407,183 of NZ_KK211190.1, forward strand.
TCATGCAAGGTCTTCACGAAGAAGATTACCTCGCAAACGACAACATCCAAATCGAACAATTTGACGGTATGAAGCGTGTTATCGGTGTTAAAGCGATTCCTTCGAATCCAAAAGCATTCGAGTTGATCTTGGACAAAGAAACACCACTCCAAGACAACGCAGTCGTTAAGCTCGTTGCAAAAATTACGAGCAGCACGGATACAGAAGTGAAATCAAAAGCAAGCTTCAAGTTGACGGATGCCCGTCCGGCTGAAGTAACATCTGTTAAAGCAGTCGGTCTGAACCAACTCGAAGTGAAATTCTCTGAAGCGGTCGATTCTGCGAAATTCAAAATCGACGGTCAATACGGAGAGAAGTACTTCAAAGTCACGCATTACGGATTTGACAACAAAACAGGTGTTGACCGCCGCGATACAGTCCGTATCATGTTGAATGATGATTATCCGGGCGTCAAAGAAGGATACTTCGCAGCAGGCAAACACTCGCTTCAAGTCTGGGATACAATGGACTTCGCAGCACTTTCAGATGAAAGCAACATCGGAACGACACAAAACCTCGACTTCACGGTTGCGGCAGATACAGTCAAACCGACAGCTGGCGTCGTCGTTGAGTCACCTGAACAATTCCGCGTGATGTTCAGCAAAGACCTCAAAAAAGCAGACATCGCAGACTTACTTGGCGATGAAATGGTATTCGAGCGCTACAACTCGAACACGAAGAAATACGAAGACTTCAGCGAGTATGTCAATGTCACGTCTTATAACAAAGAGACGGGCGAAGCTGTCCTCGAATTGATGAAAGACTGGACGGAGATCTACGATACAGTCAACACGAAAGAGAACTACTACAACGATAAGTTCCGCATCACGCTCGAAAAAGGTGCAATCCAGGCCGAAGCGAACGGTGAGAAAAACGACGCGTTAGTACTTGATCTCAACTACGAAGGATCGCCGCTCAACACGCCGGATCTGAAGAGTGCTGAGATCAACACAATCGACCGCGTACCAATGACGAACGACTTCGTTGTCATGATGAGCGAACCGGTGAAAATCCGTGACCTCGATGAGTACAACACTCCACTCATCAATGCGGACGGTATCGTCTTACCTCCGAAAACGACAGTTGAATTCATCGGTAAGAACAAAGATGGAAAAATCGTTACGATCGACGGATCTGTCGTCAATTATACAGATACAACGGACAAAAACTTCCAAGTCAAAGCAAACGAGAGCCTTCAAAAACTCGTCGACATGGAAGGATACGGCGAAGAGTGGAAAGTCGTCGTCAAATCATTGTCTGATGATGTCGGTAATACGGTTGCAACAGCAACACATGACTTCAAACTCATGAAAACGCCTGTTAAACCAGTTCTGACACCGTTCGAAATCGTTAAAGTCTCTGCAAACGAGAAAAACGAAAAAGACGTCATCCGCGTCAAGTTCACAGAGGGTGTTCAATACTCTGGTATGTACGATGCGACAAGCACAGCGAACTATATCCTGAACGGAAAAGCACTTCCGGTCGGAACAAGCATCTCGCTTGCTGACTCAGATGACAACGTATCAAACGGACTGGATATCGTTAAGATCAAAGTCCCGGCTGGTACACTCAAAACGTTGTCGAACGTTATCGTTGTCAACAAAGATCTTCAGTCATATGACAACTCAGTCTTGACTGGCGGTTACGAGAAAGCAGTTCTTCTCGGATTAAACTAATCCCCTCGAACACCTTTCGTTCAGCAATGGATGAAAGGTGTTGTTTTGTGGTGATTAGCGCAATCGATTGCATTTTGTGAAACCTATTGACTTATTTTATTAAAATAGAGGTGTCATGACAAAAGAAAGATGTTAAATTATGTCATGTTGATTAGTAATTAAAGGGAAAAACAATCAAATACATACAGATAATAAAAGGAGAATAATACCAATGAAGAACACGAAAAGAATATCAGTGGGATTACTCGCTACCGTCGTAGCAACAAGTAGCTTTGGTGTAGCACCGAAGCAAGCAGCAGCATATACATCCGGTGAAAAGCTCGATAACCATGTCATCTTCCAAAGCTTCAGCCTCTACCAACCGTATGACAGCAACATGTACCGGACTCTTGCCAAAAAAGGTGACCTGTTGAACTCATGGGGAGTAACAGATGTATGGATGCCACCTGCATATCGTTCATTTGATATGGCACGTTACATGGAAGGCTATGCTATTGCCGATCGGTATGACTTAGGTGAATTCCCACAAGGACCAGGCGGAGCGACGGCGACGAAATACGGAAAAGCCAGTCACCTCGAGATGATGGTCGACATGTTACATGACGATAACATCAAAGTTCAGATGGATTTGGTTCCAAACCAAATGCTTGGTTTGAACCAACGTGAAGCCGTCTTCGTTCGTCGTGCAACTAGCTCAGGGGAGCCGTTCGCAAATCCTTATACAGGTGGACAAATGACAAAAACGTTAGCAACACCATACTTGGCCTATACAAAAGGCGGCGGAATGGGACAGGCGAAATACGGTTACCTCAAAGAATGGAACAAAACCTTCTTAAACGGAACATCTCTTCAAGGTCAGGGTACAGGGCGTGTCATGACGGACAAAGCCGGTAAACCATACCGTTACTTTGGACCAAACAATGAGAAAAACTATCTCCCGGAATGGTTGGTTGAAGCGTCTAAAACACAAAGCCTGAACGTCGTTGATACATATCTTGCGGCAGATGGCTGGTATGAAGTATCGCCACAAAACTGGAAACCGATGTTGTCGCAGTATGCGAAAGATCCAGGATATCTTGCCTACATGAAAGAAAATGGTTTTGCCACAAAAGAAGCATTACTTGCATCTCCTGACAACACGAAGATTGCTAAATTGACTGAAGAATACATGAAAACACAAGCTGTCTACGGATATGGATCGGAAGAACGTTCGTATCAGAATGACAATTCGGGCATCGACATCGAAGATCAGTTCCTGTTCGTCGATGAAGCAGGTTTACCGCTTCAAGCCTACAACAAGACGATGACAAATAATGACGAGTTCCTGCTTGGAGTAGACTTGGCCAACTCGAATGCAGAAGTCATCAAAGAGCAAAAGAACTGGATGAAATGGATGCTTGAGACGTACAAGTTCGACGGATTCCGGATCGATGCAGCGTCGCACTATGATACGGCGATTTTGAAGGCGGAAGCGCAAGTCGCAAAAGAGCACTTCGGTAAACAAGAGCATTTGAGCTACATCGAAAGCTACAAGTCAGAGCAAAAATCGTATATGAAGGCAAACAATGATGAACAGCTCATCATGGATTCACCGCTCTACTTCACGATGCGGAATGCACTCGGGAACGAAATGTCAAAACGTCCGTTAAGTGCTATCGCAAGTGGTTCAACCGTCAACCGGGCAGGAGCAGGATCGACTGATGTGTCCGCCAACTGGTCATTCGTCAACAACCATGACCAGGAGAAAAACCGCGTCAACCAAATCATGCTTGATCTCTACGGTATCAAAACAGGCGTCCAGTACGCAGCAGGCGAAGAGCCGAAATCGTTCGAAAAAATGTACGATAAAGACACTGAGAAAAAAGCACTTAAAATCTACAATGCTGAACTGGCAAGCACGAAGAAAAAATACTCGGTCGATAACGTTGTCGCACAGTATGCATACTTACTGACCAACAAAGACACAGTCCCAACCGTCTATTATGGTGACATGTATCAAACGGATGCTTCATATATGACGAAACAAACACCGTATTATGATGAAATCACGAACTTACTGAAAGTCCGGAAACAATATGCATACGGCGCACAAAAAGTCGTATCGCACACAGCGAACACTTCAAAAATCGCCGGAGATCACTTGATTTCAAGCGTCCGTCTCGGTAAAAACCGGAATACGGGTGTTGCGACGGTCATTGGTAAAAAATCAGCGCTCAACACGACGATCAAAGTCGACATGGGGAAACTTCATACGAACCAAGTCTTCGTCGATGCAAGTGGTGTCAGCAAGACGAAACTCGTCACAGATAAAAACGGTATCTTGACGGTTCCGGTCAAAGGCATGAGAACAGCAGAAGTTAATGGGTATCTTGGTGTCTTCGTTCCCCAAACAACAAAAGCACCAACGGCAACGATTGAAAAAGCAAGTGTCTACCAAGGAAAAGGCATCAACCTGAAAACGAAAGTCGCAAATAGCTCATCTGCTGTTTCGTCGATCCGCTATCAAGTGGCAGATCCGTCAAAAGCAACAGTTGATACAATTGGACGTCTCGTTGGTAAAGCAGCTGGTAAGACAATGGTCACAGCAACTGTGACACTAAAAGACGGTTTCGTCTTGACGGCAACTTTACCGATTGAAACAAAAGTCAATACGGTCACACTCAAAGCAACTGGCAAGACATTAAAAACAGGTCAAGTGACGACGATTGGTTATTCGGCAGCGACGGATCAAATCAAGTCAGTCAGCTACGCCTCACTTAATAAAAAAATTGCAACCGTCTCGACAAAAGGTCAAGTCAAGGCAGTGAATAACGGGAAGACTTCGATCCGCGTGACGTATACGACGGTCGGAAACTACAAGGTCGTTAAGACATTCAAAGTCAGCGTCAAATAATCATCAAATCATCACCCTCGAGGTGATGGTTTTTTTTGGATTCCGGTCAATTGAACGAATTAGGTAAATACTTTTAAATATTCCACATTATCCCATAAATAAAGAGTATATTATAGGTGTATAGACCTAAGACGATTGAAGGAGTGCAGAGATGAAAAAACTTATTACAGGTAGCCTGACGGTTAGCTTACTTATAGGATTTGGTTTAAACGGAGAAGCGATCGACAAACAAAAAACGATTAGTAGCCAGCAGGTGGAGCATGCAAAAGCATTACCAACGTTCCATGGCAGTTATATCGGAGCACCGATGAAAGGACGATTTGACGAAGAAGGGTTTGACGTCTGGTACATGGATGCAGCCGACTTTATCACGGACGGGACGCATCTTGAATTTGAACTCGACTGGGACGTTTACGGGACGATATTTACGAGTAAAGCAGATGCCGATGCAGGTCGTGTCTACGACCGGTACTTTCAACGTAATGACGAAACGATGTATTTCCCGCTCAGCTGGAAAGGGCGTCAGTACTTAATTCTTGAAGGGTCTCCTGGCGATACGTACTCTGTCCCGTTTAGTGTGTCGCGGTACGAACCGGTTGATTTGACGAAAGGTTCGTCTGTCACGACGAAGGCGAGCACGGCACTGATCGTCAAAACAAAATCCGGTAAGATGCGTGCAAGTAGTGTCGGTGCCAAGTCGGTTCAGTCATTGGCACCTGAATTACGACTCGAAAAATTGACGTATCGATCGGCCGCGGAAGCGAACCAAGCGAAACAGAAACTTGAGCAATCAAGTTCGACAGCGTACGTCGAATACGATACGCCGGTTCAAGCGTTTGGCGCCGATGCGTTCAAACACCACCAGTGGTCACTCCTGAACACAGGACAGAAAAAAGGTCTCAAAGGAGCGGACATCGGTTTCACGGCGATGCAAAAACGGATTGCGAAAAAGAAACAGTCGACGACACTCGTCGCTGTCATTGATTCAGGCGTCAACCCGAGTTATGCTGATTTCGCCGGCAAGGTCCGGATGGATCTTGGATACGATTTCGTCAATCGTTCGAAGACGGCTTGGGATGATAATGGACATGGTTCGCATGTCGCAGGAATCATCGCCGCCGGTAGTGACAATACGTACGGAATGACAGGGATTAGTGCCAAAGCTTCGATCATTCCGATTAAAATCTTGGACGAAAGCGGAGCCGGTTACACGTCGGATCTCGTGAGCGGCATCAATCATGCTGTCAAAAAAGGAGCGAAGGTCATCAATCTTAGCCTTGGTGGTTATGCTTCATCTAAATCGGTCGAATCGGCACTCGCTTATGCGAAAAGCAAAAATGTCTTAGTCGTCGCTGCTTCTGGTAACGAGGCGAAAAAGGCATTGTCATACCCGGCTCGTTCAAAATATGTCCTATCGGTCGGTGCGACAGGGCGGACGGATAAACGTGCCTCGTTCTCGAACTATGGGACGGGACTTGATCTTGTGGCACCGGGTGTTTCGATTCCAAGTTATCTGGCGGACGGAGAACTCGCTTTTGCGAGCGGGACCTCGATGGCAGCCCCACATGTCGCGGCAGTCGCGAGTGTCTTGTACAGTCTGAAACCGACGATCAAAGCGACCGATGTCGAAAGTATCCTCAAAAAATCAGCGAAGGATCTTGGCAGTAAAGGGTACGATACGACATATGGATCGGGTCGTCTTAATGCCGACAAAGCAGCCAGTTACATTAAATGAAGCAAGGCGAATCCGTTCTTTCAAAGGATTCGCTTTTTTTTATGATTTATTTTAAATTTCCGGAAAAAATTCTGATGAAAAATCAAAAATCAGGTGTTTATCGTAAAAATTTCCATTATACTGGATGTATAGGACAAAAGGCATATAGAGGAGTGAAAAAATGCAAAAATGGTTAGTCGGCTTGACGGTTTTCGGTCTACTGGGAACAGCCGTACCGATTCAAACAGAAGCAGCAGGGACCGGTGCGCAAAAATTACCGGCGCTGGACGCGAAAACAAAGAAAGCCTACATTAAAGGAAAGTTTGACAGCAAAGGAAAAGCCTTGTTTTACTTTGATACAAAAACCTACCTGACGGGCGGCACTCACCTCAAGTTTGCTGCGGACGCTACGGAAGCGGTCACGGTCTATGAATCACAAACAGACTATAAACAACAACTGGTCTACGGACGGTACGATCAAGTTACGAATCAGTCGCTGATTTTCCCGCTCAGTTGGAGTGGACGTCAATACATAGAGATTGAAGGAAAGAAAAATACGGCGTTTGTCGTCCCGTTTAAACTTGAACGCCTGCAACCGCTTCGGGAGTCGATTGGTCAGTCTAGCACATCGGCGAAAGCGAGCAGTCTCGTCGTCAAATGGACGGGAACAGCTGATCAGAATCAGCAGTTGTCTGAGCAAACGGATGTCGTCAAACGGGAAACGATTGATGCAGGACTCAAGCTCGAAAAATTCACGTATCGGACGGTCATGCAGGCGCTTGCCGCAAAACGCCAACTCGAACAAATACGTGGCGTCGCTTATGTCGAACTCGATAGTCAGATGCATGGACTCGGAAATGATGTCTTCAAATCGTATCAATGGTCGTTGAATAATACCGGACAACGGGGTGGTGTCAAAGGAGCGGATATCAACTTCGACGCGATGAAAAAACGGATTAATTCGAAAAAACAATCGACGGTCCTCGTCGCGGTCATCGATACCGGGATCAACCCGACGTACGCCGATTTTGCCGGACGGGTCCGGATGGATCTTGGGTATGATTTTGTCAACCGCCGTCAGCTCGCCATCGATGATCATGGTCATGGCTCACACATTGCTGGTATCATCGCGGCGAACAGCAACAATACGTACGGCATGTCCGGCATCAATGCCAAAGCATCGATCATCCCGATCAAAGTGCTCGGGGAAGACAACTACGGTTCCAACTCGAATATCGCCAAAGGGATTCTGCATGCGGTGAAGAAGAAAGCCAAAGTCATCAATATCAGCATCGGTGGCGGATTCTCGTCCCGTGCGATTGAGGATGCTCTCGCCTATGCGAAAAAACAAGGTGTCCTTGTTGTCGTCGCGGCGGGGAATGAAGGAACGAACAAACTGTCCTATCCGGCACGGTCGCAGTATGCGCTCTCAGTCGGGTCCTCCAACCGGTTCGACAAACGATCGGCCTTCTCGAACTATGGCGAAGGACTCGATTTGATTGCACCGGGACAAGACATTCCAAGTTACCTGAGTGACGGGGTATCGGCCTTCTGGAGCGGGACGTCGATGGCAGCACCGCATGTCGCCGGTGTCGCGAGCGTCCTCTACAGCTTAAAACCGACGATCAAAGCGTCTGAAGTCGAAAGCATTCTCAAAAAATCAGCACAAGACCTTGGGGAAAAAGGATATGATACGTCGTACGGGTACGGACGGCTTGATGCTGATCGGGCTGTGAGACTCTTGAAATGAAAAAAGTAGAGGTAGCGATAAGACCGTTGAAACAACTGATCACGGGGCTCATTGTCGGTGTCCTCTGTCTGACTGCGACGATAGAAGTACAGGCGATATCGAAGGAAGAAAAACAGGTGCTAGCAACCTACCGGTCATTTGCGTTTGGGCTGACGTTGGTACAAGTCGCCAAAGTCATGTACGGAAAGTCCTACAAACAACACCTGACTGAGAAGAACGGGGCGACAGTCTTTAAGAAAAAGGCAATACGCGTCAAAAACGAACAAGGATATCGGACACGGACGTATGCTTTTTTCGACCGGTCGAAGACATTGCCGACGCGGATGGAACTGGAGTTTGATACGAAACGAAACAAGTCGACGTACTACCTCACCACGAAAGCACTCCAGTTTCTTGCGGATTCACCCACCGGATTACGAGAAAGTACCCGAACGATTCCTCATATCACAAGGATACACAGCGGACAAACGGAACGGCAACTGGATCGTCATGTCTCGGGTCAAGGGCTGGGACATGTGGCGATGCGGTGGAGTTGGGATTATACAGCCGTCCAGACAAAGCAGGAACGGAAAAAGTATAAGTACCTGGGGCAATCAAAAGTTTACGTGTTCGACAGTTCGAATCCGCACAAACAAATTGATCTGGTCATGCATTATGACGATCGTCATAAAAAATACAAAGTGAATTACTATTCTGTCTTAACGCTTGAAGAAGACGAGGTAAAGTAAAAAAGAGGAGCGTCATTCGTGCGAAAGAATATCTGGAAATATACCTTGATGCTGACACTCGCCACATCGATCGTATTCAGTGGAACGGCCAATGCGGCGACGACACAGGAAAAACAAGTCACGACTGCGTTTGCGAAGTATAAGACAGGAATGACGATTGCCGAGTTTGCGAAACAACGGTATGGCAAGACCTATAAAAAACATCTGACGAAAAAGAATGGACGGACGATTTTAAAGGAAAAGTCACCAAAAGAAGAGACGTCTAAAGATTTAGACTTCACAGTGTACTTCGTTCCCGGCAAAGAGGAAAAAAACTATATGACCTTTTTGTTTGCAGCTAAGCCGAAAGATAAAGTCTACCGTTTGGCATTAAGATCCCTTGAATTTAGTGGAGAGAATCCGATGGGCGTTCGGCAAAGCGATAAACAGCTGAAGCGAGGTAAACAAGTCGAGTACGATATGACGGAACAGCAGCTCGACAACGTATTGACAGGAAAAGGTCTGGGTGACTGGATGACATGGTCGACAACAGACTTCAGTCATAGCTTTTCAAAACAAGAGCTGAAAAAAATGGGTCTTGGTGAAGGAAAAACAAAAATCTATATTTTCCGGACAAATCATCCGAACAAACGTTTACAAGTCCATATGACATTCGATTCAAAGAAAAAAACCTATCGTGTCGATTGGATGGAAAATATATCGAGTACGCAAGAACTCTACTAATCCTAAAACAGAAAAGAGAGAACACACATGACAACAACATTTGGTAAATTAACAATCGCGGCAATTATCGCAGGTTCAACACTCATCGCCGGAACAGCAGAAGCGGCAACGAAACAAGAAACAAAGGTAACGACACAATTCAAGACGTTGAAGAATGGGATGACGATTGAACAGGCAGCAAAAGTTCTTTACGGAAAAGACTATAAAAAACAATTGACGAAAAAGAACGGAATGACCGTCCTCAAGCAAAAAGCAGAAGCGACGAGTACGACGCAAGGTCAAAAGACGACGATTTACAGTGTTTATGATCGAAAGGCTCCTGTCCTTTCTGATATGACGACGCTGATGTTCATGACGAAGAAGAACAGTTCAGTTTATCGTCTGACATCGAAGTCACTTGATCTGTTCCGCGATTCTTCGACAGGAGCACGTGAAAGCAAAATGAAGCTTGCGAAGGGAGCAAAAATCAAGACGGGAATGACTGAAAAGCAGTTAGATGGAGTTTTATCAGGAAAAGGATTAGGCGAATGGACTGGACTCGATTCAATTGATATGACATCTGTTCAAACAAAACAGGAAATCGACTTAGGGCTTGCCATTAAATTAGAATCAAAAACATATGTCTTCCCGACTGCAACAAAACAGAAAAAATTTGTCATGTTGGAATATAACGCGAAAAAGAAAACGTATGTCGTATCAAGCCAAATGTCATTTTAATATCTACTAAGGAGTTTACCAACCGGTAGACTCTTTTTTCATCTTTTCCCGTTTTTGACAATTCACAGCCGATTTTCAGTATACTCGACTGTAAGATCGTTTTTATTTGACCGATAGTAACGAGAACTCATGAAGTTACATAGGAAATAAGCTTTAAGAGAAGGGAACGTGGAAAAGTGGAACGTGTCAAAAAAAGAAGGAAAGTCAAAAAGCGGTGGACGCCGTTAAAGATTATGTTATTGATTGCCTTAGTATTGGTTGTCGGAGGTGGAGGGTTCATCGGTTATACCTATTACCAAGTCGACCAGACCGTCAAAAAGATTCAGTCGCCGGTCAAGAATACGGGTGATGAAGTCGTCGAAAAACAAAAACCGGTTTCTGTTTTATTACTGGGTGTCGATCGTCGAAAAGGTGAAACAAACGGACGAAGCGACTCGATTATGATCATGACGCTTAACCCGACACAAAATGAAAGTCGTTTGATTAGTATCCCACGCGATACGAAAGTCGACATCGTCGGTAAGGGGACAAACGATAAAATCAACCACGCCTATTCATTTGGGGGACCGGAGATGGCCATCAAAACAGTCGAGAAGTTCCTTGATATTCCAATCAACTATTATGCAGAAATCAATATGGAAGGATTCACTTCACTGGTTGATGCGGTTGGCGGCGTCACGGTCAACAACGATTTAGATTTCAAAGTCGGCGAGAAACAGTTCATCGTCGGGAAAATCAATTTGAACGGTGATGAAGCATTGAAGTATACGCGGATGCGTTATGAAGATCCGCGTGGTGACTTCGGTCGTCAAATGCGTCAACGCCAAGTCATCGAACAAGTTGTTGCCAAATTATCATCAGATGTTTCGGTCAGTAAGTTCAATGCGATCATGGATGTCGTCGGTAAAAACGCACAAACTAACGTGTCGTTCAAACCGATGCGGACACTTGCCTTCGATTACATGGATGCGTTTAAAAATCAAAAGAATTTAAAGCTTGAGGGAACAGGTGGAAAAGAAGCGGATGGCATTTATTACTGGCATCCGACCGAGGATTCACTGGCCCAAACGAAAACCGCATTACGTTATTCGCTTGGTCTGGAATAAACAAAAGGGACAATCCGAAAAGTGGATTGTCCCTTTTGCTGTTATAGATTTTGTTCCGCCAAGCGAACACGGCTGGTACTTGTTTCTGTTTGTTCGAACCGTTGCAGGCGATAAGAATTACTTGTCACAAGACCGGTCATCTCTGTTTCGAGTTGGAGGGGAGCGAGTGTCGCCAGTTCAGCATTGGTGATTGCCGTTTCCGTCCAGTCGATTGCAATGACTTTATTGTTTTGGAGCGTAAAAAAATGAGTTCCGTAAAACAGGTACGAGTTGACCTCGTCGGAAAACGTCCGTTCCGGTGGACCATAAGTACTATTTAAATCTTCTGCGGTTTTGCCGATAAGGTCAATGAGCGTCTCGGTGACAAAGCTTGTATCGAGATTGTCACTGACCCATGTCAATAAGGATTCATCGGCAATTGCGTCTCCGTTTAAAGACTTCGTCGTATCAGTATTTTTGATATAACCCGTCAATTCATCCGTCAATTCAACCTTACTGATGGAATCGGTTGTTTCAAGAACCCGGTAACCATCACCAAAGTCAGCTTCAAAAAGCAGATCGGTCAAGGCGGAGTCACTATAGATATTGCTGTTTCTAGTTTTGACGTAAAGGATATTTGATTCTTCTTTGATATCCGGTGCGGGTTCTTTTGTTTTTTCTTTTGATTTTTCAACAGTGACCGGTTGTTCGATGGTTGACTTCGGTTTGCTTGAAGACGGACTCGCGATGTAGTTGGAATAGACATACGTTCCGCCGGCACCAAGAAGGAAACATAAGATCAATAGAGCAACCCAGCCCCAAGGGATTTTTCTTTTAACACGTGGTTCTGGTCGGGTTTTTATTTTTTTTCGACGGACGGCTTCTGGTTCACGGTGTGTACGCGATAAGGATGGGGCGATTTCTTCCTGATCTTCTTTCGATTCGACCGGTCCATCTTCTTCAAGGATGGGACGGGCGACGAGTGTTCCATAAAAATCAGCCAATTCATCATGATGTTTGCCGGCTAAAAAGGCTGACCATTCGTCGGCGGTTACTGTATCCTGCTTGAACGGAACAAGTGGTGTCTGACCGGTCAAACGAATCATCGTGTCCGTTAACGACTCTGTCGAAGCAAGGCTTAAACGAATCCGTTCATGAAGGCGGCGGATGTCTTCTTCCGAGTGCGATGTATAGTATTGAAGGGCTTGTAGAGAGCGATGCATGAAGATCTTCCTCCTATGTTGATATCCGGAAATTCATGTAAAAAGAAACATGTCATTCTTTATTATACGCAACAAATTTCAAAAAACGTATGTTATTTCCTGAAAATTAATCAACCATTTCCCAATTTTTTGTTATACTGAGTTCTAGTTGATGAAAAAAGACACCGTATTAGACAAATAAAGGAGAATAATCAAACCATGAATGAAACGATCAGCTTACAAGAATTATTTTCAATTTTGAGAAAATCGCTTTGGCGGATTCTCGCACTGACCATCGTCGCAGCCGTCATCTCATTTGCCGTCAGTACCTTTTTGATCAAACCGACGTATCAAGCCGGTACACAGATTTTGGTCACACCGAAAAAACAGGAAAACGATGTGATTGATGCTTCGCAAGTCCAATCGTCCGTCACACTTGTCAATACATACCGTGTCATCATCAAAAGTCCGGCCATTCTCGAAAAGGTTCAGGCAGAAGTGGAAAATGCTCCCACTAGTATTAACGCCTTAAATAATATGATTACCGTCGAAAGTGAACAAAATTCACAGGTTATCAACGTTTCCGTTCAAAGTACCGATGCTGCTCTTGCATCAAACGTCGCCAACTCCGTCGCCAACGTGTTCAGTGAAGACATTACGGATTTGATGAATGTCGATAACGTCAAAGTGTTATCTGTTTCAGGCATTCCGACAGCTCCGGTCAGTCCAAATATCATTTTGAATACAGCGATTGCCGCAGTGGTTGGCTTCTTATTAGGTGTAGGACTTGCTTTCTTACGTGAAGTACTCGACCGTCGAATCCGGACAGAGGAACAAGTTCAGCAAATTCTTGACTTGCCTGTTTTAGGAAGTATCCCGGATATCGACAGCAAAGTCTTCAAGTCATCAGCGAAAGCAACAAAACGAGAGGCGGCAAAACAATATGGCTAAGAAAAATAAGATGAATAAAGATGCCCGTAATCTGATTACAGTCACTCAACCGAAGTCGCCGATTGCCGAGCAATACCGGACCATCCGGACAAATATCGAGTTCATGGCAGTGGATAAAGAGATTCAAGTCATGCTTGTGACATCAGCCACACAAAGTGAAGGGAAGTCGACGACTTCTTCGAATCTCGCGGTCGCATATGCGCAACAAGGAAAAAAGGTCTTGATCATCGACACGGATATGCGTCGTCCAACGGTCCATTATACATTCCGGGTTGCCAATGGTCTGGGATTATCGAGCCTGTTGACACGCCAAGCCGAGCTTGAAAAAGCTATCCTACCAACAAAAGTCGAAAATTTATCGATCTTAACGGCAGGACCGATTCCACCGAACCCGGCCGAGCTGTTGTCGTCAAAAGCGATGGAAAAATTAATTCTGCAATTGCGTGACGAGTATGATGTCATCATTTTGGATGCTCCGCCGTTACTGCAAGTCGCGGACAGCCGGATCACATCTAAACTGACGGACGGTGTCGTGCTGGTCGTCAGCTGTATGACATCGGATCGTCAACGTGTCCTTAAAGCTAAAGAACAACTCGAACTGGCGGAAGCGAAGATCCTTGGCGTCGTCTTGAACCGCCGGGAGCTGACGGATGATTCAGCGTATCAATACTATTATTCCTATGAATAAGGGGTGCCATCATGGTTGATCTTCATTGTCATCTTTTACCGCTGGTCGATGACGGTCCGGCGAGTATCGAGCAAATGTTACAGCTGGCGGAGCAGGCAGCAAGTGAAGGGATCACACGAATCATCGCGACCCCGCACCTGTTTCATCCGCAGTTCGAGACGGAAGACGTCGATGTGAAACTGACCGTTGATGAATTAAATGTCTTACTCCATCAGCGCAATATTCCAATCACCGTCTATCCGGGGCATGAGATTCGTTTGACGGGTGAGTTAATCGAAGAAGTCCAAAAGGGGACGGCATTGCCGCTTGCGGATTCACGTTATTTACTGATTGAATTTCCTTCGACCGGAATCCCGTCGTATGCGCGACAAGTGTTTGCCGAATTAATTTCTGACGGCTACGTTCCCGTCATTGCGCATCCGGAAAAAAACAAAGCTATCATCCAGAATCCGACATTGTTGTTTGATTTAATTTTAAATGGTGCAATCAGTCAAGTGACTTGTGCGAGTCTGATCGGTAAGTACGGTAAGGATGTCCAACGTTTTGCCGTTGCCTTACTTGAAAACGGTTTGGCTCATCTCGTGGCGTCAGACGCCCACCATACTGAAAAGCGTCCGTTCTACTGGGAACAATGCCGAAAATATTTGGAGCATGAATTAGAAGACTGGTTGTATGAAGAAATTTATGAGAACAATGAAGCGGTTCTTCTGAACCAGCTCGTGACGATTAATCCTCCGAATCCGGTTGAAAAGAACTGGAAAGGTCAGTGGGTATAAAGGATTTAATGTGAAGAAAATGTAAAGAGAGTGAAAATCCACTCTCTTTTTTCTGTGTTAACGCTTACATTATTAACAATTGGAAAACTTTATGGAATGGATTCAACTGGATGTGGTATTGTAATTTACATAAAGAATACCAAGTTGATTATATTATGGGAATCTGAAATTAGAACTGGGAGTTGATTTCATGAATCGTGTAAAAAAGGCGGTTATTCCAGCTGCTGGACTTGGCACACGTTTTTTACCGGCGACAAAAGCGATGCCGAAGGAAATGTTGCCGATCGTCGATAAGCCGACGATTCAATATATCATCGAAGAAGCGATTGAATCGGGGATTGAAGATATTTTAATCATCACTGGTAAAGGCAAACGGGCCATCGAGGATCATTTTGATTCCGTGCCGGAACTCGAAGCAAACTTGATTGCGAAAAATAAGTCGGAGTTGTTGCATTTAGTAGAAGCAACGACAAACATCAATATTCATTTCATCCGTCAGTCGAAACCAAAGGGTCTCGGAGACGCGATTCTCCAAGCAAAGGCCTTCATTGGCAACGAACCGTTCGTCGTCATGCTCGGGGATGATATCGTCCAAGCCGATATTCCATGTACACGTCAATTAATTGAGCAGTACGAGATTACGAACAGTTCAATCATCGGTGTCCAACCGGTTGCGGATAAAGATACGCATCGCTACGGCATCGTTGATCCAAGCACGAGCATCTCTGCGAACTTACATAAGGTGAAATCATTTGTTGAAAAGCCGGCACCAGGCACGGCACCATCGAACTTAGCGATTTTAGGCCGCTATTTACTGACACCGGAAATCTTTAAATACTTAGAAACACAGGAAGTCGGGTCAGGCGGCGAGATTCAATTGACGGACGCGATTACACGACTGAATGAAATGCAACGGGTCTTTGCTTATGAATTTGACGGAAAACGTTATGACGTCGGTGAAAAACTGGGCTTCATTCAAACGACACTCGAGTTTGCCTTGAAACGGGATGACCTGGGAGATGACGTTGCAAAGATGATGGCAGACTTACTCGCAGAACGTGCGAAGTCCTCTTCGCTTGTCTAAGCACGTGTCCTCCATCATAAAGAGAAAGGAGACTGTCCTTTGAAATTCTACTATTATTATCGGACCCTGACGTTAGCCTGCATCGATGCTGTCGCTTTAGGAATCGCGATGGGGTTTACCTATTTTTTCTTATATCCAAAAGAACTGTTTGATTTGATTGATAGTAAACTATTGCTTCAATCAGCTGCTGTCTTTGCATTGTTGTTCGTCACATTGGCCTTTTTAATGAAGTTGTATCGTGTCAACTGGAAGTATGCCAGCATCCAAGAGGCGCTGACCTTGTCTTTGTCACTCGGTGCCAGCTCGATTGGACTGATGGTTTATCAAAAATTTGTGTTCGGACAAGTTCTTGAACGCATCACGATTCTTAGTTTTTGTATTTCATTATTATTGCTTGGAGCGATTCGTGTTGCGCTACGACTACTTGGAATCGGACAACATTGGCGAAAATATGCCTTACCTCGCCGGATGGTCAAGTCACGTAAACGGACACTTGTCATTGGTGCCGGACGAGCTGGACGCTCGTTAGTCCGTCAATTATATGTATCTCCGTTCCATGAGCTAAAGCCTGTTGCATTTTTGGATGATGATCCAAAAAATATGCATTTCATGATTCAAGGAATCGAAGTCGTTGGGACGACTGCAAATTTAAAAGCAGTCATTGAAAAACACCGGATTGAAGCGATTGTACTCGCGATTCCGTCACTGACACAGCAACGACGGGTTGAACTGATCACGGAAGCGAAAATGCTTTGTAAAAACGTTCAAACGTTGCCGATGATTGAAGAGTTGATTACAGGAAAAGTTTCTGTCAGTGCGATTCGAGACGTTTCGATTGAAGATTTACTAGGTCGTGAACCGGTTGAACTCGATATTTCGGGGATTAAATCTGAAATCGAAGGACGAACAGTTCTTGTGACCGGAGCAGGTGGATCGATTGGATCAGAAATTTGCCGACAAATCATTCAATTCAATCCAACAACACTTGTATTACTGGGTCATGGTGAAAACAGTATTTACCTGATTGAACGAGAGCTACGCGGACTTCAGTTTCCGATTAATTTAGTACCAATCATTGCAGATGTCCAAGATCGCACGCGACTGGAAGAAGTGTTTGCGACACACAAACCACAGGTCGTTTTCCACGCAGCAGCGCATAAGCATGTGCCTTTAATGGAAGCCAACCCGTACGAATCAGTTAAAAACAATGTGTACGGGACAAAAAATGTTGCCGAAGTAGCTGACTTATTCGAAGCAGAACGATTTGTGATGATTTCAACCGATAAAGCCGTCAATCCAACAAACGTCATGGGATCCACAAAACGGATTGCGGAAATGGTTATTCAAGAACTGGGATGTCGCAGCAAAACGAAGTTTGCGGTCGTACGTTTCGGAAATGTACTGGGGAGTCGTGGCTCGGTCATTCCACTGTTTAAATCACAAATTTTAGCGGGCGGACCGGTTACGGTCACACACCCGGAAATGACACGATTCTTTATGACGATTCCGGAAGCAAGTCGGTTAGTCATTCAAGCCGGTATCTTAGCAGATGGTGGAGAAGTGTTTGTCCTTGATATGGGAGAGCCAGTCAAAATCGTTGATCTTGCTAAAAACATGATTGAACTGAGTGGTTTTACAGAAGATGAAATGCCAATCGTGTTCTCGGGGATTCGCCCGGGTGAGAAAATGTACGAAGAACTACTGAAAGACGGCGAAGTGGATCCGGAAGCGATTTATCCGAAGATTTTTGTCGGCCGAACGCGTCAAAAAGAACCAGTCATGAATATTTTGAATCTAGTCGATCGACATAAGAATGCACCACTGCAATTAAGAAACGTCTTACTCGATATTGCGAATGATGTTGCGGTTCGCGAAGAAAACCTAGTCTGACGAATGATATCTAAAAGGAGGAATGAAATTTGAATTACTTAAAAATCAAACGTCCACTTGGATTTTCGATTGCCTGTGTTGCCTGTTTAGTATTGATTCCTGTCTTTATCCTGATTATGGCTGCCATCAAGGTGGAGTCACGAGGGCCTGTATTCTTTAAACAAAAACGAGTCGGTCTGAATAAAAATCATTTTAATATTTTAAAATTCCGGACGATGTACATCGAAACACCAAATGATACACCAACCCACTTGTTAGCGGATCCAGACGTGTACATTACACGTGTCGGTAAGATTCTACGAAAAACAAGCCTGGATGAACTGCCACAGCTGTTTAATATTTTGAAAGGCGAGATGGCATTTGTCGGACCACGTCCAGCGTTGTGGAACCAATACGATTTGATCGATGAGCGAGATAAATACCAAGCAAATGACACGTTACCCGGTTTGACAGGCTGGGCGCAAATCAATGGTCGTGATGAACTACCGATTGAAATCAAAGCCAAGTTAGATGGAGAGTACGTAAAACGAATGGGAATCCTGATGGATACCCGGTGTTTCGTCGCAACAATTTTTAGTGTTTTGAAAAGTGACGGAGTAGTTGAAGGTGGTACAGGAAAAATTACTGTAAAAGAAGTTGCAAGTACGAAGGAGTAAACAACGATGAAAAAAGTTCTTGTTACAGGTGAGAATGGCTATATAGGGAACAAATTTAAAGAATGGGTTCAGTCAGGCAATAAAGAAATTGAGCTGAATTATGTTTCTGTAAGAGGAGAAGAATGGCGTAAAACTGATTTTAGTGCTTATGATACTGTTTTACATCTTGCGGGTATAGCGCATGTTTCTCGTAATCCAAAACTTAAAGAGTTATATTACAAAATCAATAGAGACTTGACGATTAAATTAGCTGAAAAAGCCAAGAAAGAAAATGTAAAACAGTTTATTTTTATGAGCAGTATTATTGTTTACGGATTAGATAATAAAATTGGTGATTATAGTAGCATCAACAACAATACAATTCCAGCTCCAGTAGATTTTTACGGAGACAGTAAATTACAAGCAGATTTACAAATTCAATCAATGAACAGCAAAGAATTTAAAACAGCAGTAATTCGTACACCAATTGTATATGGACCAGAGTGCAAAGGAAACTTTAAGAAAATAATAAACTTAGCAAAAATCACTCCTATTTTTATCGATTTAGATAATAAGAGAAGTATGATCTATATTGATAATTTAAATTGTCTAATTGAACAAATAATAAGTAGTAAGAGTTCAGGAGTATTTTATCCTCAAAATACAGAGTATGTAAGTACAAAACAAATCATTGAAGTTGCTGCAAAATATAGCGGACGCAAAATATACTTTATTTCGTCTTTCAACTTTTTAATAAAATTAGCTAGTAAAAAAATCAGTATCATCAATAAAATATTTGGTAATAAAATTTATGAGAAAGATATTTCGAAATCTAATCAGTATCAAGTTTGTGATTTCGAAACATCAATAAAAAAAAGTATGATTAATAACTAAATGGGGATATATAATATGAAAAAAAAGAGAGTTATGTTGCTTGGGAATCATGCTTTTGTTATTTACAATTTTAGAAAAGAACTGATCCAGCAATTATTAAAAGATGGATATGAAGTCTATCTGTCTATGCCTTATGATAAGGACAAAGTACCTATGATGATAAAATGGGGCTGTAATTTTATTGAGACAAATGTTGATCGCAGAGGGACAAACCCATTTAGAGATTTAAAATTAATTAAACACTATTTAAAGATTTTAAAAAAATACAAGCCTGATGTAGTCCTTACCTATACGATAAAACCCAATTTATATGGAGGAATTGCTTGCAGAATAAATAAAATCCCATATATAAACAATATAACAGGACTAGGTAGTGGCTTTAATAAAAAGGGATTATTAAAGAACCTTATAAAATTATTATATACGGTGGCTTTGAAAGATTCGTCTAAAGTATTTTTTCAAAATGAACATGATAAAAAAGTATTAATAGATGAAAAAATTATAACAAAAAATTTTGAAGTACTACCTGGTTCAGGTGTTAATTTAAAAGAATACTTATATCATGAAATGCCTTCATATTCTGTAACTAAGTTTATTTTTGTTGGAAGAATAATGAAAGACAAAGGGATTCATGAATTCTTAGAAGCTGCAGTGAAAAGTAAAAGCAAGTACGGGGATAACATCGAATTTAATGTTGTAGGCTTTGTAGAACCTACTGAAATACATTTAAGTAAAAAAATTGAGGATTTAAATTCTAATAAAGTTGTAAAGTACCATGGTTATCAGAATGACGTGAAGCATTATATTCAAAATGTACATTGCTTAATTCAGCCTTCACATGGAGGTGAGGGACTTTCTAATGTCTTATTGGAAGCTGGTGCAATGGGAAGAATATTATTAGCTTCAAAAATACCAGGGTGTCAAGAAACAATTGAAGTTGGTAAAAATGGTTATGTTTTTGATAAAAAAAATGTAAATAGTCTCTGTGAAAGTATAGATAAACTTATGAATTTAGACATTCAAAAGTTAGATGAGATGTCGTTATATTCAAGGTATAAAATTAATAAAGAGTTTGATCGTAATATTATTATTGAAAGATATCTTAAAGAAATACAGAACCTGACATTGTTAAATCATCATGAGAGAAAAATTATATGAAAATCTTATATATCACTACACATTTGGATAATGGTGGAGCAGAAAAGCTAGTAGCAGATATGGCTGTGTATAGTAAAAATAAAGGGTATGAAGTCACTGTATTGATGATTCTAAATCGAAAAGGTGTTCCATATGAAAATTTAATATTAAATAAAATAAAAGTTATTAACTTAAAGATGTCTTCTTTTTTGAATTTCAGAATACCATTCATTTTGAATAATATTTCAAAAGAATTTGACATTATTCATACTCATACTTACTATGCACAGTTATACTCAAGTTTCTTTATTGATAAAAAGAAACTTATTACCACCGAACATAGTACAAATAATAATAGAAGAAGTAAAAAAATTTTTCGTTTGATAGATAGCTTAATGTATTACAAATATTCTAAAGTTGTATCTATTACAGATAGTGTAGAAAGAAATTTGAAAAATTGGATTTTCTCAAACACTAAAGATAAATTTACAGTAATAAATAATGGAATCGATGTAAAGAAGTATTTTAATGATAAAAAAATAGAAAAAGAGGAAATTGGTTTTAAGAAAAAAGAAATCTTGTTGATATCAGTAGGGAGGCTTGAACCGGTAAAAAATCAATTATTATTAATTGAAGCTTTTTCAGAGATTAGAGATCCTAATGTAAAATTAATTTTAATTGGAAATGGAAATTTAAAATCAATAATAATTGAAAGAATAAAAAATAAAGGTTTAATTGATAGAATCACTTTATTAGAAAATAGAAAGGACGTGGATGTCTTCCTAAATGCAAGTGATATTTTTATTTTACCTTCGTTATGGGAAGGTTTTGGATTATCAGCACTGGAAGCAGCTATATCGGATAATATACTAGTTCTTTCTGATATAGAAGGTTTGAAAGGTATGATTAATGAAGTAACTGAACAAGCAATATTTTTTGATCCGAATAGTAAAGAAGATTTGGTTAAATCAATAATAAGAGCGATTTCTATGATAGAAAATGATAAAAAATCTATAAATATTGATTATGTTGAGAAATATTTAAGTATAGAAAGTATGATGAATAAATACTTAGAAGTTTACAAAGAACGTAAGGGAGGATAAAAAATTGGATTTAAGTTTTATCATCGTTAACTATAATACAGCGATCCTAGTAGAAGAGTGTATCGATTCTTTATTGAAAAATAAATCATTAAAAGAAATAGAGTTTGAAATAGTAGTTGTAGATAACGGATCAAACGATAATTCTGTTTCTTTCCTTACTAAAAAATATATAAAATTTTCGAATATTAAAGTTATTGATTCTAAAGAAAACAATGGTTTTGGTAAAGGAAATAATATAGGTGTTTCTAATAGTGATGGTGAATTCATATGCTGTATTAATAGTGATACAATTTCTCAAAACACAGATTATTTGGAAATATTAAGTAATTTTAAAAATGAAAAAATTGGAATATTAGGAGCGAAGATACTTAATAAAGATAATAGTATTCAAAGCTTAGGTTTTAAAAAGCCAAGTGTAAAGAACGATTTTTTATTGAGTTTTTTATTTTGGAATTTTAATCTTATAAAAAAAATACGATATCATAACTATACAGATAAAGGATTAATAAATGTAGATTGGGTATCTGGATGCTTCTTTTTAATTCGAAAAGTTACTTTTGAAGAAGTAGAAGGTTTTGATGAAAAAATATTTATGTATTCAGAGGATTTAGATTTATCGGTTAGAGTTGGAAATATGGGTTTACAGAACTATGTTCTAGACACGACTGATATCTATCATTTACACGGTGGATCTACAAATAATAAAAAACCGAATTTCCAAAAAATGCTTGACGAGAAAAAAAATTATTTTTATGTGATCCAAAAAAATAAATTGGCTAATTCCCTAGAACTATTTTTAATCAAAATCTTCACTAAAATGCATGTACTTATGTTGTACATATTAAAAAATGTTGTAAGGAAGATTAAAATTGAAAATTAAAAATATACTCATTATTTTAAACTCAAATTTTATAATGTTAGCAGGAAGCTTGCTATTAACTTTTTTGATTCCTATATACTTATCTGTAAATGACTTTGCAGAATATAGAAAATATATTTTGTATATATCATACATTGGTCTTTTTAGTTTTGGATTTATTGATGGGTCATTATTAAAATATGGGCATAAGTATTTAGAAAATAAAACATTATTCATCCAAAGAGACTTTAGATTTATTTTGAAATTTCAAATAATCATTTCTTTAATTATTGTAGTTATTTCTTTAGCTTTTAAAGATTTAATACTATTTTTATTAGCATTAGTTATTTTCCCTATAAATATGACAACATATTTCAAAATGATCTATCAAGCCACCGGGTCATATAAAAACTACTCTTTATTAAATATAATGTATTCTATTATCAATACACTAAGTATCTCTTTTGTAATTTATCTTGGGTTATTTGGATATAAAGTATTAATAATAGCTACTTTATTAAGTTACTGGTTGGTTTATTTTGTAGCACAATATAAAATGATTAAATTTTCAAAACAAATGTTAAATAATAATTTAGAGAATGATTATACCATTAAGAACATATTTTCAATTGGATATATTGTATTGATTTCGAATTTAGCAATTTTATTTTTTTACAACATTGGATTATGGGTAGTGAATTTTTTATTTTCCAATAGTGAATTTGCAAATTATTCATTAGCAAATTCTATGCAAAATATGATTTTATTAATAGTAAATAGTGCAAGTGTTGTTTTCTTTAAATATATTTTTTCTGAAGAAAATGATAATAAAATAAAAAAAATAAATGAGATTTTGCTTTTTTTAGGAATTGTTTCATTTGCTTCTTTTTTTATTTTAAAAGCAATTATAGATGAATTTTTTGCTGATTATACAAGTTCTTTGCATATTTTGAAATTTTTAATTATGTGCCTACCATTTACAATGGTTTATAACATTTCGTTTATTAATTACTATAAAAAGCATAATTTAAACTTTAAAATGTTAAAATCCATTGTTTATTTAAGTATTTTTAATTTAATTATAAGTATAATAATTTCCTTTGTGTTTGAAGGAGTACATTTAATAGCATTTGCCTCATTTTTAAGTTCTATTTTATTAAATGTTTATGTATCTCTCATTGATTTGAAAATATTTAGAATAAATATGAAACAATGGATTTATATATTAATTACGATTTCAATATTTTATTTTTTAAGTGAAAAAAAATGGTATGTAGGTTTATCATACTACGTAATCTACTTAGTACTATCTTTAATTCTATTTATGTTATTAAAAAAGAAAATAAGACGGGAGCCTTAAATATGAAAGGTATCATTCTGGCTGGTGGAAGTGGAACCAGGTTGTATCCACTGACAAAATCAATCTCTAAGCAATTGCTACCGGTATACGATAAACCGATGATTTACTATCCGATGTCGACTTTAATGTTAGCTGGAATCAAAGAAATATTAATTATTTCAACACCAGAGGATACACCACGCTTTGAACAACTGCTTGGTAATGGAGAAGAACTTGGACTCTCCTTGTCATATAAAGTTCAGGACTCTCCTGACGGTCTTGCTCAAGCATTTCTAATAGGAGAAGAGTTTATCGGAGAGGATTCTGTTGCTCTTGTGCTCGGCGATAACATCTATTATGGTCACGGGTTTACAGAGTTACTTCAAAGAGCAGCTTCTTTAAAAGAAGGCTCAACTGTTTTCGGTTATCAGGTTCACGATCCAGAACGTTTTGGCGTTGTTGAATTTGATGATCATCAAAATGTGATTTCAATCGAAGAAAAACCTGAAATCGCTAAAAGTAATTACGCTATTACTGGACTTTATTTTTATGATAATCGAGTCGTTGATTTTGCTAAATCGTTAAAACCTTCTCGAAGAGGAGAACTTGAAATTACAGATTTAAACAAATGTTACCTTGAAGACAATTCCTTGCGTGTCGAGTTACTCGGTCGTGGATTTGCATGGCTCGATACAGGAACACATGAATCGTTGCTTGAAGCATCGACGTTTATCGAAACGATTGAAAGACGTCAGAAACTAAAAATCGCTTGTCTTGAAGAAATCTCATATCGCATGGGGTACATTTCTAAAGGACAGTTGATTGAATTAGCGCAGCCACTACAAAAAAATGCTTATGGGCAGTACTTGCTTCATGTTGCGAAAACAGTGAAAGATACTTCTGAAAAGAAAGCAGGTTTTACTTTATGAAAGCAATAAAAAGTAAATTAGAAGGCGTTCTTTTACTAGAACCTAACTTTTTTGGAGATCATCGTGGTTTTTTCATGGAGAGCTACAATCGCCAAGTTTTTCATGATTTAGGCATTACACATGAGTTCATTCAAGATAATCATTCACTTTCTAAAGAAGCCGGTGTGCTGCGCGGTATGCATTATCAGTTGGAACCAAAAGCGCAAACAAAGCTCGTTCGAGTTGGATCAGGAGCAATCTATGACGTAGTGGTTGATATGCGGATTGGTTCACCGACCTATGGAGAATGGGAGGGATTTATTTTAAGCGAACATAATAAACGTCAGTTGCTTGTTCCAAAAGGCTTTGCACATGGTTTTTGTACGCTGACTGAGGATGTTAATGTTCTTTATAAAGTGGATGAATTGTATTCGGCTGAACATGATCGTGGCATTCAGTGGAATGACCCTGAATTAGATATTAAGTGGCCAGTGACAAACCCGATTCTATCAGAAAAAGATACAAAACATCCAACGTTGAAAGATACAGAAAATAATTTTAAATGGAGTGAATGAGTATGAATTTAATCGTTACTGGTGGTGCTGGTTTTATTGGAAGTAACTTTGTCCGTCATATGCTCAATACATATCCTGACTATACAATCATCAATCTTGACTTGCTAACCTACGCAGGAAACAAAGAGAGTTTGGCTGATTTAATCGATAATCCTAAACATGTTTTTTTGGAAGGAAACATCACAGATCGTGATTTGTTAGATCAACTGATTACAGATTATAAAATAGACGGCATCATTAACTTTGCTGCTGAGTCGCACGTGGATCGCAGTATCTTAAATCCTGAAGTATTCGTCGAAACAAATATTCAAGGAACACTGGCATTGTTAGACGCTGCCCGTAAGCATAAGTTGAAGAAGTATGTTCAAGTCTCAACAGATGAAGTGTACGGTTCGCTTGGAGCTGAAGGATACTTCACGGAAGATACACCGCTTGCACCAAACAGCCCATACTCAGCTTCTAAAGCAGGTGCAGATATGTTAGTCCGTTCATATTTCGAAACATACGGTATGGATGTCAATATTACGCGCTGTTCAAATAACTATGGACCGTATCATTTCCCGGAAAAATTAATTCCTTTAATGATTACGAATGCAATGGATCAAAAGAATCTCCCGATTTATGGAGATGGTGAAAATATTCGTGACTGGCTTCATGTAACCGATCATTGTGCAGCAATTGATTTAGTTTTCCACAAAGGTAAATCCGGTGAAGTTTACAATGTAGGCGGACATAACGAGAGAACAAATAATCAAATCGTTGATTTAATTGTTGGCCGCTTAGATGTTTCGAAAGACTTGGTAACATATGTTGAAGATCGTTTAGGGCACGATCGCCGTTATGCGATTGATCCAATCAAGTTAGAGACAGAACTAGGATGGAAACCAAAATATACGTTTGATACAGGGATCGTTGAAACAATTGACTGGTACTTAGCAAACGAAGCTTGGTGGCGTCCACTTAAAGAAAAAGCAGAACTCGTGAAATGAAGAAAACTATTTTAATTACAGGTGCCAATGGACAATTAGGTACGGATTTAGTTCATTTAGTCGACTCCTCATCATATGAAGTTGTAGCTTTTACGAAGCAGGGTTTAGATATTACGGATTACCCAGTTGTTGAAGAAACAATTCAACGAATTAAACCGGACTGGATTCTACATGCAGCTGCTTACACCAATGTTGAAGCAGCTGAAGATGAAGGGAAAGAAATGAATTGGCTCGTCAATGCGACAGGTACAGAAAATGTTGCAAAAGCAGCGAAGCAAGCTGGAGCAAAAATGATTTACGTCAGCACTGACTATGTATTCGATGGCACAAAAACAACCGAGTATGAAGTAACAGATCAAGTTAACCCATTGAACGAGTACGGCAAAGCCAAGTTGGCTGGAGAACAAGCCGTACAAAGTATTTTAGGAGACGACGGATATATTGTAAGAACTTCATGGGTATTCGGTGTTCATGGTAATAATTTTGTTTACACAATGATGAAACTAGCTGAGACGCGCTCTGAATTAAATGTAGTTGCTGATCAATTTGGTCGGCCGACGTTTTCAGAAGACTTGGCACGATTTATGTTATATCTTGTTGGAGATTCTAAAATTCCAGGTGGAGTCTATCACTTTTCTAATGACGAATCCTGTTCGTGGTATGAATTTGCAACGGAAATTCTAGCAGACACCACTACAACAGTAAATCCATGTAATTCAGATGCTTTTCCACAAAAAGCAGAGCGTCCGCAAAATTCAATCCTCAGCTTACTCTCTATAAGCAAGTTGAATTATACAGTGCCAACATGGAAAAATTCTTTAACAAGATTTAAAGAAAAAACTCTAGAAAATAAGGTGTGAAAATAGTGAATGTCACTGCGAAAATTTTAGTCACAGGTGCCGCTGGTTTTATTGGTGTGCATTTATCAAATCAGTTAACGAATCATGGCTATAGTGTAATAGGTTTGGATAATATAAATACCTACTACGACTTAAATTTAAAAAAAGACCGACTAGCTCAGCTAGACGATAATAGAAATTTTACGTTTGTTGAATGTGATTTAACGGATAGAGAGCGTATTAATAAAATTTTTGAAGAACATCGACCGGCAGTTGTCATCAATTTAGCAGCCCAAGCAGGAGTCCGGTACTCCATTGAGAATCCGTATGCCTATTTAGATTCCAATCTAACCGGATTCCTTAATATCTTAGAGGCTTGTCGGAATTATCCAGTCGATCATTTACTGTATGCCTCATCTAGTTCGGTATACGGTGGAAACAAAGTCGCACCATTCTCTACAAATCATAATGTCGATCATCCAGTCAGCCTTT
Organism: Exiguobacterium sibiricum 7-3; assembly: GCF_000620865.1. Lineage (NCBI taxonomy): Bacteria > Bacillati > Bacillota > Bacilli > Caryophanales > Exiguobacterium > Exiguobacterium artemiae. Next base: position 434,869 of record NZ_KK211190.1, read on the forward strand.
ATGCTGCGACTAAAAAATCGAATGAATTGATGGCACATACATACAGTCATCTCTACAATATCCCAACGACAGGACTTCGATTCTTTACAGTATATGGTCCATGGGGACGTCCAGATATGGCCTACTTCTCCTTTACGAAAGATATCATTGAGGGGAATCCAATCAAAGTGTTTAATCATGGGAAAATGGAACGTGACTTCACCTACATCGATGATATTGTAGAAGGAATCATCAAACTCATTCCACTTGTACCAGAAAAGAATTCGGATTGGGACGAAAGTGTCGACGAACTGGGTGCAAGTTTTGCTCCTTACCGTGTTTATAATATTGGAAACAATAGCCCTGTCCCATTAATGAAGTTTATTAATGTACTAGAAGAGAAAATCGGTAAAGAAGCGAACAAACAGTATATGGAGATGCAGCCAGGTGATGTTCTTCGGACTTACGCAGATGTCTCCGAACTCGAGCGTGACATTGACTTCAAACCAAGTACAAGTATTGAAGAAGGTCTTGGAAAATTCGTTGACTGGTATAAAGAGTACTACAGCGTCAAATTATAAGAATAGAGGGACTTGAAATGAAAATTACCGTAGCAGGAACAGGGTACGTCGGCCTTTCCATGGCCGTTTTACTCGCACAGCATAATGAGGTCACATCGATTGACATCATTAGAGAACGTGTCGATCTTGTCAATAATCTAAAATCACCAATCGTTGATGCTGAAATCGAAAACTTCTTACAAAACAAAGAATTGAATCTGCATGCGACAACTGATAATTTTGAAGCGTACAAATATGCTGAATTCGTCATTATTGCGACTCCGACGGATTATGATCCAACACGGAACTACTTCAACACGCGGACAGTTGAGAGCGTCATCGCGACAGTCCTTGCCATTAATCCGGATGCGACAATGGTCATCAAATCGACGGTACCGGTTGGCTACACACAAGAATTAAAAGAGAAGTTCGATACACCAAATATTATTTTCTCACCAGAGTTTTTGCGTGAAGGGCAGGCACTGCATGACAATCTTTACCCATCACGCATTGTCGTCGGTGAACAATCAGAACGAGCGCAACAGTTTGCTGATCTTTTACTTCAAGGAGCAATCAAAAAGGATGTACCGATTCTTTTGACAGATTCGACAGAAGCAGAAGCCATCAAGTTGTTCTCCAATACGTATCTTGCGATGCGTGTCGCGTTCTTTAACGAACTCGATACGTATGCAGAAGTCCGTAATCTTGATACGAAGCAAATCATTGAAGGTGTTGGGCTCGATAGCCGGATCGGTAATCATTATAACAATCCTTCTTTCGGATACGGTGGGTACTGCTTACCGAAAGATACAAAGCAACTCCTTGCGAACTACGATGAAGTGCCAAATAACATTATCGGGGCAATCGTTGAAGCGAACCGGACACGGAAAGATTATATTGCGGATACAATCATTAAACAAAATCCGAAAGTCGTCGGCGTTTATCGTCTAACGATGAAAACGGACTCAGATAACTTCCGAGCATCATCGATTCAAGGCATTATGAAACGAATCAAGGCAAAAGGAATCGAAGTGACAGTCTTCGAACCTGTATTGACGGAAGATACATTCTACAATTCTCGTGTCATTCGTGATCTTGAAGCGTTTAAGCAAGAATCAGATGTGATAATTTCTAATAGAATGCACCCTGAGTTAAGTGATGTTGAAGAAAAAGTTTATACAAGAGACTTATACAGCAGAGATTAAATAGAGAACTAATTAAGAATTAAAATAAGGGACGTGAAGCGAGTGGGGCATAGATATGAAGAATTTGATTCGATAAGAGGGATTGCTTCTTTAAGCGTTCTGTTTCACCATTGTTTAATAGTGGTACCTATTTTTTATGCTGCTCATCTTCATCAACAGAACTCAGATATGTTAGTAAATGTTTTTTCAAATTCGCCTTTACACGTTGTGTGGGCCGGACATGAGGCAGTTATTCTATTTTTTGTCTTAAGTGGATTTGTACTTTCACTTCCTATTTTAAATGGGAAACCACTTCAGTATAAAAGCTACTTAATCAAAAGATTTTGCAGAATATATCTTCCATATATATTTGTTATGGTACTCTCTTACACTTTTTATATGATATATAAAAATTTTAACTTGATTGATAATTTTTCTGAAAGTACAAGTATTTGGTTTAATACTATGTGGTCAGAAAATCCAGATTTTAAATCTCTTATTTCAATTATACTTATGTTAGGTTATGGAACACATAATTTAAATACAGTTACTTGGAGTCTTATTCATGAGATGAGAATTTCTATTTTTTTCCCTTTTATAATATTGTTTGTTAATAAAAAAAATCCACTAAAATTCTTTGTGATAGCAATTAGTGTACTTTTCTCAATTTGGTTATTATTTATGTTTGTATCTAACCTTGGTCTAAGTGAAGTCGTTTCTTACTTATTTTATAGCGTCGGTTATACTTTTTATTATAGTATTTTTTTCGTATTTGGGGGAATGTTAGCTAGATATAGAAGTAAGCTTTCTAATGTATTTTATAAAGCAAAAATAGAGATGAAAATTTTTGCAATTTTACTCTTTATATTTGGTTATACTATTGAGTGGAATACAACATTTATTAGTTATTTGAAATATAGTGAAGTTTTAAATATTAAGCTCTTAGTTAATTTTTTGATTGATTTTACGATAGCATTTAGCGTTTGCTTATTGTTTATTATTGTATTAGGTTCTGGATTATTCAAAAGTATTTTGAAAAGACAAGAATTATTATATCTAGGTAAGATCTCGTTTAGTTTGTACTTGATACATCCTATTAGTTTAATGATGTTAATACATTTATTTAAAGAAACTTTAAATTTAGAATTTTTAATTTTAATTTCAGCTTTACTTTCAATAATATTCGCACATTTTTTGTACAAATACATAGAAATTCCTACAATAACACTAGGTAAAAAACTCAGTAAAAGCAGTGAAAAGAAAAAAGTTGCTTAATTTTCTTTTCACTGCTTTTTTATAATAGTTAAATTAAGTGTACTTAATAATATATTATAAAATTGATTTCATAGATTTGATTAAAATCGAGTAGAATTTTTTTTGAAATCTATAAAAATGTACAACTAAATTTATAAGTTATTTAGTTATGAATATAAGGAGAGATACAAAAATGAGGTTGTTATTGTTATATTTAGTTTCATTTGGTTTTATAAGTGCATTTGCTATAAACAAATGGGCGTCCATTCCTTTGATATTATCTTTACTGATATTAATTCAAACCATGTTTTTGGCATTCAAAAACAACGTAAACTTAATAAATAATAAATACATATCAATGTATATTTATTTATTTTTACTAGCTACTTCTTTTAGTTATTTATTGCAAGTTAATACATTCGGCTTTCAAATAAAAGGTTTTACTCACACTGTTTCTTATTTTCTAGTGATTATTCTATATTTTTTGAGTATCGAGTTATCTTTTAGAATACACAATGTTTCGATTAGCATTATTTTTAAGTATATATCTAAAGGAATCTTAGTAGTTTCGTTTTTTACTTTGATCGAATTTATCAGCAAGAATTTTTTTATGTTTGATTTTGATAAATACATCCCTAGAGCTCAAGTAGAACAATTTGATGCAATTTATAATACTGGATTTAGAATATTTTTTAGATCAAGAGGAACTACTGAAGAATCTGGAGTCTTAGCAATGTATTTATTAATGTTTTTCCCTTTCGTAGTTTACTATTATAAATTTATTAACATTAGCAGAAAAAAACTTATAGGATCAATTGTAATGATTTTATTGGCAATATTCAGCACGTTTAGCGCAGCTGGTTTTATTGAATTACTTATTGCTCTTTTGATTGTTATTTTATTGGCTATAATGAAAAAAATTAAAAATGGTTTTTCAAGTATACCGATTTTTTCAATTTTATTAACTATAATTTTAATGATTTTAGCTTTAATAAGTATTGTATATAAAAGGATAGATTTTGATTTTCTTGAAGGGATTTTTGTTAAGCTTACTTTTAGTAATGAATCATTTTCAGCAGGTTCAAGGTTGGAGCGGTGGAATTATGCCTTTTCATTGATTCAAAGCAATCCTATTTTTGGACACGGTGCTGGAATCGCAACTTTACAAAATGGGACAGGTAGTACAAATTTTTATTTAGAAGTGCTTATTGAAACTGGTTTTGTAGGTTTTTTGTTAATACTAGCATTATTTATAGCTATATTTAAAATGATTTTCAAAATGAATGATAGTATAAAATATGTTTACTTATTTTCTATCATAATTGTTTTGATACATTCTATAGTAATTTCACAATACCTTTTACCATGGATTTGGACATTGTTAGCTATCATTAGCTATCACTACTATATGAATAAAGAAGAAGAGGATAATATATTTTGAATAATTGTAGGGAAAAACTTTTGATAGCGATTTTAATAACAATATTGATTCCAAGCATTATATATATATATTGGATTAATAATATAAAAACAGCACTTCCTAGTGTTTTTATAGAAGATTTTAAAGCAGTTCCAAACGATAGAATAGATGATACTGACCAAATCCAAGAAGCAATTAATCATTTGAACAAGCATGGAGGTGGAGTAATTAAATTTCAAAAAGGAATTTATTTAGTCGATGCTGTAAAGTCAATTCAATTAAAAGATAATATTACTTTAGAGTTTAAAAAAGGTTCCATTTTAAAAGCCCTTCCTAACAGCGCAGAAGGATATGAAATGTTGAGTATTCATGATGTAAAAAATATAGAAATATTAGGAGCTGTAAAAATTATAGGCGAAAGAAATGAACATTTAGGCGTTACAGGAGAATGGGGAATAGGTATTAGTATAAAAGGTTCTACAGGGGTTCATATTGAAAAATCTACAATTACAAATTGTTGGGGGGATGGTATATATATCGGTAGGTCTAATAAAAAAAAATACAGTAAAAACATTACTATAGAAAATGTAAAATTTCATAATAATAGACGTCAAGGAATTTCTATTATTTCAGTAATTAATCTTAAAGCAACTAATATTAATGTTAACAACACCAATGGTACGAAACCTGCAAGTGGGATTGATTTAGAACCTAATCGTCCAGATGAATTTTTACAAAATGTAGAAATTGTTAATCTTTATACAAAAAATAACCAAGGATATGGTTTACTCTTTGCCATAGGACGATTATCTGAGAGTGAAAATTATATAAACATTAAAGTTACTAATACTAAAAATATCAAAGATAATATAGGGATATTTGTACCAAATAGGATAAAAGGAAAAATCAAAATAGGTGATGAATATATATTAAACACATCACGATGAAATGTTTAAAAAATATAAAAATAAGTTGGAGGCATAGACTTTGATTGATAAAATTAGGTTTATTGTTAAACAAAAGTTAAGAGATATGATAATTAATTCCATTGCTTCATCTTATTTTATGCCATTAATAGTTCGTAAAAAAATTTATAATATTTTTGGAATAAAGACGCATACAAAATCTATTCGACCTAATTGTTATTTTGGTGGAAATAATATAGAAATAGGCAAAGGGACAACTGTAAATGGAGGTTGTTATTTCGAAAATCTTGAAAAAATCAAAATAGGTAAAAACTGCGATATTGCAATGGAAGTGCTCTTTTGTACTTCTACGCATGAGTTAGGTGCAAGCGATAAACGAGCAGGAAAGCCTTATGGTCAGTCTATTTATATTGGCGATGGTTGTTGGATTGGAGCAAGGGTCACTATACTGCCAGGTGTAATAGTTGGAAATGGATGCGTGATTGGAGCAGGATCTTTAGTTACAAAAGATTGTGAGCCTAACAGTCTTTATTTAGGGTCACCTGCGAAAAAAATTAAAGAATTAAATTAAGTGAAACAAATTATAATTTGTAATAGAAATACTCATACTAAGCTTTAAGTAAAATGTTCGTAAATTAAACAGTGTCTTTTGATGACATAGTCTTTCAAATAGTTTTAAATGACATATTATTAATATGGTGTGTATGAAATGATATAGATTGGCTTATTTTTATTTATTAAACTCTGAAACTGTAATCTGTTTCTACAGCGATGATATTGAATCTAATTTATTAGAATATAATTGTATTTAAATTCTCATTAGTAGAAATTTCATAGTGTACAGTATAGTCTGGAAATTATGAAAATAATTTCTGGTGGGAAAATCAAAGGAGGACTTCTCATGATTCATTACGACTATTTAGAATGTTATCTTCTTGCGCATATTACTTACAGTAAGCAGACAATCAAAGCTTATCGTAGTGATCTCCGACAGATGAAGAAAAATTTTGTGGAATGGTCAGTGAAGTCCCTTCAAACGTATTTTGATCAATTGATTCAACAATATAAACCAACTACAGTGATGCGGCGATATCATGCCTTGATGGCACTGGGAAATGAACTCGTCCGAGTGAAACGTCTCAAAGTTAATCCGATGAAACAGGTCCGTCCGATTGTTCACCAGCATATCCAACAACGTGAGCATCATCCACTCGAAGAATCGATTCAAACAATTCGCCAAATCAATCATCCGACCTATCGTGTTTTCTTTGAGTTAATCAGTCAAACGGGCCTCCGCTTTATGGAGGCCCGTTTGTTGTCGATTGAGGATATTCAGTTTGCGAAGTCGACGTTACTTGTGCGACATGGGAAAGGACGACGCTTGCGGACGGTTCCGCTGGGAGAGAAACTTGCTCATAAGCTCCAAGCATTTTTAGGAGGACGGACGGCAGGACTCGTTTTTCGTTCCATTCGTGGTCAAGCAATCAATGAGCAACAAGCGCGTGATATTTTATGCAAACAGTCACTCGCTACCCGTGGACGACCGTTGCATCCGCATGACTTACGTGTGTCGTTTGCGACGTATCTCTATCAGAGCGGCAATTGCAAATTACTTGAGATTCAACGGTTACTTGGTCACAGCAGCTCCCGAACGACGGAAGGTTACATCCTCAGTCAGGAAACGAAACTTCAGCAAGTCATAGATGCGTTGTCGGCGTAAGTCGATTGATCGAGGAGCGGGCGACTTCTGACGACGGCAGGACATACTGTTGCGTCGTCTTCACGTCACTATGGCCGAGCAGGCGCATGACGGTCAGTAAATCAGCTCGATGTTCCCGGTACAGTGTCGTCGCGAACGTTACCCGTAAATCGTGTGGTCGCAGTATCCGCTTGAGGATTTGTTGACTGGCGAGCCGGAGTTGCTTCCGTGTTTGATTCGGATCAAGCAAACGTCCAGTCTCGTTTTGAAATAAGTGACCGTCGTTCGGTTGAACGTCGAGATATCGTGTCAGGACCGTCATCAGCTCGTCATGAAGCGGTACGTAGCGTGTTTTCTGTCCCTTACCATGACGGACAAACAGTTGACGTTCGGTCAGGTCGAGGTCGGTCCGGTGTAATTGTCGGGCTTCATTGAACCGAAGGCCCGTATGTAAAAGCAGGAAGTAGAACGTATACATCGTATCGTCTTGCAGGGTCTCAATGACACGTCGCGCTTCGATGTAACTAAAGGCCGTTCGGTGTTTCGGTATCGGGCGAGTCGGTTTCTTAATTCGGGATAAGGGGTTCGAGGGAATGGATTTTTCAGCGACTAAGGCGTCAAATAGTGTGGCCAATGCATGAATTCGCCGGGAGACAGTTGTCGGCGCGTAGGTTTGTTTTAACAGCGTGATATAGCGATGCATGGAAGGAATGTCGATGGATTCAGCGTGGGTAAAAAAATGGCGAACGTCAGCACGATAGGCTTTTTTCGTCAGCATACTGTAGCTCGGTGACTGTTCGATGATTGCCAGTAACCGCTCCAAGTAAAACGTCATCATAGGAGGATGTCCTGGACTTTCCGTTTGAGTTCCGACTTAAGAGATCGGAGTCGGGCTGGGGAGTAGCCGAGGCTGTCCTCATTACCGTGAAGAAGAGCTTGGAGAATCGTGAATTCCTTCCGCGATAATTCCTGTTTTAGTTGATCAAGCAGGTAGATGAACGAGACTTGCTGCTGACGGGGGAGTTCCGGTAACGTCTCGACAGCGACTTCACCGGCGAGTGTCCGGTTGCGGGTGGCTAAGTAATCGAGCATCGCGCCTTTAGCACGGATCCGGGCGAAGGTAACGGTCATGACTTTGCCTTCTTCGATCGATTTCCAAAGACGAAGCAAAGCAGCTTGGCGGCATTCATCTTGTTCATTCGGATGAATCGAGAGACGGGAGAGAAGAGAGTTGACGAGGGGCATCCATTGTTTTAACGCTTCATTCATTATGAGAGAATCCAATCTGAGATATGCATATCTATGTATTCCGCGGTAGTTTCAGTATAAGTAGAGTTATCCTCTGTTTTCAAATTGTCTTTTTTGAATCATGCCAACGGTTTTCTAAACTTTCGAGACGCAAAATCCCTCTATTTCTCGCGTCCAAAACGAAAAATCACTTGAAAAACCACTTGTTTCCGTCACTCGCTTCAGGATAACTCTACTTATCCAAGGAGGTGTTCGGGAAAAAAGTGAATTCCGGATTGGTGGACTTATGCGGCAATTCGAAATGAAAAAACGGTCATGAACGAGGTATCCATGACCGTATGTGATGTATGAAAAAAGATTAACGGGTATTCAGAATCCGGTACATCTCGAGTTCGGTAAATCCTTTAGTTTTAGGCTGTCGCAGGGCAGCAAACCGTTTTGCGATATCAGGAGACGACGTATACCGGGCTTCATACTGGTATAAGCCGTTGGCCAGTTCGGTTGCCCGTTTGATGCTGATTGGAATACTGTCATGCCCGTCCTCAAGCAAAATGACCAGCTTGACGGTCCCGTCGACCGGAAGGCGGATCGAGCTGTAGAAACCAAGCCCCTGAAACTTTTGATGGAGTATGAGAATTGGTGATGTCCCGACGTCTACCCGCTGACCCCGGACATGGGTAATCGTGATGGCTGCGTTGATGTAGGAAGATACACGATTCGGTTTATCGTTCAATTCCTCGACCGGATCAATCCGTCCGTTTTCAATCAGCGTCGTCATGTCATCTGCCGGAACCGGACGACTGAACAGGAAACCCTGAACGATCTTACAGTCCAGCTCCCGGATCATGAACAGTTCATCGAGGGTTTCAATGCCCTCGATGACGACACTCATCTCGAATTCCTGGGCGAGCAGCAGGATGCTCCGGACAATCGCCTGGGACTTCTTATTTTGATGGATATTCGTCGCGAACTTCCGGTCGATTTTAATCGTCTGGACGTTGTACGTCTGCAGGTAGGCGAGCGACGAGTAGCCGACCCCGAAATCATCGAAGGCGACAGCGACGCCGATGCGGTTTAACGACGTAAACACTTCAGCCATGAAATCCTCGTCCTCGAGAATCGTCGTCTCTGAAATCTCCAGCTCCAGTTTGTAGGGCGGGAGATGATGACGTTGAATCGCATCCGTAAACACGTTCATATATTCTTTTCTCATGAAATACTTCGGCGGAACGTTTAACGAGACAGGAATCGCGTAATCGATCGACTTGAGATAGCGGGAAACTTCATCAATCAGCCAGTCCGTCAACGGAATGTACAGACAGTTTTCTTCGGCTAGGGGAATGAATTCGCCCGGAGAAATTTCACCCCACGTCGGATGGGTCCAGCGCATCAAGGCTTCCGCACCGACCACTTGTCCGGTCCAGCTGTCGACTTTCGGTTGATAGACGAGATAAAACTCGTTGTTCTCAATCCCTTTGCTCATGTCCTGTAACAGTTCGAACTGCCGGACGGCTTCGATGTCCATGTTGGAAGCATACAGTTCCACGTGGCTGCCTTCCCGTTTTTGGGCACGGAATTTTGCCGTTCCCGAATGACGGATCAAATCGGACGATGTCACCGCATCCTCCGGATACCTGCTGACCCCGATCGAGACACGCGGCTGGAAGACGTAGTCCTGGAGTTCGATGGGTGACTTCGACAGTTGCAGGAGACGCTGTGAAAAGTTCTGAACCTGCTCCTCCGTCATCCGTTCAGGGAAAATCACTAAAAAATCATCGCCAAACAATGCTCCGAGATAAGCTTCCTTCGGCAACAGCCGCAATATGGTATCCGTGGCGATGGCCCGCCATGCGTCCCCCATCTTAAACCCGAACGTCTGATTGATGTCATTAATCCGGTTCAGACAGATGGACAACAGGGTAAACGGGTGATTTTGACGAATCAATAGCTCGACGGTCTCGGTAATCGCTTCCCGGTTCGGCATATTCGTCACCTGATCCATCATTGAAAGCTTAAAAATCTCTTCCTGCCGATTTTTGATCTCGGTTACATCTTTGATGATTGATTGATAGCCGGTCGCTTGTCCGTCCGTGTCAAATAACGGATAACACGTATCTTTGATCCATTTGAGACCTTTTTTCGTGTGGATCCGGTAAAACGCGACGATGCTTTTTCCTTGTTTGACTTCTTCCATCATGTGTAAAAAGTTTGGTCCATCTTCCGGTGTGACGAGTTGTTTCCAGTAGGTCGGGTTTTGGTGAATCTGTTCCTCGGGGACATTAAAAATCTTTGAGAAGTTTGGGGTCAAAATCTGATACCGGTCTTTTTTTAAACTGTATTCGATGAGTGCCGTATCGACGACGACACACAATGTTTCGAGTTTGTCTTTTTCACGTTTTAAGTCTTGTTCCATCTTGTCTTGTTCACTTAAATCAAACATGACCCAGGTGATGACATTTTGGTCCGCTGATTTTCCGACTTGGACTAAAATGCGTAACCAGCCTTTCGTAGTATGGCGCGCCCGGACAATACTTTTATATTCAAAAAAGGACGGGTCCTGGTAAAGACGGTCGACGTTTTGAGAAAATACCGGACGATCCTCTTCATGAATCAGATTTCTGAACTCGACCCGTCCCATTTGTTGGACGGTTTTTTTAGGGAGACCAAACAATTTAGGGACCTGTTCGGAATAAAAAAATTTAGCGGTATCAATCCGGTATTCGACTAAAGCCAGTCCCGGGATCTGTTCCGTCAAAAGTTGATTGACCTTTAACCGGTTGTACTCACGGGCTAATTCTTTCTGCTCTGTCAAATCCTTGACGATACCGTACAGACCAGTCAGTAATGCTCCGGAGTATAAAGGGACGTTCGTGATCGAGAAGTGGTACCGCTTGTTATCGTTGCGAATCGCTTCGATTTCATAATGGACGGTTTCCCCCTTCAAAGCCCGTTCCTGATACCGGAGCATTTCGTGGTATTCATGGGCGGGCAGCCATTTTTCAGGTTCCGTCAAAAAAGATGCCGATCCTTTAAATAATAATTCGAATTTGTCATTGGTCTTGACGATGTTTTTCGTTAAATCCATGACATATAAAGCATCCGGGTAGTCATTAATGGAAATCGGATCTGCCTCGCGTGCATAGACTTCTGAAACGTCGCGAGTGATGCTGGTTTTGATTTTAGGAAGCAGTTTCCAACTGTCGAATAACTTCATGACGACCCCGTCCCTTCTCATTTCCAATGATCAAAACATTATTTCAGCATTTAAGAATTTATATTGAAAAATTAAATACTGTAAAGAAAAACTTTTCATATATACTAAATTATAGGTATAGAAGACCTTTTTTAGCAATAGATTAAGTCTATTTACCTATGAATAGAGTTAACAAAAAAATAATATTTTATTTTTTTGTTATATTAATCCAATTATTCTTAGTGTCATCAGTAAATGAAATGAAAAAGAATTTTGATAGCAGGAATAATGGTTTTCACTCCATGTTACGCTCGAATGCAGGGAATACTTTTGCGTTTTTTTGTTGGGGGTATAAAGAGTGACTTTTGTTTAAGAGTAGAGGCGGAAAAGCAGAATAAACGATTTGTCTGCGGGAACAGGACACGAAACTTGAAGTGGTCAGTATCATCTTTGACAAACTGTTGTTTGAGAGAGACTTCCTTCTGCAATGGCTAAGATATTTTGGAATCCATGTCGGAGCAGCAGGGAAGTCAGCACGTATTCCGAACGCGACCGTGCCTGATCATATCGTGACACGGTACATCAAAGGACAAGGGACAATGACGACGATAGGACGATTTGTAACGTGACGTATATGCCGATGCTTGATTCGACTGTGCGTGAGTAGACATGATGATACCCTTCACTGTTTGACGAAGAAAAAAGAACCTTCTAAGGTACTTGCAGATGGCATGTTGAAAGGTTCTTTTTTTGAGGCTGGACTGGTATTAACAAGTCAATAACGATCATCTGTGATCAGTCTCAGTTTAAGGAGGACTGAGAACATGATTTAAAGATTCGGTTGATGCTCGACATGTTCGATGCGGACATACTCAATGTTGAGCAACTGTTCGAACGGATTAAAACGAAACAAACCATGATTTCAACACGATACAAGTCCAATAAAAGAGAAAATATTTCCTTATATTTCAAAATAGATAGTCGTTCTCTTTGTTTTTTCTATAACATGTAGATTAGCCGATTTATTAATGAGAGGATGAAGAAAATGATAGCAGGGATTATTCTAATTTCGATTCTATACCCTAATTTATCAGTGTCAGCAAGCGTCAGCTTACCGACAGTTGCTCAAATTAATGATGATGTAATTGGACAAAACTCTACAATTCGCGGCAATACATTGTATTATGCCGATCATGAAGGAACAAATTTAGTTGATTTAGAGACTGGAACACGTTTAAGAAAAGAAGATACAGGTGATACATTACTTGATGTCAGTACAGATGAATCCTGGATGATTGCAAAAGAATTTTGGCACACCTATTTTACGATTTATGATGAATTTGGCGAAGAAGTCAGAACAGTCGATAACCTTAGATATCAGAATCAGGTCTATCGATTTAACAGTGGAATTCAAGCTAAGTTTTTACCCAATTCCTCTAAACTCGTTATTGCGTCAGATGATTATATTTTCTTATACGACATCAAAACTGAAAAAGTATTGTCCGCTCGAGGTATCAGTACTGATGGTACGTTGAAAGTCTCGAATGATTATATCATGATTGGAGATGACTCCTCGATTCATGTCATGAATCATGCTCTCGAAATGGTCACTGAAATTTTACCGCAGGAAAGAATTATCTCGTATGATGTGACACTATCTAATACTTTAATCTTTAATACCTATGACGGACGTATTTATCAGTACAAGAGCCCGTTTACTAAGTCCGTTCTATCATCACTAAAAACGTATGATGAAATCGATTTGGATGACAGCGGGGTGTTTCTTGGTACTTCAAAAGGAATCTTATACGATATGCAAACAGCTAAACGAATTTATACAAATATAGACGAATCACGTATCGTATTTAATGAAAACTCGTCCAAAATAGTGACATTGGGAGATTCTGTGCGTGTCTATGATGCAAAAAATTTAAAAAAGCGAATCGTGAGCGCAAAAATCAGTACAGATTTTAATTCGTTAATTGTTCGAAACGAAACGATACCGACATTTGTTGCCATATCGAAAGATGGAACGAAAACTAAATTGACGAATCAAGCCGTTTGGCGGTCTGATAATTCACAAGTTGCCTATTTTTCGAAAGGTAAGTTAATTGGGAAGTCTCCTGGAAAAGTAACGATCAAAGGCTCTTATGAGGGGCATACTGCTACGCTTTCGCTGACAGTACGCAAAGAATCCAAAAAAGCGAATTTAAAATGGCTGATGAATCAAAAAAATATATTGAATCAAAAAGGAACGTTCGTGAATGCTTCACATCAATTTTACGATTCTTACTCTAAAGTAAAAGGAACGAATGGAAAGATATATTACCAAGAAAAAGTTTACACTAACGGTATTTTTAAAGGAAACGTACTTTATGGAACGTATCGTAACAAAAAAACCATTGACGAAATTTTATTACCTTTAAGTGTCGAAAAACGAACTGACATTAGTGAACAACAAATAATTGATGTGTTCGGAAAACCAAAGAAAACGTATAAATATGATCCGGCAGTGTCTTCAAAAGTGACACGAGGAACTAGTATCCTCGATCAACATCAAATTAAAAAAATTAGTTTATACACGGTAAAAAAGAATAATGCTCTTGAAGTCATCTATGATGAAAAAGGCTATGCGCGATACCTTCACCTTTTTGAATCAACTCCCGGAGACTGAATCATTAAAAACAGACTGAATCTTCCTTCTAAAAAAGGGAAGATTCAGTCTGTTTGTTTTTTTATATATTTCATTAAATGTATAGAAAGAACAATTATTTGATCAATTCTAAAGTTTTATTTTAAATATAAGTAAATAGATTCTTTTTATTACAAATTAAAGTTAAAATATATCTTTTTTGTGTTAATATCTTCTATGGATAAATTTAACTTAATAGAGTTTGATTATTCGTGTGAGATAAAAGGAGGTTTATGAAATGTCATGTGTGAATTGTGCGGATTCCGCGAAGCGTGGATTGAAATTTTGTCCGAGCTGTGGCGATGCTCTTGTGGGCCGCGAAGAAGAAAATAACCATATTGAAAAAGAAAGATACGAAAAACCTATTCAATCTAAGAAAATGAATAAAACAACAAAAGCTCTTCTGTCAGCCCTTGTACTTCTGTTAATAGCTGGTGGGGCTTACTATGGTTTATCGACACAATGGTTTACCGTTGAGGCGACTACAAATGAAGTACGTGATGCCATTCGCTCGGGTGATGCGAAGTTATTGGCTGAACATACGGAGTTTAATGGGAAGCAAATCGATCAATCAATGGCTCAGCGTTTTCTGGATGCCTTGAAGGAGACACCTGAACAAAAGAAATCATTTATGGAATATTTATTAATGGCGGGGACATCTCTTCAAGCTGAGAACGAAAGTGATGTTCCAGCACAAATTGTAGCGGACGGACGTCAGTTTGGAATCTTCAAGGATTATCGTTTACAGCTAGAGGGAGTGCGAACGGAAGTCATCAGTAACTTTGAAGGAACAAAAGTGACGCTTGTTAATCCGGTCGGGACAGAAAGTAGTAAGGCGTCAGCAGATGGTATTCAAATGGATGGCATATACCCGGGACTGACGGATGCCAAAATTGCCTACGATGGGGAGTATGGAAAAGAGTCAAGTGAAGTCATCATCAATCCGTTAACCTTAGATGCTTCGAATCGAAAATATGAAATCACCTTAAAAGGAAACGCCGTCTCCTTAGATCAAACTTATCCAGACGCGTTTTTAATCGTCGATGGAAAAGTAACATCGAAGACGATCTCGGAACTTGATTCATACGGACCGATTCCGAAGAACGGGATTACTTTAGCTATCGAAAATCAATTTGCCTGGGGGGATGAAACGTCAGAAGACGTCCTCGTCAAACCAAATACGAAAAAAGTCGATTTTGTATTTCAACCATCGGAAGCTACTCTTGATCAAATCGAGCAAGTCGTTGAAGAACATGCTTCCGATTGGGTCGATGCAGCGAACTATCAGGATACGAGTTACTTCACACTAGTCGATGATGCTTCTTATATAGCGAAGCAACAAAAAAATTACGATGACTGGAGTAGAAAAGATTTGGAATGGGATGGCGAGTTCATGAGTGCCTCGATTGATCGTTCTTCTGCAAAGTTTGTTGAATATGGTGATACGGTCGGAATCGAATTAATGGCAACGACGTATATCCGTGGCGAACTTTATTCGTATGATAGTGAATCCCCTGGAAAGTCAACATCAAAATCACTCTTCCGGTACCTTTTCACGTATGGAGTCGCTCCGGATTCTGATAGTTATGAAGAGAGTTTTAGAATTCAGCAAGCTACGAACATTAAGTAAAATCAGGGAGGAAACACAGATGATGGATTGGAAAATGATAAAATCACGCTTTCAAGAAATGACACCAAAAGAACTGCATGAGAATGCCGAACAAGCTCGACGCGAAAAAGGACGTCTTTTGTACGAAATCGGAGAGCGGCATTACATGAAGCTTCGAAGTGAAGGGCGCCGTGATGAAATTAAAGACATTTTGGCGCAGGAAGTGCTTGTATTTGGTGCATTATCACGAATTGAAGAAATGGAAGTTGAGGCGGCGCAAAAGCAATGTAAATCATGTCGAACTGCACTAGAACCGGGTGCAAAATTTTGCGGTAAGTGCGGTACAGCCGTTCCTAGAGAAACCGATCAGATGAAGGTGGAATGTTCTACTTGTCATACACCGCAACGGAACGATCAACAATACTGTACATGCTGTGGATCCGAAATGGGGCAACACGTATGAAGTACTGCTCGACCTGTGGAAAAGCTCATGCTCAACATGCTCAGTATTGTAGTGTAGACGGGACAGTACTCGATAAACAGTTACGACCGATTCGCTTTGAACAAGCAGCTCACTTTTGTGTTGGGTGCGGACATCAGATGGATAGTCGTTCTTCTTATTGTCCTAGTTGTGGCCATTCGCGACTTGTGGCAGCAACGTCAGAAGGTTCAATCGTAGATCGTTTACCGGGCATGGATGATATCCGTAAAAAATGGAAGACACAAAATTGGGGTACGAACTTAACGTGGAAAGAGCGGGGAAGAACATTTTTGTCACGCTTTGATCTGTCGACTTCGAATCCAAGTTTAGTAGTCGGAAGCGTAGCTGCCCTGATTTGTTTCGCAGCAATCATCGTTTTACTGTTCATTATTCTGGGTCTTGTTAGTGGAGAAGCCTCCCTTGATTCATTAAAGGCCGCTCAACAGAATATCGGAAGTGATTATAGTGCGGTTGGTCTCTTTTTCTTCTTGTTATTTGTATCGCTGGCAGGTCTTCAACTGACATCAAGTGAAGACTTAAAATCGTGGTTGATCACGGAAGTATCGCGCGGAGATGCCGAATACTTATCGGAAATCCAGAAAGCAGTCAATCAGTTGGATTTTCATATTTTCTCCGGTCATCTTCTTCTTTCGTTACCCGGTCTATTCTTACTAGTTGGTAGTGCTTGGTTACTGGAACGAGGTGGAGTCGTTGGGGGGAAGGCAGTCTCATGGAACGAACGAATTGAACGAACCTTCGTTTTTTCGCTGACATTATCTCTGATTGCTTTACTAGTCGGACTATTTGCGACAGACTTTGGTATTTTTGATCTTCATCTATTAAAAGGCATCTTACGGACTTTCTTCATCTCGTTTTCTGGCGTCCTATTGTTCCTCTTTATTGGACAAAAAGAATTACGCGGATCTTGGCAAGTCGGTCGGGTTGCTGCGATGACTCTGATGAGTATTTATTTAGCAGGTGTCCTTCTGACATCAATCGGACAACTCTATTATCTAAACGAACTAGATGAACTAGATGATGCAGCAGTTGGAGAGGCGACAAGTCTCGTGCTCTTAAGTGGTGCTTCACCAATCTATGTAATGTCACAAGCGGGTCAAGTTGATTTTAAAATGACGGTCTTAACAGAAGAATACCGTCTTGGCGCCGCCTTATACGGAGAAGACCGGTTAAACGACTTACAAAAACCCGTCACAGAAGCAGAAGAGGCATCGGGTCTTGGTCGGATTCAAGACATTGTAGGCAATCAAATTGAGAATGGGAATGATCCAACGCTCGATCCAAAAGTCACACGTTTTGATGAAACAGTCGATATTGGTCTTGTATCTCGTATGATTCAAATAGCCGATAGTTCATCTCCTTTTGAAGAAGAACAGCTTCTTCGAACAAGCGTTGCACCATACGGACTAATTTTTCTTCTTCTCATGTTTGCCATCCATATAGGGATAGGTTTCCGCTGGATACGAACATTACATGCTACGGTCGTCTACGGAAGTGTCTTCCTAGTTGGAGGTCTCATATTGGCATATTTCACACAGACTCGACTAGAAGTTCAGTGGGATGGAGATCTCATGGCTGGTGTCGTTATTTCAAGCCTGACACTTTGGAATGCTTTCATGCTCTTCCTCTTCCCATTCTTCGGTGGTCTAGCAGGATATGGACTACGACGTTTGAAAGGTACGAAAGCGTAATACACAAAAACGCTTGTCTCCATATGAAGACAAGCGTTTTATCATAAAGACTGATTTTTTGACTTTTCAAAGTCGACAGTAGAGTCTTTTTCAATACCGGAATCTCGGAAGGTTAAATGACCATCCTCGTCAAAAGTGATTTCAAGTGATGATTCATAAAAATAAACCATTAAACTGTTTTCCGAATCAAAGCGACCTGTATATTCAAAGTCATCGAGAGGTTCACCTTCATAGTCAAGTACATCATGAAGGGTTAATGTTGCTTTTCGATTAGGATACGTACTGACATCGATTGTCGCATTTGAGTAATCCTGCTCATACTCCCCTTGGTCACTCGTCGTGTAAGTATAGGTACCTTGAAAATCTTTAAATTCACGTTCGATTTTCAGTAAAGTTCGATGATATGTTGAAGCTTGATTCGCAAGTGATCGATCACCGAATGTTTGGTTCATGACACGTTCAGCAAACTTAACAGCATTTGTAGTCTGATTCATATAAATAGCGGCTTCAAGATCGTGAAATGCCTCTTGTTGCTGACTCAGAGCAATCAGATGTTTGTCGGTCGCACCTTCTAATTTTGCTTTTTCAAACCATTGCTTTTCTTGTTCGAGCTCACCTTCTAGTGTGCTTTGCGCACTTTGTTTCATGTACAAGTTAGCAGACTCATTTGTACAACCACTTAATAAAACGGTGAAGACAATCGTAAGACTTGTTCGTAACATCATGATTTGATCTCCTTCTTAAATGAGCGTTTAACTGAAGTGATTGTGTATGCTCCATCTTCGAAACTTAATTCATAGTTCGTAATCGTCTTATGTAGCTGTTGGTCTTCATCTTCAAAACCTTTACGTGAATAGATTTCGGTTGTTTGAACATCGAATTGATTTTTTTTTATTAATTCGATTGAATCGAACGTCATATCTTGTAATGTCACATAACTATACGGATCATCTTCAGAAAAAGCTAAACGATTTCCAAAAGAATTAAGCTCATCATCTGTCAAATCCTTTTCACCGTAGAAAAGATCGGAATAAGGACTATAATCTTCGATGTTCGAATCGTAGTAGCTCCAGTCCCCATCTTTTTTATCAATAGAAGGAAGACATTGGGCATAGGTGCTTAGGAAACGATAAAGCGAATCCGGTGAAGCGGAGTCAAATACGAGATAGTCTTCTAGTTCCTCATCTGCTAACTGACTACGCTGCGTGCCTGAGAACCCTTGAGGCAATACCTCATCGCGGTCAGCTTCGGAGCGAGTCAACTCGCTTGTCTGAAACAAAGGTTGTGAGGACTGATAGCTTGTATAGGCAAAAACGCCTCCTCCAACTAAAAGTAGGAATACAAGTAAAAACAACACCCAAGATTTTTTAGAAAAACGTGACCCTTTTCTAGCATTCTTTTGTCCACAAACAGGACAGAAAATCATTTGGTCATTCATAGGGGTATGACAATTTAAACAATGTGCCATCTATGTGTGCACTCCTTTCTTACCATGGTTATTATAATGTAAAATAAAGATAAAAATAACAAAATTTTCATAAAAGGAGAA
The DNA here is from genome assembly GCF_000620865.1 of Exiguobacterium sibiricum 7-3. Classification (NCBI taxonomy): domain Bacteria; kingdom Bacillati; phylum Bacillota; class Bacilli; order Caryophanales; genus Exiguobacterium; species Exiguobacterium artemiae. The sequence continues at coordinate 454,372 of NZ_KK211190.1, forward strand.
GTGATTATGGATCCATACGAACGATTAGGCATATCAAGAACATCGAGTATGAAAGACTTAGACAAAGCTTATGAAGAAAAGTTAATAGCACACCCTGAAGAATCAGAAGAACGTACAGAAATCGAACGGGCATACGTCGTTATCAAATATGAAAAAAAACAAAAGCAAAAGCGAAATAAAAGAGGTGTCGGAATTCTAAGCCTTCTTTTGATAGCAGGAATTGGTGGAAGTGCCTATTATTACTGGGGCATGGAAGAAGATGTTGTTGCTAAAAAGTCAAACGAACCCAAGTCGAATGCCACATTTGTCATAGGGGAAGAAGAAGCGAAAGAGGAAGATAAAAAAGAATCGACTTCCAAAGAAAAAGGTAAAACGAAAGAAGATACAAATTTAGAGGAATCGTATGAACAAATCAGTGATATTTCCGAGATTTTCTTTCGGGAGTTGGAAGATGCATTGACTGACCGAACGGTTAAAGGTCTTTCTGTAAGTACGAGTACGTACAATCAAGGTTTCCAAAGCAGCTTAAATGATTTAATCAACGGTGGATATGTCTTCGATGGTGAGTTGACGACGAATGCTATTCCTCAAAGCGATATCGTCATTAAAGGTGATCAAGCGACGGCGAAAGTGACAGTGGATTATTCTTCTCGTTCTTATCAGCCTTATTTTCATGAACGACCAGATTCGAGTACAATCGTCTGGCAACTAGACTTGATAAAGTCAGGACAGGATTGGTTAGTGACGAATCGAACTTCGCTTTCTGATTCAGCAAAAGGTCGCGGTATGGAAGTGAGACAATCTGTGAAGGACGACATCATCAGTACCATCAATGATCATGCCAGTGAATGGAAAAGTGCATATGAGAGCATGGATACGTCTTATTTTACGTTGTACACAGAACCTGACTATTTGGCAAGACAACAAAGTTACTATAACTCTTTAGAAAAGAGAGGCGTTTATTGGGAAGGATATTTTGACAGTATTGAATATTCACCGTCGTCCATTAAGATCAGTGAAAATGCGACCGATTTATCGGCTACGATTGAAGCGATTTCTTATTATGTAGGCGATTATTACGATGAAGACGATTCGCTCGTTGAAGAAGATCCCGGCGATAATGTACCGTTTCGATATCATCTCAAATATGACCTGGATCAAGAACAATGGTTTATCAAGAGTACCGAACAATTAAGTTCATTTAGCGTCAATGATGCAGAACGCTATTAACCAATCGAGGAGGAAATTGAAATGAAAAAAATAGTATTATTTACAGCGGCAGGGCTATTAATCAGTCTCTTGCCTATCCAGATGGATTCGGCAGCGGCACTCAGTAAATCAGAAAACAAGATTGTCGATAAACAACTCGCTTCATTAAAAAAAAGTAAACTCTCAGGCGGATATAAGCCGATTGATGTACGGTCCGTTTATTTACTCGGGGGAAAGTATCCGGAAACGTTTGTTTTATACGAACGCTTTAATTCAAAAACGTATATGAACGATGTAATCGGAAAAGCTCAAAAATATGATGCGAAAAAGAAAAAATGGTCGACGGTGTATACATACACAGATCGAGATACGGATTATTATGCAGTGCGTGCTAAAGGAAAGATGATAGATACGAAAAAAGAACAGTTGGTGATTGGACCGACTGGTGGAAATGGCGGATATTTCACACCCGTTTTATTAGGATCGACAGACGGAAAGAAGATTAAAAAGATTTTTGAGGCAAAAGAATCTTATGGATTTGGTAAAGCGGTCATTCGAGATAAAAAATTATATGTCGGGTCGATGACAATCGTTCACGATGTCTACTCCTACAAAGGAACGAAGTTAAAACATCGTTACGGAACAGGAGCAGACGATCGGAAAGTCGCCGGGAAAGTTTCGAAATATATGACGTTAGACCGATATGCAGGTTATACGTATTTAACAAGTCCACACAATATTAGCCTAAAGAAAGGGCAATCGGTTGCGATTGTCCGCGAATACAAAGATGATACGACGCCATACGTTTATCGCGCGCTTTCATCAGGTGAAGGTCGTCTCAAAATGGAAGGCTATCATTTCAAGGCAGTCAAGACTGGTGTCGAGCGTTGGACGTTTGAGCCGGATGCTTATGGAGAAGCAGATAAAGTGAAGTTTACGGTTCGTTAAAGCGATAAGAAGTAAATATGATATGCAGTGACTTCGAAAAAATTTCGGAGTCATTTTTTATACGCAAAAAAATAACCAGGTATTGTATGAATACTAAATAATCAATTGATGAAAGAAATCAAATAAATAGTAATCCAAAATAATGGTTCATCACCATAACACGTGATTGCTGTTTTAACGAACAAGCTCAAGACAAAATCTGAAAAAGAAGAGCGCGAAGTTTCGGTAGCCAGAAACATACCCTGTGTTGATGAACCGAATTAACAAGTATTTTTATAAAAAATGAAAAAAGCTATAGAAAAGCCCCTTGATCAGTAAAATGTTACTTTTCGTAACTGTTTACTGATCAAGGGGTTCGGTAACTACTTATTCATACAAAGTTAATTTACGATATTTAGTGCATTAACCGCTTGTTGTGATTCCAGCATCAAGTCATTCGCCTGATCATCCAATAAAATAGGTATATCTTCTGACTGTTCTTCTTGTTGCGCCAAGTCCTGATTCGTTAATTTGTAAAGTATCGCAACCAGTTTGATGTTCGTATCAACCAGCATTTTTTCTTCATAAGAATAAGAAGTATAATCTTTATTGTGTTCGACTAAAGTCTCTAGTAAATATACTTGTTTACGATAGATTTTATGAATCATATTGAGATGTATTTCCATTTTAATAGCGAGCACATCGAGTCGTCTTAAAAAATCATGTGATTTTCTGATTGATGTAATGATTTGATCGACTTCTTGTTGAACTTCAAGTGCTTTTTCTAAACTCGAATTATTCTTTAACTCTTTAAGTATTGAACCGAATGCAAAGAAGCTTCCTACTAAAGAAATCATCGAGATGGTCATGATTTTTTTATGCATCTCTGATTGGAATTCTTCGACTCTTTTGAAATCGGTAAAAGAATGTTTGGGTATAGTAAACGTATCATTACTTTTCTGTTCGAACTCTGGTCGGTTTTTGATGTGTTCGAATGCATTTGAAAATCGTTGAAAACTCTTGAAAATTTTAACCTCAAGTTTTTCCAATGAAGCCAACTGTGCTAACGTTTCTTGTTCGACATTAGTAAGATCGTGTTTATAAGCATTGTACCTATTCTCGGAGGCTTCAACAATTTGTTGCGGTTTTTTAAGCTGTTTTACTTTTTGTGTGACTATATTTGATCCTATTTTGATTTTCTTAGATATAAATGGAAGTGGCATTTAAAACACATCTCCTTTTTAAGTGCTGATCTGCTGATTCACTTACACAACACGTCTGTCTCTAAATAATGTAATTACACAGTTTAAGATAACTAAAATGGGTCGTATGAAAAATCATAATTTAAATTGTAGCTTACTAGTTGAATCATTCATGAAATCTGTTAATCCATCGATGGTCCCATCGTAAGACAAATGAATGTTGTATTTTTGGACAATCTTTGAAAGCGTATGATTGATTTCTACATCCGAGTGCGCAGCATTCATTTGAAGTGCAATTTCCTTAGTCACTTCGACTTGTGTTGAAAAATGATTTAAATCAATTTTTTCAAGCTCTGCTACATATAGAAGTAAGTCATCGTTGATTTTTCTAAAGTCATCTAATTTATAATCGATTGAAGATTTAGCTTGATTCAGCCAATCGATAATCCTTTTTACGTTCTTTGAATTCTCAATGTAGTAAATCAAGCTGATACTCATCAAACCCGTGACACTTGCGCCTACGAATGTTGTTAATACATCCCCGATGATCGGGATATTGAGTGCGGGAATTTTCCTCATAGCCTCCATAACAACGGTTCCTAAAATAATCGAGGCGCCAGTAGAAATGAGAATGGCGACCGATTTAATGACTTCACCATGCGGCAAGTTTTTGGGATTGAGTATTAGTACGTTCAAAGCTTCTACAACAGTAGATAAGCTTTCACGGATAATCTTTACGATGTTTTTTGCGGATGTGACAAATATGTTGATCAAAGTTGTCACTAACGACGATAAAATTCCTGACAGCACGCCATCCTTAAATCCCTGAATAATCTCTTTGTACTTTTTACAGACGCGTTTGAACGCAGTCTTCATGATATTCGCCATTTCACTAAAGAATAGTTTCAAATCAAAAGAAGTTCGCATCATTTTGATCAAGAGGGGTAACTCTGATTTTACTATCATCACAACCTCAGCTAAAATCACACCTAATGCCTGTCTTAAACCCATTTTAATACCGAGTTTATAACTAGATTTGATGGTATCATTCAAAAATTTAGTACTCGTGTAGTATTTACTCTCCAGTTGTTTGTCATAGCTATCGCGTGCTTCTTTCTCGGCACTCTCCATTTTTTTTGCATCAACTGATTCCAACTGAATGAGTTTATTCAATTCTTTTTTTTCACGGTCGTCGAGAGTAGACTGACTGGAAAGTTCTTTTATTCGTTCCTGTCTGTCAGGTCGCATGTTATCTAATGAATCATTGAACTGTTTTGTGGTTTTGGCGCCTTTTGAACGATTGATGGAACGGTTCGTATGCTTTAGATTGGTGGACTGGTTGGCGAGTTCAACACCGTCTGCACCGGCTAGGATGCGACCAGCATCCGCTTGGATTTCTTTAGCAGAAACAACATGATCCAAATCGATTTTTTCATTACGGGAAATCTTTTTTCCTGTGTAAGCATCTTCTAAAACACCTTGATCCTTTTGGATAGCGCCTTCTCTGTTGCGATCAATATAGTTTTTCTGACTGTGATACTTTGTAGAGGTTGATTTATCGTAATTGCTCTGTACCTCGTAATCACGTTGGTTGTTTTCGTTAGCATATCCTTCGAACTGAGAATCACCATTTTGCATAGCTCTGACGTTATGAATGGTATCCACATCTCCGCCGTGACGATCTTTTACAAATAAAAGATCTAATCCAAAGGAAGTAATTAAACTTTTGATGATCACTTCCTGATATTGATTTAAAAGATCTTTTACAGGAAATTTTTCTGAAGTACTGACTGGTTGGTTTGTTTTTAAGTTTTGCACAAGACCGTATGTCTCTATTGTATTCATGGGAACACCTCGTCATATTTTATTTGGAAGAGATACAGAGAGAGCATATAGACAGCTAAATAATTAGAGTCTCTTTTGCTGCACGAATTAGCTCGGATAAGATGATTTTTTAAAAGTTAATAATTCACAAAAATGTCTTATTAGCAATATATGTTAATTCTATAAAAGTAAGTTTATTCTTTCTTTGATTTTTTATTAGAATAGTAAATGATTTATTCGAAATCAGTTTAGTGTGAAAATTTTTTGTAGGGTTACTCTTCAATAACCTTGTATTCATGCGATTTTTCATTCGATATTGGAAAAGAAATACGGAAGGCGGTTTGATATCCATTACTTGTAGAGAATATTGTTGTGTTTGGTGAATGGATTGAATGCTGTTATGTTATCTGATTGATAAGTATTTAAAATATATATTTTATGTATGTTTTCAAAAGAACAAGGGTAACTGTAACTGTTAGCTCGAAAGCAAAAACTGACATTTACGGAGGCGGACAAAATGAAGCAACTGGATGGATTTCCAACATCGTACTGGCGGACTTCGATTGAACCTTCAACTTATCCACAGCTAGACGATAATCTGACGAGTGATGTCGTCGTCATCGGGGCCGGAATTGCCGGACTCGTGACAGCCGTTCAACTGATCGAACAGGGCTATAACGTGACGTTGATTGAAGCCGACCGCATTGCAAGCGGGACTACCGGATATACGACAGCGAAAGTCTCGTCGCAGCACGGTTTGATTTATGACGAACTGATCCAGACATTCGGCGAAGAGAAGGCACGGCTATACCACGAAGCGAATGAAGAAGCGATTCGTTTCCTGCGTGATCAGACAACACGTCTTGGAATTGAGTGTGAGCTTGAAGAACAGGATGCGTATCTCTATGTCGCGTCAACCGGACCAAAACACAAGCAACTGGCCAAGGAAGCGGATGCCTACAGTCGGCTTGGTATCAATGGAGGAGATGCGACGGAAGAGGTCAAAGCCAAGTTGCCGTATCCGGTCGAACAGGCCCTTGTTATCCGTAATCAGGCCCAGTTCCATCCAGTCAAATACTTACTTGGTCTCGCCCGTTATTTCACTGAGCAAGGCGGGAAGCTGTATGAACAGACACGGGCGACGTCCGTTGAATCGAAACGGACGCCGGCGGTGCTGCTTGAATCCGGTCATCAGATCGAGGCGAAGAAAGTCATTGTCGCGACACACTTTCCGTTCAATGATTTCAAAGGGCTGTACTTCTCGAAACTCGAGGTACATCGTTCTTATATCGTATCGGGACTTGTTCCGGAAGATTTCCCAGACGGCATGTTCATGAGTGCCGATAAACCAAGCCGTTCGTTCCGTCATACGCATACAGCGGACGGGAAACGACTCGGACTGTTCGGTGGGGAAAATCATCTGTCGGGCCATCAGACGGATACGAAAGCCAACTATCAAGCATTGGCTCATTTCGCAGAGAGTGAATTTGATGTCGCCCAAATCGAGCAATTCTGGTCGGCCCAGGATTTGATTTCGCTTGATAAAGTGCCGTACATCGGACAGATGACGAGTGATGATCCGAATATCCTTGTTGCGACCGGATTTGCGAAGTGGGGAATGACGAACGGGATTGCAGCAGGACTGCTTTTGTCTGATTTATTAACGGGCACGCCGAACCGTTTCCGGGGATTGTTTGATCCGAACCGGTCGAAGTTGCATAAACAGGATGCCAAACAGTTCGCGAAGAACAATGCCGATGTTGCGATTGAACTGTTGAAGGGGAAAGTCAGTCGCGCCAGTCAATCAGCGGACGACCTCGGCATCGATGAAGGCGGACTCGTCCGTCATGCCGGGAAGACGGTCGGAGGATACCGCGATGAGTCAGGTGAGTTGCATCTCGTCAAGACGACGTGTACGCACATGGGATGCGACGTCAAATGGAACAACGGGGAACGGTCATGGGATTGTCCGTGTCACGGCTCGCGGTTTGATTACCGGGGAAATGTATTAGAAGGTCCGGCGGTAAAACCGTTGAAAAAATTGAATTAATCCTAAGCCGTCTCTGGTACCAGAGACGGTTTTTTAATTGAATTGGAAGAGATATCTTGAAACTTTCTATTGTTGGAGAGTCAATAGTTTTATGTCCGTCTGACCTTAAATAATTCGAATGATATCAGAATTTAATATTCAATCCGATTTTTTATGTGCTATAATTACCTGGTATTAAAAATATTCAAGCGTTTAACTATATCGGTCGGGTCGATCTTCATGTGGATGTTACGAATTCACCGTCACGGACGCCGTTTACAGGTTTTATATCAAGTTCATTTCATAGTAGCGTCGTGAACGCTGTACGAATTCGAGGAGGAAGCAACACATGAGTAAAGAAAAAATCGCCCAGCTCCGCAAACACGTTTCGCCTTTTGAGAAGGCAGACGTCAAATCCAGCGTCCAGCAGATGATCAATACGATCTTGCCGTTTCTCGTCGCCTGGTTCCTGGCGTATCAAGCCTTGCAGATTTCCGTTTGGCTCGCTGTTCCGCTTGCGATCGTCGCAGCCGGTTTCGTCGTCCGGATGTTCATCATCTTCCATGACTGTACACACGGGTCATTCTTTAAAAACAAAAAAGCCAATGCGATCGTCGGAACGATCACAGGCATCCTAACCTTGTTCCCGTATGAGAAGTGGAAACGTGAGCACTCGATCCACCATGCATCAAGCGGCAACTTGGACAAACGCGGTGTCGGTGACATCTGGGTCATGACGATTGAAGAATATGTCGAAGCCTCAAAATGGACACGTCTGAAGTACCGTCTTTACCGGAATCCGCTCGTCATGTTTGGTCTTGGACCACTCCTGTTGATTCTTGTCGTCAGCCGCTTCAATCGGAAAGACGCCCGGAAAAAAGAACGCATCAATACGCATGTCATCAATGCCTCATTGATCGTCTTATACGGCATCATGATTTACTTCATCGGATGGCAGGCATTCCTGATCATTCAAGGAACGACGATGTTCACGGCAGGCGTACTCGGAATTTGGTTATTCTACGTCCAGCATACGTTCGAAGATTCGTATTTCGAAGATGAGAGTGAATGGGATTACGTCAAGGCCGCAATCGAAGGCAGCTCGTATTATGAATTGCCGAAAGTCTTGCAGTGGGTGACAGGGAACATCGGTTTCCACCATGTTCACCACTTAAGTCCACGTGTGCCGAACTACAACTTAGAAAAAGCCCATACGGCGACACCACCGCTTCAAAAAGCGACGACGATCGGATTGTTCTCAAGTCTGAAGTCGCTTCGCTACAAGCTGTATGATGCTAAAAATAAAACGTTTGTGACATTCGGCGAAATCAAGCATCTCTTGCGTGAACCGAAAACATCTGTCATGTGATCAATCGTGTCTTACTTCTCTTCAAGAGGAGTAAGGCATTTTTTTGTTGAACCCTCCGACTTTTGCCGTATGTGTCGTTTTGACATCCGTGGTACGATGGCAAGTATTGAAAGGAGGGATGTTCGGATGCGTCGTCCATCGATTGGCTACATCATGGCAGGAGCTATCTTGCTTTTATTATTCGGATTCAGTTCGATGAGTTATCAGCAACAATCGCTGATTCCGTTGTTGACCAATCATATCCCACTCGGCTGGGTCTATGCTTTTTCGTTCGTCTCGTTTCATTATGAGGTGCCGATCAGTGTCGCGTCGTTAGGTCCAGCGGCGTTCCTCGAGTTCTTCATCCGTAAAGGGATGCATGCCGGTCTGTTCTTCATCCTCGGGACAAGCCTTGTCCACGTCCTACGTACAAGGGGATACCGGCCTGTTCCAGCTGCTTTCTTTGCCGCGACTACAGCGATTACGGTCGGAGTCTTTGATGAGTTTCATCAGCAATTGACCGGCGGACGGACGCCGTTAGTCGGAGACGTCATCATCGACGGAAGTGGTGCGGCCTTCGGGATTGTCCTCTACACTGCGCTTCGTCTTTTCCTAAAAGCCGATCGCCTTGTCAAATCGGAATATCAGCAATCGAGCTAAACACAAAAATACCCGGTCGTCTCAATCTTGCTGAGGCGACCGGGTATTTGAACGATTAGAAGCGTTGGACCCACTCGATTTTGTATTGCGTCCGACCAAATTGTTTACGAAGCATCGTATCCGCTTTTTTTCGTGCAGCTGTGTGGTCGCCGGCTTTAATGATCAGGCGGTCCGTATCGACTACTTCATCCTGTTCAATGACATGATACTGAATCGTATATTCCTTATTAAAAAGTCCTAATAACCCCAAGAAAATCACTCCCATTTTTTTCATTCTATTAGTTATTATATGGTATTAAAATGCGGAATGCAATTTATATCAATGACTTTTGTCTCACCTAGTAAGAAAACGTTTGTGGTTCTAAAGAATCACATCTAAAATATTTCAAATGTTACAAGGAATCCTTATATCGCTTCAATAAATCTATTTAATATGATTTTTACTGGAATAAATTATATTAAATATAGGTCTTTAGACATGATTTTAAAAAACTTATTTTTATATCTAAAATATATTTAAAAATAGTTTTTTATGTATTAACAAGAATTGACTTGGAACTCTTATGGAATTATCGGTATGATAAGAGAAGTAAGAAAAAGAGGTGAACCAATGAATGAAAAAATGAAACAAATCAGACAAAGAAAGCCGTCTGCTACAATACGCGAAAAACTTTATTTTTGGTTACTTTTACTGAGTACGGTTGCGACAGGTTGTGGTTTAGTCATCGTTGTCCTGGCACTGGGAACGATAGGAATTGTAATCGTCGGCATGGTCCTTCTTTTGCTCGGTATCGTCTGGGTGCGCCAGTGGAACCGGGTAATGACGATCCGGACGGACGGGATTGTCTTGAACGAACAGCAGCAGCCACTCGTTTATGAACAACTTCGACAGGACGCTGAACGATTGGGATTTTGGAAAGTGCCGGAAATCACCGTAACCAACCATAAGACAATCAACCGTCCGCGGACGATCGGCTTGTTTCAAAAGTATCTGCTTGTCTTACCGACCGGTTATTCGGTCGATGAGACGACGCGCTTCGAACTGATACGCGAACTCGTCCATTTGAAACAAAACTATGAAGAAAAACGGATGCTGCTGTTACTCGGGAGTTGGGTGCCTTTCCTTAGAAGTGCGTATCTCAGGGCGTGTGAAGAGACAGCTGACCGTATGGCACTGGCTTGTCTAACGGAAGAGGAACGTGTTACAGCGCTCGTCCGGTCTGTCGTTGGTCCAGTTTCCTGGCAGACGTTGAACCTGACCGCCTACATCGATCAAAAACGACAACCGATGCCGTTTGCCGCCGTACTCAGCGAACTGTTCCGAAACCAATCGTCCATTTCCCGTCGATTGACGTTTGCCGGACTCGACGCGTCACGAAAACGATCTGCCCGTGTAGCAAGTGTTGTCCTCGTCAGTCTGAGTTGTCTGGGACTGGCCGGTCTGGTCTTCGTTGCGACAGAGCTTAAACTGCCCCAATGGTTGACAGACAGTGTCTCTTCCGTCGAACAACAGACAACTGCAAAAGAAGATCTTGGAGAATCGAAACTGATGGCGGCAATTCAAAAGGGGACACTGGCAGAAATCGAAGCGTTGATTCCGAAGAGTGACATGGAAGCAGTCGATGCTGACGGAGATACGGCTTTGCATTATCTTGGGTACCGGAAGTCAAGTAAAGGGCTGGATACAGTCTTTAAAGCCTTGCTGGCTGCCGGGAGCGACGTCGACGCCGTCAATGAGTTCGGCGAACGGCCGTTCATCACCGCGGTCTACAGCAACAACAAGGAATTGGTTGAGTTGTACTTAAAACGGGGCGAAAAAATCAATCAGCAGGATGACGAGAAATATACACCGCTCCATCACGCCGTTGAGGGCGAAGGAAAAGAGACGGTCAAACTCTTGCTCGAGCGTGGCGCGGATCCGGCGATCAAAAATGCCGATGGTTATACACCGCTGATGATGGCACAGGAATATGAACTCGATGACATCATCGCCTTGCTGAAACAAAATCAGACCCAGACGTTATGAACACAAAAACAGGAGGGGATATGGATCCGCCTCCTGTAAATGCAAAAAGACCGGCTGTTAAGCCCGGTCTTTTTTTGATGACTTATTTTGTTTCTGCTTTTGTATCGATGATTCGACCTTCGATTGAGTAGTTGACTTCGCCGAGTGACTTCGTGAAGTCGCGGAGGTTTTCCCAGTCCGACAGACCAAGATCCGTCACACGTCCCGCTTTATAAGCAACTTCGAACGGCGTAAGTCCGTCGCCACCTTTAGCCGTGAAGGCATTGGTTGCGATGACGTACGTTTTCGTCAAGTCAAGTGGTTCGAACGTGTCGCCGTTTTTGACTTCCATCTTCGTGACACGGTCGCCTTTCGCGAGTTTGCTGCTGTACTCGAACTTCATGCCCGAGACGTGGAGGAAGCCACCGTTCTCGATTGGTGCGACACCAACGCTGATTTCAAGCAGGTCTTTGATTTCCTGACCTGTCAATTTCGCTGTCGCGAGTGTGTTACCGAAGGGAAGAGTCGTTAAGACTTCACCGACTGTGAGTGGACCGGCATTGATGGCAGCACGGATTCCGCCACCGTTTTGCATGGCGATGACTGTATCTTTGTTATATTCTTTCGCTTTTTGGAGCATACCGTCCGTGATCAGGTTTCCGAGTGCCGTTTCACTGTTGCGGACGCTGACTTCGCCACGCGGGTTCACGAGTTCGTTGACGATGTTGGCGCCGACTTCTTCGTTTTTGAGTTCTGTGATTTGATCGGCATATGGTTTGAGAATCGAAGCGGCCGTTGCATCTTCCGCTGCTTTCGAGACGTCGATCAATGATCCTTTATACTCTGTCAATTTCCCTTTGTAATCGAACGTCAAGTTCAGGTTACCGAGGAAATCACCGTATTGGTAGGCTTGGGCAATGATTGTCGGTTCTGCTTTACCCGGTACGATCGTATCATCAACGACGACCGGTGTTTCGAGTTTCGTATGCGAGTGACCACCGACGATGACATCGATGCCGTCCACATTGCGTGCGAGCAACTGGTCGTTGTCGACTGCCGGATTATCGTCAAAACCAATGTGTGTCAAGGCGACGATCTTGTTGACGCCACGGTCTTCCAGTTTCTTGACGGCTGCTTTCGCGCTATCGATGTAGTTCGCAAAGGCAACAGATCCCGGACTCGAAATATCCGCTGTTTCTTCTGTCGTCAGACCGAAGAAGCCGATTTTTTGTCCTTTGTATTCTTTGATGATTCCTTGATAGATTTTGCCTTTTTCAGGACCCGCTGTGATCGTTTTCGATTGCAGACCACCGAGTAATTCGTTTTTGCTGAAATCAACGTTCGCTGTGATGAACGGGAATTTGGCTTTCGTGACGAATTCTTGTAAAGCTAAATGATTGTCCGCATCTCCGAGATCGAACTCGTGGTTACCGAACGTCATCATGTCGTATTTCATATAGTTCATGAGCTCAAGATCAGCTTGGCCTTTAAATTTGTTGAAGTAAAGCGAACCAGAGAAGACATCGCCTGCGTCAAGTAAAAGTGACGGAGTACCGTCTGCTTTATAGGCAGTACGGAGTTCTTTAATGACGGTAGCGCGTTTTGGTGCTTTATCGAGGTTTGCGTGCGTATCGTTCGTGTGCATCAAACCGATCGAGAAGTCATCTTTATTGATATCGAGGACGTTGATTTTTGCTTTAAGTGTAATCGTCTTACCGAGACGTGTGTAGCTTGCGACAGCATATTTCACGCCGGCTTCACTCGTATCGACTTTCGTCCAATGCACCGGCTTGTCATAGACGCGGCCTGTTGCATAGAGGACAGCCAATGTTTTTGGAAGTTCCGGTTTTTCACCGACATAGATCGTCTGTTCTTTAACACTTTCGACGAACTTCACGGCATAGTTTTGAATGAGGATTTTTACTTCGATCGGTGATTTCTTCTTGCCATACGTTCCTTTGATCGTCTGATAGCGGTTGAAGATGTGACGATCATAACTGTTCCACGTGATTTTCTCGCCCTTGTATGTAGCCGGTAACTTGACTGGGGCACCTTTTGTGAAGACGAGTGACTTGAGTTTGACCGTTTTGACTTTGACATGCGTTGCTGCGGATACAGTAGTCTGCGCAACCGGCACGATTGCCGATGTCGTCAGGGCGACAGCGACGGCTGCCGCGTAAAGCGGTTTTGATTTATACATACGTAAAAATCCTCCTTCAAAGTGGGTGTATGAATACAAGGTCGAAATGCGATCGTTGACCTCTTCTTCTACTATAAGTCGTTCTAGGTATCTGGTGCGATAAAACTTTTGTAAAATTCGTAAATTCTTAGGTCGGACGACATAACAACCAGGGACAGATGTTTGTTAGGGAACAAAAATCCAGTTAATTGGACCTAATTTCAAAAAATGATAACGCTTTCATTATAATCTGTCTGATTAAAAAAAGAAATGGAAACATACATCAAATCGTCAAACATTCCCATTAATTGATAATCTATTGGTGGAGTTCAGAGTGCGAATTCTGTATGATGAAGAAACGAGGAAAATAGCGGGAGGAGAGCAATGAGACGATGAAAGAGACGATTCAGGGAACCATGGTTCTGGTCATTTTATGTGTAATGAGCATTTTATTGATTTGGGGATTGTCATCCCCGCCCACGACGATTGAATTTCCACTTCTATCCCATTCGAAACCAGTTAACAGCGATGTCTTTTCTATCGTTGCTAACTGGTTTTTTTGTCGGTCAGAAAGCTACAGTTTGGTGTCGGTTTGCCCAATACATTGACATGAATTTTAACGATGGCTAGAATTGATTAAGTGTATGGCACCTGGTGCCTACTTTTTAATAGGAGAAGAGTGCTTGGAAAAGGAAGGGAGGAATCAATCAACGTGCAGGCATCTGCCTGTCCGCGGTCGGTCGTTCGTTTGAAGAATCGCGAACGGAGCCCGTTTTTTTATTTTGAAGTGGATGCAACGGAACTAAAATACATGTACCTTTACAGATCGGAAGGAAATTAATTATGTGGAAAGAAATGAAAAGCATCATCCGCGAACAAGTGGAGAATTTTCCGCTGATTCGCCGCCTCGCCCGTTATGAGATTAAATCGGCGCACGCGGAGCAACGACTTGGACTTTTGTGGGAGCTTTTGAATCCCGGTTTACAGATCTTTATTTACTGGTTCGTCTTTGGTGTCGGTCTGAAAGGGAATAAAAACGTCGACGGTGATACGCCGTTCATCGTCTGGCTCCTCTGCGGAATCGTCGTCTGGTTCTTCATCAACGATGCTTTGTTGCGCGGATCGAACTCGATCAACAGTCGACTGGCGATGGTAACGAAAATGCGTTTCCCGATGAGTGCAATTCCATCGTATGTCATCTTATCGCGGATGTATCAACATTTCGCGATGCTCCTGATCGTCTTCATCGTCATCATCCTAAATGGTATTCCGATTACATGGAAGTTACTCCAGCTCCCGTATTATATGGCAGCGACCTACATTTTCGTCTATGCGTTCTCACTTTGTTTCTCAACATTGATTACGCTCGTCAAAGACATTCAATTGTTCCTGCAGTCAATGATGCGGATGCTCTTTTATCTGACACCGATTCTGTGGAATATCGAACGGTTCCCGGACGTCTTACATGGTGTGCTTCGTCTGAACCCGGTCTTTTACCTTGTTGAAGGATACCGTGCCAGTCTGCTTGGCGGTGCCTGGGTCTGGCAAGAGTGGCCGACGGGACTTTATTTCTGGAGCGTGACATTGCTCTTGTTCACAGCCGGAACGTTTTTACACATCAAGTTCCGTAAATCATTCACCGAGCTCGTTTAAGGAAGGAAATCGCCATGTCTATGATAAAACTCGACCATGTCACGAAACGGTTTGATATGGTCACGACGACAAAAGAAAAATTCAAGCTACTGTTTAAGAATCAAAGTAAAAACGTCAAGACGTTCACGGCGCTCCGCGATGTCTCACTTGATATCGGGTCCGGTGAAGTCGTCGGTCTTGTCGGGATCAACGGTTCCGGGAAATCGACGCTGTCGAACTTAATCTCCGGCATCATCTACGCTAATGAAGGTGACGTCGCGATCAATGGGGAAGTAGCGATCATCGCTGTGTCCCAGGGGCTGAAAAACGTGCTGACCGGTCGTGAGAACATCCATTTGAAATGTTTGATGCTCGGGATGGACGATGCAGAAATCGAACGCCGGATGCCGGGTATCATTGATTTCGCGGATATCGGAGATTTCATCGATCAACCGATTAAAAAATATTCGAGCGGGATGAAGTCACGACTCGGATTTGCGATTGCCGTCAATGTCGACGCCGACATCTTGATCGTCGATGAAGCCTTGTCGGTCGGTGACCAGACATTCTATAACCGGTGTATCGACAAGATGAACGAGTTTAAAAACGAAGGCAAAACAATCATCTTCGTCAGTCACTCGCTAAACCAAATCCGGAGCTTCTGTGAGCGGGTCATCTGGCTCGAATACGGACAGGTCAAGCTCGACGGGACGACGAAGGAAGTCGTACCGGAATACAAGAAGTTCCTGACTGAATACAAGAAGCTGACGAAAGAAGAACAGCACCAGTATCGGCGGGATCGTCTGAAGGAGCAGGGCGCACAAGCAAAACCAGGCAAGAAAAACACCGATGCGGAAGATACGGTCAAACATCCGGGGTGGATCTTGTCAGGGATCAGTTTACTTGTACTTGCAGCCGGCACTCTGATGGTCATTGATGAGACACCGTCGTTTGCGACGTTAACGGAAGCAGTCACTAAATTATTTTAAGGACGGATCAGGGACACTTGTCTCTGGTCTTTTTTTTTCTAAAACAGGGAACAAGACACTAGAAAGCGAATGTTTATCAAGTAGCGGATGAAGCGACGAGGAGGAATGGGCATGTCAAAAGTCAGAAAAGCGATTATCCCGGCAGCCGGTCTTGGGACCCGGTTTTTACCGGCAACCAAAGCGATGCCGAAAGAAATGTTACCGATTTTAACGAAACCGACAATCCAGTACATTGTTGAGGAGGCTGTGGCGTCGGGCATCGAACAGATCATCATCGTCTCCGGGCGAAACAAGCGGGCGATTGAGGATCATTTTGACCATGCACCGGAACTCGAGAACATCCTGCGTCAAAAAGGAAAACTCGATTTATTGAAAGAGGTCGATGCCTCGACGACGATGGCAGAAATTCATTATATTCGTCAAAAAGAACCGAAAGGACTTGGACATGCGATTTGGAGTGCCCGTCATTTCATCGGCGATGAACCGTTTGCCGTCCTGCTCGGCGACGACATCCTCGTCTCGGAAGAACCGGGTCTGAAACAACTGATCGATCAATACGAAGAACTGGACGCATCGGTCGTCGGTGTCCGTCACGTGCCGACTGAAGATACGCACCGGTACGGTATCATCGATCCGCTGAATCAGACAGGACGTCGTTACCAGGTCCGGCAGTTCGTCGAAAAACCGGTCCAGGGAACAGCACCGTCCAATATGGCGATCATCGGGCGGTATATCCTGACTCCGGCCATCTTCAAATTCCTGGCGACGCAGGAAGCCGGATCAGGCGGAGAGATTCAGCTGACGGATGCGATTGAACGGCTGAATGGACAGGAAGACGTCTATGGATATGAGGTCGAAGGGAAACGGTTCGATGTCGGGGAAAAGATGGGGTATGTCGAGACGACGTTAGCGTTTGCGCTCGAAGACGCGGAGATTCAGGATGAGGTCAAAGCTTTGCTACACCGTTACGTTAAGGGATGGACGGAGTAAAACGTAAAAAAAGCTCACAACGTGAGCTTTGCAGGGTTCTATTATGTTTGTTCCGGCTTCATGTAAGTCTTGACACGAGGTGCCTTGTACGACCGGAACCGTTCAAGCAGTCGTTCCGGATCAGACTCGACGATCAGCATCGCAGCATGTTCGGGAATCAGGAAACCCTGCGTCTCCATTTGCTGAAACAGTTGGACGAGCGAATCATAATAGCCGTCGATGTTCAGGATACCGCACGGTTTTTCATGCAGTCCGAGCTGCGCCCATGTAAAGACTTCAAAAAATTCTTCCATCGTTCCGGGACCACCCGGCAGGATGATGAAGCCGTCGGCAAGTTCCGCCATTTTGGCTTTTCGGTCGTGCATCGATTCGACAAGATGAAGTTCCGTCAGATTCGGATGGGCAATCTCTTTTTCCTGCAGGAAACGCGGCAGGACACCGACTGCCTGTCCGTTTGCTGCGAGGACAGCGTCCGCAACGGCACCCATCGTCCCGACGCGTGAACCGCCGTAAACGAGCCCGATTCGATGTCTTGCCAATGCTGTTCCGAGAGTAGTCGCTGCTTCACGGAAAACAGGTGTTGCTCCGTCTTTAGAACCACAAAATACCGCTAACTTTTTCATCCATAGGTCCCCCTCATTAAAAATCGTCTTCTGTCAACATATCACATCATGACGTTTCAAATAAGAGGGATTTTGTATGGATATCACGAAGAAGAACGAATCAAGAAACGTCAAAGTGAAGGAGGAAAAGATGAGACCCAAAACCATCGTCTGGCTCGTATTGCTGATTGCGGCAATCAATCTTGCAATCGGTATTTGGATTCCGGAATCGCCTGCCCGAACAACGGTCAGCAGCATTCTGCTTGGACTGGTCGTCCTGCTTGGAGTAGGTTATTTTGTTGCGTTGCGCCGTTCGTCAAAATAAGGCTAAACCCGTTTCGTTTGCGTGCTGCAAACGAAACGGGTTTTTTTGTGAAGAAGAATCAAAGAGATTAGAGTGATTGAATATTCTAAAAAATCTATTTTCATACACTTTATCGACACAAAGATGGATAAAATGTAAAAAAGATACACGTTTCGTGACCTATGACCTAAGCCAAAAGATGTGGTAAGTGTAAATAATGTGCAAAACACACTAAATATTCGTATTCGAATATCCGAAGGGGGTCTAAGGATATATGATGTTGTTACGAAGCTAGACAAAAAAATTAGGAGGTTATTCATTATGAACTTGAAAAAGAAATTAGGATTAGTTGCTGGAGCACTTGCTTTAACTGCATCACTTGGTCTAGGAACTATTGATTCTGTTAAAACTATTGATGTGGCAGGAAACGGTTTACCGCTCGAGTATTCAGTAAAACGTGATGTAGCAGGGAACGGCTTACCGCTCGAATATTCAGTAAAACGAGTATAATTTTATTTCTTTATATATTTTTCTTTGACCGTTTCAATAATTTTTTTGTATTCGTCCATACGTAATAAATCAAATAAAAAATAGGCTTTTTCGTATATATCAGAAATTTCTTGTCTATCGTGATTTAATTGTTCTAAACAAGCTCCTTTTTGAGAAAAAAGTTGTCCTAATAATGACATATCTTTGAAATTTAAGCTTTGATCAATTGCATCATTTATGAGCTTTAATGCTTGTTCGGGTCTTTTAAAATCAAGTAATATTTTTGAAAAATTATATGAAATTCTTATTTTGTTAATTAGTAGCTCATCGCTATCAAAATTCAATTGTAATATCTCTTCATAAACTTTAATGCTATGTTGATAGATTTTATTTTCAGAGTATAAGTTAGCGATAGCTGATTTGATTCGTATTAACATATTGGGAGAATAATGGATTGTTGAATACTTTTCCGATAATTGCTGTAATTCAACAATACAGGTTCTGTAATCTATTTTATTGAGTCGATAAGCACATAAGTAAAAATAATATTTATAAAGTAAAGTTGACTCTAACTCTACTCCTTTACTTCTGGCAAGCAGAATAAATTTTGTTTCTTGATAAATACTAGAAAATTCTTGATTTCGAAATCTAGATACTAAAGACTCATCTATTATTTTTATTGAATTTTGTTGCTCGGTGTGATCTAAAAAGACTGTGATTGGAACTTGTAGTCTTCGTGATAACGCGTATAGCAAATCAACGGTCGGAGAATGTGTCCCACTTTCAATCTTACTGATTTCCGCTTGGCTGCAAATTCCATTCGCCAAATCCTTCTGTGTCAGCTTATGTTTCTTGCGAAGACGGCGAAGGGCAAGACCAATCTGCGGTGACGTGAATTGATCCATCGGGTTCTGTCCTTTCTGTCCAGTGGATTTGAGAAAACGATACCCTTCTCCATTATAAGAGGGAACGGGATCTGATACCAAATTTTTAGTTCAACAAGTCGTCAACGTGTTGTCTGCCATTTTAACGAAAGAAAGGGGTAACTCCTATGAATCTCACCTTTAAAGAATCGCGCCGGACCATGACATCTTACGGCTGGTGCTTAAATGTTGCTACTGTCTCGGTCGCACCCTTGGCAAGTCGGGAAATGGACCGGATCAAACCGCCAGCGAAACGAGAACTAAAAACTTCATGATGACGTCGCTTGATGACGTGGCTTCATTCCGTCACAGGTCTGAAGCCCTTTTTATTATTATCTCTTGAAAGGAGCATGGATATGATCGGACTGACGGTTCTTTCTGAAAGTGAAGGCTGGTTGCACCAACTTGACCCGACCGATGCCCTCACGACTTTTTGTGAGCAGCACCGGTTCTCAATGGATCGTTATGATTACGATCAACATACGTTCTTGGATTTACTCGATTATATGGACTTTCAAGAATTCGAGCATTATTTGTTCGTCCTGCAAGGGCCGGGGGAACGGACCTTGCGACTCGTCGCGTATTTACAACAACGGATGCTACATGTTCAATTTCATTTGATTAATGAACGAGGGGATGTCTTGTTCGGTGATCCGTATTTCTTGAATGAGATGATCCCGTTAGAAGGGACGGCAGGGCATGCGCAACCGATTGAATTACAAGATGCTTTGATGTCGTTATTCACCGGCGTCTATCCGGATACCGCCTCTCGAGAGCCGCAACCGTTACGTCATGTCTATGTTGAAACAACAGAATTGCTCGACTCGATTGCACCAGCTCTGTTTGATCAAATGACAATCAACAGTTTGTTATACATCGATCAAGCGACCCGTCATGACTTACCGGTCATTGAACTGATGAGCCGGACACCGGTCTTGTTGGCCTTTTCCGACACGTTATCGTTTAATGTCAGAGAACGTTTGGCGACTTACGACCGGGAAGGGTTAGCCGCGGCCATCAAGCAGTGGCACGAAACGAGTGTCGTCTCGAGCCTGGAACACCGGATCGGAATTCTCGATTATGCGACACTTGCCGGCATGTCGGCGTCGCACCGTCTTTTCTTTTATCACGAGGGCATCTTTTCCGACTACGGAAAAAGGATGTCACTCAGTTCGACGTTTGATTTGAATGTCTGTCAGCTACGGGAACGGCAACTGAAGAAATGGGAAGAGCTGGTTCCGATAGCGCAACTCGCTTTATACCCGATTCTGTATCAACTGGCTTCCGCATTCCAAGGAACAAGCCAGTTCGTGACACCTTACAGCGTGCTCGAGCTTCCGCGAACGGAAGGGAAGTTTGGTCCGTTGACGATGATTGGCATTCAAAACAATGAAGGCTGTTTTGCTTTTGAACTGGTGACAAATCAATTGTTTGAGACGGATGAGTCGTTTCTCGCCATCCTCGAAGCGGATCAGAAAGAACGGTTTGATGTCCTGCCGGAACGCCTTGGTTCAGATTATGAAGCAGCGATTCAGACGTATAAGGAGTTGATTTATCATGGATGAGGCGCCATTGTTCGGTCCATTTTCACGAAAAGGAAGTTATTCACGGGTTCAAGTACTCGATAACTTATTTGCGGACGACCGGTTCACAGCACTTTACCAAGAAACGTCCTCCTTGCCGGAAATCGACGAGTTGATGTTGTATCGCCGTTATCTGAAAAAGAAGGATCGTGTCCTGGTGCACGGAAATTTTTCAGCGAAGTTATTTAATACGTTATGCGCAGAAGGATACGACCTGTATCTCGTCGAACCGGAATTGAACCGGATTGCCGGGATTTCTGAACAGTACTTAAAACGGGTCTACGGCCTCAGCAATGAATTGATTGATGTCATGGGAAACAGTGCATTCAACAAGATCATCCTACCCGGCACGACGATTGCACGGTATTCGCGCGGGGAGCTGTTATTGTTTTTCCGGAACATTCGCCACTTGCTGGCGACGGACGGACAATTACTCGTCAACATCTACAACTCGGATTATCTTAGACGACATGTCCAACCAATCGCATCGCGTCGGATTCATAATTGCACGCTGTTCTATGGTCAAAAGGTCGATCGCAACCGTTTGATCTTCAATTCATATTTGAAGTCAGAGACCGATGAGAAAGTCGCTTATTTGATTGAACACCTCTACGAACCGGATACGTTGTTCGAGTTCGCCAAACTCTCGCGTTATCGCGGCCGTACATTATACGCCGGGAAAAGCATCAGTATTTTAGAACTCGATAAGCTCGGGTGAAATAGAGACGAAGGCAGGGACGGATTTTATAATCGTCCCTGTTTTAGTATAAGCAAAAAATGGTAAAAAAAATAAATTTATGTTTTACTTTTCCTTTTAAATGGATAAAAAATATTTTTAATACTAGTTTAATTAGGTCTAAAGGGGGGGTAATAAAGAAAGGCAGTCGTTTTTGTTTAGTCAGATGACATCACGATGAAATCGGAGGATAGGTAAACGTTATGGATGAAAAGATGGCCGAGCAAAAAGCCTTACAAGCCAGTTGTTTATCTTTTATCGAAACATTATTTCCGGAGGAGACTTTTGAGTTTGTTGATCGGGTGGTGCTTCCCGATGCCTTTGGTAAGCACGGGACACATATGACATTCCAATCAGCCATTCGGGAACTTAAGCTCAGCTTCGTCGATCAAGCACATAGTCGCTTCGAACGTGTTTTCTTAGCCGAAAAGACGGCAGAATCCCCGTTCTTCAGCCGGATCATGGAAGCGACGTATGAAGAGGGGCAGTTGTACATTCACCATGTCTTGAAATCTGATTAACAGACCGGCAAAAACACGATGAGACGTGCACAGGAATGATTCCTGTCCGCATCTCATCGTGTTTTTTAGGTTGATTCAATCGATTGTAATCCCTGTTGGAGCGCCTGATTAATCGATGTCGCCATATGATCGCGGACTTCCTGTGTCAGAAGGCGGCCATTGAAGTAAACTTCCGGCGATAGCGTCAAGTGGACGAGGGTATCTTCCAGAACGAGTTTAAAATCGAGCGGTTGTGTCGGTTCGAAGGATTGAGCCATAAACTCTTGTAATGAAGGGTGTTGGACATACTGCGGATCAATTAAATCGATCACAGTCGTATTCAGTGCAAGTGCAAGCCGTTCCAGTGTTTGGGCATTCGGCATCCGTTGACCACGCTCGTATGCTGAAATCGAAGTAACGGTTTCCCCGCATCGTTCTGCCAGATATTTTTGGGTGTAATGATGTTGTTTACGCAATTGCATGATTTTTTTTCCGAGAGTACGTTTCACAGGACTCAACTCCTATTCTTGCATCCTTGCTTACTAGTACTAAATAACCACTTTCATTATATCGCAAACCTTTGAAATGTAAAAAAAAGTTTTTATAAAAAAATTATTGCATGATTATGTATTTAATGGATTTTAAATTCAAAATGTTATAGATTATTTAAAAGTATTAGAAAGGATTAGAAAAGAGAACATGCTATTCTATTAGTTAGTGAGAAAAGGAGGCCATATATGTTTAGAAAGATTCCATGGTCCGGTTATGTGACCCTGTTGATTTTGATCATCTTGTTTATATCAAGTTCGATGCCGTATCAAGAGCAATCCTTAAAACCGGGTTTGTCGCGATACGTTGACTTAGGTTTTGTCGAACATCTCCGGTTCATTTCGTTTGATTATCACGGAGAAGTCAGTGTCGTAGCGCTTGGTGCTTCTGGGTTCGTTGAGTTTTTCATTCGAAAGGCAGCGCATCTATCAATCTTCATCGTTCTCGGAACCGCCTTGGTGGATTTAACGTATCGATTGATCCGTCCGTATGCTTTGGCAGGTCTGTTTGCCTACACGGTTGCGATCACGATTGCCGTCTTTGATGAGTTCCATCAAATTTTGACGGGCGGACGGACTGGATTGATTCAGGATGTCTTACTGGACGGCACGGGTGCTTTGATCGGAATTCTATTGTATCGATTATTTTGGAAAAAAAGACCAAGTGAACAATGGGTGCGACAGTGAGTCTTATGTCCTAGTTTTTTTAAAAGAAAAAGCAGGGTTTTGATGATGCAAGTCGAAAAAAAGATTAACATCATTAATTAAGAGGAGTGAATCGGATGCAGAAACCTCATCTATTGATTACGAGCGCCGGTCGCCGAGCAAAGCTCGTCGAGTATTTTGTCAAAGAGTTTAAGACGGGACGTGTCAGCACAGCGGATTGCAGTCCATTGGCATCTGCGTTATACATGGCGGACCAGCATTACATCGTACCGAAGATGGATGAGGTCGATTACATCGATCATTTACTGAAGCTTTGTCAGGAAGAAGGCGTGACGGCGATCATGACGCTGATCGACCCGGAACTTGGTCTTCTGGCACAAGCAACGGAACGCTTTCAAGCAGTTGGTGTGACGGTCATCGTCTCACCCTATGCGTCCTGTCAACTCTGTTTCGATAAATACACGATGTATGAACATTGTCTGCGCCAGGGTATTGCCCATGCACGCACCTACGCGTCGATGGCGTCGTTCCAGGAAGCTGTCTCTGTAGGCGAAGTGAATCTACCGGTCTTCGTCAAACCACGCAGCGGAAGCGCCAGTCTCGAAGTACGGCGGGTTGAGACGATCGAAGAGGTCGAACAGTTATTCCTGAAGAATTCCGATTTGATTGTCCAGGAGTTATTGGTTGGTCCAGAACTTGGAGTCGATGCGTATGTCGATTTAATTTCCGGGAAAGTGACGTCCATCTTCATCAAGGAAAAATTAACGATGCGAGCAGGAGAGACTGATAAAAGCCGTTCGATTATCCGGGAAGATGTGTTTGAGCTGATCGAACATGTGTTAGACGGGTCTGGATTGGTGGGGCCCCTTGATTTTGATTTGTTTGATGTCGCGGGTACATTGTATCTATCGGAAATCAATCCTCGTTTCGGTGGGGGATATCCCCATGCCTATGAATGTGGTGTTAATTTCCCGGCGCAACTGTTCCGGAATTTGATGCATCAGATCAATCTTCCGCATATCGGACAATACATGGATGATGTCTATATGTTGAAGCATGATACGGTCACTTTGATTTCAGCGGCGGAACTGCAACGGATCAAACGATGAATAAAAAATGAGGCTGACTCAAAAAAAAAAAATCACTCGTCTTTTGCCCTTTCCTCAGACGAGACACAAGCCGGTTTTCCTGCCTCATTCAGGCAGAAAAACCGGCTTGTTTGTCTCTGACAGCGCAAAAATGCACTTTTTCCTGTAGGAGTTGCGTGTAGCGAGTGAGTCTTTTTTTTACGAGATAAGGGTGGCGGATTATCATTCTGCCACCCTTATCTTTGTAGAGGCTGACTTTTAGGTCAGCCCCATTTTTTTGCGACGATATCCATCAAGAAATCGAAACACGGGATCGTTTAAGACACTGCACGGCAGACGTCCAGCTCCCGAACAAGGCATTGATCGTCGACGTACTCGGGACGGATCGTCCTTCCGCCCATTTCCGGTAATGGATGATGCTGAGGGATGGGAGCTCGCGTTGTGCCTGTCTTAATGCGTCGAGGACATCTTCTTCGACCCACTTCCGCCGTGGGGGAGCGATGTCGAGACAAGCGAGCGCATCGACCCAGGAACCGTACTTTCGGGCAATCGTCGCGACCGTCGGATGTCCATTTTCCTGCGCCCAAATCGAGTAGGTCTGGGTCGTCAGGCGCGGAAGAACGTCCGATGCTTCGAGGAGCGCGTTGATGATGCGTTCTTCTGTCATACAGATTGAACGTGTCATCTCGATGTGTGCTTCCTCAAGGGCCCGTGACCATGACCCGAAACGGAGATTGATCAACGTCAATGAAGGTCCGTGCTTTGCTTTGGCCCATTCACGGTAACTGTTGCTGTGAAACGGATGCAACCGTTCCGATGCTTCTTTGATGAAAGCAAGGATCTCCTGATCGGAATAGTATGGACGAATGGATGATAAACCAGCTGCATGCAAGGCTTCACGCCATGATCCGAACACGTTGATGATCGTCGTGATCGACGGGATTTCTTTTCCGGTCGACCAGCGGGCATACGTCTTGGCGTCCAAGGCAGGGTAAGCAATACTCGCCTCGATTAAGCTGTCGATTACTTGTTGTTCTGTCCATTTCTTCATGATGTCATACCCCTTTCGTGTAGGTGTTCGTCTAGGTGTGGGTACTTTCTTGTGAGGTCGCGCGACGGCGTGTCGCATAAATCAGGAAACTGAGCCAGATGAAATAAAAACCGCTCGGACGAATCAGGACACTTTCCGTGAACTGGAGCAACAGCAACCAGAGACCGAGCAACAATAAGCTGATCGACAACGGATCGTCGTGCCGGCAATCCCGGATGAACCGGACAAGTATTAACAGAAAGGACGCTGTATAAAGCAACAGTCCAAAGAATCCGAGTTCATACAAGTAAACGATTGGCGTGCTATGGAACGTGTAGAGTGTACTGGATCCAAGCTGCTGCTCCAACCCGATGACAGAGGAGCCGAGACCGTGTCCGAACCAAAAGCGGTCGAGAGAGGCGGTCAGACCGGCTTGCCAGAGTTCACTCCGCCCGTTGAGGCTGATCAGTTCTGCAAACAAGGAGCGGTTCAGTGATAAGGAGCCGATAAGAATGACAGCACCTGTGAGATAAAAACTGGCCACGAGAAAACGTAAACGTCGAGCCGGTATCATTAAAAGCGTCGTCAACAATGCGAGCAGACAAAACGAGTAGAGACCGGTCTGCGAAGCACTGAGCACCAGACCGATGAAAATCACAATCAGGATGGTTCCGAAAAGAATGAATGACCGTAAATTCCGGCGCGCGATGGACTGCAGGACGGACATCCAGGCGATGAGGCCACCCGGAACGAGCCACGCTGCCAACGTGTTCGGATTGTTCGTCAGACTGGCGGACCGGAGAAAGCTGCCTTGTTCCCCGACATAAAGCTGGGACAAGGAAAAAGGACCGAGTTGTAATGACTGGATGTTATCGATCGGAACGTACTGTCGACCGAATGAGACGATGAGTGCATAAGCAGCGAGACAGAAAGCCTGATACAGAAGAATGAGATTCATCAGCTGAAACCAACGGATGAAAAGTGGAAGCGCGAGTGATAGGACGATAATGACGAAAAGCCATGTCGTAAACAATTGGAGTAAGGTAAGCGAAGAATCGGCAGCCGGACGAAATAAGAAGACGATGCCGTGAAACGTGACATACAGCAAGAATGAAGTGACGAACCATTGTGTCGAAGCGCGCGGTGGAAAATAGAAGGGACGGGTAACAAGATACATACTGATGAACAGGATGAGATAGACAAGGGCTATCCAGACACTCCAATGACTCGGCAGGACTTCATCCGTAAACGAGAGCGGACGTGTCCATAAATCGACTGTGATCCAAAATGCAAGGATGAATAAGCCAATCGATTCAGGTATATTGACTGATTTTAACATCATTACTAGTATCTATCCACCCTTCATATAGGACTTATTACCGAATTTTCAGATTTTTAATCATCAAATTGGTATTTACCCTTAATTTATTAAAAATCATGCGCATGAAATGAATAATTTTGAAAAAACGGCGATCATTTTTTGGTGAATCGTCTTTTTTTCGTGAATCAATCTTTTTCGATGAACTAACGATACGCAAGCATGATGACTCCTCAAAAAAATATAATCATTTCCACCAAGCTCTAATTGTTTTGGCAGTCGTTTGGAAATAAGGTGTAAGCATAACCAGTGTCCATCCAACATGTCAGGTAACGAGAAAGAGGTGAACCATGTGAATTCGATTCATCAAAAAAAGACATTCGGTGACCATGTGATGACATTAAAGAAAGGCTGGTGGGTACTCTGCTTACTGGCCCTTCTCTTAGCGGGTGCCGGATATGCCGTCAGCACCTATGTGATTCCCCCGACGTATGAAGCGACCGCTTATATCCTTGTCGTTCCGCAACAAAATGCGGAAGCGACATCGACGCCGACGCTTGTCAGTACCTACCAAGATATTTTAAAAAGCCCCGAAGTCATTGATCAGGTCGCCCAAAAGATGGACGTAACGGATAAACGGATTTTTGATTTGACGGATCGCCTGACCGTCGCCAGTAATCTGGATTCCCAAGTCATCGCCTTATCGGTCACGGATCGATCGGCGGAACAAGCCGCGATTCAGGCAAATACGATGACGGAAGTCTTCCAGGATTACGTACCGCAACTGATCAAAACAAGCAACACGGAAGTGTTCTCGACGGCCCGGATTCCAACGAAACCGGTCTCACCAAACGTTCTGATGAATACCGCCATCGGTGGAATCCTCGGACTTCTCTTCGGCTTATTGATCGTCTACTCCCGGGCGCTCGGAAAAAAGTCAGTCGCTGAAGAAACAAAAGAAACTGCGTATCCGCAAGCTGTCAGTCATCCCAGCCGTTCTTGATTTGAGAAAGGAGGAGCCTATCATGCAAGCCCCGCCATTTCAGCAGTATCGCCGGCATATGAAGATTGGTCTACTGCGGCTGATCGATGCCGCGATCATCATCGCAGCGACGGTCGTGACCTTTTACTTCTTTAATCCACTGAACCTTACGGCGAACTTCGAACTGGTGGATGCCGTCGAAGTCGCCTTGATTCAATGGATTGCCTTAACACTCGTCGCCCATTGGATGCGTTTTTATCAAATCATTTGGCGGTATGCCAGCCTTCGTGATTTAGGTGTGTTACTCGTCGTCGTCGTCGCGAGCAGCTTCGTCCTTCTCGGACTCGAATACGCTCTGTTCGATTTTGCGGTCGAACGCGCCGTCTTCCTTCAGACCGGTTTAGTCCTGAACGGGATCTTATTCGTTCGTCTGTTGATTCGCGGTCGGAGCCTCGAGCTGAAACGGGAAAATCGAACACTTGGGAAACGGACGTTGATTATCGGTGCCGGTGCATCGGGACAGATGATCACAAAAGAATTAAAGCAGAAAAAAGCCCATATCCTGAATGTGGTCGGTCTACTGGATGATTTGACGGAACTAAAAGGGATGATGATTCACGGTGTACCGGTCATCGGGACGATTGACCAACTCGAATGTATCATCGAAGAATATAAAATCGAAGCTGTCGTCCTGGCGATTCCGTCCCTTACCTATCCGGACCGGGTCACCTTACTGAACCGGATCAAACAGACGAAAGTCGAAGCCCATACGTTACCGATGCTCGTTGAACTCGCTTCCGGCAAGGTATCTGTCAACCAGATCCGTGAAGTATCGATTGCTGACCTCCTCGGTCGAGAACCGGTCGAACTCGATATTACGGAAATTGAAAAAAGTGTCAGTCAGGCCACGGTCCTCGTCACCGGTGCCGGTGGATCAATCGGGTCAGAAATTTGCCGGCAACTTGTTAAATTCAAACCAGCCCATCTGATTTTGCTTGGTCATGGCGAGAACAGCATTTATCTGATCCGCCGCGAACTTGAAGCAACCACGGAAGGCATCACGTTACATTCCGTCATCGCGGATGTCCAGGATGCGGACCGGATGATGGATGTGATGCAACGTTTTAAACCGGATCTCGTCTACCATGCGGCAGCTCACAAACATGTGCCGCTGATGGAAGACAATCCGAGTGAAGCGGTCAAAAACAACATTTACGGAACGCGCAACGTCGCCTTGGCAGCGGAAGCCGCCGGTGTCAACCGGTTCGTCATGATCTCGACTGATAAGGCGGTCAACCCGACGAGTGTGATGGGGGCGACGAAACGGATTGCCGAGATGGCCATCCAACAAATCGCCCGTAACAGTGAGACGACGTTCGCGGTCGTCCGGTTCGGCAACGTGTTAGGCAGCCGCGGATCAGTCATTCCGCTCTTTAAGGAACAAATCGCAAACGGTGGTCCGATCACCGTGACGGATCCGGCGATGACCCGGTATTTCATGACGATTCCCGAAGCGAGCCGACTTGTCATCCAAGCCAGTGTCCTCGCTGAGGGCGGTGAGGTGTTTGTCCTCGATATGGGAGAGCCGGTCAACATCACGACACTCGCCCGGAACTTGATTCACTTAAGCGGATTCACGGAAGAACAGATTCCGATCGTCTACAGTGGTATACGAAAAGGTGAAAAGTTATACGAAGAGTTGCTCGCGACGGAAGAAGTTCATGAAGAACGGGTTTTCGATAAAATCCTCGTTGGTAAGACACGACCGTTCGGATCCATTGATCCTTATTTACGAAATATCGCTCTGACGCTTGATGATGAACAGGCATTGCGGACGTATTTACTTGAAGCAACGAATCGGACCGACATGATGCCGGAGACGATTCCACCGGCGATTCGGATCGCCCGGGAATGAGGGGGAGACGAGATGAAATCTGTTCGGCAACTGTCACGATTTAATCTGATTTTCATTGCGGATACGGCCTATTCTCTCCATCAGTGGATGATTTTGACACTGCTAATCAAATGGAGCACACCACTCAATATCGGTTATTTCAATTACGCACTCGCTTTAACGGCACCGATCGTCATGTTTTGTTGGTTAAACGCCAGTACGATCCTGACGGCAGAACGATCGGGCTTAAAAAACTTCAACCTGTTCATCAAGACCCGCTTTTCCTTATTATCAGCCGGTGTCTTCGTCCTTCTCGGCGTCTATTATTTCTTCGGGGAAGCCGACATCCTCTGGCTGACCTTACTCGTTTACCTGAACAAGTATATGGAATCATTCGCTGATCTCGCTTACGGATTCCTCCAAGGACATATGGCCTTCAAGGAAGTCGCTTTATCAAAGATTTTCCGCAGTCTCGTCAATGTCTCCGGAGCGGCCCTGATTCTCTTTACGACGCATTCGATTCACGGTTTCGTCTTAGCACTCGTCGCCGGAAATCTGATCATGTTAATCCTCTACGATTTACCGACCGTCCGGCGTATCGGTCATGGATTTGAAAACCAGCAGATGAGTGAACGTTACCAAACGGGACGACAATTGTTCCTCAAAGCAGTCCCGCTCGGTTTCGTCGCCTTGTTGATTGCACTCAATGCCAACATTCCACGCCTGTTCGTCGGTCATGCGATCGGAACAGAGGAACTCGGTTACTATGCGAGTATCGCGTATCTGCTGGTTCTCGGCAGCTTGTTCATCCATTCGCTCGTCGCCGTCTTACTGCCGAACTTTTCCTCCGACAGCGGGGAACGGCAAAGCTTACCGGAATTAAGGAAGCTGACCCGGTCGATGCTGCTCATGACCAACGCAGTCGGTATCCTGCTGATCATCGGCTCGATCTTCTTCGGCAAGTGGGGCCTGACGATTTTCTACAATGCCTCGTTCGTCCAGTACCATACGATTTTCGTCTTGATGATGGTCGCATCACTCTTCTTTTATAATTCGACCGTCATTCAAGCCTTGTTGACCGGGTTCCAACAGTTCCGGGTTCAGACAATCGCCATCTTCGGCAGTGTCATCGTCAACATCGTCGCCTGCAGCATCTTGATTCCGATGTACGGATTATATGGGGCGACGACAGCATACGGTCTCTGTGCCGTCACGCAAATCGGGCTGTTGATCCCGGCGCTCTACCGTTCCCTGTATCCGCGGAAACTGACACTTTCAATTGAACAAAGCAGCTAAAGGAGGGAAAAAGCATGCGGCCGATTCTGATTGTCGTCATTTTGGAAGCCCTACTCAGTCAATTGGTCCGACCGCTCTTTTTAACTTCTGAAGGTTACGTCGCGACCGTCCTTGCCATCAATTCCGTCCTGCTGATGGTTTATCTGTTGAAGCAGGCCGAGACGACTCCGTTGTTCCTGATTTTCGTGACAGCCTTTCTGATCCGTCTGACATTGATGTTAGTGGATTTGGAGCTGTTTCGGCTCCCGCCGCACAGTGGGGATGATACGGAAGCGTTCCATCTGGAAGGATTGCTGATTTATACCGACCCGACGATGTTCAACGAAGTCGTCCGGGGGAGTTACTCCAAATTTCTAGGAATCTTTTATCTTGCGTTTGGCCCGGAACGAATGCTCGCCCAGTATTTCAACGTCATTCTCGGCGTCGTCTCGGTTGTCATTTTATCGAAAACACTGTTGCTCCTGAAACTGCCGATGCACTACATCCTGATTGCGACCGGTGTGTTTGCCTTCTTTCCTCAAGGACTGTTACTTTCACCGATTCTCCTGCGGGATCAGCTGGTCGCACTCGGAATCGTCTATACACTCTACTACATGGTGCGCTGGACAATCGATAAGTCGGCAGCCAGCCTGACGTTTGCGTATCTCGGTTACTTTATCAGCACGATGTTTCACTCAGGACTCGCGATCGGGATTCTTGTCCTCCTCGTCTACTTCTCCTTTTATAATCACGAGACGAAACGGATGGATTTTGAAGCTTCGAAAGTACAGCGGTTGCTTGTTCAAGTCGTCATCGTCGGTTTCATCGTCTATAGTTTCCAGGACGTCCTGTTCGCGAAATTCACCCACGTCTCTGAAAACGGACAGCTGTTCAGCGGGATGAGTTATGACCGCGGCGGATCGGCGTATTTGAACGGACTGACGGTGACCGGACCGTCTGACATGGTTCTGTACGCACCACTCCGGATGATTTACTTCTTGTTTTCACCGTTCCCGTGGCAATGGTCCAGTGTGATGAACATCGCAATTTTCTTCGCCGATGCGGCCTTTTATCTCCTGTTATTCGGTCTGACACTGATGCACCTGAAGTATTTGAAACAACATCCGTTCGGCAGTGTACTGCTGTTCATGCTGATTCTGTTCATCGTCAACGCCGTCATCTTTGGTCTTGGGACAGGGAATGTCGGAACAGCGATTCGCCACCGGTATAAACTGTTTCCGATGCTGCTGATCGCGTATACATCGATCCACTATATCCGCTATCAAGTGCTCCACCACTTCGAGGAGGTTGAGAAACGTGCAGAATAAGACGATTTTAATTACCGGGATTGCAGGATTCATTGGATTTCATGCGGCACGTCGCTTTATAGCGGAAGGATACCGGGTCATCGGTCTCGATGAAGTCAACGATTACTATGATCCGACGTTGAAAGAAGCCCGCTTGGCCGAACTGGGGCCGAACCGGTATACGTTTTACCGGGTGTCGCTCGAAGATACGGTGGCGGTCAATCAAATCTTTGAGACGGAACAGATTGACCTGGTGCTCCATTTAGCGGCTCAAGCCGGTGTCCGGTACAGCATCGATCGTCCGGACGTCTACATCACATCGAACATCGTCGGATTCTTGTCGATCCTCGAGGCCTGCAGGCACTATCCGGTCGAACAATTGATTTACGCTTCTTCCAGTTCCGTCTACGGATCGAATACGAAGATGCCATTCGCGACGACGGATGCAGTCGATCATCCGCTCAGCCTCTACGCCGCATCGAAAAAAGCAAACGAGCTGATGGCACACACCTACAGCAGTCTTTACGGAATCAAGACGACCGGGCTTCGCTTCTTCAGTGTCTACGGACCGTGGGGACGGCCGGATATGGCCTTGTTCAAATTCACGGAAGCCATCGCGAAGGGACAACCGATTGATCTTTACAACTACGGGGAGATGGGACGGGACTTCACGTACGTCGATGACATCATCGAAAGCATTTACCGGCTGATGCAGACGGAACCAGCCGCTGATCCGCTGTTCGATAAAGCAGCGCCGCTACCGGATCGAAGCTTCGTGCCGTACCGCGTCTTTAACATCGGCAGTCACAGCCCGATCCGACTAAACGAATTTGTCGCCTTGATTGAAGAGCGACTTGGTAAAAAAGCAATCAAACATGAAATGCCACTTCAAGCAGGAGATGTTCCAGAGAGTTTTGCAGATGTTGAATCCTTATTCGAGACGATTGGTTACCGGCCACAAACAACGATCGAAGCAGGTGTCCATGCATTCATCGACTGGTATGAACAGCATTACCGGCTGAAGGAGGAAGTCCAGGATGGCGCTTAAAGAAGAAATTTACTACAAGTCCCCGATATTTATTCAGAATATTTTGACATCCATGTACGGAAAAAAGCTGATGCAGGAACGATATGGTTCGGGATATGAGAGAAAGCTCCAAGAACTACGTGTCAAAGACCGGACAGTGGACTATCGGACTGAACAGCTCGAGCGGTTGAATACGTTTCTCCTATTCATCCAGGCGCACACGCCGTATTATCGGAAACTGTTTCAGGAGCACGACATCCGTCTTCCTTTCACGTCGCTCGAACAGTTACAGACGATTCCGGTCCTTGAAAAAGAAACGTTACGGCAGCAAAACGAAGCATTCATGTCAGAAGTCGACGCTCCGGTTCGCGGGCGGACGGGCGGGACGAGCGGGAAATCGCTCCAAGTCGCCTTCATGCGGGAAGACGTTCAGGAACGAATGGCGCATCTCGATTATTTTAAAGAGTTACACGGCTTTCATGGCGGAATGCGGCGCGCCAGCTTTACCGGACGAACATTGACGGCGATCGATCAAAAAAAGCCGATCTTTTGGCGGATGAACCGACCGCTCAATCAATTGTTGTTATCGATCTTTCATATGAAAGAAGAAAACTTTCCGGCCTACATCGAAGAGCTGAACCGGTTCCGACCGGTGGCACTCGACGGAACACCGACCGCAATGCTTGAAATCGCTTTGTATCTTTTAAAGCATAAGTTACGTCTCGACTTTTCACTGGTTGCGATTTTCCCGACATCGGAAACGGTGACGCCGGAGATGCGGCGGGTGCTCGAAGAAGCATTCCGAGCTCCGGTCTTTGATCAGTACGGTTCGTCGGAAGGTGCCCCCATCATCTCGGAATGCCGGGAGCATAAACTTCATCTGCATCATGAAACGGGCATCATCGAACCATACGGAGATCGGGGAGAAGTCGTCGTCACATGTTTTACGACCCGCGGGACACCGCTCGTCCGGTACCGGATCGGTGACCGGATGACACTCGGACAAGATGCTTGTACCTGTGGACTGAACGGTCCGGTCATCGAGTCGATTGACGGTCGCGGGACAAGTTATATCGTCAGTGAAAAACGCGGCAAGGTCTTCGAAGGCGATATCACGACGATCGCCCGGGAACTGCCGAACTCGGTCTTGCGTCTTCAGGTCGAACAACATGCATTGAATCATGTGACGCTCCGTTACATTCCCGATCAGCAACGGTTCGTACCGAAACATGAAAAAATCCTGTTACGGGAGATGCAGAAGCTCCTCGGATCCTCGATGCACGTCACGCTCGAGCCGGTCCAGCAGATGAAGCAGGAGCCGAATGGAAAAACACTGATCGTCAAACAGTCGATGAAATAGGAGGAATCCATCATGAACAAGGCAGTCAAACACATCGTAGATACGACAGCAGCCGAAACACGATCACTTCCCATCGCCAACCGTTCGATTGCCGTCGTCGGCCTCGGATATGTCGGTCTTCCCGTCGCCGTCGCCTTTGGTGAAAAAACGGAAGTCATCGGCTTTGACATCAAGGAACAGCGGGTCGCAGAACTGAAAGACGGAATCGATGCGACCCTTGAACTCAGTCCGTTCGTCCTCAAAAATGCGGACGTCGAATACGTCACCGACGCAGCGGCACTCGGAGCAAGCGACTTCATCATCATCGCTGTCCCGACACCGATCAATGCGCAAAATCAGCCGGATTTGACGCCGCTCCTCCGTGCGTCGCAACTCGTCGGACGCCAGTTGAACAAAGGGGATATCGTCGTCTACGAGTCGACGGTCTACCCGGGAGCGACGGAGGAAGATTGTATCCCGGTCCTCGAAGAAGCATCCGGTCTGCAGGCCGGGGTCGACTTCTTCGTCGGCTACTCGCCGGAACGGATCAATCCCGGCGATCATGAGCATACGTTCAAGACGATCAAAAAAATCGTTTCGGCCCAAAACGAAGAAACACTCGATATCGTCGCTGAAGTCTATGAAGCGGTCGTCGAAGCCGGCGTCCACCGGGCCTCATCGATCAAAGTCGCGGAAGCCGCAAAAATCATCGAGAATACGCAACGCGACTTGAACATCGCGCTGATGAACGAACTGGCCATCATCTTCGACCGGATGAACATCGATACGCTTGAGGTCCTCGAGGCCGCCGGAACGAAGTGGAACTTCTTACCGTTCCGTCCGGGACTCGTCGGCGGTCATTGCATCGGTGTCGACCCGTTTTACTTGACGATGAAGGCAGAATCACTCGGTTATCATCCGGAAGTCATCCTCGCCGGACGGCGGATCAACGACACGATGGGACGGTTCATCGCCACGTCGCTCGTCAAGAATCTGATTAAACAAAACATGCCGGTTCTTGGTGCACGAGTGACGGTGCTTGGTCTGTCATTCAAGGAAAACGTCAGCGATATCCGGAACTCGAAAGTTGCGAACCTCGTCAAGGAAATCGAAGAGTTCGGAATTGAAGTCCAGGTGACGGATCGTCTCGTTGAAAAAGGGGACGCGAAACGCGAGTACGGCATCGATTTAGTTGATTTAGCAGACTTAAAACCAGCCGACGTCGTCATCTTCGCCGTCTCGCATGAAGAGTACGTCGAAGGCAACTGGCTGCTTGCGCAACACCTGCTCAAAGTCGGTCGCGGCATCGTCATCGATATAAAAGGGATGCTGACACCATCAGAAAAACCGGAAGGGGTGCATTTATGGCGACTTTAAAAATCCTTCAGGTCTGCGCCCTCGATACGACGGCCGAGACGATGTTGCAACCGTTGCTGTTGGCCTTACAAAATGCCGGACACGAAGTCGGGATTGCCTGTGCCGACACCGGGGCGGCATCAAAACTCGCTGCGCAAGGATTTACGATGCATGACATTCCAATCGAACGGAAAATCGACTGGACGAGTAACTGGAAGACGATTCGCTCGATTGTTCAGATTTTAAAAGACGAACAGTATGACGCCGTGCACGTGCACACACCGGTCGCGGCGGCCCTTGGCCGGGTCGCGGCGAAGCGGGCGGGCACGAAACACATCGTCTATACGGCACACGGTTTTTATTTTCACGAAAAGATGGGACGCGTCACGTACCAGCTGACGTATTCCGTCGAGAAATGGCTGGCGCGGTTCGCGACCGATTATCTGTTGCTCCAAAGTCAGGAAGACTACGAACTGGCGAACCGGAAACGGTTTAAAAATACGACCCGTCTGATGCATCTCGGGAACGGGATCGACTTGACCCGATTCTATCCGCGGCCTCGCCAAACGACCGGACCGTTCACGTTTTTATTCATCGGCCGGATTGTTGAAGAGAAAGGAATTCTCGAACTGCTGACCGCTTTCGAGCAGGTCGTCTCGGTCCAACCGGACGTCCGGCTGATGATTGCCGGTGAGATGATGGAAAGCGAACGCGATCAGACGACGAAGCATACGTTCAGGAAACGAATCCGGGAAATCCCGAACATCGATTATCTCGGTTTCGTCGAAGATGTCCCGGAACTATTACATCAAGTCGATGCGTTCGTATTACCGTCGCATCGCGAAGGTGTTCCCCGTTCGATCATCGAAGCGATGGCGACGGCGAAACCGGTCATTGCGACGAACATCCGGGGCTGTCGGGAAGAAGTGATCGACGGAAAAACCGGTTATCTGGTCGAGGTGCAGGATGAAACACAACTGGCCCGACGGATGCTCGATCTTGTCGAACAGCCGGACGTCGCGTCAGAGATGGGCCGGGCCGGGTTCGAACGGGCGATGAAACACTTTAACGAAGCAGATGTCATCAAGCGGCAACTCAATCTCTTTTCAAGTTTATGAGAAGGAGGACGTTATCATGAAACGGACATTCGATTTCACTGTCAGTCTACTCGCCATCATCGTCCTGTTGCCGGTCTACGTCTTCGTCGCCTTATTCATCTATACGAAGCTCGGACGACCACTCTTCTTTAATCAAGTCCGTCCGGGGTATAAAGGTGAACTGTTCAAGATTTATAAGTTCCGGACGATGTCGAACGAAACCGATGCGGACGGCAAGCTATTACCGGACGCCGACCGGATTCCAAAATCGGTCGAATGGATCCGGCGCTTGAGTCTCGATGAAATTCCGCAGTTCTTTAACATTCTGCGGGGACAGATGAGTTTCGTCGGACCACGTCCACTGCTCGTCAGCTATTTGAATCATTACTCAAAAGAACAGATGACACGGCACGACGTCCTGCCAGGCTTGACCGGATGGGCGCAAATCCATGGACGGAACGCGACGACCTGGCAGGAACGGTTGGAACAGGATCAGTGGTATGCAGCAAACCATACGTTCCGACTCGACTTATATATTCTTTGGAAGACCGTCAGGATTGTTATTTCTTCAGAAGGGAATTCGACGGATCATCAAACGGGGATGGGGGAGTTCAAGGGACTCGATGGGGGTGTCCATCATGATGTCGCTAAGCAATGAACGATTGATTCACGATCCCCGGGAATGGGATGCTCTCATCGTCCGGTATGGACTCGATTGTTATTATGAATACGCTTACTTCGAACTCGCGGCAGAACCGGAGGCGGTACCGGAGATGTACATTCATCCTTCGGAGTTCGGCATCCTGATTTATCCGTACTTGAAGCGCAAAATAACCGGAACATCTTTTCAAGACCTGACGACTCCGTATGGATATGGCGGACCGGTCTTCGTCGGACGCTGGTCCAGTGATCAAGTCGAGGACATCCGCCGCCACTTTCTCGATTATTGTCATGCAGAACGGATTGTCAGCGAAACGATTCGGTTTCATCCCCTTCTTGAAAATGATGAGCTTGGACGGATCTGGTGTGAAACGACGAAAGTTTTGCAACCGACGGTGACGGTCGATTTGACTGATCCGCTTGAGACGATTGAAAGTCGCTTCTCTTCGATGACGCGTCGTAATATCAAAAAAGCGATTCGGGAAGACGTCACGGTAAGGGTAGCCGGACAAGACGAGTATGACAGTTTCATCCGGCTCTACCGGTTGACGATGGACAAACACCAGGCAGATGCCCGTTATTACTTCACCGATCACTACTTTCGCCAGTTTCAGGATGGGCAGCTCCCGGCCGAGTTATTAGTCGCTGAGCGGGACGGGATCATCATCGCCGGCTGTATCGTCTTGTACGGTCAACAGTTTGCGCACTATCATCTCGGTGCATCTGATCCGGCGGAACTAGGTGCCCGTCCGAATCATCTTCTGTTCGCTGAAATGATTCGTCGTGCCAAGGCACTCGGAAAAACAGCCCTTCATCTCGGGGGCGGGACGACGCGGAACGAGGACGACAGCCTGCTCGCCTACAAACGTTCCTTCAGCCATCGCCAGACATCGTTTACGCTCGGAACATCGGTGCTCCATCCTTTACTGTACCGCCAGTTATCCGAACAGCACCTCGCACACAACGTCCCGTCGTCGCAGGACTGGTTTCCGGCATACCGGACACCTGTCCGTCAACTGTCACCAAGGGGGGAGCAGTCATCATGAAACACATCCCGTTATCGATCCCGCATCTCAGTGGTCAGGAAATACGTTATGTTACGGAAGCTTTGGAAACGAACTGGGTCGCGCCGCTCGGACCAAACGTCGAAGCATTCGAGGCGGCAATGAAAGCATATAGCGGTGCAGCAGCAACACTTGCAACGAGCAGCGGGACCGCAGCCATTCATTTAGCCTTGGCGACGCTCGGCGTCACGGCAGGGG
Source organism: Exiguobacterium sibiricum 7-3 (assembly GCF_000620865.1). Lineage (NCBI taxonomy): Bacteria > Bacillati > Bacillota > Bacilli > Caryophanales > Exiguobacterium > Exiguobacterium artemiae. The sequence continues at coordinate 493,352 of NZ_KK211190.1, forward strand.
ACGATGTCTTTTGCCAGTCCTTGACTTTTATCGCCTCGACGAACCCGATCCGCTATGTCGGCGCCCGACCGGTCCTGATCGATTCCGAACCTGAGACGTGGAACATGTCACCGGTCGCCTTGCGCCGGGCGATGATTCAAGCTGCGACACGGGGACGATTGCCGAAAGCCGTCATCGTCGTCCATCTGTACGGGGTCGTCGCGAAAATCGAGGAAATCGCCGCCATCTGTGAGGAGTATGATGTGCCGTTGATCGAGGATGCGGCAGAATCGCTCGGATCAACCGTCAACGCTCGGATGACAGGCACGTTCGGTACGTTTGGCATCTATTCGTTTAACGGCAACAAAATCATCACGACGTCGGGTGGCGGCATGTTGGTCTCGAATGACATCAGCTTGATTGAACGGGCCTTTTACCTTGCGACACAAGCGCGTCAGCCCGTCTTACATTATGAGCATACGGAAGTCGGCTTTAATTACCGGATGAGTAATGTCTCCGCCGGCATCGGGCGCGGACAGCTGGAAGTCATCGAAGACCGGGTCGAGGCACGGCGGACAATCTTTAATCGATACGTCCGGGCATTCGAGACGGTCGATGCTTCGCATTATCAACAGGAAATCGAAGGAAGCCGCGCAAACCGCTGGCTGACGGCACTGACGTTACCGGGTGGCATGGAACAACGGGACATGTTGATTCAACAGTTGCAGCAAAAAAACATCGAGGCGCGTCCGGCCTGGAAACCGATGCATCTGCAACCCGTCTACCGGGATGTACCTTATGTCACGGCGAATGAAGAAGATGTCAGCCGTCGTCTGTTCGAGGAAGGGATTTGTTTACCGTCCGCTTCGCAAATGAGCTTTACGGATCAGGCACTCGTCATTCGTTTTGTTCGCCAAGGACTCGTTGAAGATGTTCGACGAAATGTTCAGTTATGAATGTGTGGGAGGGAGACATCGTGATGAGCGATTTGGAGGAAGCGATTGAAGCACTCCGTCTCGCTGCGAACGGGAAAAATGAACTGACGGCAAATACCTACTTTCGCTGGCAACTGAATACCCAGTATCCAAGCGTCGCGGAAATCCTGATTTTATTCGGATCATGGCAAATCGCTCTCGAACGGGCCGGTATCGGTCATGTCCGGGTAGCCTTCACCAAGTCGGATATCATCGAGGCCTTACGAGCTGCGAAGGAGGAACTGGAACCCTTCACGAGTGCGACGTATCGTGAATGGGCTCAGCAACATCAGGCGCCGAGCTTGACCGATATCGTCCATCAATTCAACTCGTGGCAGCAGGCATTATCGGAAGCGGAAATCTTAAAAGAACGGGTGCAGGAGATGGAGCGCCGGATTATCGAATCGTTACTTGAAGCACAAGAGACGTTATCCGTCTTGACGAGCCAGACCTACACGAAATGGGCAGTCGGAAAAAACCGGCCGACGGTGGCCACGATTGCAAGACGGTACGGATCGTGGAGCAATGCCCTGGAAATCATCGGGATTGAACAACCGCGTAAACGTTGGACGGAAGAGGAAGTGTTACGTATTTTACGGGAAGCGGCAGCTGAAATGGATGGCTTGACGATTGCACATTATCAACGATTCAGTGCAGGACGGGATACGCCGAGTATTGGTGTCATTACTGCCTTATTCGGCAGTTGGAGCAATGCGGTGATGATTGTCTCCGACCAGCAATCGTAAATCGACTTGATCCGAAGGAGAAGGGGAAATCATGATGAAAAAATGGACGTGGCTGATCGTAACAATGGTTGGTATCGGGTTGCTCGTTTTTTTCGGATCAGGTGGGTACATCCAGCAGGCAGATCATCAGACGAGTAAGCAGGCGGAAGTTCCGGATCAGACACATGTCGAGGCGACGACGCCGTCTCAACCGGAAAAAGCCTCGAAGAGCAAACCGGCTAATCAACAAAAGGCGTTGTCGTTCTTATTGCTTGGGGTCGATCAACGTGGGAGTGAGGCCGGACGGAGTGATACGATCATCGTCGTGACGGTCAATCCGACAACCGGCGAAAGCAAGATGCTCAGCATCCCGCGGGATTTAAAGACGGAAATCATCGGCGTCGGTTCCAACGATAAAATCAATCATGCCTATGCCTTCGGAGGTCCGGAAATGGCACGGGATACGGTCGAGCATCTACTCGATCTGCGAATCGATTACTTTGCTGAAATCAATCTCAAAGGGTTCACCGATCTAGTCGATGCCGTTGACGGAGTGACGGTTGAAAATGATATTAATTTTTCCTACTATGAGATGCAGTTCCCGAAAGGTCCAGTTTCACTGAACGGGAAGGAAGCTCTCGCCTATGCCCGGATGCGTCACGATGATCCGCGGGGTGACTTTGGACGGCAGATTCGGCAACGGCAAGTCGTTCAGGCCGTCGCGGATAAACTGACGGCTGATTTTTCCTTGACGCGTTTTAATGATGTCTTGACGGCACTCGGTAAAAATGTCAAAACGGATATTCCGTTCCCTGTCGTCCGGAAGCTTGCGACCGATTACCGGGACAGTCTGAAACAGGTCGAGACGTTGTCGCTTGAAGGAAGCGGCGGCATCGAATCGGATCACATCTATTACTGGCATCCGACAGCCGCTTCTCTGAAACAGGTCCAGACTGAGTTACAAAAGGAACTGAAGTGATATTTTAGCTACTGAAAAGAAGCTGACTCAAAAAGGAATCACTCTTTCTTTCACGCACTTTCCTCAGGCGAGACACAAGCCAGTTTTCCTGCCTCATTCAGGCAGGAAAGCGGGTCTTGTTTGTCTCTGGCAGCGCAAAAATGCGCTTTTTCCTGTAGGAGTTGCGTGTAGCGAGTGATTCTTTTTTTACGAGATAAGGGCGGCAGATTAAAATCCGCCGCCCTTTTTTCATATTCATGCCCGACGTTGAAGCCAGGATGGATTGTTATCTTTAGTTTTTCGAACGGACAATCGTGCGGATGGGCAGGAACTTAACAGCCGCATAGATGAAATACAAGACCGTCATGATGGCGGCTGCACTCCAGATAAGCTGGTAGTTGGCACCGGTCGTCCCGAACCGGAGTCCGACGAGGGCCGGAACAATCAACGTCAGCCAACTGAGCACGATGGCGACACGTGCCGTCAAAGCATCAAGACTTATATTTAATCCCATCCCGAGGAAAAACAATCCCCAAAGGATGACCCAGAATAACCAGGTCGCACCACCGATGATATCACCGGTGCTGAAGTTGACTCCCGCATAAAACAGCGCGGAGATGGCGACGAACAGGGAGAACCAACCGACGCCGCTACCATCAAGACCGAATAAAAAGGTGATGCCGACATACAGGTACGTAAACGCAAATAAATAGATGCTCGCATAGCCGAACGTCAATGCCGGATCTCCGGCTGCCCCGATGACGAGCCAAGTCGCGATGAACGTCTGAAGTAACCCGGTTAACAGACTGAAGACACCCGCACTCTTCAAGTCGACTTTACCAAACAGCGACAGACTATTTAAAAAGAGGGCGACGCCTCCGAATAACAAACTTACATTTCCCACGTGAATTCCTCCATTAAGACGTCAGACGTCTGATTGTTATATCCACCATATGATGAATTCGCTTCCATTGCAAGTGAAATTTTTAAGGTGAAATCAACAAAAAAAGACTCTTGATTCCACTTTCCGAAGAAAGCGAATCCGAGAGTCTGTTCTTAACGATTGAGGACGGAGCGTAACGTCGTTTCCGTTTGTGGAAGGGTCCCTTTTAACGTGACCAGACCGTAACGTGTTGAACCTTTTTTGATGAAGAAGACCCGTGTATAAGCAGATTCCGGAGTGTAACCGGTTTTGCTTGCATAGACACGTGTGTCGCCCGGAAGTGATGTATTCGTGTGATACCACGTCAACGTCCGCGCATAAGGTCCTTTGACGGCCGTCTGATAGGACTTGCGTCCACTGACTGTCATCAAATAACTGTACTTGGCGTATGTGTTAGCAAGCTTCTGCATATCCGCCGCGGTCGTATAGTGGCTTGGGTGATAGAAGCCGTGCGGATTCATGAAATGACTGGACGACATGCCGATGCGGCTCGCACGGCTGTTCATGAGGGAGACGAAATTTCCTTCCGAGCCGGCTGTCCGGACTGCGATTGCTTTCGCGGCATCATTGCCGGAGCGGATCAACATACCGTTTAACAGTTGGCGCATCGTGACTTTATCACCTGAACGGAAACCGGCGGTGCTGCTGCCGGAAGGGACAGATAACATCGAATATGTCAGTGTAAACGTCTGATCGAGTGTTCCTTTTTGTGCAGCAGCGTCGTAGGCGACGACTGCCGTCAATAACTTCGTCGTACTGGCCGGATAACGGCGGGCAAAACTTTCTTTCGTCAGTTCATAACCGGATGAACCGAGTTTGAAGTAACGCATCGAGGCGACCGGATAACTGCCGCCCGTTGGAGCCGGGGAACTCGTCGTCAGTTTTTTGGCGACTTGATTCGAGACATAATAGTAGTTCGTTTTCCCTTTGACCTTGTACCAGCCATTCGAATAGGAAACAGCGTTGAACTTTGATTTGTATGTAGCATGCCGTTTGATATTTTTAGAGGAGGCTGTACTTGGTGACGTGCGGACGTTTGCGCCTGCCGTCGAGTAAACGATGATCTTATATGTCTTGACGGAACTTGACCCGACTTTTTTCGCGACCTGATTCGACAGATAACGGTAGGCGCCTCCATCTTTAATTTTGTACCAACCGTTCGAATAAGACACAGCGGTAAACGTAGCTTTATACGGGGCACGACGGGTAATGGTTGCAGATGAGCTCGTACTTGGCTTCGACCGGATGTTCGCCCCAATCGTCGACGTGACGATGACTTGGTAGCTCGCTGCTTGAGCAGGTAAGGCCGGGAGACATAAGGTAAGAAGCAGGACGAGTGTCAAACCAATCCTGAATAATGATTTCATAAAAAAACTCATTCCCTCCTTTTGCAAAATATGTTCTTATCATAAAACAAAAAAAGGAAATTATCTTCTTTTTCAAAAAAATACTTTCACTACACGAACGGCATGAAACCGGCTAACATAGGGAATGAGAGCAAAAGACGTGTTCAAGGAGGAAATCAGATGAAGATTGCAATAATTGGTTTAGGGGATATCGCCCAAAAGGCGTATTTACCAGTCTATGCGGAGCGGACAGACTTAGAAGTCTATCTCGTTTCGACGGATCAAGAAAAAGCAGAACGCTTGCGGAATGCCTATCGCTTTGCTGGAACATTATCTTCACTGGAAGACGTGATTAAAGAGGGGATTCAAGTCGCGATGATCCATTCGGCGACGAAAGTCCATGCTGAACAAGCGAAACAGCTTCTTGCAGCCGGCGTCCATCTCTACATTGATAAACCGGTCTCGCTCGAAGTCGAGGAAGTTCGGGCCTTAACAGAACAGGCGGAAGAACAAGGTCTGCATTTCATCACGGGCTTCAATCGCCGTTTCGCGTCAGCACATCGGACTTTACTTGAAGTCGAAGAACCGAACCTGATCGTCATGCAAAAAAACCGGACGTCCTTTATCGAAGATGCGAAGACCTTCATCTTTGATGATTTCGTCCACGTCGCGGATACCCTTCGTTTCCTGACGGGGCGAGGCGAAATCGAACAGTTGCAGGTCCGCGGCAAAAAAGTCGACGGATTGTTGCATCACGTGACGATTCAATTCGAATCGAACGGCATCACTGCGATCGGCATCATGAACCGAAACAACGGCGTGACGGAAGAACGCGTCGAAGTGATGGGTCCGAACGAAAAACGGATTGCGACAGATGTGACGTCGGTGGAACGACTGACAAAAGCCGGCACATTACGTCTTCCGCTCGATAACTGGGAGCCGACACTAAAACGCCGCGGATTCGTCGAGATGGTCGATGCTTTCATCGAGACTGTCCATGGAAATCCTTCGGCGTCCGTCACGGGGAAAGACAGCCTGGCGACGCATGAGTTGTGCGCAGAAATCGTTAAACGATTAGACACGTTGTAAATCTTTGATACATCCAAAAAAACGACCGTTTTCTCTTCAATGATTGAGAGGGAACGGTCGTTTTTTCGGACATTAATCAGCTTTTTTTAATTGATAGATTCGTTTGCCACCCGGACCTTCGAAGGTTAAGGTCAGACCCGCACGGCTGAAAACATAACTGACGAGCCCTTCGGAGAAAGAGAGGCGGGCCGATAAATCCGGTTCGAAGCGGACGGTCTCCGTATCACTCCGGAGCGCATCGGTCGTTCCGAACTGCTGATACTGAACCGTCGCCATCAACGTCTGCGGTTTACCGAATGACACCTTGAGTTGACCTGTGGCCGGGAAGGGTTTTTCCTCCTGACCATCATCGAGAATACTGCGCTCGATTTGGTAAGTACCCGTTGCTTGTGTTAAGCGGTCCATCATCGCTTCGGCACTGAGCTGAATCGACTTGGCACGCAAGCGAACCGGATTATCTTGTGTCAATGGTAACTGTTCAATCATTCGGGCAGTAATAATGGTGTCATCAAAACGATAACTCGCAAATTGTGTTTCCAGGCGAACCATCAACCGAGCTGCATCATCCATCGGGTCCTGACGGATTGATTGGTCGACGGCTTTCGTGTATTGTCCCAAATCCAGTTCGTCCTGGATACGTGACGGTTCCTGGGCACATCCCATCAGCAGACTACATAAAAGAAGCAGGGAAACCATTCTCATGCGTGCACCTCCGTCCGGATGATGTGCGTGATTTGCAGGTGATCCGTATGTAACCGAACGTTGTAGCGGACATCATACGTGACGAGCTGTTGATCGGCAGGGAGCTGATAGGTTTCGACCGTCCTCACCTGATAGGAATCTCCTTTTGAGACGAACCGCTTAAAATCAACCGTTTGGAGACGCGGCGGAATCGGACTGTCGGAAGCCGCATGAATCGTCCCTAACGCATCGACTTCTGATTGGAAGGCATCTAAGGTCGCAAACTGGATGGCAGAGAAAGTTTCCAGTGTATCTGTCGCTTTTGAATAATTAGCCGTTTCCGGAACCGTTTGTGTATATTGACGGACAAACTTCAAGATATCGTAAGAGGCCGGAGGGTTTTCCGACGAATAGGTTTGATTATAGGCGGATGTTTCATCGGACCAATCCGACAGGGGTAAGGCCTGGACCGGCGCAACCAGTGTCGTATGGGTCGAGTCGGTTTGTGTCAAGGCATACCACGTTCCGATGGCTCCAATGGTAATCACGAAAACGATAATGAAAGATAAGACATAACGGCTCGAATTTACGGGTTTGACAGGTAGTTCCTCATCGAATTGCCGTTTTTTGAGGACAGGATGTTTGCAGTAGGAACATGCTGTCGCTTCAGTTTCTAATGGTGTTCCGCAAAGTGAACAACGTTCCATGAATCATCCCTCCTGAGTAAAATGACATACTATTTTTTGTGGCAGATAATATTTTTGAAATTCTAATTTAGAATAACATTAATTGGAAATCAAATCAAAACGTGATTGGCTGGATCCAGTGGTTGTTCGGCTGAACAGAAAAAAAGATCCTCTCCACGGGTGTGGAAAGAATCCTTGTTCATGTGAAATAAACACGTTTTTAGACGGAATAACTGCCGTCTGGTTGCTCGGTTAACTCGAGTGTGTCTTTCGCAAAATAGCTGTCGACGACACGTGAAGCCGCCAAGCCATCTTCCATCGCACAATAGGCTTCCCGGAAGGCGTCGAGTCGTGACTGGTAGTCGTTCGTCAATTGCGGAATGTTGGCCAAGGCCTCAATAAAGGCATCTTCAGTCTCGAGAATCGGTCCCGGTAAGTCCTTGTAGTAGTCAAGATAGAAACCGCGTAATGTATCGCGGTATAAATCAAGATCGTAGGCATAAAAGAACATCGGGCGGTTCATGTTCGCAAAATCAAAGAAAACAGACGAATAGTCGGTAATCAATAAATCCGTGATCAAGTAGAGTTCCTGAATATCCGGATAACTCGTGACATCGATGAAACGTTCCCGGTGTTCAGCAGGAATCCGCGGTTTCTTCGTCACAAGGACATGTGTCCGGATCAAGAAGACATATTCATCACCGAGCGCTTCCGCGACACGGTCGAAATCAAACGGATAGTCAAAGAAGAACTTTCCGTTGCCGAGCGACTGATGATCGCGGAAAGTCGGCGCATACAAAATAACTTTCTTATCATCCGACAATTGGAGCTTCGTCCGGATCGACTCGATGGTTTTCGGTTGATTGTTCGAGAAGAACAAGTCATTGCGCGGATAACCGGATTCGAAAATCGGTCCTTCGTATCGGAAGGCACTTTTGAAAATCGTCGAGGCATAAGCACTCGGAGACAACAGGACGCTCCACTGCTTGATCGAGTTCGTGACCCGGTCGATGTACCCTTCGTCCCGTCCATGAATCTCGTCCAGGTCGAACAGCATCTTCTTGAGCGGTGTCCCGTGCCAGGTCTGAATGTAGGTCGTCTCTTTCCGGCGTGTGAAGTAATGCGGGAAGTTTTGGTTGTTGACCCAGAACTTCGCCGTCGCCAAGTAATAGAAGTACGCCGGTGACAGACGTTTGATGACTTTGGCGTTCGGATCCCCGAGATAGAGGCGCTTATGGTAAACCCAGACGACCTTATAATCGAGATTACGTCGTTTTAATTCTTCATAGATATAGCGCGGACTGTCAGAATACTGTTTGCCGAGTCCACTTTCAAACACAACGAGTTTCGGGTCGACCGGTAACCGTTGCATTAAACGATAGGCCAGTTTCATTGATGGGAAGTAGAACCGGCTCCGACGATAGAGACGGAAAAGAATATTGGCGGCTTCCGCCGTCTGGATTTGTTCGATCCAATTCCGTTCCTTCTTAAAATCGATGATTGTTTGAAGAATTTTTTCCGAATACGAGGACTCGACCGGTTGCAAAAAGGCAGCGGCACGGGTTTGATATTCCGGCGCCATCGCGAACGACCGAGCAGCCGTCGCGTCGAGATCATTAAACAACTCATCGAGTGTCGATGAGATCGGTCCCGGTAGTTCCTGTGCCAGATCCAGATAAGAACCCTTTGGTCCGATGAAGCGGACCGGGTCAAACTGGAAGTAGTGAACCGGACGATTCAAGAAACTGAAGTCGAACGCGACACTTGAATAATCGGTCACAAGGAGCAGACTTTCCTTCATCAATCCCTGTACGTCCCGTTCACCCTGATGGATGACCGTGATCGGTAAGTCCTCGAAGTGACTCGTATATTGTTGCATGTTCGGATGCAGACAAAAAACGATTTCGAGCTGGTGTTCGGCCGCAAATTGGTGTAAGCGTTCACTCGTCAGCAACGTTTGATACTGGCGGTAATATTCCGATTCAAAGAATTGGAGCGGCGTCTGTAACCAAGAACGCCACGTCGGGATGATCAACATTTGTCGTTTGACTTCGACGTCTTTGGCAAGCAAAGCATCGAAGCGGGACAGACCGGTAATCCGGACTTCCCGTTCCGGATACCCCATGTCCTGAGTTACAAGACGTTTTTCCCGTTCTGAACTGACGAGGAACAAATCTGTATCGAACGCCGGTGCGAACTTGCCGTACTGGTCGTCCATGTTTTTCGTTCCGAGGACACCGTGCTGGATAAAGACGCGATCAGCCTTCATCTTCCGTTTGAACGCTTCCGAGCGAAGCGGATAAAGGTATTCAGCATGGTGCGTCCCGATGACTTTTTTCGCCATGAGTGAATGATAAATATGTTCCTTTGATTTAAACGGCAACGCATGTCCCAACTGTTCAACCTGAGGATATTCGTTGGACTCAGGATCAATCACGTAATAGACAGGACGGTCGGGATACGTCTCGCGCATGTATTTAAAGAAATGATAACCGTTGTCTTGTGCTTTATAAGGACGTTCGCCGACGAGCCATGTATTCTTTTCGGCAAACAGGCGATAGAGCGGAGCAAACTTCATCATATGATTCAAATAGGCATAGTTGTCATTCGTGAATTCCGTCATTTCAAATGACAGATTCCGATGTCCGACCGTAAAGTACGGGATGATATGCATTGTCGTCGCGTCTCCTTGACCCCGTGTTTCGGGTGTCAATTGACGGGTGATGTAACGTGCCCGACCAAGACGAAGCAACGTCGGGACAGAACGATGGTAATAGTCAAGAGCGACGAAAGCATCATAAATGCCTTCTTGTAAGGCTTTGTGTTCACGGTGCAGACGTGTCCAATCGATGACTGTCCGGTACGTATACCGGTAGAGACCGAATTTTTCGGCACTCCGGGCATTGTCGTATACCCAGTCAATCGGGACCGGAATTTGCTCACCCGTCTCGCGGTGTACGAGTTGTAACGTTCCTTTTCGGATAAAAGCATGCCGGGTAAAGATTTTCCCTTTGATTTCCGTTTGATCGGCGATTGGAGAATCAATCGCATCAATTTGCATCTTCGGTTTAACCTTTGGTTCCTTATTTAACAAGAGGCGAAGATTGCCTTTTAAATCCGTGTACAGATGGGCAACATGTTGGAAGTCCGCATCAAGCAGTGGTTTTAAAGGCACGGCAATCCGGGTTTCCGAGAACCGTCCGAGAATGATTTCCCGCGTGAAACGATCCGCTGTCAGTGTAGCGCGACTCGGTAATCCGTTTGTTTCCCATTTTTCGAGCGTCTCGGGTTTGAAATCAGCAACGTTTTTTGAGAATTTGAGCCAAAGCGAGAAGCGTCCGGAAGGGAGTTCTGTTTCCTCTTCAGTCGTATCGTCAGCAGCATCTGTCTCTAAGTTCACCAGCATGTCGTCAGCGATCTCCGGAAGTGGCGGCTGTTCTTGTTCGGTCAGTTCCTGATTTTCAAGGACACGATCGACGAGGGCAGGAAGTATGTCGTGCGTCAACGAAAAGGAAAACTGATGTCCTCCTGAACTGTGCGTATTAGGTAATGTAATGACCTCGTTCAAAAGACGGTCGCGAACGAGTAAGGCTTCGACCGTCACTGTAGTATCAGAAAGCTCTCCTGAAAAGGTCTGTTCCTGGAATGTCGAATCCAGTTGCATGAATTGTTTGAACTTAGGGCGTGATGAACTGTTTTTTTTCGGTGTTGGCAAAATCGTTTTTCCGAATCGTGCCATCCGTAATAATGTCTTTGAAAGACTCACGGGATAGAACCTCCTCATAAAAAATCGTCTGTTTTCAACGGGAAAACAAACAAAACGTGTCGTGTGCATGACAATTATCATATCATATTTTACTTTTTTTAGATGGTCAAAAAAAAGACAAGTCACAGGAGGCAATCAAGATGCATCATTTTATCGGTATCGACAGCTTCAAAGGCTGCATCAGCTCGTCGGATGCAGCACGTGCTATCAAGACTGGAATCTTACATGCCGATCCTGACGCGACAATCGATTGGAGTCCTGTCGCGGACGGAGGCGAAGGTACGATTGACGTGTTATCCGCCAACGGATTTGAAAAAATCATTACTCCGACAATCGATTTCGCCGGTCGTCCAATCGAAGTGCCCTATGCTCAAAAAGACCGGATTGCGGTGGTCGAAGTGGCGATGATTTGCGGACTGCACTTGAAACGTCCGGAGGATGATGCGTTTTCGTTACATACACGGGGTGTCGGGCGTCTCGTCCGACACGTGTTGGCGACTGATGCATCTGATATCTTTCTTGCCCTGGGCGGTACGGCGACGACCGATGGCGGACTTGGTTTTTTGGCGGAACTGGGGGCTGACTTGTTGACGCAAACAGGCAGACCGATTTCGTGGCAAACGAATCCGTTGATGGAAACAAAGCAACTTCGTCTGCCGAAAACAGGCATGTCCTTATATGTCTTAGCAGATGTCACGGCTTCATATGCCGGTGAACAAGGAGCTGCGTGTGTCTTTGGACCTCAAAAAGGATTGAACGCATCCGACATCAATTTACTCGATGGCCGGTTAACAGAGATTGGACGCCGGCTTCAAATCGAACACATCAAAGGGGCGGGGGCTGCCGGAGGACTTGGTGGAGCGGCATACGCGCTCGGTGCTTCGATCGAATCGGGAGCATCGTTCATCCTAAGGATGATTCATGCGAAGGAACGAATCGAACGGGCAGATTATGTCTGGACGGGGGAAGGGCGGGTGGACCGACAAACCGCGATGGGAAAGCTTCCTTCACAAGTCAGTGCATTAGCTGATCGTGCGGGTATTCCTTGTATCTTACTGGCAGGAGAAGTCACGGAACGGCTGGAACAGGCGTGGATCTGCGAAGCGATTCATGATCCGGATGAAGTGAAGACACTCGATCCGTTCGTCACGAAACAGCGGCTGGCGCGACGGGCAGAGCAAATCGTCCGACGTTTAAACCCGAAATGACTTTTCTAATTTAGGGAAATGGTTGACTGGAAAAGGAATGAAGCGACAGCGCTTAGGGTAAAAGAAACTATATTACTCTATCAATTGGAAGGCAGGTCACCATCATGATCAATCAGTCGATTCAACTGTCATTTCGACAAGTCCGGGCACTCGTCGAACATACATTATTGTTATTCAAGGAGCTCGATCAACAACTCGCCAATCGGGGTTACGAACCGATTTTACCGGACGTCGTCCAAACGGAACACGGTATCAGCATTCATCAGACGAAAGACAGCGCGGAGTCGCTTGTTCCGCATTTTTTGACTCGGTCTTACACACGTCAAAATGAGAAAGTCTCGAATCATGCGCTGATTGTTTCCGTTCAATACACACATCCGCTCCACGAACGATTTGATCCAGTCGTCCTGGTCGGAGACGTCATGTTCAAAAACCCGAAACAGACGACAAAACTGTTGCTCGATAAACCATGGTTGCTAAAGTATGCCGCCTTCGAATCCACGGCTGCCGGATCATTTGAACCGACCGGAAAACGTTTCCGGACCCAGCCGATCGAAGAAATCGAATCGCTCGATGTATGGGGGCATCCGTTTACAGACATGCGGGATGTCGAGGATGTGAAAGTGTTGGCGGAAGAAATGATCAAAGGGCATTTGGATCCGGGGACACCGTGAGTTGTTTTGTATCAGCAAAAAGAAATAGAAAGAAAACAGGGGGACGGATGTTAAATCCGCTCCCCCGTTTGTCTGATGGAAAGATGTGCTTCGTACGAAGCGATGTTAAACCGGAACGACAATCCGTTCAATGGCTGCGACAAGATCCGTCGGATTAGTTTTCGGTGCGAATCGTGTGACTTCCCCGTCACGCGTCACTAAAAATTTCGTGAAGTTCCATTCGACGTCCTGCTCGCCCGTCGTGTTCGGGGCAAGTGCTTTCAATTCTGCGAACAAAGGATGTGTACCTTCCCCGTTGACTTCGATTTTTGAGAAGACAGGGAACGTCACGCCGTAGTTCATTTGGCAAAAGCTCTGGATTTCTTCGTCCGTTCCCGGATCTTGTCCGGCAAACTGATTACACGGGAAACCGAGGACGACGAGTCCTTGTTTCCGGTAGTCCTGATGAAGTTGTTCCAGTCCTTCAAACTGTGGTGTCAAACCGCATTTACTCGCTGTGTTGACGATCAGCCAAGCCTGTCCCGGATAATCTTTTAATGTTGCTTCCGTACCATCGATCCGTTGAAATGTCTGCTCCTGTAACATGTTTAAATTCCCCCTTATGGTCTTAATCCCAGTGTAGCAAATGCCTCCGGCTTTCGCCTGAAAAACGGTTGTCGTCAGATGACAATCCCTTCACAATCCGGTGTCAGCCGCTCTGAATCGTGCCGATATTTGATAAAATATAAAAGACTTTGGAAGGAAAGGAGAGATGCCACATGAGAAAGATGTTGAAACAATCGCGTTTTGTCATGATCGCGACGCTTTGTCTCGTCTTGGTCGCAAGCTGTATTACATTGCTGACCCTCGGATTCGAACGCGATATTGTGATTCTTGTTTCTGGAGTGGTCGCCCTGTGGGTGACGATGCTAGCTCCTTTGACGGTCCAGGCCAAACTGAATGAGCAATCATAACCGATGTTGATTCAAAAAAACCGCAGTCCGATTTCCTGCTGAAGGATGTTTTCCATTCAGATGAAGGAATCGGTTCCTGCGGTTTTTTTTCTTCTATAGCATACATGTTAAAAACACTATTTTTATAAAATAAGTCATCAAAAAGTCTGATTATATTTTTTTTAGAAATTCTATTTACAAGCTTGAATAATCGGAGTAATATCCATCTCATCAACGAACACTAACATGTTAATGCTTCGATCTCAAAGTACGCCGAATTCATGATTGAAGCGGGGGACCCAACCGTCACGATACGTGACACGGGGTGAATCTTCTCGAAATGAGAAGTAGGGCGAAATCCTAGGTATGCCCGAATCCGACAGCTAACCCCGCAGGCGTTTTTAGGAGGGAACGACTCTTATTCAGTGATGCCAATTTTTTAAGGCGATGCTGGGGCCGTTACTGCCTTGCATCGTCTTTTTGTCGTGTTTAATTGTAAAAATATTGAATAATATGGAGGTAATTTCAAAATGGGGGATCTTTGGAGTGTTTTGTTATTTGTTTTCTTTTTCGGAACGTCATTTTTGATGATTGGTCTGATTGAACGGATTCAATGGCGGGCAGGTGACCGGAAATGACATGGTTTTTACTCGCTGCCGGTTGCCTTGTCTTTTTGTATCTGAGTTATTGTTTGATTTATCCAGAAAAATTCTAATCGCATAGGAGAAACAAATCATGTGGACTCAATTTTTAATCCAGTTTTGGATATTGCTCATCATTGCACTCGGAGCAGCCGTCTTGCTCGGCCGTTACATCGGAACCTATTTTGCACCTGTCGAAGACCGGAAAATGGATTCGTTCGGTAAAATTGAACGGCGATTTTTACTTGTACTTGGTGTGGATGAACGAAAACAAGACCAGTCGTGGGTCGGTTATGCGAAAAGTCTGTTACTCGTCAACTTGTTATTTTTTGTCGGAGGGTATCTGTTGCTGCGTTTTCAGGGAAGTTTGCCTCTGAATCCGAACGGTGCCGCTAATCTTGACTGGTCGACCGCACTGCATACGACAATCAGCTTCATGACCAATACCGATCAACAGCACTATTCAGGTGAAGCGTTATCGTATCTGTCGCAGACATTTGTCCTCGGAACGATGCTGTTCGTCGCACCGACGATGGCGTTCACCGTTTGTATGGCAGTCATTCGCGGACTTGCCAACAAACGGCTCGGAAATTTTTATGCCGACTTTGTCCGTTTCATCGTCCGGATCCTGTTACCGGTTTCGTTTGTGTTTGGATTGTTGATGATTCTGTTTGGTGTGCCGCAGACGTTCGGTGGTGCCGTCAACGTCACGACGCTCGAAGGCGCGAAGCAGTTGATTTACCGCGGACCGGTCGCTGCCTTTGAAGTCATTAAACAGCTCGGGAACAACGGCGGTGGTTTCTTCGGAGCCAACGGAGCGCATCCGTTTGAAAACCCGAACCAATACGTCAACTTCATCCAGATGTTTTTGATGCTGTTGATTCCGATGTCACTTCCGGTGGCTTATGGAAAAATCATCGGTTCAGCGAAGCAGGGCCGTCTGTTCCTCGGTGTGATGACGATCCTGTTTGTCATGATGACGTTCGGAATGGCCGGCAGTTTGTTTGCGAATCCGACCGCACACGGTCAGGAACTCCGGTTCGGTCAAGTCGGAACCGCCTTGTACAGTTCCATTACGACAGCCGCTGAAACCGGTGCCGTCAATGCGATGCATGACTCGCTTCATCCGCTTGCCGGACTGATTCAGCTCGGAAACATGATGCTGAATGTCGTCTACGGTGGAACGGGTGCCGGTTTCCTGAACGTACTGCTGTACGCGTTCGTTGCCGTCTTCCTGACGGGACTGTTGATCGGCCGGACACCGACCTTCCTCGGCAAGAAGCTGGAGACGTTTGAGGTCAAACTAATGGCAATCACGTTACTGGTCCCGCCGTTTCTGATTCTGGTCGGAACAGCGATTTCGATGTACGTTGCACCAGGTGTCGGGGCAATTTCCAATCCCGGGTACCATGGCCTGTCACAAGTCTTGTATGAGTTCACCTCAGCGACGGCTAACAACGGCTCCGGTTTTGAGGGACTCGGCGATGCGAACGTCTACTGGAATGTTTCGACTTCGTTTGCCCTATTCTTCGGTCGTTACATTCCTTTGATCCTGATGCTTGCGATTGCCGGATCACTGAAAGCAAAACCGGCTGTTCCGCAAGATGAATTTTCGTTTAAAACAGATACCCCACTTTTCGGTACAGTTTTCCTCGGTACGGTCGTACTCGTCGGTGCACTCACATTCTTGCCGGTGCTCGTACTTGGACCTATCGCGGATTGGCTGACGATGTGAACAGGAGATAATGAAATATGATGGAACCAATCAAACATCAATCCGTTGAGCAGGAACCGAACGTTCCGGAAAAAGCGTCAACATCAGCCGTCAATCCGTCGATTGCGAAACAAGCGACACTTGATGCCTTGAAAAAACTAAATCCGGCACATATGGTCAAACAACCGATCATGTTCGTCGTCTGGATCGGTTGCCTGCTGGCAATCGGTTATACGATTTTCATCGATGAGATGCGCGGCTTTAACTTAGCCGTCAACATCATTCTGTTCCTGACCGTCTTATTCGCGAATTTCGCTGAATCGATTGCGGAAGGACGCGGGAAAGCGCAGGCAGATTCATTGAAAGCCTCGAAAGCTGATGTCATGGCACGCAAACGAGTCGGTCAAATGATCGAGAACGTGTCCTCGGCAACACTGCGTAAAGGCGACATCGTTTTCGTCCGGACCGGTGAATATGTACCGGGGGACGGGGAAATCATCAAAGGTCTGGCATCGATTGATGAATCCGCGATTACCGGAGAATCGGCACCGGTCATCAAAGAAGCAGGGGGCGACTTTTCGTCTGTCATCGGCGGCACGTTAGTCGTCAGTGATGAAATCGAAGTCCGGATCACAAGCAATCCCGGCGAGTCGTTCCTCGATCAGATGATTGCGCTCGTCGAAGGGGCAAGCCGGCAAAAAACACCAAACGAGTTGGCGCTGTCGACCTTGCTGACGAGCTTGACACTAATCTTTTTACTCGTTGTCATGACACTGCCTGTCTTTACGAATTATTTAGGATTCAGCTTGTCGGGTCCGATCTTGATTGCACTGCTCGTCTGTTTGATTCCGACGACAATCGGCGGATTGTTATCGGCAATCGGAATTGCCGGGATGGACCGAGTGACCCGTTTTAACGTCATTGCGATGAGTGGAAAGGCGGTCGAAGCGGCAGGAGACATCCAAACGATCATTCTCGATAAGACCGGTACGATTACGTTCGGGAACCGGATGGCGTCCGATATTCTACCGGTCGGTGACGCGACGACGGAAGCCGTCTTTGCCGGCGCAACGCTTTCGTCACTTGCCGATGAGACACCGGAAGGACGTTCGGTCCTAGAACTTGCTGAACTACGAAACATGCCGATTGAACAAAAACAGTTGGACGGGGCGGAAATCATTCCGTTTCGGGCGGAAACGCGGATGTCGGGACTTGATTTAGCAGACGGTCGCCGCGTTCGGAAAGGGGCCGGTCAAGCGATTCAACAGTGGGTTGCAGATCAAGGAGGAGACATTCCTAGCAATCTGCAGGAAACGGTCGAGCAGATTTCCCGTCTCGGCGGCACTCCGCTCGTCGTTGCCATCGATTCGACGATCTTAGGTGTCATTTACTTGAAAGATACGGTCAAACCAGGCATGCGGGAACGTTTTGACCGCCTGCGGGAGATGGGTATTAAAACCGTCATGTGTACCGGTGACAATCCATTGACGGCAGCGACGATCGCCCGGGAAGCCGGAGTCGATGACTTCGTCGCCGAATGTACACCGGAAGATAAAATCCGGGTCATCAAACGCGAGCAGGACGCCGGACACTTGGTCGCGATGACGGGGGACGGAACGAACGATGCGCCGGCGCTCGCCCAAGCCGACGTCGGTCTTGCGATGAACAGCGGGACACAGGCAGCAAAAGAAGCAGCCAACATGATTGATCTCGATTCCAATCCGACGAAGATCATCGAAGTCGTCGAAATCGGGAAACAGTTGCTGATGACACGCGGCGCGTTGACGACGTTCTCGATTGCCAATGATGTCGCGAAATACTTTGCGATCATTCCGGCAATCTTCATGGTGGCGATTCCTCAGATGGAACTGCTGAACATCATGCGACTCGATTCCCCGACGACGGCCATCCTGTCGGCACTGATCTTTAACGCGATCATCATCCCGATGCTAATTCCGCTGGCGATGAAAGGTGTCTCGTATAAACCGATGACGGCAGATCAACTGCTCGGCCGGAATTTACTCATCTATGGTCTTGGCGGCGTCATCGTCCCGTTCATCGGCATTAAAATCATTGATGTCTTGCTTGCAAGCATCCTATAAGGAGAACAGAATCATGAAACAGGCCATTCGTGTGACGGTTTTCGTCACAGCGTTGTGCGGGATTGTTTTTCCCGCTTTGCTGACCTTATTCGGTCAGTTACTTGTCCCGGACAAAGCAGCCGGTTCACTGGTGCAGGAAAACGGAAAATTCATCGGATCGGAATTGATCGCACAACCCTTTACGTCCAAACAGTACTTCCATGGACGTCCGTCAGCAGTCGATCAATTAGCGGGATCATCTGCTGGGGATAACCTGGCAGCATCGAACCCGGAGCTTGGCAAGAAGATGGCGGAATTCGAGAAACAGAACCAAGTGGACGGCGCTTCGCTTCCGGACGATGCCCGCGTGACATCCGGTTCTGGCTTCGATCCGCACATCTCGCTCGACTATGCACGGGCACAGGTGAAACGTATTGCAACCGAACGAAATCTGTCGCCTGATACGGTTCGACGATTGATTGACAAGGAAGCAGGGAATAATCAATACGTGAACGTTCTGATGTTGAATCTGAAGCTTGATCGGAGTCAATCATGACACGCGGGAAGCTGAAGCTGTACATCGGCTCGGCTCCCGGTGTCGGAAAGACGTATAAGATGCTCGCGGATGCACATGCGTTAGTCGGGGAAGGAAAGGACGTCGTCATCGGTTTGATTGAGACACACGGCCGACGCGATACGGCAGAGATGATTGGACGGCTCGAGCAGGTTCCGTTACTCGAAGTGCACTATAAAGAGAAGGTTTTTCTTGAGGTGAACGTCGAAGCGATCGTTGCCCGGAAGCCGGATATCGTTTTGATTGATGAACTGGCGCACACGAATGCTCCCGGATCAGTTCGAAAAAAACGGTATCAGGATGTCTCCGTCCTGCTTGAAGCGGGAATCAATGTCTATTCGGCCGTCAACATCCAACATTTCGAAAGCTTATTGTTTAAGGTGAAAGAAATGACGGGGGTAGAAGTACGTGAACGGATTCCGGATCCCTTCCTCGGTGAGGCGGACGAGATTTTACTGGTCGACGTGACACCGCAAACCTTGCGCGAGCGATTGGAACATGGAAAAATCTATAAAAAAGAGAAAATCGAACAGAGCTTGAATTCTTTTTTCTCCTTACAAAATTTAGCGAGCTTACGGGAGTTATCGCTCCGGCAAGTCGCAGATGAAGTCGACGATCAAGTGTATCAAGCCCGTCTGCTGATTGAAAAAGATCCGACATTACTACAGGAACGAATTTTGGTTTGCGTCCAGTTGAATGAAAATGCGCGAAAGTTGATTTATCGTGGATTTCGGATGGCGAGCCGGATGAAAGCGGATCTCTATATCTTGACGATTCTACCCAAACCGGAAAATCAGCTAGCGGCATCTCAAAAAGAAATACTGGCGATGTTACGCGAAAGTGGTGCCTTGTTTGACGCAGAAGTCTTAATTCGGATTCAAGGGGAACGTTCGATTGCGGAAACCATCACGGCGGCCGCAAAACATCACCGCATCACACAAATCGTGCTCGGTCAATCCGCACGGACCCGTTGGCAGGAGATCCGGCGCGGCTCGATCGTTACTCAAATCATGCGTCAAAACCGGGGCATTGATTTGCAAATCGTCTCGGATGACCAAGTCTGACAGGGTGTCTCTTCCGCGTAAATGCAGGAGACGTCTTCCGTCAGATGGCGACGATTAAAGCACACAAAAAATCCAGACAACGAATCATTTGATTCAATGTCTGGATTTTTTTGTATTCCTTAACGTGCGAAGACTGGAATATCAAAGACAGCCGTATAGCTATCCATTTGTTCATAGAGCTTATAGATCTGGGTTGTTTGTTTGACCGCCCAGCCCATATCCGTCGCATACTGGTGAACACCAGGACGCATCGGGCTCCAACGCATTTTGTAGAGTGTGTTTTGATCGTACGCATTATGGATGTATGTCGTACTGATGAATTCAGCACCACCGACGATGGCGGCTTCCGGTGTGAACCACCCTTTGCTGTACGCATACGCAGCACCTGTATTGATGGCATCGTAGTCATACGCGCCGATTCCGTACATGTTGTAGACAGTCCGTCCGTTCCAGATGACACCCGTCGCAAGTTTCGACGTCCCGTTACCGGTCTCAAGTAAAGCATGTGAGATCAGGTAGGCTTCGTTGACCGAATATTTTGCGCCTGCATCGATGAAGGCTTGTCCGCAACTGCCTGTCGTACATTTACCGAAGATTCCTTTAGTCGCGAGGATGTTATTCAACGTCGCTGCTGAAGCACCTGTTGATTTGGATAAGTCAAGGAACTGATAATAGGCAGATGATTGACGGTCGACTTTTAACGGATCAGCCGCATCACGGACATCGGATTCAAGGGCATTCAACCAATAGATTGTTGAATATCTTGTCGTCGATGTATAGACACGCGGATACGTCGTGTAGAATCCGCTGACGTTTTGATAGACCTTAATCATCGCATTTGGTTTGAACTGACCGTAAACGTGACTGGCAGTCGTCGCACCAGAGCGGATGTTAAGCGGTGTCGTTGCCGTGACAGTGGCAATCGTTCCATTGACAGGATCAAGTGCACCGCCGAGGCGAACGTAATCTGCACTGATGTACATCAGCTTGGAAGCATATAAATCAGTTTGTGGTGCCGGATTCAGTTTCATTTGGGCACTGATGAAGCTGTCAAACGTATACGGAGTCGCAACCGAATTATAGACGTTCAGTTTGGCAGATGTCATGACCATTGTTCCGTTGTACGCATAAAGCGTCTTCCCTTCATAAGAAACTTCATACCAGCTGCCGATTTTTCCAGTGACCGGTAAAACCGTGTTCGCGGGAATGGAAGCGACGAGTTGATAGGCATCCCCGACGTAAGACCGGAGTGAAGTCGTCCCGGTTGCCAGAACAAACGATTTTTCAATCGGCTCATAAGCGATTGGTGAAGTCGATTGACCGAGTTTGATGTAACCTGTTTTTCCGTTGATGATGACTTGATGCCACTGTCCGTTGGCAGATGTCGTAACAAGTGTTTTCGTCGTATAGACATTGCCTTTGTTTAAGTTGGCGATTGTCGTCGCTGAATCTTTTGCGTCACTTTTGACAGCGATCGGAGCATCGAGTAAGAAGCGGGCTTCTGCAATCGTCTTTGTTTCCGAAAACTCCGTCAAAGCGGAAGCAGCCGCATAACCGCTTTTACCAGCATAAGTGATTTTCATCCAATTACCGATTTGACCTGTCACCGTAATGACTGTTCCGTTTGGAATCGTCGTGACCGGAGCGTAAGATGGTCCGGCATATGACCGGAGCGGCGTTGCAGCTGACGTTTTATACTTTGTTGCCGGTAATGCTTTGTAGTCAATCGATGTTCCTTGGTTGACACGAACATAACCGGTTTTCCCGTTAATCGTCATGCGGTGCCATTGTTCCGACCGGCCGTTCGTGACGAGTTGTGTCGTGTAGTAGACATCATTTGCTTCTAGTTTCGTCCATGTATCTGCCGTCGACTGATGGGATTTCTTCACATCGACCGACTTCGATAAAACGAACCGTGAAGCAGGCAGTGTCTTTTTCGTAATCAATTCAGTCATCGTACCCGCAGCGACATAACCGGTTTTCCCGTTAGCCGACACTTTGTACCAATCTTGGATTTTTCCGATGACCTGGACGTTCGTACCTGTTGTGATCGTGGCGACAGTCGCATATGAATTTCCTGCATATGTACGCAGTACAGTCGTTTCCGTTGCTTTCATCGCCAGGTTCTCTGAGCTGTAGGCGACAGGTTTTCCCTGGTCGACAGGGACGTATCCGGTCTGGCCATCTTTTGTCACACGGTGCCATTTGGAAGAACCGTTCGTGACGAGTTGATTCGTTTGATAGATATCATTTGTCTTAAACGTCGTGACTGTTGCAGCTGTTACTTTTGGTGCTGCTTTCATCGCGACATCCGCTTGAAGTTTGATATCTGTTGCTGGAATCGGTTGTGTCGTCACGTAATCCGTAAACGTCGTACCTGAGGCGTAACCTGATTTTCCGTCATACGAGACTTTATACCAGTTTCCGATTTGACCCTGGATCTTGATGACGGTCCCGTTTGGAATCGTTTTGATGATTCCGTAAGAAGGTCCGGCATACGAATGGATCGCCGTCGCTGTCGTCGTCTTTAAAGAAAGATCGTGGACGGTATAGTACTTGATCGTGTTTCCTTGATTGATTTTAACGTAACCTGTTTTGCCGTCTTTTGAGACCTTATGCCACTGCTCACCGATCGGATTCGTCACGAGTTGTGTCGTATAGTAGACGTTACCTGTTTGTAAGCCGGCCAGTGTCGCACCGGATGAGAACGGAGTGGCTTTGATTTCAACCGAGTTCGTCAACAGGAACCGTGATGATGCTAACTTGATCTTTGCCGTATATTCGCTCAAAGCAGCAGTCAAGGCATATCCTGTTTTTCCGTCGTACGTGACACGGTGATAGAGACCGGAACGAGCCGTCGATTTGACGATCGTACCTTTTGGAATCGTGACGAGCGGATGTTTTGTTCCGTCCGTCGTGTCATACAGGACAAGAGCAGATTTCGTCTTGAACGCTGTTTCCGGAATCGTCGTCACTTCTTGTTTCGAAGAGCCGGCGAATGCCCCTTTATGCATATACCCTGACTTGCCTGCATACGTGACATTGTACCAGTCACCGATTCGACCGGTCGTTTGCAGGGAAGTACCTGTTGGAACGACAATCTGCCGCGGATAGGCTGTACCGGCATATTGACGGAGAATGTAACCGTCTGTCGTCTTTAAAGCGGTTTTCGACATTTTCGTATAGGCGATGGGTGTCGTGTTCAAGGCACGCGCATAAACGGTCTTACCGTCATAGTTAACGCGGTACCAGACTTCGCCAAACGAATTCGTGATTTTTTGTGAACTGTAGTACGCATCCTGTTCATTTAATGTAGCGATGACAGGCGCTGTAGCCGACGCCGACGTATGAAGGGTCGTCTTTTTCGAAACGAGGAACCGTTGTCCCTTGATCGTTTCTTTGTTATCAGATGCTGCTAGATATTTTGACGCGACATATCCCGTTTTTCCACCGTATGAAACTCTTCTGAAAAATCCAGAAGCCGACGCATACGTGGATGAAACGATAGTTCCGGTCTTGATCGTCAACAAGCGTTTCCGTGAAGATGTCGTCTTGTCATACAGATAAGTATCAGCAGACAGACGGTAGGTCGTTGCGTTGGTCGTTGCGGCCTCGAGCGATGGACTGTAAGAAACAAATATGCCGAGGACCAGGATGAAGCTGACCAGCATCTTCAAGGTTTTCGTGAATAGTGTCGTGTTCAAAGATCGTATCCTCCTAGTTAGAATTCGTCCGAAGACGTATCGGGCTCTAGGATGTCAATTCTAAGTTGTGAAATTAATTTGCCTATACTTACTATCGACAATAAAACATTTATCTACAGTATATTTAGATTTTTTTTGAAAAAAGGGGTTTAGTTTTTTGAAAAACCCTTCTGTTTTGGGAAACAGAAGGGAATTAAGTCATATGATGATTTTTTGGAGAAGTTCGGAGAGATCTGTTGTCGGTCGATCACACTGGAAATCACGACAAAGATAGGCTGTTGCCTGTTGGGTCGGAGGATCATACTCAGCAATGAACGGAGCAATTTCAAGAAGTACCGTTTTTTCACCGACGAGAAGTGACAGTTCAGGCAACCGTCGCTGGTGGAGTTGCGTCAGGAAGGACTCGACCTCCCCATAGTTTTCTGTCAGTACAATCAATTCTTTTGGCTCCATCAACGTCCGGGTATAGACGCTTATAAGACTGGCAAAGCCCGTTGGTTGTGATTTGACTTCTGAAGCGAGCGTCGTGAAATTCCGCTGTGCCTGGTCACGGTAATCTGTCCGGCCTGTCAGCTGCGATAAGCGGAGGAGATTCGAGACAGCCGTACTGTTTCCGGCGGGTTTGACACCGTCATATACATCTTTTGGACGAACAAGCAACGTTTCGTCATCGATTGAAGTGAAGAAAAAGCTACCATCCTCGTCAGAAAAGTCTTTCATCATCCGCTCCGTCAGCGTGATGGCTTGTTTCAGGTAGATGATCTGCTGTGTCGTTTGATGCAATTCCAGATACGCTTCCGTCAAAAAGCTGTAATCATCGAGATAACCATTTCCCTGCACATGACCTTGACGGTAACGGACATGCAAACGGTCGCCCTCCATCAAATGTGTTTCGAGGAACGTCAATGCCTGTGTTGCGCGTTGCGTATAGCGGGCATCATCAAAAACACGTCCGGCTTTCGCATAGGCAGAAATCATTAAAGCGTTCCAGGAGGTCAATACTTTATCATCACGGAACGGGCGCGTCCGTTGATTGCGGAACTGCAGCAAGGTTTGTCTTTCCTGCTCGAGTTGGATCAAAATGTCTTGAAGGGAAGAACCGCGATCAGCCACCAGTTGTTGGATCGATTGACCGGTCCGCCGAAAAACAATCCGTCCTTCAAAGTTGCCTTGAGGTGTCGCTTGATAGAGCAATGGGAACACGGCCTCTTTCCCGAGTAAATCCGTGAGTTCATCGAAAGTGAACGTATAGAAAAGTCCTTCACGACCTTCACTGTCCGCATCTTCTGCCGAATAAAAAGCGCCATCCGGAGAGGATAAATCGCGTTCGATATAGGCAAAAACTTCTTCTGCGTATTGTTTGAACCGTTCTCTGCCGGACACTTGGTACGTCTCGATGCATAACGTTGCAAATAACGCGTTGTCATACAACATTTTTTCGAAATGCGGGATTTCCCAGCGTTCGTCGACGGTATACCGGTAAAGACCGAAACCGACGTGATCCGTAATTCCCCCGTCACGCATCGCGGTTAATGTCCGCATGACCATCTGCAAAGCCGTCTCATCTTCTGCAAACCGGTAATAATCGAGCAGAAAAGTCAGTAAGGAAGGTGAGGGGAACTTCGGTGCTGTACCAAACCCGCCGTGCTCGACATCAAACTGACGCATTGCCTGATCAAACGTCTCATGGACCACTGCTTCGTCCAATTGATCTGATGAGTTGAAGTCTGTGATTGTCGTTAATGCTTGGATGATTTCCTGACCGACCCGTTGGATTTTGTCCGGATCCGTCCGGTAATGTTCACTGAGTTGCAGAATGACTTGCCGAAAGCTCGGCCGATTGAACTGCGGGGTCTTCGGAAAATAGGTCCCGATATAAAACGGTGTCTGATCGGGGGAGAGGAAGACACTGAGCGGCCAACCGCCTTGTCCGTTCATCAGTTGTGCCGCCGTCATGTAAATCTGATCGATATCCGGCCGTTCTTCCCGGTCGACTTTAATTGAGATGAAACGATCATTGAGCAGACGAGCCGTCTCTTCGTCTTCGAAGCTTTCGTGAGCCAGGACATGACACCAATGACAAGTCGAATAACCAATCGATAGAAAAATTGGTTTATTCGCCGCACGGGCAGCGGAAAAGGCTTCTTCCCCCCATGGATACCAGTCGACAGGGTTGGTTGCGTGTTGGAGCAAGTAAGGACTTTTTTCATTGATCAGTCGGTTCATCGCCATCTTTAAAACCTCGTTTCTTCTATAGTAATGTCAATCATCTTCTAATAGCCTTAACGATAGCGGTGTTTGAAGTGGGAATCAACAGAAGGACTCGGATTAAAAAATAGAAGCTGTAAAAAAAAGATTGACTTTATAAAATAAAACATGATATATTAGATTTTGTCATGAATCGGGGATGATCACTCATGTGAGAATCCATCACTAAAATACACAATTTAATAATCAGGTCAGGATTTTTAGACCTTACTGACAAATGAGTCAGACATAAGTCATCGCTTTTATTTTGTCCTTCTTCTGTTTAGCTAGAAGAAGTTGACCCAGCAAGATAAACCTTCCATTCGATACTTTTCAGCTCATTCCGAGCGAAATTCTAAAAATCCCAGTAAATACGCAACCCAACGCGTAACTTGATTCTCGCTAAAACGCTTGATTCAGCTGGCGCGGCCAAGGAGCCGTAACAACGAAAGAGAGGTAGGGCTTTCGTCGTTTCAGGTGTTTTGATCACCTGTATCCTCGATTCTCATGACACCTAAAAACAGACACGCTGATAAGGCGTTTTTTTTATGCTCTTTTTTAAGCGATTGTATGTCTTTCATGTTTCTTTGTAACGCAAAGACGAATGATTAATTTTTGTAAGCGTTAACAATTAATTCTTTTACGAATATTAAGGTCTTTTTTTACATAAAATATACACTATTCGTAAATATATCTGATAATATGAAGAAGTGTCAGAAAATTCATAGGGGGTTAACATCATGAAGAACGTCAGTACGTTTGGGAAGTGGGCATTGGTCGGAGCATTAACAGCAGGAATTCTTCCACAAGCAGGTATTACGGTAGGGGCAGAAGGCGAAGGCGTCATCTTGTCCGAGTACATAGAGGGTTCAAGTAACAACAAGGCAATCGAAATTTATAATGGTTCGGGTCAAATCATCAATCTTTCAGATTACACACTTGTTCAATACACGAATGGTGGGCCGACGGAGTCGAAAATCACATTGTCGGGAACGATTGAACCGGGGAAAACGTTTGTCATTGCCAATTCAAGTGCAAATGCAGATATTAAAGGAAAAGCACAACAAACAACGGGATCACTCAACTTCAACGGAAATGATCCGGTGGCTTTGAAAAAAGGTGATGTCGTTCTCGACATCATCGGACCGGTCGGCTCAAGCACTGATTTTGCGAAAGATACGACACTTGTCCGGAAATCAAACGTGACAGCCGGCTCGAAAACATACGAACCGTCACAATGGACGAGCTTCCCGGTCGATACGTTGACGGATCTCGGTACACACGCTGCTGAAGCAGGAGACGTTTTAGTCGCACCGACGGCGTCACCGGTCGGCGAAGTCGAACGTGGGGATCAAGTGACATTGACAGCAGAAGGGACGATTCACTATACAGTCGACGGATCAACTCCGACTGCCGAAAGTCCGGTCTACTCTGGTCCGATTACAATCAATGATGCAGTAACGATTCAAGCGGTTGCCGTCAAAGATGGAAAAACGTCGGCTGTTTCGACATTCAAATATTACATCGCACCTCCAATCACGAAAATCAGCAGCATTCAAGGGGTAGCGCATACATCACCATACGCGGATCAACTCGTCCGGACGACGGGTGTCGTCACATATGTCGTCGATGCGAACAACTTCTACATGCAGGATCCAAATCCGGATAATAACAGCAAGACCTCTGAAGGGGTGTTGGTCTACGCGAAAAATCACGGCGCAGCAGTCGGCCAGACCGTCGCAACGACAGGGTATGTCAAGGAATGGTTGCTTGGCGGATACAGTGACAAGTTTGATACGGATCTCGCCGTCACAGAAATCAGTACAGTCAATCTCGTTAAAGGGGCATTGAACACAGGATTGCCGGCGAGTATCGTTCTCGGGGAAAACGGTGTTTTGATTCCAACGCAAGTCATCGATAACGATTCATTTGCTGAATTTGATCCGGCTGAAGATGCGATTGATTTATACGAGAGTGTCGAAGGAATGCGTGTCGCGCTTCCGAATGCCATCGTCACGGGACCGCAAGCCAACCGGACGATTCCAGTCCGGACACAAACAGCGGATAAAGTCTACACGAAACGTGGCACACCAATTCTGACAGCGGATAATGCCAATCCTGAGCGTCTGTTCGTCGAGATGGGCAGCAGCTCGTACCGTGCGAAATCAGGGGACCGTTTCGAAGGTACAATTGAAGGTGTCATGAGCTATAACTATTCGGCGTATAAAGTGCTCGCGAAAGCAGCTGATTTGCCGAAGTTGATTACAAGTGAAGTCGATCGTCAACCGACGAACATTGAAACAGGCGATTCGCGTCTGACCGTTGCTTCGTACAACGTGGAAAACTTTGCTTCGACGGCAGATGCCGGAAAAGTCGACCGTGTCTCGGAAGGCATCGCGACATTCTTGAAAACACCGGATATCGTCGGTTTGACAGAAATGCAGGATAACGATGGGGCGACAGACAGCGGGACAGTCGATGCATCGAAATCATTTGAAACATTGATTACAGCAATCGAAGCGAAAACAGGTGTCCGTTATGCCTATACGGATATCGCACCGGAAGATAAAAAAGACGGCGGACAGCCCGGCGGGAATATCCGTGTCGGTTTCTTATATAACCCAGCGCGTGTTTCGCTTGCACCAGGTGAAAAAGGAACAGCGACAGAAGCTGTTGCCGTTGAAAACGGTAAGCTGACGAACAACCCGGGTCGTATTCAACCGAACGATCCAAACTTCGCCAGCTCACGGAAACCACTCGTCGGCGAATTCATCTTTAAAGGTGAATCGTATCACGTCATCGTTAACCACTTTAATTCAAAAGGCGGCGATGGAGCGGACTTCGGTAAAAATCAACCGGTCGTTCGTAAGAGTGAGGTTCAGCGTCACGCAATCGCTGGCATCGTCCAAAACTTCGTCAACGAACTGGAAACAGAAGTGAAAGATTCAAACGTCGTCGTACTGGGTGACTTGAATGACTTCCAGTTCTCGAAAACACTTGATATCTTAAAAGGGGACAACCTTTGGAACACGGTCGATGACCTTCCGAAATCGGAACGTTATTCTTATGTGTATAACGGAAACGCACAGGTGCTCGACCATGTCTTGATTTCGAAAAACCTGAAGCCGTATACATCGTCTGATATCGTCAATATCAACTCGGATTATATGGAAGCAGACGGCAGCGCAAGTGACCACGATCCAGCCATCATCTCGATTCAAGGAATGGAAAGCGCCGTTGCAGTCAACGGTAAAGCAGAAATCGGAAAATGGCGTGCCGTTCAAAAAGGAAAGCATATCTTCATCGAGCGTCAACTCGCCGGCAAATGGGACAAGGCAAGCGAAACACATGCCGATCAGCAAGGAGATTTACTTGAACTGCGTGTTTCTCAAGGTCGTCCGTACATCCAGGTAAAAACGAAAAAAGGTAAAACGATTTGGCTTGAACTGTCGAATGGGTACAAATTAAAAGAAACAACGAAATACTAAGCGATTGTATTAAAAAAGCGGACTTAATGGTCCGCTTTTTTGTGTATTCGGATAAAGAGCGAGAAAAAGGACAGCAGACTGATCAAAAGGGTAAGCAATAGTGCGAGGTTTAATGGGATGGCACGGAACATATACGTAAAATGAATGATGATCAATAACAGGATAATGGCAAGGCCGGGAATAAATTGTTTACGTAACAGATGACCGACACCCGGGACGAGAAGTTCGAAACCGAACCGTTGACTGATATGGACTTCCTCATGCGCATTGGCGAGACTAAACGAGACGGTCAGCAAAACTAAAATGAGCCATCCGGAAAACAGATACTGTTGAATCGGTAAAAACGTGATCGATTCATAGATAAAATAAAGTAGAATCATGGCATACTCCTTTGGAAGTAGATATTATATAGAATTTCCTTATTTTTTCCTTACGAGTTCTAATGATAGCGAGGGTTTTCAGGAACGGCAACAACATTTAAAGGGAATAAAAATAAAAGAATGTTCACACATTTTAACAACAGGGAAAGAATAGTTTATTTTATGTATGATAATGGTGTGAGAATGCGATGAATAAAGACGTCAGACCTCCTTTACACGCAAAATCTGAGATGTGTCAAAAGTGTGAAGCGGGTTGCTGAATCATGTGATTTCACTTGAAACGATAGCTTAGGCTGTTCGAACGGACGGGTTTCTTTTAAAATGAAGTCAATGGAAGAAGCGAGGAGGCAAACGGATGAAAAAGTGGTTAGTACTTGGAATAGCAGCTGTTGCTTTCTTTAGTTATGAGAACATCCCGATGGAACAAGCAGAAGCGGATTATCCGAAAAGTGGAGGAACGCTGATTGATCGATATACAAGTGAATACCCGGGTTATGACTGGGAAGTCAGGCGGACGGCAACGGAAGAGTTCGTGGCATTGACGAAAGACGGCAAGGATTATGGGAAGTACCGTTCGAAAAACGGCGTAACGACGCAAGGGGCCGTTTTAAACAAAGACACGGAAACGACCCTTGCGAAAAAAGGCTGGAAAGCCGTCAAATCGTACCGGAAAGGCAATACGAACTATTTGTTGAACCTTGATCATGCCGCTGTCTATGAAAAAAAGGACCGGTATGTGACATATTTCTTTGACCAGCACGACGGTAACAAAGTCAAAGCGACACTTGCGATACCGAAAGAAATCGAAGCGAAAAAAAGTGGATTTTATGGTAAGGCTTCAAGTGCGTTACGGACAACGGATGAGAAGTTGATGTTGCGTCTGATGAACTGGGACCGGGCCGATTATAAGCTCGGAGCACTCACTCCGTACAATGCGCTGAAACCTGTCACACGGGCACACAGTGAGAACATGGCGAAGAATAATTTCTTCTCTCATACCGATCCAGAAGGACGTGATCCGTTTGATCGGATGAAGAAAAAAGGAATTCGCTTTTCGGCAGCCGGAGAAAATCTGTCGATGGGCTATCCGAATGTCTTTGCAGCACATTGGGGATTGATGAACTCAAAAGGACACCGTGATAACATCATGAACAAGGACTTCAAACAGGCAGATACCGGTGTGGCGTTCCGGGACAATTCACCGTACTTTACAATTAATTTCCGGACACCGTTGAAGTGAAAGTTAAAACCAAACAGTGCACTTAGCCTCAATTTTGCGAAAGCAGGATTGAGGTTCTTTTGTGTGGATCAATCTGTAGATGGATGACGCGCTATCTAAATTTGAATTCTATCTTGAAAAATGAGAGGGGAATTTTGATTGACGAAGCCCTGTCTTCTCCAGGAGTCCCTATTTAATGGAAAACCCCTGAAACCGTTCCACCTCCGTTTGTAAGGGGAGGCAGCTGTTTCAGGGGTTTTATATCATCTTTAGACGAGCTAATCGACAAAAAGAATTACATCAGTTTGCCCACTCGGGCTTACTGAAGCCTTTAAAGGACTTTTCGATGACAGCGTTAAAGTCCTCTGACTCCACGACAGCCGTCAAGTCTTTCGCGAGCTGTTTCTTTTCATCTGCTGTTTTGACAGCAACTAAGTTACGGTACTGCTCGTCCATTTTCTCGAGTGCTAATGCATCAAGTAAATCGAATTTCGCAGCAAGGGCAAAGTTTCCAGGAACAGCAGAAATATCAACACTCTCGATGGCACGTGGCAACTGTGCTGCCTCAAGTGGTTTGATGACGAGTTTCTTCGGATTCTTGACGATGTCTTTTTCAGAAACCGTCAATGGATCAGCATCCGGCTTCAACTCAATCCAGCCTTGTTCAGCGAGTAAGTTTAACGCGCGGGCTTGGTTGGTCGGATCGTTTGGTGTTGCGACTTCCGCGCCTGTCTTGACGTCATCAAGCGACTTATAGGATTTACTGTATAAGCCCATCGGTGCCGTCGGAACAGTGATCAGCCCTTTAAGATCGAGATTCTTTTCCTTCGCGAACGTCTTCAGATAGATCGAATGTTGGAACAAGTTCGCGTCGATGTCGCCGCTGCCGAGCGCGATGTTCGGCTGGATGTAATCGCTGAATTCAACGATTTCGACTTTATAGCCTTTCTTTTCAAGACCAGGCTGAATCGCTTCTTTGACCATGTCACTGTAAGGACCGCTCGTCGCACCGATCTTAATCGACTTGGTTTCTTCTTTCGCACTGCTGTCGCCACAGCCGGCAAGAATCCCGGCTCCCAGTAATCCTGTTGCTAAAAAGGCATAACGTTTTTTCATTTTCATTCTCTCCCTTAAGGTTTTCTATTTGTAGTTAACGTTTATCAGCACGGCGGGCAAGTTGATTGCCGAGTCCTTGAATACTTTGGACGATGACGACGAGTACGATGATCGTCACGATCATGACGACGTTATCGTACCGGTAATAACCGAAGCGGATGGCGAGGTCGCCGACACCGCCGCCGCCGACGATGCCGGCCATGGCAGAAAAGCCGATCAGGCTGATCGTCGTCAACGTCACCGCTTGGATGATTCCGGGAAGGGCTTCCGGTAACAGGGCGCTGATGATGATACGAAACGGTGTTGCGCCGCATGCCTCAGCAGCTTCGATCAAGCCCGGTGGAATCTCACGGAGTGATGTCTCGACGAGTCGGGCGAGGAACGGAATGGCGGCAACACTTAAGCTGACAGAAGCGGCTGTCGGACCAATCGTATTGTCGAGCAACAATTGCGTCAGTGGAATCAGCGCGACGAGCAAGATGATGAACGGTAACGAACGAACGATATTAACGAAAAAGTCCAAGATGCTGCGAACGGCGACGTTTTGGAAAAACAGTCCCCGGTCCGTGATGAAAAGTAAAATTCCGAGCGGGATGCCGATGACGAGGGCAAAGCCCAGTGAAATCCCGACCATCAGGGCCGTCTCGGCTAAAGCTTTTGTAAGATCCGGTAACATGGTTTCGATTCGTTCAAGCCACATCCTGGATCACCTCAAGTGTGTGGAGTTGTTCTTCAAGCCATGTCAGGGCCTTATTCACGTGAAGCGTCGGACCAGTCAAGCTGACGATCAGGACTCCGAAGGCGACGTTTTGGATATAATCGACCTTGCCGTGGAGAATACTGACGGAGATATCAAACTGTTTGATCGCTTCCGATAACGTACTTTCGCCGGTCTTCTCACCCGTGAATTGCAGGCGAATGATTTTACCGGGTGTCGTCCGTAAGATGCGTTCCGGTAATTCAATTTGAAGTGCCGTATCGACATAATGTTTTGTGACATCATGGGTCGGCTGACTGAATAAGTCGTATGTACTTGCGACTTCGACGACTTCGCCTTGCGCCATGACGGCAACGCGGTGGCAGATTTGTTTGACGACATCAATCTCGTGGGTGATGAGGATGATTGTCAGGCCGAGTCGTTCATTCAAGTCTTTCAGCAGTTCCAGGATTTGCAGTGTCGTGACCGGATCAAGAGCTGACGTTGCTTCATCACACAACAGGACACTCGGATTATTGGCAAGGGCGCGGGCAATCCCGACCCGTTGCTTTTGACCACCGCTGAGCTGGCTCGGAAAGTTCGTCTCGAATCCTTCAAGTCCGACCAGGGCGACGAGTTCTTTGATCCGGCTTGGGAAATCACTGCGTTTAACGCCGGCTGCTTTTAAGGCGAACGCAATGTTGTCGGAAACGTTCCGCGATTGAATCAGTTGAAAGTGTTGAAAGATCATCCCGATCTTCAGTCGTAGTTCGCGTAAGCTGCCTTTTGAGAGGTCGGACAGGTTGATGCCCGATACTTTGACCGTTCCTTGTGTCGGCGTCTCCAGTCCATTAATCAACCGGAGTAACGTACTTTTTCCGGCACCGGACTCACCGATGATGCCAAAGATTTCACCTTGCTGAATCGTTAAGTT
Organism: Exiguobacterium sibiricum 7-3; assembly: GCF_000620865.1. Classification (NCBI taxonomy): domain Bacteria; kingdom Bacillati; phylum Bacillota; class Bacilli; order Caryophanales; genus Exiguobacterium; species Exiguobacterium artemiae. The sequence goes on from NZ_KK211190.1 coordinate 527,172, forward strand.
GACATCGCGTAATGCGAAAATCGGTGTCCGGTCACGAACGAACCGTTTGGTGATGCCTTTAAATTCAATCATCTGTCGTTTCCTCCCTATACAAAAAAATCGCTTTTTTCCAGTTAAGAGCAACCAGAAAAAAGCGACGAAGTGTAAGATTTCGTAACTTATCTCTCAGAATGAAACATTCTGTAGGATGTGGCACCGTTCCTTAAAGGTGGTTGCCGGACGTCGTTGGGCCTAATCCCTCGGTCGCTCTCGATAAGTAATTATGCTGTTGGGACTTACTGTAACGGAAATCATTCCCATTTGTCAAACGTTTTTTCAGAATTATTCCGCAACGGCTTGCTGAAACAGATTGAGCTGACCAATCCGTTCGGCAGCTTCGACCAATCGATCGGCATCAGCAATCAGGCTGATCCGGACATAGCCTTCGCCGTATTCCCCGAAGAAATGTCCCGGTGTGACGGCGACATGGGCCTCGTCAAGCAAATGGTCGGTAAAGCTTTGTGAGGTAAAACCAGACGGGACGGGTAACCAGACGAAGAATGAACCACCCGGAACCGGTCCTTCCCAACCAATCTCCTGTAACTTACCGAACAAGGCATCACGACGGGCTTCGTACAGAGCACTGAGTTCACGGACGCATGTTTGATCACTGGAGAGAGCAACGGTCGCTGCGTGCTGAATCGGTGTGAAGGCACTGACGTATAAATGTTCCTGGTACGTCTCGATACTTGAGATGACGGACGGATTACCAATCGCAAAGGCAATCCGGAAACCGGACATGTTAAAGCGTTTCGATAACGAAAACAGTTCAATTCCGACGTCTTTCGCCCCTTCTGTCTGGAGGAAACTTCTAGTCGGACCGTCAAAGCTGATTCCGCCGTACGCCAAATCATGGACGACACAAATATCGTTTGCGTCAGCGAAGGCAACGGTCTGCTCAAAGGCTTCCGCCGTCGCCGTCGCACCGGTCGGGTTACTCGGATAGTTGAGGAACAGCATCCGGGCCCGTTCGACATCCGTCGTATCGAGTAACGTGTAGTCAGGTAAAAAAGCATTTTCCGCAAGGAGCGGTAACGTGATCGGGTAAGCACCGGCAAGTGCTGCACCGGATAAGTAATCCGGATAGCCGGGATCCGGAACGATGACACCTTCGCCGGGATTGACGATGGTTTGCGGTAAAGCGACGATACCGGCTTTACTGCCGAGCAGAATGGCGACCTCAGAAGCGGGATCAATCGTCACGCCGAACTCCGTCTGATAAAAATCGGCAACGGCCTGTTTGAGGAAATCATGGCCGCGAAACGGCGGATACTGGAGGTTTGCCGCGTCATTAATCGCCTCTTTTAAAGCATCTAGAATATGTACAGGTGTCGTCTGATCCGGTGTTCCCTGACCAAGCGTGATGACATCGTGGCCGGCGGCTTTGACGGCACCGATCCGCTGAGCAAGCTCGGCGAAGACCGGAGCAGGTAACCGATCAATCGCAATCGATGGGGCAAAATGTTTCATCTGTTTTCCTCCTTGTTGGGTATTGTCGTCAAGGATAACGAATTTTCAGAAAAAAGAAAAGGATTTTTTAATAATTGCTGATAATTGGTAAAAAGAACCGAAGTCTTTCATGTTTTTGATACACTGAATTAGAATACGATTGAATCATAAAGGAGATGATGGGGATGAATCGGACCTGGTGGAAAGAAGCTGTTGTCTATCAAGTATATTGGCGCAGTTTTAAGGACTCGGACGGAGATGGGATGGGCGATTTACGCGGGGTGATTGAAAAGTTGGATTACATCGCATCTCTTGGTGTCGATGTCATCTGGTTAAATCCCTGTTATACATCACCCGATATTGATAACGGGTACGATATTTCCGATTACTATACCATCATGGAAAAAGCGGGGACGATGTCCGACTTGGAAGAGTTGATTACAGCAGCTCATGAACGGAATCTGAAATTGATTCTTGATTTAGTCGTCAATCATACAAGTGATCAACATGCGTGGTTTAAGGAATCCCGCAGCAGTCGAACGAACGAGAAAGCCGATTGGTACATTTGGCAGGACGGGGAAAAAGGAACACCTCCGAATAACTGGCGGTCGTATTTTGCACCGAGCCCGTGGACATGGGATGAGACACGCGAGCAGTATTATTTCCACTCGTTTGCATCGGAGCAACCGGACTTGAACTGGGAACATCCGGCTGTCCGGGAAGCTGTTTATTCGATGATGCGCTGGTGGGCGGATAAAGGCATCGACGGTTTCCGGATGGACGTCATCAACCTGATCAAGAAACGGGCGACGTATGACGATGTCGCGGATCCTTTGGATTTATCGTACTTAGGGAACCAACCGGGCATTCACGAATTGTTGCAGGAGATGCACCAAGAAGTCCTGGCGGGAACGGACCTCTTTACGGTCGGTGAAATTCCGTTCGTCGGACCGGAAGACGGATTGCTGTACGTCGGTGAAGAACGGAATGAATTGCGGACGTTGTTTCATTTTGAGGTCGCAGATGATATGGAGACGATGGATTTGCCACGTTTCAAACAAATTCAAAAACGCTGGCATGAAGCACTTTATCCAAGCGGCGTCGCGTCCCAGTTTTTGAACAACCATGACCACACGCGTCAGGTGACGCGTTTCGGAAGCGAACGGTATCGCGTCGAAAGTGCCAAGTTGCTGGGGTTGATGCTCCATACGTTACCCGGCATCCCGTACATTTATCAAGGGGAAGAAATCGGTATGACCGGCATCCGTTTTTCTGATCCGGAGTCCTATCAGGACGTTGCGTTTCGGAATCAATACGCCGAGCGGGTTGCGACCGGCGAATCACCCGGAACGGTTCTGTCATCGATGCAGTTACGGGCACGTGACAACTCCCGGACACCGATGCAATGGAATGCGGATAAAGCAGCCGGTTTTACCGTTTCGATACCGTGGATGACGGTCAATCCGAACTACCGTGAAATCAACGTCGAAGCGGCAGAGCAGGATCCGGATTCCGTGCTGGCCTTTTACCGGAAATTAATTGACTTACGGAAAGCACATCCTGTCATGGTTTACGGCATTTATCGTGATTTAGCGATTCAAGATCCGTACTTGTATGTCTATGAACGGGTCCTTGACGGGTTGGTTTGGCGGATCGTGTTAAATGTCCATGATGAACCGGTTACGACGACGTTCGGATTACCGGAAGAACAGCTGATTTTAACGAATTATGACACGTCTGACAGGAATCGATTAGCACCGTATGAAGCCCGTTTGTATCGATACGAGATGCCGTAAACAGCGGGAACAGTCAACAAAAAAAATCCGGACAACTTCTACTCTTCATTAAGAAATGAGGAGCAGGAAGCTGTCCGGATTTTTTGGTCGGACTGATGTTCAAGTATAACCATTTCGTTTTTTCGAGGACAGGACCTGTTCGAACCGATCGACGGCCTGACGCATGTCAAAGCTCGGTGCGACAACGAGCGGTCCGTGACCAACCGCCAGGACGTCCGGTGTCAATTCCGTTAACTGATGCGCCGATTGAAGCGCCACTTCCTTATCCCACGTCGCAAGGGACGGGAAGGGAAACTGCCATCTTGTATCACCCGAGACGGCTAAACCGCCTTGGGTTTGGAAGGCGTCACCGGCAATCAAGGTCCGGCTGCCTTCGTGCCAAAGGGAAATCGATCCCGGTGTATGCCCTGGAGAAGAGATGACACTTAAACTGCCGATCTGTTGACCGCTTTCGAGTAACCGATCAGGACGGGTCTTGATGTTTTTTGGAATGCCGCCTTTAAGAGGTGTCGTTTCGCCTTCGCGTAACGATTCGTCGCCACTGAGCAGGGCGGCATCCCGATAACTGATGGATACTTCAGCGAGCGGGAAGGCACTCGCTAAAAAATCAAGGGAACCGACATGATCGGCATGCGCGTGGGTCAAGATGATGGATTGTAACGGTTTATCAAAAGACTTGATGACGGAATAGATGGCTTTGGCATTCAGTGAGATTCCTGTATCAATCAAGGTAAGGCTGTCTGCTTCTTCAAATAGGTAACAGTTGACCGGGAAAAAGGACGGGGTCGTTTGCAGTTGATGAAGCCGTTCAATCGATGAAATACGCATCCGGGTACACTCCCTCGTCAAAATATTCGCTTCTCTTTCAGTATCGCCTGTTTTAGTACAGGCGTCCACAAAAAAACTCCCTCATCGAGAGGGAGTGAATGGATCAATACGTGACTTCGAAAACGGCACCTGCATGCTCTTGATCGTCACCGTCTGCTGCTGAAGTGACCAAAAGACGATCTTCATATAGAATCGGGCAGGTCGGGTTTGAAACCGGGAAGTCGATATGAGCAAGTTTTTCGCCTGTGTCAAGATTCCAACGCGTTAGGCATGATCCGGCGTAATGAGCGATGAAGACATGACCTTCCGTATCTTTTGTCATACCGTCCGGGAAACCGTCTTCGTTCTCTAAGTCGATCGCCACGCGACGGTTCGTCAACGGCTGATCCGCTGCATAGTCAAAAGCATAAACTTTTTTCGTCGGCGTATCGATATGATACAGCGTCTTGCCATCCTCTGACCAGACGAGCCCGTTCGAGTTCGTCAAGTTTTCAAGGAGGACGTCGACTGAGCCGTCATGACGCAGGCGGTAGAGTGAAGCCGTCTCACCGTCTTCTTCATTGATGCTTCCGGCAACATACTGACCCGACGGATCGAGTTTCCCATCGTTCATCCGGTCCGAAGCAGGAAGCGTCAATTTGGTTTCAAGGGACAGGTGTCCTTCCTTTAAGTCGAACGTTCCGAAACCGTGTGCCGACGTGACGCGAAGGAAATCCGGCGCATCCGTCAAAGCGATCGATGTGATGGCACTTGGTAACTGGTAAGGTTTTAAAGCCTCTGTCGTTAAGTCATATGAAAATAGAAGTTTGCCCGGAATATCGACGAAATAAAATCGTTTTGTTTTGGCGTCGTACACGGGTGATTCCCCGGTCTTACATGCAACATCGATAAAAAGTGAAACGGTCATCTGATTTCCCCCTACATATACTATGATCTCTATTTGATAATTATCCGTGAATGAACTCGAGGTGTAATTGGAACTTCACGTCACTGCCGACCAATACACCACCGGCTTCCAGGGCGACGTTCCAAGTGAGATTGTAGTCTTCCCGTTTGATTTTTCCATCGACTTCAAAGCCGGAACGGGTATTGCCCCAAGGATCGACACCGCTGCCTTCATACTCGACCTTAAACGTTTCTGTCCGCGTGACATCCTTAATCGTCAAGTCACCGGTCACTTCGTATTCATCACCGGAGTGTTTTTTGAACGAAGTCACACGGTAAGTAATGTTCGGATACTGCTCGACATCAAAGAAATCAGCTGATTTCAAATGTGTATCACGATCGTTGCTGCGCGTGTCGATTGTAGCGACCGGAATCGTTACGACAGCAGAGGCGTTTTCTAAATCGTGTGCTTCCCCGCTGACCTCAAAGGTAAAGTCACGGAATTCTCCTTTAACTTTTGAAATCATCATGTGTTTGACTGAGAATGTAATGGAGCTGTGGTCCTGATCGAGTTGATACGTAGTCATGTTCGGTTCCTCCTCATGTTCAAGTCACTTTTAGTCATGCCTTTTATTGTTCCTTTTTATCTCGATTCCAAAACATACGGCGGAAACAAAAATAAGTCCTGCACCGCACCTAAGCAGAGCAGGACTATTAACGATTCCAAGGAATCGATTAGCGGCTTTTTACCAGTAAATTAACGGCTTCCTTGACCAATTCCTCGGTCTGTCCTTCGCCGGATTGTTCCGCCTCTTTGACACACTCAATCAAATTTGAGCTTACGACGACACCAATCGTCCGGTCGATGGCGGAGCGGGCAGCAGACAGTTGGGTGATGACATCACGGCAATCCTGCCCTTCTTCCATCATCCGTAAGATACCGCGGAGTTGCCCTTCGATGCGGCTGACCCGGTTCTTCATTTTCCGATCATAATCCATGTATTTTCCTCCATTCTGAGATGCAATCCGTCTATTCGATATCTTTATGCTATGCCCATCATGGTATTGCTGTCAATCCAACCGCTTTTTGAGCTATATTTTTTAGTAGAATAGGGAATATGGATGTGGTGGACAAAAAAATGAAAAAAGATAAAAAACTAAAACGATTTCGCGTCAGCTTGCGTATACTATATGATAAGGCTGACTGATCACAAGGAGGAGAAGGATGCATACTCAATCCGATGAATCGCTTTATCATGAGATGCGCAGTGGAGATGAACAGGCTCTCGAAGTACTGTATGAGAAGTACGAAAGGCTATTGTTCTCATTCGCTCATCGCTTTACGAATAATGATCGTTTATCAGAGGAAGTCATTCAAGAAGTCTGGATGAAGATATGGAACGGACGGGTCGATTTTAATACCGATAAAGGGAAGTTTTCCTCTTGGGTATTAACGATTACCCGCAATGCAGCGCTCGACTGTCTGAGACGTGAGAAACGCCAGCCGACGATTGAAGTCGAGGAGCGGGACGGCGGATATGATGAACCGGTCGAACGGACGGTCATCGAGCGTGAAACCGCATCTGAAGTCCGGGATGCCGTCAGTGAACTGAAACCAGATCAACAAGAGTTAATTGAACTCGTTTATTTTAAAGGAATGACCCAACAGCAAATCTCAGATCAGCTACATGTACCGCTCGGAACGGTAAAAACAAGAATCAGGAGTGCCATCCAGGAACTCCGGAAAATATTAGACGGGAGGGAACGTTGATGGAAGAACGTTGTCATGATTTAATCGACTACTTCAACGGAACATTATCAGCTGCCGATCGCGACGCGTTCGAAGCACACTTGGCGACTTGTGATGACTGCAAACAGGCGCTTCAAGAGATGCAAGACTTGATGCTACCCATCGCGGAATCACTTCCGGAACGGCCAATACCAACAGGCATGAAGTCACGGATTCTCGGTGAGGTCCTTGGATCAACGAATCAAGAAAGCGAACCGGGAACAGCACCGGCTTCGAAACCGGTTGTTCAGGAGACCGACCGCGTTTCTGAACTTGATGCAGCACGCTCGAAAAAAGATAAAAAACCTTCTGTGCCACTCGGTTGGCTCATGAGTATCGCAGCAGCCTTAATCCTGTCGCTTGGTGCCAACGCATACTTTCTTTCGCAAGACGAATCTTCTCCAGCGGAAGAGTTTGCGATGGACGAAGTCAAAGGAATGGGCAACTTTGAAAGTACGGCCTCCATCAAGGGTTCGAGTATGATTTTTACGAAAGATGATAAAGAGTTCATGCTTGTCCAACTGAAGGATTTACCGCCACTTAAAGAGGGCGAGTTGTATCAACTATGGACGATTCAAGGCGATACTCCTCGTGCAAACGGTGTAATCGAACAGGATGGAGAAGCAGCAGCCGTCTTCCCGGTAAAAGGAGATGGAACGATTGATGCGGTTGCGATCACGGTTGAACCGGAACCGGACTTAGAAAAACCGACCGGTGAAGTCGTTGCCTCCGTCACGTTATAAAAGCCAGTCTCAATTCATAGAAAGGGGTGCAATTTTGATTGCATCCCTTTTTGCATACGTTTTTCCGAGTTTATTCGTCTATTTTAGAAAAAAGCCGATCTATTCTAACGAAAGTTTGTCAGAAGACTGAAGAAATACCGACAAGAAGACGATACTAATAGGAATGTCAGTTAAAAAAGAGAGGCACTTATCATGAATGAATGGATCACCTTAACGAAACACTATGAAGAGACATTGGTCATCCTATCGGTCATCGTCGCCATCGTTGGATCCTATGCCTCACTTGAATTAAATCGCCGTTTGGCAAAAGCCGTATCTTTGAAAAAAAGAGCACTGTTTGTGTCCTCCTTGACGATGGGATTATCCATTTGGGGCATGCATTTTGTTGGGATGGGTGCGTTTGAATTGGCAGTACCGGTCAAATACGACTGGGTGTTGATGTTCTTATCAATCATTCCAGCCGTGACGGCTGCCTGGATTGCCTTTTATCTCTTATATTATTCAGAGCTGACGAGGAAAAAAGTCATCGTTGCCGGAACGTTAATGGGAACAGGAATTGCGATGATGCATTATCTCGGAATGATTGCGATGCAGTTTGATGGGGATATCCGCTATGATGCGGCCTTATTCACGTTATCGATTGTGATTGCCATTACGGTCGCCTATGTCGCCCTCCTGCTGCTTTATGTGACGCGGCACGTCGATAAAAAACGAATTTTGATTCCTGTTGCGATTTTAATGGGATTCGGCATTTCAACGATGCATTATGTTGGGATGCTTGGTACGGCATTCTGCATTCCAAGTTCTTCAGGGATAGACATTACAGCCCGTCCCGTCACTTCAAACATATTGAGTGATGTGGCGGTTCCGGTCTTTTTAATCATTTTGTTGATCGTCGGACTGTATATTCACCTCGAGCGGCGCGCCTTACAGATGATGGCTTACACCGATCATTTGACAGGATTGCATAACCGGCGTTGGCTGGATTATCATATGGCGAAAGTTGATGGACAATATAGCCGAACGAAAAAGCAGATGACGATGGCCTTGCTTGATCTGGACGGCTACAAATGGATTAACGACACATTTGGATTTGATCAGGGAGATGCTGTCATTCGGCAATTTGCGGACCGGATTAAAGCGTTACTTCGAGAAGACGAGGCTTGTATTCGTTACAACGGTACGCAGTTTTTTCTGATTCAAAACATTGATCCTGATCTGTTGGAAGAGGCTTTTACGAATGTACTGGAAGCGATTCGACAACCGATTTTCCTCGACGGACAAGAGATTCATCTGACAGCGACAGTCGGAATCATCGTTCCGAACGAAGAGGATTCGCTGGAGATACGGATTGGTCAGATGGAAAGCGCCTTACGTGCTGGAAAAAATGAAGGCCGGGACCGTTTCGTCATCTATGATGAACTGCTTCATTCGGATCGTCGGGAACAACAAATTGTCGGATCCTTACGCCGGGCGATGACGGACTTTAAAGAATTTAATCTCGTCTATCAACCGAAAATCGCGTTGGCAACAGGGAAAGTGGAGCAGGCGGAAGTCCTGATTCGATGGAATCATCCGAAATTTGGTTTCATTTCCCCGGCCGAGTTCATTCCGCTCGCTGAAAAATATAGTTTGATTCATCGACTGACCCAGTGGGTGCTGCAAGAAACCGTCAAGCAGATGGAAGCCTGGCGGGAAGAGGACCACTTCATCCGTCAAGTCTCCGTCAATTTGTCGGCCATGCATTTCCGGTCGGAATCACATAACCTGATGATTAAGGAAATCGTTCATCACTCGTTGAAGAATGGTGGAGAACTGCAGCTTCAGCTGGAAATTACGGAAACGTCTGTCATGGAGAACCTTGAACGGGCCTTGTTGATGCTCGGAGAATTGAAGCAATTGAGTTTAACGATTGCACTCGATGATTTCGGGACGGGTCTGTCCTCTTTGACCCACCTAAAGCATTTACCGATTGATATCTTAAAAATTGATAAGTCATTCATTGACGAAGTACCGCATGACGAGAGGGGAACAGCGATTACAGAAATGATTATCCAGCTTGCGAAGAGTCTCGGGATTGAAGTGGTGGCGGAAGGCGTCGAAACGCTTGAACAACATGAATTCCTGAAACGGCTCGGATGCGACTATGGACAAGGCTACTACTACAGCCGTCCCGTCAAGGTCAAGGATTTGGACCAACAGACAATCGAGCGAACCGTTTTGAATGTGGTCTGACAGCACATCAGCTCAATCCAACGCATCTCTTTTTACGTATACTAGATAAGCACACGAGGAATATGTGTGCGAACATGGGGGACGCAATGGCTTCGTGAACAGATTCCGGGCAGGAATTTGTTCGACTTGTGCAAGATGCAGACAGAATCGCCGTACATTTCGATAGTTGCTAAGCTCTCTACTCAATCCAGTACCTGTCTGTCCATCACACTACAAAGGCAGCTTTCCACGAGGGAAGCTGCCTTTTTTTATCGTCTTACCGGTTGGCTGTCAATTGGCAGCCGGTCTGATCGGTAACGAGGACGTTCGTATTGAAATATTGACCGTCACTTTTTAAAATCAATGATTTTTTCTCTGCATTGTAGTCAAGTGTCATCTCCTGATCGAGAAAATGACTCGACCACCGTTTGACAAGGACGGGTCCGACATTTGAATCAATCGTCATATCTTCATCCGTTGCGGCGGAGACGAGACGAATGCTGAAAATACCTGAGTTCCCGCATCCGCATCCTTCTGTATCGTAATACAGATGCAATTGGCCTTCCGTATCACCACGTAATTGATCGATGCGATCAAGTGCAGCTTCTGTAAATGTAATCTGCATAACATTCACTCCTTTGATACCAGTATACGACGAATCAGGTAGAAAATAACGTTACTTGCTCAGTTGAACCTGACGACGCATCCGGACAAGCAAGAAGACATATCCGGCGAGCAGGACGACGACGCTTCCGAGGACAACCGTATCGACAAGTCCGTTGTCCGACTGGAAATTGATGGCGATATAAGCCCAAACGAAAACGAGTGGATAAATCGGATCGCGATTAGCGAACATGAACAACAACGCCAAAATGACACCGACACCAAGCATGATCATCGTCCAGCCGGCATCTCCGATTCCAAGCCATGAGTTGATGTTTTCCGTATCGATGGTCAAGAAGATATTCGCAATCGTCGCAACCGAGACCCAGCCGAGATAAAGCGAAAACGGTAATTTAAAACGTAAAGCTTTTGTCTCGCGGTCGATTTTGGAGTAGATGACAATCAGGGAAATCAAAAGACCGACGATGACGACAACCGACAACGGAAACAGCTTGTATGAGAACGTAACGATCCAGCCAGCATTGAACAGACAGCTGATCAAGAACCACGGTCCGATTTTTTTAGCGATATCATGTTCCTTGAACTTCGGAATCGTCTGCATGATGAGCCAAACGAGTAAAACAAGATAGATGAGTCCCCAAATCGAGAACGCATAACCTGCGGGTTTAAAATAAGTGCTGATCGTATCCGAAATCCGTCCGGTTTTTCCGCCGTCCAGTGCATTGACGGCAATCGTAAAGACAAAGCCAAGCCAATTGAGCCAAATCCATTTGTTTTTCAATACAAAAACCTCCTTTAATCTCTAAAGGAGGTTTACCCGGATTGTCGACTCTTTAGACATCAGCGTCGGCTCGTCGGGTTTAAGAAGGACATCCCGATGGCTGGATTACCTGTATGCGAGCCGAGAACAGGCGTTAAGTTATCGATGCGAACTGTGACATCGAACCGCTTTTCGAGATTCATTTTCCATTCGAGTGCCAAATCGTAAGCAGTCGCGTGGAACAACGAGACATCGGTGACCGTTCCACTCTCAAGCATTTCAACGAGGTGGTCAAAAATCTTGGCATGGGCTTTTTTGAAGGTTCGAACCGTCTGATACGGAACGATTTTGCCATCTTCAAAATGAAACAGCGGACGCAACTGAAGTAAATTACCGACAAATGCCTTCGTCGAGGAAATCCGTCCGCCTGCCTGCAACTGATCGAGGTTCGCGACAGTGAACTCGATGTGATGGTCGAAGCGGCGCTCTAGAATATACTGCTCGATTTCTTCGACCGGCATCCCGTCTGCTGCCAGTTGCATCGCTTCCGCAAGCAATTGGCCTGCCGGATAGATGCCGCATCGGGAATCGATCGCAATCAAACGGAAGCCGGCAATTTCAGCACCTTGAACAGAAGCGTTATACGTGCCGCTCAGCTCGCTTGAAAGATGGATGGCAAAGCCGACATCATACTGTTCTTTTAACCGCTCATAGTGCTCAGTGAACGTACCGATGGACGGTTGACTGGTCGTGACCTTATGTTTCGCATCAATCCATTGATAGACGGTCTCGGCCTGGACATTGACACCGTCCGTAAAACTTTCGCCATCTTTCATGACGAGAAGAGGGACGACAGTCAAGTCTTCGTGCTGAGAAATCGAATCGGGTAAAATCGTCGTGCTATCTGTAATCCATGCAATCTTCATGCTGTTTCCTCCTTATTTTAGTACCTGATATTAATTGTAGGTGTAAGCGTTATCGCTGTCAAATGAACCTTTAAAAGTTCAAACATTTTAGTTGATTAACTGACCCAATACGCTATAATCGGTACGTGATTAGTAAACTTGAAGTCGTCTTATACTAAACTGTTATACAAAAAGGAGGGCGTGGATTGCGGACGATCGGAAACAAAATTAAAAATCTGCGTCTTCAAAAAGGCTTAACGCAAGAGGAGCTTGGGGAGCGAACGGATTTAAGTAAAGGTTACATCTCGCAAATCGAACGCGAAATCAGTTCGCCGTCGATTGAGACGCTGTTCAGTCTGCTTGAAGTACTCGGTATCTCGGCAAAAGATTTTTTTGACGAGGATACGTTGAATCAAAAGGTGGTTTATTCGCAAAAGGACGTCACGCGGTATGAGGACTTGGAACAAGGGTATCATGTGACATGGCTGATTCCGGAATCGAATGAAAAGGAAATGGAGCCCGTCTTGTTGCACTTGGCACCGGGCGGACATTTTAAAGCATACGAACCGTCCGGGTCGGAAACGTTCGTGTATGTACTCGAAGGATCGGTCACGTTGCGGCTTGGTCGGGAATCATTCGTGGCAACGCAAGGCGAGACACTCTATTATAAAGCTTCAGAAATTCATCAACTACGAAATGATTCAAAGGCAGAAACGAGAGTACTCGTGACAGCCACGGATTCGTATTTATAAGGAGGAATAAGATTTGGCAGACAACAATACGATCATTCAATTTACAGACGTGACGAAACGTTTTGACGATCAGACGGTTCTGGAACGAGTCAGTTTTGAAATCGAACGGGGAAAATTTTACACGTTGCTCGGACCGTCCGGTTGCGGGAAGACGACGGTCTTACGGCTGATTGCCGGATTCACTGAGGCGACAGAAGGCGATATCCTGTTTAACGGAAAACGGATCAACGATGTTCCCGCCAACAAACGGCAAGTCAACACGGTCTTTCAGGATTATGCCTTGTTCCCGCACCTCAACGTCTTTGAGAACATCGCCTTCGGGTTACGGATTAAAAAGATGAAGGAAGCGGAAATCAAGACGCGTGTGCTCGATGCGCTGAAGTTCGTCAACTTATCAGGCTACGAGAACCGTGAAATCACGGAGATGTCAGGCGGACAACGCCAGCGTGTCGCGATTGCCCGGGCCATCGTCAACGAACCGGAAGTCATCTTACTGGATGAACCGTTATCGGCACTCGATTTAAAACTCCGGACAGAAATGCAGTATGAGCTGCGTGATTTACAACGGCGTCTCGGCATCACATTCATCTTCGTCACTCACGATCAGGAAGAAGCACTCGCGATGTCGGACGAAATCTTTGTCCTCAATCATGGTCTGATTCAACAATCCGGTACACCGACGGATATTTATGATGAGCCGATCAACCGCTTCGTCGCCGACTTCATCGGGGAGTCGAATATCATCCCGGGACGAATGTTGATGGATTACCGCGTCTCATTCGCTGAAAAAGAATTTGAGTGTGTCGACCGTGGTCTCGAATTAAATGAACCGGTTGAAATCGTCATCCGTCCGGAAGACTTGGAAATTACGAGTGTCGCGCAAGGCAAGCTGCGTGTGACGGTCGATTCGCAGTTGTTCCGCGGCGTACATTATGAGATTGCCTGCATGGATGAAGTCGGAAACGAATGGCTCGTCCACAGTACGAAAAAAGCGACGGTCGGTGAACAGATCGGCTTGACGTTTGATCCGGAAGCGATTCATGTCATGCGTCTGAATGAGACGGAAGAGGAATTTGATAAACGACTTGAATCATATGACGGGGTGCTGTGATGCAGAAGACACGCAACTGGTACCTGATTCCGTATAGTTTTTGGATTGCGTTGTTCGTCATCGCACCAATCGTTCTGGTCGTCTATTATTCGTTCCTTGATCTCGAAGGGCACTTCTCGCTCGTTAACTATCAGAAGTTCTTTACATCGACGTATTTGACGATGACGCTCAGCTCGTTTTGGTATGCCTTTTTGATCACGTTGTTTTCACTCGCCATCGGTTATCCGACAGCTTATCTGTTAACGAAAACAAAGCACAAACAATTGTGGTTGCTACTGATCATCTTACCGACATGGATCAACTTACTGTTGAAAGCATATGCGTTCATCGGTCTGTTCAGCACATACGGATGGGCGAACCAGACGCTTGAAGCGATCGGAATCGGCCGGAAACAGATTTTGTTCACGGACTTCAGTTTCGTGTTCGTTTCCGTCTATATCTTTATTCCGTTCATGATCTTACCAATCTTTAATGCGATTGAAAAACTGAACCCATCGCTCGTCTTTGCAGCCCGTGATCTCGGGGCGTCGAATTTCATGACGTTCCGTCGTGTCGTCTTTCCGTTGACGCTGGACGGGGTGAAGTCGGGCTGCCAACTCGTTTTCATTCCGGCGCTGTCGTTATTCATGATTACGCGTCTGATTGCCGGGAACCGGGTCATCACACTCGGAACAGCGATTGAACAACAGTTTCTTGTCACGCAGAACTGGGGCATGGGCGCGACGATTGCCGTCTTCCTGATTATTGCGATGGCCATCATTCTGGCATTGACGAGTACGAAACGGAAGAAAGGAGCGACGACATGATGAAACGATTAAAATTAGCGAATCTGTACTTGATCGGTGTCTTCATCATCTTGTACGCACCGATTCTCTATCTGGCCTTCTACTCGTTTAACAGTGCCGATAACATGACGAACTTTGATTCCTTTACGTGGGATTGGTACAAGGAAGTCTTTCAGGATTCCCGACTCTTGATTATCGTTTTAAACACGCTGGTCATCGCACTTCTGTCTGCAGCGATTTCGACGATCATCGGTGTCCTCGGGGCCATCGGGATCCAGGCGGTCCGGAAAAAGCGGATCGAGACGTCGCTGTTGACCCTCAACAGCATCCTGATCGTCAGTCCCGATGTCATCATCGGTGCATCGTTCCTGATTTTCTTTACGATGCTCGGCATTAAGCTCGGCTTTACGTCTGTCCTGTTGTCACACATCGCGTTTTCTGTCCCGATCGTCGTCATTCTAGTCCTGCCGAAACTGCAGGAGATGAGTCCGACACTCGTCGATGCGGCCCGTGACCTCGGTGCAAGCCGACTCGATGTCCTGACGAAAGTCATCTTGCCGTACATCACACCCGGTATCTTTGCCGGTTTCTTTACGGCATTGACGTATTCACTGGATGATTTCGCCGTAACGTTTTTCGTCACGGGAAATGGATTCACGACGTTGTCCGTTGAAATCTATTCACTCGCGCGTCAAGGAATCTCGATGAAAATCAATGCCTTGTCGACCGTGATTTTCCTGTTTACGTTCTTACTCGTCATCGGCTACTACTTCCTGAACCAGCGTTCTGCGATGAAGTTGTCCCGACCGGAGGTGAAATGATCGATGAAAAAGCTCATTCAATTATTTGTCGCGATTTTTTTAATATCCGGCATCATCCTGTTTGCTTTGAACCGGTTGAATGCGACACAAGGTTACTCAGGAAAAAACGTCTTGAACATCTATAACTGGGGCGATTACATCGATCCGGAACTGATTGACCAGTTCGAAAAAGAGTCCGGCATCAAAGTCGTCTATCAGACGTTTGATTCGAACGAAGCAATGCTGACGAAAATCGAACAAGGGGGCACGACGTATGATATCGCGGTCCCGTCCGATTATGCGATTGCGAAGATGATCGAAGAAAAGTTAGTCTTACCGATTGATCAGAAAAAAGTCCCGAACTTAAAAAATATCGATCCACGGTTCCTTGATTTATCGTTTGATCCGGGCAACCGGTACTCGATTCCTTATTTTTGGGGAACGGTCGGGATCGTCTACAATCAAAAGTTGATTGACGGGAAAGAACCGACCAGTTGGAAAGACCTGTGGGATCCGGCACTGAAAAATCAAATCCTTCTCGCGGACGGAGCACGTGAAGTGATGGGGATGAGCCTGAACAGTCTCGGTTACTCACTCAACGAGACGGACGAAACCAAGCTGCAGGAAGCGAAAGCGAACCTGATGGAGTTGACACCAAACGTCAAGGCCATCGTCGGGGATGAAATCAAGTTGTTGCTCGCGAACGAAGAAGCAGGGATTGGTGTCGTCTGGTCCGGTGATGCGAATGAAATCATGAGTGAAAATGAAAATTTGAACTATGTGATTCCAAAGGAAGGATCAAACGTCTGGTTCGATAACATCGTCATTCCGAAAACGGCTAAAAACGTAAAAGGTGCCCATGAATTCATCAACTTCATGTTGGATCCGAAAAATGCCGCCAAAAATGCGGATTATGTCGGATACTCGACGCCAAACGAAGCAGCTTTAAAATTGCTTGATCGTGACGTGCGGGAAGACAAACGCTTTTATCCGGATAAACAGGTGACAGATACACTTGAAGTATATGAAAACTTAGGTAAGGAAATGCTTGCTCATTATAACGAACTATTTTTAGAGTTCAAAATGCATAAGAAATAACAAGAAAAGTTGTTGTCCGAATGGGCAATAACTTTTTTTTAAAATATTTTTTGAAGAAATGTATCTAAAGTGAATATTATTTCGAAAATGGGGGAATGAGATAATTATCAAAGCATTTCAAGGGGGAGCACATCATGAAACAAATTTTTGGACTTATCTTAACTGCTGCACTTACCATGAGCCTCGTCTCTGGTCCTTCATATAATCAATCTGTCGAGGCGGCGAAGCCGACGGATATCGATTGGCTGAAACAGGTCAAGACGACTGCGGCAACAGCTAAATCGATTGATGGAAAAGTCACATTGGAAAAAACAACATTGGCGCAAGTACATACTGTGTACAAAGGGGAAAAGAATTCAACATGGTGCCAAAGCGGTAAAGGATTGGTCACACCAAACAAAGCCGTTCATTATTGCTCAACATTCGGTGTGCCTGACCGCAAAGCGAAAGTTTCGGCTATCGTGTACAGCCCTAAAATGATTGACCGGACGATTACAGTCAAAGAAGTCAAAAAAGCGTACTCGACTGCGAAGCTCGACAAAACGTTTAACTTGATGACCGTTTCGACAAAAGAGGTCAACATTTATCTAAATTTAAATTCTGACCGTACACAAGTCATGTCAATTCTAGTAAAATATAACTAACGAACAAAGGATGACCTTTTAGGCCATCCTTTTTATTTAATCTTTTTATAGATTGGGACGAGTTGTTCGTAGGTATTTCGAATCATCTGGACTAGGTCATCATGTGACATCGCACTGACTTGATCTGCCGAGATATGGCGACCCACTAAAAACTCTGCCTTTTTTACATCCCGGAAGCGGACAAGGCCTTGCTCGAGCGTCGTCTCATCAATCGGCTGTGCGTCCTTTTTCATATGATCATAGGAAATGACGAAGTCAGACGGGAGCGCATGCAGGAGTTGTTGCTGTTCCAACAACTTAGTAGCGTACTGTGATTTGTTCGGAAGCTCGTAAATGTAGGCTAACCAGATGAATAAGTGGTCATCGAACAGACCGACTTGAAAATGAGGATGTTTTTTATACCCTCTTTTGTTAGGGGAAAAGGCCATCCACGTATCGTTGGGTGGGTTTACTTTCCGACGTGCATGTTGTGCAATATGCACGTACATATCTTCCGCAAGATGAACGGTTAAATCAGGAGCAACGTCTTGGCCGATCTGTCTGAAGACGGGCTGTATCCGTTCCCGAATCGCCTCCATCCGTTGTTCCAGTCCATCGATTTGAAACGCATTGAATGCTTCTTCTGTAAATTGATTAGTCACTGAATGATCACCTCTACTGTCAGTGTATCAAATTAGCACGTTAAGAATAGACTTCCATGCTCAGGTAAGGAATAATAAAATTGTGTTTTCCATTTATATACAAAAATGTTTTGGGAAGGGGAAGTCAACGTGCGTCGCTTTCAACAATATCTCCTTCGAAGCTGGATTGTCTTTTTTCTTGTGGTCATTGGGATAGACTTACTGGCGAAATCAAGAGACTACAGTCCGAGCATCGATTTTTTTACATTCATGCTGGTTGTAGTCTTGGCTACGATTTTTGTCATTGATCCGGTTCGCAGAAGACATATGAGTTTTACCTTTCATTTTGGATTCGTTCTTTTTACTTTTTTAACATATGGCTTATTATCAGCCGTCTGTGTCGGTCAATTAACGATGTTGATTTATCAATTACGGACTGTTCACACGGCAATCGGACGGAGACGTATGCTACATAATTATCCGTTTAACGTCACGCTCGAATTATTACTGATCTTGCCGGCTGGACTTGCCTACAATGCGTTAGGCGGAACACACGGGCAAGACTTCACCTTGATTCAGAATGTGGGACCATTGCTCGTGATGGTCGTGATTTTATGGTGCGTCTTATTGTTCCAATACAAATTATCGAATTTTTTACTTGGTGAAAATATCCCGAGCAGTGTCATGTTACCGTTATTACGTTTTGAGGCGGTTGTCATCGCGGCAGAGTTACTATTTGGTGTTTTCAGTACATTGATGGTGCAAAACAACGGAAACAGTGGTCTGGTCATGACAGCCTTTGCCCTCTTCATCATCAAACGTTCGCTCGGCAGTTCCGTTCATGCCAGTGACCGAATCGAACACTGGGAACAAATTGAACGTTTAAAAGAAGCAGCCTGGAAAGACGGCGACGCCCAGTTCATCATCGAACGGTATCTCCGGCAATTAAATCATTTTGTTCGTCCTGATATTGCTTGGATCAAGTTTGACTTCAGTGATGGTCATTCCGTGTACTATTCGTTGAAGGATGGACGGAAATTAAAGGCCGATCATGTCCGGGGGATTGTCATTGAAGAAATCATTGAAGACAAAGAAGAAGTCCTGTTATATGGCATGCAACAGGAATGGGATATCCGTCTCTACGATTGTGTTCCGGAAGAAACCCAGTCCATTTTATTCATTCAGCCGGAAGCGACAGAAAAAATCAACTGTTCCTTATTCTTGGCATCCGAGGCAAGCGGTGAGTTTACAAAAGATTTTGGCTACGAGCTGTACCGGGCTTTACGTGTGCTGTCATGGGCAGTCGAACGGGCGCAGGAACGGGAACGCCTCTTGACGGACAGCCGGACCGATGCGATGACGAAATTGCCGAACTACCGTGCCTTACAGGAGTGGGGCGACCGCCGGATCAGACAACGGGATCTATATCCGTTCTCAGCCTTGATGATTGATTTGGATCATTTCAAGCAGATCAATGATACGTATGGGCATGAGGTAGGGGACGTCGTATTATTCGAAGTCGCCAAACTGTTAATGCAGGCGACACGGATTACGGATCTCGTCGCCCGGTATGGCGGCGAAGAATTTGTCGTCTTGTTACCGAATACGGATCTAGAATCGGCGCAAATCGTGGCGGAACGGATTCGCGAGACGTTACACGCCAATCCGATTCAGGTGGAAGAAGGTTCGTTAAGTATCACGGCGAGTATCGGTGTCGATACGTTAAACGAACTGGGGGATTTGGCGAGTCTGATCCGTAATGCCGACCGTGCGATGTATGTCGGTGCCAAGTTCCAAGGGCGCGATCGTGTCGCATCGTATCAAGAATGGAAAGAACGTGTTGTTTAACTTTCACTACAGGAACCGTTGACGCTCTGTCAATGGTTTTTTGACGTCCTTGCGTCATTGTAAAGCGCGTTCGATGGATTCAAATGCCGCGGGTAGGTAAAGCGGAGAAACGTGTGTGAGACGTCATATCATGTAAAAAAACCTCATTCTACAGGAGAAAGAGGTTTGGAATAAATAAATTCTGTTTAAGAAAAAAGATGAAGGCAGGATTATTGAGCTTGTTGGTTACTGATACGGATTTCACTTTCAATGGCGTGAATGGCGGCGGACCAAGAACCATAACGGTGTAACAATGCTTTTGTAGATGGTTTGTTGTTTCGTTTCGCCCATTCACGGTACGCTTCAAATGAGAGCGAAAAACCGACTTCTTCGATGGCTTGGCGGAGTGAAGCGGCAAGTTCCGCTTTGGAATACGTGACGCTGGCTTCTAATCCGGCAGCGGTACACGCATCATGCCAAGATCCGAACATCTTCACGATATGATAATGACTCGGCGCATGATGAACCGATTTTCGCCAGATTTGATATTTTTTTAAAGTAATGGTCGATCCGACATCCTGAGCATACCGGTGAAACGATTTCAGGATTTCATCTTTCGTATATTTCGGCGCACGCTCGAGTTCTTCCGGTTGTTGATCGATGTGCCATTCATAACCGGCTGCTGATAAAGCTTCCGGCCAAGATCCGAACTGACGAATGATGCTCTCCGGTTGTGGCCAACCATGTTCGATGGCATAGCGACGATAAATCGTCCGGCGGGGACGATCTTGAATGAGCTCGCCTAATGCCTGGATGGCTTGAATCATTTCCAATTGTTCTTCCGTCCATGTCTGCTGACTCGTAAGTACACGTTGTTTCAAGGGTGAGTCCTCCTTCCTAGTGAATCGTAATAGTTGAGGCAAAAGTCCTCTGTATAGAATATATCGGCACTTTTCCATTAATTATGAATAATTACCGTGAAATATTGTAAATAAAGTGAAAATCATTCTTCTGCTAAGTATAAATGGAAGTAAATCAAATGAAAACAGAATGTTACCAATTTTTAATGAACAGGATAAAAACAGTACATTTGTCTCATATGGAAAAAAAGACCAGACTCGCATGGGGCGAGGCTGGTCTTAAGTCATGCTTATTTTCCTTCGATGTACGTCCACTTGAACGAAGTATCCGCACCGACTTTGTGGTTGACGATTCCTTTGACGTAAGGTTTACGTAAGAGGGAAGCACCGCGTTGGTACATGACTGAGATGGCTTGGTCGTCTTCAAGTAAGACTTTCTCCGCATCTTTCAGTGACTGCCAACGTTTTGCAGCATCTGTTTCTTTCATCGCCGACTTGATGAGTGAATCGTACTTGTCGCTTGAGTACTTACCACGGTTGTACGGCCCATCAGTCATCCACATATCGAGGAATGTCATTGGATCCTGGTAGTCAGGGCCCCATCCGGCGAATGAAAGTTCGAACTGACCTTTAGACTCAAGGTCCAATTTGTTTTTGAACGGTTGCTGTTTGATTGTAACTTCAAGACCTGGAAGGTTTTTCTCCCACTCGCCTTTGAGGTACTCGGAGATTTTCTTCGAGTTGTCGTCATCGTACGAAAGAAGCTCAAGCTTGACGGATTTCTTACCGATATCCTTGAGACCTTTTTCGAACGAAGATTTAGCTGACGAAGCATCGTATGATCCGAAACCTTCGTTGCCGTCACGGAAGTCTTTTCCGTCCGGACCTTTAGCGAATTCTTTTGGTACATAGTAGTAAGCAGGGATCGATCCGTTGTTTAAGAGGACTTTCGCCATCTGTTCTTTGTCGTACCCGGAATCGATTGCTTTACGGATGTCTTTATTTTTGAGCAGTTCGTTCTTGAAGTTCATTTGGATATAGTACATTGAAGCGTCAAGACGTGTATCGAAATCTTCACTGTCTTTGTACTGATCAACGAATTCACTTGTCAGACCGACTGTATCGATGTCGCCTTTTTCATACAGGTTGACGGCAGTCGAGACTTCTTTAACAACTTTGTAGTTCACTTCTTCCAGTTTGACCGTATCGGCATCCCAGTACTGATCGTTTTTCTTGTAGCTCCAGCCGACCTCTGTTTTCCAGTCCGTCAGTTGGAACGGTCCGTTGTAGAGGAAGTTCTCCGGATTCGTCGCGAAGTCTTTTCCTTTTTCTTCGACGAATTCCTGTTTCAGCGGCATGAATGAACCGAAGCCAGTCAGCGCTTTGAAGTACTCGGCAGGTTGTGTCAGTTTGACTTCGAGTGTCTTGTCGTCAACCGCTTTGACACCAACGTCAGCCGGTTTTCCTTTTCCTGTATTGTAGGCTTCAGCACCATCGATGATATACATGATGTACGCATATTGCGATCCGCTTTTCGGATCAAGGACACGTTTCCAAGCATATTCGAAGTCTTTTGCCGTGACGTCACTGCCGTCCGACCATTTCGAATCACGCAGTTTGAATGTGTATGTAAGACCATCTTCAGAGACGTCTACACTTTCCGCAACACCAGGTGTCGGCTCTTGTTTCTCATCAAGACGGAAAAGACCTTCCTGCACGTTGTTTAAGACTGTGAATGAAACCGAGTCCGTTGCGACAGTCGGGCTGAGTGCCGGGATGTCTGAACCGCTTGTCAGGTTGAGGACCTGTTTGTCCGACGCCTTTTTCGTGTCTTTCGAACCTGAAGTATCTTTTGAATCATCTGTCGATGTACAAGCAGCGAGGCTTGATCCGGCGATGGCTAGCGCACCAACGAGTGCAAGTGTTTTTTTCGTCTTCATAATAATAAGTTCCCTCCCAAGAATGAATATATATGATTGAAAAATGAGTACCGATTAAAATAGCGATCCGGTGTCCTATTAAAAAAATAAGAGGGGTCATCGCCTTTTATTTTGTTGAAGGAAAGCACCGGATCAACTTGTTACCAATAATAAATACAATATTCAGAAAAATCAATAGCTTATTTTCAGATTATTTCAAATTGATTAAAATTTCGTGTAATATCAACGTTTTTTTTGTAAAAATAATTTTTGGAGAGGATAATATTGGGAGGTGAAAATGATTCCAAAATTAAAACACGCTCATTAAAATGGCGTGTTTTAACTCGGTCAATTCGATTGTTCGAGGAAAGAAAGTGCTTCTGAGACGTGATCTTTGACCTTAACGGAGCGCCATTCCTGAATCAATTCACCGGATTCATTGATTAAAAAAGTGGAACGGACGATTCCATAATATTCCTTTCCGTAATTCTTCTTCAGTTGCCAGACACCGTATTGTTCACAGATGGCATGATCGACATCAGACAATAATTCGAACGGAAGTTCGTATTTTGATATAAAATTCTGGTGACGCTTTTGACTGTCAGCCGAAATGCCGAGAATGACCGTGTTCTTTGCAGCGAATGCTGCGGAAGCATCACGGAAATCACAGGCCTCCGTCGTACAACCGGGTGTCGAGTCTTTCGGATAAAAGTAGACAATAACTTTTTTCCCATGGAAATCACTTAATGAGATCATGTCTCCCTGCGCATTCGGGAGTGTAAAATCGAGTGTGCTCATGAATAATCCTCCTCAACCGAGTTCCATATTTAACTGGTCGGCATATTTTTCAAGTTTCTTTTGTAAACTTTCCTTTAACGGGTCGAGAGCAATCAAATATTTTTCGAAGTCCGTCCCGGCTTTAGCCGTCTTCAGCAACAAGGCTTGTTCTTCACGGTACCAGTCGGCATAATCTTCATAATAATGGACGAGCGTTTCTGGATTGCCTTTGTTACCAAGAGCAGGACCGTAAATCATTAAGATATTACTGTTCATTTCGAGTGCCATGTAATCCGTCTGGGCATTGACGCGTGTAAAGACCTCATCTTGCTCGTCTTCTTTTGTATTACCGACCGCTTCCGCCGCTTTGGCGTTAACCCCATATTCATCGGCATTAAAGGACTCAAACAGGGAGGCGAGCGTCGTAAAGACTTTGGGATTGAATTTCGTCGGGACGATGACGACTTTCCATTCTCCGTCCTGTTTTAGGAACAGTTTTGAAGCGCGGTTCGGTAAAGGAGACCCGTCTTCATCGTTGAACTCGTGAATGATGTAGGCGACGTCACCTTTCTGAAAACTTTTGACGACTTTACCCGGTTTGATTTTTAAATTTTTGGCACCGAGCGTCGTGGCCCGTAATAACTTTTTATCACCTGTATATTCAATCGAGGCAAGTGCATCAGCATCAGCCGTACCTGATTGACCAATTGTCTTTTGATACGTTGCATAAACATCGAGGACATCTTGACTTGCCTGTTTTGTTTGTTTCGTTTCCGTTGACTTCGGGGATTGAGTATCAGTTGACTTCGGGGATTCAGTATCAGTAGACGGAGCAGAATCGTTTCCACATCCGACGAGGATGATACTAGTTGACGCGAGTACCGTCAATAATCGTTTCATATTCCAGTTCCTCCTATATGAACAACATCAATACTTTGTGTCTTCACCATACAGGAAATTCGCTTTTTTGAGTAGGGAATAGGTACACTATCATAAAGGAGAGTGGGTTCAAGATGAAAATTCACGTAACAGACGAAGCATTACAATACTTCAAAGAAGAGATGGAAGCAAAGGAAGGCGATACCATCCGATTTTTCGCTAAATACGGCGGATCAACCGATTTAACGCAAGGTTTCTCAGTCGGAGTCCACATGGAGACCGTCGACCGGGCAGCGGTTGAAGAAACCGTCGACGGGATTCATTTCGTCGTTTCCGATCAAGATGACTGGCTGTTCCAGGGGCAGGATGTCGAAGTATCCGTCCAAAACGAAGAAATTGTCTTTTCGCAGGCGAAGCAATAAGCAGGACATGAAGGGGACCGAATCGGTCTTCTTCATTTTTTTGTCTAGAATAATTGTAAGCGGCGACATGCTTCTGTACAATGGAGAATGTAAGCGATTAAAAGCAAGTATAAAAGGGGGAATAGAGATGATTCCGTACAAACACGAACCATTCACGGACTTCTCACAGGAAGCAAACAAGAAAGCGTTCGAAGAGGCGCTTGACCTTGTATCGAAAGAGCTTGGGAAAGATTATCCACTCGTCATCGGGGGAGAACGTGTGACGACAGAGGACAAAATCGTTTCTGTCAATCCGGCAAACAAAGAAGAAATCGTCGGACGCGTTTCGAAAGCGACACAAGCACACGCTGAAGATGCGATGCAAGCTGCAGTCAAAGCATTTGAGACGTGGAAATTCGTCAATCCGAGTGTTCGTGCGGACGTCTTATTCAAAGCAGCGAACATCATCCGCAAACGCAAACATGAATTCTCGGCTTATCTCGTCAAAGAAGCAGGTAAACCATGGAACGAAGCGGATGCGGATACAGCAGAAGCAATCGATTTCCTCGAATACTATGCGCGTCAGATGCTCGTCTTAAAAGAAGGTAAAAAAGTCGAGAGCCGTCCGGGTGAATACAACCGTTACGACTACATTCCACTCGGTGTCGGTGTCATCATCTCACCATGGAACTTCCCGCTTGCCATCATGGCAGGAACAGCGGTTGCTGCGATCGTGGCAGGTAACCCGATCCTCTTGAAACCAGCATCAACGACACCGGTCGTCGCTGCCAAATTCGTGGAAGTCATGGAACAGGCAGGTCTTCCGGCCGGCGTCTTGAACTTCATTCCGGGACCAGGCGCGGAAGTCGGCGATTACCTCGTCGATCATCCGAAAACGCGTTTCATCAGCTTCACGGGTTCACGCGATGTCGGACTCCGTATCAACGAACGGGCTTCGAAATTGAACGACGGTCAAATCTGGCTCAAACGCGTCATCGCGGAAATGGGCGGAAAAGACACGATGGTCATCGACGAGTCGGCTGATCTCGACTATGCGGCAGACATGATTACAAAAGCAGCATTTGGTTTCTCGGGACAAAAATGTTCAGCTTGTTCACGTGTCGTCGCACTTGATTCGGTTTATGACGAATTGCTCGCAAAAGTCGTCGAAAACACGAACAAACTCAGTATCGGTAACCCGGTCGACGTGACGAACAACGTTGGACCTGTCATCGATGCAGCAGCTTTCAAGAAAATCACATCGTACTTCGATGTCGCAAAACAAGAAGGCCGGATTGCAGCGGGTGGTACAGCGGATGATTCGACAGGATACTTCGTATCGCCGACAATCGTCGCTGACGTTCAACCGACTGATCGTTTGATGCAGGAAGAAATCTTCGGACCGGTCGTCGCTTTCACGAAAGCAAAAGACTTCAAAGAAGCGATCGATATCGCAAACAACACGGAGTACGGTTTGACGGGTGCGGTCATCACTCAAGATCGTACGAACCAGGAATACGCACGTGCGAACTTCCATGTCGGTAACCTATACTTCAACCGTGGTTGCACAGGCGCAATCGTTGGGTACCAGCCGTTTGGCGGATTCAACATGTCAGGGACGGATTCAAAAGCAGGCGGACCGGATTACTTGACTTTACACCTTCAAGCAAAAACTACTTCTGAAATGTTCTAAAATGATGTTTAATAGATGAAACGGGTATGCGACCTGCATACCCGTTTTTCTTTAGAAAAGGGGGAGCACGAGATGAACGGAATGTGGTTCGCAATTTTGTTGTATCTGGGTTTGATGGTCACACTAGGCGTCGTCGCGTATTATCGGACAAAAAACATGAACGATTATATGCTGGGAGGACGAACAATCGGACCTGTCGTCACAGCGCTCTCAGCCGGAGCGAGTGATATGAGTGGATGGTTATTGATGGGATTACCAGGCGCCATGTTTGCAACTGGTCTGTCCAGTGGATGGATTGTCATCGGGTTACTGCTCGGTGCGTATGCCAACTGGTTGCTCGTTGCACCACGTTTACGTGCTTATACGGCACATGCCGGGGATGCGATTACGATTCCCGACTACTTTGAAAAACGGTTCCATGATAAAAGTGGTGTTCTGCGTACAGTTTCAGCTGGAGTTATCTTAATATTCTTTATAATGTACGCTTCAAGTGGTTTTGTTGCCGGCGGTCGTTTGTTTGAATCCGTCTTCGGGCTTGAATATACAACCGGCTTATGGATTTTGGCAGGTGTCGTCATTGCCTATGTCTTCCTGGGCGGGTTCCTCGCAGTCAGTTGGACGGATGTCGTTCAAGGAATGATCATGGTCATCGCCTTGCTGATCGTTCCAGCCGTGACGCTTGCGCTCAGCGGTGGGATCAATGAGACGCTTGAGACGATTCGTTCGACGGATGGTTCGAAACTCGAGTTGTTCAAAGGGACAACCGTGATCGGCATCGTTTCCTTGCTTGCTTGGGGTCTCGGTTACTTTGGTCAACCGCACATCATCGTCCGTTTTATGGCGATTCGAAACCTGCATGAAATGAAATCGGCTCGTCGGGTCGGAATGATCTGGATGACGTTTTCGATTGTCGGAGCCATGGTAACGGGATTATTCGGATACGCCTATTTCACACAACAAGGCGGAACACTCGATAATCCGGAGAACGTCTTCATTCAACTGTCACGTGATCTGTTCCCGGGTTTCATCACAGGATTATTACTCGCAGCATTACTCGCGGCGATCATGTCGACGATCTCGACGCAACTGCTCGTCTCGTCGAGTGCTGCAACCAATGACTTCTATCAGCGTTTCCTAAAACGGAATGCGTCAGATAAAGAGTTAATGGTCATGGGGCGGATCATGGTTCTCGTCGTCGCACTGCTTGCGATTGCCCTGTCATTTGGTGCTCAAAAATCCATCTTGACGCTGGTCGGATATGCATGGGCGGGATTCGGTGCTGCGTTTGGACCAGTCGTCTTATTCAGCCTGTTATGGCGCCGGATGAACAAACATGGTGCACTTGCCTCGATGATTACGGGATCGGTCGTCGTCATCGCCTGGATTTTGGTGAAGATGTATGTCAAAGATCTTCCGTTTTACATCTCGGAGATGTATGAGATGATTCCTGCGTTCATCGCGTCTACCGTCGCACTCGTCGCCGGCAGTCTTTTGACGAAAGCACCAAGTCAAGCGATGTATGATGAATTCGATGAAGTGCAGGCTCAACTCAAAGGAGCGGAACAACAACGGAAAGTCGTTTGATGATCACAAAAAAGGATGTCCGGTGCCTCGTGCGCCGGGCATTGTTTTTCTATAGAAGAAACTAACTAAGTGAACATATCTTTATGTAAAGCACATATGTTGCCTATGCGCAAAAAAAGCGTATACTAACAACTAAAGAGAGGTGAGGCAAATGGCGAGTCAACCGATCGTTCCAGTGGAGCGTTTGAAAAAAAGGCACTATATCGGACCGGCATTCGTGGCTGCCGTCGCTTACCTCGACCCGGGGAATTTCGCGACGAACATGACAGCAGGAGCACAGTACGGATTTTTACTGCTATGGGTAATTGTCGCTGCCAACCTGATGGCTGTGATGATTCAGACACTGTCGGCGAAACTGGGTTTGATCAGCAATACGAGCCTTGCGGAAGTCATCCGGGATGAACTGTCGCCGGTCATGCGGATCATTTATTGGGCGCAGGCCGAACTCGTTGCCATGGCAACAGATTTGGCTGAATTTGTCGGAGCTGCACTCGGCTTTAATCTGTTGTTCAGCATTGATTTGAAAATCGCCGCCTTGCTGACAGCAGTTGCTTCGTTCGTCATCCTCGGATTCGAACGGAAAGGGTTACGGCATTTTGAAGCCGTCATCGGAGCATTGGTCCTTGTCATTGCTCTGGCATTTGCGATTCAGGTCATCGAAGTCAAACCGGTCCTGCGGGACGTCGCCGGGGGATTGATTCCCGGATTTTCCGGAACGTCGAGTATTGTCCTGGCAGCGGGGATGCTCGGGGCAACGGTCATGCCGCATGCGATTTACCTCCATTCCGATTTAACGAAACGCCGGATGGGAAACATTGCTGATAAAAAAGGTTTGTTACGGATTCAGAAAATGGACATTTGGGCGGCGATGCTGATTGCGGGAGCGGTCAATGCCGCGATGCTTGTCATTGCCGCGACAGTTTTCTTCGGGACGAGCCAACAGGCCGAGACGCTGGAAAGTATTTTTCATGGACTCGGGACGTCTCTCGGGGGCGCAGCACCTTATCTGTTTGGCGGAGCGCTGTTGATTTCCGGACTGGCTTCATCGAGTGTCGGCACGATGTCCGGGGATGCCATCATGCGCGGTTTCCTGAAGATGGAGATTCCGATCTTCCTCAGACGCAGTATCACGATGTTACCGGCGATTATCTTGCTGTTATCCGGATTTGATCCGACACGTGCCTTAATTTGGAGCCAGGTCGCATTATCGTTCGGGATTCCGTTTGCCTTGATCCCGTTAATTCGTGCGACATCAAGTGAACGGATCATGGGCAAATATAAAAACCGGACGCTGACGAAAGGTGTCGCTTGGACGATCGTTAGTATCGTTATCGTCTTCAACATCTATTTGTTAGTTGATCTTTTATTTTGAATAATCAGATTTCTTGTTTTGCTTATCGGTAGCCCGGGTAATTCATTACTAGAAGCTTTCTGCCCGGAAGCTTTGCTACCCCTATAAGGACGATGGTGCGGACCTCCCCCCGATGCACCATCGTCTTTTTTGTCTGGACAAAAAGTGCTATGATTAGAAATAGTGTAAAATATATTGAAAAAGTTCCGGAGGTGGAATCAGATGGCAAAGATTAATGAAGAACAAGTCCGCCATGTGGCGCATTTAGCACGTCTCGCCGTAACAGATGAAGAAGTCCAACAATTTACCGTTCAACTTGAGAAGATTCTCGGGTTTGCTGAACAATTAAATGAGCTCGATACGACAGGCGTCGAACCGACGACACACGTCCTCGATCTCAAAAACGTCTTGCGTAAAGACGAAGTACGTCCGTCGCTTCCGCGCACGGAAGTAGAACGACTCTCACCTGATTGGGAAGACGGACAAGTCCGTGTCCCGGCAGTATTCGAATAAGGAGGAGACCACCGATATGTCACTTTTTGAACATGGTGTAAAGAACTTACACACACTCGTCAAAGACGGAGAAGTCAAAGTATCCGAGCTTGTCCAGGAATCGTTTGACCGGATTGACCGCGTTGACGGAAACATCGGCGCATTTTTATCATTAAACGAAGATGCTTTCGAACAAGCAAAACGGATGGACGAGATTGCAAAGCACGAAGCGAACCCATTATTCGGGTTACCGATTGGTGTCAAAGACAACATCGTCACGAAAGGGATGACGACGACGTGTGGTTCGAAGTTCCTCGAAAACTTCGTTCCGGCGCATGATGCGACGGTCGTCGAGCGTCTGCATGAAGCAGGAGCCATTACAATCGGGAAACTCAACATGGACGAGTTCGCGATGGGCTCATCAAACGAAAACTCGGCCTACAAGCCGGTTCGTAACCCGTGGAACACAAAACACGTACCGGGCGGTTCGTCAGGCGGATCAGCAGCAGCTGTCGCGGCAGGCGAAGTCTTGTTCAGCCTTGGTTCTGATACGGGTGGTTCGATCCGTCAACCGGCTGCTTACTGTGGTGTCGTCGGCTT
Source organism: Exiguobacterium sibiricum 7-3 (assembly GCF_000620865.1). Classification (NCBI taxonomy): domain Bacteria; kingdom Bacillati; phylum Bacillota; class Bacilli; order Caryophanales; genus Exiguobacterium; species Exiguobacterium artemiae. The sequence goes on from NZ_KK211190.1 coordinate 557,397, forward strand.
AAAACCGACATACGGTCTCGTCTCGCGTTACGGTCTCGTTGCCTTCGCCTCATCACTTGACCAAATCGGTCCATTGACACGGACGGTCGAAGACAATGCGTACTTATTGAGTGCGATTGCCGGACATTGTGACATGGATTCGACGTCAGCGAACGTCAACCCGACGGATTACACACAAGCACTGACAGGGGATATCAAAGGACTGAAGATTGCCGTTCCGAAAGAGTATTTCGGCGAAGGAATCAGTGAAGGCGTTAAGGAAAATATCCGTGCCGCAATCAAGAAACTTGAATCGCTTGGTGCGACGGTCGACGAAGTCTCACTTCCGAACTCGAAATATGCGCTCGCGACGTATTATTTGCTCGCTTCTTCAGAAGCATCATCGAACTTGGCACGTTTCGACGGAATCCGTTATGGTGTCCGCGCGGAAGCTGATGCACTCGAAGATGTCTTCAAGTATTCGCGCGCTCAAGGTTTCGGTGACGAAGTCAAACGCCGGATCATGCTTGGCACGTATGCCCTCAGCTCAGGCTATTACGATGCCTACTATAAAAAAGCACAACAAGCACGGACGTTGATTAAACAAGACTTTGACCAGGTCCTTGCCAACTACGATGTCATCATCGGACCAACTGCACCGACTCCAGCCTTTGAACTCGGGGCACAGAACGATGATCCGGTCACGATGTATGCTAACGATATCCTGACGATTCCAATCAACTTGGCAGGTGTCCCGGCGATTTCGGTTCCAGCCGGTCTCGTCGACGGATTGCCTGTCGGTCTGCAAATCATCGGAAAACACTTTGACGAGGCGACGATTTATCGTGCTGCGCATGCATTCGAGCTTGCGACCGGTGGATTCGCGCTTCCGAAGTTATAAAGGAGAATGCCTTATGAACTTTGAAACGGTCATCGGTATTGAGGTCCATGCCGAATTAAATACAAATACGAAGATGTTTTGCGGCTGTGCCCGGGAATACGGAGCGGAAACGAATACGAAGACGTGCCCGATCTGTCTCGGACATCCCGGTGTTCTGCCGAAAATTAATGAAAAAGCAGTCGAACTGGCCGTTCGTGCTGCCATGGCCTTGAACTGTCAGGTTGCCGATCAAACGAAATTCGACCGGAAAAACTATTTTTATCCGGATACACCAAAAGCGTATCAAATTTCGCAGTTTGATCAGCCGATCGGTTTTGATGGCTACATCGATGCGGAGGTCGACGGCGAAACAAAACGTTTCCGGATCGAACGCGTCCACCTCGAAGAAGATGCCGGGAAGATGAACCACACCGGTGCCAACCATTCGGTCGTCGACTTCAACCGGACCGGCGCACCGTTGATTGAGATCGTCAGTGAAGCCGACATGCGTTCAGCAAAAGAAGCGGTCGCGTACCTCGAACGTCTTAAAGAAGTGTTGCAGTATGCCGGCGTCTCGGACGTTAAGATGGAAGAGGGATCGTTACGGTGCGACTGTAACATCTCCGTCCGTCCCTACGGACAAGAGAAATTCGGTACAAAAACCGAGCTGAAGAACTTGAACTCGTTCGGAAACGTCTTAAAAGGTCTGGAATACGAAGAAGACCGTCACCGTAAGTTGTTGTTATCCGGCGGTGTCATGCGTCAGGAAACACTTCGTTTTGACGAAACGAAAAAACAAACGGTCTTGATGCGGGTTAAAGAAGGAGCATCTGATTACCGCTACTTCCCGGAACCGGATCTCGTTAAGTTGGTTCTTGATCATGACTGGAAAGAAGCAATCCGTGCCGGTATCCCGGAATTACCTGATGCCCGCCGTGTCCGCTACCAGGAAGCGCTTGGTCTGTCCGCCTATGATGCAAAACAATTAACTGTCACACGTGAGATGGCCGAATACTTCGAAGCGACGATTGCAGCCGGTGCTGAACCGAAAGCCGCTGCCAACTGGACAGTCGGGGAAGTCCAAGGTCACTTGAACAAATCGACGGAAACGTTTGACACGATCAAGTTGACACCAGCCCGTCTCGCGGAAATGATCGAATTGATTGCCGGCGGCACGATTTCATCAAAAATCGCGAAACAAGTCTTCACGGCCGTCATCGAGCAAGGCGTCGAGCCGCGTGCTTACGTCGAAGAACAAGGACTTGCACAAATCTCGGACGAAGGACTCCTTCGCGGACTGGTTGTCGAGATGTTTGAAGCAAATCCGGCGGTTGTCGAAGAACTCGTCAACGGCCGTGACCGGAAAAAAGGTTTCGTCATCGGTCAAATCATGAAAAAGACAAAAGGAATGGCGAATCCGGCATTGCTTGATCAACTGTTCTACGAAGAACTCGAAAAATTAAAATAAGTTCTGTTGAAGCACTGATTTCCTCTCTTAAATCAAGGGAAGGAAGCAGTGCTTCTTTTTTTGCCTTTGTAATGTGCCAGAACTTCATGTAAAATAAAACAGTTATGTATCAAATGGATCGGTTGAGTAAAAAAGGAGAAAATCTTATGAGACCTAGAGCGCGAGTGATTTATAACCCGACTTCCGGGAAAGAGATGGTAAAGCGTAATCTGCCGTATATCTTGGACCGGCTGGAAGCAGCGGGTTATGAGACTTCCGTCTATTCGACGAAAGCGGTCGGTGACGCGACATATGAAGCAGCACGGGCCTGTGAAGCCGAATTTGACCTTGTCGTTGCTGCAGGTGGAGATGGTACGTTAAACGAAGTGATCAGTGGCATGGCCTCGTATCCGGTTCGTCCGAAACTGGGTGTCTTACCGGTCGGAACGACCAATGACTTCGGTCGGGCGATGCGGATTCCTTTGACGATTGAGGGTGCGATGGATGTCATCTGTACCGGGTACACGATGCCCGTCGACATCGGGAAGATCGAAGGGACGACAGGTACCCACTACTTCATCAACATCGCAGGTGGTGGCATCATGACGGAACTCTCGTACGAAGTTCCATCAAAACTGAAGACGGCACTCGGACAGTTGGCGTATTACGTCAAAGGGATGGAAAAACTCCCGCAAATCCGTCCGACCTATGTCGAGCTCGAACACGAACGCGGGATTTTTAAAGGCGAAGTCATGTTATTTTTGACTTCGAACACCAATTCTGTAGGCGGTTTTGAAAAACTTTCACCGAATGCTTCCCTCAATGATGGACGCTTTGATTTATTCATTTTGAAAAAATGTAATCTCGTTGAGTTAATCCGTGTCATGCGGTTGGCGTTAAAGGGAGACCACTTCTCGGATCCATGTATTGAACATGTGACGACGTCGTTTGTCCGGATGCGAAATACATCCGAGATGAGCTTGAACATCGATGGCGAGTTTGGCGGAATTTGTGAAGGGGAGATGACGAATCTTCAATCACATTTCGACGTCATGACGCCGAAGTTCCGGATCGACGAGATGGAAACGATCAATTTACAGCTACAGGCACAAGAACAGGAAACGAATCTCGCGTAAGACGCGGGATTTTCTAGGAGGAAAATAATATGATTCCAGTACAAAAAAACGATGAGCACGTCGTCGATATCGTCGACTTGACGCACGACGGTTCAGGGGTTGCCCGGATTGACGGCTACACAGTCTTCATTCCCGGTGCCCTGCCGACGGAACAAGTCAAAATCAGAATTACGAAAACGACGAAATCATACGGCTTCGGACGGATTATCCGTCAAAAAACGAAGAGTGTCGATCGTGTCGAGCCGCCTTGTCCGGTCTATAACCAGTGCGGCGGTTGCCAACTGCAGCATCTCTCATATGACGCGGAACTGAAATTCAAACACAACCGTGTCCGTGACGCTTTCGCGCGTCTTGCCGGTCTTGAGATTCCGGTCCACGAAACGATGGGTATGGAAGATCCATGGGGTTACCGCAACAAGGCACAAGTGCCGGTCGCGTTCCAATCCAACAAGTTAATGGCCGGTTTTTATCAAAAACGCAGTCACCGGATCATCGACATGGATTACTGTCTGATCCAAAATAAAGAGAATGATGATGCAATTCAAGCCGTCCGGAAAGTACTGGCTGACCTGAAGGTTCCGGCTTACGATGAAAAGAAAAACAGCGGTGTCATCCGTCACATCATGGCACGCCACGGTTACCATACAAACGAATTGATGATCGTCCTCGTGACGAAGGTCAAACAATTGCGCGGTGCTGATAAAATCGTCGAAGGCATCTTAAAAGCTGTCCCGAACGTCACATCGATCCAGCAAAACATCAATCCGGATGAGACGAATGTCATCTTAGGAAAACGTAACATCGTCTTACATGGACCATCTGTCATCCGCGATCAAATTGCCGGATTGACGTATGAAATTTCACCGCATTCGTTCTTCCAGGTCAATCCGTTACAAACGGAAAAACTGTACGGAAAAGCGCTGGAATACGCTCAGTTAACTGGCGATGAAATCGTCGTTGATGCATACTGCGGAATCGGTTCGATCTCATTATCGCTCGCGCAACAGGCGAAACACGTCTACGGTATCGAAATGGTCCCACAAGCGATTGACGACGCACGCCGGAATGCAAAAGCAAACGGGATCGACAACGTATCGTTTGAGTACGGAACTGCAGAAACGGTCATGCCGGCACTCGTTAAAGGCGGCATCAAGCCTGACGTCATCGTCGTTGACCCGCCGCGTAAAGGCTGTGACGAAGAATTCCTCCGTGCTGCTGCTGAAGTCGCACCGAAGCGGATCGTCTACGTCTCTTGTAATGCATCGACACAAGCGCGTGACGCGAAGCTTTTGGCTGAACTCGGCTACAAGCTGATGGAAGTCACACCGGTCGATATGTTCCCACACACGACACACGTCGAGAGCGTTGCCTTGTTCGTACGTGAAGAAAACTAAGTGCCTCTAAACTAACAAAAAACGAGAATCACTTACCGGAAGAACGGTAGTGTGATTCTCGTTTTTTTATGTGAAATTTTTACTGGATCTTAGAAGCGAAAAGCGCATCAACAACCCGTTGACTGGATTTCCCGTCATCCAGGCTGCAAAAGCGTTCCTGGAACGCTGCGTATTTATCTTCGTACTGTTTGGATTGTATTTCGATGTTTTCAATATAGTCGATGACCTGGTCACTTTCTTTTAACAGAGGACCGGGAACGACCGCTTCAAAATCAAAATAGAATCCCCGGAGGACGGAAGCATACTTCTCTAAATCATACGTAAAGAATAACATCGGACGGTTCAAGTGAGCATAATCGAAGAAGACGGACGAGTAATCCGTAATCAACAGATCACTGATCAGATACAGCTCCGCGATATCACCGTAAGCGGACACGTCGTATGCAAAACCGTCAAACGCTGTCAAATCAAGGTATTCAGCAATCAAGTAGTGCATACGCAACAGAACGATATGGTCGTCACTCAAACGGGCTTGCATCTGTTCCAAATCCAGCTTGAGATTAAAACGGTATTGTCCCTTCGTCACGAATTCGTCGTCACGCCAAGTCGGTGCATATAAGATGACTTTTTTGTCAGGCGGCAATTGTAACGACTGCTTGATCTGTTCGGCTTGTTGCTGGCGGTCAGGCGCATACAACAGGTCATTTCGCGGATAACCGGTTTCAAGAAGCAGTCCCCGAAAATCAAAGGCCCGTTTGAAGATGGCGCTGGAATAGAGGTTGGGTGAAAGCAGATAGGTCCATTCCCGGGCCTGGGCAGAAAAGTTCTTTTTATACTGTTCGGTATTCGTACCCGGCATATGGACCTCGTCCATGTCGAGTCCCAGCCGTTTTAAAGGAGTGCCGTGCCAGGTCTGTAAATAAATCGTTTCCCGTCGTTTTTTTAAGCTGAGCGGCTGACGCGTATTGAAAATCCAGTACTGCGCCCGGGCCATCAGGTAATAGTATTTCGGGCTATTCCGCAATACCCAGTTCGGACAAACTGCCTTGACTGCAGCAGTCGGTTCTTTGGCAAAAATCCAGACGAGTTCAAGTTCCGGATGCTGTTTTTGGAGCGTCAGGTAAAGCGCCTTCGGATTATCGGAATAACCGCGTCCTAAAAAACTTTCAAACAGGACAAGGTTTTTTTGAACCGGAAGCTTTTGAAACAGTCGATAGAGAAGTAATCCTTTATGGATTTTCTTGCGACGGATCTTCGTAAGTAGCTGTGTCATGTCATACTCCTTTAAAAAAGATTAAAAATGATGTTGTCTGTAATGAGTCGGCGTCTCGCCCGTCGTCTGTTTGAACGCTTGACTGAAATGGCTTTGACTCGAGAAATGTAACTTGTTCGAGATGGTCAGCAAGGAATCATCCGTCGAACGCAACAGACGTTTCGCTTCACGGATCCGTTCACGAATGACATAGCGTGCAAGCGGAAGTCCCGTCTCTTCCTTGAACAGGACGGATAAATAATTCGACGAAACGTGAATCGCTTGGCTGATTGATGAGACCGACAACGGATCATAAAGATGTTGCTGGATGTAACGGATTGCGGCAAGTACATGCGGCGAATGGCGTAACTCCTGAATCTGTTTGACGGCTTCGGCAAAACTGACGGTAATCCGGACGTGACGGTTTCGCAGTTCGGAAATACTGGTTGCTGCCTCGATCGATTCAATCATCCGGTCACTGAGCATAAAGGCCTCATCCGGTTCCAGTCCGCCGTTAATGGCAGCCCGTGCGCTCAACAACACCGTGCCGAGTAGCAGATTTTTTTCAGCCCGCAATGGTTGATGACGTGCGAGTGATCCAAATTCGCCGTAAGCGGGTAGGGAATAGGTCGTCGCCAGGCGTTCGCTTTGTCCGGAAGAAATCCATTCGATGATCTGTTGCTCCCGCTCCCAGGCCTTGATGTAGGCGGTCGTTGCCGTATGCGGGGAAACATCGGCTATCAATGGAATTTCCTGATCCCCGCTTTCCGATTCGGTCCGGATGTCCCGTTTGGCGAGTTGCTGACCGGTCAATAGACGGTGGACTAAATGAGCACAGTCAATCAATCGGTTTTCCGTCGTCCGGGTCAACGTTTTATAAAATTGATGGAAGGTTTCATCCTGAATGTGCGCACGGAACAGGGCCGACTGGAGTAAGACCGGACCAATCCGGTACTGGCCTTGTTCCTCGACAGGAATAAACAGGTAAGCTGTGCCATCTTTTAAGGTATACAGGAGCGGTGTCTGATCCGGTTCCGGCCATTCCTGTTCAATCGATAAACGGCTCGGATGCGAAGGGGCAGCAGGACTGATGTCCAGTTCCTCACCGGTCAGGGACTGGTACGAAACAAAAAAACCAGTTGTCCCGTAAAGACTCTCTGCGATTTGAGTCAAATCTGCTGTTGATAAGGGCGACACTGGAATTCCTCCGTTCTTTGGAAACGTGTTGTTTTCAGTTTACGTCGTGTCTGGGTGATTGTATAGCAAGAATCAACTGGACACCGGGACATTCAAAAAATCAAAAGACATCAACGGCCTAAGTGCTCAGGCGGTTGATGTCTTTTCGGTCGTAAGGGAAATCGATTAACGGTGAGCGTCGTCATGCGAGTCTGAGTCGACTGGATCAGCCGATTCGCTATCAGTTGACACGGGCTCATTTTCAGACAGCTCATCAAGCGAGGCTGCAGCCACTTCGTCGTAAGACCTGTCAGGAACGATGGATTCCGGTCCTTCGGCAGGCGAGAGAAGCTCGTCCTCGACGGTCGTTTCATCGACTTGGAAATCGACCGTTAAGGCATGAAGTTCCGTTGCAATTTGAGCGAGATGAGCAGCGGCCGTCGTGACCGCTTCGATTGTTGCATTGGTTTCCTGGATGCTTGCGGCACTCGTCTCGATTCCCGCAGCATTCTCTTCCGTCAGGGCAAGGATGGTTCCCATCGCATCAGAGACTTCTTCGGTGGCAGTGGTCAGCGCGCTGATGTCACCCGTCAAGGACTCTGTTCGTTTCGAAACGTGCTGGACGGAACCGGCAATCTGCTCGAAATCGACACCGGTCGTCTTGACGGATTCCAGTGATTGTTTTAAGTCATCCATGACGCCGTTCATCGCACCCATCGCCGTCTGTGTTTCATGTTGGATATTATCGAGTAACTGTTTAATTTGTTTGGCGGACTGATCACTTTCTTCAGCAAGTTTACGTACTTCGCTCGCAACGACGGCAAACCCGCGTCCTTGTTCCCCGACACGTGCCGCTTCGATGGCAGCATTTAAGGCCAACAGATTAGTTTGACTCGAAATGGCCTGTAACGTTCCGAGTATCTTGCCGATTTCTTCAGACCGATTGCTGAGGAAATCGGACGTATTCTGGATTTCCTTCTCCAGCGAGTCGGAATGCTGTAATAAATCCGTGATGGTTTGTTTCGTTAAGCTGCTGCCGCGTGTCGCTGCTTCCGCGACAGAAGCGACCTCGGACAGCGTTTGGGCAGCGGTAGCCTGCATCGCAACAGACCGTTCTTTAACGCCATATACCGCATGGGAGGAGCGTTCTGCTTGTTTCGTTTGTGTCTCGCCGGCGGCAGCGATTTCTTCCATCGTCTGTCCGATTTGAACCGATGCATTTTGAACGTGGGTCGCATTTGATGACAAGTCTTGTGAAGCATCACGGACGGTTCCTGCTGACTGTGTCATCGCGGTAATCGTTTGACGAAGTTTTTGGCGCATGGCGTCAAAGTTGTCGCCGAGATCCGACAGCTCGTCGCGCATCCATCGTTTTGGACGGGTCGTTGCGCGTAAATCACCGTTTGCGATGGCTAACGTTTCACTGCGAAGACCGGCTAACGGACGATTGATGGAACGGCCGATGAGCCAGGCGATCAAAGTCGCCAAGGCGATCGCAATGACAAAGTTGATCAACGATTGTGTCAGCATTGCATCCTTAGGCGCATACAACGAGGCATAATCGAGAACGACAGCTAGTTTGAAGCCGGTCTTCGAGGACAGTTGCCAGATGACGACCGATTTTTTTCCGCCGACCTCCATGATCGTCGAACCGGATTCCTGGCTGATCATTTGTTTAGGTGCTTCAAAGTACGCTTTTCCATCTTCACGTAACTGGTCGACTTTCTTAAAGAAATAATTTTTGTTCGGATGCGTGACGATCTGACCGTCTTTTGTATAGCTGAAGACGAATCCTTCCTGACCGATTTCAATCCGTTTCATGTCTTCCGATAAACGGTCGACACTCTTGTAGACGGATAATACCCCTTTGATGTTCGCTTGCTCATCGAGCGTCGCTTTTGAAAAGCCGATGACCGATAGTTTAGTTGCTTGATCATAGTACGGTTCGCTCATCGCGACCGTACTCGAATTTTCCAACGCCTGTTTGTACCAGACGTCCTGGCGGGGATCGTACCCCGACGCGGCTTCCTGTTTCGGCCAGTTTAAATAACCGCCCTTGATATCGGCATACTGGACAAAGGAATTTTCGATTTTGGATGAACCGTATTTTTCAAGGACGCTGTAGATATCTTTCGCTTTTTGGGAGGGCAGTTCCGTCCCCGGTTCCGGCGTGTTGCGTATGTAATTCGGTAGTTGTCCGTTTGTCCGGTTGAACGGAAGACCTGCTAACAGCGTTGTATCTTTTTTCGTGTCATCGATGATGCGGGAAAATGATTGCTCAAGTTGTTTTAAGGCAGTTTGGGAGGTCGAATCGACCAGGCGTTCGACGGTCTGACTCGTCTGATCGTAGGAAAACCAGGTCGAGACTCCTAACGTGAGGGCCGGTAATAAAATCAACCCGACGAAAAGACGGCGTGTTATCGGAAGGCGCATATGTAATTCTCCTATCTTTTGAAATAGTCTTTAAAATCTGTCTATTCTGATTATCGGAAGGGTAGTACTAAATATGAAGGAATTGTGGGGAGATTTTCATGATTTGGGAACTGAACGTAACCGGAGTTCATGATAAAATAGAAGGGGTGTCTCAGAGTGGCTAGGGAGGAACAGAAATGAATATTGCTTTTTTCTTATTACCAAAAGACGAAGTTAAATACTTAGATCCGGAATCAACGGTCAGACAAGCACTTGAAAAGATGAAACATCATCGGTTCACGTCGGTCCCACTCGTTGATGACAAGGGAAAATATGCAGGAACCCTGACGGAAGGTGACGTCCTGTGGGCGCTTGAAAAAAATCTTGAACATGCGGATTATGATCATGTGCTGCAAACCCGGTTAACGGACATCAAACAGCGTGTCCGGTACAAGCCGGTCTCGATCACGGCACAGATGGAAGAGATGATTGAAGTCATCACCGATCAAAATTTCGTACCGGTCATCGATGATGGAAAACACTTCATCGGAATCATTCGCCGACGCGATATCATTGACTATTTTGCTAAAAAAGTGGCTCGGGAAAACGTTCAATACTGAAATCTAGTAAAAAAAGCACTAATTTTCACGGAAAGTGAAAAGAAGTGCTTTTTATTGACCCTTTTTCACTTCACGAACCGGTTGCATTGGACGATATAGAAACATAATGACAAGTTAGGGAGGACGATGTGTTGCGACGTTTATCACCAGTCTCCATCGTAGAAGCATTCCGAAAACGCTCCTACTACAAAACGTTCTCATGGATGATTTCAGTTATTGGTCTGTTAGCGTTATTAATCGCGGCGCAACAACTAGTTAAAAATCTTGAAGACGGGTATCAGTTCAAACGATCAAGCGGTATGATGGATATTTTTGAACGACTCAATCAAGTCGAACGGGATTTGACGAGTGAGTATTACCTCACCTTAAGTGAAACGACGGAAGATGCCGTTCCGGCACGGACCGATACGTGGCAACAAACAAAAACTGAACTGAAAGCGCTGGAACGACAGCTGAAAAAAATACAGATGGAAGGACCTGCCGAAAAAGATCTTTTATCTGAAATCAGCCGTTTGCAAGCTGGAGGATATGAGTCGGATCATCAATTTTTCCGGGCAGCGACTGCGTATAAAAGTGAAGTGTTGTTCAACCAACTGTATTTAAGTGGAGAGACGGGGACCTATTATTCCTTCTTCTCGAATCTCTTTTTAATGCAGGAAGAATTTGGACGGGCAGGGCAGTTCTTAGTGAGTGCGAATCAAGACGGGCAAGTGGATTCGATTGATTTACTGCGACTTCGTCAGGTACGTCAAGAGTTGAATTTGCGGAACAACGCGTTAATCCAGTCCCTTTATGCGACGATGCGACCGGAAGATGAAAATCGTCGCCGTGATATTTCCGTCATGAGCAACCAGATGTACGCCTACTTACGGATGATGGATGCGACAATCAATCAACCGGAACTCCGGCAATATGGAACGATAGATGAAGTGGCGGGTCGGTATCAGGCAAGTATGTATCGCTCATTTGACCAAGGGATTACTAATGTTCAGAGCGAAATGACCGAACACGGGACAACACTCATCCGAAATGCCTGGTTGATGTTTGTTGCAACTTGTTGTGTCATCCTGTTGCTGCTTTGGTTAACGTTATCCTTATTGCGGGCATTCCAAAAGGACTTACATATTTTACAGGCAGAAGCAGACTTTTTTGCGGAAGGTCCGAAGCAGTCGCATCATCAGGTGCCGGAATCAAATGACTTTCATCCTGTCGTCGCAGCTTTCCGGACAATGACGACGATCATTTCTGGATTGTTGGATTATAACGATAAAAAAACGAAGGAAATCAAACAAAAGAAAGCAGAAATTGAGTCCTTATTTTCTCAAAATACGAATCCAATCGTCGCGCTGTCGTCTGATTTTCAATTGCTTAGTAGTAACGACCGTTTCAAACACCTGGCCCAATCATCTGAATTGATGACGATTGAAGAACTGATTCATCCGGCAGATTTAAATCGGTTTCGACGGGCACTCAATCGGGCGATTGAAGGATACAGTCAGACAATCCGTTGCCAAATGATTTTCAAACAAGACATCCGAAATATGTTCGTCAACATCATTCATGTCCCCTCGAAAAATGACACCGGGACGGCACTTTATTTGACCTGTCATGACGAGACGGATCAATTCAAACGAGAAGAGCGGATTACGCAATTGGCATTGTATGATGTGCTGACATCCTTGTTGAACCGGAACGGGTTTGAACAAAAGATGGAAGAAGCAATCGCTGCGCCACAGCCGGGAGAGCTGGTCACGATCGGTGTACGCCAGTTCAGACGTATCAATGATATCTACGGGCACAGTGCCGGAGATCAAATCTTAAAGGAACTGGCGAATCGTTTACGGCATCATTTCATCGGTACAGGTTCGGCAGCCCGGATCGGCGGCGATGAGTTTGCCGTCTTGATCTTCCAACAGGAGATCGTTGATTACCGGGACCTTAAAACAATCTTGGAACGTCCTTATCAAATTGATGGTGAAAAAATCGATGTCAGCATCAGCATGAGTATGGTCCGTTATCCGGATGACGCGGTCGCGGTGACATCGCTGCTGTCTTCGGTCGACATCGCGATGCAACATGCCAAACGGGAACAAACAGGTGGACCGATTTGGTTTGAATCGTGGATGAGTGAAGAATACCGGGAGTCAGTTGTCCTGGAAGCGGAGTTACGGGAAGCGATTGCCCGAAATGAACTGCAACTGTTTTATCAGCCTCAAGTCAATCTGAAGACAAAAACGGTCGACGGATGCGAAGCCTTGCTACGCTGGTTCCATCCAGAGCGCGGCATGATTAGTCCAGCCGTTTTCATCCCGATTGCCGAACGATCGATGTTGATTGAAGAAATCGGGATGTGGGTTGTTCAGGAAACTGTCAATCAGGTCAGACGATGGGAAGGGACGCCGCTTGAGTCACTTCGTGTGTCTGCCAATCTATCCGTCAAAGAGCTGGTTTCCGGACGGATCGTCGAGCTGTTGACCGATGTCAGGGATCGTTATCCCGGGATTGAGCAACGTATGGAGCTTGAAATTACAGAATCCTTTGGTGTCTTTTCCGATACGCGTGTATTCGATGCATTGCAGACGCTGCATCAGCTTGGCTACCGACTGGCGATTGACGACTTTGGTACCGGCTATTCCTCTTTGTCGTATTTAAGCCGTCTTCCGATTCAACGTCTGAAGATTGACCGCTCGTTTATCAGTGGAACGGATGCCTGTTCGAACGCGCCGTTAATCGAGACAATCATCCGACTCGCCCATACGTTAAAGTATGATGTCGTGGCGGAAGGAATCGAACAAGCAGAACAGGGAGAGAACTTACGAAAACTGGACTGTGAATATGGTCAAGGTTTCTATTATTCCCGTCCGATTCCAGCCGATGAATTTGAGACCTGGTATAACGGGTATCAAGAGGGTGTCAAACTGTCTGGATGATGTCCGGCTAAATTATGCAAGGTGACCGTTTCTTCTTTAATTTGAGGAAGCGGTCTTTTTTCGTTTGAACGTGACCGTCTTTCGGTTATTGCAGGGAAATCACAGATTGCAACAAAAAACGAACCGAGGGATACCCCTAATAAGGGATCCTTCGGTTCGTTTTTTTGATGTTCTTTCTTGCGAATCAATCAAATACGGTCGAGTGCGAGATCATCCGTTTCTGATAAATAAGCTTTGATGGGCTCGACGGCTGCACCGACCGTTCCAGGAGCGAATGGTGATTTCAGTCCGGCACGTTCGACGAGCGTCAGGAAGCTTTCCGATCCGCCGGCCTTACAGAGCTCGAGATATGATTTCCAAGCAGCTTCCCGGTCTTGCTCCATCCATGCATAGAACTGGAAGGCACAGACTTGCGCAAGCGTGTAATCGATATAATAGAACGGGCTGCCGAAGACATGCCCTTGCTGGTGCCACCAAGCCCCTGAATCGAGATAATCATTTTCTTCATAGTTCCGGTGGGGCAGATATTTCTTCTCAATATCACGCCATGCCGTCCGGCGTTCTGCTGGTGTCAGTTCCGGTTGATTGTAGATGACATGTTGGAACTCATCGATGGCGACTCCGTAAGGTAAGAACGTGACGCCACCGGCAAGGTGACTGAACTTATACTTAGCCGTCTGATCCCCGAAGAACTCTTCCATCCACGGATAGGCGAAGTATTCCATCGACATCGAATGGATTTCACACGCTTCGTACGTCGGGAATCCATATTCCGGGACCGTAAAGTGACGGCTTTCATAGACTTGGAACGCGTGTCCGACTTCGTGTGTCAGGACATCAATGTCACCGGCTGTTCCGTTAAAGTTCGAGAAGATGAACGGAAGTTTTTCGTCGGCAATGTACGTACAATAGCCGCCGCCGGCTTTCCCCGGCTTCGCCGTCAAGTCGAGTGCACCGCGTTCTAACATGTACTCGAAGAACTCATTTGTTTCCGGTGACATGTCGCGGTACATTTTCTTTCCGCCTTCGATGATGAACGCTTCTTCCCCTTGAGGCGTTGCATTTCCGGATTTGAAAGCAAATCCTTCATCGTAATAATAAAGGGAATCGACACCGATCCGGCGTTGCTGACGTTCTTTGAGGGATGTGGCGATTGGAACAATCGTCTCGAGAATTTGTTCCCGGTAGTTTTCGACCATCGATTGATCATAGTCGACACGAAGCATCCGGGCATAACCGAGTTCGACGAATGACGGGAAGCCGAGTGTCTTCGCGATATCAGTCCGGACATGAACCAACTTGTCGTAAATCGTATCAATCGCATCACCATGTTCTTTGAGGTAGCCGTAACGCGCTTCAGAAGCTGCTTTTCGGACAGTCCGATCGGCCGACTGTAGGTATGGGCCAAACTGGGACAAGTTCAATGTCTTGCCGTCAAATTCGATTTGCGCTGCCGACATCAACTTCGTATATTCACTTGCCAAACGATTTTCTTCCTGGAGTTTCGGAATGATGGCGTCAGAGAACGTCTTCAAACTTGCTTCCGCCAGTAAGAAAAGCTGTTTCCCCCATGTTGATTCGAGCGAAGAACGGAGGGGATGAGTCGTCAACGTTTGATAATAACTCGAGACGTATCCTTGATAAACCGGACCGGCTTCGTCAAAGAAACCTTGTTCCGTTTCGTAAAACCCATCACGTGTATCGATCGTGTGACGGATCTCCACCAATTGACTGGCTGTTTCAAATTGATTTCTAAGGGTATTAATCTCAGAGATGGCATTGTTTGCTGTATCTACATCTGTTGCTTCACGCAAACGAGCGATTGCAGCATGCATAGAAGTTTCAAGGACGTTCAGGTCAGGACGGACATATGTAAGTTCTGAAAATGTTAACATGTAAGCGCCTCCTTGTGATTTCTAACTATTATCACACAAAAATACTTGCAAAACCAGAGTTACAAACGTATGCTTTTTGTGAGAACGTGAGCGAGTTCGTATTTAACTGGCTCCTATAAAAAAATCGAATCTTCTTTAAGAAGAAAACGATCGAGAAAGTAGAGGGATAGTATCATGGGATTCTTTAAAAAATTGTTTGGTGGTAATGATGAAGGAAACACGAAAATTGCTTCTGCCCTTACAGGTAAAATCGTCAGCATCGAGAACGTACCCGATCAAGTCTTCTCACAAAAAATGATGGGCGACGGTATCGCGATCGAACCAACAGAAGGTAAAGTTGTTTCACCGATCAACGCAACGGTCGAAACGATTTTCCCGACAAAACACGCAATTGGTCTTAAAGGCGAAGACGGACTTGAGTTATTGATCCACGTTGGATTAGACACAGTTAACCTTAAAGGTGAAGGTTTCACAGCACACGTTCAGTCTGGCGATAAAGTCAAAGCCGGTGACGTTCTTGTTGAGTTCGACCTTGATTTCATCCGTGCCAATGCACCATCAACAATCACACCAATCATCGTGACAAACCACGATCAATTTACACTTTCTGCAGTACCAGCTGAAGGAACATCTGTTGTCGCAGGCGAAACAGAACTCTTCAAAGCAACACATAAATAAGCTCGCAACGAATCAGTCCCCTTGTCCTAGACGAGGGGATTTTTTGTCGTCTCATACCCGAGCTTACTGTTTTGTAAGATGAATGAAAGTCTAGCCGATTCTTTGAAAGGCATATTGCTTCGTATACTAAAAGCAACATGAAGAATACGGGAGGAATACATGATGAAAGCCATCTTACACGCAGAACAGATTACGAAAGTCTATCATACGAAAAATGCCCGCCACGAGGCCCTCCGGCCAACGACACTGACGATTCACGATGCAGAATTCGTCAGCATCATGGGGCCGTCAGGAGCTGGGAAATCAACTTTGTTAAATCTGTTGTCAACGATTGATCAACCGACGGACGGTACGATTCAGATTAACGGGGAAGAGGTCACCGCAATGAAGGAAAAACAGTTGGCCCGCTTTCGGCGGGAACAGCTCGGTTTTATCTTTCAGGATTTCAACCTGCTCGATACGATGACCATCGAAGAAAATATTGCCTTGCCGCTGGCGTTACAACAGGTCCCGAAGGCCGATATCTTGGTGCGTGTCGCATCTGTCGCTCGGGAACTTGGAATCGAGGAGTTACTCGCAAAACGACCGTCTGAACTGTCGGGTGGTCAAAAACAACGGACGGCCGCCGCACGCGCCATCGTTCATCAGCCGTCACTGATTTTAGCGGATGAGCCGACCGGAGCCCTCGATTCAAAATCAGCAACGGGTCTGCTTGAAGCGATGGCCGGTCTGAACGAACAGGGGGCGACGATCTTGATGGTGACGCATGATCCGATGACTGCGTCGTATGCGGAACGGGTCCTGTTCGTCAAAGACGGCGAATTGTTCCGGGAAATTCATCAGTTTGGGACACGTAAGGAATTTTTCGAGCAAATCATGGAAGTCCAACGTGAACTCGGAGGTGTGGTTCGTGAACTTGTTTAAGTTAGCTTTCCGGAATTTAAAGAACATCCGTCAGAACGTGATGTATCTCGGTGCGGTCACGTTTGCGATATTAATTTACTATACGTTTTTAGCAATCCGCTCCAATGAAGCGATGTTGCAGGCTAATGAATTATACGGGAAACTCGGGACGGTCTTTACAGGGTCAAGTGTGATTCTGGCACTCTTTTCCGCCATTTTCATCTGGTATTCGAGTGATTTTTTCTTACGACGCCGGAAACAGGAAATCGGGCTGTATGCGTTACTTGGTCTCGAACGCCAGCAAATTGCGAAGTTGCTGTTTCTTGAGACGATGGGGTATGGATTGATTGGTCTGTTGATTGGAGTTTTGCTTGGTACGATTGCTTCGAAGTACTTTGTCCAACTGTTGGCGTACGTGATGGGGATGACGATTGAAGCAGATTTTTCAATCAATGCCGGTGCAATCGGTCAGACGGTTGTTGTCTTCTTGACGATCTTCCTTGTGATTGCACTTCGTTCAGCCCGGACGATTTACCGGTTTACGTTGATTGAACTGTTTAAGGCGAAGCAACAGGTGGAGACAGTCCCGAAAGTACATCCGATTCTTGCCGTGTTATCAGTGATGTTGATCGGGGTCGGCTACTACTTGACTGGAAAACCGTTACTGGAACACTTCACGGTCGTTGCACCCATTTTGATGATCTGTATCATCGTCGGTACGTTCGGAACGATGAGCTACTTCACGATTTTTTTACTGCGTGTACTCAGTAAACGTCTTCGGCATTACCGTGGCACGAACTTGATTTTACACGGGCAATTGATGTCACGGATTAAATCCAATGCCGTCATGTTGTCGACAATCACCGTCATCACTGCCGTCACGCTGACGACCGTCGGGACAGCAACGTCGATCTATTATTATATTGACCGGACAGTCGAGGAACAGATGCCGTACAGTTTATCGATTGCGACACAGCAACAAGCCGCAGAAAAATTGATCCGGTCATCGAACCAAACGATTGAGTCGCGGACAATGGTCAACGTCAAGACGGTTACTCATTCGATGAAGGAGTTGCCAAACCCGTTGTCCTTTACAACGTCCTACCAGACATTCGGATTTGACGGGGAGCCGGGACAGTTCAGCTATATCAGTTATTCCGATTATCAGAAGTTGGCCAAAAATAATGGGAAAACCCTCTTACCGGAGCCGGGTACAGGCGAAGCGATTGTCCTTGAGACGTTCAAAGGAAATGACTTATTGAAGGAATCCGTTCAGTCACCCATCGGAGTGACGTTTAAGGACACGCATTCGTCCTTTCGGATTACCGGTGCGACGAATCTACCACTCACTCAACTGTATGCGAAAAAGCGGTTGGCCTTTGCTGTTTCGGATGATACCTTTGCCATGATGCCGGAAAAAGCAGCCATGTTGACGAACTATCAGTTCTCTGATGAGCGGTCGGATGACGGGCTGATCAACCGACTGGAACAGTTGTACGGTAAAAAAGCAGAGACGGAGATGGCAGCCTATTATCCTGTCTACGCCATGACGACCGCGACGACCGGGCTGCTTGCCTTTGCTGCCGGATTCCTTGGTCTCGTCTTTTTACTGGCGACCGGATCCATCATCTACTTTAAAATGCTTGCGGAAGCAGAAGAATCGAAACAACGGTTTGCTATCATCCGAAAGGTTGGTGTTGATCAGCAAGAGCAGACCGGTATCATCCGTCGCTCGGTCGGATTCATGTTTGTCTTGCCGTACTTGCTTGGTTTAGTCCACAGTCTGTTTGCGATGCAGGTTCTGCAAAAATTATTGAACTATGATTTGCGGTTACCGATGTCGCTTGCAATCGGTTGTTATACCGTCGTTTATCTCTTATATTATCTCGTCACGGTGCGTGCTTATCGACGCATCGTCATCTAATTCAAATGGGCGGGAAACGAATAATCGTTTCCAGTCCATTTTTTGTTCGGTATCATGGAGAAAGAAGGGGTTGAATCTGCAGATGGAAACAATTTTATTAGTCGAAGACGATCAACAGATTGCGCTGTTATTAAAAGAACTGTTGGAACGGTACGATTTTAATGTCATTCACGAAGATGGATTAGGAGATGTCGTCGCTCGATTCGAAGAAACACAACCGGATGTCATCCTGCTGGATGTCAACCTGCCGAAGTTTGACGGGTTTTATTGGTGCCGTCAGCTCCGGATGAAGACGCGGGCGCCGATTCTGTTCATCTCGGCTCGTGTCGGAGAGATGGATCAAGTCATGGCACTCGAATATGGAGCAGATGACTATATCGTCAAACCATTCCAGGGAGCCGTCGTCATTGCGAAAATCAAAAGTCAGATTCGACGTGCTTACGGGACACTGTCCCAGGAAAGTGACGAGCGGACGGTCAGCCGTGCCGGTCTTACGTTGTATTTGGATCGCTATATCGTCGAATATGAAGAACGGTCGATTGAGCTGTCCAAAAAAGAAGGATTGATTTTAGAGATGTTGTTGACGGTGAGTCCACGCATTGTCAGTCGGGGTGACTTGCTGGAACGGATTTGGGATGATGAAGCGTTCGTCGATGAAAATACGCTGAATGTCAACATTACCCGTGTACGGAAACGATTGGCGGAAATCGGAATCGGCGGACTGGAAACTGTCCGGGGAGTCGGCTACAAACTGGTCTTGGACAAATGAGACTTTTTTTCAGACATACGATTCCGGGTATTCTTTTCTTCAGCGGACAGATGGTAGCCCTGTTCCTCATCTTATGGTTATATGACCTCTATCGTCCAGCTGCCTTTTTTTACATCGCTCTCTTAAATGCAATCGCCTTGCTGATTTATTTAAGTTACCGCTTCTTTAGTATGTTGCCGTTGCTCAAACGCTTGCAGACGCCGATTCAATCGGTCGCCGAACCAATCCGGGCGGACAGCGACGAACCGCTTGCGGCAGCCGTCGAGCACTTTTTAGAACGGCAGCAGACTGTCTTTCGGAACAGTCTGTTTGCGGAGCGGCGGAAAGAAAAAGAACGACACCGGTATGTCGATCAATGGATCCATCAAATGAAGACGCCGCTTTCGGTCATCGAATTGATTCTCGAACATCCAGGGGAACAGTTTCAGGCGGACTTACGCCATGAAGTCGACCGGATGCGAATCGGACTGGATCAGATGCTGTATTCGTCGCGTCTCGAAGCGATTGAAACGGACTTGAAGGCGGAGCGTTTAAATCTTCGGACGTTAGTGACGAGCATCATCAATCAGGAAAAACGGCTATTCGTCAAAAACAAAGTCTATCCGAAGCTTGAGCTTTCAGCTGATCTTTACATCTATACCGATTCGAAATGGTTCCGTTTTTTAGTGTTGCAATTGATAACGAATGCCGTTAAATATACGACCGGTCATGGTCACGAAGTCTACATCCGGGCGGTCGAACAATCCGGAAAAATCGTGTTGACGATTGAAGACGATGGTGTCGGGATTCCGAAACGCGACGTTCCGCGTGTCTTCAATGCGTTTTTCACGGGCGAAAATGGACGACGCTACGGAGAATCGACCGGGATGGGACTGTACTTCGTCAGTCAGATTTGTCTAAAGCTCGGACATACGATTGAACTCGACAGCACGGAAGGTGTTGGAACGACCTGTCGTCTCACGCTTGTAGGAGGGAAACAAGATGATTGAAGTCAAACAGTTAGGAAAAGTCTATCCCGGAAAAGTGACGGAACAACCGTTGACGGATATCAATTTCCGGGTCGAAGAAGGGGAAATGGTCGCCGTCATGGGACCATCCGGCAGTGGGAAATCAACCTTGATCAATCTGCTGGCGACGCTCGATCAACCAAGTTGGGGATCCATCTTGATTGAAGGTATTGATACGGCAACGTTCAAACGGAAAGAGACAACCCGCTTTCGGCGTGAGACGCTCGGGATCATCTTTCAGGAGTTCAATCTGCTGGATTCGTTGACGGTGGCTGAAAATATGCTCGTCCCCTTGATGCTCAGCGGTAAAAAAACGAAGGAAGCCCGGGAAGAGATGCAACATCTCGCGAAACGGTTGCAGATTGATGAATTGCTCGATAAACAAGTCGATGAAGTGTCCGGCGGGCAACGGCAACGGACAGCAATCGGGCGCGCCCTGATTCACGCGCCGCGTCTGATGCTCGCGGACGAACCGACGGGGGCTCTTGATTTTCAGGCGACGAAACACGTCATGGAGTTACTGGCGGAATTGAATGCTGCAGGTATGACAATGGTCATCGTCACTCATGATCCGACAGTGGCATCGTATTGTAATCACGTCCTGTTCCTGAAAGACGGCAGCATTCAGACGGAATTGTTCCGGGATGAACCACGCCGGGTGTTCTTTCAGCGTGTCATTGAGTCGCTCTCGTTATTAGGAGGGGATGAACATCACTTATCTGCAATACGCCCTACGTAACATCAAGCGGTATCAGCGTCTCTACTACGGATACGCATTGACGATCATCGTCGCGATGACGATTGCGACGAGTTACTGGAATCTCGTCGTCAGCGAATCGTTTCAGAATATCGCCAAAGTCTTAAGCCAACTGAATCAGGTCATCGAACTGACGATGGTATTTGTGTTCATTGCTGAAGTCATCATCTTATTTTTTAGTATCCTGTTTATTTATTCGACGACGTATACGATGCTCGAACACCGGAAAAATGATTTACGGATTATGCGGACGCTCGGAAGCGGCTTTTCCCATTTTTTAAAATATTTTATGATTGAAATCCTGATTGTTGGTGGTTTGGCCATTACGGGCGGCATCACGCTGGGGGTTGTCCTGACGAAACTGATGTTACTCTCGATTGAAAAAGTCATGTTCTTACCGCGGCTGACGATTGAGATTTCTATCACCTCCTTTTTAGTATTGATCGCAGGTGCACTACTGACACTGTTGATTGCGACAGTCCTCGCGATTTATAAATTCCGTCCAGACCGTCCTGTCCGGTCCCATTCGCGCTTTCGGATCCGCTTTGGTCTTACGATGCAGGGAGTGGCAGTGCTCATCCTCTTTTATGGATATTTCATGGCGCTGACACAACAAGATATCTTTCTGCTCTTCTTTCCTTTCATCATCTTCGTCGGCTCGTTCTTTTTCTGTCGTCATGTCATCCCGATGGTACTCAAACTGTATCGTCCGCGACGGTTGTCGTTACGAAAGTTAATCGTCTCGGAAATCGCGATTCAGTTAAAGACGAACAGTACGCTGGTCGCGCTGGGGACAATCTTGACCTCCTGTGCGTTGACGGCCGTCGGTCTCGTCTTTATCTTTCAGCTGATCGGATTTGATCTCTCGTCGAACAATCAATTCGGACTGGTCTATTACGAAGAAGTTGCCGTCCCGTCCGAGCGTCTGGAAAAACTGGAACGGACGATGGTAAAAACGTTTCCGGACAAATACCGGCAGGATGTCCGGCTCAAAGGAGTCAAGACCCGGTACATGATTCCGTTATCGGATTATAACGAACTGATGAAGCATCTAGGTCACGAGCAACGGACGCTGTTGACGGACAAACAGACCTTCATGATTCCGGCCCGTCCGGTTCAAGTCAAGGAAGTGACACCGACGATGCAAAAAGCAAAAGCCGAGATGAAGCAAGCCGGCTACCAACTTGAACCGATGGCGGAACATCGTCTGTTATTCGGATACAATGACCGGATTGAAACACTATTCGTCGTCAGTGACCGTGCTTTTGCCATGATGGATCGTCCAGTATTCCATATCCGGGTCTTTGATACACCATCGTATGCCGATTACGGGACGGACCGCTGGACCCGTTGGATGTCGATTGTCCGGGAAATTCAGTCCAAAGCAGAGCTCGGCAAAAAAACTCCGGTTCCGTACCAGATAATCAATGAGACGGAAGACAAACTGGACGGGATTCGCATCATCCGCCTGGTCTCGTTTGTCGTCATCCTGTTGACGATCTGGCTGTTTGTCATCAACGCAAGTTTCTTGCACGTCTGGATGCAGATGACGGCAGAACGTGAACAAAAACGCTTAAAGACGTTATTTGCACTCGGTTTCAGTAAACGGAGTATCCGTCGGTTCCTGTTCGTGAAATACGGTACCGTTTTGATGGTCCCATACTTCATTTCCATCTTCCATGCCTGGTTGCTCTTTCAGGTCATCTTATCGGAAGAGGGACTGAAAATCGGTCCATTTCTTCCTTTGTCCTTTGTTTGGATCGGAATCGTCACCTGCTGTTATTTCATCAGTATCTTGCCTTTATGGGTCCGCTATCCGCGGCATCTGCTGAAAAAATCGTGCGAAAGTTCGATGTATCCGATACCCGATTCAAGGGTATGATAATAGCATAGCGAGGAGGGATAACATGCTGGACCATTCACCTTACCGGGGATACGGTGACCGCATCCGAATCTTACGAGAACGTGCCGGAATTTCAATCGACCAGTTGGCGGGAAATCTTGGGGTTGCACCCTATTTTATTCGTCGTACGGAACTCAGCGAAGTCTATCCAACGAAAGCGTATATCGAATCTTTGGCGGAGGCCCTGCATATCGACTCCAGTTACTTGGCACGACACATCTGGACCGGGGAGTCCTTGAAGTTCGTCATGCAGGAAAGAACGCCGCTCGAAGAAATGCGATTGGCGTATGAACAGACGATGGGACAAGACGAAACGATGATTGAACAACAACTGGAAGAACGGATGCGCCTGTTCGATTTAATGTATGACGAAGACGTCAAACGGATTGAACAGACGATGAATGCGACGGAACAGCGGATTTTTCACGAATTAGTGGAAGCAGTCATGGAGGCGGGGGAATTGCAACGGGAAGAGGCGACCGAGACGTTCGAACTGTTTGCGGACAAACTCCCGACGATGCTTCAACTCGATGAATACCTCAACCGTCTGACGGAAGAAACCGAGACGACAGCAACCGATTGTTATACGAAGTTCAGTCAATCAGTTGACCGGGCACGTTATCACCGGAAGTAAACGATTCGAATGGAAAGATAAACAAACGAGGAAGGCGGATGTAATATCCGTCTTCCTCGTTTGTATGAACACTGACGTTCAAGTCAGTTCTGTTTTTAGATGGATTAACTTTTAAATGGATTAACGCTGTGGCGCAGGACGTGGTGACCGGCGTCCTTTTTGTCGTGTCCGTCCAATCAAGAAACCGATGAGGGCATTGGCGATGACAAGCACCCAGCCGACATAACCGAAGTTTAAAGTCAGACTACCAAGCATGGCCTGCCATTTTAAAATCATCATGAAGTCTCCGCGAATCAGGAAACGAGCGACACAAACGAGTAACACCGTCGTTCCGCCGATAAAAACGCCGATCCAACTACCGTATAAACGAGAGGACTGGACGCGTACAGCGACGAAAGACCAATAAAATAAACTGACGATGAATGTCACTCCGCCGTAAGCGAGGACCAGCTTCCATGTCTCACTTGCTTGTGGAAATTTCGTGAACATGACAAGGGACGAGACGATGGCGGCAGCTGTGAATAAAATCGCTGCCCAAAAACGAGACCGCATAACGTAATTCCTCCTCAAGGCTTTTTCTCACCTAACGATAGCGGAAACGGTTCGTCTTGTAAACTACTACTGGCGTCCACCTAAAATACGACGCAGTTGCTTCAACGGATTTGATCCATAAAAGAGGACACCCCCGCGATAGAATCGTGTTCCGACAAACAGAGCGAGTGCGATACTGATCCCCATCAGGATGAGGGATAAAGCAACTTGCCAGACCGGGACTTCCGTCAGCATGACGCGCAAGAACATCAACATCGGGGTAAAGAACGGCACGAATGACAGGATGACGACTGCCTGGTTCGTGGGAGCATTCAAACTGAAAATCGATACCGTGAAAGCGGCGACAATCAACATGATGACCGGCAAGGTGACCTGTTGGGCATCTTCAACCCGACTGACGAGCGAACCGAGTGCAGCGAGGAGCGTCGCATACAGCAGATAACCGAGTAAGAAAAAGACGAACAGATAAACAATCGTCTTGACGCTCAGCGAATCAAGCGACAGCTGATCAAACAGACTGCTGCTTTGGGCACTGTAATAGCCGACTCCGACGAGTAACGACAATTGAATCAGGCTGACGGTGGCAATCGATGTGATTTTCGCCAACATATGCTGAATCGGACTGGCAGCAGAAATCAACAATTCCATGACACGTGATGATTTTTCATTGGCGATTTCCGTCACGATCATGCCGCCGTAGATGGCAATCGTAAAGTACATCAGGAACAGCAACACATAGACGAGAGCAGACGCAGCGAATAATTCGTCCTCGCTTTTACCGCCGGTCGATGTCAATTCCTGTTTAACGTCGATCGGAGCGGCAAGCGAAGCAAGTAATGCCGGATCGACATCGGCTTTAGTGATGATCGTCTGGTCGCGGACTTGTTTTAAAGCAGTAGACAATTGTGTCTGCAACTCCTGTTCTGGACTAGCACTGATTAACGTCACCCGGTACGGATCATCAGACAATAAGGCGACTGCGTCATACGTTCCTTTGTCAACGACTTGTCGTGCCTGTTTCAGGGAATAGTCTTTTTCGGTGATCTTTGTTTTGATGCCGACCTCTTTTAAGACAGGAATGATTGGAGCCTCGAGGGAGCTGACGACTGCGATTTTCGGATCGTCTCCTGAGAACCAGTCGATGATCCGCTCGATGTTGCTGAATCCGACGAGGAACACAATCATCAGGACGGTCGAGATGAGAAAACTTTTCGCCCGTAATTTTTGAAACAGACTAAAACGATACAATGTCAGGAATTTACGGTTCATAACGTTTTCCAACCTCCTCGATGAAGATGTCTTGCAGGGATAATTGATCCCAAACGAATCGTTCGACATGGAATCCTTTTGTAATCAAATGACGGAGCAGGGAGTCGGCAGCTTCTTTTGATTCGACTTGTAAACTGTGACCGGTTCCGTCCGATTCGACTTGAAGGATGCCCGGCAACGCATCCCAAAGCAGGGCAGGCGCATCCGTCGTCAACAAAACACGTGTCTTGCCGTATCCTGCCTTGATCTCCGGAAGATAACCGGCGACGACCGGTTTCCCGTGATCGAGAATGGCGACGTGTTCGCACAGTTCTTCGACATGATCCATCCGGTGGCTTGAGAAGACGATGGTCGTGCCTTCTGCCGTCAGTTTCCGAACCGCTTTTTTCAGTTGTTCGACATTGACGGGATCGAGTCCGCTGAATGGTTCATCTAAAATCAGCAAGTCAGGTTTATGTAGGACGGCAGAAATCAACTGGATCTTCTGTTGATTTCCTTTCGATAATTGTTCGACGCGCATCTTTTCATACTGTGGGATTTGGAAGTAGTTGAGCCATTCGAGTAAAGAGTGTTTGGCATCTTTTCGTTTCATATCACGTAGTTCGGCTAAAAAAATCAATTGTTCATCGACACGGATTTTCGGGTATAATCCGCGTTCTTCGGGAAGATAACCGATTTTAGATAAAGGAATCGGTTGTCCTTTCCAGGTGATGGATCCTTCCGTCGGTTGTAATAAACCGAGTAACATCCGGAACGTCGTTGTTTTTCCGGCACCGTTTGCTCCGAGTAATCCGAAAATCTGTCCTTCCGGTACTTCGAATGATAAATCATCGACGGCTGTGAACGCACCAAATCGTTTGGTGATGGCTTTAATTTCAAGCATGGAATCAGTCCTCCTTCATTCAAATGAAATACATAATCAAGTTCAAGTGTCTATTGTCTTTACGAGAAAATGGGAAAAAGGTTCCAAAACGATGACTCAAGCATAATTGTTTACTTTTAGTAAATTAGTTACTATTATTGTGTTAAAGGAAATGAAGAGAAGGGGGCGTGAACGCATATGAAAACAAAAGGCATTCATCATATTACGGCAATGGTCGGTAATCCACAGGAAAATCTCGATTTTTACGGCACGACGCTCGGATTACGATTCGTCAAGAAAACGGTCAACTTTGATGATCCGGGAACTTATCACTTTTATTTTGGCAATGAATCGGGTGCACCCGGAACGATCATCACCTTCTTCCCGTTTGAAGGCATTCAGCAAGGGCAAGTCGGGGCGGGGCAAGTCGGTACGACGGCATATGCCATTCCGACAGGTAGTTATGACTTTTGGAAAAATCGTTTAACTGAAAAACAGGTGACTTTCGAAGAAGCAGAACGCTTCGGAGAAAAACAACTCGCCTTCCAAGATCCGCACGGATTACAGATTGAACTGGTCGAACGAAGCAAAGGAGCAAACAGCCGCTTCGAAATCGACGGGATATCAACGGACGTCGCCATCAAAGGATTTGCCGGTGCGACCTTGTTGTCGCACGATCCGGCAGATACGGCACGTCTCTTGACGGAAGCGTTCGGATTAACGATTGCGAAACGTTCCGAGACGATGGATCGTTATGAAGCGGAAGGCGACTTCGGCAATACCATCGATATTTTGCATACGAACGTATCGGCTGGCCGTCCGGGTGCCGGGACAGTCCATCATATTGCATGGCGGGCCGACGATCAGGCACAACAACTGGACTGGATGAAACAAATCAATACATTCGGATTGATGACGACGGAAGTGAAGGACCGGAATTACTTTACATCGATCTACTTCCATGACCGGGGACGGATTCTGCATGAAATTGCGACTGACAATCCGGGATTTACGGTCGATGAAGCGTTCGAGGTACTTGGAGAAGACTTAAAATTACCGGAACAATTTGAAGCACACCGGGCGACAATCGAAGGACATGTCGCACCCATCACACTACCAAAGGGGAGACTCATATGATTCATTTATTTGAACCGGCTAAACGACCAGGCGCACCTATCTTTCTTTTATTACACGGAACAGGCGGGACCGAACAGGATTTAGTCGGACTCGTCCGACTCCTCGATCCGGAGGCCGGTTATCTGTCGGTCCGGGGTGAGGTGACGGAAAACGGGATGCCCCGATTCTTCAAACGATTGGCGGAAGGGGTCTTTGATGAAGCAGATCTTGCCCTTCGGACAGCCCGTTTGATTGAGTTCGTGAAAGAGATGAGCCGGACAAATGACTTTTCCCTTCAAGACGTCATCCCGGTCGGTTATTCGAACGGTGCGAACATCGCGGCGAACATGATGTTCGAAGAACGGTTGTTTGAACAGGCGATCTTGCTTCATCCGATGGTACCGCGTCGCGGCGTGACGTTACCAGATTCGTCGCAGATGCGAATCTTTATCGGGGCTGGAACCAATGATCCGATTTGCCCGGCTTCGGAAACGGAAGACTTAAAAGAGATTTTCGAACAGGCGGGGGCTACGGTCGATGTGACCTGGTCGAACCACGGTCATCAGCTCGTCATGCCGACCATCGAAGCAGCAGCAAGCTGGATCGCTCAAAAATAACAACACAAAAAAAGCATGGGATTCAGGAATCTGTCCTGGCATTCCATGCTTTTTTTGTGTTCAAGCAGGATGGTCGCTCTTAGGACGGGAATAGACGATGAGGATACCACGTTCGACAAGCTCGTTTGCAAGTGTCTCGATGGCTTCTGGTGATGCTTTCGTTTGGGTGATGTGTCGATAGAGATGACGGAGTTCGCGGCGCATCGGTTTACGGATTAACCACATGCTGTCGATGATGAGGCACCAGGTCACGACCGTTTCATGACCGATGTAAAATTGAGTTTGACGATTGAGATACCGGATCCACCATTCATCCCGGGCCATTTTCAGGACAACACCGGTTACCAGGAGAACAGCTAACATAAGCGGTACGCTTTCGTAGATGGGAAGGTTTGCTAGTCGGTCTCGAAGTCCAGTTACGAAACTGAGCATCATCCATCCAATGAGACCGATGACGAACCAATAACTAAAGTTGACTATACTTCGTTGTTGTTGCTTGATCTGAAGTCGGGGTTTCAGGATTGGGGTTGACATCAGAATCACCTCCTTGTTAAATAATCGAATTTTCTGACAATTTATAGTTGTCCTTCTACTATAGTTACTTTTTCCCGAAACGTCTAGTCGTTAGACATAGAAAATGTGTTTCTTTCTTGACGAATTTCGTGTACGCTAAAAAAAGAAAGTGAACGGTTACATACAAGGGGGAGAAATGATGGATCAAGTCGTATGGATTGCAGTCGGTATCGTCGCAATCGCTGTATTTTCAGCATCGAGCGTCGCCGCGTATATGGGTGTTAAAAACCAGGAAGACTGATAACACGGTGCCTGTCACCGCGTAGATGAACGTCGAAAAAGGAGATTCCGTAAAAATCGGAATCTCCTTTTTTCGACTGCCTTTTATTTGTTTTCCGTAATCTGAATCCGTTCCGCAAACGGTTTTAAAGCGTCGCTCCATCGCAGGTAGCCGCCACCGACCAAATGAAGACCGTCGTACGTCATCCGGTTTTGAAGATAACCTTGCTGATTCGTCAACTCCGGTCGTAAATCAACAAAGGGAATATCGGCAGATTCTGCAAGCTGTTCAAGATTTCGGTTCAAGGCTTCGACGTCACGATTGACGCGAACCGAATCGGAATATTTTGGTGCGACGGGTAACGTTGACTGAATGACGACATCAATGTTATTTTTTCGCAGTGTCGTCACGATCGTCGTCATGTTTTCCGTAATCGTCGGAATCGGGGTGAAGTGACGGATGTCATTGATGCCACCCATCAAGAAAACACGTTTGGGTTGCATCTCGACAATCAGGTCAAGCCGCGTCAAAAATCCTTCCGTCGTATCACCGGGAATCCCGAAATTGACAATCGTCGGATCATTGAGCAGGATCCGCCAATCACCAAAATTCGTCATCGAGTCACCGAGCATGACAGAATTCGGTGATTTTGGGTATTGATAAGTATGAAAGAGACTATTCAAACGGACGTAGTTCGGATTTTTCGTATATTGGAATGTCGTGATGGGTTGTGTGTTCGTCGCAGGAAAGGCCTGCTCGAATAGCTCGATCGGTTTGCGTCCGAGCAATAAGGCGAGGAGGACGACGTTTGCGACGACCGAGAGAATGACTAGTGCTTTTTTCATAAAACAATCGTTCCTTTCGAGGGAGTATAAGGGGTAGTGTAACATGAATCGAAATCCGTGGTTTGATAATATCAAAGGATTCCTTGTCATTTTCGTAGTGATTGGCCATATGCTGACGGATTTACGGTTTGATTACGATGGAAAATTACTCGAAACGGTGTACTTGATCATTTATTCGTTTCACATGCCATTATTTATTATTTTAAGCGGCTACTTTTTCCGTGAAAACAAGTACTTGCGTGTTATTCAACTGTTTGCCGTCTATTGTGTCTGGCAAATTTTGATTGGTTCATGGGCAACGTTTGGAGAAGGATTGCCGTTGTTGTCCGGACAAAATCTCGGAACACATCTGCTACGTCCCTACTGGGCACTCTGGTATTTATTCGTCATGGTCGTCTGGTATATCGTCACACCGTATGTCGTCCATTTACGCGGTTATGTCTGGTTCGGACTCGCCTTTGCTTTATTGTACGGCTTTGAACTCGAAAACACAGGCTTTTTGGCCTTACGTAAATTGATCATGTTCTATCCATACTTCCTGCTCGGGAATTACTTGTCGGAACATGAGTTCATCCGGATTTTCGAGATGCCGAAAAACTTCAAACGGAGAATGAATGTCCGGTTAATTGGCGGACTGGCATTCGCAAGTGTCATCGGTTTCCTTCTTTATGAAGCATGGCGCGATACGCCGCAAGAAATCGTCGCTTTAGCGAATGCATTCAAACACCGCTTCCCGTATGTCGAACAGTATGACAGTGATGCTTGGATTGGAGTGTTGAAGCACAGTGTCATCTACTTCCTGTCGATTACAGCATCACTTGGATTCATGATGCTCGTTCCGATGCGTCGTCTGCCGCTCGTGACACGGGCGGGTGAGCTCAGCTTGTATGTCTACCTGCTGCATGTCTTCTTCGTCATGGCATGGCGGCAATACGTGACAACAGCCTTCGTGCCGCAAACCTGGCTCGCCTTGCTCATCGTCATCGGTGTTGCCTTGCTGATTGTCGGCGTGATTATCCATCCGTTCGTCGTCCGTCTGATGCGTCCGCTGATTGAAATCGATATCCGTCCAATCGTCGAAGAACGACAAGACCTTTCAAAAAAAGGTTAAATGCTATACAATTTAAGGTAGAGCGATTAATAGATGAAGGGCGTGGAAAGTATGTCATATAACTTAAACAATGCGGATGGTGTCGTAAACGTTTCCCAACAAGTCATTGAAGTGATTGCCGGGGTAGCAGTTCAAGAAACCGAAGGGATTGCCTTTACACAAGACGATTCGAAGTTACAGGAAAAACAGATGGTCAAACTCGTGAAGGTCGAGGATGTTGACGGTGCGATTACGGTCAGTCTTTCGGTTCATATCAAATACGGGATGTCGATCATCAAGACGGCAGGAAAAGTACAGGAACGGATTGCGCAAGATATGGAGAACATGTTGGCATTCCAACCGAAAGCCATTAACGTGCGTGTAATCGGTTTATTAAAAGGATAATCAAAAATGGACTTCTCGTCATTGACGAGAAGTCCATTTTTTTGAGGAAATCATTCCGGCAGGTACCGTAAAGACAATGAATCACTCGGATGTGCTGTGTATTCAAAGCGCAGACGGATTGCTTGTTCACTTTGCGGCGACACGGTCACCGAGGCATGCCGGGTTGCGGCGACCGCTTGACCACCAAGCAGCAACTCAAACGAGAGGAAGTCGAGTTCAAGAGACTGTCCACTCGGATTGCGAACGAGAACGATTGCCTCGACGCTCTGTTCCTGCTTGAAAATCGAGACCGGCAACAGTGACCAACCATCTGTCGGCGGGGCAGGGTGAGAGAAAGCGATTTGTCGAATCAAGCGCTGTTCCGGAGCAGTGAACGAATCATCAATCACGAGATCCGTTAACTGTTCATTCGAGAAGACGAGCTCGAGCGGAGCATCCAATGTCGACAAATCGACGAACTGCTCTTCATCTGAAAACTCGAGCCAAAGCGGTAAGGTCGCTGTCGGAAGAAGGACCGGTACTTCCTCGATCGTAAACGTCTTCCTGGCGACGAGCTGATCACCTGACAGAACGAGGACGACAAGATCATTAAGCTGAAAAGAACGCGCGAGTGTATTTTGGAACAAAGCGATCAAATGCAACGGTTCGGTTTGTAATACTTGAAAAAGATGGATGGCTAACTGATCCTGTCCAAGTTTAGGTAACTGATTAAGTGCGTATCGAAAGACGTACTCGTCTTCTTTGACGATCGGCATATCCTCGGTAAAATAAAGCGCGGGTTGAATGTCAGAATCAATCGACGGTTGCATGAAGCAGTCCTCCTTGCAAAGTAGTCTCTTCCAGACGACATAGTCCAGACACGACTTGTTTTTCAAAACTGAAGATTGCATAACGGAAATAATCCATGCCTTCCCGTTCAAAAATCCGGACAGGCTGTTCCTGACCGTAACTGCGTAAATGAATCCCTTCCTTAAGCGAGTTCATCGCTGTTAAATGACTCGTCCACTGTTCGTCCAGTGCAAGTAACATGAAACGTCGTACCGTTTCTTCATCTTCGGCAATCTGCGACGCCATTTTTTGATCGACTGAACTAATCAGCGGCTCCATTTGCTGTTTGATGGTCTCGATCGAGTCGGCCAAGGGAAGTCCGATAGATTGATGCAGCAGCTGTTCCAGTTCCGTCGTCAATAATTCAATCGGCCACTCTTCCGGAACGAGATCATCCGTCAAGTATTGATCGAGATAGGCGTGGACTGTCCGGGCAGCAAATGGCTGAACGAATTGATCAAGCGTCGTCGAATCAACGATTTGATTGCGGAGACGGTAGATGGCAAGGCGTTGTTCGCTGATGACCTCTTCAAGTTGGACGAGGTCGTCACGGACGCTGCGATTGACGGATTCACACGTTTCCTGCGCATAGGCCATCAGTTGCTGAGCTTCTTTTGTACTGATCGGACCGCTGACAGGACCGAGTTTCTTTTTGACGCGCTCTAACCGTTCACGTGCAAAGCGTCGAGGCAGTTCATCCTCAAGCGACAGGTAGAACCTGGTCAGACCGGGATCTCCTTGGCGTCCTGCCCGACCACGCAACTGGTTATCAATCCGGACGGACTCATGCCGTTCCGTACCGATGACGAACAAGCCGCCTTGTGCCTTCGCCGCATCATCAAGCAGGATATCCGTTCCGCGTCCTGCCATATTCGTCGCAATCGTCACCCGACCGTGGCGGCCGGCAGACTCGATGATCCGAATCTCTTGATCGACGGTCTTGGCATTCAAAATCTCGTAGGGAATCTGACGTTGATCAAGGACGTCGGCAACCTTTAAGGATTGTTCAATGGAAGTCGTTCCGATTAAAACGGGTTGCCCCGTCAAATGAGCCGTTTCGGTCGCTGCCGCAATAGCTGAATATTTCTCGGGACTCGTCAAGAATAGGATATCGGCTTCGTCAATCCGAATTTTAGGACGGTTCGGTGGAATTGAGACAACATCCATCCGGTAAGTCTTCAAAAATTCATCGCGAGACGTGGCAGCAGTACCGGTCATCCCGCACACGTGATGATACAAGCGGAAGTAATGCTGAATCGTGATTTGCGCCGTCGTCCGGTTTTCTTCGGTCACGCTGACGTGCTCCTTCGCCTCGAGGGCTTGATGGAGACCGTCCGATAAACTTCGTCCTTCCATCAACCGGCCGGTGAATAAGTCGACGAGCGCAATCTTGTCGTCCTTGACGATGTAATCGACATCCCTTTGGAGAACGACGTGGGCTCGAAGTGCTTGGATGACATAGTGGAACAGGACGGCGTGCTCAGCGGCAAACAGCTGATCAATCCCAAAAATTCGTTCGATCGTCTCAATTCCTTGATCCGTCAAAGCGACTGCTTTGATTTCTTCATCGAACGAATAGTCTTCGTCTTCTTTAAAGTCTTTTACGACATGACGAACCAATTGTTGTAGTCCTTCATGGACCGTATCGCGTTCCGCCATGATGAGAGGTGTTTTTGCTTCGTCAATCAAGACGCTGTCGACTTCGTCAATCAAGGCGAAGCGGAGGGGGCGTTGCAGACGATCTTCTTGTCGCATGACCAGATGGTCGCGCAGGTAATCGAAACCGAATTCCGTTCCGACTCCGTATGTAATGTCAGACGCATAGGCCTGTTGTTTTTCTTCGAATGACAGTTCGGCTGAATTGATACCGACCGTCAAACCTAGGAAACGGTGGATCTGACCGATCTGTTCCGCATCACGCCGGGCGAGGTATTCGTTGACCGTGATGACATGGACGCCTTGACCGTGCAAAGCCTGGGTGAAACTTGCAAGTGAAGCGACGAGTGTCTTTCCTTCACCGGTCGCCATTTCGGCGATTTGTCCGGAGAGAAGGGCAAGTCCACCTAGTAACTGAACATCATAATGACGAAGTCCGAGTGTCCGCTTGCTTGCTTCGCGAACAAGTGCGAAGGCGGTCACTGTAATGGCTTCAATCTTCTCGCCGGCCTGGAGACGATTTTTTAAGGATTCTGTCAAAAGCCTTAATTCTTCATCCGTTTTTTGTTCCATTTCTGCTTCTAAGCTGTTAATTAATAAAACTGTTTTTTCGTAACGACGCATTCTGCGGCTCTGTTCATCTATTAATTGTTTAACACGCTGAAACATAGTTGGTCACTCCTTCGGTTCGACTGTCAAACTCGTTTTTATTATAACAGTTAAAAATTGTAAAACGAATAGTAAAGAACGAAATAAGTAAAACATTCCCTTAGAATTGAAAACGGTTTCTTTTTGGGGAGGTCAATCATTTTTATTTGTTTTTTGATAACGCTTGCAAAGGATGAAGGGAACAGGTAAAATAATTCTTGAGGCAAGTGCAATCGTTTGCGCAAATCATTCGGTTTCTTGTCTTTCATGTACGATGGATGAAAGGATGGATGTCGAATGGCACCAACGATTGAAGCGGTCATTTTTGACTTGGACGGCGTAATTACCGATACAGCCGAGTATCATTATCTGGCTTGGAAACAACTGGGTGAGGAACTGGACATCCCGTTCGACCGGGAGTTCAATGAAACACTGAAAGGCGTCAGTCGGACCGATTCGCTGGAGCGGATTTTAACACTTGGCGGAAAGCAGGATGCTTTCACGGAACAAGAGAAGGTTGCGCTCGCAACGAAGAAGAATGACCATTACGTCACGTTGATCCAACACATCTCAGAACAGGATCTTCTGCCGGGAATCATTGCATTCCTTGATGAAATCCGTGCGACTGGGCTGAAAATCGGAATGGCGTCAGCTTCTAAAAATGCGTTGACTGTCGTTGAGGCACTTGGAGTTCGACACTATTTTGATGACATCGTCGATGCGGCAACCGTTGCCCAGTCGAAACCACACCCTGAAGTGTTTTTACGGGCAGCAGAGGCGCTTGATGTCGCACCTGAACGTTGTATCGGTGTAGAAGATGCAGCAGCAGGAATTACGGCCATTCATGCAGCGGGTATGTATGCTGTCGGAGTCGGTCCGGAAACGACGTTACATGAGGCAGACTATCGTGTCGATTCGACGGATTTGCTTTCCCTTGAGCAGATTCTAGCTAGTCGCTAATGAACATCCGCCATTCCCTGATGGCAGATGGTTTGATCTGATCAATCTCTTTTCATGTGAGTATAAAAGGACCGCTTCCCTGAGCGGTCCTTTTGTCATATAAAAAAACGCTCGTTCCGACAAACGGAAGGAGCGTTTTTACAATACTTAGAGTGTCGCGAGGATACCGTCGGCAATCGCCTGGGCGTAACGCGCCTGATAAGAAGGGTCCGCCAGTTTCGCACGATCGGACGCATTCGATAGGAAACCGAGTTCCGCCAGGACGGCCGGTGCCTGCGTACCGCGAATGACGGCATAGTTGGCAAACTGGACACCGCGGTCACGCATACCGGCGTATGCTGTCAACCGTTGCTGGATTGCCTGTGCGAGTTGAACCGAAGTCGTTCCTTTATAGTAGTAACTTTCCGCACCGGACGCACTGGCGCCATTCGAAGCATTGATGTGGATGCTGACGAACCGTGACGTCGACAAGGCATTCGCCATCGCACTCCGGTCCCCGAGTGACGGATAATAATCATTTGTGTAACGCGTCAGCGTCAGATCGACTTTTCCCTGTAGAAGACCGGCGACTTGACGCGCGACAGATAAGACGATGTCCCGTTCTGCAATCCCTGCCCGGACGGCGCCGGGATCGTAAGCACCATGTCCAGGATCGAGGACGATCAATGGACGATTAGACGGACTAGGTTGGAAGAGCGTCAAATAAGTGGCTTCGACATATCCGCGTCGGCCGTCAGGTGTTTGGACAGCAACAAAACCACGTGTCTTATGAAGACTGTTCGTCACGAGAACCGGCGTACCGCGGCCGAGACGCGTGAGTTGTCCGCTGAGGACGGAAGCGGATGCCCGTAACGCGACGGTGCTGCCGGAATCAATCAGGACGTACATCTTGACACCACTGTAATCGGCATTTCCGGCAGACGGTACAGTCGAGGGAGCTGATCCTTTTTTCAAATAGGTGCCCATGACATATCCAGTTTTCCCGCCGTAAGTGATTTTATGCCAGTTGGAACTGATGGATAGGGACTGGACGACCTGATTGCTCGGAATCGTCATCAATAAGGCACCGGATGTTGCCGGGGCACTCCGGAAGTTCAGCCGTTCAGTCGTCGTGTAGGCTGTCGACGATGCCGTCACTTTCTTTAAATAGGCACCGGAGACAAAACCGGTTTGTTTGTTATACGTCACTTTGTACCAATTGCCGTCCCGGAAACTCGACGTCAGCGTCGTCTTGACCGGAATGGTCAGGAGGCGTGCTGAAGACGTCGAAGCTTCTTGACGCAACGATAAGGCATCCGTCGTCTGGTAGTTTGTTTCTTCAAATTTCGTTCCGCTGACGACTTTCGTTAAGTATTGACCGAGCACATAACCGGTTTTGCCGCTGTGCGTGACACGGTACCATTCACCGATCCGGTAGTTGGATGTCAGAGACGTCTTCTTTGGAATCGTCGTTAATTTTTTTGAAGAAACCGAGTCAGACGAACGCAAATTCAGTAAATCTGTTGTTTGATAGGTTGTTTTCGTAAACGTTATACCAGATGCAGCCGATACTAATGAGGACGGAAAAGCGATGGTGATCAGAAGAAAAAGTACCAGGGCCGATGTTAAGGCTTTAGTTAATTTGTCCATTAAATTTCCAGTCTCCTTTTAAGTAGAATGAATACGTATAAAACCTTACATAGTCAATTAAGCATTTTTGAAATAGTTTAATTTATAATTTATCTATTCCGTTCTTGCTCCTTTCTGTTAATATGAAGTGTAGTCAAGTAATAGACAATGTGAGAAAAATATTACAGAATAATTAAATATATAATAAAATTATATATTAAAGAGGCAAAAAGTAGCGTATTTTATTTCAAAAAACATACAATTGAAACATAACTGAAATATTTATGTTTAATTTAGGAAAGTGGGTTAACAAATGGGATCGAGTGAACATATCTACCGAGAACTGATGGAAATTGAAGAGGAATACCGTCGTCTGCAACGGCGCGCTGAGTATTTAATCGCGGAATTAAGCCGGGGAACAAGCGAGTCAACAAAAGAAATCGCCGTGACACAAGAACGTCCCCTCAAACAACGCCGTGTGAACCAGCGTTACCCGCTGGAAGTGTATGTCCACCAAATCAGTGACTTAATGCGTGAACGCGAATCGATGTCGGCACGTGATATCCAAATGGAACTGGAACTCCGGTACCGTCACCAAATCAGTAACATTTATCAATTGATGGCCAAAGTGGAACAAGCGAATCCTGCGATTAAAAAAGTCGGACGCGGCATCTAT
Source organism: Exiguobacterium sibiricum 7-3 (assembly GCF_000620865.1). NCBI lineage: Bacteria > Bacillati > Bacillota > Bacilli > Caryophanales > Exiguobacterium > Exiguobacterium artemiae. Next base: position 595,018 of record NZ_KK211190.1, read on the forward strand.
ACATATGATCCATCTGCAGAAGTCCCAATCTTCATGTGAGCCGCTCGTCGGCTCTTTTTTTTTATGATATAATTCGCGCAGGAGCGTGATGTTATTATGTTATGGACGGCGTCCATTGTCTGTTTTATCGCGGCCTTACTGATCACACCCGTTGTAAAACGCTTTGCGATTGCAGTCGGTGCCGTTGACAGTCCGGACGCGCGAAAGGTACACGTACGAATTATGCCGCGTTTAGGCGGACTTGCGATTTACATCGCATTCATGATCGGTTACTTTATTTTGCAACCTTCCAGTCCCTATGCGACACATATCTTGGTCGGAGGCTTTGTCGTGATTTTGACGGGAGCACTCGATGACCGTTTTCAATTAAATGCCCGTTTGAAATTAATGGGACAGATCGTCGCGGCCGTAGTCGTCTTAAATGGCGGTATCCGGATTGAGTTCATCAATCTGCCGTTCGATCAACAACTGTTTCTCGGCTGGTGGAGTGTCCCGCTGACTTTCCTGTGGGTCATCGGTATCACGAATGCCGTCAACCTGATTGACGGGCTGGATGGACTGGCGGCAGGGGTGTCGAGTATCGTCCTGCTGACGCTGATCAGTCTGGCCGTCATTCAAGGGAACGTCTACGTGACGATTGTCGCGATTCTACTCTTGATGAGTACGTTCGGATTCTTATTCCACAACTTTTATCCGGCAAAGATTTTCATGGGTGATACCGGGGCGTTATTCCTCGGGTATATGTTAGGTGTCTTGTCGTTGCTCGGCTTTAAGAACGTCACATTGTTTTCGCTCGCGGTTCCGGTCATCCTGCTCGGTATTCCGATTTCCGATACCTTGTTTGCGATTGTGCGACGGGTATTGCAAGGAAAACCACCGTTTGCGCCTGATAAAGCCCATCTTCATCACCGGTTACTCGACCTTGGATTTACGATGCGGCAAGCAGTTCTCGTCATCTACGGATTGTGTGCTGTCTTCGGGATGACGGCGGTCCTCTTTTCGCAAACGACTTCACTTGGGGCATTAGTTTCCTTGTTAATGTTATTGCTGGTACTAGATATTCTAGTCGAATCGCTTGGATTACTGGGGGAACGTTATCGACCGTTACTGAATTTGTTGGAACGTATGACATCAAAATGACCAATCAGCCGCTCAAAGGAATTTGAGCGGCTGATTTGGCGATGGGAGAGTCAAGATGAATCCGATTGAACGAGCAGACCGAATTGTCTATCTGGATGTGTTGCGGGGGTTTGCTTTATGCGGAATCCTCTTTGTCAATATGCCAAGTTTCCTTGGGGAACGCTTCACGAGTGAGATGGGAACTGCCGATCAGGTGTTACGTCTACTTTTTGACCTGTTCATCCAAACGAAATTTTACACGTTGTTCAGCGTTTTATTTGGAGCCGGCTTTATCTTATTCATCAACCGGCTACGGGTGAAGAAAAAATCACTGTGGATTTTTGTCCGCCGCTTGATGGCCTTGTTTCTGTTCGGCGTCATTCATCTGTTGTTTTGGAGAGGGGACATCTTACAGACGTATGCCCTTTGCGGCTTGATGTTGCTTGCCTTTGTCCACACACGACCGGCGACGAAATTATGGATCGGTCTCGCCTTGCAACTGTATGTCTTCTTCCGTTATCTTTCAATTTATCAATATGCCCAGTCTGTCGGGGACCGGTCGATTCCGGATCCGGATACGACCCTGCAATCCATCGTGGCGGCACGTAACGTCATGGAATTCGTCACCTATCATGCGACCGTTCAATTACCGCACGGCTTAAATAATTCTTTGGCGATTTGGCCGGAAATTCTTTCCCTGTTTTTAATCGGGGCTTACTTAATGGAACGGTTCACGATCCGTCCGCCGGCGACCCGGACAATCGGTCTCGTGTTCGGTGTCAGTCTGCTGTTTTCGTTACCGTTGCTTTATCCAATCGTTCAGATTCATCAAGGACGTGTCCCGGATGGACTGATCAATTACTTTTTTGTCTGGCTCTCGGGCCGCACACTCGCTGTCGCATATGCGGCGGGGGTGGCCTTACTTGTCCGGTCAGGGCATCCGCTAATCGGGTTTCAAGTGTTGGGGCGGATGGCCTTGACGAATTACCTCACGCACACGCTTGTGTTTACACTGGTGCTGTTCGTGACCGGACGATACGGGTCGATTCCGCTCTGGCAAGGTACTTTGCTGGTCATCGTCATATTAGTCGTGCAAATCCTGTTCTCAAGCTGGTACTTGAAGCGGTATCGTCAAGGTCCTGTAGAGACTTTTTGGAGAACTGTCACATATGGCGGGAAAAAATCACGAAACACCTGAATGGTCACAGGAAATTTACAAATTTTTCGTATAATTTACCGTGGAGGTGGTGATATGAACAGATGGATCGAAATTTTTATCGTGTCCTTGAAGCTCGGATTAACATCATTTGGCGGACCCGTTGCCCATTTAGGGTACTTTTACGAGGAATACGTTAAGCGAAGGAAATGGGTGGATGAGAAGGCATATGCCGATCTCGTCGCCCTTTGTCAATTCTTGCCCGGACCGGCTTCGAGTCAGGTCGGGATGGGGATTGGCCTAGTGCGGGGAGGCATCGTCGGTGCGTTCGTCTCATTCATCGGCTTTACGTTACCATCAAGTGTTTTGCTGATCCTGTTCGCAGTGCTCGCGACCGAATTCGATTTGACGGAAGCAGGTTTCATCCATGGTTTGAAACTGGTTGCGGTCGCAATCGTCGCTGACGCCGTTCTCGGTATGGGAACCAAACTTGCGGTCGGGCCGAAACGGTTATTTTTAATGTTGCTGGCGTTGGCCGGTGTCTTGTTGCTCGCTCACCCGCTCGCGCAAGTCGGTGTCCTGTTGCTCGCGGCCGTACTCGGATTATGGCTGTTCAAGGAGGATGAACCAAAAAGCGGAGGGGGGCTGGATATCCGTGTCCCGAAATGGCTCAGTGTCAGTGCTTTGATGCTGTTCGTAGTGCTGCTCATCTTGACACCGTTCCTGGCTACGAATGCGATGGGAAATCTTCAACTGACGAGTATCATGTACAGTGCCGGTGCACTGGTGTTCGGCGGCGGACATGTCGTGTTGCCGTTTTTACAACAGTCCCTGGTGCCGGGCTTTTTGACAAATGATAGTTTTCTGGCTGGATATGCGGCAGCGCAAGCCGTTCCGGGACCACTCTTTACCTTCGCGACGTATCTTGGAACAGTCGTGAACGGACTGATGGGCGGGATTCTTGCGACTCTCGCGATTTTCCTGCCCGGTTTCCTGCTCGTCCTCGGTGTGCTACCATTTTGGGACCGTGTCCGTAGCAACAAACAGGTCGGACGAATGTTGATTGGTATCAATGCAGCGGTCGTCGGCATTCTGCTTGCTGCCTTATATGATCCGATCTTCACATCAAGTGTCAAAACAGGAATCGACTTTTTGGTCGCTTTCGGACTGTTCTGTTTGCTTCGCTTCTATCATCAGTCACCACTTCGTATCGTCCTCACCGGTGCTGCTATTGGAACGATCATGAGTTGGATTTGAAGCACGACCAAACAAATGGATTGTAAATGGCATGTAAAAAACGAACGCTTTTTCTGTTTAAAACAGGAAGGCGTTCGTTTTTTTGATTAGAATGAATTGTTGAAACAATACCCCGGTGAGTGGACCTTCAACCACGTTGAAGCGTTACGAGGACAATCGCGTCAAGGCTGACTTGGTCGATCTGTCGAAATCCGAATTGATGATACAAAGCGATTGCAGGTAGATTATCCGCGGCGGTAGAGACGAAGTGGAGCCGGTGTTTCGTCAAGGTGTGTCGGAGCAACTGTTTAGCGATCCCTTGACGAAAATGTTCCGGTGCGACCACTAAGCGTGTAATCGTCTCCTGTTCGATCGTCAAAGCGCCAACCAGTCGTTCGTCAAAATGCATGACGTAGCCGATCGGCTGCTCCTGAAACAATTCTGCTTCCGTCTGAAGAAGCGGTGGAAGTGAAGTCGCGCCGATTAAATCCGCCTCGACCCGGTAAGCCTGTTGTTGGAGCCGATAAAGTTCGGGATAATCAGTTGCCACCAGTCGTCGAATCATCGATAACCTCCGGTGTAGATGTTGATTCATCCGCTGTATCAGGCAAGTTCAACTGTTCTTTCAACATCGTTTTCGCATCGGCGAGGGAACTTGGATCGAGCTGATAATAGTAGGCACCGTTGATTTTGGTATCCGTTCCTTTTAAATCAATCCGGTTGACGGTGTTCAAAGATTTGACGAACGGTTGTAATTGAAAGGCTTCCGTCAGTGACATGTTCGTCGTGAAATTATCACCCGTCGCATCCATCAATTTATTCAGCTTTGTAATGGATCCAAAGGATGTCGATTGATCGATGATGGCCTGGACGACCTGTTGCTGTCGTTTTGTCCGTCCGATATCACCTTCCGGATCCTCATAACGCATCCGGGCGTAGGCAAGAGCTTCCTCACCGTTTAACCGTTGAAGACCGGGCTCGAGCTTGACGCCGCCCTTTTTATCGGAAGAGTTTAACGTATTGATCGGTAATTTGACATCGACTTCAATGCCGCCGACGGCATCGACAATTGCGACGACACCATTAAAATTGATGGAACCGTAATAATCAATCGGAATATCAAGCAACTTTTCGACGGTCTCAATCGTTGAATCAATGCCGCCGAACGCATAGGAATGGTTGATTTTATCTTCGTACCCGACAGATGGGATCATGACGAGGGAATCACGAGGAATACTCAGCAAATTGACTTGTTTATCCGTTTTATTGAACGTTGCGACAATCATCGTATCGGCACGGGAGGACGTATCACCTGGGCGTTCATCCGTTCCGACGAGGAGGACGGAAAAATGATCTTTCGTTAAGTCGACGGCAGCAGCCCGCTTATCTGATTTATCACCACGCGACAGTTCGACTTCTGATTGTTTGGCCGTTTGAAACGTTTTATTGGCGACATAGGCAAATGCAGCACCTCCGGCGATGAATACGACCAGAAAAACGGTGACGAACACTTTAAACCACGACCGCTTTGGTTTTGGTTTGGTAGAACGGGATCGTTTGGAATCATCCACGGTTCATTACTCCTTACTTTACTGAATTATTAAAAAACTTTTAAATTCTTTACAATCAGTATAGCAGGTCAAGGTTGAATGTCACGTTCGACATAGCGGGAATGGGTTTTCTCGAGCAGAGCCTGGCCGTTCGTCAAATTCGTCATCCACTCGAGGAAGGTGGGGACAACTGTCTCCTCGACCCAGACATCGATTTTGACATGATCGAGATAATGAATCTGATCGATGATATGTTCGGTTGCCCGTAATTCATTTTCAAGCTTTCCGAGCCAGGTGTAGTCGACCGTGATTTCCACTAAATCGTGGGCAATCCGTTCGACGATGCCGACAGCGTTCAAGCCTTCCGAGACACTGGAGCCGTACGCGCGGATCAATCCGCCGCCGCCGAGTTTGATGCCGCCGAAGTAACGGGTCACGACGACGACGGTATTCCGGAGATTCCGTTTCTTTAAGACTTCAAGCATCGGGACGCCTGCCGTTCCGCTGGGTTCGCCGTCATCGTTTGCTTTTTGAATCTCATTTCGCTCGCCGATGACGTAGGCGGAACAATTATGATTGGCATCCGAATGTTTTTTTTTGAGGTCCGCAATGAAGCGCTGTGCCTCTTCTTCCGAGGTGGCACGCGCCAAATATGTAATAAATCGTGACTTTTGGATAATGATTTCATGGAAACCGTTTTCTTTTACTGTATAATAATTAAATAATGTCATAATCAAAAATGTCCTCCTCGTTAACTAGTTCTTTCTAGCATAACGACGATTCGAGAGAGAGACAACCGTGGGGACTGGCAAGGAACGGAGGGAGTAGTATGACGAATGAGATGGGGGAGCGACTGTCCTTGAATGATATCGTACAGAACATCATTGGTGTCGTAGAAGAAAGCCGGGAAGAAATCGTCCGGATTACGGAAAGTTCACGGGAACAGTATGCTGAAATCCAGCAGGAGTTACGGGAACTGAAGACACGCGTTCACGACTATATTAAAGAAGCTGAACGGCTAGAACGACATATTAAGGATTCGAAAGCGCGACTCGTCATCGTGAGCAAGAACTTCGACAACTACTCAGAACAAGACATCCGGACTGCTTATGAGACAGCCAACGCACTCCAACTCGAATCGTTCATCAATCAGCGCGATGAGATGAACTGCCGGAAGCGCCGGGACGAACTCGAACGCCGTTTGATTCAACTGGATGAAACGATTGAACGCGCCGACATGCTGATCAGCCGGGTTTCGGTCGTGCTGAACTTCTTGACGGACGATATGCAGGTCATGAACGAAAAGTACGAAAAAGCGATGCAAAAACAGGAGATGGGCTTAAAAGTATTTCAGTCGGCAGAAAATGAACGGCGCCGCTTATCCCGCGACATGCATGACGGTCCTGCGCAGACACTTGCTCACGTTTTGATTCGGGCCGATTTAATAGAAAAGATCCACCAGCACAATGGCGCAGAAGCAGCCTTTGAAGAAATCCACCGCCTGCGGAAATTGATCCGCGATGGATTAGCCGACATTCGACGTATCATCTATGATTTACGTCCGATGACACTCGATGATCTCGGGTTCGTCCCGACACTCGAACGTTATTTACGACATATGCAGGAAATTTCCAACATCCCGATCCACTTTAATTACCTCGGGGGCGGCGAACGGATTGAATCCACCTATGAAGTCGCTGTCTTCCGAATTGTCCAGGAAGCGGTCCAAAATGCAGTTAAGCATTCCAAAGCAGGGGACATTCGTATTATCATAGAACAGTATCAACATTCTGTTCGGATCCATGTCAAGGATAACGGGATTGGATTTGATTTTGATTCGATCGTCGAATCGTGTGATGAGTCATTTGGACTGATCGGGATGCGGGAACGGATTGAATTGATAGATGGTGAGTTTGAGATTGAGACACAGCCAGGTAAAGGGACAGTCATCAAGGTAAGGATTCCGGTTGAGGAATCCGGAGTGAGAGGAGAAACACTGTGAATAACGAGCAAGTAAAAGTAGTCATCATCGACGATCATCAGTTATTCCGGGAAGGCGTCAAACGGATTCTTGATTTCGAAGAAGAGTTCGTCGTCGTCGCGGAGGGCGAGAGTGGAGCAGACGTGATTCCACTCGTTGAAGCGCATCAGCCAGATATCGTCTTAATGGATATAAATATGCCGAAAGTCAATGGCGTCGAAGCGACGAAACGTCTGATGGAAGTCCATCCGGAAGTCCGGGTCATCATTTTGTCGATTCACGATGACGAGACATATGTCATGCACGCGCTTGGTGCAGGGGCAGTCGGTTATCTCTTAAAAGAGATGGCGACGGATGAACTGGTCAATGCCATCCGGTCTGTGTACCGGGAAGGCGGATACGTCCACCCGAAAGTCACACCGAACTTGTTACAGGAGTACCGTCGTCTGATGAAGATGAAGCAGACGATGTCTTCGCAACCGATTGAAAAACGTGTCGCCGAAGCACCGTTACATGTGTTGACACGCCGGGAATGTGAAGTCTTACAGCTGCTCGCGGACGGCTTCTCGAACCGGGCGATCAGCGATACGTTGTTCATCAGTGAGAAGACCGTTAAAAACCATGTATCCTCCATTTTACGTAAGATGAATGTGCCCGATCGAACCGGCGCTGTCGTCGAAGCGATTCGCCGCGGCTGGGTCGTCGTCGTTTAACATCAGGACGGAAGCCGATTCGGCTCCGTCTTTCTTTTTTTTAGACTTCAACCTGTGATATGATAAAAAACGATTGTGACCTGTCAGAATACCTTATGTCACGACGGAACTCTTAAAAGCGAGGAAATTCACGAATGAGCCAGATTGTGATTTTAACGGATAGTACTGCCTATCTGCCAACTACCTATTGTGAAGAAAACAATGTCCATGTTGCACCGCTTAGTGTCATCTTCGACGGAGATGCGTATCGTGAAGGACTCGATATTTCCGTACCTGATTTTTATCAACGTATTCAGACGGGGAGTTTACCGACGACCTCACAGCCGAACATCGGCGATCTCGTTGATTCGTTTGAGCAACTTCCGCAGGGGACGGACATCATCGGCATCACGTTATCAAGTGGAATCAGCGGGACATACCAGGCCTTACATACGATCAACATGATGGTCGAACACGTCCAGGTCCATCCGATTGATTCACGGATTTCCTGTATGCCGCAAGCCTTTTTAGTCAAGGAAGCGGTTCGGATGCGTGACGCAGGCGCGACAGCGCTTGAAATCGTCGCCCGTCTCGAAGCGTTAAAAGAAGTCATCCGCGCGTATTTCGTAGTCGATGACCTGGAACATCTGCAACGCGGCGGACGTCTCAGCATGACGCAAGCGGTCGTCGGTTCGTTCCTGAAAATCAAACCGGTTCTTCATTTCGTCGACGGAAAGATTGTACCATTTGAAAAAATCCGGACGTTTAAACGCGCGGTCAAACGGATTGAAGAAATGATGGAAGAAACGATCCGCGGAACGGGTGCCGGTTATGTCATCGGCGTCATTCACGCAGAAGACTCGTCCAAAGCGGAAGCGGAAATTGCCGTCTTGCAAGAACGATTCCCGGACGCCCGGATTGAGATGAGTGTGTTTGGTCCGGTCATCGGGACCCACTTAGGACCCGGTGCGATCGGCATCACCTGGTATCAAGAAGCGTAAGCCTGTGCTGTCCGCAGGACAAACACGAAACAACGGCGTATCTGCGAAAGCAGGTACGCTTTTTTCGTTCCAATATCCCGAATTAGCGCTTACGAACGCGAGCAGGAAGTTTGTCCGTCTTGCCGAAAAGGTGAATCAGTCAACGAAAGGAAGTGGCTTATGGATTTACGTGGACGATTGATTCCGGACTACAGGCTCGACACGGCGGTCGATTATCCCCTTGAATACCGACCGGCTGTGACGTGGCGTTGCGAGCGGTGCGGAAAGTTACCGACCCGGGGACCGTGTACGTGCGGCAAATGCTGTTATTATTGCAGACATTGTTTGATTTTTGGAAAACTGCGGACGTGTGACCGTCTTGTCACGGACCCACGCCCGCTCGATCCTGTCCGTCCCGATCGCCATACGGAACTGAATTTGACGAGTGATCAGCAACGAATCGCCGATGCGATTATCCGGACGATTGATCAACAAGCGAAGCTGCTCGTCCATGCCGTGTGCGGCGCCGGGAAAACACCGATGTTGTTTCCGGGTATCGAACGGGCGCTCTCTACGAATCGCCGTGTCCTGATCGCGACGCCGCGTGCCGATGTCGTCCGGGAATTGGCGGAACATTTGAGACGGGCTTTTCAACAGGCGACCATCGTTTCACTGTTCGGAGGATCCGCAGATCGATTGGGGCTTGGCGACATCACGATCAGTACGACGCACCAATTGATTCATTACCGTACTTGTTTTGACGTCGTCTTCATTGATGAGGTCGATGCTTTTCCTTATCGAACCGATCGGACCTTACACCGCTATGTTCGTCAGGCGGCAGCTCCCGGTGCTTCCTTGATTTTACTCAGTGCGACGCCCTCGTTTCGCGATTTACGACTGCCGACGATCCGCTTGATGCGCCGCTATCACGGTTTTCCGTTACCGACACCTCGTCTGCAGATTCCTTACACGAAACACGACGTCGTGAACTGGCTCCGGATGCATGAGACAAAACCGCGTTTACTATTCGTCCCGCAAGTCGCCGTGCTTGAGACATGGCAGACTTTTTTGCATCAGCAAGGGATGAACTGTGAAACCGTCCATGCGGCTGATCCGGACCGTGTCAAAAAAGTCGCGCGTTTTCGCCAAACGACCGGTATTCTGTTGACGACGACGATTCTCGAACGGGGCGTGACGATAGTGGATGTTCAAGTGGCGGTTCTCGATGCCGATCAGTCCTTCAGCAGTGCCGCCTTGATTCAAATCAGTGGACGTGTCGGACGAAGTGCTGATTTTCCGCAAGGAGACGTCGTATTGTTTGCGAATGACCGGTCCGATGCGATGTATCAAGCGATTGACCAAACCAAACGAGCGAACCGGGAGGGATTTCAATGAACTGTCAGTTATGCGGACAGGACTATTTACCCAGTTGGACGTTATCAAATGTCTGGACTAGGCAAACCCTGTGTCCGACCTGTAAAATAGAATTTGTAAAAAGAGGGGAATGCGGAGAGTGTGAGGATTGCGGCAAACCAGGACCGTTGCTCTGTTCGGATTGTCAGAACTGGCGTAACAAGGGACAACAACTGGTCACGCACCCGTTATTTCTTTATCAGACGCAAGCAAAGGCGTTCATGAAACGGTATAAGTTTCTCGGGGACACGGCTTTGCTCGACGTGTTTAAAACAGAGCTTAAGAAGGTAAAAGTCAAACAGGACTGGATTGTCCCGATTCCGCTTAGTCCGGCTCGGTTGCGCGAACGCCGCTTTAACCAGGCGGAACTGATGGCGCGGATGATGCGGGGACGGGTCCGGCTTGTGCTGGAACGGACGGACGGAGTCGCGTTCAGTCATCTGACGCGGCATGATCGACTTGAACGGGACAATCCGTATCACGTCATTCAGCCGGTGACCGGAAAAACGATTTTGTTGGTCGATGATGTCTATACGACCGGAATCACCTTGCACCAAGCGGCTTCCCGGCTGTATGAAGCCGGTGCGAAAGAAATTTCTGCGGTAACTTTATTTCGAAGTGTTTAAAAAATCTTCATTCCTGCCGATATTCAATATGAGGTGAAGGAAATGGATGTATTAAACTGCAAAACTTGCGGGAAGTTATTTGTTCGTCAATCTTCTGATCTGTGTGTCGATTGTATCAGAAAAGATCATACTGATTTTGAGAAGGTGCGTGAGTTCCTGCGAGAACGGCGAAAAGTCCGAACCTCACCTAAAGATGTTGAGATGGCTATCGGAGTAAAGAGAGAAGCGGTCTTCCGTTACATCAAAGAAGGGCGATTGTTGATCTCTGAGATTTCTCAGATGGAGATCATGTGTGAGAGTTGCGGGAAGCCCTCCCGTGATGGCACGATTTGTGCCGAATGTCGTGAAAAGTTACGACGTGACCTCGCCCAAGCGATGCTTGATTCTTCTACCCCTTCGAAACCGCGAACGTATCGAACTTGAATTAAGAATCTTGTAGTCTAGAAAGCAGGTGTTCACATGCGAATTGATTCTACGAAGTGGGTTAACATGCCTAAAACGTACGAAAAAAATCAAAAAGTAGAAGGAACAGAACCAACACGTACCAGTCGGCCGGATGAAGTCACGATTTCAAGCGAAGCGCGTCTGCGTTTTAACGAAACGACGCCTTCACGGACCGAAAAAATCGAATCTCTTCGACAAGCCATTCAGGACGGAACCTACAAACCGGATGCGAAGAAAATTGCGGAACGTTTCTTGAACTTGTAAGAAGATTAACCTAAACAATAGAGGCGACTCGGGGCACGGATGCGCGGGTCGCTTTTTATATGAACGAACACAGACGGAAGAGGAGGACAGGACGGATGGAACTCATCGATCAGCTGACGGCGGAACATGCCGCACTACTTGAATTGGCAGAAGAAAAAAAGCAGGTCTTGATTCAAAACGATATGCAACGTCTTTCGCAACTCGTCAAGGAAGAGCCGATTCATTTAAAACGAATCGAACAGTTGGAACAGCAACGCCTGACGCAGATGGGCACGATGACGATGACGGAGTGGCTTCAAACCCACCCGGAGGATGTCAATTCCATGCGTCGGTTGCTCCAAACGATTGGTCAGTTAAAAGTACTCAACGAGTTGAATGCTGAGCTACTCACCCAGTCGTTACATTACTTAAACTGGCATCTTGAATTGCTGATACCAGAAGCAGATGATTTTACATATGGTCAGTCCGCGCTTGATCGCGCACATTTCAATCGAAATGCATAAGGAGGCAAATACATGGGATCAACATTCATGGGGCTTGAAACCGGTCGCCGTGCACTGACGACGAACCAGTGGGCGCTTCAGTCGACCGGAAACAATATCGCCAACGCAGGAACGGCCGGCTTTTCGCGGCAACGTCTTGTCATGGCGACGACGGAACAACTGTCGATGGCAATCGGAACGGGGAAAATGGGTCAGATTGGTACGGGTGTAAAAGGTGAACTCCTCGAACGTGTCCGTGATGTCATGCTCGATAAACAATATCGAGACGAGGCGACGAAGACATCTTACTATGGTACAAAAGAAGCAGCATTCGGACGGATGGAAGACGTCATCAATGAACCGTCGGACACCGGTTTGTCAAAAGCATTTGACGGGTTTTGGGAATCCCTTCAGACCTTATCAACGAATCCCCAGGATTCAGGTGCCCGGAGTGTCGTCCGTCAAAAAGCGGAGACGTTGACACAAACGTTTAATTATATGGCGAAGGCACTTAATCAAGTACAAGGTGACCTGAAAAGTGAAATTGAGGTCTCAACAAAAAAAGTAAATGATCTATTCAAAAAGATTCATAATATCAATGCAGAAATTCACACGGTCGAACCGCTTGGTGTGTTACCAAATGCACTTTATGATGAACGAGACCGTTACTTTGATGAACTTGCAGAGTACGTTGATTTTGAAAAGGTATCAGTCGACGGTGATGCGATTCAGCAAGGAACACTTGGGAATACGGTTAAAACGGCAGAAGGTCGGATCGATGTTCGAATCAAATTACCGAATGGTGACAAATTGCTTGCAGTGGATTCGGATTTACCTAAAGCAGGAACGTTGACCTTTACAACAGATGACAATGGTCTCTATACAGGATTCAAAACAGATTCACAAACGATCTCATTTGACGCAGCCGGCGGTTTTTCATCAGGTCGATTAATTGGTCTGATTGAGATGTATGGACACGTTGAGGATGGTCAAGCAACGGGTGAGTATGTCAATATGCAGGGACACCTGGATGAGATGGCAGCAACGTTTGCGACAGCATTCAACGAAGCGCATGCGACGAATGTAAAAAAAGACAAAACAGCGGGTACAAGTGAATTTTTTGTTTCTTCCAACGGAGGAGCAATCACAGCGAAGTCGATTACGCTTGGGGCAGACATTAAAAAGAGCCTGGATAACATTGCTACGTCGACAGACGGGAACATCGGTGATAGTGCCGGTGCCTTGAAACTGGCCAACATGAAGACGGCAAGTATTCGTTTTGAACGATCCGATACGACGACGACAATCGGTTCGTTTTATCAAAATGTCATTGGAGATATGGCAGTCGCAACGGATCAGGTCGCTCGGCTCGGTCAGAGTTCTGCCGTTTTGATGGAAAGTGCGGAACAGCGCCGTATGTCGGTTTCGGCTGTTTCAATCGATGAAGAGATGACGATGATGATTCAGTACCAACATGCATACAACGCGGCAGCGCGTAATATTACTACGGTTGATGAGATGCTTGATAAAATCATCAATGGTATGGGAATCGTAGGACGGTGATGACTAAATGCGCGTAACACAAACGATGCTGACGAAAACGAATATCGGACATCTATCAGCCAGTTATCAAAAACTGAGTGCGATGCAGGAACAATTGATCAGTGGAAAAAAGATTCAGCGACCATCTGAAGATCCGGTCGTCGCAATGCAAGGGATTCGTTACCGGACAGAAGTGCGTGAAGTCGAACAGTTCAAAAAAAATGTCAATGAAGCGACAGGTTGGATGGACTTGACGGACTCGGCACTCAACGAAGTGACATCCGCCATGAGCCGGGTCCGTGAATTAACGACACAAGCTGCGACGGATACGTATGATGCCACGCAACGGAAAGCAATTCAGAGCGAAGTGGGTCAGTTGATTGAACATATCGGGACACTGGCGAACACGAAATATAATGAAAAAGCCATTTTTAATGGAACAAAGACGGATCAACCCTTCATTTCGATGGAAGGTCTGAAAGAATATTTAACGACACCAGGTAAGGCGGTTAATACCGTATTTACAGACGGTGACCCAACTCAAAAAGAAGAAGAAGTCATACGCTATGAAATCTCTTCCGGAATTGAAGTACAAGTCAACGTTTCACCGACAAATGTATTTAGTCCGGAAACGTTCACGACGCTCAAAAAATTATACGATGCCCTTGGTGGGGTTTCAGACGCAGGTGCCGTCGATAGTTCAAATAATGGAGCCGAATTATCAGGTATGTTAAAAGATCTTGATAGTATGCTCAATCAAACGGTCGAAACGCGTGCTGACCTCGGGGCGCGGGTCAACCGACTCGAACTGAACGCATCTCGTCTGGAAGATCAGGAAATTATCGCGAAATCGGTCATGTCGGATAACGAAGACATCGAAGCCGAAAAAGTCATCATGGAACTGAAGTCGTATGAAACGTTACATCGTGCGGCACTCAGCGCGGGGGCGCGGATCATTCAGCCGACCTTGCTTGATTTCTTACGTTAAGAAGGGAATGACGGACGGTGAATCTGCCACATCTTGAGATGCGTCAAACGTCAGCGAAGATTGGAATCAATACCACCCGTGCGACACTTGAGCAACATCAGGCACCGGCGACGTTATCGATCGAACAGCCGAAAGGGAATCTGTCGATCGAGACAATTGCCGCCCGGCTCGAGATTGATTCGACTCAGGCGATGATTGAAACAGGAAGGATTCCGGCTTTTGAGTCTGTCCAGCGTTATGCGGAGTATGGTCGACAAGTGGGACAACAAGCGGTTGGACGTGCCGCTTCTGAAGGGGATCAACTGATGCGGATTGAGCAGGGGGGCAACGCAGTTTCCCGTGTCGCCAAATCGCGGGACACACCGCCTGCTGAAGTAACGACACTCGGCTTTTCGCCACGCAGTCTCGACCGGGTCAAAATCAATTACACACCGGCAGAAGTGCAACTCAATTACACGGCAGAGCGACCACGAATCGAGGTTCAGGTTAATCGTCCGGAATTGAAAGTCACGGAAGGTACGGTCGACATTTATCTACGGGAACAAAATCAACTGGACATGTGGCCGGTCGGCGGCATGTTCGATGGGGAAGGATAATCATATGCAAATCATGACTGATTTTTTTGGTCCGGTTCAAGTCGACGAAAGTGAAATCATCACGTTCGTTTCGGAAGTACCGGGTTTTCCGGAAGCACGACGCTTTATCCTCTTACCATTTGGGGAAGGCATTCCTTTCTGGTCCTTCCAATCGATTGACCAGCCGGAGTGTGCGTTCGTCGTGACGAATCCATTTTGGATTGATACGGATTACGTGTTTGAATTACCGGAATCGGCGAAAGAGCAGCTTGGTATTCAGGAAACGGCACAAGTCGCTGTCTATACGACGGTCACGTTACGCGAACCGTTCCAGGAGTCGACGACGAACCTACGGGCACCATTCGTCATGGAGACGCAACGCCGTCAAGCGAAACAAATCATTCTCGATGAAACGTACGCCAATCGTCGGATGATCGGCAGTCTGACTGAAGTAGGTGGCCGCTGATGCTCGTCTTAAAACGAAAAACGGGAGAAGCGATTCAAATCGGGGATGACATCGAGCTGACGATTCTCGCCATCGAAGGGGATCAAGTCAAGCTGGGCATCAATGCCCCGCGGCAAATCGATATCCACCGCAAAGAAATCTATTTGGCGATTCAGGATGAGAATGCGGAAGCCTCACAAAGTACCGGTCTGATGAGTCAATTATTAAAGCAACGGACGGATACATGACTAGGACAGGACAGACTTCAATGTCGGTCCTGTTTTTTCGTTCAACAAAAAAATGCTCATTTCTTTTGAATCGTGTATAGTAATGTAGAGAAAAGAAACCTTTTTGACTAAAGAGGGAGTGTAATGGATGAATGAGACGAAGCAGCTGAAGAAAGATGCGAATCGTGTATTAAAAGCGACGAGCCGGACCTTTTATATACCGATCAGCCGTCTGTCACAGGAATTACAGGAAGCCGTCGGAGCTGCTTACTTATGTATGCGGGCGATCGATGAAATCGAAGATCACGAGGAATTGCCGACCGGGGTCAAGACGACATTACTGCGGGAAACGGCGTTGATGATGCGGGGAACATTCGACGCGCATGCGTACCGGACGATGATTGCCCCTTATGCGGATCAGTTACCGGAAGTGACGCTACGCTTGTCAGAATGGATTGCGTATTGTCCGGTTGGTATTCGGACGAAAGTCTTGGAATCAACGGCCGAGATGGCAGAAGGCATGGCCACTTGGGCAGAGCGGGACTGGACGGTCAAAACGGCGGCAGACCTTGACGAGTACACGTATTACGTCGCAGGACTGGTCGGTGTCATGTTATCCGACATCTGGTACTGGAAAGCTGGTATCGTGACGGACAAGCAACAGGCAATCGGATTCGGACGGGGACTGCAGGCCGTCAACATCCTGCGTAATCAACAGGAAGACGCAGAACGTGGTGTCGGATATTTCCCGCCCGGTTGGACGACGGAGACGATGTTCGAGTATGCCCGCGAGAATCTGGCGGAAGCCGATGCGTACCTCGCATCGATTCCGAAACAGACGACTATTTATGAGTTCTGTAAGATTCCGCTTGCGCTTGCTCACGGAACGCTTGATGCACTCGCACGCGGGAAAGAAAAACTCAGCCGCCCGGAAGTCTTGAAGATTGTCGGCAGTGCCGTGTTAAAACGCTAAGTATATAAAAACAGGAGACTTTTGTTCTTAGGAACAAAGGTCTCCTGTCGGTTTAACGGATATCTTCGAGATAAGATAAGACTTTTTCTTCATAGGCTTTCCGGTCATGTTTGTACGACTGGACGTGTCCGCCGTTTTCCGTCACGTATAACTCGGAACGCGGCGCTGCTTTTTGCAACCGCATGCTCTCGGTGACCGGAATCGCGTCATCGTCTTTCCCGTGAATCATCAAAATCGGGTAATCGATCCGACGAATGGCTTCGATCGGTTGAACCCGTTCCGGATTCAATCCCGTCAAAGGCGGGGTGACTTGTAAGATGACCGGCGTGAACGGGAAGTTCGGCAATCCACTCCAAACCGGCAGATTCGTCTCGAGATAGTTCTTGAGGTCACTGAACGGACTGTCGGCGATGACACCGGCGACTTCGGCTTTTGGTGCCGTGACGAGAGACGTTGCAGCTCCCATCGAGATGCCATAGAGGACAACCGGTTCCGATGCGCGGGACTTCGCATAATTAACGGCCGTCAGCAAATCATCCTGTTCCTTCGCTCCGACGGTGACCCGTTTACCTTCGGATTCACCAGAACCGCGGAAATCAAATGTCAGGACGTTGTACCCGGCCTGGTGGAATTTCTTGAACAACGGAAGGATCGGGACATCATTTTGTTCCCGGTTCTTCCCGTACCCGTGGGCAAAGACGATTGTCAGCTTGGCGTCTTCACTCGGAATCCACCAGCCGGATAAACGGGTCCGGTCTTTGTAAGAGCGAAACGAGACATTTTCGTAAACGAGACCTTCCGCCTTTTTCGGGTTGGTCGTCAACGATTCCCGAGGCGGCTCCGTTAAGGAAGAACCGACATAAGCAGAAATTCCGACGATGGCAATCAGGACTAAGACGATGAGTACGATCAGTCCGGCAATCAGTTTCTTGCGGTGTTTTTTCAAAAACGACACGGCGATTCTTCCTCTCTCTAGTAGAGTACGTTAATGAATATCTTTTTTCTTGAAACGACCGCCATGGACATCATGGATGTTTCCGATCGCGATAAAAGCTTCTTCATCGAAATCACGGACGATTTCTTTCAGCTTCGTTTCCTCCAACCGACTGATGACACAAAAGATGATTTTTTTGTCATCGCCGGAAAAGGCGCCTTCCCCGTTTAGGTACGTCATCGTCCGACCGAGCCGGTCCATGATGGCAAGACCAATCTCTTCATGGTTTTCAGAAATGATCCAGACACTTTTCGACTGATCGAGCCCGTCGATGACGACATCAATCGTCTTGAAGGCGATGAAGTAAGTGATCAACGAATACATGGCCCGGTCCCAGCCGAAGACAAAACCGGCAGCCCCTAAAATGAAGACATTGAAGAACATGACGATTTCCCCGACGGAGAAGGGCGTTGATCGGCTGAACGAGACCGCTAAGATTTCCGTCCCGTCGAGTGAACCGCTGGCCCGGATGACGATCCCGACCCCGATTCCGAGAATCAGTCCTCCGAACACCGTCGCAAGCAAATCGACCCGTGTCATCGGACCGATGTCTTCGAGCAACTTCGTCGCAATCGCCATGACCGTGATGGCATACAGTGTGGATAAAGCGAAGGTTTTTCCGATTTGTTTATAACCAAAAAAAATGAACGGAATATTGAGGAAGAACAGCCAAAGGGCGAGTGTCGAGTCCGTCAGCTTGGAGCCGATGATTGAAATTCCGACGATCCCGCCATCGATGATGCTGTTCGGGACAAGGAACCCTTTTAATCCAATCGCAAAAATAACCGCCCCAATCGTCAATAACAACAGGCGGCGCACCAGTTGCCATTTTGTCGAACGGCGGTGTCGTTTGGCCTGTTCAGCAGCGGGCATCGAATCCCTCCTTTTTACACACTTTTCATTACTATAACAAAAAAGCACTAAGGCGTGCGAGAACGACCTTAGTGCTGGTATTATCCGGTATAGCGAAGAGACTGGAAAAAACGTAAGACCAGTTCAGCTTCTTGGACAGTTGCATATTGTCCGACATATTGTCCCTGTTCGATGGCGATGATGGACAAGGTACAGGAGACCATTTGAATCCCTTCGGTGAGCCGTACTTCAAACGTCGCGGTCTGCAACGGCAGTGGCGTTTTCGTCGTGAAGTAGAGATGACGGGTACTCGTCCGGTGTGCCTGAATGTCTGAAAAACTAAAATCAAAGGCTTGATTTTGATGTTTCAGCATCTTGATTTTTCCTGAGACGGAGAAACTGGGAATGGTATCGGACGCAAGGGAACAGGCTTCAATCGGATACAACACTTCCCGTAAGAGGAAACTTTCCATCACCTCTGCCGATACCGGTCTACTAAATAAATAACCTTGGATATTCGGACAGTTCAAGAACCGGAACATCTCGAGTTGTTGTAATGTTTCGATTCCTTCCGCGATGACGGCTAGATTAAACTCTGTTGCCATGTAAAGAATACTTTTGACGATGGCTTGCGCTTTTCGATCCTTCGCGATATGCGTCGCAAATTGCCGATCAATCTTGACGACGTTGATCGGATAACGTTGCAAATAGACCATTGAGGAGTATCCTTTTCCAAAGTCGTCGAGAGCAATCCGAACACCGAGCTGACTTAAGTGTTCGAGGGTCCGACTGATGTTCGGGTCATCCATGATCAAGGCGGCTTCCGTGATTTCAAGTTCAAGCAGATCAGCCGACAGCTGGTACGTTGTCAGAGCTTGTTCGATTTGATGCTCGAACCCGGGGATCAAAAACCGTTTTGGGGAGACATTGACGGAAATCGGAACAAGTTCAGCACCGGCACGGGACCAGTTGATCATCGCCTGACACGCCGTCTCGACGACCCAGTCGCCAATCGCGATATGGAGTGCACTTTCTTCTGCAAGTGGAATAAAATCATTTGGTGGAATCCGTCCCCATTCCGGGTGTTGCCACCGGATTAAGGCTTCGAGACCAATGATTTTCCCAGTCCAGCTATCGACTTTCGGTTGGTACTCAAGAAACAGTTGATTCCGCTCAATCGCGTAATGCAAATCTTGTTCGAGGCGGTAACGGCGATAGTAATCGATATCGAGATTGGACGCATAATGATGGACGGCACTATGGTCTTCTCGGCGCGAACGCCGCAGTGCCGTATATGAATGTTTCATCAGCTCAATCGGATCATGACTATCATCCGGAAAACGGCTGATCCCAATCGAGACCCGGGCAAACAAGGCGTATGGCTCAATCAGAATCGGTGCATCAGATAACGTGAGCAAGGCTTCGGCACACGATGTGATGTCTTGCTTGAAGCTGGACGGAATGAGGATCGCGTATTCATCGCCACCGAGATGACCAAAAAAGACTTCATCTGGTTTTGATGTGTAGAGAAGAGCGCTCGTTGCTTGAATCCACTGATCACCGGACGCATGACCAAATGCATTGTTGATTTCAGAAATCCGGTTAAACGAAATCGATAAAATCGAGAAGGTGGTATTCGTTTGCATCCAGTCCTTGATGGTTTCAGTTAACGAGATCCGGTTTGGCAGACCGGTGACAGAATCGTGCATCGCGAGTTGCTGCAACCGTTCTTCATATTCTTTTTGTAACGTGATGTCATGCATGATGCTGTTCGTATAGGCAATCGATCCATCGAGCTGAAAGACGGGGATTTGTTGATCCTCGACCCATTTGCGACGGCCATCTGGAAACAGCAGTCGATACTGGATTGTGCCGGATTTCCCGGAGGTTAGGCGTTTGATGAACTGTTTCATCGCCGGTTTATCACGCGGGTCCAGTCGCTCAAACAACCAGTCTTGACTGAGAATCAAGTCTTTTGGCAGCTCCTCGAAAATCTGGAAGAATCCTTTGGAATGAAACAGCAGCCGTCCACTTGATAAATCAATTTGTGAAATCGCCGCTTCGAGCGCCTCGTAGATTTCCTTTGTCTGTTCACGTTCGAGCTTCAGTTGGCGCCGAACTTCATCGACTTCCGATAAATCGTACAAAATAACTGAAATCGGTCCATTCAGACCGTCTCGTCGCAACGCTTTTAAACGTAAGAGTTGATACTCTTGATTGGCATTTAGAACGGATACCTCTTGTTCAAACGTATCGAGTTCTCCGTCGAGCAGCCGAATCATCTGAAACTTGAGTGGGTCAAAGTCACGTGGGTGAATCCATTGGTGCACTTGTTCATTCCACAAGTGTTCGGGCTTCTCTGGATCAAGGCCTAAGTAGTTGATCAAGGACGGGGAATACTCGATGGTTCGTGTCGACGGATCATATTTGAAGACGACGAGTTCCGCGATCTGTTCCGTCAGTTCAAGTTGGGAGCGGATTTGCGCGACATCATGTTCGAGTTGCTTTTCGCGGGTGATGTCGCGGGCAACGCCGTAGACGCCGACAATCTGACCATCTTGTTCAATCGGCATGTTGGTGATTTTTAACGTCAGCCGATGTTGATCGACGTGCAGTCCTTGCGCTGTATAATGGACGGTTTCCCCGGCAAGGGCACGTTTGAAAAAGGCAGTCACGGCATCAATCTGTTCCGGTGGATTGAAGACTGCGAAATGTTCGTATAACGTTTCCTGCGAATAACCGAGCATCTGCGGAAGGTATTCATTAAAATAAATGATTTCACCGAGGTGATTGAAGAAAAAAACAGCATCCGTCGTCTGCTTGAAAAACGGTTCCATACGTTCCGGATGTGACAGTTCTAGCCCTCCGATCAACAGAGGGGATGTGGACGAACGACTAAGTCGTTGCATCGCGTTGAAAAAAGTCATAGCTGAATCTCCTCACTCGAATTTTTAGCTCTCTTTCTAGTATCGGAGTATCTGTCCCTGAATTGCAATCAAAGTTCGACAGATAGACTTATTTTTCAAAAAAAGTGAATCATTTTTTGGGGGGTAAGTGAAAAAAGGGGAAGGTGGGAGATTGCGTCCAGGTTCTTTCGCTCACTTTTCTCGGGCGGAACGGAAACCGCGGTCGCCTTGGCAGTCGACCGGGTCTCCCTTGTTCCTGAAGGAAGCAAAGCTTCCTTTTTCCGTAGAAGTCGAGCTTCGAAAGTGGACGCAACCGTCTTATACGATGCACGGATCGAGAGGAAAACGGAAAGAATACAAAACCATAAAAGATGATAAAGTCGCAAAATTGAAGAAGATTATTTTAGGATACAAAAAGACAAACTTTGTCATGCTCCACTGGGTGTGAAGACTGACGCGGTTTGTCGTGATTCAATGTGTCATCAGACCGCTAAGTCACCAGATGTGTCGCGGAGGCGGATCGGGCGACGTTTACGTCAAACAAGACGGTGGGTCCGGACACAGCCTTGCGATCAGCCTGTTGATTCTTGACAGTCACGGCTTGACGTATGGTGTCCGAGAGAGTGCACTCGGAGGCGCCTGCTTTTATGTCTGCTTCAAGGAAAAATAAAAAATGTCCCGCTCTTCATACATGATGAAGGGCGGAACGTGCGGTTTATTCAGAGTCGTTTGCTTGGACGAGGCTTGGTTTGACGAGTGTATAGAATTCATCACTCATCCCGACACGGCTGCCCATCTGGCAAGCGAGTTCGAGTGTTTCCTGGTAGAATTTCGCAACTAAGCCATGGTTTTTGATGTGCATGTCTTTCATTGCTTTTTCGACACCCAGAACGACTTTTGCGATTTGGTCATCGGCGTCATTACGAACAGGGACGACGTTTTCCGGCAAATCAACTTCTTTGTCGTGTCCGTTGAAGCGGAACGAGGCGCCGAATCCGAGGTGCTCGAGGAAGAAGTGTGGTAACAATTTACCGGCAAAGAACTGGTGCCACTCGCTTTCTTTCATCGTATTCATATCGCGTTTGAAAGAAGTCGTCGCGAGTGCGTAGCGGTCATGTGTATCTTTCATGAACTTCTCGAGGATTGGTACCTGCATCGCAAACGAATTCTTCAGCAGATTATCGAGCTGTTCTTGCGTTAATTGTTCTTGTTCAGCCATCAGTTTAACCCCATTTCGTTTCGTTACTTCTATCGTAAGAAATTTAGACAATTCCGTCAAATCTTTTTCAAGAATAGAGTTTACCTATTTCACAAAAGGGAATTTAACTATTATCGAAGGGTTGAGGGGGAGTTAGCATGAAACGACTAGCAATGACAGGGGTATTAATCGGGGCATGTCTAATTCCAGTGACAGCTTTCGGCGCAAGCAACGTGACGTATCAAAAAGGAACGGTTCAAAATAAAGAGTTCGGTTATTCGGTCAAAGCGACGACTGCTCTACAGACAGCAATCAAACAAGACAAGGTCGACGTCGTCAAAAACAAAACCGTTAAGACGAAATACGGGACCGTGACACGAAGCGGGACGTTTTCGCTTTATTATAAAGTGAAGGGCAAAGACCAATTGCTCGTCAACTTGAACTTTGAACCGAAAAAATTATCAAAAAAACAATTTGAAAAACAAGTCGGGTACGGGACGTATCTCGGAATAAAAGGCAACAAAACGTATTATTATGTCCAACCGACAGAAGCCGTCAAAGGCGCAGTCGGTAAAGAAAAAATCGCTCACTTGATCACAAAGGATGTCCCGGCGATGATGAAAACATTTAAATTAAAATAAGTAAACTGCAAGGGGCACCAGCTTTTGCTAGTGCTTCTTTTGATGGTCCGATATAGTAAAGGTTGAGGTGAAGTGAAATGGAATGGACAGTAACAGAAGTCAAACAAACAACAGAAGTATTGCAACTTGAGAAATGTGTCAACGATCACGACGGAATTGAATTGAAAGTCGCGGCGGATTGGGTCGGACAAAATGATTTCGCGATTTATGACGATACGAAATTAATCGGTTATCTGCAGGCCTTCGCGTATTTGCCGACGGAGTGGGAACTCAATGTCTTCGTCGATCCAGATTACCGGAAGCAAGGTGTCTTTAAGACACTTGTCGAAGTAGCGAAAGAAGCGGCACGTCCGCAAGGCGTCGAAGCGTTTACGTTCGTCATTGATGACGCAAGCGAGTCCGGCCAAGCGGTCCTTGGTCAACTTGGTGCTGAATACCGGATGACGGAATACAACATGGTGCTGAAAAAAGCGCAATTGTTCTTAAAAGCGGATCCGGATTTCGAACTGCGGGAAGCGACAGCGGACGATCGTCCGTTCATCGTTGAGACACTCGGTTCATCATTCGGCAACACGGCAGACGAGGCAGAATCTATTTACCAAGCGATTGAGTCGGATGATCGTGTCACGTTCATCGGTGTCGCAAACCGCAAGCCAGTTGGTGTCATTCGGGCTTATCTGGCGTCAGACACGCAGGCGAGCATTCATGCCTTTGCCGTCCGCCCGGAAGCACAGGGCAACGGATACGGTAAGAAAATGTTGAAGCTGATGGTCCAAGCGATGTTCCGGACCGGGCGGACGCAACTTGAGCTCGACGTCGAGACAGACAACGCACGAGCGCTTGATTTGTATAAAGATGCCGGGTTCGTTGTTGGACGCGGTTATCAGTTCCACGTGCTTGGCTTATAATTGTTTTGTAGAAAGTCCATGCGAGTGGGCTTTTTTTGTAGAGTTCAAAGACCACAGGTCTGTCCACTTTTTAAATAAATACGATATCGTTTCCGGTTGTCCGGTGGCGCGCTTTCCTCGGGCGGAACGCAAGCCGCGATCGTCCTCTTCGGACGACCGGGTCTTGCCTGTTCCTGACGGAAGGGACAAGCCCTTCCTTTTCCCGCAGGAGTTGCGCCTGGACTCCGGAAACTGAGGCATTGAAAAATTGGTGAGATATGATGAAGTGACGACATAAAAAAACAAGTTCACATTCTAAAGGAAATCTGAAACCTTCTCCGTTTTTTGTCGTATACTACACATATGGAAAAAAAGAGGAGGCGACGTTATGGAATGTCGGAAAGATTCATTACGGACGTTGAAGTGGGTATCAGGTGGTTTAGAGGCAATGCTCGGGATTCCGGTGCTTGGTGGATTATTTATTGTCTTTGGAACAGGTTACAATGCGCTTTGGGTTATGTTAGCGTTCCATATCGTGGTCGTCGTTTTGACGGCAAGAGCCGGCCGTGTTTCAAAAGGAAACATCGTCGGGATTGTTGCATCAACAGTCGGTGTCATTCCGGTCGTCGGCATGTTCTTGCATCTAGCTGCAGCGATTACGATCTTGCTTGATGCGGCATTCGTGAACCGGATCATTACGCGGACACATGTTGAACGTGTCGAACCGATCCGTCCCCGTCCGGTCCGGAAAGAACAGGAACGCAAAGAAGACCATCCGTTCTAAGTTTTTTTCGTTGACAGGAGAAAACAAGCCGTGTAAAGTAAACAACAAGTTAAGCCATATCAAACAAATCAACGACGCGGAGTAAGTACCGTCAACACTGCCGACAAAGCGAGTCAGGAAAGGTGAGAGCCTGACGCGGTAAGCTGATTAGGGAATGGACCGCTGAGAGCCTGTTGAACGATTCAGTAGACAGGACGGTTGCCTCCGTTAACGGGCTAGCTGGTTGTTGGACCAGCGACAAGAGGAGATTTTTAATCTCAACTAGAGGTGGCACCGCGCGGATAAAGGCGTCCTCTATGCATCAGCTTTTGCTGTGCATAGAGGACGCCTTTTGTTTTACGTCAAGGAACGCCGAATCATCCAACGCACATTATCTTTAGGGGGAATTTTTGATGAAAAAGACATTGATCGCGGCGGCAAGTACGGCGTTCCTGCTTGCAGGATGCTCAACAACGGATACGGAACAAGCAGCACCAAATAAGAACGAAAAGAAAGTCCTGCATACGATGGAAAGTTACGATCTCCTGTCAGTCGACCCGGCAGACGCCATCACGTCAAATATCTTTAACCAGATTTATGAAGGACTCTACCGCTTTGATGCAAACAATGAACTGGTCCCGGCAGCAGCGAAGTCGCATAGCGTGTCGGAAGACGGAAAAGTCTATACGTTTAAGCTCGACCCGAATGCCAAATGGTCGGACGGCAAGCCGGTTACAGCGGAAAACTTCCGTTATGCATATGAGCGCGTCATCGACACGAATTCACCGTTCGCGTATCTGCTCGAGCCGGTTAAGGAAACGAAAGTCATCGACGACGAAACGTTACAGATCGAACTGAAACGCCCGACACCGTACTTCCTCAGCATGACGACGTTTGGCACATACATGCCGGTCCGGGAAGACATCGTCAAAGCGCAAGGCGACAAGTTCGGAACGGATCCGAAAACGAACGTCTACAACGGACCGTTCACGTTCAAAAAATATCAGGCCGAGCAAGGTTATACGCTCGCAAAAAACGCGGACTACGCCGACCGGAAAAACGTCAAGATCGACGAAGTCGATGTCAAAATCATCAAAGATCCGATGCTCGCGATCAACTTGTTTGAAACAGGCGAACTCGACGTTGCACCACTCAACTCAGAAAACGTCGTCACGTACAAAAACAAAAAAGAGTACAACACGTTCAGCGATTCGCGGATGTTCTTCATTCGGATGAATCAAAAAACGGACGCGCTCAAAGATCAGAAGACACGTCAGGCGATTGATGCGGCCTACGATAAAAAAGCACTGACGGAAACGTTGCTCGGAAACGGTTCATTGCCGGCTGATTACATTGTCCCGCAGGATCTTGATCCGAAATACGACAAGACACGTCAAATCGAATCGTCGTTTGACGCGGCACAAGCGAAACAAGTTTTGGCTGGTCAAAACCTTGAGCTGACGATGATCATTGAAGACGACGATGTCTCGAAGAAAATCGGTGAGTACATCCAAGGTTCACTGAAACAACAAAACGTCGACGTTAAACTGTTGTCACTGCCGAAAAAAGAACGATTGGCGCGTGAAGGACGAGGGGATTACGACTTGTCACTCGCGAGCTGGGCTCCAGATTATCAAGATGCAACAACGTACTTGAACTTGTTCATGACAGGAAATCCGTTTAACATGATGGACTACTCGAACAAGAAGTATGACGGTCTCTTGAAACAGGCGGAAAACGAACTCGATCAAGATAAACGTCTGGAACTGTTAAGCGAAGCAGAAACGATGTTGCTTGACGATCAAGCCATCTCACCGGTCTACCAACGAAAAAATGCCTTCCTCCAAAACACAGAAGTCAAAAACCTGGCCCGTCATAATGTCGGAACAGATATCTCGTATAAATACGTCGAGATTGACCGTAAGTAACGTTCTAAAATTAAAGATACCCAATCGACTTTCTTTCTATAGGAAGTGTTGATTGGGTATTTTTGTGCATGGCGTTTCATTTGTGGTGAAAATGAGATGAGAAAGAACTGGAAAATCAGGTCAATTCACTTAAAGCGTCCTCAGAAGTTGCCGATAAGTAAGGTGATGAGATTTGAAACAGGAAAGGGAGTTTCGAAGATGAGTAGATTACGCAAAAATTTAAAGATGCGGTTGTTTGTCTGGGTCTTGGCGATTTCAGTCATTACTGGTGGGATTTCAGCACAGTTGACGTTGTTCTTAAACCGAGGACTTAATGTCGCTGACGGACCGTCGATTTGGTTAGGTGCCGGGATTGGCTTAGTTTTATCCATCATTGGTTCAGCATTGATCCAATTGATTCTCCGTCAACCGATTAAAGCGATTGAAAAGGCGACGGAAACAGCGCGTGAAGTCGCAAACGGTAATTTCAACGTTGATTTCGAAGAAGCAAAACGCGGCGACGAAGTTGATCAGTTGATGCATGAACTCGAAGTCATGGTCTTACATATCCGCAAACAGGCAACACAGATGGGCAATTCAAGTGATAAATTAACGGCGTCAGCGCAGGAAATCGCGGCTGCTGTCCAAGAAGGTAATGCATCAGGCGAAAGCATCCGCTCTGCGATGGCAGAGCTATCGACGAAGATGAATGAAAACGTCGATCAAGCTTATCTGTCGATGGACGCGCTCGGTGCCGTTAAACGGACGATGGATGAAGTCGCAAAAGAAATGAATGAAGCGTTGAAATCGGCGACCGTCATGCAGACGGAAGCTGAGAACGGGAAGACGCTGGCGACAGATTCTGTCGAAGCGATGCATATGATTTCAAGTAAGATGGAACAATCAGCGACATTGAACAGTCGACTAACCGGCATGACAGGTGAAATTTCGAGGATTACCGATGTTATCAGTGACATCTCGGCCCAGACGAACTTACTCAGTCTCAACGCCTCGATTGAAGCAGCACGGGCCGGTGACGCCGGGCGTGGCTTTGCCGTTGTTGCGGCAGAAGTTAAGAAACTCGCGGAACAAACAGCAACATCAGCCAAAGAAATCACGGATTTAATTTCCGGTGTTAAACGTCTTGTTAACGATACAGCTAATGCGATGACGGACGTCCAAAAAGAAGTTGCGACTGGTGTCGGACTCGTCGAACAAGCCGGTTCGTCGTTTGAAGAGATTCACCAGTCGACAGAGAGTGTTTATTCACGTGTCCAGTCGGTTGATCAACTTGTCATTAAGTCAGACAAGGAAATCGATCAGGTTGGATTGACGACGGCAAATATCCTTGCGATGGTCGAAGAAGCATCGAAACACGCGGAACAGGTCTTGCAGGCATCAAGCCATCAAGCGGCTTCACTTGGTGAAGTCAACGGTGCAATGGAAGAGCTCGTCGCCGTCGCGGAACAACTACAGGAAGAGACAGGCGCGACGCGTCTGTGAATCAGAAATCGCAGACGGAAACAGCGTCTGCGATTTTTGTTTGAAGTTTTTTATTTTTTTTGAGAGAAACTGTTAAACATTTCGGTACGGCGACGATATATAGAGTGGAAGCAGTCATCGACTACAACCACCGCGCTACTCTTGGGCCGGCCAGGGGGCGCATCTCGGAGAAGAAGGATCTTCAAAGAGACAAAAAAATTATTCCTATGGAGGGAAACTTACAATGATTATCAATCACAACATTACAGCACTTAACACACACAACAAACTTTCGAGCGCTTCTGCTGCTCAAAGCAAATCAATGGAAAAATTAGCTTCAGGTCTTCGCATCAACAAAGCGGGCGACGATGCTGCTGGTCTTGCAATCTCTGAAAAAATGCGCGGACAAGTTCGTGGACTTGATCAAGCTTCACGTAACGCACAAGACGGTATCTCAATGATTCAAACTGCTGAGGGTGCACTTAATGAAACGCATGATATCCTTCAACGGATGCGTGAACTTTCTGTCCAATCTGCTACAGATACAAATACTGATGCAGATCGTACAAACATCCAAGATGAAGTTAACCAATTAGGAAAAGAAGTTGATCGTATTCGCGATACAACTCAATTCAATACAAAAAATCTTTTAAACGGTTCAATGGATAAAGGACAAGCAGCTGCTGTAGCAAACATTAACCAAAATACAGAAGTTAAAACTGCTACTGCAAGTCTTTTAACAGATGCTTTGACAACTTTAACTGATAAAAACGGAAACAACTTAGGTATCACAGCAACTGACGTAATCAGTGTCTCTTATGTAAAAGATGGAGCGACTGTTACGAACTCATTTACTGCTGGAGCACTTACGACAGCTGCATTAGGAACAACTAACGGTGCTGCTGGGGATACTAACCTAACACTCGCTGCGGATGCTAATAAAAATCTTTCTATCACAGCAGCAGCAGGTGGTTCAGGTGCAGCAATCAATGGTCTTACTGTAACTGTTAAAGATGCATCTGGAAACGTGAGAAGTGCTGCTACAAACGCACTTTCAAGTTTTACAGAAACAACAGCTGCTGCTAACATCAACACAGATGGACAAGCAACTTTCCACATCGGTTCTAACACTGGACAAAACATTCAATTAGCATTTAAAGATATGGGTACTTCTGCTTTAGGTGTTAAAGATTTAAAAGTTGGTAACCAAGGTCAAGCAAACGTTGCTGTTAAAGTTCTCGATACTGCAATTCAAAAAGTATCTGCAGAGCGTTCTAAACTCGGAGCAACACAAAACCGCCTCGAGCACACAATCAACAACCTTAAAACATCTTCTGAAAACCTGACAGCGGCTGAATCACGCGTTCGTGACGTTGATATGGCAAAAGAAATGATGAACCAAACGAAGAACTCGATTCTTGCGCAAGCAGCACAAGCTATGCTTGCACAAGCAAACCAACAGCCGCAAGGCGTTCTCCAATTACTCCGTTAATCGTAATTGGTCATACAATTTACTTAAAGGTCGTGGACTCGTTCCATGGCCTTTTTCTATTGATTTTTAAATCAGGTATTACAACTTACTGGAAGATGCCGATATACTACATAGAGAAGAAAAAGGAGTGTTTGTCTATGAATTCCATCAACACGGAAATTCGGCTTCACCTGCCTGAAAATGTCTTACCATACGAAGCGACACGAAATGTCTTCGTCGAAGCGAATCAAGAGGACTTGGCACAGGATGGAGTCGTTATTCTACCGACACCGCAACATATCGCAAAGCTTGAAACAGCCATTGAAAAGGCAAATGTCCAGCTCGAATCACAACGAACAGGCTTAAAGTTTATCAAACATGAAAAACTCAATGAATTTTATATTCAAGTCGTCGATACAAATAACCATGTCGTCCAAGAAATTCCGAGTAAAAAGGAACTCGATTTTTTTGCCGCTTTCATGGAATTTAATCAACTGATCGATAAACGGATTTAAGGGAAAGGACTGATTGGATGGCAGGGATACGTCTTAGTGGTCTCGCAAGTGGGATCGATACAGAAACGATGATTAAACAATTGATGCAGGCAGAACGGGCACCGGTGGATCGTCTTTCACAAAAGAAACAAACATTAACCTGGCAACGTGACGCTTACCGCGAAATGAACCGTGGCTTACTTGATTTACGAACGGCAGCAAGTGATATGCTGTTATCGAAAAATTATACAGCGAAGACTGCGACAAGTTCGGATTCATCGAAAGTATCCGTGACAGCAAGTCCAGCAGCGACAGCTGGTAGTGTGACGATTGATAAGATTGGTCAGTTAGCATCAGCAGCATCCGTAACGATGATAACAACGGCAGGAAAATCATCAGATACAACGCTTGCTGACAGTGGGATGTTTACTGTGACAGATGGAAAAATCAATGTTCAAATCAATAGCTTTTCTGCTGACGGAAAAGCAATCAGTGAAACGATTTCGCTTGATGCGACGCAAAAATTGTCAGATTTAACATCAGCTATCAATGCTAAATCAAGTCTCGGAATGGGTGCTGTCTATAACGATATTACAGGTAAACTAGTTTTAACGAAGACAAGCACCGGAAAATTGAATCCAAGTGGGGCAGATATAACGATTCGTGATGCGAATGCCAATTCCGAGATTGTGAACTCCGAGTCACTGACGATGGGGCAGGACGGTAAAAATGCAAAGTATACGATTGGCGGTCAGGAACTCGAACAACGGACCAACACCTTTACGCAAAACGGTCTGACAATCACATTAAACGGGACAGCAACGACAGCTACGACCCTCAACACGAAACTCGATACGCAAGCGAACTTTGATTCGATTAAGAAGTTTGTCGATAAGTATAACGAGATGATTGATAAGATGAATAAAAAAGTTCGGGAAGAAAAGTATCGTGATTTCCAACCGTTGACGGATGCGCAGCGAAAGGAATTAAGTGAAGACGAAGTCAAGAAATGGGAAGAGAAAGCTATCAGTGGTGTCTTGAAAAATGATAGTTTCTTACGCGACGGAATGAACTCGTTCCGGAGTGCGATTTCTGCAAAAATCGACACAGGTTACTCATACACAGCTGACTCAAAAACGATTGAACTGAATTATATGTCGCAAATCGGTATCACCTCAACAAGTGATTTCCGCGATGGAGGAAAGTTAAAGCTGGATGAAACAAAACTGAAGAAAATGCTTGAGGAACAACCGGAAGGCGTTTATAAACTATTTACGACCGATGCACCGGAACCGACAAAAGATGCTCAAGGAAATCCAATTCCGGGTACAGCTGGACTTGACGGATTTGTTCGCCAAATCCAAGGATTCGCGACGACGATGCGAGATAAAATTTCGAAGGTCGCAGGACTTGATGGTTCTGTCTCGACGACTTACCGTCTCGGAAAATCCCTCGCCGATCTTGATAAGAGTATGCTGACGTGGGCAGATAAATTAACTAGCAAAGAGAATGCTTACTATCGTCGCTTTGCAGCGATGGAACAGGCGATGAGCCAAGCGAACAGCCAATCGGCAACACTCGCTTCATACTTAGGACAATAAGGAGGATTTCAGATGGCGAACCCATACGCAACGTACCAAACGAACTCGGTTACAACCGCTTTACCACAAGACTTAACGTTGATGTTGTATGAAGGACTAATTAAGTTCTCCATGCTCGCCAAGCGTGCAATCGAACAAGGATTGATTGAACAAAAAAACACGAACATTCAAAAAGCGCAGGCAATCATCCTTGAGCTTCAATTGACGCTTAATCAATCGATTGCCTTGTCAAAAGACTTAAATAACTTGTATGACTATATGCAAGGTCGTTTAATTGATGCCAACGTCAAGAATGACGTTGTGGCAATCGACGAAGTGATTAGTTTTGCGGAAGAATTCCGCGAAACGTGGAAAGAAGCGATGAAGCTCGCGCGTCAACGATGAGTCCGCTTGATCCGCTCCGTCTGAAGACAAAACATCTGATGGAACTGCTTGAGCAGACGCCGGACGAAGACGTTTATGACGAATGGTTACTGAAAATCCAGAACTTGTTGAACGAACGGGAAGCGTTCATCGCCGCTCATTCGAACTTACTGGCCGGTGCCAATCAAGCCGTCATTCAAGAGCTGGTTGCAGAAAGTCAAAAAATCGACTTGAAATTATCATCAGAAACCGCTAAATTAGGGGTACAAATCAATCAATTGCGTCAGACGAAAACGAGTCGGAAATCGTATATCGATCCGTACGAAGAAGTCGAAGGTAGTTTTTCACCGTATTTTGATTCTCGTCAGTAACTTTCTAGCCTTAGGGAGGGATTTCGCGTGCCAAAACGTGAAGACAAGAAACGAAAGGTCGTCAAACCATTTTACCGATCTGACGGCTCGTACGATCAGTTCATCGAACCGGATGTCGAGTCGGAATCCTGGGAAGAAGCCGAACGTCCGATTTCTGATTTACCGGATGCGTATGAAGAAGAAAAATATCGACGCGAGTCGTTGTAATGAAAGAGGACCTTCCACGGTGGAAGGTCCTCTTTCATTTAAACCGATAAGCGTTTTTTTCGTTTTGTTTGACGCTGTACATTGCTTCATCGGCCCGAATCAACAACAAGCTCGTCGTTGTCCCGTCGTCCGGATATCGGGCAATCCCGATTGACGGCGTGACAGACATTGCGCTGTCATTAAACCAAAACGGTTGATTCAGCTGAGTAATCAGTTCTTCGGTGTAAAGAATCGTACCTGCCTTTGAGCGCGGCAGGAAGACGATGAATTCGTCACCGCCAAGCCGGGCTGCGACCTCGTCGTCCCGCAGATGGAGCTGGAGGCGATTCGCTGTTTCTTGCAGAACATAGTCACCGGCGTCATGCCCATACGAGTCGTTGATTTGTTTGAAGCCGTCAAGATCAATGAACAGTAACGAACCGGCTGTAATCTGCGTGAGTCGCTCTTGCAGGAAATGTTCGAAATAACGACGATTTGGCAACCGGGTCAAGACATCATGATACCCAAGTCCTTCGAGCCACTGTTGTTGTTCGAGTGTCTCCGTGATATCGGCTAACAGAACGTAGATGTAATCCTGATCCGGTACCGGAATCAACGTCGTGTCATACGTGAGGGAATCATCTTGTAACAGTAACTTGCGACTCGACTCTAAACGCACGACTTCTTGTCGGAGTTGGTGTGACAGCCGTTCTGATAGTTGTCGACCGAATCGCTGGACTGCTGCCGGATTCATCGTCTGGAGTGTGCCTGTTCGATTGATTTGCAGAATCGGATCCGGATGATCGAGAAACAGGCGCCGGTATTCTTCTTTTCTTAATTCGAGGAGTGCGGTCTTTTCCTTGACGCGCTTTGCGAGATTAAGCTGGGCGACTTCATGTTCTTCGAGCAACTGCTGATTGAGTCGTTCTGAGAAATATTGTCGGATTAAAAATAACGAAAAGAGCAGTGTGATCGTCAAGATATAGACGATGTTCGGCACTTTGAAAAACGAGATCCAAACGAGTAAAAGTACCAGACTGATATACGGTAAATATGGCCGCGACAAGGTATATATGTATGTAATCGATGGTGGGACTTGCCGGAAATAGCGAATCAGCCCAAACAAGCTAAGCGGGTAGAACGGTAAAAAAAGCGCTGCGATGTCGAGTTGATTACGGATCAGAAACGTATAGTACCCGAAGTTCGTGAAACAAAATAAGGCAACGGCCTGAATCAGAATCCGATGTTGCGGCGCACCGCGTAAGCCAGTTGTATAGAGAATCAGAAAAAATAAAATAAGTGCCATGAAACAAAGTGCGTAGATTGTCATCGCAATCAATTCGACGGTAGTCCGGGCAAAGTCAGGGACGTACTGTAAAATCATCACATACCCAAAGACGAGCGACATGCCGAATAAAATAAAGCCATCGAGATAAAGCAACCGGTTTTGACGGAATGACGACCAGACGATCAAGCGGGCCAGTGTCATAGCAGTCAAGAGTAAAAAGAGCGTCAGCGTCATGTTTGCCAAGGCATCGGACCAGACAGGATGGAGACGGTTTGGTAACAGTGCCAACACAACGTTGAGGACAATGCCGAGCCAAAACAAGACAATCGCCAGCCCCATTCTGCGGTACGGATGATTGGATGGTTTTAAAAAATGAACAAACGCTGACGAGGCACAAAAACTTAAGCCGATTAAGGTGATGCTGCCGGCGATGGCAGGGGTCAACGTTTGGTCAAGCGTCAATGCTAGAACCAGATAGGTCACAAGTAAATAAAGAAGACTGATTGCATATGGTCTCGTCATGTGTCCACCTCTTTCCTCGATGTCTTATATATATGCATTTCGTCAACAGGAGAGAAAACCCCTGTTTCGTCCAACACATCTCAGACAAACAGGGGATGAAATCAAATGGTATGTTGTTCACGGTACAATTCCCAGTGCTCGCGGGCTTCCTTTTTAATTCGATCAGAAACAGTTTTACTTTGGAAAATGAGACTGTACCATTGTTTGGCGTTATCTGTATCGCCTAGCGTTGCATACAAATCACTGATTCGTAAAAGTAAGACATCGTGAGGAATGCCCGTTCGGACTGCATCCGTATAGTTTAAGTAAATGGTTTCGTATTTTTGGACAGATCGCATCGTCCAAGAAAGTTCTTGCTCCAAATCTTCCAGCAACCGATACATCCAGGAAATTCGAATGCCAAGCATCGCTTGGATGCTGTCTTTTTGTAACGTGATTTGTGCCATATACAAGCATAGTTTGTATAGATACAGTACTTGTTTCGCAGAACGTTCTGTTGCAGAGAAAGGTAAGACCGGAAGCGTTGATAAGATATCCGTTTCCAGTAGAATCCGGACATCAGGCCGTAGTTTTTCAAACGCTTCATGGAAAATGAAACGACAGTGGCTACATTGGATAGGTTCGTAAAAATAGACGTTAGGTCCCTGATAATGAATGAAACCATCCATATCGGTGTGTTCGACACGAATATGGCGGCTCAAGACACGTTTCGTCTCCGTTTCTTTGAGACAGTAGGGGCAACGGCATTTTTTAAGATAAAGATCAGGCATGATACGTGCTCCTCAAGATAAATTTAGACAAAAACGTTGACGAGCATTCCTTTGATTTCACCGATTTGGTCGAGAATCTCCAATCGGCGTGATTCGCCGGAAATGACGTTGTCGGTCAGTTGCAACAACTTCGCATCGACTTGTTCGACGACCTTGTAGATTTTCGTTCGTCCACGGCGGTTGAAGCCACGTTTTTCTTCGAGTTGTTGCGACTGATCGAGGGCATCTTTTAAGAAGTCCTTGATTTTTTCTTTATAGTCTTCGAGATGTTCAATCGTTTGACTTTCTGCCAGTAACTGACCGTGCTCTTCGACGAGCAGCAACTTTTGTTGGAGACGTTCGTAGCCTTTATGCTCACGTTTATCTTGCATCAAAGCTGAAAACGTCGTCGACGCTTCGACCTCACGTGGTCCGCTCTTAGGTGTCTGAAGGCGGCTTGTTTCTTGAATGCGCCGGATGTCCATCGTTGATTCCTCCTTTGGTTAGTTGATTAGTTGAGTAGTTGTAAGACACCTTGCGGTAAGGCATTGGCCTGGGCGATCATTGCCATACCCGATTGATTCAGGATATTGTACTTCGCATACTCCATCATCTCACGCGCCATATCGGTATCACGAATCCGTGACTCGGACGCCGTCAGGTTTTCTTTACTGACACTGAGGACAGATGATGTTGCTTCGAACCGGTTTTGGATTGCTCCGAGTTTTGCCCGTTGCTGGGAAATCGTATCGATTGCTTGTGTATAAAGGCTGATAGCCTGATCGGCATCGCTGCCTGTCATGACACTGAGCGCGTATTCCGGTGTTGTATTGACGCTTGGGTAATCCAGTTCCAGGGCGTCGGCATTCGGTTTGACGGTCGTACTGATTCCGATATTCAGTCCCCGCATATCATCGATTGTCAAGGCAATGCCTTCATTCGCACCGGCGTTTGTCTGGATGAAGACAGCATTGTCTTTTCCGTATGCACCTGTCAGTAATTTTTTGCCGTTGAACTGGGTTGTCTCAGCAATCCGTGAGACTTCATTCGTCAACTGGTTGATTTCTTCCTGAATCGCGGTCCGGTCTTCTGTCGCGAGTGTGCTATTACCGGCTTGAACGGCCAGTTCGCGCATCCGTTGCAACAGGTTATGTGTTTCGCCGAGTCCACCTTCGACCGTCTGGACCATTGAAATTCCGTCGAGGACGTTCTGTTCCGCTTTATCGAGCGCTTTGAGTCGATTGCGCATCTTTTCCGAAATAGCAAGACCGGCTGCATCGTCAGCACCACGGTTGATTTTTTGGCCACTCGATAATTTATCCATCGTCGTCTTGACGTTCATCTGATTGGCACTTAAGTTTCGGTAGGCTTTTAAAGCCTGTACGTTGTTTGAAATCCGCATTAATAGTCCATCCCTTCGTAACGCTCATGGTGTGCCGCCCGGACGAGGGGACGGTCTTTTTTCAGACTGGCCGCTTGCCAGGTGATTAACAGTTCTTCCGTCAGCTGTAACACTTCGTCTAGGCGTGTCGGCTCGACGTAAGCCTGTAATGTCTGTTCCGCTAAGTAATAATACAATTGATCGAGTTGCGCTGTGATGATGCCGCCTTCGTCGTTCAAACCGGCCTGCAGTTTTTCAAGCAGCTGGTAGGCTTTTTGCAGACGGACGTTGACAGCATCGAACCGTCGCTCGTCGCGACCGGTAATTGCCTGTTCATATTGAAAGACGAGGCCTTTTAACATCGTCTCCGTCAATTGTTGGGGTGTCATCTGGTACAGTTCCTGTTCGGTCATGAGTTCCGTCCTTTCGCGTGATCGAGTTCTTCAATCAACAGTAACAATTCGGCCATTACATCATACAGTTGAGGGGGAATTGCCGTTCCGAGATCAAGGTCGAGCAGGTGACCGAGCAACGACGTGTCCTGTTCAATCGCGACGCCGCTTGCACGGGCTTCCTGTAAAATCCGGTCGGCTGCGGTACCCGTTGCCCGGGCGACGACGATCGGGGCATTGCCCGACGCTTCATCGTACCGGAGGACGGCAGCTGATTTCCGGTGTTTTAAATCAATTTTCTGATACATAGGGCCTCCTTAAATCCGGTAGTCGTAACCGGTCGGTGTCTCGTCCGGTTTGACGGTTTCTGGTGTCGTGTGATCTTTCGTAAAGGCATCGAAGCGGATGCGGACGTCCTGATAACCGGTCGCCTGCAGGGCTTCCGTCGTCCGTTCAAGGAACGGTGTTGCCAGACGCTCAAGGAGCGGGAAATCATTTTCAATCGTAATCTGCATCTTCCGGTTAACGGTCTCGACACGAACGCCGATGTCGCCGAGCCGTGGTGTCTCGAGTTGGACATATAACGTATTGTTTTCCCAGTCGATCACTTCATCCGGGCGTTTATTTTGTAGGTGGACGTGCAGTCCGGCCGTCCCTTCGACGAGCTGGACGGGCAGGGCGAGCAACAGTTGCTGTAACTGCTGGTTGTTGTCCGGTTTATTGACCTGCTGCTGCGTGTTCAGGAACGTCTGCAGTTTCGCTGCTTCCGGATTCGCTGCCGGTGTCGCGAGTTTCAATTCCGCCGTCTGCAACTGGAGCGTTTTTTGAACCGTCTCCTGTAAAACCCGTGGACTGTTTTGTCCTGGTTCATAGGGAATCGGTCGTTGGGCTGTCGTCGCCTGTAGTGTCTGTGCTTGCGGTTGTAATGGCTGCTGTGTGCCTGGAGCAGCCGGCCGTAAGCCCGGATTCAATTCCGGCAAGTACGCTGTCCGGACATTCGCCGGGGCATAGCGGAACGCTTCGAGTGCCAGGCGGACATCCTGGACGACGGCCTTGGCTTCTGCGCCGCGTCCAAGCAGGGCGAGTTCCGTTCCCCGTTCGAGTTTCGATAACAGTTGAATCAGTTGTTTTTCATCACGCATGCTTGTATGTAACATCGCATCTGTCTGTTGGAACGTTTGCCGCAGCCGGTTCGCCGTACTTTCGATGACTTGCGCCATCTGGAGCGGACGTTCCTCGACGAGCGGTTCGATTTGCCGCAGTTGCGAGATGATCGTTCGCTGTTGGCTCCGGAAATCATTTGTCACTTCAGCAAGCCGGGGTGTCACTTCAGCGATGACTGTCAGATTCGACCGGACAGGTGCAGCGGACAGAACGTTTTTTTCCGCCGGCGCTGCTTGTGCTTGCGCAATGACAGCGGTCAGTTGTTCAAGTTTGCTTGGCGCTGGTCGTTCCGTCAGCACGGGGCGTTCACTTGGGAAATAAGACTGCAACTGCTCTCGGACTTCTCGCAGTTCACCGCGGTCGATCCGGCCGAGGATATCCGGTCGGACGTCTGCTGGAACATGCGCCGCAATCTGCCGGAGGGCGACCGGTGTCGCTTGATCGATGTCGTGATGCGTCGGAAGTGTCGCGCGGGCGACGTCGAGTGCAATGACGTTGCTGAGCGTCGGTTTCTCGATCACCGCTTGACGTTCCGGTAAAATGTCCACCAACGCATCGGTTGCGCCGAGCAACTGGGCAATCAGGACGTCGGCGTCGGCCGGCAGCGCACTGTCGGACGGACGTGTCACGAGCTGAAGAACAAGGTCTTTATACGTTCCTTGCAGGGCAGCGACGAGTCGGGCGACCGTTTCCGGTGTCTGCGGCAGTTGCCCCGTCGCAAGCAGTCGGGCGACGGCTTGTTTTAATTCCGGTGGGAGATCATCGAGTAAGGTCGCATCGACACCAGATGAATCCTGTTTGGTCGTTCCGGTCACCGGGACATCAGGATCGGTCTGTTCCGTCACCTGTTCAATCAGGTAACCTTCTGTCGTTTGGCCTTTGACCTGGAATTGAAAGGTACCTTCCGGGACGTCACCTGTGAAGGTCATCTCGACCTTCTCGCGGCCGACCTGGACGAGGGCCGTATTCGGACCTGTCTTTTCAAGGACTGTCCCGCTGTATGTTTTAGTCTCCGATAAGGTGGTCGTGGGGGTGGAACGGGTCGGACTCGTTGGATTCATCTGGATATTCATCGATGAACCTCCTTTCTTGAAAAATTCTTCATCTTATTATATATCGGCACAAACAAAAAAGGATTGAGCGAAATCATCGCCCAACCCATTTTTTTTAAGATTTAATTGCATTAAAGCGGTCCTCTAATGTCATCGCGTTTAATTGCTGGTAACGAGCCATCAGCTCGCCGGTTGCTTTCATTTGGTTGCGGACGATGTAAGGAGAGGCGTTTACGGGAAGGATCATGCCGTTACGAGTTTTGAGTTTCGTCTGTCCGTCTTCCTCGATGACTTCGGACATATGACTCCAGGCATACCACTCGCAATCATCACGTTTTGGTGATTTGGTAGGGAAAAAGACAAGACCAAGTGTCGGTTCGATGACGACCGGAACTTTTCCTTTCACGGAAGCGACACGTTTAGCGGTGACAATCCGTTCCTCGATGGAACTGTTGTACTGTCTGCAGGATAACTGCAGGAGTTGATACGGACGAAGCGGCGTCATGATCGTTGACCCGTCTTCTAAGACGATGATGGATTGTTTCATCATGTCATAACAGGGCAAAATCGCAACGGTCCGTTTCGTGATTCGATACTTTTCGTCATTATGGAATGGTCGCATTCGACTGCATCCTCCTTAGATAGGACAATGGATAAAATAGGTAATTACTAACGATATAATACAATACTACACCTGTAATGACAATGTAATTTTTTGAAATATAGAGAAATAAGTGGCTTCATTCGGTTTGATTTGATATTGAATTCAAATTAATCAGAATTTTTAATTGTCAATAATTGCTTCTTTTGCTAGTATAGATGGTAGAGAGCTTGCTCTCGCTATCCAGTTTGCGAAGGGAACGTGAATTCGAATGGAACAAGGTAAAGTAAAATGGTTTAATGCTGAAAAAGGTTACGGCTTCATCGAGACATCGGATGCAAAAGACGTCTTCGTCCACTTCTCGGCAATTCAAGCAGAAGGCTACAAATCACTTGAAGAAGGCGAAGAAGTAGAGTTCGAAATCGTCGATGGCGATCGTGGTCCTCAAGCAGCAAACGTCTCGAAACTGTAATCCCGTTAGCAGCCGCCACCGTTTTTAGGAATCCCCTAAAAGCGGTTTTTTTGTTTCATCTCAATTTGTTAAGGGTATATACGCTAATATCAACATGCAATAACTATTATAGTACGCTAAGATTCAAGGCAGATGTTCAACAGAATGTCATCGTTTTCATTTCCTTGTATGGCTTATCGTGGTATAATAATTACGAACCAAAAGAATTTTGAATCTTCAGAAGGAAACGACTGAAACGATGACGAATTCATAGGTTCAACCGGTTACTTAAGGAGGAGTTTACATGATCTACAACATTCGCGGTGAAAACTTGGACGTCACAGATGCTCTCAAGGACTACGTCGAGAAAAAGCTTGAAAAGTTAACTCGTTATTTTACAACTCCTACGGAAGCGCAGACGGCTTATGTCAATCTCAAAGTCAACAATGAGAAACAAAAAGTCGAAGTGACGATTCCAATGCCAAACCTCTTGCTTCGCGCAGAGGATGTCAATGGCGATATGTACGCAGCCATCGACCTCGTCGTCGATAAGCTCGAACGTCAAATCCGGAAACATAAAACGAAGATCAACCGGAGAGGCCGTGCCAAAGAAGGCGGTATTGGGGAGTACTTCAAAACGCTCGAAGGACCGGAGGCAGAAGCACCTGTCTACGAAGAGGATGAAGCGGAACTCGAACTTGTTCGGACAAAACGTTTCACACTCAAGCCGATGGATACGGAAGAAGCGATTCTTCAAATGGACATGCTCGGTCACACGTTCTTCGTCTTCTCAGACGCTGAAACGGGTAACACGAACGTCGTCTACCGTCGAAAAGATGGCCGTTACGGCTTGATTGAACCAGAATAATGAATCTACAGAGGACTTACTCCACGGAGTAAGTCCTCTTTTGGTATGATAAAAAACTATTCATGAATAGAAGTAGTCTCAGACTAAAGTTGGATTTCCCGTGACCCGGATGGTCCGCGTGTTGAAATTTGACGGCGTATTCGGTACACTGAATAAAGGAAAAATCTCGGAATTCTGTTCGTTTTAAGAATCGTTCGAAGTAAGGGGACTGTAAGGCATGGCTAATTTTCTAAAAGAGTTATTCGCACCGACAAAACGTGTTCTGAAAAAAGCAGAAAAAGCGGCGGATGCCGTTGAATCATTTGAGGCACAAGTGGCTGCCTTATCGGATCAAGAATTAGAAGGAAAAGCGGTCGAATTCCGGACTCGTCTTGAGAACGGGGAAGACCTCGATGATATTTTACCGGAAGCTTTTGCGGTCTGTCGTGAAGTGTCAACACGTGTCCTCGGGATGCGTCATTACCGTGTCCAGCTGATTGGCGGATACGTCCTGCACAACGGCGATATCGCTGAAATGAAGACCGGGGAAGGGAAAACGCTTGTTGCGACACTTCCTGTCTATTTGAATGCCCTCGCCGGAAACGGCGTCCACGTCATCACCGTCAACGAATATTTGGCGAAACGTGACCGGGACATCATGGAACCACTTTATGCAGCACTCGGTTTATCAGTTGGTCTGAACTTGTCGAGCATGTCGCGCCAAGAGAAACAAGCGGCCTACAACTGTGACATCACATACGGAACGAACAATGAATTTGGATTTGATTACTTGCGTGACAACATGGTCCTCTATAAAGAAGACCGCGTGCAACGTCCGCTGTCCTTTGCTGTCGTCGATGAAGTCGACTCGATTCTTGTCGATGAAGCGCGGACACCGCTAATCATTTCCGGTTCTGCCGAAAAATCAACAGCACTCTATTCGCAGGCAGATATGTTCGCGAAGATGATGAAAGCAGATGAAGACTATACCGTCGACATCAAAACGAAAAGTGTTTTACTGACGGAACAGGGCATCGACCGTGCTGAAAAATATTTCGGCATCGATAACTTGTTCGCGCTCGATCATATCGCTTTGAACCATCACTTGAGTCTTGCGCTCCGTGCGAATTCAGTCATGCACCGGGACGTCGATTACATGATTCGTGAAGACGAAGTCATGATCATCGATCAGTTCACGGGACGTGTCATGGAAGGTCGCCGTTATTCGGAAGGGCTGCACCAGGCGATTGAAGCGAAGGAAGGCGTCGAGATTCAACGTGAATCAATGACGCTTGCGACGATCACGTACCAAAACTTCTTCCGGATGTACACGAAGCTTGCCGGCATGACCGGGACAGCGAAAACCGAGGAAGAAGAGTTCCGTAACATCTATAACATGCATGTCGTACCGGTTCCGACGAACAAACCAATCGTCCGGGACGATCAGCCGGACTTGATCTTCAAGACGATGAACGGGAAATTTGCGGCAGTCGCGGACGAAATCGAACGTGCCCACCGCGAAGGACAACCGGTCCTTGTCGGTACAGTGGCGGTCGAGACGTCTGAACTCCTCAGCAGTATTCTTAAGAAACGCGGCATCCGCCACGAAGTCTTGAATGCGAAAAACCATGCGCGGGAAGCGGAAATCGTTGAGAATGCGGGACAACCGAACGCGGTAACGATTGCAACGAACATGGCCGGTCGTGGTACCGACATCAAGCTGGGACAAGGGGTCATCGAAAAAGGTGGTCTTTACATCCTCGGGACAGAACGTCACGAATCCCGCCGGATCGATAATCAGCTCCGTGGTCGTGCCGGACGTCAAGGGGATCCAGGGGCATCGCAGTTCTATCTGTCACTTGAAGATGAATTGATGCGCCGTTTCGGATCGGATTCCCTGCAATCGATGATGGATCGTCTCGGAATGGATGATTCCCAACCAATCGAAAGCCGGATGGTCTCACGGGCCGTTGAATCGGCACAAAAACGGGTCGAAGGAAATAACTTCGATGCCCGGAAACAGGTTCTCGGATATGATAACGTCATGGCGGACCAACGGAAAGTCATGTACGCGGACCGGGCTGCGATTCTTGATGCCCAGTCGGTTTCAAATATCGTCCGTCCGATGATCGAACAGACGATTGAAGCCGGTGTCCATCAGTACACGCCAATCGAGTTCGTTCCGGAAGAGTGGAGCATTGGTGCATTAGCGGAATGGGCCAACCAAACGCTTGCGCTCGAAGAAAAAGTGTCGGAACAGGATCTGTTCGGTAAGGAACGCGAAGAAATCATCGAACTGTTAAAAGAACGGACTTTTGCCCATTACGAGCACAAACGCTCGGAAGTACCGGCTGAAGCGTTTGACGAGTTCGAGAAAGTCATCGTTCTCCGCGCCGTCGACCAGCACTGGATGAACCATATCGATCAGATGGATCAATTGCGTGAAGGGATTCATTTACGTGCCTACGGTCAAAACGATCCACTTCGTGAGTATCAATCGGAAGGTTCGCTGATGTTTGACACGATGAACGCAGCGATTGCGGAAGAAGTGACACAGTTCGTTCTCCGTGCGGATCTTGATCCGAACCTGAAACGCGAGAAAGTCGTCAAAGATGAAGTCGCGGTTTCCGGAAAAGAGGACAAGGTCGTCAAAAAAGCGCCGGTCCGCAAAAATCCAAATGAACAAATCGGACGTAACGACCCATGTTGGTGCGGATCCGGTAAAAAATATAAGAACTGTCACGGCCGTCAGGCATAAGTGACGAAGCGGCTGAAAGAGGCGGGAGATTCCTGCCTCTTTTGACGGAAAGAGAAGGTGGAACACAATGGAATTAGCAGAAATACGCAATACCGCCGAGTGGATGG
This sequence comes from Exiguobacterium sibiricum 7-3, assembly GCF_000620865.1. Taxonomy (NCBI): domain Bacteria; kingdom Bacillati; phylum Bacillota; class Bacilli; order Caryophanales; genus Exiguobacterium; species Exiguobacterium artemiae. The sequence continues at coordinate 639,139 of NZ_KK211190.1, forward strand.
AAAAGAAACTCGCTGAATACAAAGCATCGCTCGATCTCGAGAACAAAATCTCACGCATTGAGGAGCTTGAAAATGAGATGACGTATCCGGACTTCTGGAACAATCAGGAGTCGGCTCAAAAGGTCATCGACGAATCAAACGGTCTGAAAGCGATGGTCGATAAATACCAGCACCTCGCAGACGGTCACGAAAACATCGTTTTGACGTACGAATTGATTAAAGAAGAGCCGGACGTCGAATTGCAGGAAGAACTGGAGTCGGAACTCGGCGACATCAAAAAGAAATTTGACGAGTTCGAATTGCAAATCCTGTTGAACGGCGAATACGATGCGAACAACGCGATTCTCGAATTACACCCGGGAGCAGGCGGAACCGAGTCACAAGACTGGGCATCGATGTTACTCCGGATGTACCAGCGTTTCTGCGACAAGCAAGGCTGGAAAGTCGAAACGATGGACTATCAGCCGGGTGACGAAGCCGGTGTCAAATCGGTCACACTCCGTATCCAAGGGCACAATGCCTATGGGTATTTAAAAGCGGAAAAAGGAATTCACCGTCTTGTCCGGATTTCACCGTTTGATTCGTCAGGCCGTCGCCATACGTCGTTCGTCTCATGTGACGTCATGCCGGAATTCAACGATGACATCGATATCGATATCCGGACGGAAGACTTGCGTGTCGATACGTACCGGGCATCCGGTGCCGGTGGACAGCACATCAATACGACGGACTCTGCCGTTCGGATCACCCACATTCCGACAGGCGTCGTCGTCTCATGTCAGCAGGAACGGTCGCAAATCAAGAACCGTGAAGCGGCAATGAAGATGTTGAAAGCAAAACTCTACCAACGTGAAATCGAAGAGAAACAAAAGAAACTCGACGAAATCCGCGGCGAAAAATCAGACATCGCCTGGGGTAGCCAAATCCGTTCGTACGTCTTCCACCCATACAGCATGGTTAAGGATCACCGGACGAACTACGAAGTCGGGAATACGCAAGGCGCAATGGATGGAGACATCATGGGCTTCATCGATGCGTACCTGCGCTTAATGAATATGTAAGTTTATATCCCGCCGGCCTTTGTGTCGGCGGTTTTTTTCTACCAATCGATTCAGGAGGCAAAACAGATGCAGATTCGTACAGAAATATTCAAAGATGCCGCGGGAATTCGGCTCGTCCATCAAGCCGCGTTTGGCCAGCGGACAGAAGCCGATCTCGTCGAAGCGTTACGGGAAGCCGAGGAGTCGCTCCCGCACTATAGCCGCGTCGCTGTAACGGACAAGGGAGAGATTGTCGGTCATGTCTTACTGAGCCGGATTTACATCGAAGACATCCCGTCGCTCGCACTCGCTCCGGTCGGTGTCAAACCGCACTGGCAACGGAAAGGCATCGGCTCGGAACTGATCCGTCAAGTGATTGAAGATGCCCGGGAAGCCGGTGAAGCGCATATCGTCGTCCTCGGTCATGACAGTTATTATCCGCAGTTCGGATTCGAGCGGGCTGTCGATTACGGAATCGAAGCCCCGTTCCCGGTTCCGACGGATGTCTTTCTCGTCATGCCGCTCGAGCGGCAGGCCTTAAAAGGGATTCGTGGTGTCGTCCGGTACTCAAAACCCTTTAGTGCGGTATAAGAGAACCACTGCGAGTTGTTCAGCCCTTCTAGTCGCTCATCTGTTTTTCCGCTAAAATGAAAAACGGGTTGTAGAACTTATGTAAGGGGAAATGTAACGTTATGACATCAACACGTCAGGAAGTCGTTCGCGACTATATCTATTTACTACTCGGTTCGGTGTTCGTCGCCAGTGCCTTCAGTTTATTTTTGGCCCCGAACCAGTTGGCCTCCGGAGGCGTCAGCGGTCTGTCGATCGTCTTGAACGATCTGTTCGGGATTTCACCGGGCTTGTTTCAATTAATCGCCAACATCGTCCTGCTTGCGATCGGCTGGATGATTCTCGGGATGGGCTTTGGCGTCAAATCGCTTGTCGGCTCGATCTTTTTACCGGTCGTCATCTTAGTCTATGAACGGTTTGAAGTGCCGGCAGCGACGATGAATCCGATGCTCGCCGCGATCTTCGGCGGAGCCGGTGTCGGAATCGGTCTCGGTCTGATTTTTAAAGCCCGCGCCTCGACCGGCGGGATGGACTTGATTGCCCAGATTCTGCATCGCTTCACCAAAATTCCGCTTCATCTGTGTATCGCCATGCTCGACGGAACGATCGTCATCAGTGCCGCCATCATCTTCTCGCTTGAGATTGGTCTGTATGCCCTTGTCGCCTTGTTCATTACGATCAAGATGATTGATGTCGTCCAGCTCGGCATCACGAACGACAAACTGGCGTATATCATCTCGGATCAACGGGAAGCGCTCGTCAAAGAGATTTTCCAGACGCTTGACCGGGGAGCGACGGAAATCGAAGCTGCCGGTGCCTTTACACGGACGCGGAAACCGATGTTAATGGTCGTCGTCCGGCAAGGGGAAATCACGACATTAAAGGAAATCGTCAAGCACATTGATCCGACAGCCTTTTTGGTCGTCAGTGAAGCCCATGAAGTGTTAGGGCTTGGTTTCTCGGACGATAAACGGTACCGGAATGTGCCGTAAACGTTAGTCATTCGTGAAGTTTTTGTGAAATCACGCTTAGAAAGTACGAATAACGGTTATACTCTAGTAGATAACACTGTGGTTTTGTACTTAACTAAGGGGGAATCCGGATGAAACTGAAAAATCTTTTACTCGCAGCAGGACTCGGTGCGACACTCGTACTCGGCGCATGTGGCAGTGACGATTCAAGTTCGTCAGATACATCAAAAGACGAATCGACGATGAGTGATGATTCGTCAAAAACAGAAACAGCGGTTGATGCTGAAAAAATCTTTGCCAACAACTGTGCTTCGTGTCACGGGAAGAATCTCGAAGGTAACGTCGGACCAAACTTGACGAAAGTCGGGGCCAAGTTATCATCGGAAGAAATCCAAAAAATCATTAAAAACGGTAACGGACAAATGCCAGCCGGCATCCTGAAAGACGATAAAGAAATCGTCGCCGTTGCGGATTGGTTAGCTGACAAAAAATAATTATGTGATAGTATGGGGCTAGAGATGACGAACATGACAAGTGTTCGCCGTCCGGCCCCCTTTTTTTATCTAAATCAGCCGGAAATGACATTTGATTGTAATGTGCTTAAAAAATGTTGCCTGTTATAATGGTGTTCGGTAGGCGTTAAGACCTATCTGATCACCATCAGTAATCAAGTAAGGATGTGAAGCAAGTGATCAAGATGCAACAAGTCAGCAAGATTTATCCGAACGGTGTCACGGCACTTCGTGAAGTCAATTTGACGATCAACCAAGGCGAATTCGTCTACATCGTTGGTCCATCCGGAGCCGGAAAATCGACATTCATGAAAATGATGTATCGCGAAGAACGGCCGACAAGCGGTTCGTTTTTATTTAAAGGAATTGAAGTAGGCAAGTTGAAAAACCGCCAGATCCCCGAACTTCGTCGCCAAATCGGCGTCATCTTCCAAGACTTTAAACTACTCCCGTCCTTGACGGTTTATGAAAACGTCGCGTTCGCCCTTGAAGTCGTCGGGGAAGACCGCTCGCAAATCCGTAAGAAAGTGCTTGAAGTACTCGATCTCGTGAAGTTGAAGCACAAGGAACGTAACTATCCTGATGAACTATCCGGTGGAGAACAACAACGGATCTCGATTGCGAGAGCCATTGTCAATCGTCCGTCACTCGTCATCGCTGATGAGCCGACAGGAAACCTCGACCCGGATACGGCATGGGAGATCATGGAAGTGTTTGAAGAGATTTATCGCCGTGGGACAACGGTCGTAATGGCGACCCACAACCGAGATATCGTCAATAAGATGCGTCATCGCGTCCTCGCAATTGACGGTGGAAAAATCGTCCGAGACGAAGAGAAAGGAATGTACGGCTATGAAGTTTAATGGATTCCGTCATTTACGGGAAGGGGCAAAAGGTCTCGTCCGAAACGGCTGGATGACATTCGCTTCCGTCAGTGCCGTTACCGTGACCTTATTACTCGTAGGGATTTTTGCGATGGTCATGTTCAACGTCAACAAGATTTCCGATAACGTCGAAAAAGACGTCGAAATTCAAGTATTCGTCGAACGAGAGTCCGATCAGGCAAAAATCGATGCAGTTGGAAAAAAATTAGAACAGATGCCGGGTGTTGAATCTGTTCGTTACAGCTCAAAAGAAGAAGAACTGGACCGCTTCAAGGAACAGCTTGGCGAAGGATCACAAGCGTATCAGTCGGTTGAGAAGGATAATCCGCTCCACGACCGGTATATCGTCAAGGCAACTTCACCAAATGAGACAGAAACTATTGCAAATACAGTCAAAAAAATGGAAAATATAGATAGTGTCGAATATGGCGAAGATTATGTTGAGAAGATGTTCAACTTCCTTGAAGGGGTTCGGATCGGCGGAATCATCCTGATTGTCGGTTTGACATTCATGGCAATGTTCCTCATCTCGAATACGATCAAGGTCACGATTTTCTCACGTCGCCGTGAGATTGAAATCATGAGACTCGTCGGTGCGAAAAACGGCTTCATCCGTGCACCGTTCTTCATCGAAGGATTATTGATGGGGGTACTCGGGGCACTGATTCCGATTGCCGTCGTCTACTTCGGATACGAAGTGACGTACAATGCATTGCAACCGCAGCTCGTGTCCTTGAATGCCTCGATCTTCACCTTGATTCCACCGGGTGAACTGTCGATTCAGGTTTCTGTCATCCTGCTTGCACTTGGTGCTTTCATCGGTGTGTGGGGATCAACGACGTCACTTGGCCGCTTCTTGAAGATATAACGACTTAAAATCAAATAAAAGATAGAGGAGAGATGCTTCTCATGAAGGTCCGATTCTGTTCTACCGTCCTAAGCTTGGCATTAATTGGTTCAAGTGTATCCGTTCAGGCAACGTCCAAGGAAGATTTGTTGAAGGAACAACAGGAGGTCGAGTCCCGTCTGCAAGAGACGGAACAATCGCAGAATCAGACATCGGAGAAGTTAGTCTTGACGAAACAAGAGCGCAAGGAAGCGAAAGCGCGTCTTGATGAAGTCAACAGCCGTCTGGAAGATTTAGCGAGTAAGATTGCGGATCAACAGGCGGCTGTTTCTGTTGCCAAAGAGGAACTGGCGATCGTCACCCGTGCCGTCAGTCAAACTGAGACCAAACTGCGAGCGCAGGAAAAATTGATCGGAGACCGTCTGCGGTCCGTTCAACGGGATGGGGATGTCAAATACATCGAAGTATTGCTCGATGCCAAGGATTTTGGGGATTTGATTTCACGTTTCAGCACCGTCAGTGAAATCATCCAGCAGGACGATGGTGTCTTACAGACGTACCAAGCGAACGTCAAACAATTAACAGAACAACGGTCCGAGCAGGAACTGATTCTCGGACAACTAAAAAAAGAGCAGCGGAAGCTGTTGATTCTAAAGACCCGGATCATCGCGGAATCCGAAGTCAAACGGACACTGGTTGTCCGGTTGAACAGTCAGGTTAAACAGTTACAGCAGGAACAGTTCACGAAAGCGGAGGAAGCCGCGATCCTTGAGGACCAACAACGTCTGATCAGTCGTCAGCTGGAAGAGTTGCGGGCGGCCGAACTACAGGCCCGACAAGAGGCAAAAGAACGTGCAGAAGCGGCGCAAAGAGCAGCCGAAACAGCAGCCCGGGAAGCAGCAGAGGCCGAGCGGCAGGCAGAACAGGAAGCAAAAACGCAGAAAGAACAAAACCAAACGACGTCTCGCCCGCCGACGGCTTCGGAACCGGTAACGGAAGCACCTTCTTCCCAACCGGCGACACCCGAAACGGGAACGGCCTTGAAGCCCTTCCTGTTGCCTGTAACCGGCTATGTCTCGTCCCCGTTCGGTCCTCGCAATAATCCGCTGACCGGGAAGTCGGAACGGCATACCGGACTGGATCTCGTTAATGCCAAAGGAACACCAATCAAAGCAGCGGCCGGTGGGATTGTCCTCCGGGCTGGCAGTGCGACCGGCTACGGAAATGTCGTCATGATTACGCATCTGATTGAAGGCAAAGTCTGGACGACCGTTTACGGGCATCTCGATTCTGTCTCGGTCACGGCCGGACAAACGGTCATGCCGGGGGATATCGTCGGCAAACTCGGTTCAACCGGCTGGTCGACGGGACCGCATCTTCATTTTGAGATTCATCGCGGCGAGTGGGCCGTCGGGCAACCGAATGCGGTTGATCCGGCACCTTACATCTTATAACTTCAATGCGCGACTGACGAAAAGGTAGGGTAACCTATCTTTTTTTGCTATACTGAAAAAAATAGCAGGTTTACACCAGAAACGAGGAATTACGCGTGAAAAAATCGACAACGGCCGTCATCGCGGTCAGTACGTTTGGTTTGGGTCTTGGAGCAGGGGCTGTCGGGATGTTAGCGGCAGGTGGAACGGATTCAGTGGCGACGGGTTCTTCGTCTAAAGCAACGGGGGATTGGAAAAAGATTGATCAGGTCCGACAGATGATTTCACAAAATTATTTGGAAGACGTATCGGATCAAGAGTTGCTAGAAGGGGCATTGACGGGAATGACGGAAGTCCTCGAAGATCCGTATTCCGTTTATATGGACGAATCGGAAACCGCATCGTTCAACACGAACTTGTCATCGTCGTTCGAAGGAATCGGCGCGACGCTTGAACAAAAAGGCGAATCGATTGTTATCGTCTCACCGATCAAGGGATCGCCTGCTGAAAAAGCCGGTATCAAACCAGGAGATATTATTTTAGAAATCGACAGTAAATCAACAAAAGGACAGAAAACGGATCAAGCGGTAAAAAAAATCCGCGGCGAAAAAGGCACGAAAGTCGTCTTGACGATTCAACGCGGCGGACAGGATCCGATGAAGATTACGATCGTCCGCGATACGATTCCGATTGAAACCGTCTACTCGAAGACAGAAAAAGTTAACGGCAAGACGATCGGTGTCCTGCAAGTGACACAATTCTCGGACCCGACGGCAAAAGAGTTCGAAAAACAACTCGCAGCGCTCGAAGAGAAAAACATTGATGGACTTGTCATTGATGTCCGGGGAAATCCGGGTGGTCTGCTGACGGCAGTCTCACAAATGATTGCTCCGTTCATTCCGAAGGAGACACCGATTTTCCAAGTAGAAGATAACAAAGGCGAACGGACGCAGGAATTCGGGAAAGCGGACGAGAAGAAACCCTATAAGCTCGTTGTCCTCGAAGACAGTGGATCGGCCTCGGCTTCTGAAATTCTGGCAGCCGGTCTAAAAGAAGGTGCCGGTGCGGAAGTGGTCGGGACGAAGTCGTTCGGAAAAGGAATCGTTCAAAGTGCCTATGATTTAAAAGATGGCAGTGATTTGAAACTGACGACGAATAAATGGCTGACTCCGGACGGAAACTGGATTCATAAAAAAGGCGTCAAGCCGACAGTCGAAGTCAAACAGCCGGATTACTTCAATGTGACGAAGATTCTAACGGATGACAAGACACTTGCAAGCGGAGATTACGGCAAAGCTGTCGAAAACGCGCACCTGGTTCTCGAAGCGATCGGCTTCGATCCAAAAGGGCAGGACGGTTACTTCGGCGATACGATGAAACAGGCTGTCGAGCGTCTCCAAAAAGAAGCGAAGCTCGAAGCGACCGGTAAAATCGATCAAGTGACGGCGTCCGAAATGGAAAGCCGTCTTCTGAAGAAACTGGAAGATCAAAAAAATGATGTTCAGCGCATCAAGGCGTTGGAAGTCGCTGCACAATAACTCACAGAAAGAGGTCTGAATGAGCGTGGAATTACTCGATGGAATCGGTTGGACAGTGATTAGTCTCTTTGCTAGTCCAATCTTGTGGTTAGCAATTCTAGTCAGTTTTTTACTCAGCGTGCGACGTGTCAAACGTGAACGGAACCTGTTCCGGTCACGGACGCGCAGCAAACGGACCGATGTCTTCGAAACGCTTGTTCCCGGCTTCGTAGTTGGTCTTGTCTTATCCGTCATCAGTGTAAGTCTGGCATTGACGGTCTCGTCCGAGTTTCTGATTGCTTTCATGGTGTTGACGTTCTTGATTCTGTTAACTGGTATCATTCGATTCAATTTACCGTTAGGGTCGCTTGTCATCTTAGCAGGTGTCACCTGGTTCATGACGAGTGAACGGATTGATGGTCTTCGGGATGTCAGTGTCAGCGATTGGTTACTGCTTGCAGCCCTATCGTTAGGTGCCGAATTCCTGTTGCTCATCTGGCGGGGAAAAAAGAATTTATCGCCTTCGCTCGTCTTGTCGAAACGGGGACGTTACATCGGTGGTCTATCGTCCAATAAACTGTGGTTGATTCCGCTCGTCGTCCTTGTGCCGGGAAGCAGTCTGGAAGCCTTCATTCCGCAATGGTCGTTTCCGGAGTTCGTTCCGATCGTCCTGTTCTTGCCGGTCGGCTTCAGCTTCCTCTTTACTGGCCAGTTACCGGAACAGTTGATCCGTCCCCTGATCCAAGGGCGGCTGATCACGTTCTTATTGTCTGTCGTGCTCGCGGCAGGGGCATTCTTGACCGGACAGGATGTCTGGTTGTACGGCTTGCCTGTCTTGTTAATTATTCACCTGATTCTGCATCAGCGGACGAAACGACTCAACCGGTCACAGACCCCGTTGTTCCTTAATGGAAAACGTGGTGTCGTCATTCTCGGGACGTTACCGGAGAAACCGGCTTCTGAGATGGGACTGATTCCGGGTGAAGCGATTTATAAGGTCAACGGAGAGTTCGTCGAGTCGGAGAAATCATTTTATGAAGCGATTCAAAAACATAAGCCGTATCTCCGTCTCGAAGTCATGAACCATAACGGAGACGTCCGGTTCGCACAGCGGGCTTTTTATGAACAGGATCATCACGATCTTGGGATTTTGTTCGTCAGTGAGCCCGGTAATAAACGGACGAAAATCCGGACACTTCAGTGAGTCAAAATCAAAATCCAGCTAAAAAAAAAGTCCAGCCGCCGTGCTGGACTTTTTCTTTTGGTGAAAAACGGGTAACTTTTAAATGGAGCACTTCAAAATCGAATGTTTGTTCGTAAAGTGGTACAATAAAAATAGATTTTGTGAACTGGATGAGGGGGAAGAATACGATGGATTTTGAGTTAGTATCACCATTTGAACCGGGTGGCGACCAACCGGTGGCAATTGAAAAACTGATTGCAGGCGTCAAGAACGGCGAGCGCCATCAGACGTTACTTGGAGCGACGGGAACAGGGAAAACATTCACCGTCTCGAACGTCATCAAAGAGATTAAGAAGCCGACATTGGTCTTAGCGCACAACAAGACGCTTGCCGGTCAGCTGTATTCGGAGTTCAAAGAGTTCTTCCCAAATAACGCAGTCGAATATTTCGTCAGCTTTTATGATTATTATCAACCGGAAGCGTACGTACCGTCGACGGATACGTTCATCGAAAAAGACTCATCGATCAATGATGAGATTGATAAATTACGTCACTCGGCGACATCTTCTTTGTTTGAACGCGAAGATGTGCTGATTGTCGCGTCGGTATCGTGTATCTATGGTCTCGGTAATCCGGAAGAGTACAACAACCACGTGCTGTCGTTACGTGTCGGAAACGAGATGGGACGGAACGAGATGTTACGCCGTCTGATCGATATCCAATATGAACGGAACGATATCGATTTCCAGCGCGGACGGTTCCGCGTCCGGGGAGACGTCGTCGAAATTTTCCCGGCGTCGCGTGATGAACAATGTGTCCGGGTCGAATTTTTCGGAGATGAGATCGAACGCATCCGCGATATGGATCCATTGACCGGTGAAATCATTGCCGACCGGGAACACATCTCGATTTTCCCGGCATCCCACTTCGTGACGGGGGATACCCGTCTGCAAAAAGCGATTGCGAACATTGAGGCTGAGCTCGAAACGCAACTCGCGAAGATGCGCGAAGACGGTATGCTGCTTGAAGCCCAGCGTCTCGAACAACGGACGAACTACGATCTCGAGATGATGCGCGAGATGGGTTACTGTTCCGGGATTGAAAACTATTCCCGCCACTTGAACTTAATGCCACCGGGCTCGACACCGTATACGCTGATCGACTATTTCCCGAAGGACTTCCTGCTCGTCGCCGATGAGTCGCACGTGACGTTGCCGCAAATCCGCGGTATGTACAACGGCGATCAGGCACGGAAACAAGTCCTCGTCGACCACGGTTTCCGTCTGCCGTCGGCGAAGGACAACCGGCCGCTCCGGTTCGAGGAATTCGAAGAAAAGGTCAGCCAGGCGATCTATATCTCGGCGACACCGGGTCCTTACGAAATCGAACATACAAAAGAGATGGTTGAACAGATCATCCGACCGACCGGACTGGTCGACCCGACGATCGAGATTCATCCGATCACGGGACAAATCGACTACCTGATGGATAACATCCGGGAGCGCGTCGCGAAAAATGAACGGGTTCTCGTGACGACGTTGACGAAAAAAATGTCGGAAGACTTGACGGACTACCTGAAAGAACATGGCGTCAAGGTCAACTATATGCACTCGGAAATCAAGACACTCGAACGGATTGAAATCATCCGCGATTTACGGCTCGGCAAATACGATGTCCTCGTCGGGATTAACCTGTTGCGGGAAGGACTTGATATTCCGGAAGTCTCGCTCGTGACGATTCTCGATGCCGATAAAGAAGGGTTCCTGCGTTCGGAACGGTCGCTGATTCAGACGATCGGTCGGGCGGCCCGGAACTCGGAAGGGCACGTCATTCTCTTTGCTGATAAGATGACCGACTCGATGCAGCGGGCCATTGATGAAACCGATCGGCGGCGAAACATTCAGCTCGCCTTTAATAAAGAACACGGTATCACGCCGAAAACGATTCAAAAAGATGTCCGTGGTGTCATCAGTACGACGATTGAGAATGATGATACCGTCGAAAAACTCGAGAAGTTCAACAAACTGAAAAAACCGGAACGCGAAACGTTGCTCGAACAACTCGATCAAGAGATGCGTCAAGCGGCGAAAGACATGCAGTTTGAACGGGCAGCTGAATTGCGAGACCTTATCTTAGAATTGAAAGCAGGTGCCTAAGTTGGCAGAAAAAAAGAACAAAATCATCATCAAAGGCGCTCGCGTCAATAACTTACAGAACATCGATGTCGAAATTCCGCGCGATCAGCTCGTCGTCTTGACGGGCTTGTCGGGATCGGGGAAATCATCCCTCGCGTTTGATACGATTTATGCGGAAGGACAACGGCGGTATGTCGAAAGTCTGTCCGCTTATGCCCGTCAGTTTTTAGGTCAGATGGACAAACCGGATGTCGATGCGATTGAAGGACTCAGTCCGGCGATTTCAATCGACCAAAAGACGACAAGTAAAAACCCGAGGTCGACGGTCGGGACGGTCACGGAAATTTATGACTATCTGCGTCTGCTGTATGCACGGATTGGGAAACCGATCTGTCCTAATCACGGAATCGAAATCTCGAGCCAAACAATCAGTCAGATGGTCGACCAAGTGATGGAACTGCCGGAACGCAGCCGTCTGCAAATTCTCGCGCCGATTATTTCCGGACGCAAAGGAGCCCATGTCAAAGTCTTCGAAGACTTGAAAAAAGAAGGATTCGTCCGCGTCCGTGTTGATGGAGAAACGATCGATTTGACGGATGAAATCGAACTCGAGAAAAATAAAAAACACTCAATCGAAGTCGTCGTCGACCGGGTCGTCGTGCGTCCGGACGCTGAAGCCCGCCTCGCGGACTCACTCGAGACGGCCCTTCGTCTTGCTGACGGTCGCGTCATCGTCGATACGATGGATGGGAACGAACTGTTGTTCAGCGAACATCATGCCTGTCCGATTTGCGGCTTCTCAATCGGTGAACTCGAACCACGCATGTTCTCGTTCAACTCACCGTTTGGTGCCTGTACGTCGTGTGACGGTCTCGGAACGAAACTGGAAGTCGATGTCGATCTCGTCGTGCCGCATCCGGATAAATCGCTCAACGAAGGGGCGATTATCGCCTGGGAACCAACGAGTTCACAATACTATCCTCAGTTGCTGGCGGCTGTCTGCAACCACTTTAACATCGACATGGATACGCCTTTCGAACAGTTGTCGGAAGAACACCGCGATATCTTGTTGAACGGTAGCACGAAGGAAGAAATTCAGTTCCGTTATGAAAATGACTTCGGGATGGTCCGCAATACATCGTTATTCTTTGAAGGTGTCCTGAATAACCTGCAGCGCCGCTTCAAAGAGACATCATCGGACTACATCCGTGAACAGATGGAAGGGTACATGGCGAAAAAAGCGTGTCCGACGTGTAAAGGACACCGCTTGAAACGCGAATCATTGGCAGTCAAAGTGTCAGGAATCCACATCGGTGATGTGACGAAGATGTCCGTCAAACAAGCTGTCGTCTGGTTTGAAGAGTTACCAAGCAAACTGTCGGAGAAGGATCAGACAATTTCGCGGATGATCGTCCGCGAAATTCATGAACGGTCTTCATTCCTCGAAAACGTCGGTCTTGATTATCTGACAATCTCGCGTGCCGCCGGAACATTATCCGGCGGGGAAGCGCAACGGATTCGTCTGGCGACACAAATCGGTTCCCGGCTGACAGGAGTTCTCTACGTCTTGGATGAACCGTCAATCGGACTCCACCAACGCGATAACGACCGCTTGATCAATACGTTGAAGACGATGCGCGATCTCGGAAACACGCTGATTGTCGTCGAACACGATGAAGATACGATGATGGCTGCGGATTACCTGATCGATATCGGACCGGGAGCCGGCGATCACGGCGGATTCGTCACGGCAGCGGGACGTCCGGAAGAATTAATGCAGGATCCGAACTCGTTGACGGGACAATATCTATCCGGCAAGAAATTCATTCCGGTTCCGTCTGAACGGAAACAACCGGACGGTCGGGCCTTACGGATTCATAAAGCGTCGGAAAACAATTTGAAAAACGTCGATGTCGACATTCCGCTTGGTTTGTTTGTTGCCGTGACCGGTGTGTCGGGTTCCGGGAAATCGACGTTGATCAACGAGATTCTTTATAAAACGATTGCTCACGAGATGAACCGGGCGAAGGAAAAACCGGGCGCCCATAAAGGAATTTCCGGACTCGATCAAATCGATAAGGTCATCGATATCGACCAGTCACCGATCGGTCGGACACCGCGTTCGAACCCGGCGACGTATACCGGCGTCTTTGACGATATCCGCGACGTGTTCGCCTCGACGAACGAAGCGAAGCTCCGCGGCTACAAAAAAGGCCGTTTCAGTTTCAACATTAAAGGCGGACGCTGTGAAGCCTGCCGCGGCGATGGAATCATCAAAATCGAAATGCACTTCCTGCCGGATGTCTACGTTCCGTGTGAAATCTGTCACGGAAAACGGTACAACCGCGAAACACTGGAAGTGAAATATAAAGGCAAGACGATTGCTGATGTCCTGGAGATGACAGTCGAAGATGCCTTGGAATTCTTTGATAAGATTCCGAAAATCAGCCGGAAGCTGCAGACGATTGCCGACGTTGGTCTGACATACATGCGTCTCGGACAACCGGCAACGGAACTGTCCGGCGGAGAAGCGCAACGGGTCAAACTGGCATCTGAGCTGCATAAACGGTCGACCGGGAAAACGATTTACATCCTTGATGAACCGACGACAGGGCTCCACGTCCACGATATCGCCCGGTTGCTGAAAGTCTTGCAACGACTGGTCGACAACGGTGACACGGTGCTCGTCATCGAACACAATCTCGATGTCATCAAGACAGCCGATTATTTGATCGATCTTGGTCCGGAGGGCGGAGACGGTGGCGGGAAGATTGTCGCGACCGGGACACCGGAAGAAATCGCAGCTGTCAAGGAGTCGTACACAGGTCATTACCTGGCTCCTGTTCTCGAACGGGACGCGGCCCGGATTGAATCTTGAAACTTTTTTGATTCAGGAATCGTAAAAAGGGAAGTAAGGGAAGTAGAACGAAGTAAATAAGCAAGTCACATCGATTAACGTGTACCAGATCAGAGGAGGGAAATACTGATGAAGCAAGATATGCGCCAACTGATACTTGAACAAGTGAAAGAAGGAAAGCTGACGATTGACGAAGCGCTCGACAAATTAGAGCGCCTCGAGGCAATCGATCAGAACCCGTCGCAGGCAAGTGAGCATAAATACGTGGACGAACCGGAACATTACGACCGGGTCGATCATTATACGGTCGATTCTTTGACAACGAAGGTCATGTCAGCTTTTGACGGCCTCGTCAACCGGATTAAAGAGAGTGATTTATCACTCAATCAAACGTCCGGACCGAACGTCACGTACGTCAAACAATTCCCGTTCAGCGGTGAGACGATTCATTTGGATTTATTTAATGCCAATGCAATCGTCGAACCGGGTGATTTGGAAGAGTGTGAGTTGACCGTTACCGGTCGCCCGCTCCGTCAAGTTAACGAAGAACAGGCACTGGAGCAGCTGCAAGCAGCGCTTCAGCACTCTGTCTCTGCGAATACGTTATCGATTCGTTTAAAAGACAAACGGGTTCGAGCGACGGTTCACTTGAAGGTTCCGCGCCGTCACTATGAATCATTTGTGTTGCAGACGTTAAATGGTGAAATCACGTTATCTTCGCTCGATGCGACGTCGGTGCAACTGATGACGGCGAATGGACGGATTCAGGTTCGTGACCTGTTCAGTGAAGAAGTGAAGACATCAACAGCAAACGGTTCGATCGAAATCGAAGAATCGGAAATCAAGTCTCTAAAAGCGAAAACAGCCAATGGTCAAGTCATCGCGACAGGTGTGTTTGAGCGCTCTGAGCTGAAGACGGCGAACGGAAACGTCCGTTGTGAACTGAAGACGGTCCAGGATGCGAAGATCCAAGCATCGTCGCTTGCGGGAAGTATCGCCCTGATGTTGCCGCACGGTGCGGAAGTCTACGGTGAACTGGAAACGAACTTTGGCGGGTTGAACTGTAACCTCGATGAGATGGAATTGATCCGTGATCAAAAAGAAGTCGTCAACCGGAAACTCCACTTCCTGTCAGGTCGTGGACGGACACCGAAGATTGAAGTCGCTGCCGATACGAAGACAGGTACGATTTCCGTTACACACGGTGTTCACTTGAGTCCGCAAGCCTTATAATATGATCCCTGCCTCTTACATAACGAGAGGCGGGGATTTTTTTGCGAAAAAAAAGACGACCCGCTATCAAAGGATAGGGCGCCGCCGGATAAAAAGTGGTACTGCTTAATAATCGTAATCCTGATCCATCATCGGATCGTCAAAATTCATGTTTTCGAAATTGTTCATATCATAGCCAAACGAGAAGAGCGTGATGACACCGATGATTCCGAGAACAATCGAGAGAATGATCAGCCCAATCCCCATCCAACTCTTCCGGCGTGAGCGGTTCCAATAGAAAATGATAGCCAAAATATACGAGATGAACGAACCGCTGATAAAGATCCCGATAATCGAGATGATGAAGAACAATAATGCCGTTTGATCCTGGTTACGCGAATACGCTTTCCACATATCAATCAGGGCGATGATGAGATAAACGAATCCAACAATGGCAAGAATTCCGAATAAAATGAAGATAATAATAATGCCAATACCACTACCTGATGATTCCATCATGGTAAACCCTCCTTTTTTTCCTATCTGTACTCCATTCCCAAGATTGCCCACTTCTAATCGAAATCCTTGATTTTGATAAAAATATGGTACAATACTTCAAGTGAAAGGGGCTGATTGAGCGTGCAACCAAAAGTGCGAACAGCTGAAATCGTAAAGCAATTCAATTTAAAAATTGTCACCGGGGAAGAAGGACTACATCGTCCGATTCTGACGGCTGATCTTTGTCGACCAGGTCTTGTCCTCGCCGGATATTACGCCTATTATCCAGCAGAACGTCTCCAGATTCTCGGGAAAACGGAATTGACGTTTTTCAACAACTTGACGTATGAAGAACAGCTGGAACGAGCAAATGTTCTCTGTACGGATGAAACACCGGGAATTTTGATTACACGTGGTTTTGATGTGCCGGAAGCCATCGTCAAAGCAGCGGACGAAACGAACGTCCCCCTTTTGACGACGAAGGGACATACGACATCGGTCGAATCGCAAATCACGAATTTCCTTGAGGCAGAACTGGCGCCAACGACAGCGATGCATGGCGTGCTCGTCGACATTTACGGTGTCGGTGTCTTCATCAAAGGCGCAAGCGGCGTCGGGAAATCCGAGACGGCACTGGAACTCGTCAAACGGGGACATCGTTTGGTCGCCGATGATTCGGTCGAGATTCGCCAAACCGGGGACGGGATCCTTGTCGGGACAGCTCCGAAATTGATTCAGCATCTGCTTGAAATTCGCGGAATCGGCATCATCGATGTCATGACGTTATTCGGTGCCGGTGCCGTTCGTTCGCATAAGAAAATCAGCCTCGTCTGTAATTTGGAAATTTGGGATCAGGCGAAAGTCTACGATCGGGTAGGACTGGACCAGGAAACATTGCAAATCATCGATACGGAAATCCCGTTCTTGACGATTCCGGTTCGTCCAGGGCGAAACTTAGCCGTCATCATTGAGGTGGCTGCGATGAACTATCGTCTGAAAAACATGGGTATCAATACAGCAGAAGAGTTTGCCGGGCGTCTCGCGCAAGCGATTGAAGACGGGAACGGTGGTCTGTGATGGGAACATTAGCGAGTGTCCAACCAACGTTTGATCGGGTAGCCATCGAACTGGGCCCGATTCCGATTTATTGGTACGGGATCGTCATCGCGCTTGGCGCTGTCGTCGGTCTGATGATTGCGATCTTTGAATCAAAACGGATCGGTTTTAACGAAGAATATGCCGTCGATGTCGTTATCTGGTCGATTCCGATCAGCATCATCTGTGCCCGGATTTATTATGTCGCGTTTGAGTGGGATTATTATGGCCAGAATCTTGATCAAATCATTAACATCCGCCAGGGCGGGATTGCGATTCATGGTGCCATCATCGGTGCGATTTTGACAGTTTTGATTTATACGCGGAAGAAAAACATCTCGTTTTGGCAAATTGCCGACATTCTGGCACCGTCGCTCTTATTCGGACAAGCTGTCGGACGCTGGGGGAACTTCTTTAACCAAGAAGCTCACGGCGGAGAGACGACGTGGACCTTCCTGCAGGATACATTGCACTTACCGGACTGGATCGTCAATCAGATGTATATCGACGGTGCCTATTACATTCCAACGTTCTTATATGAAAGTATTTGGAACATCATCGGTGTCATCTTATTGATCGTCTGGCGGATGAAGTTCAACCCGCGCCGCGGTTACGTGTTCCTCGGTTACCTGATCTGGTATTCGATTGGCCGTTTTTACATCGAAGGTTTACGGACGGACAGTTTGATGATGGGAGGCGGACTCCGGACCGCGCAAATCGTCTCGATCTGTCTGATTATCTTCGGAGTCATCATGCTATTCGTGCGGAAAAATGCCGTTCGTTATTTGGACGGAACAAAACGGGAGGCGAAATGAACCGATGATTCAAACGATTTTATTTGATCTCGACGGGACGTTGATTGATACGAACCCCCTCATCCTAAAAAGTTTTGCCCATACGCTCGATTATTACTATCCGGACCGGACGTTTACGGAAGCGGAACTGCTTCCGTTCATCGGACCGACGCTTGAAAAGTCGTTTTCGGAAATGAATGCGGACCAGTGGAAAGAAATGGTCGCGTTTTACCGGAGTTACAACATCGCGATGCATGACGCGCTTGTCCTCGAATATCCGGGAGTACTCGACGGATTACGACAATTGAAGGAACAAGGCTATAAATTAGCGGTCGTCACGTCGAAGAGTCGCCGGGTCGCGCTAAAAGGAATCGAACTGTTTGGATTGACACCTCTGTTTGATGCCATCATCGCAGCAGATGATGTGACGGAAGAGAAGCCGGCTGTCGAACCGTTTGAAAAGGCGATGGCGTTACTCGGTTCGACACGGGAAGAAACGATCATGGTTGGTGACAACGATACGGACATCCACGGCGGGAAAAATGCCGGTCTGAAAACCGTTGCCGTCGGCTGGGCGATTAAAGGACGTCCGTATCTCGAAGCGTTGCAGCCGGATTTAATCATTGATTCGATGGAACAGTTGAGTGACTGGATCGAGGCCGAAAATGCCAAGGCGGACTGACCGGTATCACGTCGGGGCAACGAACCCGCTCTGGCATATGTACCGGACGGTGTCGTTCTTCAAGGTGATGTGGTGTTTTACGATCATCACGATCGGCAGGTTTTCCCCGTCGCTTCGCTTCAAGAACAGCCTCTACCGGACGTGTCTCGGGATGAAGATTGGAGACCGGACGGCGCTTGCTTTGATGGTCATGCCGGATACGATGTTCCCGGAACGGATTACGATCGGCTCCAACACCATCATCGGATTCAATACGACGATTCTCTGTCACGAATATTTGACGACCGAATACCGGATCGGCAACGTGACGATCGGGAATGATGTGTTGATTGGCGCGAACGTGACGATTCTGCCCGGTGTGACAATCGGAGACGGTGCGATGGTTGGAGCAGGTTCCGTCGTCCACCGGGATATTCTGCCCGGTGAACGGGTGTCGAGTCAACCGCTGCGCCGGCACGAAATGTGACAAAAATGTGAGAAGGAGGAGAGGACGAGATGAATCAAATCCGCTTTACGTATAAGACAGGAAAGTATTTCGGAAGATTATTTGCTGAACGTCCGCAAGGATTGGTCGTTGAGGTATTGGCCGTCGAGAAACATCCGATTCAAGGTGATCTGCACAATCCGAATCAGATCGACGTGCCACTCTTCCATGTCCGTACCGCCTTACACCCGCACGAAAAAGTGACGGTTGCCCCCGGTGTCGTCTATGCCTATGAAGGCGAGATTCCGAGCTATGCCGAAAGCTTACGCCAAGCGTTCGACAAGGAAGTGGAACGCTTGAATGGACAAAACCCACAAACGGATGCTTTCGTACAAAAATGCTTGGAGAATTACAAGGAACTGGAATCGATTTATGCGAAACGTTGGGGATAAACCCCGGCGTTTTTTTCTGTTGCAACGGTTTCCGAGATAGGTTATTCTTGTCTCTGCAACTACGAAACCAGATTTAGATCTATGGGGGCTTGAATCATGATGGAATTAACTGAATACAAAGCAGACCCCTTTGCGATTACAACGCGCCAAGCGGAGCTTTTTTATTTCCGCGGACGGAAGGCGCACCGGGAAGGGCGACTGGAAGAGGCGGTCTATCATCTCGATGAAGCAACGACACTTCAGCCGAGTGACATCCGTTACCTTTTACGTTACGCCCGTGTTTTATTCGAGACAGGCGAAATCAATCATGCCAATGATGTCTTGAAACAAGTGCGGACGCTCGACCAGTCAAATACCGAATCATTATTTTATTTAGCGAATAACTACGCGCATGTCTCCTTATATGAAGAGGCTAAAAATTACGCGCTTGAATATTTATCCAGTGCACCAAACGGGAAACACGCAGAGGCATCGGCCGCACTCGTGGAATTAATCGATCTCGAACAAGAGATGGAAGATGACGATGAGGATGAATTGATTCGTTTACATGCTCAGGCACAACGTCAAATCGACAAAGGGATGCTCTTTGCGGCGCAGGAGACACTCGAGTCATTAATCGCCCAGTATCCGACATTCTGGCCGGCCTATAACAATCTCGCCATCGTCGAGTTTTATCTCGGTGAAAACGATCGTGCTTTTGCTTCACTCGAACAAGTCCTTGATGGAAATCCGGGAAACTTGCATGCCCTCTGTAACACGCTTGTGTTGTTGCATGAGATGGGACAGGATGAAGAAGCGCATCGTTTGTCGAACAAACTCGAACACGTCCGCTCTGTCAATCTTGAGACACGCTATAAGGTCGCGTCAACGCTTGCGATCATCGGCCGTCATGATTTGGCATACGAAGAACTGAAGTTACTCGAACGTCGTGGCTACCGGGGAGACCCGTTGTTTGGACACTGGTTGTCGATCTCAGCTTTCAAGACGGGACATGTCGAAGAAGCCGCTGCGTTCCTTCAATCAGAAGAAGCGCAAGGCATGCGGGAAGAACGGGAAGCTTACGACATCCGTCATAACCTCCAGTTCCGCTCAGCCTTGATCCAAGCCTTGAAGACAGAAGATGATGTCTCACGGATTTTTACGGCCTTGTTACTCGGCAAGCTGAACGATGAGGAAGCGAAGCTCGCATTATCGATGATGCCGGAAGTGACGGATCATCCAGACGTTTTATTACTGACTGAACAAATCATTCATGAGATGAACGGGGAGCACGAAGTTGTCGATGCTCGGATTCAACGTGCCTTGATGACGATTCGTCTTGCGGAACGATATGTGTCGGATGAGGAACGGATGAGCCTCGAAGGTGATTTTTACGAACGATTTGCCCGACTCGTTCTGAGTGGTGAGACGTTTGAATCGGTCGAACAGTCGGCTGCGGCCTTGATTTATCTGTTTCATGATGTCCGCGACGGTATGTTGATTGAAGACTGCGCGGCACTCGTTCACGTTTCATTCGATGATGTGGCAGCGACGATCCGTGCCTATCAACGACTTTTGAACCCGGCCCGTGCAAAGTGTTAGACGTTTGTACGATTCTCACCTATACTCAAATTACAACGAAAATACAGATGGGGTGGAATCATGACAGAAACTGAACAGAAAATTTATGACGTCATCATTATTGGTGCCGGTCCTGCCGGAATGACAGCTGCACTTTACGCATCACGTGCGAACCTTTCGACATTGATGATTGAGCGCGGTATTCCGGGCGGCCAGATGGCCAACACGGAAGATATCGAAAACTATCCGGGCTACGACAGCATTCTTGGACCGGATCTTTCACAAAAAATGTTCGACCATTCAAAAGCGTTCGGTGCAGAGTATGCGTACGGAGACGTTCGCAGCATCGAAGACGGTCCGGCATTCAAGACCGTTCATGCACACAACAAGGATTACCATGCTCGGGCGATCATCATCGCTTCAGGGGCGCAGTACAAGAAAATTGGTGTTCCGGGCGAGGAAGAACTCGGCGGACGCGGTGTCTCTTACTGTGCAGTCTGTGACGGTGCGTTCTTTAAAGAAAAAGAACTGTTCGTCATCGGTGGCGGTGACTCAGCCGTCGAAGAAGGTGTCTACTTGACACGCTTCGCGAAAAAAGTCACGATCGTTCACCGTCGTGAAGAATTACGTGCTCAAAAAATTCTTCAAAAACGGGCATTCGACAATCCGAAAATCGACTTCATCTGGAACCATACGGTTAAACAGATCAACGAAGATAACGGAAAAGTCGGCGGCATTGAATTGATCAATACGAAAACAGCGGAAACGACAACGTATCCGATCGATGGTGTCTTCATCTACATCGGCATGAACCCGATCACAGGATATGTCCAAGATCTCGGCATTCTGAACGATCAAGGGTATGTCGTGACGAATGAAGCGATGGAAACGAACATCAAAGGTATTTTCGCAGCCGGCGACGTGCGTGAAAAAACACTTCGTCAAGTCGTCACAGCGACAAACGACGGTTCGATTGCAGCGCAAAACGCGCAACATTACATCGAAGCCTTGCTCGAAGAATTACAGGAATCATCACAAGTCTAATTCAAGGTCCAGCTTGGTTGGGAGGCTCTTCCATCAAGCTGGCTCTTTTTTTATGTTATACTGAAACGAGAGTAAAAAATACACACGGAACTGTTGTCTGGAGGGCGAAGAGATGGAACAGAATCAACCGCAACTGGTCATCATTACAGGAATGAGTGGCGCCGGAAAAACGGTCGCCATGAACAGCTTTGAAGACTTAGGCTATTTTTGTGTCGACAATCTACCACCGACGTTACTGCCGCAATTGATTGAAGTGATTGGGCAGGTCCGTCCGAAAATCGCCGTCGCCATCGATACACGGGCTCGTGATTTCATCGACAGTTTCTTTGTCGTTTATGAAGATCTGAAGAAAACGAATCTGCAAATCCGGATGCTGTATCTTGATGCCCGCAACGACGTGCTCGTCCGCCGGTATAAAGAATCACGCCGGTCGCATCCTTTGGCGCCGACGGCTTCCCCGTTGATCGGAATTGAACGGGAACGGACGTTGCTTGAAGGATTCCGCGATAAAGCCCAGTTGTTGATGGATACGAGTGACATCAAACCGCTCGCCTTAAAGGAACGAATCTTAAAAGAATTTACGGAAGGGGAACGGATTCCGTTCACCGTCAACGTGATGTCGTTCGGGTTCAAGCACGGTCTGCCGCTCGATGCCGATCTTGTGTTTGACTTACGTTTCCTGCCGAACCCGTTTTACATTCCGGAACTCCGACCAAAGACAGGTCTCGATCTCGAAGTCTCGTCGTATGTCATGCAATGGCCGGAAGCGAAGCTGTTTTATAAAAAGCTCGTCGACATGCTCGAATTCCTGATTCCCCAGTATGAACGGGAAGGGAAATCGCAGCTCGTCGTGGCGCTCGGCTGTACGGGGGGCAAACACCGCTCGATTACGTTTGCGGAAGCGATCAGTAAAGAATTCAAGAATCAATACCATGTCGTGACGAACCATCGGGATTATGTCCATGCGAAGGAGGAAAAATAATGAAATGGGAACGGAAAGTCGTCGCCATCGGCGGAGGAACGGGCCTATCGACTCTTTTGCGCGGACTAAAACACTATCCGCTTGATATCACGGCCATCGTCACCGTCGCGGATGACGGCGGAAGTTCGGGCCGCTTGCGGACGGAATTCAACATGCTGCCGCCGGGCGATATCCGAAACGTCATCGTCTCCCTGTCGAAGTCCGAGACGTTGATGGACCGGATCATGCAATACCGCTTTGAGACGGGGGAAGGTCTGCACGGACACTCGCTCGGTAACTTAATGCTGACGGCTGCGACGCAGCTCTGTAACGGGTCATTCGTCGAAGCGATCGGTGTCATGGGACAACTCTTGAATGCCGAAGGGAAAGTCTATCCGGCGACGGAGCGGACGATTACGTTATGTGCCGAGTTTGAAGATGGAACGATCGTCAAAGGGGAATCCTTGATTCCGAAAGTCGGCAAAGTCATCGAACGGATTTTCCTCGAGGAAGAGGATGTCCGTCCTGTTCCGGAAGCGATTCAGGCGATTCTCGATGCCGACGTCATCGTCCTTGGTCCCGGCAGTCTCTACACGAGCGTCATTCCGAACGTCCTGATCGAGGAAATCCGCGATGCGATCAAACAATCGCTTGCGCCGGTCGTCTATATTTGTAACGTCATGACACAACCGGGTGAGACGACAGCCTTTACGGCAAATGATCACTTGAATGTCCTGGAACGATTCCTCGGTGAAGGGGTGATTGATACGATCATCGTCAACAACGAATCGATTGATGTCAGTTATCTGCGGAAGTACCAGAAGGATCATGCCGATATGGTGACCTATGATGAATCGAGTTTTGAAGAAGCAGGAATTGAAGTACTCGCGGACGATATCGTGGATTATAACCATCACTTCATCCGTCATGACTCAGATGCTGTCGCAAGCCTCGTCATGCGGAAAGTTCTATCCATCCGACGTGTACGTCAATTCGAAGGGAAGGAGGAACTGACGTGAGTTTTGCATCAGAAGTCAAAAAAGAATTAACGCAAATCGCGATCACTGATCATGAAATGAAGGCGGAACTCGCCGCCTTGGCCCGGATGAACGGCGCGATCTCATTTGGGCTTGGACGTGGACTGACACTGGATATCTCGACGGAAAATGCATCGATTGCCCGCCGTATTTATTCCTTGCTCAAACGGGCCTATGCCGTCCATTTGGATTTACTTGTCCGGAAAAAGATGCGTCTGAAAAAAAATAACGTCTATATCGTCCGCGTCAAACAACAGGCGGATAAGATTCTACAGGATCTTGGGATTCTGGGAGAAGGATTTACGATGATCCGCTCGATCAGCGATTCGATTCTCAACGACGAACGGCGTGCACGGGCCTATCTGCGCGGTGCCTTTTTAGCCGGAGGATCGTTAAACAATCCGGCGACGTCCTCGTATCACCTGGAAATTTTCAGTCTGTACGAAGAACATAATGCCGCCTTGCGCAGCCTGACAAATCAATTTGATTTGAATGCGAAAGCAATCGAGCGAAAAAAAGGACATATTCTCTACATCAAGGAAAGTGAGAAGATTTCTGATTTTCTTAAGCTCGTCGGAGCGACGTATTCGATGTTACGCTTTGAAGATGTCCGGATCTTAAAAGACATGCGGAATTCGGTCAACCGGCTCGTCAACTGTGAGACGGCGAACCTGAATAAAACCGTCGGGGCGGCGTTACGCCAGGTCGAGAACATCAAGTTTCTCGAACGGACGGTCGGACTCGATGTCTTGCCGGACAAATTAAAAGAAATCGCCATTTTGCGGGTGACACACCAAGATGTGACCTTGCAGGAGCTCGGCGAGATGGTCGAGAGTGGTTCCATCTCGAAATCCGGGATCAATCATCGATTGCGCAAGATTGATCAAATTGCGGATAAAATGCGAAACGGGGAGTCGATGACCGGGTCTCTTTAGGGAGTAACTTGCGAGATGAACCATAGTCTACTATAATATATAGTCGATGCAACTAAATGTTCGAATTAAGGAGTTTTTGAAATGGCTAATGAGAAAAAACGTATTTCGCTGACAGTTGATGCGAAGTTTGATGAAGTGCTTACGAAAAAAGCGAAAACGATCGGTGTGCCAAAAAGTACGCTCGTCGCATTTGCGACATCGTTGTTCCTGAAGCAATTACAGGCAGAAGAAGAGCTTTCACCGCATGCGAACGGGATTTACACATTGATTCGCGAAAACCACGATATCGTTTCTGATATCACAGATTTGATCGACTAATAAATAAGGACCTCTGTCCGCGTCTGTTCTGAGAAGAGCGACGCAAGGGACGGAGGTCTTTTTGATGGTCAGAAAAAAACCGTCCTCGCAATCAGCGAAGACGGTCCAATGAAAATTATGCACGTTCCATGACGCGGTCGATTAAACCGTAGTCAGCTGCTGTTTGAGCAGACATGAAGTTATCACGCTCTGTATCACGCTCAATGACTTCAAGTGGTTGTCCTGTGTTTTCAGCCATGATTTTGTTTAAGTGTTCACGCATTTTGATGATACGTTCCGCATGGATTTTGATGTCCGATGCTTGACCTTGTGTACCACCGAGTGGTTGGTGAATCATGATTTCAGCGTTAGGAAGGGCAAAACGTTTTCCTTTCGCGCCGGCTTGAAGCAAGAATGCACCCATGGAAGCCGCCATTCCGATACAAATCGTTGAAACTTGTGGTTTGATGAAGTTCATCGTATCGTATATCGCCATACCTGCTGTGATTGAGCCACCTGGACTGTTGATGTAAAGCGAGATTTCTTTATCTGGATCTTCTGCTGCTAGGAAGAGTAACTGGGCAACGACTGAGTTGGCGACGTTGTCGTCAATCGCGCTCCCGAGAAGGATGATACGGTCCTTGAGCAAACGTGAATAGATATCGTAAGCACGTTCCCCGCGGTTGGTTTGTTCGATGACTGTTGGAATTAACATAGTCTTTGCCTCCTTATGATTGGTATGTAGCACATATTCGACTTGTCCTTATCATAATCCTTTGGTCAATATTGGTCAAAAGATACGCTGTAGGTTTTATATATTTTTCCTGAAACCGGGGCTGCTAAACATATCAATTTGAACTACCTCCACCTACGCTTTGCTTAGAGGTGGAGGATTCCTGAGTGATCCGACCTGACGGTCGAAACCTGATCAGGCTAACCCCGTCGTCCCGACGGTTGAAGAAGCTAAGATGCGTTCTGCTTCTTGTTTGAGATTCAGTCCTGCATTCACATCTCGGTCGTGGTGGATGCCACAAATCGGGCATGTCCATTTACGTAAGCCAAGATGTTTCACGTCTTTGTGTTGATGTCCGCAACTGGAGCACAGTTGGCTGGAAGCAAAGGTCTTGCCGACTTTCACGACGGTTTTCCCGTACCAGTCCGCCTTATATTCGAGCATGCGGAAGAACGCTGACCAACTGACGTCCGAGATAGACTTGTTTAACTTGCGGTTCTTCTGCATGTTCTTCACCTGCAAGGTTTCGATGCCAATGACGTCGTGGTTTTTGACGATCTCGGTGGATACCTTGTGCAAGAAGTCGGTTCGCTTGTTGGCAATCTTTTCGTGGATGCGGGCGACCTTTCGCTTCTGCTTCTGGTAGTTCTTCGACTCGGAAAGTTGTACTTTCTTGTCCAAAGCGATGTGCTGACGACGAGAGAGCTTGCGTTGCTCACGCGCCAGCTTTTTCTCGAGCGAACGGAAGTAGCGGTCGTTTTGGTACACCGTGCCGTCCGACAGGATGGCGAAGTTCTTCAACCCGACATCGACGCCGACGGATGAACCGGTTTTCGGCAGTTCGTGGATTTCCTGCTCGACGAGCAGGGAGACGAAGTATTTTCCTGAAGCGTTACGCCGGATGGTCGCGTTCAAGATGCGTCCTGCGACCTGCCTCGAGTTGGCGAAACGCACCCACTTCAACTTCGGGAGTTTTAACTTGTTACCGACGATTGAGACTTCGGGAAGTTGGTTCTTCTTCTCGATATTGGTCTTGTAGGATTGGACGGGATTGCGCTTCGATTTGAATCGAGGCCGTTCGTTCTGCTTCTTGAAGAAGCGGTCATACGCATCGGTCAGGTGTTTGACGCTCGATTGAAGCGAATGGCTATCGACTTCTTTCAGCCAGTCGAACTCTTGCTTCAACATAGGAATTTCTTTCGAGCAAGAACCATAAGACAGTCCTTGACCTGTCGTTTTATACGTCTCATCCCACTTCGCTAAAAAGTGGTTGAAGACAAAGCGCGAACAACCAATGGTCTTCGCGATGAGGATTTCCTGCTCTTTTGTCGGGTATATTCTGAATTTATAAGCCTTATGCTTCAACATGATTTTCACCTCCTTGAAAGGTATTATACCCGAAAGGGAGGGGGGCGATTCACCTCCCACTTTCAATTCGTTTAGAAGTGGGAGTAATCTCGTCTAATTTATATAGAAAAAAGGCAACACCGATAACGGCATTGCCTGAAGATTCAAGTATGGTACACCCGGAGAGATTTGAACTCCCGACACCTGGTACCGGAAACCAGTGCTCTATCCCCTGAGCTACGGGTGCATGTTTGTACTGAACAATTAATAGTATACCGACATTTTTTTAGAAAAGCAATACTAGATTTGCGAGTTTATTGATTTTTTGTCAAAACGTAAGAGACGATTGAAGCGGCATCCTTCCTATATAATAGAAGCAGAATCGAATTTAATCGGGAAAGGGGAGAGGAACGGATGGAACAGAGACAGGAACAAGCGCAACGTCTCGTGATGTCGGCAGCCCAGTTGTATCAATTGACGGTTTTGGAAGAAACGCAGGCGGAACTCGAGGAACGGCTGTACCGAATCATCCGTCGTGCCGGACGGACCAAACATAATGGAAGAAAAATGATTCCACCGGATTTAGAGCAAGTCGCCGACCGGATCGACTCGTTTGAAGCGGAACTTCTTCGGCAAATACGTTTAGAATCGGTCAGACAGGAAATAAGATATATGGCGGAACAACTCATCATGTACTTAGACGCGGATGGATTACTCAGAACGACAGACGTACGATTAGCGGTCTTGCTTGATAGTGAGGAGCCGATGATCAGGCAAGCACGACAACTGCTCCAGCAATGTGAACCTACCGGAATTGCGGCACGCTCGGAAGCAGAGTGTCGCCTGTTGCATGCCATGGAGCTTGAAGAAGATCGTTTAATTGATTTGGTTGCAGAGCTGTCAGAAGGACGGTCTCTGAAAGATGTGCTGGAAAAAATCGATGACGGGACAGAGCGGAGACACATGAAGCGACGGATTGAACGGTTGCCGAAAACACCGGTCTTACCGACATCGACCACCAGAACGATACCGGAAGCCGATGTCGCGTGGGTGGACGGTCAGGCGCAAATTAATTGGTACGGCTTAACGCTCGAT
Source organism: Exiguobacterium sibiricum 7-3 (assembly GCF_000620865.1). NCBI lineage: Bacteria > Bacillati > Bacillota > Bacilli > Caryophanales > Exiguobacterium > Exiguobacterium artemiae. The sequence goes on from NZ_KK211190.1 coordinate 667,254, forward strand.
ACGTCCTGGACGGATCTTGAGGAAGCAACACCTTTTTTGAGCGCTTATGAACGACGACGCAAGACACTGCATGCGATTCTAGACGTCATAGTAGCACGGCAAATCCGTTGGTTCAAAGGGGAACTCCATTTAGAACCGTTGACGAAAAAAGAGGTCGCCGAACAAACGGGATACCATCCTTCGACGATTGGTCGGGCGATCGTCAACAAAACGATCCGGACGATTCAGGGGACCCTTGAGCTTGAGAATTTTTTCGTATCGAAGACGCAAAGTGGCACATCGAGCTTTTTAATCAAGGCCCGAATGGCACAATTGATTCAGGAAGCGACCGCGCCGCTGTCGGATCAACAGATCGTCAACCGTCTCGACCTGGAAGGCATCCAAGTCGCAAGACGGACAGTCGCGAAGTATCGAGCGAGTCTGAACTTGACCCGGTCCGACATGACGAAACGACGAGAGGCGAATGAATGATGCCATCAAAAGAACACACGACCTTAACACTGTATTCACGTCCCGGATGTACGCTATGTGAGGAAGCCGCCTTCTTACTTGATTTCGTACTTGATGAATTCCCGGATTGGACGTTCGAAGAAATTAACATTGAAGAAGATGCTGCGCTCAGTCTCCGGTTTTTATATGAAATTCCTGTCGTGATGCATGAGTCTGAAATTTGGAGTTATGGCAAATTTGAGACGGAGGCGATAAGAAACCGCTTACTTGAAAAAAGTTAAAGGGCGAGGCTTGAATCCTTGTACGAGGGCTGTTATGATGAGGATGTACCAAGTGGGACAAGATATGACACGCGGGACGTAAAGTGTCCAGCAATTTGAGAGGAGCGGGAATACATGATTCGGCAGTTAGTACAGATCCAAAAACGAATCGTGCCTGATCTGATCGAAGAAATGCAGACACGTTACGACATACTTCATTATGTCCGGCTCATGCAGCCGATCGGTCGACGGACACTGGCGACAAGCCTTGGCTTGACGGAACGGGTGTTGCGTCGGGAAGTGGACTTCCTGAAAGAGCAAGGATTGCTCGAAGTGGCGACACAAGGAATGTCTTTGACAGATGAAGGGCGGATCGTCTTACGAAGTATGCACAGCGTGATGGCAGAACTGGCCGGAATTTCTGATATGGCGAAAGCCTTAAAGGAAAAACTGGGCGTCCGGGATGTCGTCATCGTACCAGGAGATTCGGATCAAACCTTCTGGGTGCAACGCGATATGGGACGCGCGACGGTCGCACGTTTGAAACGAGAACTTTCTTCATCTGTACACAACACGATTGCAGTCACAGGAGGTACGACGATGGCTTCCGTCGCGGCGATGATGTCGCCCGATAAGGAAAACCGTCCGATGACATTCGTGCCGGCACGTGGCGGCTTAGGTGAAACCCTTGAATTACAAGCGAATACGGTCTGTTCACGGATGGCATCTCGTGCACAAAGTGATTATCACTTACTGCACATTCCAGACATGGTCAGCAAGGAAACGTTTGTGAAGATGGTGGAAGAGCCAAGCATTAAAAATGTGTTACAAATGATTAAAGATGCCTCAATCGTGGTACATGGAATTGGTGAGGCAAAAACGATGGCAAAACGTCGTCGCGCTTCAGTCGAGTTACTGGAACAGCTTGAACAAGAACATGCGGTAGCAGAAGCATTTGGGTATTACTTCGATCGGGACGGAAAGATCGTGCATCGGGTGAAGACGGTTGGTCTTCAACTGGACGACTTAAAACAAGTCGAACACGTCATCGTCGTCGCCGGAGGACATTCCAAAGCGGAAGCCATCAACGCGTATGTCAAACAGTCCCCGGACATCATCCTGATTACGGATGAAGGGGCAGCAACAACGATTTTGAAAGGGTAGCCCCCTTTTGAATAATAGATAACTCGCTTTACATTAAAAGGAGGAAAATTATCATGGCAGTAAAAGTTGGTATTAATGGATTTGGACGTATCGGACGTTTGGCACTTCGTCAAATTCTTCAGTTTGACGGAATCGAAGTAGTCGCAATCAATGACCTTACAGACACTAAAATGCTTGCACACCTCTTGAAATATGATACGACTCAAGGTCGTTTCGACGGCGAAGTTGAAGTACACGATGGTTACTTCCTCGTCAACGGTAAAGAAATCAAGACACTTGCTAACCGCAACCCAGAAGAACTCCCATGGGGCGAGCTCGGTGTTGACATCGTTCTCGAATGTACTGGTTTCTTCACAGACAAAGAAAAAGCTGAGCTTCACTTGAAAGCTGGAGCTAAAAAAGTCGTTATCTCAGCACCTGCTACTGGCGACATGAAAACAGTTGTCTTCAACACGAACCACGAAATTCTTGACGGAACTGAAACAGTTATCTCTGGTGCTTCATGTACTACGAACTGTCTCGCGCCAATGGCAAAAGTTCTTCAAGATAACTACGGAATCGTTCAAGGTCTCATGACAACGATCCATGCTTACACTGGCGACCAAAACACACTCGACGCTCCACACCCTAAAGGTGACTTCCGTCGTGCACGTGCAGCGGCAGCTAACATCGTTCCTAACTCAACTGGTGCTGCTAAAGCAATCGGTCTTGTTCTTCCAGAACTTCAAGGTAAACTTGATGGCGCAGCACAACGTGTACCAGTTGCTACAGGTTCACTCACTGAGCTCACAACAGTTCTCGAGAAGAAAGTAACAGTTGAAGAAGTTAACGCAGCAATGAAAGCAGCAGCTAACGAATCTTACGGTTACACTGAAGACGAAATCGTTTCTTCTGACATCGTTGGTATCTCTTACGGATCACTCTTCGATGCAACACAAACGAAAGTCGTTACAGTCGGCGACAAACAACTCGTTAAAACAGTTGCTTGGTACGACAACGAAATGTCTTACACTAGCCAGCTCATTCGCACACTCAAACACTTCGCAGAAATCGCTAAGTAATTCGAGCAATTAAATAGCAATTGAATAAGAGCGGAAACGATACAGTCTCCGCTCTTATTGCGGAAAAAAGTCTGGAGGGGCGCATTAGCCCCTCACTATACGTATGAGACGGAGGACGAATGTATGAATAAGAAATCAATTCGCGATATCGATGTAAAAGGAAAACGCGTGTTTACACGTGTGGACTTCAACGTACCGCTAGAAGACGGCAAAATCACAGATGATACACGCATCCGTGCTGCCCTTCCGACAATCAAACACTTGGTTGACGGTGGAGCGAAAGTCATCCTCGCAAGCCACATGGGACGTCCAAAAGGCGAGAAGAACCCTGAATTCTCACTTGCACCAGTCGTAGCACGCCTCAGCGAACTGCTTGGTAAAGACATCAAGCTCGTTGAAGAAGCATACGGTCCGGTCGCTGAAGAAGCGGTCAGCAAGCTTGAAGAAGGCGATGTCATCGTTCTTGAAAATGTTCGTTTCTACCCAGGTGAAACGAAAAATGATCCTGAACTCGCAGAAGGTTTTGCGAAACTTGCAGACGTTTTCGTCAACGACGCATTTGGTGCAGCTCACCGTGCGCACGCTTCTACAGAAGGAATCGCCCATCATGTCGAGACTGCTGTAGCAGGATTGTTGATCGAAAAAGAACTTCAAGTTCTCGGTAAAGCACTCTCGAATCCAGAACGTCCGTTTACAGCGATCATCGGTGGTTCGAAAGTCGCGGATAAAATCGGCGTCATCGATCACTTGCTTGATATCGTCGACACGTTGATCATCGGTGGAGGATTATCTTATACATTCCTCAAAGCTCAAGGTTATGAAGTCGGTACGTCACTTCTTGAAGTCGACAAAATCGAACAGGCGAAGGAATTCATGAAAAAAGCAGAAGACAAAGGCGTGAAATTCTTGATGCCGGTTGACTGTGTCATCACGAAGGAATTCGGCGAAGAAACATATGTTGGACCACGCGACATCGACAGTATCCCAGCGGATCACATGTCACTCGATATCGGTCCAAAAACGGTAGAACTGTATGCAGAAGCAATCAAGGCTTCGAAACTCGTCGTCTGGAACGGACCAATGGGTGTGTTCGAACTTGATAAATATGCAAATGGAACAAAAGGTGTCGCTCAAGCATTAGCTGACAGCGATGCATACTCGATCATCGGTGGTGGAGATTCTGCTGCAGCGGCTGAGAAGTTTGGTCTTGCAGATAAAATGAGTCACATTTCAACAGGTGGCGGCGCAAGCCTCGAGTTCATGGAAGGAAAAGCTCTTCCAGGTGTCGAAGCGCTTAACGACAAGTAATCTAAAGTTCACAAGGGAGTGTTTTCAATGCGTAAACCAATTATCGCAGGTAACTGGAAAATGAATCTTACCCTCAAGGATGCTGTGGCATTCGCTGAGGAAGTCAAAGGAACTGTACCCGCTTCTTCGAAAGTCGACGCGGCTGTCTGTGCACCGTCTGTATTCCTTGCACACTTGACAGAAGCGACAGCTGGAACGGACCTGAAAATCGGCGCTCAAAACATGTACGACCAAGAGAGCGGCGCATTCACAGGTGAAATCAGCCCAGTGATGCTCAAAGAACTTGGCGTAACATACGTCGTCCTCGGTCACTCAGAACGTCGTGAGTATTTCGGAGAAACTGATGCGTTCATCAACAGCAAAACGAAAAAGGCATTCGAGCATGGTATCGTGCCAATCGTTTGTGTCGGTGAAACACTCGAAGAACGCGAAGGCGGAAAATTCGAATCAGTCATCCGTGAACAAACAACGAACAGCTTGAAAGGCTTAACAGTTGATCAAGTCAAAAACCTTGTTGTCGCGTATGAGCCTGTCTGGGCAATCGGAACAGGAAAATCAGCAACAGAACAAGATGCACAAGATTCTTGTAAATTCGTTCGCGATGTCATCGCAGCTGAATTCGGTACGGAAGCTGCAGAAGCAGTCCGCATCCAGTACGGCGGCAGTGTCAAACCGGACAATATCAAAGAATACATGGCTCAACCTGACATCGACGGTGCTTTAGTTGGTGGCGCAAGTCTTGAGACAGGATCGTTCCTCAAACTGTTGGAGGCGATTTAAATGAAAAAACGTCCAGTCGCACTGATCATCCTTGATGGTTTCGGTATGCGTGACGAGGAGTTCGGAAATGCTGTCACGGCAGCAAACAAACCGAACTTCGACCGTTACTGGGGACAGTACCCACATACCCTGTTGAATGCGCAAGGAGAATACGTTGGTTTGCCTGAAGGACAAATGGGGAACTCAGAAGTGGGTCATTTGAATATCGGTGCAGGTCGCGTCGTCTATCAATCGCTATCCCGAATCAACAATGCCATTAAGGATCGCTCGTTCTTCTCGCGTCAAGCGATGAACGATGCGGCAGGTCACGTGAAGAAATACGGTTCAGCCCTTCATATCTTCGGTCTGGTCTCTGACGGTGGGATCCACAGTCACATCAACCACTTGTACGCGGTGCTTGAATTCGCGAAACTTCACGAAATCGAAAAAGTCTATCTCCATGCCTTCACGGATGGCCGCGATTGTGATCCAAAATCAGGAGCCGGTTTCCTCCGTGATGCACAAGCGAAGATGGACGAGTTAAACGTCGGTCAATTCGCAAGTGTCTCTGGTCGTTATTATGCGATGGACCGCGACAACCGCTGGGAACGCGTCAAGAAAGTTTATGACGTCATCACGTTCGCAGACGGTCCGACAACAAAAGACCCAATCGCGATGGTCGAAGCTTCGTACAAAACAGATGTCACAGATGAGTTCATTGAACCAACGGTAGTCGTGCAGGAAGACGGTACTCCAGTAGCACCGATCCACGATAACGATGCGATCATGTTCTTCAACTATCGTCCGGACCGTGCGATTCAGCTCGCCAAGACGTACAAAGAAAAAACAGGCTTCACCGGTTTTGAATTGCCGGACAACGCACCGAAGAACCTGCTGCTCGTCTCTATGACGAAGTACTCGGATGCGATTGATACGGACATCGTCTTCCCACCGGAAGACATCAAAAACACGCTCGGTGAAACGTTATCGAAACAAGGCCTTAATCAATTACGGATTGCGGAAACTGAAAAGTACCCGCACGTCACGTTCTTCTTTAACGGTCAACGTGAAGAGCCGTACGAAGGAGAAGATCGGATTCTGATCCCATCTCCAAAAGTCGCGACATACGACTTGAAACCGGAAATGAGTGTCTATGAAGTCACAGAAGCACTCGTTGACGCAATCAACTCGGACAAACATGACGCGATCATCCTCAACTTCGCCAATCCCGATATGGTCGGTCACTCGGGTATGCTCGAGCCGACGAAGAAGGCAATCGAAGCGGTGGATAAATGTCTGGGTCAAGTCGTTGACTTGATCATCAGCAAAGGTGGCGCAGCCATCATCACAGCCGACCACGGAAACGCGGACAAAGTCCTCAATGCCGATGGCAGCAAGATGACGGCGCACACGACAGAACCTGTTCCATGTATCGTCACGGTCGAGGACGTCGAACTCCTTGAGCCATTGACTGGCGTACTGGCAGACTTGGCACCAACTGTTCTCGATTTACTCGGAGCAGATCAACCGGCAGAAATGACCGGGAAATCGATTGTATTAAAGAAATAATCCCGTCAATCGATGGACTTGTCACTGTCTCACTACAAACTAATCTTTCTCAAACAAAAAGGAGCGAATTTAAATGTCAATGATTACAGAGATTTATGCACGCGAGATTCTTGATTCACGCGGTAACCCAACAGTAGAAGTAGAAGTATATACAGAAGACGGCGGTTTCGGTCGCGCACTCGTCCCATCAGGCGCATCAACTGGTGAGCACGAAGCAGTTGAGCTTCGCGATGGCGACAAATCACGTTACCTCGGTAAAGGTGTCTTAAAAGCTGTTGACAACGTCAACGAAAAAATCGCACCTGAAATCATCGGCTACGATGTCTTCGACCAAGCAGGAATCGACAAAAAGATGATCGACCTCGACGGTACGAAAAACAAAGGTAACTTCGGCGCTAACGCGATCCTTGGTGTTTCTATGGCTGCTGCACGTGCTGCTGCAGATGAGCTTGGTCTTCCACTTTACACGTACCTCGGTGGATTCAACGCGAAAACATTGCCAACTCCAATGATGAACATCATCAACGGTGGATCACACGCTGACAACAACGTTGATTTCCAAGAGTTCATGATCATGCCTGTTGGAGCTCCAACATTCAAAGAAGCACTTCGTATGGGTGCTGAAATCTTCCACGCGTTGAAATCAGTTCTTAGCGGAATGGGTCTTAACACAGCAGTTGGTGACGAGGGTGGATTCGCTCCAAACTTGAAATCAAACGAAGAAGCAATCACAGTTATCCTTGAAGCAATCGAAAAAGCTGGCTACAAAGCAGGCGAAGATGTTTACCTTGCAATGGACGTCGCTTCTTCTGAGTTCTACGACAAAGCAGCTGGAACATACAACCTCGCTGGCGAAGGCAAAGTCCTCACAACAGCTGAGCTTGTTGAATTCTACGCACAACTCGTTGACAAATACCCAATCATCTCAATCGAAGATGGCTGTGACGAAAACGACTGGGATGGTCACAAACTCCTTACAGATCGTATCGGACACAAAGTCCAACTCGTTGGTGATGACTTGTTCGTAACGAACACAGAGAAACTTGCTGAAGGTATCGAAAAAGGCATCGCTAACTCGATCCTCATCAAAGTTAACCAAATCGGTACGTTGACTGAAACATTCGACGCAATCGAAATGGCGAAAAAAGCTGGTTACACAGCAGTCGTTTCTCACCGTTCTGGTGAAACAGAAGATTCAACAATCGCTGACATCGCTGTTGCGACAAACGCTGGTCAAATCAAAACTGGTTCACTTTCACGTACAGACCGTATCGCGAAATACAACCAACTTCTCCGCATCGAAGACATGCTTTCAGACGTTGCTGTCTACGACGGAATCAAATCATTCTACAACCTCAAGAAGTAATTCCAGGTTGATGATTTAACGTGTGTTGTACATTCACTGTACAGCCGATGCCTCCTATTCATACGAATAGGAGGTTTTTTTATATTTATGATCAATTTAGTAAAAGGAATTGAGTTCACTCCAAAATGCAAACGCCGGTTTCTATCGCTCACAATTAGCCGACTTAGTTCTAACCGTTACAAAAATCAAATTTTTAGGACCTTTCTTTTACTACCTGGTCATTAAAATGTTATAGTTATAAATAAGTTTAAGTACAATCATTATAAGGCTTAAATACATTTGGACGGATGAAGGTTCAAAAAACATCTAAAGGAGAAATGACCATGTTAAATTCAGATTTAGATATACGCTTAGAGCCACGCATTAAAGAATTGTATCGCTTACATAAGGAGCGTTCAGCCAATATTGATTGGAGCTATCACGAATTCATTCCATGGGACAAGGCGATGTCGTTCAAACGCGTTCCTTGGGAAGAGAGTCAAGTCACGCTTCCGGAAGGTGTCATCGTTGCCGTAGAAACCGCATTACTGACAGAAGTGAACTTACCTTGGTATACGTCACATTTGGATTACACGTTTAAAAACTCGATGGAAGTCATCAATGATTTCGTCCGCACGTGGACTGCTGAAGAAGACCAGCACTCAAGCTTACTCGAAACGTATTTACTCGTGACACGAAACGTCAATCCGACACGACTGCATCAATTAAGAAGACGCGTCGTTGAAAGCGGCTGGTTCCCGGACTTCACGAATCCTTTAGCAACCATGGCCTATACGTCGTTGCAAGAGCTTGCGACACTCGTTTTCTATAACAATGTAGCGAGAGTGGCAGGAGCGCATGACAAAGACTTGGCGACACTGCTCCGCCGTTTGGCAAAAGATGAAGCCCTTCATTATGCGTTCTACCGCGACACGGTGAAAGCGCACCTTGAACTCGATCCAAACTTCATCGTGTTCTTTGAAGATGTCATCATCAATTTCTCGATGCCGGGTGCGATCATGCCGGACTTTACCGAGCGTATGAAGACCATTGCGATTGATACAAATTACGGACCCCTCCAATACTTTGACCAGGTATTAGATGTCGTCGTGAAATACTGGGATATTGAGAACTTGCAACCTACGAGCGAAGAGGCCAAACAATCACAAGCGAACATCATGAAATATCACGGGCGTTTGAAACGAATCAAGGATCGCCAATCAGCAAAAAATAAGATCGATGCATGACGAGGGGAGAATAATGAAAATGACGTGTGAAATATGCGGAAAAGAAACGAATAACCAAGTCAGTTATTTGGAACTGAACACGTGGGAATTCAATTCGTTGAAGACAGAAGAAAAAGACTTTTATCCGATTTGTTACAGCTGTTTTGACAAGCATACGAACGAGTTCATTGATCAGGAAATGGATCTTGAATTAAGAAAAAAACGTTCGCAGATGGTGAATAAAGAAGTCGAGGCAGAAATCGAAGCTATTCTTGAAGTCGAAAATTAAGTAAGTAATCTATGGATTGAGTTGACAGTTTCCCGCTTGGCGGGAGGCTGTTTTTTTGCGTTGAGTATGGTTTGACAAAACTAGCCGTTCGTTTGCTTTTCTAAGGTTAGGTGCAAAGGGAGAACGCTTTTTTTCACGCGCTTTCCTCAGGCGAGACACAAGCCAGTTTGCCTGCCTCATTGAGGCAGACAATCGGGTCTTGTTTGTCTCTGACAGCGCAAGCAGGCTTTGCGCTTTTTCCTGTAGGAGTCGCGTGAAAAGCGTGACAATAAGTGCATAGAAAAGAAAAACATTCATAGCTCGACTTCTAAGGGAGAAGGAAGCAACGCTTCCGTCAGGAACAGGCGAGACCCGGAGATCTGAAAGAAATCCGCGGCTCGCGTTCCGCCCTAGAAAAGCGAGCGAATGAATGATTTTTGGTACATATAAAAAAACGAGACCGACTAAACGTCGAATCCCTTAGTATTAAAATAGAATTATACTCCTTAAAATCAATCCTCGATAAACGTAACGAGGTAATGATGGGCAGAATAGAGTGGAGCACGCGTGACGAAGAACTCGGGTAAGTCGACATCGATATCGAGTTCACGTAGTGTCTGTGGATCGAGACACTCCTGGACGAGACGTTTGATATCGCTGAGTAATTCATCGTGCAAGTTCGCTTCCGCTGCGAAGGAACGTTTGGCTTCATCTTTTAACAATAAAACGACTGGAGGAAGACCGCGTAGTAAGTCGACCTGAAGTGGTTGTTCGTTGCGTTGAAAAAAGTCGTTTAAGCAACTGACGACCTTCATTGAATGTTTTTCTTTCATCGGTCGGACCCCCAACTTTTTTTAAGTAGCTGTTACTATCAAGCTATTCCCTAAAGTCAGATAGGATATGCAGACAAACTGGAATCGGTGCATTAACGGATTCAATAACCGGGTACAGAAAGAGGTAGGGGGGATGAATATGCTATTTCGTTATTTATTTTTGGGTATGGACCCCGCGATTGATGACATTCAATTACGAATCATCTATTTTACGGAACTGATTTTCTTTATCGGTCTGTATCAGATTACGAGTCGCTTTTCACGTCAAAGCATGATTCTCGGAACGGTCCTTGGCATCACGGGTCTGATTGCGCTTCTACCGGGAGCCATCTATATTCTGCGGTATAACCCGGAAGATGCAATCATCGACATTACGTTCCTGTTGATTTACTTATTGGAGCCGCTCGCGATTTTAGCATTTCTTGTCGCCTTGTTTCGACGGTTATATCAAAAACGCCATCCCAATCACTGAAGAAGTCCGGACAAACGTTGTCGTAACACGTTTGATCGGACTTTTTCGTCTGTCTAAAAAAATAAATAAAATATATTTTGGCAAAAAGGATTGATGTGTAACCGGTTACACAATATGATACATATTGTAAGCGTTATCAAAAGAAAGAGGTGGCGAACATGTCGACCATCCGGGAAGTAGCGAAAGTGGCAAATGTCTCCGTTGCGACCGTCTCACGTGTCATGAATGAGAAGGGATATGTCAGCGAAAAAGCAAGAACAGCAGTCCTGCAAGCGATTAAGCAGCTCGATTACCGACCGAACCGGGTCGCCAGGTCGTTGTTCCAAAAACGATCTGGTCTGATTGGTTTGATCGTACCTGACATCACCAATCCGTTTTTCCCGCAACTCGCACGGGCTGTGGAAGATATGGCACATCAGCACGGATTTCAGGTGATTTTGTGTAACACGGATGAACAGTTTCAGAAAGAACAAGAATATATTCAGTCACTCGAAGCGATGCATATCGACGGGCTGATCATCACGACGAACTATTCGAACAACCCGAACTACGAAAAACTCGAAGTGCCGGTTGTCGCCCTTGACCGTGTTTTGCAGGGCGCAATTCCGACAGTGACCTCAAATGGTCATGACGGCGGAAAAAAAGCAGCACAGTTCTTACTCGATCACGGGGCGACTGAACTCGTCGTCATCAGCGGTCCTTCAAAATTACCGACCATTCGCAAGCGGCGTGACGGATTTGAAGAAATCGCAGGTAAACATTTGGTCGCAAGCATCGAGTCGCCGTTTCATTTCCAAGGCGCCCTCGGAGCCGCCAACTACTTATTTGACCATTATGACTGCAATGGGATTTTTGCAGCGAATGATGTCATCGCAGCGGCGACGATTCAAGTCGCAGCCGAGCGGGGAATCGCGATTCCGGATCAATTACAGATCATCGGTTATGACGGAATTGAACTGGGGCAGATGATTTCTCCACCGCTCACGACGATTGCTCAGCCAATCTATCAGATGGGCGAACTGGCGGCGAAGTTATTGATTCAACGGATTGAAGGAAAAGAGATTGCGGCCGTCCATCATGAACTGATGGTCGAAGTCATTGAACGGGAAACAACGAAGCGGAAGGGTGAACAGTCATGAAACAAATCAGTGTAGTCGGAAGTATCTCGATGGATTTGGTCGTCGAAAGCGATCGTCGTCCGTCAGCAGGGGAAACGGTCATCGGATCCGCCTTCCATACGGTACCGGGAGGCAAAGGAGCAAATCAAGCAGTCGCGATTGCCCGGCTTGGCGGCAACGTCGAAATGGTCGGCTGTGTCGGTGACGATGCAAACGGTGATGCGATCCGTCAGAACTTCGAAACGGAGCAGGTCGGGACGACGCATCTGCAGACGATTGCGAATGAACGGACCGGAACAGCTCACATCACGCTTGCAGAAGGCGACAATTCGATTGTCGTCGTCCAGTCAGCGAACTTGGCGGTCGTCTATGACGAGAGCCAACTCGACAGCTTGCTCGGTCAGACGGACATGATTTTGTTACAGCTCGAGATTCCGCTTCAAACCGTCAAACAGGTGGCGCGTTACGGCAAGACACATGGTATTCCCGTCGTCTTGAATCCGGCGCCAGCCATCGTCCTTGACGACGAGTTACTCGAAGACGTGACGTACCTGACACCAAACGAACATGAATGCGGCTTGATTTTCGGACAACAGCAGTCACTGGAACATTGGTTAAGCCAGTATCCCAATAAATTGATCGTGACGGAAGGCAGCCGGGGCGCCCGCTTTTATGACGGAGACGCGATTGTGACGGTTCCAGCCATCAAGACGGACGTCGTCGATACGACAGGTGCCGGTGATACCTTCAACGGAGCACTTGCTGTCAGCTTGACGGAAGGAACGTCATTGACGGAAGCGATTCGGTTTGCGAACAAGGCAGCCGGTATGTCCGTCCGGGCACTCGGAGCACAAGGCGGAATGCCGACGCGCGAACAGATGGAGGTCGAAGCATGAAACGACACGGGATTTTAAACAGTCATATCAGTAAAGTCTTAACGGATCTTGGTCATACGGACATGGTCGTCATCGCTGACTGCGGTCTGCCGATTCCGGCAGGCGTAGAGCGGATCGATTTGGCACTTGAACTCGGGACACCATCGTTCGTTGATGTCGTCCGGATCGTCGCAGACGACATGGCGGTTGAACAGGTGACACTGGCATCGGAAATCAAAGAGGCCAATCCGGTTGCGCTCGAGGCTGTGACGAAGCTTGACGTACCGCAAGATTATGTGTCGCACGAAGCATTCAAAGAATTGACGAAGCAGGCGAAAGTCATCATCCGGACGGGTGAAGCGACACCGTATGCGAACGTCATCTTACACGCCGGCGTCATTTTTTAAGGGGAGGAAGTACGATGCAAATTGAGATGACAGGTATCACAAAAGCGTTTGGTCCCGTTCCCGTCTTGAAGGGAGTCGACTTCACTCTCGCGACCGGTGAGATTCATGCCTTGATGGGAGAGAACGGTGCCGGAAAATCGACACTGATGAAAATTCTGACCGGTGTCCATAAAGCCGATCAAGGAACGATTTTAGTCGACGGAGTCGAACAGCAGTATAAAAATCCGAAACTGGCGGAAGAAGCGGGGATTGCCTTCATCCACCAGGAACTGAACATCTTACCGGACTTAACGGTCACGGAAAATCTGTTTCTCGGACGGGAACTGAAATCCCGCTTCGGTGTTTTGAAGCAGGCGGAAATGAAACGGCTTGCCGAACGCGAACTGGCAGAATTGAACGTCTTCATGGACGTCAATCAGCTCGCCCGGACGTTATCGGTCGGACAACAGCAGATGATTGAGATCGCGAAAGCGTTGATGACGGATGCGAAGGTCATCATCATGGATGAGCCGACGGCCGCTTTGACGGAACGCGAAATCCGCGCCTTGTTCAGTGTCGCGACGGCATTGCGGGGTCAAGGAGTCTCGATCGTCTATATCTCACACCGAATGGAAGAAATTTTTGAGCTGTGTGACCGGATCACGGTGTTACGGGACGGTGTCTCTGTCTCGACCCACCGGATTGCCGACACTTCGTTTGAACAGATCGTCCGCGAAATGGTCGGACGCGAGATGGGCGAACGCTATCCGGAGCGTCAAGTGACACTCGGTCAGACGGTCCTCGAAGTCACCGGGGCAACCGGCAAACGGTTTGAAGATGTCTCGTTCTCGGTCCGTACCGGTGAAATCGTCGGATTTTCCGGCTTGATGGGAGCAGGACGAACAGAAGTCATGCGCGGCTTGTTCGGGGTCGACCGGATGAAAGCAGGGACGATCAGCTTAAACGGCAACGTCGTCAAAATCAAATCACCGCATGATGCGATCAAACAGGGACTCGGTTTCTTAACGGAAGACCGAAAAGGCGAAGGATTGTTCCTCGATTTTTCACTCCGGGAAAACATCTCCTTGCCGACAATCCGGTCGTTATCGAAGTCCGGTGTCATCTCCGATCAATCGGAGCGGCAGTTCGCCGAAGGATATCTCAAGTCGTTATCTGTCCGGCACAGCTCGATGGATCAACCGGCGAAGTCTTTATCAGGCGGGAACCAGCAAAAGGTCGTCCTCGCGAAATGGCTCGGAACAAAACCGGATGTCCTGATTCTCGACGAACCGACACGCGGTGTCGACGTCGGGGCGAAAAAAGAGATTTATATGATTATGAACGAACTGGCCGCATCGGGTGTCGCAATCATCATGATCAGTTCTGATCTGCCGGAAATCCTCGGCATGAGCGACCGCGTCTATGTAATGCGTGAAGGGCAAATGAGCGGCATGCTCAATCAAGAAGAGGCAACGCAAGAGAGTATCATGACGCTTGCGACAGGAGGACAATGATATGGAATTGATGCAAGGGAAACTGACAGAAAAGAAACCGAGACGACTCGGGATTGGTCAAAAGCTCGGTCCGCTCGCCGGACTGTTCGCGATCATTCTCGTCGTTTCGATCATGGAACCGGACTTTTTAACGCTTAATAACTTATTTAACATCTTACGCCAAGTTTCGATCAATGCCTTGATTGCTTTCGGGATGACGTTCGTCATCTTAACGGGCGGGATCGACTTATCGGTCGGTTCGATTCTTGCGTTGTCATCCGCGTTCGTCGCCGGTCTGATGACCGACGGAACGTCCGCGATTCTCGCTGTGCTTGCCGGCTTGATCGTCGGGGCAATCATGGGTGCTTTAAACGGAATGGTCATCTCGCTCGGGAAAGTCGCACCGTTCATCGCGACACTCGCAACGATGACGATCTTCCGCGGTCTGACACTCGTCTATACGGACGGGAAGCCGATTACCGGACTCAGCCAAGGTGGCTGGTTTGAATTATTCGGTCGCGGCTACTTCTGGATCTTCCCGGTCCCGGTCGTGACGATGTTGATTGCCTTTGGCGTGCTGTACTTCATCTTGAAGAAAACGACGTTCGGCCGTTACACGTATGCGATTGGTGGAAACGAAGAAGCTGCAAAATTGATGGGGATTCAAGTCAACAAAGTGAAGATTTTGATCTACTCGCTGTCTGGTTTAATGGCAGCACTGGCTGGAATCATCCTGACGTCGCGTCTCAACTCGGCGCAACCAACAGCCGGAACATCGTACGAACTTGATGCGATCGCAGCGGTCGTCCTTGGTGGAACAAGCTTATCTGGTGGACGCGGTTGGATCGTCGGGACGTTGATCGGTGCCTTGATCATCGGGACACTCAACAACGGACTTAACCTGCTTGGTGTCTCCTCGTTCTTCCAGCTCGTCGTCAAAGGGCTCGTCATCCTGTTCGCGGTACTCGCGGACCGGAAACAAACTACGTGATTTACCATCCAAAAGGAGGATATTGATATGAAAAAACTACTCGCACTCGTCATGATGGCTTTAATGGTGTTCGCAGCGGCTTGTTCGACGGAACAACCGGGCAGTGACACGGAAAAAGAGAAGAAAACAAAAGACTTCAAGATTGGTCTGTCGATTTCGACGCTCAACAACCCGTTCTTTGTGTCACTTAAAGAAGGCGCAGAAAAAGAAGCAAAAGCACAAGGCGCAACACTGCAAGTCGCGGATGCACAAGATGATGCGGCCAAACAAGCAAGCGACATCGAAGATATGATTCAAAAGAAAGTCGATCTTATCTTGATCAACCCAACGGATTCAGCAGCAGTCGGTGCGGCAGTTCAAACAGCAAACGATGCTGACATCCCAGTCATCACAGTTGACCGGAATGCAGAAGCCGGCGACGTCATCGCGCACATCGCGTCGGATAACGTAGCAGGTGGGAAACAAGCGGGTGAGTACATGATCGAACTCGTTGGCGACAAAGCGAAAGTCGTTGAACTCGAAGGAATCCCGGGCGCATCTGCAACACGCGACCGCGGCGAAGGCTTCCACGCGGCAGTCGACAGCAAGCTTGACGTCGTCGCTAAACAATCAGCAAACTTCGACCGGGCAAAAGGTCTGTCGGTCATGGAAAACATTCTTCAAAACAACAAAGACATCAAAGCTGTCTTCGCACACAACGATGAAATGGCCCTTGGTGCCGTCGAAGCGTTGAAAGCAGCGGGCATGGAAGACGTAAAAGTCATCGGTTTTGACGCAACAGACGATGCGGTTAAAGCAGTCGAAGACGGTAAGATGGCCGGAACAGTCGCTCAGAAACCGGCTGAAATCGGTAAAACCGGAATCGACACAGCAATCAAACACCTCAAAGGTGAGACAGTCGAGAAGAACATTCCAGTCGAACTCGATCTCATCAAACAATAATTTTCCTCACCAGCCGAGCTGATTTTGTCAGCCGGCTGGTGTTTTTTGGAGGTAAGATGAACTTCGTGAATCTATACCTTGTTCCCGTAGTTGTTTTTCTCTATAATGAAAGAAGCGTATATTACTGAAGGAGGATCATCGATGATCATTCATAACGTGGCTCTTGTCGGCCTCATCGTCGTTTCCGTTCTTCTCATCATCGTCGTTCTCTTGATGTCAGGCCGTACGGCTGGACTCGGAGCATTGACAGGTGGGGCAGAACAATTATTTGGTCGCCAAAAAGCCCGTGGCTTGGATGCGGTCCTAAATCGTGTAGCGTCTATTTTAGGGGCATTATTCTTTATCTTGGCGTTACTCGTCGCTTTTTATAAGTGAGTATTGAAACGACAGCCGTCCGATCGCGCTGTCGTTTTTTCTTATTTTCTCGATTTCTAAATTTTCATTTTGGGGTATAGAGTTAGAGGGGGAATCATTTTATGAAAATCACATTACCAAAACCATTCTTTTTTGAAGGCGGCAACCGGGCAGTTCTGTTGTTGCACGGCTTCACCGGCTCAAGCGCCGATGTCCGGATGCTCGGACGTTACCTGCAAAAACATGGTTATACATCACTGGCACCACAATATAAAGGGCACGCTGCCCCACCCGAAGAGCTGACGAAGACTGGGCCAGCCGACTGGTGGCAGGATGTCCTCGACGGTTACGAAGAGTTAAAAGCCAAAGGATACGACGAGATTGCGGTCTGCGGACTGTCACTCGGCGGTGTCATGTCGCTTCGACTTTCGATGCACCGTCCGGTCAAAGCCGTCATTCCGATGTGTGCGCCGGCTTACATCAAAAGTGAAGACGTCATGTATGCAGGAGTCACGGAGTATGCCAGAGAATTTAAAAAGCGAGAAGGAAAATCGGTCGAGGAAATCGAACAGGAGATGGCTGTGTTCGAACCGATGCCGACCTTAAAGGATCTGCAAGCCTTGCTGAAAGATACACGCGATTCACTCGAAGATGTCTATGCACCGACACTCGTCATCCAAGCCCGCAATGATCATATGATCAACACGGATTCAGCCAACATCATCCATGATGGTGTCAGTGCCTTACAAAAAGATCTGATCTGGTATGAGAACTCAGGTCATGTCATTACGCTCGACAAAGAAAAAGAAACGCTCCACCAAGACATCCATGAATTTTTGGACGGCTTGAACTGGAGCCATTAACTGGAGGTGTCACGTTGGAATTACGTGAACGCATATTAGAGGTCATCGCGGCGGACGAACGTCCGTTGTCGATTGATCAATTAACGAAAAAACTGGAATTAACGGATACGGCACAGTTCAAGGAACTGATCCGGACGTTAAATGAACTTGAAGAAGAAGCGCTTGTCGCGCGGACCCGTTCGAACAAATACGGAACCCTCGCCCAAATCGGGCAAGTCGCTGGAAAAATCTCGGTCCACCAACGTGGATTCGGATTCGTTTCACCGGAAGACGGTTCTGCAGGCGATATCTTCCTGCCGGCACCGGAACTCGGCAATGTCTATAACGGGGACCGTGTCCTCGTCAAAGTTTTTGCTGAATCCAACGGCGGGGACCGCCGTGAAGGCAAGTTGCTCAAGATTCTCTCACGCGGACCGGCTGATTTCGTCGGGACGTTTGTCAGTCCAAAAGGACGGATTGAGTCGATTGCCTACATTGAGCCGGATGATTCGAAGCTGACGTTCTTACCGGTCGTCGCAAACGAAGATACGCTCGGTGCCGTCGACGGCCATAAAGTCCTCGCGCGGATTACGAAGTATCCGGACGGCCGTTACGCGGGAACGGCAAAAGTCTTACAAATCATCGGTCATAAAAACGACCCGGGTGTCGATATCCTGTCGATCGTCCACAAGCACGGCATCAATGTCGACTTCTCAGACGCAGCAATCGCGGAAGCGAATGACATTCCGGATCAAATCGATGAGAAAGATCTCGTCGGTCGCGTGGACTTACGCAAGGAAGTGACGGTCACGATTGACGGCGCTGATGCGAAAGACCTCGATGACGCGGTCCATGTCAAGAAACTTGCGAACGGCAACTACGAGCTCGGTGTTCACATCGCCGACGTCTCGCATTACGTCAAGGAAGATTCACCGCTGGACGAAGAAGCACGCGAACGCGGGACAAGTGTCTATCTCGTTGACCGCGTGATTCCGATGATTCCGCACCGTCTGTCAAACGGGATCTGTTCATTGAACCCACACGTTGATCGTTTAACACTCAGCTGCATCATGGAAATCGATCAAAACGGTGCTGTCGTCAATCATGAGATTTTACAAAGTGTCATCAAGACGACGGAACGGATGACGTATACCGATGTCCGTAAAATCATCGAACGCGAAGACGAAGAAGTGGTCGCGAAATATCACAATCTCGTCGCTAACTTCGATCAGATGGCGGAACTGGCTGCGATTCTCCGCGAACGCCGCTCGCGCCGTGGAGCGATCAACTTCGACTTCCCGGAAGCAAAAGTGCTCGTCAACGAAGAAGGCAAGACAAGCGAAATCATCTTACGTGAGCGGTCCGTTGCCGAAAAACTGATCGAAGAGTTTATGCTTGCCGCGAACGAAACGGTGGCAGAGCACGTCCAGCACCAAAAACTGCCGTTCATGTACCGGATCCACGATGAGCCGAAAGCAGAACGTCTCGATACGTTCTTCAAGTTCATCGCCAACTTCGGGATCAACGTTGAACGCAAAGGCGAGTCGGTCGCACCGAAGACGTTGCAATCGATCTTGAACGCCGTTGAAGGCGAACCGGAAGAAGCCGTCGTCAGTACGGTCATGTTACGGTCGCTCCAACAAGCGAAATATGACGTCGAACCGATTGGTCACTTTGGTCTGTCGACCGATTTCTATACGCACTTCACGTCACCGATCCGCCGATATCCGGACTTGATGGTCCACCGTCTCTTGCGCGAGTACATCATCTTTAATGATAAATCGCAAAAGACACAGGACCGTTATGCTGCGATTCTGCCGGAGATCGCCGATCACGCCTCAAAACGGGAACGTCGTGCCGTTGACGCGGAGCGCGAAACGAATGCGCTGAAGAAAGCTGAGTATATGGAACAACACATCGGCGAAACGTTTGAAGGTGTCGTCAGCGGAGTGACCAACTTCGGGATGTTCGTTGAGTTACCGAACACGATCGAAGGACTCGTTCACATCCAGGCGATGACGGATGACTTCTATCGCTATGATGAAGCGAACTATCAATTGATGGGCGAACGGACGAAACAACAGTTCCGGATCGGCGACGTCGTCGAGATCAAAGTCACCGGTGTCAACATCGATGAGAAGACAATCGACTTCGCGGTCGTCGGGATGCCGGAACGCCAACCGAAAAAACGATTTGAGTCGAAGACAATCCGTTCAAGCGGCGGCCGTCCGGGACAAAAACGCGACGATAAGAAAGACGACCGTCGCGGAAAGTCGAAGCGTCCGAGTAAGCCGAAGGACCAGTCGAAAGGCAAAGGGTTCGCGCTGAAGGACAAGAAGGATAAACCACCGTTCCATAAAGCGGTCTCGAATAAAAAACGGAAGCGCAAATAAGCGCTTCTGTTTAGAAATGTGGTGGAAGAGAGATGCCAAAAGGTACAAGTTCAAAAGTATTAGCCAACAACAAACGGGCGTCGTTTGATTATGCGATTGAAGATACGATTGAAGCGGGTCTCGTCTTGACGGGAACCGAAATCAAATCGGTCCGTAAAGGAAAAATCAGTATTGGCGACGCGTTCGTCCGGTTCGACGGCGGGGAAGCGATTCTCTGGAACTCAAACATCGCCCACTTCGAACAAGGGAACCGGTACAACCACGAACAGCTCCGTCCGCGGAAACTGTTGCTGCACAAAAAACAGATCGCAAACTTAATGGGACTCGTCTCGCGCGACGGGTACACGATCGTGCCGCTGAAGATCTACATCAAGAACGGCTACGCGAAATGTCTGATCGGACTCGGACGCGGGAAGAAGAAATTCGACAAACGCGACGATCTGAAGAAGAAGGACGCGAAACGCGATATTGACCGCGCATTACGCGACAAGCAAAAGTATTGAACCCGTAACACTTTTCTGCTATTATAATAGTATTCGGAAAGCCCCAATTTTATATCTTGGGGACGTTACGGATTCGACGGGGGTAGTTCGGTCTTCTGTGGCGTGTCGAGGGGTCGGCCTCGTTAAAACGCATCAGCCATAACTGGCAAAACTAACACACAACTCGCAGCAGCTTAATAGCTACTACGGATCCTAGCAGCCGTCGCCTGGTCGGCTGATTTCTAGGGTCTCACTTTAAACAGGCTACGCTTGGACCCTTCCGTCTGGAGGGAAAGAGAAGAGATGGAATCAGACTGGTCGGACGGACGCCTGTCAATTGGCAGCCTGACGACGAGATCCCAATAAATTGACTACACACGTAGAAGCTTAAGTATACGATGCCTTCGGACGTGGGTTCGACTCCCACCGTCTCCATTATTATATGACCCGACTAACCGTAATGTTATGTACGATAATCGGTAAGTAGTGTCATAAAAAGTCTAAATAAAAAGAAGTAAGGATTAATCTCCTTACTTCTTTTTATTTTTTTGTTAGTATTACTTTTTCCTATTATTTACTCCTTCGTTTTTAGTTGTAATTTAACTTTTAATTTAAAAAATGGTATAATTGACATTAAATTTAACTAAAATCCAATTAAAGGAGAATTCGTATGCCACTTTTTTTAGAAAGAGACTTAAAGCGAAAAGGGAGTCAAGAAGGTCTTAAAGGATATTTCAACAAGTCTGCAAACACCATACTTAAAGAAAATTATGAAAGTTTTAGCAATACTAAGACCTACGATGTTTTTTTGTCTCATAGTTTTTTAGATGCTGAAGTAATACTAGGATTAAAATTAGCTTTAGAGGAAAAAAACTTGACGGTATATGTAGATTGGATAGACGACAAACAATTAAATAGGGATAAAGTGAATGCAAGAACAGCAAATCAGTTGAGGAATAGAATGAATAATTGCAAATCACTTTTTTTTGCCACTTCGGATAACTCTAGTAACTCTAAATGGATGCCTTGGGAATTAGGATACTTTGATGGTTTAAAGAATAAAGTTGCCATTATACCAATTACAAAATCAATTTCATATAATGATACTTTTTCCGGTCAAGAATATTTAGGGCTATATGATTATGTTATTGAACAATATGGATCGCTTTATATTCGATATTTAAATGGAACTACGGAACCTTTTCGAGATTGGATAAAAGAGTGAAGGAGGAAGAATTATGGGTTTTGACAGAGATATTCTAAACTTTATTGATGAGTATGTTAAAGCGATATCTGAAAGCAGCGCTGCTGTATTCGCTGGAGCGGGTCTCTCAATCCCTGCAGGCGCTGTTAATTGGAAAGAACTATTAAGAGCACCTGCAAGTAGATTAGGTCTTAGCGTAGATAGGGAAAGCGATTTAGTAGCGATAGCACAATATATTTATAATGACTCTAATACAAGGACGCCTTTAACAGAATTAATTAATGACTTTTTTAATAAAAGTGGTCAAATTACCAGAAACCACAACCTTATTGTGAATTTACCAATTAAAACAGTTTGGACTACAAATTATGATAGATTCATCGAACAAGCATTTTTAGAATCTGGAAAAACACCAGATGTTAAAAAGAGAGTAATAGATTTGTCTTCAATTAGAAGTAATAGAGATGCAGTAGTTTATAAAATGCATGGAGATGTTGATTTAGCACAAGATGCGATTTTGATAAAAGATGATTATGAAATGTATGATACTAAAAACCAAATGTTTAGTATTGCTCTTAAAGGTGACTTAGTATCAAAAACGTTTTTGTTCGTAGGCTTTAGCTTCGAAGACCCCAATTTGGAGCATATTCTCAGTAAAATTAGAATCTTAGTTGATGGGCATACTAGAACGCATTATTGCTTTATTAAAAGAGTAAAAGAAGCAGATTACAAGGAGACAGAAGAATTTCAGTACGACAAAATAAAACAAGAATTAAAATGCGCAGATCTAAAGCGTTATTCAATAAAACCTTTGCTAATAGATGAATATAATGAGATTACGGAAATTCTAGAGATGATTTCTGAACGTTACAATAGACGTAATATTTTAATATCAGGTAGTGCATATTCTTATGAAGATTTTGAAATAAAAGGGATTAAAGCACAAGATTTTATTCATGATTTAAGTAAAGCTCTTAGTAAATGTGGATTTAAAATAGCAACGGGATTTGGTTTAGGAGTGGGGAGCGGTGTCATTAATGGAGTATTAGAAAGGATGTCAGAAGAAAATTCTAAAAATATTGATAATTATCTTTTGATGAGACCTTTTCCTCAATACGCTAAAGAAGGTGAAAACTTAGAAAAATTATGGCATAGTTATCGGGAAAATTTATTACAAGAATGCGGTATTGCCATTTTTATATTTGGAAATAAAAATGATCCAGAAAAAGGAATGATTAACGCGGAAGGCGTTGAAAAAGAATTTGAAATTGCTTACGCGAACAATGTTAAGGTAATACCTATTGGTGTAACGGGATATGCCAGTAAACTACTTTTTGAAAGATTGATGGTAGATTATGAAGAGTTTTATCCTGAATTTCCACGTTTAAAAGATGACTTCATTAAGTTAAATGAAAAAGGTATTGACCATGAAGAGGTAATAAGAACTATCCTAAAAATAGTGACGAGTATTAGAGGAGGGACATAATGGCTAGAAAAACATTTTTTAGTTTTCATTTTGAGAGAGACGCATGGAGAGCGGGACAAGTTAGAAATAGTGGTTTATTAATGGGAGATAAAGCAGGCTTCATTGATAAAGCGCAGTGGGAAGAAGTAAAAAGAAACGGGAATGCTGCTATAGAAAAATGGATTGATAAGCAATTAGAAGGAACAAGTACAACTGTAGTTTTAATAGGTAGTGAAACGGCAGGTAGAAAGTATATTAACTATGAAATTGAACAAAGTGCCAAAAGAGGTAATGGGCTATTGGGGATATATATTCATAATGTAAGAACACAAAATTTTGAAACTGATACCAAAGGAAAAAATCCATTTGATGATTGGTATCGTACAATTAATGGGCGTAAAGTATATTTTTCAGAGGTCTATCCAACTTATGATTGGGTGATGCATGATGGTAGATCCAATCTAGGTAAGTGGATAGAAGAAGCAGCAAGAAAAGCCAAAAGGTAATACATTTTCTTAATTCTCGTTTTAAAAAATTACTGATAGTTTTTTGCCATAATTATTTATTGAAATTATGGGAAATTAAAAAGTTAAGATAACTAATTTATGTATATTTCTAAATTAAAAAATTCCTCTCTTAATAAGTAAATATTAAAGCATGGAGTGACAGTTCATATTGAATTTGTCACTCCATGCTTTAATATAGTATACATATTTTTTAGTAACTAAATGATATTGCAATTGTTTTTATGATAAACAAAAAATATTTATATATTTTTTTCTTCGTAAAAATATTAATTTTATTTATAAATAAAAGATTTGAATTCCTTGATTCAGTATATAAATATAAGGTGGAAATGTGATGAAAAATAGTGTTTTAGAAAATATATTTATCTCTACCAATTTGAACTTCAATAAAGAAGTTATAAAAATAAATTCTCGTATAAAGTACATATCTCATTTTATTAATAAAGTAAACAATAATCCAGGATATCTCTACATATATCTAAACGATGAAGAACAGTTGTATGTAGCAAAAATAAAAACTATAAGTTCAAAAAGACAAAATGATAATGAATGTATAAAAATAAAATTAGGTGGACGCTACATTTTTATTAATTATCAATTAAACATTAGAAGCTATTCAACTCAAATTTTAAAATATTTATATGCAAGACAGAATAGTCATAATTTAAAAGAT
This sequence comes from Exiguobacterium sibiricum 7-3, assembly GCF_000620865.1. Taxonomy (NCBI): domain Bacteria; kingdom Bacillati; phylum Bacillota; class Bacilli; order Caryophanales; genus Exiguobacterium; species Exiguobacterium artemiae. The sequence continues at coordinate 691,714 of NZ_KK211190.1, forward strand.
GTCAAAAAATCGATTTTTATGACCAATAAAAAATATAACTTTCAATTCTCTAGACCAATAATTGACGAAGAAAGATTACATAAGGATTTTCTTAATACAGAAAAATTATTAGATAAACAAGATTTTTCAAATAGTATACTATATAAAGGATTAATCATTCCACCTAAAGAAGATGGAAATAAAACTTATGCTTTTTTGATTGAGGAAGACGAAGAACATTTTTTAACTTTAACTAATAATAAAATGATAGATTTAGATTTACAATATATAAATGAAGAATATCCTCAAGATTTGCCCCCTTATAAACCCTATTTTTATGATTTTTATCCTAGTGAATCTCAAAAATTAAAATACTTACTATCTGGTTTATCTGACAATAAAGATGAAATATTTGAAGTTAATTTTTTACTTGAAGAAGAAATTGATAATAAAGAAAATCTGATAGAAGGTAAAGTTGTATTCAGCGCCTCTCCGATAAAGCGAATTAATGCATATATAGAATCATTAATTGAAACAAAAAATCCTGATGTTATAAGAAAAATAAAAGAATTAAAGAATAATACTAAAAATAAAATAAAGACCGAAGATAGCCAAAAAAAGATAGAGAGAAAAATTATGGATGGTCTAATTCATAAAGGTAACAAATTTGAAAATGAATTAAATGTTTACAACGTAGGACAGGGAAACTGGTCCAAAATAGATTTTAAGAATCACATTACTAAGGAAAAAATTTTTACGATAGTATTTGATATTGGGATTGGAAATAATGCTCCCGAAAATGTACATAAAATCGCTGTAGATGCTGCAAAAGAATTGAATGGGAATTATATGATTATGCTTTCTCATTGGGATCAAGATCATATAAAAGGTATAATTCATTTAGAAAAAGAGCAATTTGAAAACCTTTGGGTAGTTCCAGATTTACCTAAAAGTAATGTAAGTACAGGAGCATTAAGATTAGCTGCATTTCTGCACTTTGATCCTTTTATTGAAAGTATTTTTATAGATAATAGCTTTAATAATAAAGTTATTGTTGATAATAATTATTTGATGCTTGGAAAAGGAGAAGGTCGAAATTCAGGGGTCAATGTTTTGAGGGGCCGAAGTACAATAAAAACTAAATACAATGATAAAAATAATCTAGGATTAATTTTGGTTATTAAAAATGATCAAAAAAAAATATTACTTCCTGGTGATTGTGAATATATTCAATTTCCAGACAAATTTATAAATGTTAGTTATAATTTTTTTGTTGCGTCTCATCATGGTGCAAATACAAATATTAAAGATTTATCAGATGTTGGTTTTTTCAAAGTCGCGAAAGATACTAAAGCAATAGTATGTGTAGGTGATGTTAAAGATTATCCTTGTCCTGTACATATGCTAATGTTAGAAAAATTGGGATACGTAATTGAAAAAACGAAAGACATAAAAAGCAATTCGTATAAGTATAAATTTTAAATTAATACTAAACAATAAAGTTAAAAATATTTTATGATAAATACGCTTAGATATAGAAAGGTGATAATTAGACGGCAAAAATAAAAAAACAAGCTATTTTATCTTGATTGATGAATAAATACTTATAAGGTTAATATGAGACAAATGTTATAACGAGATTAATTATACAGAAAGGCGCTGAAATTGATGATACGACGAGCCACCTTAATGGACGGAAAAGCCTTATCGGACTTGATGCGACGAATTGATCGGGAAACGAAATATATGTTGTATGAACCGGAAGAACGCAGCATGTCAACGGAGCAGGCGGAAGCGTTCATCGAACGATTTGGTCAGGCAGCGAACTCGGACATCTTCGTCGTCGATGTCGATGAACAGCTCGTCGGTTATGTGTTGGTCGTCGGTGGCAAACCAAGTCGAATCCGTCACCGGGCGAACCTCGTGATCGGTTTGCTCGATGCCTATACCGGTCGTGGTCTCGGTGCCGGGTTACTCGAAGCGGTCGATACGTTTGCCGTCGAAGCGGGACTTGTCCGGCTCGAACTGACGGTTCGCAAAGATAACCTGCGGGCAATCGAGTTGTATCATAAGTTCGGCTTCAATATTGAAGGCACGCGGATTGCTTCTTTGATGATTGACGGCGAGTACGTCGACGAACTGGCGATGTCGAAGATTTTTACAACGGAAGAAATCTAAAAAAGATGCTCGGTTGCCTCCTCTCAGATTGAGACGGGACAGACGAGCATCTTTTTTATTGGGATAATTTTTGTTGTTCGAACTCGACTTCGAGGACATTTTTGGCGTAATCCTTGCCCCAGTCGTACATCGCGTCCAAAATCGGCATCAGGCTGTGGCCGTGTGGCGTCAACGAATATTCGACCTTCGGCGGAACGACCGGATAGACTTCCCGGTGGATGATATGGTGATCTTCCAGCTCCCGTAACTGATTGACGAGCATCCGTTGCGTAATGCCGGGCATCAGACTTTTCAGCTCTCCGAAACGTTTAGTCCCTTCTTTACCAAGGTGCCAAAGAATCAGCATCTTCCATTTGCCCCCGATGATCGATAGGGTCAATTCCTTTTCACAATTAAACTGCCGGTCTTCAAAATGTGGCATCAATCCACCTCCTTTTTTAGTATAGTCCTCTTGTCATCGACAGTATACTTTTCCGCACTATGTATGAAAAACCGCACTATGTAAATTAAAAGTGCGTACTTCCCAAGTTCGTCTATCAGGATTATATTTAGTCATGTTCCTTCACGAACGTCAGAAGGAAGTGCCAGGATCCATAAATAGAGAGAAGAATGGGAGAGATAGATCATGAAATTACAATTAGCAATCGATTTAGTAGATACAGCAGGTGCCATCGCTTTAGTCAAAGAAATTGGTGAAGAAAACTTAGATATCGTTGAGATCGGGACACCGGTCGTCATCAACGAAGGGCTTCGCGCCGTTAAAGAAATGAAAGCGGCATTCCCGAACTTAACGGTTCTCGCCGACTTAAAAATCATGGATGCTGCCGGCTATGAAGTCAGCCAAGCTGTCGCACACGGTGCTGACATCGTGACGATTCTTGGAGCAGCCGAAGATATGTCGATCCAAGGTGCCGTTGAAGAAGCGAAAAAATCAGGCAAGAAGATTTTGGTTGATATGATCGCTGTCAAAGATATCGCGACACGTGCGAAAGAGCTTGATGAACTTGGTGTTGACTACATCTGTGTCCACACAGGTTATGATCTTCAAGCCGTCGGTCAAAACTCGTTCGAGGATCTCGCAACAATCAAATCGGTTGTTAAAAACGCCAAAACAGCAGTTGCTGGTGGCATCAAGATGGAGACATTACCAGAAGTTATCGCAGCACGTCCAGACCTCATCATCGTCGGTGGCGGGATTACCGGACAAGACGACAAACAAGGAACAGCGTCAACGATGCGTCGGATGCTGCAAGAGGCGTAAATGACACATATTCAAACGATTTTACAAGAGCTGACGTCGACGGTCGAAGCGATTGATCAAGCCGAGACGACGCAACTCGCCGAAGCCGTTCTGAAGGCAGACCGGATCTTTCTCGCTGGAGCCGGTCGCTCCGGCTTGATGGGCAAAGCGTTTGTCATGCGCTTGATGCATATGGGACTTGATGCATATGTCGTCGGTGAGACGGTCACCGCGAATTTGCGTGAAGGAGACTTGTTGATCATCGGATCAGGATCCGGTGAGACGAAAACACTCGTTCCAATCGTCGAGAAAGCGAAACAGATCGGTGGAACCGTCGCGGTCGTCACGATTGAGCCGACGTCGACACTGGCGAAGTTAGCAGACTTGACTGTGAAACTGCCGGGAGTGCCGAAAGAACGGACAGCCACAGCGGACGAAACAGTTCAACCGATGGGATCGTTGTTTGAACAAACGATGTTGCTGTTCTATGATGCCTTGATTCTCCACATCATGGCGGCGAAACAACTTGATTCAAAAACGATGTACGGCAAACATGCCAACTTAGAATAGAAGATATCATAAGACCGGTAGACGTGTGCGACACGTTTGCGGGTCTTTTTTTGTTTGGCATGAAAAAATCGCCCGTTTCACGCAACTCCTGACAGAGTTGATGAAAACGAGCGATTCTTTTTTTACATATCTAATTTCTCACCATTTCATGTCAAAATCAGCACCGACGTCTTTCGCGAGGTGCGCATCCGATCCGTAAACAAGTGGAATGCCTAAAGACTGCGTGAGTTGCAGGAGTTCCGGGTAAGGATAGGAAAGACCGCATAACGGTTTCCGCAGGCCTGCCGTATTGAGATCAAGCGTAAAGTCGGCCTGACGGATTTTACGGACCGTCTCGTCAAGGTTCGCCGGCGTCTGCTCGAGCGGATAGGCTTGGATGAATTTTGTCGGCAACGTCAGGTGACCGAGACGTTTTGGTTGGTGTGTCCCGAGGTTCGTCATGACGAGCGCTTGGATGCCTTCGTAATACCGTTCGTGAGCGGCCGTGACACTGCCTGTCGCCGTGACGATCTCACCAAAACTTTCCTTGCTGAAGTCGACCATGTAATAACGGTCCTCGATCCAGAGGTAGTGCAGCGACAGGATGCCGTCCGTCAGCTCGGGACCATAACGGGCGATGATGTCACGCGTACCGTCGACGTCATGCTCCCAGTAATCAAACTCCATCCCGATCCGGATGTCGATATCGTTTTTGTATGTGTCGCGTAACATCTTTAGTTCTTCAATGTAGCGTTCGGCTGTCGCAAACGACATTCCGGAATCGTTGTCGGGTGCCGGATCGACGAGTCCTTCCGGAAGCGGGGCGTGCTCGGTGAAGCTGATCCGTTCGAGACCTTGTAACAGGGCGCGTTCGATATACGCTTCAAGTGGATCCTTTGTTCCGTGCGGACAATACGGGCTGTGGACGTGACCGTCCCATTTGATCAATTGCATGACAAAACCTCCAATATGTTTTTTTCGGTACGAAAACAGGCAAAAGGATTGACAATCGAACCACAAAAAAGGTATCTTATCGTTAAATAATTTAGCGTGGTACAGTGATAACAAGATAAAGGAGTGGCGACATGCAATCATTTTCTACGATTCGACTCAAAGACGGGGCGACGGACTACGTCGGGCAATCAGCTGAACGCCTGCAACGTGTCATCCGCCAACTCGAGGATGGGCTCGAACAATCTAACTATACCCGATTAATCACCCCTTTAATTGAAGAAGTCGGTGGCCGGGAACAAATTCGGATGGATTTTACGACAAGTGTCGCGCGGGCGCTCAGTGAGCGGGGCCGCGAACAATATAAGCGCGTCTTTTACAGTGGTTCGGTCTTCCAGCCGGAAGAAAAGTTCCAAGTCGGGTTTGAAGAGCGGGGCGTCATTGCCGAGGTTGAAGCGATCCAACTCGGTGTCCGGTTGATCGAAGAATTGACCGGTAAAGAAGTGACGTTGTCGATCGGCGACGCCGGATTGATTGAACACTTGATTGAAACCCGGGTCGGTGATCACCACCTGCGGGATCAAGTGACACAGATGTTGCGGTTACGGAACGTCATCGAACTGAAACGGATTGCCCGTGAACTCGATGATGCCTTGCTCGCCAAACTCCCGCTTTTGTTTGGTCGGGAAGGCGCGGAACAGATCTTGCCGTATGTCGACGAAACCCGCTTAAATGCTGTCATCGATTTAGCAGACGCCGTCAATGCCGATCTCGACTTCGGACAGATGGGGCTGCAGACATACTATGATGGTGTGACGATTCACGGTTTCATCGAAGGTGTGACCGAACCGGTATTGGTCGGAGGACGATACGACCGGCTGTACGAACAATTTGGTCAGGAACAACAAGCGTTCGGAATCGGGTTTTCCGTCGAACGACTCGCGGAGGTGCTCTAAATGCGGATTGGGATTACGAAAGGCCGGCTGTCGAAAACGACGGAACGGTATTTAAAAGAAGCAGGGGTCGAAACGTGGGGGGCGATCGAACGTGAATTGATCGTCAAGCGCGGCGAACACGAATTCGTCTTCATGAAAGGATCGGATTTGATTCCGTACGTCGCCCAAGGCGTCCTCGACGTCGCCATCACCGGCAGCGACATCCTGCTCGAATCGGATCAGGAATTGTCGGAACTGGCAGAATTACCATTCGGGATTTGCCGGATGTCGGTCTGTGCGAAAGAACCGTTGCAGTTCGAAGGCGGACGTCGGGTCCGGATTGCGACCAAATATCCGGTCATCGCGAAACGTTACTTCAGTGAACTTGGTGTCGATGTCGATATCGTGCCGTTGAACGGTTCGGTTGAACTGGCACCATTGCTCGGACTGGCCGATGCAATCGTCGATATCGTCGAAACGGGTGAGACACTCCGGGCGAACGGTCTCAACGAATATGAAAAAATTATCGATATCAACGCCCGATTCTTTACAAGCGAGTGGACGTTGAAACGCAAACGCGTCGAAGTGATTCAATTACTCGAACAGCTGACAGAAGGAGTGACTCGGTAATGGCAACGACAAAAAACTTCAGTGTCGACCGTGAGACGGAGCAAGCTGTCCGGTCGATTCTGGAACAAGTGGCAAACGACGGCGATGCGGCCGTCCGTCGCTATACAAGTGAATTTGACCGCGTTGATTTAACAGACTTCCGTTTGGATGAAACGAAGATTCAAGAAGCGTTTGATCAAGCCGATCCGAATCTGGTCGACTCGTTAAAACTGATGGCGACCCGACTCGTCGAGTGGCACGAACAAGAATTGCCGTCCGACATCGAGCTCGTCGAAGCGGACGTCACCCGTCGCCAACGGTTTGTTCCGGTTGACTCGGTTGGGATTTATGTCCCGGGCGGAGCCGCAAGTTATCCGTCGACCGTCCTGATGAACGCGATTCCGGCTAAAGTCGCCGGCGTCGAGCGGGTCGTCATGGTAACACCGGTCACCGGACTCAGCACAGAAGTGTTGGTCGCTGCGAAAATCGCCGGTGTGACAGAAATCTATACAATCGGTGGCGCCCAAGCCGTCGCTGCCTTGACGTTCGGTACGGAATCGATTCAAGCAGTTGATTTGATCGTCGGACCGGGCAACCGGTTTGTTGCCGAAGCAAAACGTCAAGTCTACGGCATCGTCGGCATCGACTCGGTTGCCGGACCGTCAGAAGTCGTCGTCATCGCTGATGAGACGGCACATCCGGACCGGATTGCCGCTGATTTACTCGCACAAGCGGAACACGACCGAGATGCGGTCGCGATCGCCTTCGTCCCGACGGAAGCGATGAAAGCGGACGTCGATGCGAACATCGAACGCCGCTTGCAACAACTGCCACGCCAGGAGATTGCACGCCGGGCGATGGAAAACGGTGGTGTCTTCGTTGCCTCACTTGATGATGCGATTGAAGAAGCAAACCGTCTGGCCGCCGAACACTTGGAGCTCGCCGTCGCGAACCCGCAAGAGGTCGTCAAGTTGATCCGTCACGCGGGGATGATTTTCCTCGGACACGAAACACCGGAAACACTCGGGGATTATGTCGCCGGGACGAACCACGTCTTACCGACATCCGGGACGGCCCGCTTTGCGTCCGGCTTATCAGCACGAACGTTCTTACGTCACCAGACGATGCTCGAAGCGACACGGGAAGGTGTCGCTCGACTAGCGAATGCCGCGAAAACGGTCGCTCGGGTCGAAGGACTCGAAGCACACGCACAAGCGATAGAAGTGAGGGAGAACTGATGCGATTACACCAAAACGAACGATTTACGGCACACAGCCCGGTTGGCATCGAGACGATCAAACAACTCGTCGAGACGTTTCCCATCAATGAATACCCGGTCGAAGTCATCGATCAAGTCAAAGCATCGTACAGCGCCTATGCCGGTGTCCGTCCGACGCAACTCGTGGCCGGGAACGGCTCCGACGAACTGATTGGCTACCTCTGTGCCCGCTACGCCGGTCCAGAGTCACCAGTTATCGCCTCGCAACCGGACTTCGTCATGTATCAGTTTTATGCTGACCGCGCACGGGCCGACTTCAGTAAAGTCCCGTTGCTCGACGGGATGGCACTCGATGTCGATGGACTGCTCGCTGCACCAGGTAACATCATCTTCCTCAGTCACCCGCATAATCCGTCGGGGATTTTACGGAAGGAAGCGGATGTCCGCCGATTGCTCGACAGCGGAAAATATGTCGTGATTGATGAAGCCTACATCGACTTTGCCTTTGAGCAATCGATGGTCGGTTTACTCGATGAGTATCCGAACGCGATCATTCTCCGGACGTTGTCGAAAGCATTTGGTCTCGCCTCACTGCGGCTCGGCTTCCTGATTGCCAGTGAACAGATTGTTGCGGAAATCGAATCAATCAAGTCGCCGTATAATGTTTCCGGACTCTCGGCTGCCGTCGGGATCGCCATCATGGCCGAGCCGGAACTGGATCTCGTCTTGGAAGAAACGTTCGCGAGCCGGGACACGATTGCCCGTCTGGTCGAACCGCTTGGCAGAACGTATCCGAGTGCTGCGAATTTTGTTTACGTTGAATATGAGGAAGCTGAACGCTTCACCGAACGTTGTGCCAACGCCGGACTGCGGATCCGTTTGTTTGACGGAGCCTTCCGTGTCAGTTGCGGTTCGAAGGAAGCGATGGAAATCTTAGAGAAATGTGTAGAGGAGGAACTGCAATGCGTCGTGGGACAAGTGAACGAGTAAGTTCAGAATCAGAAATCAAGGTGGCGGTCGACCTCAGTGGCGGACCGGTTGAGATTAAGACGGGCGTCGGTTTCTTTGATCACATGTTGACGTTGTTTGCCTTCCAGGCCCGGATTGGTCTGGTGATCGAAGCGAAGGGCGATCTCTGGATCGATGCCCACCATACAGTCGAAGATACAGCGATCGTCCTCGGAGCTGCCTTGACGGAAGCGTTAGGCGACAAAGCCGGCATCGAACGGTACGGCGAATCACGTGTGCCGATGGACGAGACGCTTGCCTCGGTCGTCCTCGACTTCAGCGGTCGTCCGTATACGGTCTTCCTCGCCGAATTCAAAAATCCGAAGCTCGGTGATTTTGATACGGAACTGGCGGAAGAGTTTTTCCAAGGCTTGTCCCGCAGTGCCCGGATGACGATTCATGCCCAAGTCCTTTACGGCTCGAATACGCACCACATGATCGAAGGATTGTTTAAGGCACTCGGTCGTGCTGTCCGTCAGGCGGTTGCCGTGACCGGTGACGGCGTCCCGTCAACGAAAGGACTGATTGACCAATGATCGCAATCGTAGATTATGGTGTCGGCAATATCGCGAACATCGAACGGGCGTTAAAAGAGCTCGGGGAAGCCGTCATCGTTACAAGTGATCTGGAGTTACTTGGACAGGCGGAAGCGCTCGTCTTACCGGGTGTCGGTGCCTATGCGCCGGCAATGGCCCGGTTAGAAGAGACGGGATTGATTGAGTTCTTACAGAAACAAGCGACGAAAAAACCGTTCCTCGGGATTTGTCTCGGGATGCAACTGCTGTTTGAGTCAAGTGATGAAGACGGACAGACACAAGGGCTCGGTATTTTACCGGGAACAGTCGAAAAGTTACCGAGTGACGTCCGCTTACCGCACATGGGCTGGCATCAGTTGACGAACCATGGCGAAGCGGTTTATTTCGTTCACTCGTATGGTGCCGTCTGTGATCCGGACTGGATCGTCGACTCGGTCGAGTACGGACGACTCGTCCCGGCCATCGTCCAAAAGGACTTGGTGACAGGGATGCAATTCCACCCGGAGAAGAGTGGCGAAGTCGGATTGAAATTACTTAAGGAATGGAGAGAGACGACATGCAACTCTACCCAGCAATCGATTTAATGAGCGGACAGGCCGTCCGGCTCAAACAAGGTGATTTTCAACAGCAGACCTTTTTCGGGGATGCGTTGACGATTGCGAGACGTTTTAAAGAAGATGGTGCGACAGCGATTCACCTGATTGATCTCGATGGCGCCAAAGCCGGTGAACCTCTTCACTTGAGCCTGATCGCGGACATCAAAAAAGAAACCGGTTTGTTCGTTGAAGCCGGCGGCGGCGTCCGCAATATCGAAACGGTCGAAGCGTACGTTGGCGCCGGGATTGACCGGATTTTGATCGGCACGGTTGCTCTTGAAGACGAAGCGTTGCTCGAACAGATGATTGAACGGGCCGGTGATAAGTTGGCTGTGGCACTTGATGCCAAAGACGGGATCGTCCAGACACGCGGCTGGCTCGAAGCGAGTGACTGGACGCTCGAACGGGCAATCGAACACTTGATTCAAAAAGGCATTAAGACATTTTTATACACGGATATCTCCCGCGACGGGATGATGCAGGGACCGGATGTCGACGGACTGAACCGCTTAAAACGGGACGGTGTTGAACTGATTGCGTCCGGTGGCGTGACAACAGTCGAAGACGTCGCCCGCTTAAAAGAAATCGGGATGGACGGTGCCGTCATCGGCCGTGCCTTGCTCGACGGTTCGTTGTCGTTGAAAGAGGTGCTTCGCGTATGTTGATGAAACGGATCATTCCTTGCCTCGATGTCAAGGAGGGGCGCGTCGTCAAAGGCGTGAAGTTTCAAAATCTGCGTGACCTCGGAGATCCCGTCGCCGTCGCGAAATACTATTACGAACAAGGTGCCGATGAGCTGGTATTACTTGATATCTCGGCAACGCAGGAAGGACGCGACACGATGCTCGATATCGTCGAGCGGGTGGCGGAAGTCATCTACATGCCGTTTACGGTCGGCGGCGGCATCAAGACACTGGAAGACGCGAAACGCTTGATCCGTGCCGGTGCCGATAAAGTCTCCCTCAATTCGTCGGCGTTACAGAACCCGCAACTGATTCAAGACATCAGCCGCTTGTTTGGTGTTCAGGCGACGGTCGTCGCGATCGATGCCAAGCGGACCGGTGACTCATGGGGCGTCTTCTCGCACGGTGGGACACAAGCCGTTGGACGGGATGCGATCGAATGGGCGAAGGAAGCCGTATCGCTTGGAGCCGGTGAACTGCTCGTCACGTCGATGGATGCCGACGGAACAAAAGACGGCTACGATTTGGAATTGATCCAACGCTTACGCGAAGTCGTCAATGTGCCGTTGATCGCCTCCGGTGGTGTCGGGACACTCGAACACTTGGCGGAAGGTCTCGAAGCGGGAGCCGATGCAGCACTCGCAGCATCGATTTTCCATGAAGCGACCTATACGATGCCGGAGACAAAAGACTACTTGAAGGCGAGAGGAGTCGACGTCCGATGATCGAATTGAATTTTTCGAAAGGACTCGTCGCGGCCGTGATTTTAGATGAAACGACGAACGATGTCCTGATGGTCGGCTTCATGGATCAGGCGGCTTACGACAAAACGCTTGCGACCGGACTCGTCACGTTCTTCTCACGGACGAAAAATCGGCTTTGGACGAAGGGCGAGACGAGCGGACATACGCTCGAACTGCGCCGTATGTGGATCGACTGCGATCAGGACAGTCTGTTGATCACTGTCAAAGCGAACGGACCGACGTGCCATACCGGCAATCGGACATGTTTCTATACAGAAGTGGAGGTGCCGCATGCTACATGAACTTGAACGCACGGTAAAAGAAAAAATCGCGTCGCAAGATGAGGCGTCTTATACAAACTACCTGGTCAAAGCGGGGCGAGAAAAAATCGCCAAGAAGTTTGGCGAAGAGGCCTTTGAAGTCGTCCTTGCGGGCGACGATACACTTGCGGAAGAGACAGCGGATTTGCTGTATCATTTGACAGTGTTACTTGCTGATCGGGGTGTTTCGTTCACCGACGTCGAAGCCGTCTTGAACGAACGTCACGGGACGAAGTCGACGTTTAAGGATCGACCGGATATCGAACAGTGGTAATTCATGACTCTGCATTCCTAAAACGGGATGCAGAGTTTTTTTGCTGAAAAAAACGGGAAAACAACAAAGGAAGTGTCATCAAATCGTCAGAACATTTTGATAGGCAATTAATAGAAAGCGGGCGTATAATCAAGAGCATAGTCTGTTTGTCCAGAAAGTAGGTGTCACCTTGATCACGAAAAAAGAAATCACGAAAACGATCAAAGAACAATCAAAAGAAACGATCGAAGAGTTGCTTGCGAAAGGCGACTCGTTAAAAGAAGAAGTGGCTAGTGCGATCACGCACGGACTGGGTGTTATCTTCAGTATCGTCGCTTTAGTATTGCTAGTCCTGCAAGCCTCGAAGTCGGGCAGTGCCTGGAACATCACCGCCGTCAGTATCTTTGGTGCGACGATGATTTTACTCTATCTGTTCTCGACGCTGATGCATTCGCTGATGCATACAAAAGCCAATAAAGTCCTGCAGATCCTCGACCACGCGGGAATCTACTTATTGATTGCCGGGAGCTATACGCCTTTCGCCTTGATCACGTTGCGCGGACCACTCGGTTGGACGTTGCTCGGCATCGTCTGGGGTGTCGGGATACTCGGGATCATCTGGAAATTGTATTCGACCGGAAAACACGTTTGGATTTCGAACGCCTCGTATTTGATTCTCGGCTGGTGTTGTCTATTCGCAATCAAACCGATGTATGAAGCGCTTGGTTTACAAGGATTCCTTCTCCTGCTTGGTGGGGGACTTGCCTATTCACTTGGTGTCATCTTTTACGTCTGGGCACGCTTGCCTTACAATCATGCGATTTGGCATCTGTTCGTACTCGCCGGCAGTATCTTAATTTTCTTGTCAATCTTCTATTACGTGGCGCCGGCATCGGCACCGCTGTCTTGAAAAACTTAAAGTTACGGGACTGGCTCCCGTTTACACTCTACATGCTGATGGGTGTTGGACTGCTCCTCTATTTCCGTTTTTCGGGAATGATGGAGCAGTTCGATATTCAAGCGTTGTCTGACTGGATTCGCCAGCAAGGCGCCTTCGGCATGTTGCTGTACATATTGGCTTATACAATTCGTCCGCTCGTCTTTTTCCCGGCGAGCTTGCTGACAGTCTTTGGCGGTTATACCTATGGTCCGTGGATTGGAACGATTCTCGACGTCGTCGGTGCCGGAACCGGCAGCCTGCTCAGCTTTTGGATTGCCCGCCTGCTTGGTCGGCGCGGGATTGAAAAAATCATCGGTACCGGCAAACTAACAGCGCTCGACGAACGGATTGCGACGAACGGATTTGTCGTCGTCTTGATCGTCCGGCTGATTCCGCTGTTTCCGTTTGACGCGATCAGTTACGCGTCGGGGTTATCGAAAATTAAATTCCGGCAGTTTGCACTCGCCAGTTACCTCGGTATCATTCCGGGCGCGTTTGTCTACAACAACATCGGTGCGAGTCTGCGGGATCCGTTTTCCTGGCAGTTTTTCTTTGCGATCTTCTTATATCTCTTATTTTTTACCGTCGGTTTTTTTGCACAACGGATGTTACGGAAAAAACAAAACAATGAGCATATGTAAGCGCTTTATGTCATAATATGAATGCAGAGATGTGAACCGACATGGTAAAACAGCCTAGCATTTATTTAGGGGGAGTAATGAGTGATGGAACGAGTATTACGGGATGGTTTTATCTTTTTATCGCAAAACAAGACATTGAATGGTCTGGCAAAACGGTATGGTCTTAAATTCGGTGCAGGTCGCTTCGTCGCGGGGGATTCACTGGAAGCCTCAAAACGCGCGATTCAGGATTTGAACTCAAAAGGATTATGCGTCACGATGGATCACCTCGGTGAGTTCATCTCAACGGTCGGAGAAGCGGAAATGATGACGCAGGAATGTATTCGTGCAGTGGAAATGATTGCGGAAGAGAAACTAGACTCGCAACTTTCACTGAAATTGACGTCACTTGGTCTTGATATCTCGGATGAATTGATCCGCTCGAACATGGAACGGATTTTGACACGGGCGAAGGAAGTCGGCGTCTTCGTCACAATCGATATGGAAGATGAGCCGCGTTGTGAAAAAACGATTCAATTATTCGAAGAATTACGTCAATCCTTTGATAATATCGGAACGGTCATTCAGTCTTACTTGTACCGGTCGGAAGACGACATCAAACGTGTCGGACGATTCGAGACGAACTTACGGATTGTCAAAGGCGCGTATAAAGAGCCGGCAACGGTCGCCTTCCCGGAAAAAGAAGATGTTGACCATAACTACATCAAGCTCGTCAAACTGCAACTCTCACTCGGTAACTATGCCGCAGTCGCGACGCATGACGATGCGATGATCGAACAGATTATCCGCTATGCGAAAGACAACGGTATCGGGAACGATAAGTTCGAATTCCAGATGCTGTACGGCATCCGCGTCGAGCGTCAGCTTGAACTCGTGAAGCTCGGCTATAAAGTCCGCGTCTACGTCCCGTACGGTCGTGACTGGTACGGTTACTTCATGCGCCGTTTGGCGGAACGTCCGGCGAACGTGGCGTTTGTCCTTAAAGGCATGGTTAAAGGTTAATAGGGAAACGTGAGATGGAGCTGTCATGGCTTCATCTTTTTTTATCATTTCTTAATGATTGTTCGAAAGATTTTTACGTCCCGTGCTTTCCTCAGGCGAGACGCAAGTCGCGGCTCTTTGACCCATGGGATCAACGAGCCGGGTCTTGCCTGTCTCTGACAGCGCAAAAAACCGCGCTTTTTCCCGTAGGAGTCACGGGAAGCAAATCTTTCTTCACTTACTATTTAGGAGGCATGGTTATGGAGGTAACGGAACAGCAGTTGAAAATGCAGCTGCAACAAGAGGATACTATTATTTCGGAGGAACTGCTTGATCAGATGCTGCACCACATCGGCAGTTTGGATCCGGTCCTTCGCGATGACCTGATTTTTTCAAAACTAGCGGAATGGATCATGTCAGGAGAGTTCACGGTGACGTCTGCTAAACGAATTGTCTCGTTTGTACTCAGTCCGGACGGCTTGTTTTATAAAATGAAGACTTCCGATGATACAGCAGTCTTTACCCGTTCGTTTTCAGCGTTGCTTCTTGCAGTAGTACTAGAAACAGACGCAGCGCATCCACAACTGGAGGAGAAGACATACGAACAGATATCTAATCAATTATTGGAATATCTGAGTAACGAAACCGACTTTAGAGGATTTGTTCCTGACTATGGTTGGGCGCATAGTATTGCCCATATTGCCGATGCCTACGACGCTTGGTTCAAGCATCCCCGGTGTCAGGTCAGGAATGAGCAAGCGGCGATTGCCCGGTTCATCGAGATTTTGATGACACCAGACTATGTTTTTATCGATGAAGAACAGGAACGTGTCATCACAGCTTGGTTAGCGGCAAGAGAACGAGGAATGACAGACGAAATCTTTTTTACGACGATTGAGACATCAGTCCAAGCCTTGCTTGATCTACCGGTGAATTGGAGCGACGAACGATTTACTGTCCTCCGCAATACAAAACAATTACTACGGACACTGTATTTTCGGGTGAAATGGCAAGACAAGACATCCATGCTCCCAGAACAAATCGAACACTTTTTATTTCAAATCCATCAACAATATCAGTAAACAAAAAAACAGACGTGTCCATTCGACTTCTATGGGAAAAGGAAGCTTGCTTCCGTCAGGGACAGGCAAGACCCGGTCATCTAGATGACAGCTAGCTTGCGTCCCGCCCGAGAAAAGCGGGTGGGCATACGTCTGTTGCAAATAGGTATTTTTTTAATCTCTTGTCCGAAACGCAAACAAACAAGAAAACGCATGGGCCTGATCAAGCAACCGGTGTCCGGTCATGACGGCACCTTCTTTTTGAATGACGGCTTCATCAAGCAACGTCCAGCCGAGTTCATCTGCCAGTTGGACGAGTTCCCACGGCATCATCGTATTGCCCATCGGTGCGTCTTCTCCGTGCAGGCGGCGGTACGATAACGCTCGTGGTGCCGCCGTTGGTCCAAGCAGACTGATGACGACGAGCGGCGAAACGCGGCTGATTTCTTTAAGCACCGTGACGGGACGCGTCGACCATTCGAGTGAATTGACGGCAAGGACGACATCAAACGTATCATCCGCAAACGGTAATGCTTCGCCGGTTCCGACGACGAAGTCGAGTGCCGGTGATTTGGAACGGGCGATCCGGATCATCTCTTCCGACAAATCAAGTCCTGTGACCTGAAACGCGTCCGCGAGTAACCGGCAGGCCGCACCGTCGCCGCATCCTAAGTCGAGTAAGTTGCCGGATGTGATGACGGACTTCAGAAACGGAATGATTGTTTTCCGGCTGCCTGTCGTCCACATCATCTCCGATCGTTCCGCCCAATCCGTCGCTTTTTGATCCCATAATTGTTCCGTCGGTTTCATGAGAATTCCCCCTTTGCTTTCAGTCTAACAGGAAAATTTGACCAATAGCTGATTTTTTATTGCTACTGAATGATAATTCATTTATGATGGAGAGGTAGAAGGAAGCAGTGGAAAAACGGACGGCTTCTTTTTTTGTCAGAATAATGAATGGTTGTTCATTCAATTACGAATCAGGGGGTCTATCATGGCGAGTCAAATCGGTCAGCCGACCACAGTACACACGACGAAACATATTCAATTCGCCGTCATTATCGGTTCAGGGGTCATGGGTGCAGGGATTGCCGCACACCTCGCGAACGCGGGAATCCGGACATTGATGCTTGATATCGTACCAAAAGAATTAACCGCGCAGGAGACGAAACAAGGATTGACGCTGGATGATGCGGCAGTTCGTTCACGGATTGCCCGTGACAATCGTCAGAAGTTACTCAAACAAAATCCGGCACCACTGGCTTCGAAGCAATTACTCGATTTAATTGAAGTCGGAAACCTCGAAGACGACTTGGAACGCCTCAAAGAAGCGGACTGGGTGATTGAAGTCATCGTTGAACGGCTTGACGTCAAACAACAGTTGTTTGCGACTATCGAACCGTTCTTACGCGAAGATGCGATCGTCAGTTCCAACACGTCAGGGATTTCAATCGAAGCGATGCGTCAAGGACGTTCAGAGTCGTTTAACGCCCGGTTCCTCGGGACCCACTTCTTTAATCCGCCGCGTTACTTGAAGTTACTGGAACTGATTCCGACAAGTGACACGGATCCGGAAGTCGTCCGGTTCATGAAACAGTTTGCAGAAGAACGTCTCGGTAAAGGGGTCGTCATTGCAAAAGATACACCAAACTTCATCGGCAACCGGATCGGCACATACGGTCTGCTCGTCACACTGGATGAGATGAAGAAGGGCGGTTATTCGATCGGGGAGGTCGATTCCGTCACCGGACCATTACTCGGTCGTCCAAGCTCAGCGACGTTCCGGACGCTTGATGTCGTGGGGATCGACACATTCGTTCACGTTGCGAACAACGTCTACGACCTGTTACCG
This sequence comes from Exiguobacterium sibiricum 7-3, assembly GCF_000620865.1. Classification (NCBI taxonomy): domain Bacteria; kingdom Bacillati; phylum Bacillota; class Bacilli; order Caryophanales; genus Exiguobacterium; species Exiguobacterium artemiae. Next base: position 708,988 of record NZ_KK211190.1, read on the forward strand.
GACGGAGCGGAAAAAGACACGTTCGCCGTGCCGGCAGAAATGAAACGGTTGGTCGACGAAGGGTCACTCGGAGCGAAGTCGGGACAAGGCTTCTACAAAAAAGTCGGCAAACAGATCATGGAACTTGATCTTGCAACTTTTGAATACGTCGAAAAGAAAGCGCTTACTGAACCATCGATCGGTCAAGCAAAAGCTCTTCCGGGCGCCAAAAATAAACTCAAGGCTGTTGTCTTTTCGAAGGACCGTGTCGGTGCCTTATTGTGGCCGATCCATGCGAAGACGTTACTGTACTCGGCTCAACTGACACACGAAATCGCGGATGACATCAAAGCGATTGACGAAGCAATGAAATGGGGCTTCGGTTGGAAAATGGGACCGTTCGAGACATGGGATGCGCTCGGCGTCGAGAAGACGGTTGCGAAGATGAAGCAGGACGGCTACGACGTACCGGCTTGGGTCGACGAGATGCTTGCGTCAGGCGTCACCAGCTTCTACAACGAAGACGGTCAGTTCTATGATGCGCAGACACAAACGTATGTCGGCAGTGCCGTCAATCCGAAAGAAATCCGCTTACGCGACGTCCGCAAATCAAACGGCGTCTTGCTTGAAAACAACGGTGCCCGTCTGCTTGATCTCGGAGATGATGTCGCAGTCCTTGAATTTACGTCGAAGAGTAACGCGATCGGCGTCGACATCATGCAGATGATCGAACAGTCGATTGATCTCGTTGAAAAAAATCACCGGGGTCTTGTCATCGCCAACGACGGCAAAAACTTCTGTGTCGGGGCGAACCTGGCGATGATGTTGATGGAAGCAGAGGATGAAAACTGGTTCGAGCTCGACTGGATCATCAACAAGTTCCAGCAGTCGATTCAAAAAATCCGTTACGCGTCGCGTCCGATCGTCGTTGCCCCACAAGGGATGACACTCGGCGGCGGAACAGAAATTTCGCTTCCGGCGGCCCGGTTGCAGGCCGGTCTTGAAACGTATATGGGACTCGTCGAAGTCGGTGTCGGTCTGATTCCGGGAGGCGGCGGAAACGTCAACACGTATCGTCGTCTGCTCGAAAATACACCGGACGGACTCGTCAACATCGAAAAAGCCGCGCAGAAGACGTTTGAGAACGTCGCGATGGCGAAGGTTTCGAAATCGGCCTTTGAAGCACGGGAACTCGGGTATGTCCGGACCGTCGATCAAATTTCGATGAACCGGGACCACTTGACGTTTGATGCGAAACAACTGGTCCTTGAACTCGACCGGACAGGCTATACGGCGCCAGCACATGCCAAGATTCCAGTCGTCGGTCGTGCCGGGAAAGCGACGCTTGAACTTGCAACCCGCGAGATGTTCTACGGCGGCTATATCTCGGAACATGATTTAAAAATTGCAAGTAAACTCGCACACGTCATTGCCGGTGGGAACGTCTCGTTCGGCACACAAGTCGATGAGCAGTACATGCTCGATATCGAACGGGAAGCCTTCTTGAGCTTGATCGGTGAGATGAAAACACAACAACGGATGCAGCATATGCTTGTCAAAGGCAAGGCGCTCCGTAACTGATGACTGGGGGGATTCGAATGAAGGAAGCAGTAATCGTCGCTGGTGCACGGACACCAGTCGGCAAAGCTAAAAAAGGATCGTTTAAGTCGATGCGTTCTGATGAACTCGCAGGAATCGCCATCAAGGAAACATTGAAACGCGCGAACTACACCGGAGCAATCGATGACGTCATTCTCGGTTGTGCCTTACCGGAAGCTGAACAAGGGATGAACATCGCCCGGTATGCATCGGTCCTCGGAGGACTGTCGCATGAAGTGCCGGCGATCACGATCAATCGGTATTGCTCGTCCGGTCTCCAATCGATTGCCGATGCGTCGATGAAGATCATGACAGGACAAGCGACAGCTGTCATCGCCGGTGGACTCGAATCGATGAGCCAAATCCCGATGCCAGGACACGTCGTCCGACCGAATCCATCGATCGTCGAGACGGCACCGGAATATTATATGAGCATGGGGCATACGGCAGAACAAGTCGCTGCGACCTATCAAGTCTCACGCGAAGATCAAGATGCCTTTGCCCTGAAAAGCCATCAAAAAGCAGCCGCTGCGATTGCGTCCGGCAAGTTCGTCGACGAAATCGTCCCGGTGACGGTCACGGAACAATACGTCAACGATGAGTTGAAGATTGAAGAAAAGACGTGGGTCGTCGAACATGACGAAGGTGTCCGCGCCGATTCATCATCGGAAGGTCTCGCCAAGCTCCGTCCGGCATTCCGCCTCGGCGGCAGTGTCACAGCGGGCAACTCGTCTCAGACATCAGACGGTGCTGCTGCCGTCTTGATCATGGAACGCGAAGAAGCGGAACGCCAAGGACTGCCGATTCTCGGAAAGTTCAAATCGTTTGCCGTCGGTGGTGTCCGTCCGGAAGTCATGGGAATCGGACCGGTCGTCGCGATTCCAAAGGCACTTGAACTCGCTGGCATCACGCTCGAAGATGTCGGATTGATTGAATTAAACGAAGCCTTTGCATCCCAGTCACTCGGTGTCATCCGGGAACTCGGACTGAACGAAGACATCGTCAACGTCAACGGCGGCGCGATTGCGCTCGGTCATCCGCTCGGTTGTACAGGAACGAAACTGACGTTAACACTTTTGCATGAAATGAAACGACGGAACGTCCAATACGGCGTCGTCTCGATGTGTATTGGCGGCGGCATGGGTGCTGCCGGTGTATTCGAACTAGTTGAAGGAGGAACAGGACAATGAGCCAAACAACAAACGAATTGATTAAAGGTGGAAGTTTTGTACTGGATGAGTTACAAGCGGATCGTCTCTTTACACCGGAAGATTTTTCGGAAGAACACAAAATGATTGGTGACATGACGGCGAAGTTCGTCGAAGACCGTGTCGTACCGGTTCTTGACCGGATTGAAAAACATGAGTTCGAATTGTCGGTCGGTCTCCTGCGCGAAGCAGGCGAGCTCGGCTTGCTCGGTGCTGATGTCCCGGAAGCATACGGCGGCTATCAGATGGATAAAATTTCGTCTTCAATCATCACGGAGAAGTTTGCCCGTGGTCGCTCGTTTGCCCTCAGTTATGGTGCCCACGTCGGGATTGGTTCATTGCCAATCGTCTTCTTCGGGAACGAAGAACAAAAACAAAAATATCTCCCGAAACTGTCTTCCGGTGAATGGATCGCGTCTTACGCGTTGACAGAACCGGGCTCAGGCTCGGATGCCCTCGGTGCGAAGACAACGGCAGTCTTGAATGAAGCCGGAACGCACTATATCTTGAACGGGGAAAAACAATGGATCACGAACGCCGGCTTCGCCAGTCTGTTCGTCGTCTACGCAAAAATCGACGGTGATAAATTTACGGCGTTCCTCGTCGAAGGCGAGTATCCAGGTGTCTCAACCGGACTCGAAGAACAAAAGATGGGGATCAAAGGATCGTCAACACGGACGCTAATCTTACAAGATGCGGAAGTGCCGGTTGAAAACGTCCTTGGTGAAATCGGTCGCGGACACGTCATCGCCTTTAACATCTTGAACGTCGGTCGTTATAAATTAGCGGTCGGTGCGGTCGGTTCATCAAAACGTGCGATTGATCTTGCGGTCCAGTATGCGAACGAACGCAAACAATTCAAAACACCAATCAGCTCGTTCCCATTGATTCAGGAAAAGCTGGCGACGATGTCGGCGCAGACTTATGCGATGGAAAGTTCGGTCTATCGGACAGGCGGATTGTTCCAGGACAGTCTCGATCAGTTGTCGGAAGAAGAGAGCAAAGACGGCAAGAAAATCGCGGATGCGATTGCCGAATACGCGATTGAATGCTCAATGAACAAAGTCTTCGCTTCGGAAACGTTTGATTATGTCATCGACGAAGCGGTCCAGATTCACGGTGGTTACGGCTTCATGGCCGAATACGAAGTCGAGAACATGTACCGTGATTCACGGATCAACCGGATCTTCGAAGGAACAAACGAAATCAACCGTCTGCTCGTACCGGGCACGTTGCTGAAGAAAGCAATGAAAGGCGACTTACCGCTCCTCGCAGAAGCGCAACGTCTGCAACAGGAAGTCATGAGCTTCATGCCGACGGAAGTCGGATCGGAACCTCTTGACCGTGAACGTCATTTGCTTGCGATGATGAAAAAGATCTTCCTGCTGACGGCTGGAACGGCCGTTCAGAAGTATCAGGACAAGCTCCAAGGCGAGCAGGAAATCCTCGCGAACACGGCTGACATCATGAGTGCAATCTATGCGCTGGAGTCGGCGATCGTCCGGACGGAAAAAGCGATTGCTGCAAAAGGCGTCGAGAAGAACGAACTGAAAATCCGTTATACGGAGGTCTTTGCACAACAAGCGTTTGAAGGCGTTGAGCGGGACGCGAAGGAAACATTGTACGCGGCAGCAAGCGGCGACGAGTTACGGATGTTGCTCTCGGCACTGAAGAAGTTCAGCCGGTACCAGCCAATCAACTCGATCGGAACAAAACGTCTGATTGCGAAACGCTTGATCGAAGCCAACAAATATACTGTCTAAGTCAGGTTTACCGATTCGCCTTTGCAGGGAAAATCTCTGTAAAGGCGAATTTTTTACATTGAAGGAGGGAGCAGGCATGCGACAAGACGTAACAGAACTTCAATTTGCCGTCGATTACTATAAATCGTTGGAGCGGCTTTCGGATGAAGAATGGCGGTTGCCGCTCGCAATCGATAAATGGACGATCCAGGAATGTGTCAGTCATCTGTTTTTATGGGATCGGTATTACCTCGATCATGCGGTGTCGAAATTACCGGATGAACCGTTGACGCTGGTTGAAACCGACTACGATGAGTTCAATCGTCTGGCGGTCGAATATGCCCATCACATCGATGCACTCGCCTTGTTGAGAAAAGCGATTGCCGTGCGGCAGGAATTGATCGCGCAGCTCGATCGGTTGACGGACGAGCAATATGAACGGACGTATGAAGGCACATTCCGGCCGAAATCGTTTGTCGCCTCCTTCATTGCACACGATCACCATCATCAAGATCAAATCGATGCAGCGCTTGCCCGCTTGAAACGGGGCTGACCAATCTGCTAGTCTGAAGACAGAGGTGAGGAAAAGATGGTAACTATGTATGGCTATCCAAAATGCAGTACGTGTGTCAAAGCAAAAAAGGCACTTGAGGCAAATGGCGTCGAGGTCGATTATAAACACATCGTCGAGGAGACACCAAGTGCCGAGACGATTCAGGCACTTCATCAAAAGAGTGGCGAGCCATTGAAGAAGTTTTTTAACACGAGTGGTCAATCGTACCGTTCGCAAGGCATCAAGGACCGCCTGCCGAATCTGTCGGAACAGGAGCAATATGAATTGCTCGCGAGTGACGGCATGTTGCTCAAACGACCGATCGTAACAGACGGGAAAGACGTGACGATTGGATTCAAAGAAGAACTCTATCACGGAAAATGGTATTAAGAAGGCTAGTTCATTTGGTATACTGAATGCGTTAGTCCACTATAGATCACAGGGGGAATCGCAAATGAGTCAAGTCAAAGACAATCTACGTTATTCGGAAGAGCATGAATGGGTCGAAGTAACAGGAAACAAGGCACGAATCGGTATTACGGATTTCGCGCAACATGAACTTGGCGATATCGTCTTCGTTGAACTGCCAGAAGTCGGCGATACGATTTCGGCAAACGAGCCGTTTGGTTCAGTCGAATCTGTTAAAACGGTATCCGAATTGTACGCACCGATTTCAGGGAAAGTCGTTGCCATCAATGAATCACTGTCAGATTCCCCGGAACTCGTTAACGAATCACCATTCGAAGGTGCTTGGATGGTCGATATCGAGATCGCAGACGAAGCACAAGTCGAAGCATTGATGGACGCTGCTGCTTACAAATCAATGATCAACGAGTAATACTTAACGAAAAGATGACAAGGAAACGATTTCGTTTCCTCGTCGTCTTTTTTTCTGTATACTGGCACAAGATAAGAAATAGGAAGGGAGGACAGGATTAATGAAGGAAGTCATAGCAGTACCAGAAAACGGTTTTTTGTATGTCTATGCACCGATGTGTGGGACGTGTGCCATCGCAAGCCGGATGCTTACGATTGTCGAAGCGACAAAAGACGGGGAATGGATTCAACAAGCGAATGGAAATTTCATTCCGGAGTTTTTGGAACAAGCCCAGGTCATGAGTGTTCCCGCTTTATTAAAAATCGAGGATAATCGAGTCGTATCAAGGCTTTATGCCTTCCAATCGGTTCAAAATGTCTTTGCGTTTTGTACCGAATAAGAAGAGGAATCAAAAAAAGATTTCTCTTTACGCTAAATTGTCGGAATATTTACAATAATTGATTGACAATGCTAAATTATGAATGGTATATTCATATCAACTTCTAGAAATACTTTATAGGAAGTCTGGCAGAGATGTAAATCGGCTGTTTCTTTTCATGACAGAACCGCTCAACAAAATCCTAGGTTGTTTGTTTGTCTCCCCTTAAGTCGTCCCCCAAAGACGAAGCGGCCCAAAAAGACCATCCAGGATTGGAGCAGGTAATCTGAATGCGAGGACAGTTTGGTTTATATGTCGAAAGGGCGCCGTCCTCTGGTACGACGAACGAAGAAGTTCGTGTCAGGGCTGGGTTTTCCTTCGTAGTGTTTCTAACCACATTATTCGTGTTGCCGGTTCTCCGGCAGCGCCTTTTTTTTGTTTTCGAAAGATTTTCGAGCAGTCGTCTTGCCAATCAGAAATGACCCTGCTACAATGCGATTAAGGTAAATTACTTTAATTCATATCCGATTAGTCGGAATTAAAAAGAGATACGGAGGACGAACAGGCATGACAGTACGTTTTATGGATGTATTTACAGAGTGGGCGTCAACATACGACGACACGGTTACGGGGCACGATCCGGAGTACAAAGAAGTCTTTCGTCGTTATGAAGAAATATTAGATACGGTGGCAACAAAAGCGATCTCACCGGTCGTCGAGTTCGGGGCTGGAACAGGGAACCTGACCCAACGGTTGCTCGATCGGCATCAAGACGTTTTGGCGGTGGAACCGAGCCCGGAAATGCGGGAAATCCTCATCGATAAGATTCCGACGTTACCTGTACAGGACGGACACTTCCTGTCCTTTACGGCAGACCATGCGAAAAGTTTTGTTTCGACCTATGCGTTTCATCATCTGACGGATGAGGAAAAGGGAGAAGCAGTTGATCTGATGGCGAAGATTTTGCCGGAAGACGGAAAAATCGTCTACGCCGACACGATGTTCGTATCGGAAGAAGCGCGTTTGCAGACGATCGCTGAAGCGAAAGCACAAGGATTTAACGGTTTGGCAGAAGACTTGGAACGTGAGTTTTATCCACTGATTCCGGTCATGGAACAAATTTTTGCGTCACGTGGATTTGACGTGACATTCACACAATACAATCACTTCGTCTGGCTCGTAGAAGCCGAGAAAATGGGGGAATAAATCATGACACTTAAAAAAATGAACGTAGAAAGCTTTAACTTGGATCATACGAAAGTCAAAGCACCATATATTCGCGTTGCCGGTTACAAAGACGGAAAAGTTGACCAAGTCGTCAAATACGACATTCGTTTCACACAACCAAACGTCGAGCAAATGCCGATGCGTGCGATGCACACACTGGAACATTTACTGGCAGAAAACATCCGTAACTATTCGGATGATGTCATCGATGTCTCGCCAATGGGTTGCCAAACAGGTTTCTACATGGCGATGATGAACTTTGATTCTGTCGAAAAAATGAGCGAACTCGTTGAGAAGACATTACAAGACGTCTTAGCAGCAGAAGAAATTCCAGCGCAAAACGAAGTCCAATGCGGATTCGCAAGCGCCCACGACCTTAAAGGAGCGAAGCACTATGCCGAGAAAATGCTTGCCGGTCGTGATGAATGGGACATCGTCTTCGGATGATTGCGAAGTCAGTTCGCGACCTCGTCGGAAATACGCCGCTTTACGAGATTACTTCATTCGATTTGCCTGCTGGTACGCGGATTTTGGCGAAGCTCGAATGGATGAACCCTGGGGGCAGCGTCAAAGACCGCCTTGGCATTCAACTCGTTGATGCCGCAATCGAACAAGGATATGTGACACCAGGTGGAACGATCATCGAACCGACAGCCGGGAATACCGGCATCGGTTTGGCGCTCGCCGCCAAAAAATATGATCTAGAGGTCATCTGTGTCGTTCCGGAAAAGTTCAGCCAGGAGAAACAGACGTTGATGCGGGCACTCGGCGCGACTGTCGTCAACACACCGACTGAGCTCGATATGCAGGGTGCGATCGATAAAGCAAAAGAACTCGGACAAACGATTCCTAACAGTTATGTTCCGCTTCAATTCGAAAACGAAGAAAATCCGGTTACGTATCAGCGGACACTTGGTCCTGAGCTGATGGCGGAACTGGATCAGATTGATTGGTTCGTTGCCGGATGCGGATCAGGTGGAACGTTTGCCGGAACAGCGGCTTATTTAAAAGAACGTCTCGGGACGAAAGGTGCAATCGTCGAACCGGAAGGCTCCGTCCTCAATGGGGGACCAGCCGGACCGCACAAGACGGAAGGCATCGGGACGGCCAAATGGCCAAGTCTCGTCTCTCGCGACTTAGTAGATGAAATTCATACGGTTTCGGATCATGATGCATTCACGAAAGTCCATGAATTGGCGGCTCGTGAAGGGTTGCTCGTCGGCAGTTCAGCCGGTGCGGCACTCGTAGCAGCGCTTGATCTGGCAAACCGTTTTCCCGGCAGTACCATCGTCACCGTCTTCGCGGACAGTGCCGAGCGGTATTTGAGCCAACAAATCTTTGAAAAGGTGGACGAGACACATGCGTAAAAAGACAGCATTGATTCATGGAGGAACAGGCGTCGATCGAGCAACAGGTGCCGTTACACCTCCGATCTATCAAACAAGTACGTACAAACAAGAGAAAATCGGTCAATTAAAAGAAGGCTACGAATACTCGCGGACAGCCAACCCGACACGGACGAGCATTGAACGATTGATCGCCGACCTCGAGGGTGGCGCACGTGGTTTTGCCTTCGGATCAGGAATGGCTGCGATTCACGCGGTTTTCAACCTGCTTGAGTCAGGTGACCATATCGTCATGACCGATGACGTCTACGGCGGAACGTTCCGTTTGATGCAACGTGTCTTACCGAAATTCAACATCCAAGTGACATTCGTCGATACGACGGATCTCGCCGCGACGGAAGCCGCGGTTCAAGACAACACGAAGATGTTGTATGTCGAAACACCAACGAACCCGTTATTGAAAGTCACGGATATCGCGGCTGTCGCTGAAATCGCGAAGCGCAATAACCTGAAACTCGTCGTCGATAACACATTCGCGACACCATACTTGCAACAACCACTCGCACTCGGTGCAGATATCGTTCTGCACAGCGCGACAAAATACATCGGCGGTCACTCGGACGTCGTCGCTGGACTCGTCGTCGTCAACAGCGACGAGCTCGGAGAAGATCTTCACTTCATCCAAAACTCGACCGGCGGTATTCTTGGACCGCAGGACAGCTTCCTGCTCGTCCGTGGATTACGGACGCTTGGTATCCGGATGGATGCAATCGAAGAAACATCACATGATCTCGTTCAGTTCTTACAGGAACAAGACGTCGTCTCAAACATCTTCTACCCAGGACTTCCAACACATCCGGGACATGCGACACAACAAAAACAGGCGACTGGTTTTGGCGGCATGATCAGCTTTGATGTCGGATCAGCGGAAAACGCGGAGAAACTCGTCGAAGCGACACATTTCTTCACGTTGGCTGAGAGTCTTGGAGCTGTTGAAAGCTTGATTTCTGTTCCGGCACGCATGACACATGCCTCGATTCCGGCAGAACGTCGCGCTGAGCTCGGCATTACGGATGGTCTTGTCCGGATTTCGGTTGGACTTGAGGATGCAGAAGACTTGAAAGAAGATTTAGCACGTGCTTTCAGCCTGCTTCAGCCGGTTTCAGAAAAAACTGTTTGACAAGCAAAATAAGCCCTGCTAATATTCAGATTATATTAAAAATAACTAAATACCGATAACTCTTATCGAGAGTGGTGGAGGGACTGGCCCGATGAAACCCGGCAACCGCGGAATTTATTCCGAAGTGGTGCTAATTCCAGCAGACGAATGTCTGCAAGATGAGAGCAAATGGTTTTGTGTACTGAAAAAGTGCGCGCGTTTGCTCTAAAACGTGCGCACTTTTTTTTACGTTTAGGAGGGACAGTATTGATTCGCTTACAGGATGTAGGAAAGATTTATCGCTCGAAGCGCGGATCGGTTGAAGCCGTCGTCAATGTCGACTTAACAATCGAGCGCGGTGAAATTTTTGGAATAATCGGTTATTCGGGAGCAGGGAAATCGACGCTGATTCGATTGCTGAATATGTTGGAAGCTCCGACGAGTGGCTCGATCCAAATCGACGGAGTCGAAATGACGACGTTACGTCCAAAAGAATTACGCGGTGTTCGGAAAAACGTCTCGATGGTGTTCCAGCACTTTAACCTGCTTTGGTCGCGGACGGTTGAAGAAAACATCATGTTCCCTTTGGAACTTGGTGGTTATCCGAAAGCACGCCGTAAAGAACGGGTCGCTGAACTGATTCAACTCGTTGGACTCGACGGACGCGAAGGTGCTTACCCGTCCCAACTGTCAGGTGGACAAAAGCAACGGGTCGGGATTGCCCGGGCCCTGGCATCAAACCCGGATGTCTTACTATGTGACGAAGCGACAAGCGCGCTGGATCCGAAAACGACGGACTCAATTTTAGAGTTGCTTGTCGACATCAACAAAAAATTGAAACTGACGATCGTCTTGATCACACACGAGATGCATGTCATTCAAAAAATCTGTCACCGGGTTGCTGTCATGGAAGCCGGGAAAATCGTTGAACAGGGACCGGTTGCCGAAGTATTCCGTCACCCGAAACAGGCGATGACAAAAGAGTTCGTCAAACAATTGACATCACCATCCGAAAACGAATTGACGTTTGCGAAATTACGCGAACGCTACCCGACCGGAAAAATCGTCCAGCTGACGTTCGTCGGTTCGACGGCGGAAAGTCCGATCCTTGCCGAAGTCATGAAAGATTCGAACTTATTATTCAATATCATCGGCGGAAACGTCGGACAGACGCAGGACGGAGCACTCGGAACGCTGTTCATTCAGTTGCTCGGATCGGAACAGGAAGCACAAGTGGTCATCGCCAAACTTCAAGCGAGTGACGTTGAAGTGGAGGTGGATCACCGATGAGTACATTTTTTGCAGATGTGGATTGGGATATGGTTTGGGAAGCAACCCGCAGTACCGTCTATATGACGGCTGTTGCAGGACTCGCGACGTTTATCCTTGGACTTGCGATCGGTCTGTTGTTATATGCGACAAACGAAGATCTGTTGTTTAAGAACCGGGCACTGTATTCCGTGCTCAGCTTTTTAGTCAATATCTTCCGGTCGATCCCGTTTATTATCCTATTGATCCTGTTGATTCCGATTACGAAAATCATCGTCGGATCATTTTTAGGCCCGACCGCTGCTTTACCGGCGTTGATTCTTGGGGCAGCACCGTTTTACGGACGGATGGTCGAACTGGCGCTTCGTGAAGTCGATAAGGGTGTCATTGAAGCAGCTGAATCGATGGGTGCAACGAAGTTCCAAATCATCTATAAAGTCTTGATTCCGGAAGCTCTTCCGGCAATCGTCTCCGGGATCACCGTCACACTCGTCGCACTCGTCGGTTACACGGCAATGGCCGGGTTAGCCGGTGGTGGTGGACTGGGCGATATGGCCTTCATTGAAGGATTCCAGCGCTCACAAAATAACATCACCGTCATCGCGACGTTGTTGATTCTCGTCATCGTCTTCATCATTCAAATTATTGGTGACCTGCTCGTCAAAGCCATCGATAAACGGTAAGACCTATTTTATTTAACTTGGGAGGAATCATTCATGAAACTTTGGAAAAAATTCGTCGGCACAGCAGCCGTATCGGTCTTAGCAATCAGCCTCGCGGCATGCGGAGAAGAATCTTCATCAGGCAGCGAGGATTCTAAAACACTCGTCATTGGAGCGTCAAACGTTCCCCACGCTGAAATTCTCGAGCACGTTCAAAAAGAATACGAAGCAAAAGGCTATAAACTCGAAATCAAGAAGTTCCAGGATTACGTGTTACCGAACAAAGCATTGGCTGAAAAAGAAATCGATGCGAACTACTTCCAACACGTGCCGTACCTTGAGCAACAGGAAAAAGAAAATAAAGACTACAAATTTGCAAGTGCCGGTGGCGTTCACGTCGAACCACTCGGTGTCTACTCTAAGAAATATAAGTCGTTGGATGAATTACCAAAAGGCGCAACGATCTTAACGAGCTCAAACGTCGCAGAACGCGGACGTGTCTTGACGTTCCTCCAAAATGAAGGACTCATCAAGTTGAAAGACGGTAAAACAACGGATGCACAGCTCAAAGACATCGCAGAAAACCCGAAAAACATCAAGTTCAAGACGAATATCGAAGCGTCACTCTTACCACAAGCCTACAAAAACAACGAAGGCGACGCTGTTCTCATCAACACGAACTATGCGATCGATAACGGTCTGAACCCGTTGAAAGATACGATTGCGTTAGAGGACGAGTCTTCGCCGTACGTCAACATCATCGTCACACGTGATGGCGACGAGAAAGACAAGCGCGTCACGACTCTCTTAGACATTCTTCATGAGAAAAAAAACCAGGACTGGATCACAAAAGAATACAAAGGGGCAGTTGTCCCGGTCAGTAAATAAGTTGCTTCATTCAATGCATTCTTCCTATATAATGGAAGGATGCATTGTTTTTTTTGTGCGAAAGGGGGGATCTGCATGCAACGTTTGAAACAGCTTCATCCATTGACGATCGGGGTTTTGCTCGGCACGTTTTTCGCCCGGCTCGGGACATTCATCACGATGCCGTTTTTTGCGATTTACTTATCGGTCGTCTTAAAGTTCAGTCCGGTTGATGTCGGCTGGATTCTCAGTATCTCGGCCATCGCGAGTCTTGTCATGAGCTTCATCGGCGGAACGTTATCCGACCGGTATGGGCGGCGGACGATGATGCTGAGCGGGACACTCGGTTTCGTGTTTGTCTTCATCGCCTTGGCGCAAGTCGAGACATTTTGGGCATTTTTCATCTTAAGTGCTTTGAATGGCGTTTTTCGTTCCATCTTCGAACCGTCGGCGAGGGCGTTGATCAGTGATACGACGGAGGAAGAAAACCGGTTGTTCGTCTTTAACATCCGTTATACGTGCATCAATATTGCAGCGGCGATTGGACCGGGGATTGCCTTGTTGCTCAGTGCGGGCAATACGTCGATTACCTTCTATATTACGGCGTTCGTTTACTTCGGCTACGGCGTCGCCATCTTCATCCTGTTTAAGCGGCATCCGATCACGGAAAGTCACGGCGGGAAAAAGGTGTCGTTCGGGGCAACGGTCCGTCTGCTGAAGACCGACGTCGCTTTTACGTTCGCGCTCGCCGGGATCATCTTCGGAGTCTTCGGATACAGTCAGTTCAACTCGACATTGCCGCAGTTTTTAACGACGACGACGCTATTGTCGGGCGGGACGAGTTTGTTTGCCTTGTTGATTACGATTAACGCAATCACGGTACTCGTCGTCCAGTACCCGATCATGAAGTTTGGTGTCAAGACGTCGCCGCTCGTATCGATCACGGTCGGCATTGCGACCGTCGCCGTCGGTTTATTCGTTATGGGAACGGCCGGTACGGTCTGGCTGATGATCGGCGCGATGTTCATCTTCACGTGCGGGGAAGTGATGATGTTCACGATGACGGATATCTTGACCGACAGCTTTGCGACACCGGAATTACGGGGTAGTTATTTCGGGGCGATGGGCTTGACGTCAATCGGTCAATCGGTCGGACCGGTCGTCGGCGGTCAATTGTTACTTTATTTTGGTGCAGATCGACCACTGCCGATTTTTGGTGTCCTAGCCCTCTTGACATTGCTCGGTATCCCACTGCTCTTACTGTCACAGCGGGTTCACAGTCAGTCGAAACCGGAAGAAGAGAAGGAAGTCGTCTCACTTTAAAGTCATTCTCAGTAAAGACGCTTGTTTTGAGAAAAAACCATGAGCGATGACGCTTGAATAATGTGGTATGATTCATTAAGATTAGAATGATACTAAATTAGTAACTCTCGTGAACTGAATCGTCAGACACGAAATGAATAGATGGAGGGATTCTACATGAAGGCTTCACACTTGAAGATTGAAGATCTACACGTCGCAATCGACGGCAAAGAAATCTTGAAAGGCGTCAACTTAGAAATCAAAGGCGGCGAAATCCACGCGGTCATGGGACCAAACGGGACTGGTAAATCGACACTTGCATCAGCATTGATGGGTCACCCGACTTACGAAGTAACGTCTGGTTCAGTCACACTCGACGGCGAAGACGTCCTCGAGATGGAAGTCAACGAACGCGCACAAGCAGGTATGTTCCTCGCGATGCAATACCCAAGCGAAATCAGTGGTGTCACGAACTCAGACTTCTTGCGTTCAGCAATCAACTCACGCCGCGAAGAAGGCGATGAGATCTCACTCATGAAATTCATCCGTCAACTCGACGCACAAATGGGTCTTCTTGAAATGCCGGGCGAAATGGCACACCGTTACCTCAACGAAGGTTTCTCAGGCGGAGAGAAGAAACGGAATGAAATCCTCCAAATGACGATGTTGAAACCAGCCATCGCCATCCTTGACGAAATCGATTCAGGTCTTGATATCGATGCGCTTAAAGTCGTCGCAAAAGGTGTCAACGAAATGCGTTCACCTGAATTCGGCTGCTTGATCATCACGCACTATCAACGCCTCTTGAACTATATCGAGCCAGACTTCATCCACATCATGATGGGCGGAAAAATCGTCATGTCAGGTGGAAAAGAACTTGCACACCGTTTAGAAGCAGAAGGTTATGACTGGGTTAAAAAAGAACTCGGCATCGAAGAAGTCGAAATCGAAACAAAAGCGTAAGACGAGGGAGGAAGCATGATGACTGTAGAACTGAATCTTGCAGTAAATCGCGAGGCAGTGGCAGAACGTGCGACTCGCTTAGGGGAACCCGCTTGGATGATCTCTAAGCGTCAAGACGCACTGGATCTTGCCCCAACGCTCGCATTGCCAAAAGTAGAAAAAATCAAAATCGGTGGCTGGAACTTCACAGAGGGAACAGCAGATCTTGAGACAGTAACAGGTCTGACACCGGATATCGAAACATTGATCGGTGAAAACCGTGACCATATGCTGATCACGCGCAACGGACAACTCGTTCACGCGCAAAACAGCGAAGCGGCGAACGGTGTCATCTTCACGACACTCGAAGACGCAATGAAACATCACCCAGAACTGATCGAGAAATACTTCATGACAGAAGGCGTCAACGTCAATGAAGACCGTCTCGCAGCACTCAACGCGGCACTCATGAACGGCGGTACATTCCTTTATGTACCAAAAGGCTTGAAGTTGACGGTTCCGATGCAAGCAATCTATACGCTGGAGCAAGCGGGTGGTGCACTTTACCACCATGCGATCATCATTGCTGACGCGGACAGCGAACTGACGTATATCGAAAGTTTCGTGTCGTATGGCGAAGAAGCGCATAACGTCAACGTCGTCACGGAAGTGTTCGTTGAAGACAACGCCAAAGTCCTCTTTGGTGGTGTCGATACACTGGCAAAAGGTGCTGTCACATATATGAACCGTCGCGGTGTCGTCAAACAAGGCGCGAAACTCGAATGGGCACTCGGTCACATGAATGACGGAAACACGATCACAGAAACGAAAACACACCTCGTCGGTAACGATTCGTTCTCTGACACGAAAGCCGTAACGGTTGGTCGTGGCGATCAAAAACAAAACTTCAACGTCCGGACAGACCATTTTGGTAAAGGTTCGGAAGGTTTCATCTTGATTCACGGTGTTCAAAAAGATTCGGCAACATCGATCTTCAACGGAACATCGATGATTCACCATGGCGCTTCAAAATCAAACGGTGTCCAAACGGAACGTGTACTCATGTTGTCTGAAAAGGCACGTGGTGACGCGAACCCGATCCTCTTGATTGATGAAGATGATGTCATGGCAGGACACGCGGCATCTGTCGGCCGTGTCGACGAACTTCAACTCTACTACTTGATGAGCCGTGGTTTATCACGTAAAGAAGCAGAACGTCTTGTCGTTCATGGTTTCTTACAACCGGTCGTTTCAGAACTCGCGATTGACTCTGTCAAAGAACGTCTCGTTCAAGTGATCGAAGGGAAAGTAAACTAATATGGGAATCGATGCATCCATCCGCAATCAGTTTCCGATTCTTGACCAACAGGTTAATGACCGGAAACTCGTCTATTTAGATAGTGCGGCTTCGTCACAAAAGCCGCTCGTCGTCATTGAGGCGATTGACAACTACTACAAGACGGTTCATTCGAATGTGCACCGTGGCGTCCATACGCTCGGAACACGAGCGACGGATGCGTACGAAGGTGCGCGTGAGAACGTACGTCGTTTCATCAAGGCGCAACACCATGAAGAGATTATCTTTACCCGCGGGACGACAACGGCGATCAATATCGTCGCGTCGAGTTACGGAATGGAGCATGTCGAAGAAGGGGACGAGATTGTCGTCACATACCTGGAGCACCATGCGAATTTGATTCCGTGGCAACAAGTCGCGAAAAAGAAAAAAGCGAAACTGAAATATGTCGATTTGACAGCGGACGGTCGTGTGACGATTGAAGCGGTCAAAGCACAAATTTCCGATCAGACGAAAGTCGTCGCGATGGCGCATGTCTCGAACGTCCTCGGGACGATCAATCCGATCAAAGAAGTGACACAACTTGCGCACGCTGTCGGTGCCGTCATGGTCGTCGACGCAGCGCAAAGTGCACCGCACCAACAAATCGATGTCACGGATCTCGATTGTGATTTCCTGGCGTTTTCGGCACATAAAATGTGCGGACCAACCGGTATCGGCGTCCTGTACGGCAAAAAAGCATTACTCAATGCGATGGAGCCGGTCGAATTCGGAGGCGAGATGATTGACTACGTCGGGCTTGAAGAGTCGACGTTCAAACCATCACCGTACCGGTTCGAAGCGGGAACACCGATCATCGCAGGAGCTGTCGGCTTGTCGGCAGCAATCGATTTCTTGGAACAAATCGGACTCAGTAACATCGAAGCCCACGAACGTGAGCTTGCCCAGTACGCGATGGCACAAATGCGTGACATCGAAGGACTGACGATTTACGGTCCGGAAGAACGGGTGGGTCTCGTCACCTTTAATCTCGGTGATGTCCACGCACATGATGTCGCGACGGTACTCGATATGCAAGGCATCGCCGTCCGTGCCGGTCACCATTGTGCGCAACCGCTGATGCGCTGGCTTGGAGCCAGTTCAACGGCACGAGCAAGCTTCTACCTGTATAATACAAAGGAAGAAGTAGATGCATTAGTAACAGGACTTCGCCAAACGAAGGAGTATTTCAGTCATGGATTTTAACAATCTCGATCACTTGTACCGTCAAGTGATCATGGACCACTATAAAACGCCCCGCAATCGTGGTGCGATTGACGGTGGTGTGACAATCGATATGAACAATCCGACATGTGGCGACACAATCCGTCTGCAACTCGCAATCGAAGACGATATCGTCAAAGATGCGAAGTTCGACGGCGAAGGATGTTCCATCAGTATGGCGTCTGCGTCGATGATGACACAGGCCGTCAAAGGAAAAACAGTCGAAGAAGCATTACAACTCGCCAACGTCTTTTCCGAGATGGTTCAAGGAAAAGATTATGACGATGAGAAATTTGATCTGGGAGACGCGGAAGCACTGTCTGGTGTGACGAAATTCCCGGCACGAATCAAGTGTGCGACACTTGCCTGGAAGGCGCTCGAACGCGGCGTCGAAGAAGGGAAGTAACTTCGGTCAGTAAGTAAGAGGAGGAAACGAACATGGCTAAGAACATGCCTGAAATTGGCGATTATAAATATGGTTTCCACGATCGCGATATCTCGATCTTCCGTTCTGGACGCGGCTTGACGACAGAAGTCGTCGAGACGATCTCGAAAATGAAGGAAGAACCGCAATGGATGCTTGATTTCCGTCTGAAATCACTCAAGATTTTCAACGAACAATCAATGCCAGCATGGGGCGGCGACCTATCAGATCTTCGTTTTGATGACATCACGTACTATGTTAAACCATCAGAACGTGCTGAAAAATCATGGGATGAAGTACCGGAAGAAATCAAACGTACGTTTGACAAACTCGGAATCCCGGAAGCTGAGCAAAAATACCTCGCAGGTGTTTCAGCACAGTATGAATCAGAAGTGGTTTACCACAACATGAAGAGTGAGCTTGAAGATCAAGGAATCGTCTTCAAAGATACGGATACAGCACTGAAAGAAAACGAAGATTTATTCCGTGAGTACTTCGGTAAATTGATTCCGCCGACGGATAACAAGTTCGCTGCTCTTAACACAGCGGTCTGGTCGGGTGGATCATTCATCTACGTACCAAAAGGCATCAAGATGGATACGCCGCTTCAAGCCTACTTCCGGATCAACTCGGAAAACATGGGTCAATTCGAGCGGACGTTGATCATCGTGGACGAAGAAGCATCGGTGCATTACGTCGAAGGATGTACGGCACCGGTCTACACGACGAACTCGCTTCACTCAGCAGTCGTTGAGATCTTCATCAACAAAAACGCGTACTGCCGTTACACGACAATCCAAAACTGGGCGAACAACGTCTACAACCTCGTTACGAAACGTGCGATCTGTGAAGCCGGCGCGACGATGGAATGGGTCGATGGTAACATCGGTTCGAAATTGACGATGAAATATCCAGCCGTCATCTTAAAAGGTGAAGGTTCACGTGGTATGACATTATCAATCGCGATCGCGGGTAAAGGTCAACACCAAGATGCGGGCGCGAAGATGATTCACCTTGCACCAAACACGTCGTCGACAATCGTCTCGAAGTCGATTTCAAAACACGGTGGGAAAGTAACGTACCGTGGAATTGTCCACTTTGGTCGTAAAGCGACCGGCGCACGTTCGAACATCGAATGTGACACGTTGATCATGGACAACCAGTCGACATCAGATACGATTCCGTACAACGAAATTCTCAACGATAACATTTCGCTTGAACACGAAGCGAAGGTGTCGAAGGTCTCAGAAGAGCAATTGTTCTACTTGATGAGCCGCGGGATTTCACAAGAAGAAGCAACGGAAATGATCGTCATGGGCTTCATCGAGCCGTTCACAAAAGAATTGCCGATGGAATATGCGGTCGAAATGAACCGTCTCATCAAGTTCGAGATGGAAGGTTCAATCGGATAATTTTTCAACTCTCTCATCAACAGATGAGGGAGTTTTTTTCGTGAACAGCTAAAAACGGGTAAAGGATTGAAAAAGGAGGGAGTTATGATGCGTAAACTCATTTATTCTTTTCAAGTCTCGCTCGACGGGTACATCGAGGATGCGTCAGGCAGCATCGCGTTTGCGTCACCGGACGCTGAGCTGCATCAGTATTTTAATGACTACGAAACAGAATTTGATACCCATGTTTATGGACGTCGTCTGTATGAAATGATGCAGTACTGGGAGTCCGCGGATCAAACGGACACAGATCCGATCATCGTAGCGTATGCGAAGACATGGCAAGCGCTCGAGAAGATTGTGTTCTCGGAAACGATGACAGCAGTCGAGGGAAACGCACGTCTTGCGACGAGACCACTTGCGGAGGAACTGGCGGCATTGAAGCAGGCACCCGGGAAACAGATTGCGATCGGCGGGGCGACGCTTGCGGCAGAAGCCGTCCGCTTGGACTTGATCGACCGCTACCATGTCGTCATCTATCCCGTCTTACTCGGAGGCGGCAAGCGGATGTTTCCGTTGTTTGAGCACTCCTTGTCCTTACAGCTCGTGGAGCAGCAGACATTTGCTTCCGGGTGTATCGCCTTGACGTATGAACGGATTCGAACCGACTCCTGATGATCAGCAATGAATCCATGAAACAGGCAGTCTTTTTCTCCTTATTTTTGAAGGAGTAGGAAGGATTTGCTTGTTTTTTATATGAAGAATACACGTCTTTTCGAAGACGAGTCTTGAAGAAGAAATTCCCGATTCCGCTATGCTATGATAAAAAATATGTAGCACACACAGATGAGGAGGGGGAAGGATGATTTATGTCGGCGTGACCGGTTGGGGCGATCACGACAGCCTCTATCCGACACCACAGGATCGGAAGGAGAAGCTCGCTGCCTACGCGGGCCATTTTCCGGCAGTCGAGGTCGATTCGACGTATTATGCGATTCAACCGGAACGGAATTATCAAAAATGGGTCGCGGAAACACCGGATGACTTTCGGTTCATCGTCAAGGTCCATCGGGCGATGAGTGGTCATGACCGGGAAAACAAGGATCCGCTTGGTCCGATCTTTGAACAATACCTCGCTTCGATTGAACCGATGCGGCAGAGTGGAAAGATTGCAGCAATTCTCGTCCAACTCCCGCCCTGGTTCGATGTCAGTAAAGTGCATCTCGAGTACCTTCAGACGATCCGGAAGTCGCTTGCCGGTCTCCCTGTCGCGATCGAGTTTCGGAATCCGTCCTGGTATTCCGAAGCGTACCAAGAGCGGACACTGCGTTTTTTGGCGGAGCATCAGTTCATCCATACGATCTGTGATGAACCGCAGACGGAAGACGGATCTGTGCCGTTTGTTCCCGTCGTGACACAAGAGACGGCATTTGTCCGTCTGCACGGCCGTAATATCAACGGATGGCTCAAGAAGCCCGGCCAAAGCAGTGAGGACTGGCGGAAGGTCCGTTGCCTGTACCGTTACTCGGAAGAAGAACTGCAAGGTTTGGCGACACACATCCGTTCACTTGCCGAACAGGCAAAAGACGTGTATGTTTTCTTTAACAACAACTCAGCAGGAGACGCCGTACCAAACGCCAAACGACTGATCGAGATTTTAGGTCTTGATTATGAATCGCTTGCGCCCCGGCAAATTTCCCTGTTTTAACACCTAGAGGAGGCTTAAGCGTGAAGTTACACGTCATTCATTATAACGATCTGCATTCACACTTTGATATGTGGCCTCGCTATATGTCGTTCATGAAAGAACACCGGACGTACGATTCCCTCGTCTTCGATTTAGGCGACCATGCGGACCGGGTCGCACCGGCGACGGAAGCGACGCAAGGTAAAATCAATACCCATCTATTAAATGAACTGTCCCCGACGGCTGTCACGATCGGAAACAATGAAGGCATTACGTTTCCGCATGATTGGTTGGCAGACTTATATACGGACGCGACGTTCCCGGTTCTCGTCTCGAACTTGACGGCACCGTTTGTGAAAGCCGGCATGATTCAACACCTACCGACGGGAAAAGTTGGGATTTTTGGGCTGACAGCTCCTTATTACGAGCTGTACGCCTTACTCGGATGGACGATTGAAGATCCGTTTGAAGCAGCAGCACGTGAGATCGAAGCTTTGCGGGATCAAGTCGACGTCTTGATCTGTTTAAGTCATCTCGGCTTTTATCAGGATGAAGAACTGGCGGAACGGTTCCCGGAGCTTGATTTGATCATCGGAGCGCATACGCACCACGTCCTCGATGACGGAGTCGTCAAAAACGGCGTGTTGATTGCCCAGGCCGGAAAGTACGGTCAGTACGCAGGGGAAATCTACTTAAACACGGATACGGGCGAAAAAGAGGCGGTCCTGCATCCGCTTGAAGCGTATCCGGCAGACGAGGCGACATCGGTCTTACTCGATAAAGAACAGTATTTAGCGGAGCGTCAGATGAAACAACCGATTGGCCGGACATCAGGTCTGGCGAATGACTGGTTCAACCCGTCCCCGTTTACGCAACTGCTCGCGGATACGATGCGCGACTGGTGTCAGGCGGACCTCGCCTGTGTGCCGGCCGGGATGTTGCTTGGCTCATTGTCCCCGGGACCGGTGTCCGCGTTTGATTTGCACCGGCTTTGTCCGCATCCGATCAATCCGTGTAAGGTGACGATGACGGGTGTGGAATTAAAAGCGTTCATCGCCGAGGTCGACAGTGAGCGTTTTGAACAGCTGAAAGTGCGCGGTCTCGGTTTCCGTGGTAAATTAATGGGCAAGATGCATTATTCTGGAAATCATCACCAAATTGACAATACGAAAACCTATACTGTCGTCCTTCCGGATATGTTTACATTTGGTCCTTTATTTCCGGAAATCAAAGAAATGCCGAAAGAATATTTCATGCCGGAATTATTACGGGATTTGTTGTTCAATCGCCTATCGGAGAAGTCAGAATTTGGTGAATTACCCGTCCGCAAACACTGAATATTTGTTATACTGTAACAGAAATCAGGTCAGTTTTTACGGATAAAGGGGGAAACCGATTCATGGGACGCGGAGAGATACAACGTAAACCAGAGTGGTTGAAAATCAAGTTGAACACGAATGAGACATACACAGAACTCAAAAGTATGATGCGCGAGAAAAAGCTCCACACGGTATGTGAGGAAGCCAAGTGTCCGAACATTCATGAATGTTGGGCTGTGCGCCGGACGGCGACGTTCATGATTCTTGGAAGTATCTGTACACGGGCTTGTCGTTTTTGTGCCGTCACGACAGGGCGACCAAACGAACTCGACTTGGAAGAACCGAAACGAGTAGCGGAATCCGTTCGTCTGATGAATCTGAAACATGCGGTCATCACAGCGGTTGCCCGTGATGATTTAAATGACTTCGGAGCCGGTGTCTACGCGGAGACGGTGCGTGAAGTGCGCCGTATGAATCCGGAGACATCAATTGAAGTCTTACCGTCCGACATGGGTGGGAACTTCGACGCGTTACAGACGCTGATTGAAGCCAAGCCGGACATCATGAACCACAACATCGAGACGGTACGCCGTCTGACACCAACGGTCCGGGCAAAAGCAACGTACGACCGGACGCTTGAATTCCTGCGTCGTTCAAAGGAACTCGCACCTGAAATTCCAACGAAATCGAGTCTGATGTTAGGTCTTGGTGAGACGTGGGAAGAAATTTTGCAGACGATGGACGACTTACGGGCGAATGATGTCGACATCATGACGATTGGTCAATACCTGCAACCGACGAAAAAGCACTTGGATGTCATCAAGTACTACACACCACAAGAGTTTGCTGAATTAAAACAGATTGCGCTCGGAAAAGGCTTCTCGCATTGTGAGGCCGGTCCGCTTGTCCGCTCGTCTTACCACGCCGACGAACAAGTCAACGCTGCGAAAAAAAATAAAGCTGCTCTACCGATTGACTGACGATCAGGGACCGTCCACGCCGCGTGCGGGGACGGTTTTCTGCTGTCTGACGATTCGTTTTCAAGTATGATTATGGTAAGATAAAAGAAGCAGGGGGTGGAAAAATGATACAAGTCAATCGTGAAAGATATGAAATCGTCGAAGAAAAACGGGAAGGATTCCACGAAGAAGCCTTCATCGGCCGCTTTAGCGATGTGCTCGAAAAATATGACTACATCGTCGGAGACTGGGGACACGGACAATTGCGGCTCCGTGGTTTCTATGAAGATAACCATGAAAAAGCAACGTTTGATACAAAAAATCTCCCACGTGGCGGATTATTTGTACGAATACTGCAATTTCGGCTGTGCGTATTTTATCGTCAAACGGATGGAATTCGTAGAAGGAGAAGAAGCACCACCTCGCTTCGACGGATCTTCGGCGAATACGTTAAAACTGAAACGGAAGTTCTCGGCGGAAAAAGAAGAAGCAAACGAAGTCAAAAGCGAACAGTAATCAAAATGACATTTGAAAGGATGTTTCCGATTGGGTGTTTTCGGCTAATAGTATAGTATTACGCACCTATAGGGGGAACTATCCATGAGAATCGTCGGGATCTATCATTCAGTACCAGAAGTCGTCAGTGCTGTTCATGATTTACGTGTCGCAGGAGTTGTTTCAACAGATTTAAAAGTCATTGCCCATGATCGATATGATTTGGAACAAATCGAAGAGTTGGCAGATCTGAACAATCAACAAACATCGACTCGTCTGTCGCAAGAAGAACACATGAATCTATGGCAAGAGATCAAAGGCATCTTTAAAAAGGACAGTGCCGGATCTTCTTCGCACAGCGATGTACTGGAAGCGAGCGGATTGACGAAAGAGGATGTCAACCGTGCCAACAAAGCAGCGGAAGAGGGACAATTCGTCTTACTCGTCGGCGATGAAGCGGATCAACATTCTGAACGGAAAGCCCACGATGAATCGGATAATACAAACGTTTTCAGCGGTCCAAACACGCTCAATGAGCGAAACGATCGGTTACTGTAACAGCAAAACAGCCAACTCCTAAGGGAGCTGGCTGTTTTTTTATAGACCAATGTAGTCACTCAAATATCCTTCAAGTTCGTCTGCCGCCTCATCCTCTAAATCAAAGGCATGGGCGATGTAGCCCGGCTCATCAAAGTCGTCCGGACCAATGATTGCAAACCGGTTCGACAACAGGTTCAGCACCAAAATCTTTCCGAAGAAGTGTTCGGAGTGGGTAATGGCCAAATCGAAACGGCTCGTCTCACCGATCCAGCAGACGAACCGGGTTTTTGTTTGTTCAACGTCGTCGTATAAAAAATCGCGTTCTTGCATCATCTGTCAGTTCCCTCATTTCCTTCATCTCTGATTAGATTAAAGGGTTTGGGGAACCTTTTGCAAGTAAGGTTTACGCGAAAGGCTGTGTTCTGCGATGACCTTCCGGATCGTCCGTGTTTTTGAACGCATGACAAGTGATGTCGTCTCGACGATATCGTCCGTCAAGAAGCGGACGCCGTCGAGCATCTCACCTGTCGTGACACCCGTTGCAGCAAAGATGCAGTCGTCACTTTTAATCAAATCGTCGAGTGTCAACAATTGCAACGGATCGGCAAGTCCCATCCGGATGACACGTGCTGTCTCTTCCTCATTCATCGGGTGCAGACGGGCCTGCATGTCGCCACCCATCGCCTTGACGGCAGCTGCCGTGATGACGCCTTCCGGTGCGCCGCCCGTTCCGATGAAGATATCGATTCCAGTTGAAGGAGAAAGTGGAGCGATTCCTGCTGACACATCGCCGTCTTCAAACAGACGGACACGTGCGCCGACACGCATTGCTGCTTCCCGGAAGTGATCATGGCGTGGACGGTCCTGCATGATGACGGTGACGTCTTCGATTCGTTTTTGATTCAATTCCGCTGCTTTTTGAATGATGAATTCGAGCGGGTCGTCAAGTGAGACATGTCCTTTTAAGTTCGGTCCGACGGTCAGTTTATCCATATACATATCCGGCGCATGTAACAAAGCACCTTGGTCAGCGACAGCGATGACGACCATTGCGTTACCGAGACCTTTGGCAACGATGTTCGTTCCTTCAAGCGGATCGACTGCGATATCGACGATCGGACCGCTTGTCGTACCGACTTTTTCGCCGATGAATAACATCGGTGCTTCGTCGAGTTCCCCTTCACCGATGACGACGGTTCCCGCCATGTTGACGGTATTTAAGACTTCGCGCATGGCAGTCGTTGCCGCATCATCGGCTTCGTTCTTCTTGCCCCGGCCAATCCATTTGGCGGATGCCAGTGCCGCTGCTTCTGTTGCTCGGACGATTTCTAGTGCTAATTCGCGTTCCATCTATGAATAACCTCCAAGTCACTCAATGTGACATACTATTTTCGTAAAAATCTAAATTGAGGATAACACATTGAGCAATGTGATGCAAACAGCCTTTCTGCTTTTCATGTTTCGCCGATAGAGCTAAAATGAAGGGTGTGAGGGGGAATGTAAGATGTATTTTGTAAATCGTGAAAAGATTGAACAAACCGTTGTTTGTTTTGAAACGGCCTTGCGTCAAAGTAAAGAGTTAACAGGGGATGCTTTGACAGTTTCACTTGCGTGGGAACGAATCGGATTTTTAGTGATTGAAAGCATCATCGATATCGGGAACAGTATGATTGATGGTTTCATCATGCGTGATCCGGGAAGTTATGAAGATATCGTCATGATTTTAGAAGATGAGCGGGTCATTGATGCGTCACTTGCGACAAGCTTGAAGCGTATCGTTGCGTTGCGGACACGAATCGTCCGTGAATTTACGACATCGAGTACAGCGGAAATCCGGGATGGTCTTTTGGAAGAAGAAACACAATTACGTCGTTTTCCGGACGCCGTCCGACGTTATTTAGAGACAGAACTCGGACCCGTCTCTGCATTTTTACCAAACGAGGAGTGAGCCAGGATGAAAGCAAAAGGATATTTATTTGATTTAGACGGTACAATGTATAACGGGACAGAACCCGTCAAAGAAGCAGTCGATTTCGTGAACCGGTTGCAGGAAGAAGGCGTACCGTATCTGTTCGTTACGAACAATGCCTCGATGACGGCGGAAGCCGTTGCTGAAAAATTACGCGGCATGGGTGTGCATTCGAATGCGGAACACGTCTTAACGAGTGCGATGGCGACAGGTCGCTACATCGCAGAACTCGATCCGGGTGCGAAAGTCTATGCAATCGGAGAAGGCGGATTGATTGATGCCCTTGAACGTCAAGGCTTACAAGTCGTCGCGGATGAGAATGCCCACTATGTTGTCATCGGTCTCGACCGTCAGATCACGTATGAGAAGTTAGCCGTCGGAGCACTGGCAATCCGGGCCGGAGCCCGCTTCATCTCAACGAATGGAGACATCGCGATTCCGACAGAGCGCGGATTCCTGCCGGGAAACGGTGCGTTGACGTCCGTTTTACGTGTGACGACGGAAAAAGAACCGTTTTATATCGGGAAACCGGAACCGGTCATGGTCAATATCGCAGCCGAAATGATTGGTCTTGCGAAAGAAGATCTCATCATGGTCGGGGATAATTACCATACGGACATTTTGTTCGGGATCAATGGCGGTATCCGGACGATGCATGTCAACTCCGGCGTCCATACACCGGTCTTCATTCAAGGGCAGGATGCCCAACCGACGTATATGGTCGATACGTTGGCAGAATGGATTCTCTAACCAAAAAAATCCCCATTGACGGATGTCAGTGGGGATTTTACTAATTAGAAAACTTGTTCGACTTCAACGACGCCGGCTACTTCTTCAAGCAGGGCACGTTCGATACCAGCCTTCAGTGTGATCGTTGAACTTGGGCAGCTGCCGCAAGCTCCCATCAAACGGAGTTTGACGATACCATCTTCTACATCTACGAGTTCAACGTCTCCTCCGTCACGAAGAAGGAACGGACGCAATTTTTCGAGTACTTCGTTTACTTGATCAAACATTTCCATGCGTAAACACATCCTTTCTTATAGACTCATTGTAACAGGGTTGAAAAATGTTCTCAATCTGGAAAACTTGTATACTAAAAAAGAAGTGCAGAAAGAAAAGGGGGATATAGGATGGAAATCAAGGTATACGGGGCTGCAAAGACTTGTCCGAGCTGTGTAGGGGCACCGAGTTCTGAAGAGACGTACAGTTGGTTGCAAGCGGTTCTCGGACGGAAATACGAGACGGCATTAACCTTTGAATATGTCGATTTCGAGGCCGTGCCGCTCGACGATGAGTGGGTGACAGCCTTAAAGGACGATGTCTATTTTTATCCGCTCGTCCTGCTCGATGGTGAGATGATTGATGAAGGATACGTGCAGCTGAAGAAAATCACCCAGGCGATTGATATGAGAGTGCAAAAAACGGCCCCGGAATGATGACCGGCGCCGTTTTTCTTATTTAATTTTTTTATGTTTCCAGAGGACACCGGACTTCAGAAGACGCGGAACTTTTCCCGTCAAGGCTTGTTTCCCCATGACGATTCCAAAACCGTCTGATTTCCCGAGCGACCCGAGCATGCCGCGTAACTTGATTTCCGGCAGTTTCGGTAACTTCTTGCCGGCCCATTTCGCCTGCAGGACATCAACGACTTGATCGGCTTGATGTTCGGCGAGCTGTCCGCTTGGTGCATACGGCAGACTGGCGCAATCCCCGATGACGAAAACATTTTCATGTTCCGGCACATGGTGGTGATCCGTCAGCTTGATCCGTCCGCCGCTGTCCGCTTCAAAACCAAGATCGCGGACGACTTTGACCGGTTGCGTCCCGGCTGTCCAAATCGTCAAGTTCGACGGATAGGCATCATCGCCGTTTTGAACATCATCTGCCGTGACGAATGTGACGTTGGAATTATTGATGACCTCGACATCATGTTCCTCGAACCACTCTTGGACATAGGTCGAGACCTTATCCGAAAGGAAAGACAAAACGGACGGTCCGCGGTCAAATAAGCGGATTTTTAAATCTTTCCGGCTTTCGTGCAGTTCACTGGCGAGTTCGACGCCGGATAGACCGGCTCCAACGATCGAGACAACCGCGCCGGGTGAAAGTCCGCAAATCGCTTGCTGCGTTTTCCGCGACTCTTCAAGTGTCTGGATGCTGTAGGTAAACTCTTGTGCGCCCGGTATGTTATGGTATTTATCTTCACACCCTAAAGCGATGATGAGATCGTCATAAAACAGTTCCGTCCCGTCTTGCAGATGGACGGAGTTCGTCTCCGGTGAAATCTGGACGACATGTCCATATTTATATGTGAGATGTTCGCCTTCCGGAAAAGCAATCCGAACATCACGATCCGATAATGTACCGGCAGCTAGTGCATAATACTCTGTTTTTAAGGCATGATACGGTAAACGATCGACGAGTGTCACAGCGACCTCTTCATCCTTAAATCGTTCACAAATCCGCATCCCACCGTATCCACCACCTAAAACAACCAGTTGCTTCATAACTTAAAATCCCCCTTAGTTCCCCTAAATCAGTCTGACCTTGTATAATACGACATGAGGAAAGATAATTCCTGCTTAAAGGAGGAAAAAAAGTGAATCCGATTATTGAATTTTGTATCAGTAACTTAGCGACAGGGACCCAGGTCGTCATGCAACAACTCGAACGGGACCCGAATGTCGATGTCGTCGAATATGGTTGTCTCGGTTATTGCGGCATCTGTTCCCTCGATCATTTCTGTCTGGTTGACGGAGAAACGGTTGTCGGCGAGACACCGGAAGAATTGTTAGAAAAGATTTATTTAAAAATTGAAGAAAACGAATTCTAAAAAAATCCCCGTGTCTCAGATGAGACCGGGGATTCGTGTCTGTCAGCGGGCGCGGCTTCGGACTTAGATCGTTTGTTGACGACGCATCATCCAAGGTTTCAGTTTCAAGAACAGCGGAATGAAGAGGGCTGAGATGAACATCGCCTTGATGATGTTAAACGGTAAGATACCGGCTGTAATCGTCGTCCACTTGACGGCAGGATCAAGCATGTAATCCATGCCGAAGAACCAAGCGTACGCTGGAAGAATCAAGATATAGTTGAGGATTGCAAGACCGAGTGCCATCGTGATTGTACCAGCGACAAGACCGGTTGCAAGACCTTTTGTAGATTTCTTTTTATGATAGAACCAACTGACCGGAAGAATGAAGGCAACACCAGCTGCGAAGTTGGCAAGCTCGCCGACCGGAACACCACTTCCGCGGAAGATGTAGTACAGGACGTTTTTGAGTGCTTCGACGATGACGCCGGCGACCGGTGAGAACATGATAGCGGCGATCAAAGCAGGAACATCACTGAAGTCGATCTTCAAATAGTTCGGTAAAAACGGAAGCGGGAAATTCAGTAGCATAAGAACAAATGAAATTGAACCTAACATGGATAATGTGACCATTTTTTGTGTGCGTTTCATACGAGTATAATCTCCTTTTGCTCGTTCCTCTCGATGAAGTATTGGCATGGCTGCGTTCAAAATAAACCCCCATCGAAGTATTCGATAGGGGAGAAGTCCGCAGTAAACTAAACCTGAACGATTTTTGCAAAAATCGGTTCAAGAAATAGAAACATGCCGCCATCTTCTCCCATCCAGACTATACTGTCGGCTCCTGAGTCACACAGAATCAGCAAATAGCGCCCTATTCGCTCGCGGGCTTCAGACGAATCGTCTGTTTACCGCCGGTCGGGAATTTCACCCTGCCCTGAAGATGGAACGATTTAATTTTTTTTGATACAACTCCTTTATACAACGAATTCAAGATAGTTTCAAGCAACTAGGTTTCGATTCACCTCAAAATTGCGTATACTAATAAAAAAGGGAAGGTGATGACATGATTCATTTAACAGAAGCGGCCGCACTCCAAGTCAAAGAGATGATGTTGCAGGCGCCGGACGATGAACAAAATCTGCGCATGCTCGTTCAAGGTGGCGGATGCAGTGGTCTCTCCTACGGCATGGGCTTTGACAGTGAAAAAGAGACAGACTTAACCTTCGAGCAACACGGGGTCAAAGTCATTGTCGATCAAAAAGATTATCCGGTCGTCAAAGGACTGGAAGTAGACTATAAACAATCCATGCTCGGAGGCGGATTCACGATTACGAATCCAAATGCGATTGCCACATGCGGCTGCGGGACTTCATTCCGGACTGCAACCAATGCCGGGACACCGGGCGGATGTTAATCAAATCACTCTAAACGCAGACGATTCCGTCTGCGTTTTTTTGTTTTCGGCGGCGGATCAACAGGACTTTTCGATGCGGATGGAGAAGGACTAACAAGAACATGAGCATGCTATGACAAGGGAGGACTATCGATGCGAAAGGTACTGATTTTTGGTGGAACACGCTACTTTGGTCGACGGTTGGCATTACGGCTTGCGGAATCGGGGGATGATGTGACGATTGTCACGCGCGGCGAGCATACGCCACCTGTCGCGAAAGGCTTGACATTTTTTAAAGGGGACCGAACGTCAAGCAGCACGATGAAAGACTTAGGGAGTCAGAACTGGGATATCATCTATGACAACATCTGCTTTAATCCGTATCAGGCGAAACTTGCGGTCGATGCGTTCGAGGGGAAAGTCGGACGTTACATTCTGACGTCGACGATGTCGGTCTATGAGAACGGTGGAACGAAGATTTCAGAACGTGCCTACAATCCGTTTCCCGGGAAATATGACCTCGAAAAAGAACATGACTACGGGGAAGGAAAACGTCAGGCGGAAAGTTACTTTTTCCAACGGGCGACCTTCCCGGTCATTGCCGTTCGTTTCCCGGTTGTCCTGGGACCGGATGATTATACGGAACGACTAGTCTTTCATGTCAAACGCGCCTTGGCCGGTCAACCGATCATCGCTGAAAATTTGTATGCGAAGATGGGCTACATCTCAAGTTATGAAGCAGCAGCTTTCCTCGAATGGTGCGGCCGTTCGACGATGACGGGACCTATTAATGCTGCAAGCGACGGCGTGTTGTCGATTCAAGACTTGATGGATAAGATTGATCACGTGGCAGAGACGACATCGCGTTTTGAGACGACAGGCGAAGATTCGTCACCACTTGCGCCGGAACATGACTTCTATATGGATACGACAGCAGCCAAGCAAGCAGGGTATTTATTCCAGCATGTCGATGACTGGCTCGATCGACTGATTGAAGAGGAGGTCCGTAACCACAAATGATGCAATTGATGAAACCAACGATCGCATGGGAAAAAGAATACCGTGCCTTTTTAGAAGACTGGCGAGAATCGGGAGAATCGATCGTACCGGAAGTTGTCGGAGATACGTATGAACCGCTCGCAGCCTATTTCGCTGAGCAAGAAGCGGAGGAATCGGAAGTGAGCCCGGGACGTGTTACGCATTCAACGTACTGGATGGTCGATGGACAACGGATCGTCGGTGCATTGAACTTCCGACATGACTTGACGGAGAATTTGAAGTTGTATGGAGGGCATATCGGATACGGCATCCGCCCGTCCGAGCGCAAGAAAGGATATGCGACGACAGGTCTTCGGCTCGTACTCGAGGAAGCACGACAGCGTGGACTCGATCAAGTATTGCTGACGTGTGGTGTCGAAAATCTCGCATCGCGCCTTGTCATCGTAGCGAACGGTGGTCAGGAAATCGAACCGACTGTTCGCGATGGACGCGAGACACGTCGCTTCATCATTTCGTTATGAGGAGGCCTGTTTTGATTCGTGCAGCGGTACTTGAAGACGCTGCTGTGATTGCCCGGATTCATGTCGCATCCTGGCGGGAAACGTACCGGACGATTATGCCGGATCCATATCTCGATCAGTTATCAGCGGAGAACCGGGAATCGGGTTGGCGGAAAAGTCTTGCCGAAGGTCCGGTTTTCGTGGCGCTTGATCAGACAAACGAAATCGTCGGTTTTGCGAACGGTGGACCAAGCAGGGAAAATGATGCGACGGAGGGAGAACTGTACGCGCTCTATCTTTTGA
This sequence comes from Exiguobacterium sibiricum 7-3, assembly GCF_000620865.1. Taxonomy (NCBI): domain Bacteria; kingdom Bacillati; phylum Bacillota; class Bacilli; order Caryophanales; genus Exiguobacterium; species Exiguobacterium artemiae. The sequence continues at coordinate 741,396 of NZ_KK211190.1, forward strand.
AAAGTCATCAGGGACAAGGAACCGGTAAACGGTTGTTTGATCACGTGTTGGAAGATCTCAGGCGGAAAGACTTCCAGTCTTGCATTGTAAGTGTGCTGGCAGATAACCCGTCCCGTTTCTTTTATGAACGCTTCGGCGGACGTCTCGTTTCCGGACAGCCAATCGAGCGGGGCGGGAAACAACTGATTGCGTGTACGTATCGGATTGTACTTGTCCCGTCATTTAACGCATGAATCAAAAAAACAGCGTTCCTTCGATTCGCAAATCGAGGTGACGCTGTTGTTCGTGATTACTTAATGATTTTTCACTTTTTCGAACAGACTTGTGGAGTGTTGCGGATGACGGGCCGATGGATCAACAAGCAACTTCGCTTGGTTGACGGCAATCGGTGCTTCCCCGAAACCGGTCGCGATCAATTTGACACGACCGTCATAGGTCGCGATATCCCCACAGGCGAAGACACCGGGAATCGCTGTCTCCATCTTCGAGTTGACGCGGATCGAATTGCGTTCGAATTCGACTTCCCACTCCTTGAGCGGTCCGAGCGAGGAGACGAAACCGAAGTTACAGACGACATCATCGGCACCGACGACGATGACTTCATCCGTTTCGGCATGTTTGAACGTCAGCGTCTCGATGCTGTCATCACCTGTGACCGATTCGAGTGTATACGGCGTCATGACATTGACAGACGAGTTATGCAACAATTCGACTGTATGTTCATGGGCACGGAACTTATCACGTCGGTGGACGAGCGTGACCGATTTGGCGATCGGTTCGAGCATCAGTGACCAGTCGACCGCTGAATCACCGCCGCCGAGCAAGACGACTTGACGGTCTTTGAAGCGATCCATCTCGTTGACGAAGTAATGCAGGTTACTTGCTTCAAACCGTTCTGCATCGGCGACACCGAGTGGACGGGCAGCAAACGAACCGTTCCCGGCTGTCAGAATGACGGTTTTCGTATAATGTTCACCTTTGTTCGTGACGAGACGGATTAGTCCGTCATCGAGGCGTTCGTAAGCAAGGACCGTTTCGCCGAGAACGTACGTCGGATCAAATTCATTTGCTTGTTCGAGCAGGCGATCGACTAAGTCCTGAGCCTTGACTTTCGGGAAGCCGGCAATATCGTATATATATTTTTCAGGGTAGAGCGTTGCTAATTGTCCACCGAGTTGCGGCAGACTTTCGATGACTTTCGTCTTCATTTGACGCATGCCTGAGTAAAACGCGGTGAACAGTCCGACCGGACCGCCGCCGATAATTGTGACATCATATGGTTGGTGCATCTGAGTCCCTCCTAAAGTTGGATACCCCTATTATATAGGAAGAGGGGTTCCATGTTGCAAGTACGGGACATCTCACATTTTTTTCAGGGATTGCATATTTTTACTTTGCAATCTATGATAGAAAATGGTTCAATGAACGTATAGACGTGTGAACATTATTTGAACAAAGTTTTTGAGCATTTATCTGCAATTGAATGTGAAGAAAATCACAACAAAACTATTAAGCGTAAGGGGTATCAGAACATGAACACACCAAACATTGTTATTCTTGGAGCCGGCTACGGTGGATTGATCACAGCAGTCAACCTTCAGAAAAAACTTGGCGTCGACCAAGCGAACATCACATTAATTAACAAACACGATTACCATTATCAAACAACGTGGTTGCACGAACCAGCAGCAGGTACGATGTCTGCTGAACAAGCACGTATCTATATTAACGACGTCATCAATCCTTCACGTGTCAAGCTTGTTAAAGGAATCGTCGAAAAAGTCGATACAGCAAGCAATACAGTGAAACTTGTCGACGGTGGAACAGTCCCTTACGATTATGTCGTCGTGGCACTCGGTGGAGTCCCTGAAACATTCGGCATCAAAGGGTTGAAAGAGAATGCTCTAACAATCAGTTCATTGAACAGTGTCCGGAAAATCAAGGAACACATCGATTACTCATTCGCAGAGTATAAAACGACAGGTTCAACAAACCGTTCACTCTTGACGATCGTCGTCGGTGGTGCCGGATTTACGGGAATCGAATTCATGGGTGAACTCGTCAACCGGATTCCTGAACTTTGCAAACAATATGATATCCCACGCGAACTCGTTCGTGTCGTCAATATTGAAGCGGCTCCAACGGTCCTTCCTGGATTTGATGCGGATCTCGTCAACTACGCACACAAATGGCTTGAGCGCCAAGGCATCGAGTTCAAACTCGGTAACGGCATCAAGGAATGTGCACCGGGCAGCGTGACATTCGGACCGCTCCAAGGTGAAACAACAGAAACAATCGAAGCGAACACAATCATCTGGACAGGTGGCGTCAGTGGTAACCCGGTTGTTGCAGCATCTGGCTTTGAAGCGATGCGTAACCGTGTCGTCGTCGCAGAAGATCTCCGTGTTCCTGGACATGAGAATGTCTTCATGATTGGTGACTGTTCAGCGGTTATGGATCCGAACTCGAACCGTCCGTACCCACCAACTGCGCAAATCGCAACACAGCAGGCACACAAAGTGGCTGAAAACATTGCAGCCTTAATCAGTGGACGTCAAACATCGACATTCACATATGAAAACAAAGGAACTGTCGCTTCACTTGGTCATAAAGATGGAATCGGCATGGTCTTCGGTAAGAAGATTTACGGCCGTAACGCATCGTTTATGAAAAAAGTCATCGACAACAAACATTTCCTTGAGCTTAAAAAGATTGGTCTTGCCATCAAAAAAGGTAAATTCTAAGTTCACGTTTTAGGCAAATGTACACTCGTGCATTTGCCTTTTTTGTCGGTTATACTAAAAGAGATTTAAAGGGGGAACATTATGCATATCATTCAAGCCGTGATCGGGAGCGTTCTTTATCTCGTCATGTTCTTTAGTATCGGTTTTATCTTAAACATGTTATTACGCAGTACGTGGATCATGCTTGTCCTTTATCCGATCATCATCATCATGATGATTGATAACCAGTCGACACTTGATTATTTCACGAATGCGCGTGAAGCGATTCCGAAACTCGGGGAACGAATCATGGGTCTGCAGACGGCAGACATCACGATGTTCGTAGCCGGTCTTGCCGGAATCATCATCGCCGGGATGTCCATTCGTTTCCTGCGTAAGAGCGGTTACCAAATGTTTTAAAGTCTACTTGAGTGAGTAGGCTTTTTTAGTATGTGAAAACACGTTATAATAAAAACAGTGTCTTTTAAAAAATGTGTAAGAGCAGATAGGGTTGAGAGCGAATGGATAAACAAATGTACCACGTTATCAAAGTCTTGAATAATAATGTCGTCATTTGTTCGACTGGTGCCAACCAGGAAGTCATTATCCTCGCAAAAGGGATTGGCTTCGGTCGGAAGCCAGGCGATCAACTAACGGATCTTGAAAAGCTAGAAAAAGTATATACGTTAAAGGATAAAGACGAACAAGCGCAGTACAAGGCGCTTGTCGGACATCTGGATGAAAACTTCATCGCCTTGATGAATGAGATCGTCTCCATGATCGAAACACGGTTCGGGAAACGGGTTGACGAACACATTCATATCGGATTGACGGATCATTTGACGTTTACATTCAAGCGCCTTGAACAAGGGATGGAAGTGACGAATCCATTTCTTGCGGAAACCGAAGCGTTGTATCCGGAAGAATATGCGCTGGCGGAAGAAATCGTTGAATTCATTAGTGCTGAAATGAATTTTTATTTACCGCCGGCCGAAACCGGATTTATTGCACTTCATATCCATTCGGCGACGAACTTCAAAGATGTCCTTGAAGTTAACCGACACCATCAATTGGTCGGACTGATTGCCAGTCATATCGAACAACGTCTGCAAATCAAAATCGACCGAAAATCACTGGATTATAAGCGTTTAATCCGGCACCTGCGTTCAGCAATTGAAAGGGTTTCCAATGGGGAGTACCTAGAGGCGCCAGAAAAAGTAGAAAAGCTATTGCGCGAAGAATATCCGCTGTGCTATGATACTGCTTGGGAGCTGATGTCCATCATGGAACGTCAGTTGAAGAAAGCGGTACCGCGCGGTGAAGCGACGTATCTTACGATGCATCTGCAACGCTTAGTGCAGTACGATTTAGGTAAATGACCGCACGGACTACGTGTTACTGATACGATCAGGCATGAGTGGGATGTCGGGCAAGATGATTTATTTCCGTTTCTATTTTTACGGGATAAGTGTATTTTGTCTACAATCCGCTTGTGCCTGATTTTTTTCTGTAAAAATCGGTCGGATGTCTGACTTTTTTTCAACCCGTCATTGGTATTATTCATTATTTTTAGTTTTTACATCAAAAGGAGGAAACACACATGTTCAAACAGATTTTTGCTGTTCTTCAACGTGTTGGTAAAGCGTTGATGCTTCCTGTTGCGATTTTGCCTGCTGCCGGGATCTTACTTGGATTCGGTAACGCGATGCAAAATCCGAACTTGACGTCAAAACTCGAGTTCTTAAAAAATGATGCAATCATCAAGGTTGCAAAATTGATGGAAGCAGCCGGGGATATCATCTTCGGTAACTTAGCACTCTTATTCGCGGTCGGTGTCGCGATCGGATTAGCAGGAGACGGCGCTGCCGGACTTGCTGCCATCGTCGGATTCCTGATCATGAACAAAACAATGAGCGTTTGGCTCGGCGTTACACCAGAAATGGTCGCTAACGGACAAGGGTACGCAAACGTACTCGGAATTCCAACACTTCAAACAGGTGTCTTCGGTGGTATCATCATCGGTTTAATCGCAGCCTGGGCCTACGGGAAGTATCATAATCTCGAATTGCCGCAATTCCTCGGATTCTTCGCAGGAAAACGTTTCGTTCCAATCGTTACAGCAGTCGTTTCATTATTCGCAGGTCTTGTACTTGTTTTCGTTTGGCCGTTCGCTCAAGACGGGTTGAACACATTCTCCCACTTCATGATGGAGAAGAACCCAACACTTGCAGCATTCGTCTTTGGTCTCATTGAACGTTCATTGATTCCATTCGGTCTTCACCATATCTTCTATGCACCATTCTGGTTCGAGTTCGGTTCGTACACGAACAAAGCCGGTACAGTTGTTCATGGTGACCAAGCAATCTTCTTCGCACAGTTAAAAGATAACGTTGCACTAACAGCTGGTACGTTCATGACTGGTAAATTCCCGTTCATGATGTTCGGTCTTCCAGCAGCAGCACTTGCTATGTACCATGAAGCACGCCCAGAGCGTCGCGCTGTTGTTGGTGGTCTTCTTGGATCAGCAGCACTTACAGCTTTCTTGACAGGTATCACAGAGCCAATCGAATTCGCGTTCTTGTTCGTTGCTCCGATCTTGTTCGCAGTTCACGCAGTCTTCGCAGGTCTTTCGTTCATGACAATGCAACTCTTGAACGTTAAAATCGGTATGACATTCTCAGGTGGATTGATTGACTTCCTTCTCTTCGGTGTCCTTCCAGGACGCACGCAGTGGTGGCTCGTCATCGTCGTCGGTCTTGTTCTTGCAGTTGTTTACTACGTCGGATTCCGTTTCGCAATCCGCAAGTTCAACTTGAAAACACCAGGTCGTGAAGACGAAGTCCAAGAGACATCAATGGCTCAAGGTTCTGAACTCGCAGCAGGTATTCTGGATGCACTTGGTTCTGAATCAAACATCAAACACCTTGACGCATGTATCACACGTCTTCGTGTTGAAGTTCTTGATAAATCAAAAGTTGACAAAAATGAGTTGAAAAAATTAGGTGCTGCAGGAGTTCTTGAAGTTGGTAACAACGTTCAAGCGATCTACGGACCGAAATCAGATAACATTAAATCTGAGATTCAAGCTGTCATCGCATCACGTAAACAAGAAAAATCAGTCTAATGATTGAAAGAGCTTTCCCGATTTGGGAAGGCTCTTTTTTTTGTGAAAATAAACATCAGGCAAATAGTTTTGCGTGAGAAACATTAAGGGTATGAAGTAAGTAGTTTGGTTAAAAAAAGGAGGGAAATCACTGATGTGGAAAAATGTGTTCGGTGTGTTGCAACGGATCGGTAAAGCCTTGATGTTACCGGTTGCGATCCTACCGGCAGCGGGGCTTCTCCTGGCGTTTGGTACGGCGTTTCAAAACCCGAATCTGACGCAGTATCTTCCGTTTCTCGAAAATGACGCACTGGTCGTCATTTGGCGGGTTATGCAGGATGCCGGGGATATCATCTTTGCCAATCTAGGATTATTGTTTGCCGTCGGGGTCGCGATTGGTCTTGCGAATGGTGAAGGGGTCGCAGGGTTAGCCGCGATTGTTGGATTCTTGATCATGAACAAAGTTATCAGCTCATTTTTACAGATTACGCCGGAAAAGATTACAGAAGCACAAAAATCGAGTGACTTATCGTATGCGACTGTCTTAGGAATTCCGACCCTGCAAATGGGGGTGTTCGGAGGGATCATCGCCGGATTAATTGCGGCGTACAGCTATAATAAATTCTTTAAAATTAAATTACCTGATTTCCTTGGATTCTTTGCCGGTAAACGGTTTGTCCCAATTGCTACAGCGCTATTCAGTTTAGTCGCTGGTTTTGCGTTGTCCTATATTTGGCCGCCGATCGGGACGGGCATCAATACGTTCTCGAAAACGATCATCGAATCAAATGAAACGTTATCTGCCTTCATCTTTGGATTAGTTGAACGTTCTCTCATTCCGTTTGGTCTCCACCATATTTGGTATTCAAGTTTCTGGTTCCAGTTCGGTGAATATACCGACAAGGCGGGCAATATCGTCAACGGGGATCAGCGGATTTTCTTTGCCCAGTTAAAAGACGGCGTTCCGTTCACAGCCGGAACATACATGACCGGGAAATATCCGTTCATGATGTTTGGACTTCCTGCTGCCTGTCTGGCAATGTATCATACTGTTGCGAAGGATCGCCGGAAAGCCGTTGAAGGGTTATACTTCTCGGCTGCCCTGACCTCTTTCCTGACAGGGATCACTGAGCCTGTTGAGTTCTCATTTGTTTTCGTTGCACCATTATTGTTTGCAGTCCATGCTGTTTTTGCCGGATTATCCTTCATGATCATGGACATTTTGAACGTCAAGATCGGGATGACTTTCTCCGGAGGACTGATTGACTACACGTTGTTCGGTATTTTACCAAACCGGACTTCCTGGTGGCTCGTCATCCCGGTTGGTCTCGTATTCGCCGTCATTTATTACTTTGGTTTCCGTTTCGTCATCCAGAAATTTGATCTGAAGATTCCTGGACGCGAAGCGATTCAGGAAGGTGCTGCCGCATCGACGACGACGGCTGGCGAACTGCCGTATGAAATTCTCCAAGCGTTTGGCGGGGCTTCAAACATCAAACACTTGGATGCCTGTATTACACGACTCCGGATTACCGTTAATGATAAATCAGGTGTCAACAAAGATCGCTTGAAACAGTTGGGTGCTGCCGGTGTCCTCGAAGTCGGGGATAATGTCCAGGCAATCTTTGGTCCGAAATCAGATGGTATTAAGACCGAGATGGCAGAAATTATGAACGACCCGAACTATCAACCACCTGCTAAACCGGAAGCCGATCCGATTCCACAAGTCCCGACAGGAGCGGAAGCGCGGACCGATGACCGGTCAGGCTTAGCCGGAACAGATGGTGCATATGTTCCGAGTGAAGGATACGTCTCGCCACTCAGTGGTGTGATTCGTTCACTCGATGACGTTCCGGATCAAGTCTTCTCCGGACGGATGATGGGTGACGGTTATGCGATTGAGCCGACAGAAGGGTACGTCGTTTCTCCTGTTTCCGGTGAAATCACGACGTTCTTCCCAACGAAACACGCGATTGGTATTCTTGCCGATAATGGAGATGAAATCCTGATTCATATCGGTATTGATACAGTATCACTTGAAGGAAAAGGATTTGAAGCGCTAGCGAAGGCAGGGGATCGGGTCGAACCGGGTTCACCGTTGCTGAACGTTGATCTAGAACAAATCCGACCGCTTGTCCCATCACTCCTGACACCGATTATCGTCACGAACAGCGGCGACCGGAAAGTTTCGGTCGATGTCGGGAAAACAGTTGAAGCCGGTGAAAAGATTTCGTATGACATTAAATAAGAATTGATACGATAAACACGATTCCATTTTTGGGGAATCGTGTTTTTTACATACAGCGAACATTTAACGATGAGATTTTGCACATACGATGATACAATGAATAAGCTATTATGAAGATTAGCTATTTTTTGAAAAGAAAGAGGTGAGTCGATGGCTACGACTTCGACGAAAACACGCTACGTCGTGTTAGGGTTATTGATCGGGATTTTGGTAGCGGCAATGGATAATACCATCGTTGCGACTGCGATGCCGACAATCGTCAGTGAATTAAACGGTTTTGATCAATATGCATGGGTCACATCGGCCTACATGATTGCGACTGTGGCCGGGATGCCGATTTTTGGTAAATTGAGTGATATGTACGGTCGGAAACGATTCTTCCTATTTGGAATGTTACTGTTCATAGCAGGAAGCATTCTTTGCGGGATGGCCGACTCGATTGTTGAACTTTCCGTTTATCGTGCCGTTCAAGGTTTGGGTGGCGGTGCTTTAATGCCAATCGCCTTTACCATCATCTTTGATATTTTTCCGCCTGAAAAACGCGGGAAAGTCAGTGGATTGTTTGGGGCCGTCTTCGGAATTTCAAGTATCTTTGGTCCGTTACTTGGGGCCGTATTAACGGATGCGATCAACTGGCGTTGGGTCTTTTATATCAATATTCCGCTAGGGATTTTGGCATTAACACTCGTTTCCCTGTTTTACAAGGAGTCACCGGTGCATCGGACACAAAAAATCGATTATGCTGGAGCCGTGACGTTGGTTGCCGGACTTGTCCTATTTTTGCTGGCACTTGAAATGGGTGGAAAGGATTATGCGTGGAACTCACCGCAAATCCTTGGTTTGTTTGGAGCGGCTCTCGTTGCCTTCATCATTTTTGGCTTCATCGAACGTCGCGCAGCCGATCCGGTCATCACGTTCAGTTTATTTAGACGGCAATTGTTTGCAGCGACACAAGGCGTAGCCTTCTTTTACGGATTCGTCTTCATCTCTGCCAGTGTCTTTATTCCAATCTTTGTCCAAGGTGTATTTGGTGGCAGTGCGACCAACTCGGGTCTGATTTTGATGCCGATGCTGATTGCATCCGTCGTCTCGGCCCAACTTGGTGGAAGATTACCGAATAAATACGGATTCCGGAATGTTATGCTCGTTTCGGCAGTCTTCTTCTTGTTAGGGGTCTATCTGTTAAGCACGATGTCCCTTGAAACATCGAGAACAGCCATCACGATTTACATGATTATTTTAGGTTTTGGTGTCGGATTCAGCTTCTCTTTACTCAACTTGGCAAGTATCAACGGGATTGAGATGCAGCGTCGGGGAGCCGCTACTTCGATGGGATCAACGTTCCGAACGATTGGGATGACGCTCGGCGTAACAGTTCTTGGAATTGTTCAATCACGGACGTTTTCATCGACAATCAGTGAACAGTTGCCGGGTGGCAATGCACCGGATGGCGGACAATTCCCGACGGCTTCAGCCCTTGCGAAGATGCCGCCGGAAGTAGCGAATGCCATCAAGTCATCACTTGCGGAATCGATTTCGTCGGTCTATTTGTGGGCCTTGATTCCAGCAGTGCTCGGCGTTATCTTTGTCTTCTTGATGGGGAATGAACGACCAACCTTAAAAGAAGGACAAGGCGAACGACCGAAAACAAAGCAAGCATAAAAAGAAGATCAACGAACAAAATTTGACTCAAAAGAAATCATTTGGATATGCACTCGCTTTCCTCAGGCGAGACACAAGCCAGTTTTCCTGCCCCGTTTGGACAGGAAAGCGGGTCTTGTTTGTCTCTGACAGCGCAGTTTACATCTGCGCTTTTTCCTGTAGGAGTCTCGTGCATCAAAAGATTTCTTTAAAGCAAAAACAGAGGGACGGATTTTAAAATCCGTCCCTTATTTGTGTTGCACAATACTAGAGAGAAGCAGTAACTTCTTTTGACGCGACAAAAAAACACGTCCCGAGATGGGACGTGTCCGAAACACCTTATTTTTTGATATCGAATGTCGTGCTGAGGAAGTTGACGACGTCTTCCGCTGTATCCATATCGAGTACTTCTTCGACGATTGCTTCACACTCTGCTTTGTTCAAGCGCGTCATTAAGCTGCGTGCGCGAAGGACAGAAGAAGCGGACATCGAGAATTCGTCGAGTCCGAGTCCGAGAAGGATTGGAAGCGCGAGTTCTTCTCCAGCCATCTCACCACACATGCCGACCCATTTGCCTGCTTTATGTGCTTCTGTGATGACGTTGTTTAAGAGGTTCAAGATTGCCGGGTTGAACGGTTGGTAGAGATATGAAACTTTCTCATTCATCCGGTCAGCTGCCATCGTGTATTGAATCAAGTCGTTTGTTCCGACTGAGAAGAAGTCGACTTCTTTCGCGAATTGTTTCGCCATGACAGCTGTTGATGGAATCTCGACCATCATACCAACTTCGATGTCTTCAGAAACCGTCACGCCTTCTGCTTGAAGATTCGCTTTTTCTTCGAGGAGAAGTGCTTTTGCTGCACGGAATTCTTCAAGTGTCGCAATCATCGGGAACATGACAGCGAGTTTTCCGTACGCACTTGCCCGGAGAAGGGCGCGGAGCTGTGTCCGGAAGAGATCTGTTTGGTCCAGGCAAAGACGGATCGCACGGTACCCGAGGAACGGGTTCATCTCATGCGGGAGATCGAGGTAAGACAATTCTTTGTCGCCGCCGATATCAAGTGTCCGGATGACAACTTTTTTATCGCCCATCGATTCGAGAACCGTTTTGTATGCCGTGAACTGCTCGTCTTCTGTCGGGAACGTTTCAGCGTCCATGTAGAGGAACTCTGTCCGGTATAATCCGACTGCTTCCGCACCGTTTTCGAGAACACCTTTTACATCGTTTGGTGTTCCGATGTTCGCTGCGAGCTCGACGTGATGACCGTCCGCTGTGACTGTTTTTTCGTTTTTAAGTTTTTTCCATTCTTCTTTTTGAGCGATATACGCTGAACGTTTTTCTTCATATTCTGCGATTTGGTCGCTTGAAGGGTTGACGATGACGTCACCTTCCGTACCGTCAAGAATCAAGAAATCACCGTGTTTGACTTCCGTCAAGACGACTTTTGTTCCGACGACAGCCGGAATTTCAAGAGAACGGGACATGATCGCCGAGTGCGAAGTCCGTCCACCGATGTTCGTAGCAAATCCTTTTGCATACTTCCGGTTAAGTTGTGCTGTATCTGAAGGTGTTAAGTCTTCTGCAATGATGATGACTTCTTCATTGATCTGAGCTGGTGTAACGAACGTGATACCGAGCAAGTGGGCCATCGTCCGTTTCGTGACGTCACGGACATCGGCTGCACGCTCACGCATGTATTCGTTGTCCATTGACTCAAAAATCATGACCATCATCTGTGACACTTCATCAAGTGCTTGAGCGGCATTGGTTTTCTCATCGTCGATTTTCGCGTTGACCTGACTCACGATTTCCGGGTCTTCCAAGATCAAGAGGTGAGCTGAGAAGATTTCCGCTTTGTCTGCACCGAGTTCTTTTAATGTGTTTTCACGGATGATTTCAAGTTCACCCTTCGACTTAACGATAGCGGCCTGGAAACGTTCCTTTTCAGCTGCCGAGTCCTCGATTTTATTCGTCGGAATGTCAAAGACAGGTGTTTCCATTACGAATGCCTTTGCAATCGCAATCCCTGCAGAAGCGCCAATTCCTTTGATGTGCTGTGCCATGTGCATTACCCTCTTTTCAGTAAGTTTTTTCGCCGCAGCGACGTCATTTCTTTGCTATCTATAGATACCCATAAACGCATCTCTCTTAACGGGTCGCTTGCGGACTCTCCCTTTGAATGAAAACGTAGACATTTCTGTCGTTGCCAAATGACCGTTTGCTAGAAGTGCCTGTCCTTTTCACCTGTTTAATCCTATCACATTGTGAAACGGGCAACAATTGTTTGAAACGCTCCAAATCGACAAATTAAAGAACGTCTTTTTTGAGAGCGGTTTCATTTGTCCTGAAGGCTATTAGTTGGAAAATCAGATCAAACGCTTCATACTAATACGTATCACTAAAGGGGGATTTGAATATGCGATGGAATCAAGTAGATCCACAAGCTCATGTCGAAGTACTCGTTGTCGGTATTTCAGGAAACCAACCGGTCGAAGAACGGATCCGGTCACTTTATCCGGATCGTTTGGATGAATGGGTACGCCGAGGGGATATCTCAACGAAACAAGGAGAACTCCGCTTGTTGCCAACGCTGACGGGAACTGTGGAACGTGTGTTGTTCGTCGGTCTCGGGAAAGCCGAAGGACTTACGACGGACAGCCTTCGCCGACTATTCGGAAAAGCGGCTCAGTTCTTGAAAGCACGCCAGTTATCCAAAGTGACGATTGATGCAACGACTTTCCCAGGTCAACCGGTCGAACTGATTGCTGAGACGTTTGGCTTAGCTACATATGAAGTCAAACATTATAAAACAAATACCCACGCAACGTATGACCTGGATTTAACGATCTGGTCAGAGGCAGGAGATCAGGATGTTGTACGTGGGGAAGCACTTGCGCAAGCGACTAATCTCGCACGACGTCTCGTCACGATGCCGGGGAACTTGTTGACGGCACCTGCTTTGGCGGATGAAGCCCGCTTTATTGCCGAACGTCACGGACATGATTTAAAAATTCTTGAAAAAACAGATATGGAAGCGCTTGGAATGGGTGCATTGCTCGCCGTCAATCAAGGGTCGACGATTCCACCGAAGCTGATTGTCCTTGAATACAAAGGAGCAGGCGATGATGTCCCGATTGCAGTCGTCGGAAAAGGGGTCACCTTCGATACAGGCGGTTACTCGATCAAACCAAAAGACGGGATCGTTGGGATGAAAGGCGATATGGGAGGAGCAGCAGCGGTTCTCGGATTGTTTGAAGCGCTCGGTCAACTTAAACCGAATGTAAACGTCTTGGGAGTCATTCCGGCGACGGATAACATGATTTCCGGTGACGCGTTCAAACCGGATGATGTCATCACGTCGATGGCAGGAAAAACGATCGAGATCCTGAACACGGATGCGGAAGGACGACTTGTCCTGGCAGACGCTGTCACCTATGCCAAAGAATATAAACCGAAGATGATCATCGATCTTGCGACGCTGACAGGCGGCGTGTTGGTGGCACTCGGAACAGAAATCACCGGGGCATTGACGAACGATGCCGCATTGTACGAACGGTTCGAAGCCGTGACGCAAGAAACAAACGAGATGGTCTGGCAGATGCCGTACGTCGATCAGTTCATCAAGCAGGTCCGACGCTCCGATGTCGCAGATTTAAACAACTCACCGGGACGAATGGGACATATGATTTTCGGTGGTGCCTTCGTCGGTGAATTTGTCGGTGAGACGCCATGGCTCCACCTCGATATCGCCGGAACGTCCGAACAAAAAGCCGCGACGGAGCTTGGTCCAAAAGGGGCGACCGGTGTCATGGTCCGCAGTCTGTATCATTTCGTCGAACGCGAAAAATGATACGTGTCAACAGTGTTCTCATTTTAGTGACCATCATCGGTATCATCTGGTACCTGGATTCACGGGAACAGATTCCTTTGGCGGTAGCGACTTTTTTCGGCGTCTTTACGACGTTATCGCTCCTCAAGAGTCTGCGGGAGAAGTCCAATGGACGTCACCGGAATTGATGCGGCGAAAGCCGGATGGGTGGCTGTATCGATTCGAGACGGTCAGTTTTCCTGGACGGTCGCTTCTTCACTCGACGAAATCGAATGTGGAACCCGGACCTATATCGATATGCCGATTGGACTGGAAGAAGACAAACGCCGGGTGGTCGATCAGTTGTTACGGGAAGAATTGAAGCCCGGCCGAACGAGCAGTGTCTTTAATGCCCCGTTGCGTGAAGCACTGGAGCAAGCCGGTTATCCGGAAGCAAACGATTATTCGAAGCAACAGGCAGGATTTGGTCTATCGAAACAGGCATGGTATTTGTTACCGAAAATCCAGCAGGTGCGGACCTGTTATCGACCGGGCATGATGGAATCTCATCCGGAAGTCTGTTTTGCCCGCCTGACCGGTCATCCGGCACGTCACAGTAAACGGACGGTCGAGGGAGTGGCGGAACGGATCGTATTGTTGCAACGGTACAACTGTCCGGCTTACTGGGAGCTGACTGTCCGCGGTGTCGCGACAGACGACTGGATTGATGCCTGTCTGCTTGCAGTTGCCGCGACGTTACCAGCAGTCTATATGCCGGCTGATCGACCAGTCGATGCGGCCGGATTTCCGTTATATGCAGCACTACCTAAAAAAATCACCTTCACCGAAATGGTGTAGGTGATCCTTTGATAAAGTCCCAAAGATAATGAAAAATGCGGGCGTTGTGTAACGCTTTGATGATGACCGCAATCAATGGACCTAAAATCAATCCAAAGACGCCGAACACCTGAATCCCGACAAATAAGGCGATCAAGGCAGTGATGGGTTGAATACCGATATTATCGCCGACGATTTTAGGTTCCATGATATTACGTTGTAAGATGACAACCCCGTACAGGATGGCGAGACCGATAGCGAGTCCTGTATTTCCCGTAATGATGGAATAGGCGATCCAAGGCAAAAAGACGGAGCCGGTTCCAAGGTAGGGCAAGATATCAAAAAATGCCGCGATGAACGCGATGGCAAACGGATGCTCGACCCCGATGATCAACAGTCCGATCAGGACGATGAAAAAGGTAATTGTAATCAACGTCAGTTGCGCTTTGATGTAACCGAATAAAGCGGACCGGAGACTTGTGACGACCGATTCGGCACGGGCGAACCACGGCAACATTTCGTATTGCTTCAACCGGATTTCATACTTGTGCCAGTCTTTTGAGATGAAGAACCAGGCGAGCAAGACGATGACTAAAATCAATGCGATGGAGGGTAATGTCGCTAAAATCGTCTGCAACATCCCGGCGACACTTTTCGAACCCTCACCAATCGCACTGGCAAGCGAACTGCCGAGGGACTGGATACTGTTTTGGACGGTGTTTTGCTGTGACGGTTCAAGCGAGCGAAGGGCTTCCGACGCATCATTCCAAATCGGTGCCAGTTTTTCGTTGTAGAGCTTTTGAAAATAAAGACTCAGCTCCTGGATTTGTGCCGGTAGTTGGTTAGCGACAAAAACAAGTCCACGAATCAACTGCATGATGATTAAAACGAGTGAGCCGATTAACAAACCGCTCATTAAAATGATGGATAGCAGAGCACCCCAACCGCGGTTGATCCGAAGTCGTTTTTGAAAAAAGTCGACGAGTGGTCGACTGAATAAAGCCAGTAAAAAAGCAAAGACGAACGGGTACATGAAAGAAGACAAGCGAACGATCAGCCAACCGGTGAAAAAGATGGCAAGGATGACGCCAATGAAACGAGCTAACTGCCACAAACGTTCAGTCGACATAAGCAACACCTCTTACTATGTATGGAATGTCATCATCATATCATGTTTGTCAGACGAACGTATCATTCAAAAGGGGAGGAATTCAGATGAAACGAAAAGAAATGGGATTACTCGTATCGCTCGCCGTTGCGAGTGGACTCGCTGTCCGGGAATGGCGGAAGAACCAACAGTTCACGAAACGATTTAAGGAACAATCGGAAGACCGGCTTGTGAAGGGAATGGCGGAGGTGCAGGACGATGCAGGAGATGATTCTTCTTCAACAAAAGGTTGATGAAACGATTCAATCGCTTGGAGGATACTTTCGCCCGTTATCGGGATTAGCCCGCCTGATTGAGGAAGTCGGTGAAGTGGGAGAGGCGCTCGAAACCGGAGATGAGTCGGCGTTTCAAGCGGAACTGGTCGATGTCCTGATGATTTCGACTTGCCTTGCAAATCAATACGTGACGGATTTGGCACATCAGCATCAACAGCTCGAGACGATGGAAGACAAGGTGCAAGGTTCTTTTTACTGCCTTGTTCATGAAGCAGGGCAGGTCGCCCGTGTCATGAACGGATATGAAGGTGACAAGCCGCCGAAAAAGACGGAAGACGTCATTCCGGTCGGGACGTCGCTCGCCCGTCTCCAGCGTGAACTGTTTCGATTGGCCCGTCCACTCGGAATCAACCTCCTGGAAGAAATCGATCGCACAAACGAGAAGAACCTGAATCGTGACCGTAAACGATTTGCTTTGACACGCGATCCAGTGACAGAAGCGACGATTGATCATTTCCGAAGCGCAACAGGAAATGCGGAACGGTTATGGGGGGCGCCTGTCCATGAAGCCGATTTGACACTCGAGGTGCATATTCAATCTGCCCTGCCGTCTTTACGCCGCTTCCTGCGTTGTGCCCGGATTGAAGGCATTGCCGGATTCGTCATCGAGGCTCCAATCGAGCGGACTGCCACTTTACGAAGTGTCAAAGATCAGGCAGATGAAATCGGACGTATGATCAAGGAACAAACTCCATTATCGTTTAAAGAGTCGCCTTACCGGATTGACGTCTATGCCCCTCAGCTTGGTCCGGTTTCGCCGTATCATGCCGAAGACGACCACCGGATGTTTATCGTCCTACATGTTGATGAATAACTAAAAAAGAAGCATCCATTTCCGAGTTGGAATGGATGCTTCTTTTGGTGTAGATCATCTTGAGGGATTAGATAACTCGACTTGTTTCTGGTTCAAGTGTTGCATGAAACGGTTGATTCGGTGAATCGCCTGTTGGAGCTGTTCGATCGAACTGGCATAGCTTGCACGGACGTAGCCTTCACCGCTTGCGCCGAATACAGAACCGGGGACGACAGCGACGCGTTCCGCAATCAACAGTTGCTCTGCGAATTCCTCGCTCGTCAAACCAGTCCCGCCGATGTACGGGAAGGCATAAAACGCCCCACCCGGTGAATGGGTCGGCAGTCCGGCGTCATTTAAGGCTTTGACGAAATAGTTCCGCCGTTGCCGGTAACTGCGGACCATGTCCGGAACCGTCTTGTGACGCGAGCGTAAGGCTTCGATTCCGGCGAATTGAACGAGCGTCGGGGCACACATCATGCCGTACTGATGAACTTTCAGCATCGCCTGGCTGATAGCGGGCGGGGCACAGGTAAAACCGAGCCGCCAACCGGTCATCGCAAAGGCTTTAGAAAACCCGTTGATGACAATCGTCCGTTCCCGCATATCGGGAAGGGTCGCAAAACAAGTCGGCTCGTCTTCATAAGAAAGTTCAGCGTAGATTTCATCGCTGATGACATAAAGATCATGTTTCTTGGCAAGTAACGCGAGATCGGCCAATTGATCGCGTGTCATGACGGAACCGGTCGGATTGGACGGGAAACAAAAGATGATCGCTTTTGTCCGGTCTGTGATGACCGCTTCAATCGTTTCCGGCTGAATCGTAAATCCATCTTCTGCACGACAGGCTGCTGCAATCGGGATGCCGCCTGCAAGTTCGATCAACGGAGCGTACGAGACAAAGGCAGGTTCGACGACGATGACTTCGTCTCCGGGATTGATCAATGTCCGAAACGCTAAATCAAGCCCTTCCGAAGCGCCGGTCGTGACAATGATTTCGTCCGAGACCTGATAGTCAATCGAAAATTTCTCTTGCATGTACAAGCGGATTTCCTGTCGTAATTCGACCAATCCGGCATTGGCGCTGTATGCCGTGTAACCTTGTTCGAGAGCAGCAAAACTTGCTTCCCGGACATTCCAGGGAGTGACGAAATCCGGTTCACCGACACCGAGGGAAATGACGTCTTCCATCGAACCGGCTAAGTCGAAAAACCGCCGGATGCCGGAAGGGGCCAACCGTTCGACACGTTCAGATAAGTGTTTCATGGAGACACCTTCAATCGTTTGTCCCCGTCATCCTGGCTGAATAAAACACCGTCATGTTTATACGTTTTGAGACGGAAATGTGTTGTCGTCGAAATGACGGAATCGAGTGTCGATAATTTTTCTGAGACGAACTGCGATACTTCCTGCAGGGATTTCCCATCAAGGACGACTTGTAAATCGTATGCGCCTGACATCAAATAGAGTGACGTCACTTCCGGGAACCGGTGGATGCGTTCTGCGACCTCATCAAAGCCGCGTCCCCGTTTCGGTGTCACTTTGACATCGATGAAAGCTGTCACGCCATGGTGAGCATGGATTTTTTGCCAGTCGATGACGGCTGTATAACCGAGCAGGACGCCATCTTGTTTGAATGCCTCAAGCGACGACACTACTTCTTCTTCCGTCAGGTCCAGCATCTGAGCAGCAAGGGCGTGATCGATCGGTCCATTCTGCGTCAATAATTCAAGTAATTCCAATTGTTTATCTGTATACACGATAATCACTCACTTTCTGTCAAATGGCCGCTAAACGTTCGCCGTGTTTCACGGAGACGGGAGCGGCGTTCTTCTTGGACGATATGAAAATTTTTCATTTCCGTCGTCGGCAGTTCGTGTTTTTCCACAAGACGCTCAAAATAGACGCGACGTGAGGCATCCTGTTTTGCGGATTGATGATTGCCGGACGGATTAAAGGCATACAGGACAGTCGCACGGGCGGGGTGCAGGACGAGATGATCTTGTCCGACCCGTAAGATCCAGTCCCAGTCCCAATAGTTGAAGACGTCTTCGTCAAATAAACCAAGCTCTTCGTGAAGCGACTTTCGATAGAGGGAACCGGACGGGATATAGGTCGAATCCTCTTTCATGGCTTCCCGATCATACGGATAGGCGAACGGTTCCGTTGTTTTGACGACGCGGTGATCCTGCTGCCAGTCGTAGGTGAACAGTTCCGCATCGACGTACGTCAAGTCCGCTCCGGCTTCGAGATCGCCGACGGCTTCTTCGATATGTGAAGGTAACAACAGATCATCATCGTCGTGGAGAAGGATATATCTTCCGTTTGCTAACGAGACACCGTGGTTTCGTGCCCGGACATGGTGATTTTCCGGCAAATCAATTGCTGTGATCGTCAGTTTGTCCTGAAAATCGGCAACGACGGAAGTCAGCGGCTCTCCATTATTGTTCAAGATGATGACTTCAAAATCCTGATAGATTTGTTTTGTCAGTGCGGTCAGTGCTTCGCGCAACTCACGCAACCGGTTATATGTGGGGATGATGACTGAGACCATCGGCATTTAAGTCGTCTCCTTAGAACAAAGACACCCTTGAAATTCAGGTGTCCTTGTGAGATATTTACATTTTTTCTTCGATTGTCGGAAGTAAGTCATTCCATTCAGCGTCAGCTTCTTTTGTGACGGTGACGAAATCACCGTATGCAAAGAGATTATCGATGCCGTCAATCGTGATGAGTGATGCGAGCAAAGCGTCTTCCGGTGTATCCCCTTTTTTGACGCTGGTACTCTTGGCACCGAAACGGTCTCCGTCGAGGGTGATTTTTACTGAGTTCGGGTTAGGCGTGTAGTCAACTTGCATAATCAGTCTCCTTTCAAAGTTCACACGAATCTTCACATAAAAGTAAGTTCGTTGCGAGTAAAATCAATTCCTGCTGATCCGGTCGTTCATCAAAAGATTCTTCAAAAACGATCCCTATTGCTTCCGCAAGAGGGGTTATTTGATCATGAACCGTCAGTAAGCTTAGTATAGCAGACATTTCCGTCGGATAATTTCCTTCTCCTAGGTGAAATGGATCATATTTTTTTAAAAGTTCTTCTGAACTCATAATCAATAAAACTCCTTATCTCAATATATCTCAAAAGGCGGTAGTTCGCCTTTTCAAATTTGTTTGACCTGAATTTCAATGCAAGGGCTTATTTTTCCGGCATTTAGTGATAACCTATATCTTGTAGATAAATAGGTTTAAAAATGCCTGAAACGTCTATATATAGAGTGAAGATTGAATAACACTTTCTATATGTAGGGCGTCTTTTTTTAGTTTAGCGCATTTTTTACGGCAACGGAACCTATTTTAAAGTTAGAGAATGGGAGTGGTTCATAGTGGCATCTCCACTGAATACAGCACGCATCTATCAAGGTGCAATGACGATAGAAGATGTATATACGGTCATCCGTCAGATTACAGCATCATACTCGGAGCTCGACGTCGAGCGTTACACAGAACGCGCGATTCGAGCACTCGAAGGAAAGACGTTACAGGCGGATCAAGTCTATGAACTCTTAACAATGCATGCGCTGGATATGTTAAAAGCAGAAGAACCGAACTGGACATTTGTTGCGACAGCAACGTACTTGAACCGGTTATATCTTGAAGCGAGTGAAAACCGCGGCTATACAGCGGACGAACGGTACGGCTCGCTTTATCACTTGATTGAGAAATTAACGGAGATTGGTATTTTCACGCCCCACCTTTTAGAAACGTATTCGAAAGAAGAAGTCGAAGAACTTGCGGCATCGATCGATCCGTCACGTGATCATCTGTTCACGTATATCGGACTCCGGACATTATCCGACCGTTACTTAGCGCGCGACCACGTCAAAAAATTATACGAATTACCGCAGGAACGTTTCATGATCATCGCGATGACACTCATGCAGACAGAACCGAAAGACCGCCGGATCGAGCTCGTCAAAGAGTCGTACTGGGCACTTTCGAATCTCTACATGACCGTTGCGACACCCACTTTATCGAACGCCGGTAAATCATATGGACAACTGTCATCATGCTTCATCGATACAGTCGATGATTCTCTACGGGGCATCTATGACTCGAACACTGATGTTGCGACACTGTCAAAAGGCGGCGGCGGAATCGGTGTCTATATGGGGAAAATCCGTTCACGTGGATCAGACATCAAAGGATTTAAAGGGGTTTCAAGCGGTGTCATTCCGTGGATGAAACAGTTGAACAACACAGCGGTCAGCGTCGATCAGCTCGGTATGCGTCAAGGTTCGATCGCCGTTTATCTCGATATTTGGCATAAAGATATTCTCGAGTTCCTCGATGCTAAATTGAATAATGGGGACGAACGGTTGCGGACACATGATTTGTTCACAGGCGTCAGCTTACCGGACCATTTCATGCGGACGGTCGAAGCGCGCGGTGACTGGTACTTGTTTGACCCGCACGAAATCCGGACGGTGATGGGCTTCAGCCTGGAAGATTCGTTTGATGAAACGGAACAAGGCGGCAGCTTCACGGAGAAATACACAGCGTGTGTCAACGAACCGCGTCTGAGCCGGACGAAGGTCCCGGCGATTGATCTCGTCAAACGCTATATGCGTTCGCAGCTCGAAACAGGCACACCGTACATGTTTTTCCGTGATGCAGTAAACCGTGCCAACCCAAACAAACATGCGGGCATGATTTATTCGTCTAACCTTTGTTCGGAAATCATGCAGAACATGAGTCCGACGACCGTGACGGAAGAATACACGGAAGACGGAAAAATCATCATTACGAAAACACCGGGCGATTTCGTGGTCTGTAACTTATCTTCGATCGCGCTTGCGCGTGCTGTCCGTGAAAATGTGTTGGAACGCTTGATTCCAATTCAAATGCGGATGCTCGATAACGTCATTGATTTAAATACGATTGACGTGCCGCAAGCACAGATTACGAATCAAAAATACCGCGCCGTTGGTCTCGGAACATTCGGCTGGCATCACCTGCTTGCTCTCGAAGGCATCCGCTGGGAGTCGGTCGAGGCTGTTCAGTATGCCGATCGTCTTTACGAAAAAATTGCATACTTGACGATTGATGCGTCGATGCAACTGGCGAAAGAAAAAGGCGCGTACCGTCTCTTTGAAGGATCGGAATGGCAGACAGGGGAATACATCGCCCGCCGTCACTACAAAACAACGGCTGAACTGAACTGGGATCGTCTGCAAGCGGACATCACGGCACACGGTATGCGAAATGCCTATTTGATGGCAGTCGCACCGAACTCGTCGACGGCAATCATCGCCGGCAGTACGGCTTCGATCGATCCGATTTACAAGAAGGTTTATGCGGAAGAGAAGAAAAACTACAAGATTCCGGTCACAGTACCCGATTTGACACCGGAAACGAACTGGTTCTATAAATCAGCGTTTGAGATTGATCAGCTTTGGAGCATCCGTCAAAATGCCTCACGCCAACGGCATATTGATCAAGCAATCAGCTTTAATCTCTACGTCAAAAACAGTGTCAAAGCGAAAGAATTACTCGAGATGCACATGGAAGCATGGCAGCTTGGGATGAAGACGATTTACTACACACGTTCGACGACCGTCGAAATCGATGAATGTGAGTCGTGTTCATCATAAGAGAAGGAGGACGATATCATGAAGGCAGCAATCGTATATGCGTCAATGAGCGGAAATACAGAGGAGGTTGCGGAACTGATTGCCAAAGCATGTTCCGAAATGCAGGTCGAACCGACGATGATCTTTGCCGATGATGTGACGACGTATCAGCTAGTCCCTTATGATATCGTCTATTTTGGTTCGTACACCTGGGGAGACGGACAATTGCCGGATGAGATGCGGGATTGTCTTAAGCTGGTCTTAAAGGAAAGTCCGCACGCGATTCCGCAGGCAGCCGTCTTCGGAACAGGTGATAAAATGTTCGTCAAATATTGCCGTGCCGTCGATGAGATGGCCTACCATCTCGCGAAATTCGGGGTACCGCTCGCGGGTGAATTACTCAAAATCGAACAATCGCCGCGAAACCGACCGCACATGGTCAAAGAGTGGACACGTCGAACACTACTGCAATTACAGCAAGAGGGAGCCGAACAACATGGAACAACTACAAAAAATCAAACTGCTTGATGCCCGTCATCCGAATCGTGCGACAGCGATCATCGGTGGGGAGACAAGCTCGATCGTCAACTGGAACGACATTGCGTATCCGCAGTTTTATTCGATCTATAAACAGTTATTATCAAACTTCTGGATTCCCGACGAAATTTCGATGTCAAAAGACATGCAACAATGGAATCAACTGAGCGAACGGGAACAGGATTCGTTTAAGCGGATTATCGGTTTGTTGTCGATTCTCGACTCTGTCCAGACCCGCTATATCCTGGAATCAGCGATGTTTACATCAGACGCTTCAATCCATGCGATTTTGGCGATTGTGGCACAACAGGAAGTCGTGCATAACCAATCGTATAGCTATGTCTTGTCGAGTCTTGTGCCGTTGTCGGAACAAAACCGGATCTTCGACATCGCGAAAGATGACGACATGGTCATGAAGCGGAATGCCTTCATTCTTGATCTGTATGAAGATTTCCAAAACGACCGGACACCGGAAAACTTTGCGAAATCACTCGTCGCCTCAATCGTTCTCGAAGGAATCAACTTCTATTCCGGATTTGCGTTCTTCTATAACTTAGCCCGTCACCAAAAAATGGTCGGAACTTCGACGATGATCAGTTACATCCAGCGGGATGAACTTCAACACTCCTACTTCATCAGTCAGCTGTTACGTGCCGTCTTGACAGAGCATCCGGAAATCGATGCAGACGGTTCATTCACGAAGTTCGTCTACGCGACATTCGAACGTGCCGTTGATCTTGAAATCGAGTGGAGTGAATACGTGTTACGTGACTTGGACGGACTTGATGTCAGCGAGATGCGTGACTACGTCAAATACCTCGCTAATAAACGTCTCCGTGTCATCGGACTCGACGATTTGTATGAAGGACACGATGAAGACGTCATGCCGTGGATTCGCGCCTATTCCGACGACTCGATGAATGCGACGAAATCCGATTTCTTCGAACAGAAATCACGGTCGTATGCGAAGGTAACGGATGCGAACGGATTTGACGATTTGTAAGCCGTTCACGAATCTTTATTTTTTGATTGCTTCACCGTGAAATTTCCTTTACGCTAGGACAGGTGAGGTCATGCTCGACTCCTGCGGAAAAACAAGTTAATCATGACGCTTGAAGATGCATCGCATCTGAAGCGGCATAATGACTTGTCTGCGGAAAGCCGACAGACCGGACCTGTCCTTTTTATCTGTTTATTTTTTAGGTCAATCGAGAAGTGGACAAAAAAAGGGCCGGACTCGAAAAGTCCGGCAGAATCAGGGGGAATACTTGAAGTCTTGCTACTAATTTGTTCCCTTGTAAAATAAAAAATAAACAATTTGAAAAATATTTTTTACCATCCGTAAAAAGTATGTTATTATAAGTTGATGAATTTAGTTAGGGAGTGTATAAACTATGGCAAACTTTGAAAAAGACCAAGTCGTTACTGGTAAAGTAACTGGTATTCAAAACTTTGGTGCTTTCGTAGCACTTGACGAGCAAACACAAGGTCTCGTCCACATCTCAGAAATCTCACACGATTACGTAAAAGACATCAACGATTACGTAAAAGTTGGCGATGAAGTAACTGTTAAAGTTCTCGACATCGACGAAGCTAACAAAAAAATGAAGCTTTCGATCAAAGCAACACAGGAAGCTCCAAAACGCGAAGCACGCGCTAAAGGCCCACGCAAAAACACTGGCCGTCGCGATGCAGGTCCTGCTTTCAAACAAGAAGAAGCTCCTGGCTTCAACGTGTTAAAAGGCAAATTGGAAGAATGGATTGAAAAATCAAACTTCCAAAAATAAGATTTTGAAAGAGAATCGACATCGGTCGGTTCTCTTTTTTTTGCGTTATAAGCATTAAAATAGATGCAAAAGGGGAATGTGTGGATAATGTAAGGTGTTCATTACTTATCAAGGGGGCAACACACAATGGAAAACTTCGAATATCGTAATCCAACGAAACTTATTTTTGGTGACGGTCAAGTCAGCAAGATTAAAGACGAGTTAAAAGCACTAGGTGCAAAAAAAGTCATGCTCGTATTTGGCGGAGGCAGTATCAAACGTAATGGTGTCTATGATGACGTCACACGCGAACTCAATGCGGCAGGAATCGAATACGTCGAATGCGACGGCGTCGAACCAAACCCACGTATCGAAACAGCAGAGCGCGGCATTAAAATTGCACGTGAAGCAGGCGTTGACGCATTGCTCGCTCTTGGTGGCGGTTCTGTCATCGACTGTACGAAATTGATTGCTGCTGGTATCCCGTACGAAGGTTCAGCATGGGATCTCGTCATCGGGAAAGCGACACCAGAAACAGTGATCCCGTTCGGAACAGTCTTGACGCTTGCTGCGACAGGTTCAGAAATGAACTCAGGTTCTGTCATCACGAACTGGAAGACACAAGAAAAATACGGTTGGGGCAGCCCGTTGACGTTCCCGACATTCTCAGTCCTTGATCCAAAGTACACAGTCAGTGTACCGAAAGATCAAACGATTTACGGCATCGTCGACATGATGAGCCATTGCCTCGAGCAATACTTCCACACAGCGCATGCACCGGTTCAAGAACGGATGACGGAAGGTGTCATGAAAGCAGTTATTGAAGCTGCACCGAAACTTGTCAACGATCTCGAAAACGTTGAACTCCGCGGTACGATCCTGTTTGCCGGTACGATGGCACTCAACGGTGTTCTTCAAATGGGCGCACGCGGTGACTGGGCGTCACACAACATTGAGCACGCGGTCTCAGCCGTTCACGACATTCCGCATGCAGGCGGTCTGGCCATCCTCTTCCCGAACTGGATGCGTCACGTTCTTGATGAATCAAACGCACACCGTTTCGTCACGCTCGGTGAAAACGTCTTTGACGTCGATACGGCAGGTAAATCAGAAATGGAAGCAGCACACGCTACAATCGATGCAATCAGTGCGTTCTGGACATCACTTGGTGCACCGAACCGCCTTGCGGATTATGACATCAAAGAAGAAACGGTCGATTCAATCGTGAAGTCAGCGATGACACGTGGAGACTTTGGTAACTTCAAATCACTTGGCAACGAAGATGTTCGCCAAATCGTAACAGCTGCTTTGTAAGCGTCATAACATTTGCTAATCTTTTCACAAAAGACTTGAACGACCTTCCTTCTTGCGTTTTAATGAAAAGGAAGGTCGCATTTGTTTGCGAATGAATAAGGAGGACGAGTGAATGACAACGGTACGTTTTGATTATTCGAAGGCCCTACAATTCGTAGGACAACATGAAGTAGACTATATGGCGGATACGGTAAAAACATTACACGGAGCAATCCACAACGGTACAGGTGCCGGCAGTGATTTCTTAGGATGGGTCGATTTACCGACGAACTATGACAAAGCGGAATTTGAAAAAATTCAAGCGGCGGCTGAAAAAATCAAGTCGGATTCAGACGTCTTGTTAGTCGTCGGAATCGGCGGATCGTATCTCGGGGCACGTGCTGCAATCGAGATGCTCGGTCATTCGTTCCACAACCTATTGTCAAAAGACGAGCGGAAAGCTCCGCAAATCATTTATGCCGGACATAACATTTCTTCGACGTACTTACACGATTTGTTCCAAGTACTTGAAGGAAAAGATGTTTCGGTCAATATCATCTCGAAATCAGGAACAACGACAGAACCGGCAATCTCGTTCCGTCTCTTGAAAACATTCATGGAAGACAAGTACGGTAAAACAGGTGCGAAAGACCGGATTTATGCGACGACAGATAAAGCACGTGGTGCCCTGAAGACACTTGCTGACTCAGAAGGATACCAAACGTTTGTGATTCCGGATGACGTTGGGGGTCGTTTCTCTGTCTTGACACCGGTTGGTTTATTGCCGATTGCGGCAGCTGGTATTTCGATTGAAGACTTGATGGCAGGTGCGCGTGATGCACAAGTTCAGTTCTCAAATGAGAACTTGGCGGAAAATGAAGCGTACCAGTACGCGGTCGTCCGAAACGCATTATATGCTAAAGGAAAAACAATCGAGTTGCTCGTTAACTATGAACCCGCTTTACATTATGTGTCCGAGTGGTGGAAACAGTTGTACGGAGAGTCAGAAGGAAAAGACTTCAAAGGCATCTTCCCGGCAGCAGTCGACTTCTCGACGGATCTTCACTCAATGGGACAATACGTCCAAGAGGGACGCCGTGACTTGTTTGAAACGGTCATCAAAGTCGGACAAGCGCGTCATGCCTTGACGATTGAAAAAGATGCACAGGATCTAGACGGTTTAAACTTCCTTGAAGGCAAGTCGATTCAATTCGTCAATGACAAGGCAGCAGAAGGAACGTTGCTTGCTCACACAGATGGACAAGTTCCGAACTTGACAGTTGAATTGCCGGAGATGACACCGTATCATCTTGGATTCTTGTTCTACTTCTTTGAAAAAGCATGTGCGATGAGTGGATACCTGCTTGGTGTGAATCCATTCGATCAGCCAGGTGTTGAAGCGTACAAGAAAAACATGTTTGCCTTACTTGGTAAACCTGGATTTGAAGCAGAAAAAGCGGAGCTTGAAGCTCGCTTGAAATAAGAAGCCAGACATCTCTCGATTCAGAGGGATGTCTTTTTTTGTCATTTTGGCAAATTCCCACGCACTTTCACTTTTAGAATGCTTTCGAAACAGGTAAAGTGAAGAGAGAAGAAGAAATGAGGTGCACGCACGTGATTACGTTTTTAGATTATTATCAAAATCGGGTTGAACTGAGTTTTGAGGACCATCCGTTTTCAGTCCATCCGCTTCATGTCTGGGTCATAGCCGTGTACGAAGGGAAATGGTTACTGACGCATCATAAGCAACGGGGATACGAGTTTCCGGGAGGAAAGGTCGAGCCAGGGGAAACGGCAGAGGAAGCGGCATACCGGGAAGTCATGGAAGAGACAGGAGGGCGCATTGAACGCCTCCAGTACATCGGACAGTACCGGGTCGAGGGGCGGGGGGATACGATCATCAAGAATATCTACTTCGCCGAAATCAAATCCTTGGTCCCGCATCTTGCTGTCGATGAGACGGATGGTGCCTATTTACTAGACGATATCCCGAAACGTTTAGATACGAACCGCCAATACAGCTTCATGATGAAGGACCGTGTCCTTCCGGAGACTCTTCGTGTACTCGCCGAACGCCGACTGGTTTGAGCTCCCTCGCCAGGGACCATTCCGTACCTTTCGGGTCTTTTATGAAACGTCCGACGGAGAACAGGTCGGGGCGTACATCATCTTACCGGTTCGTGCGAACGGACAAGGTCTCTTATATTTACGTGGTGGGACACGTAATATCGGTATGGTTCGGCCGACCCGCTTAATGCAGTTCGCGCAAGCCGGTTATTTGGTCATGGCTCCTTTTTACCGCGGTAACTTAGGTGGAACCGGTAAAGAAGATTTTGGACATCAAGACATCCTGGACGCCATCAGTGCGTTTGATTGGCTTGATCAATATGTCGAGCGGACGTCGGTCTTTGGCTTTTCCCGCGGAGGTCAGATGGCGCTTTTACTGGCGCATCATCGTGAAGTTGCCCGGACGGTGTCGTGGGCCGGCGTAACGAATCTGATTTGGACGTATGAAGAACAACGGACGATGCAAAAAATGCTCAGACGGTTCACGGGTGGAGTACCGGAACAACGGCTAGAGGAATACCGCATCCGGTCGCCGCTTTATTTTCCACCTCAAGGAGACGTGTTGTTGATTCATGGATTGTATGATCAAAACGTTCGATTGCGTCATGCGACGAACTATGCAGCCCGCTATCCGGAAAAGACCCGCTTGTTGGTGTATCAGTATGCGCATCAATTTCCAATCCATCAAAAAATGCTCGTGACGAAACAAGTCATTGATTGGATGTTATCCAAGTGAAAAACATGTGTGAAAACATCTCAATGCCTCGCATTGAGATGTTTTTTCTCCAAATGATGGGAACATTGATATGTTTTAAAAAAGAGATTTTTTAAGGGAAAACGATATTTGATATACTAGAACATATAAAATAAGCCAGATTAACGGATTTAGAAGGGATATATGAGATGGAAATCTTACTTGCGCGACAACCGATTGTAGACCGGTTTGGTTCGATTGACGCTTTTGAACTCCTCTATCGTTCCGTTGAAGCACCTGAAGTCTTTGATGGTGACTTAGCGACGATGGATGTATTGACGAATACACTGATTCATCTGGGAGTAGATCGTGTAGCAGAAGGAAAACGATTATTCATTAATTTCACGGGTGATTTGTTACAGTCTGAACTGATTGATCATTTGGATCCGACCCAATTCGTGATTGAAGTATTAGAGACGGTACAGATTGATGCTGACATGCTCCTGACGCTTCAGAAGTGGAAAGAAGCGGGCTTCGTATTGGCACTGGATGATTTCGTGACGGATTTGTTGCGTCATCATGGCGCTGAACTGTTTGATTTGATTGATTTAATTAAAATTGATATCGAAGCCATCAATCCACGCGAACAAAGTGCAATCTTACATATCTTGAAGCGGAATTATCCGCATATGCGCTTTTTGGCAGAACGGGTCGAAACACATGAAGACCATACGAGAAGCCTTGAGATGGGATATGACTGGTTTCAGGGATACTTTTATGCCAAACCGATGTTGATGAAAGGAAAGGCGGTTCCTCCGCAAGTACCTGTGCTGTTGAAGATGTTGAAATGGTTGGATACAGACGATCATTATGACGACGTCGTCGATGAAATCGAAAGAAATCCCTACATCAGCGTGCAAGTACTGCAATTGATCAATTCTCCGGGAATCGGTCTTCGAAACACAGTCAGTTCTGTCCGTCAGGCGATTTCCTTATTAGGCTTTTCGCAACTGAAAAGCTGGATTTCGTTAATCGTCTTGCGTGAAATGAAACTCGCAAGTCCATACAAATGGTCAGATGAATTATTACGTTCGTCGTTGCATTGTGCGAAACTATGCGAGTTGTTTGCTAGGGAAACGAAGACACTGAAAGCAGAAAGCGCCTATATGATTGGATTGCTGTCGCATATCGATGCGTTACTTTCCGTAGATATTGATGAAATCATTGATCAGCTTCCGATTGAACCGGCATTGAAAAACGTTTTGCAAGGCGAGGATCATCCGTTTCGAGATTGCCTGTTGCTCGCAATCAGCGCAGACCGAGGAGAATTTGAACGATTCGAGATGCTGAGTAACCGATTCGGGATTGCGAAGCGCCGCGCCTACGAGTTACTGAAGGAAAGCCAAGTTTGGCTCTCTCAAAAGGAACTTCATTTACAGGACAAGACAGATTCAATCGTCTAACACAAAAGGTTGAGCATCCGTTAAGGAGCTCAACCTTTTTAGTGTTATTGATATTTTTAAACGCGAGGACCAGCTGCTTTGATGGCATCGGTCGCACTTTCGAAACGTGCGAAGTTCTGCGTGAACTTTTGAGCGAGTGCAGTCGCTTGTTGTTCGTAAACGGATGGATCCGCCCAGACCTTGACCGGATTGAGTAAATCGGTCGGAACACCAGGGACTTCAATCGGCATATGCAGACCGAAAATCGGATGTTCTTCTGTCGGGATATCTGTGAGCAGACCGTTGACGGCCGCATTGACCATCGTCCGTGTATACGCGAGTTTCATCCGGCTGCCGGTACCGTAAGCTCCACCGGTCCAACCTGTATTGACGAGATAGACTGTGACGCCGTGGCGATCAATCAGTTCTCCGAGCATCGTCGCATATTTTTCTGGAATCAACGGTAGGAACGGTGAACCGAAACACGTCGAGAACGTTGCTTCCGGTTCTGTGACGCCGCGCTCCGTTCCGGCAAGTTTTGATGTATAACCTGATAAGAAGTGATACATCGCTTGTTCTTTTGTCAGTTTACTGATCGGAGGCAACACACCGTAAGCATCCGCTGTCAGGAAAACAATTGTTTTCGGATGACCGGCACGAGACGGGATAGCGATGTT
This sequence comes from Exiguobacterium sibiricum 7-3, assembly GCF_000620865.1. Classification (NCBI taxonomy): domain Bacteria; kingdom Bacillati; phylum Bacillota; class Bacilli; order Caryophanales; genus Exiguobacterium; species Exiguobacterium artemiae. Next base: position 772,096 of record NZ_KK211190.1, read on the forward strand.
GTCGATGGCAGTAATCGGATAAGCCGCGCGTGTGTTTTCCGTTTTTGACGTATCATCATAATCCGGAATCCGGGTGTCGTCGAGGACAACATTTTCAAGAACGGTACCAAAACGGATCGCATCAAAGATTTGTGGTTCTTTTTCACGTGACAGGTTGACGGTCTTCGCATAACATCCGCCTTCGATATTGAAGACGCCGTCATGTGACCAGCCGTGTTCATCGTCGCCGATCAATTGACGGCTGTCATCTGCAGACAGGGTGGTCTTACCAGTCCCGGATAGCCCGAAGAACAACGCGACATCACCTTCATGTCCAACGTTAGCTGAACAGTGCATCGACAACACTTCTTGTTGTGGCAAGAGATAGTTCATGACAGAGAAAATTGATTTTTTGATTTCTCCGGCGTACTCGGTTCCACCAATCAAGACGATACGGTGTTCAAATGACATCGCGATGAATGTCTCAGAGTTTGTCCCGTCAACCGCAGGATCCGCCTTAAAGTGTGGTGCGTAAACGACCGTAAATGGTTCAAAGGCCGCAACCGTAGGATATTCGCGTAAGAATAGCTGTTTCGCAAACAGATTATGCCAAGCATATTCGGTTACGACGCGCACTGGAAGGGTGAAATGCGTATCGGCACCAGCAGCAGCTTCTGTGTAGTAGAGTTGATCTGCTTCGTTCATATAACGAAGAACTTTTTGTAACAGTTGCTCGAATTTGTCCGATTCCATCGGTTGATTGACATGACCCCAATCGATATGCATCTCACACGATTGATCACGGACGATGAACTTGTCTTTCGGTGAACGACCTGTAAATTTCCCCGTTTCTACAGACAAAGCACCATTTTCTGCAAGAACTCCTTCTTTGTTACGAATCGCATGTTCGACTAGTTCAGCAACGGACAGTTGTTTGAACACATGCTCCTTCTTGAGTAGTTCTTCGATATTCAGGACCGTCATCGGCATCCTGACCCCACCTTTCCCCTACGTTGGTTTTGGCTCTACTATTAGTATGACACATTTATTATATATGACATACTAATGATAGGGCAATCATTTTCATGCGCTGATTTCTATTTATCTGGAAACGCTTTCAGCATTAACAGTTTAACATCTCTTCTGATTTTTTTCGACTAGAAATTAAAACGTTGCTTGACAGAGTGGACACAAGTTTATATCATGTAATTCGTAACGGATACTCTTATTCTGAGCAGGTGGAGGGAACAAGGCCCGAAGAAACCCGGCAACCGTCTTATATTAATTTCATCATTAATGTAGGAAAAGGTGCTCTCCTGAAGCGAAGTAAACACTTCGAACGATAAGAGGGTAAAGGAAGAACGCACAACCTTTCCCTGACCATTTTTGGACATGGAAAGGTTTTTTTCATTTTACCGTCCCACTCAACTAGGGGAAATGAGTACACCGTCAAATTCTTTTTTGGGAGGGTCAAACATGACAAACCTTAATCGCCGACTATTTACGTCGGAATCAGTAACTGAAGGTCACCCGGATAAAATCTGTGACCAGATTTCGGATTCAATTTTGGATGCAATTCTTGCAGCCGATCCAAACGCACGTGTTGCGGCAGAAACTTCTGTCACGACAGGACTCGTATTAGTAGCAGGAGAAATCACGACATCAACTTACGTGGATATCCCGAAAGTCGTTCGTGAAACCATTCGTGAAATCGGCTACACACGCGCTAAATACGGTTTCGATGCAGACACTTGTGCTGTATTGACATCAATCGACGAGCAGTCAGCAGACATCGCTCTCGGTGTCGACCAGGCGCTTGAAGCACGCGAAGGAAACATGTCAGATGAAGAAATCGATGCGATTGGAGCAGGAGACCAAGGTCTGATGTTCGGTTACGCAACGAAAGAAACACCTGAACTCATGCCACTTCCGATTTCACTTTCACACAAACTTGCTCGTCGTCTTGCAGAAGTCCGCAAGACAGGACAACTCGATTACCTCCGTCCGGATGGTAAAACGCAAGTCACGGTTGAATACAACGAGAACAATGAACCTGTTCGCGTCGATACAATCGTCATCTCAACGCAACATGCAGAAGAAGTGACGCTTGAGCAAATCCAAGCGGATCTGAAAGAACATGTCATCGCTCCGGTCATTCCGACGGAGTACATCGATGCAGACACGAAATTCTTCATCAACCCAACTGGCCGTTTCGTCATCGGTGGACCACAAGGCGATGCAGGATTAACAGGTCGTAAAATCATCGTTGATACGTATGGCGGTTACGCACGCCACGGCGGTGGAGCTTTCTCTGGTAAAGATCCAACGAAAGTCGACCGTTCAGCTGCTTATGCAGCACGTTATGTCGCGAAAAACTTGGTTGCCTCTGGTCTTGCAGACAAAGCAGAAGTTCAACTTGCTTACGCAATCGGAGTAGCACATCCGGTCTCAATCGCAGTCGATACGTTCGGAACAGGAAAACTTCCTGAAGCGCAACTCGTCGAATTGATCGCAGAAAACTTTGATCTCCGTCCTGCAGGGATCATCAAGATGCTTGATCTCCGCCGTCCGATTTATCGTCAGACAGCAGCTTATGGCCACTTCGGTCGTACAGACATCGAATTGCCATGGGAGCAGACAGATAAAGCTGCTACTCTTGAAGAGCAGGCAAAACGTTTCGTATAATCCATTGTTCAGAAACATCCTGTTAAAGGGTGTTTCTGAACTTTTTTTGTTTCTCCCGAACTTTGCAGGGATACGACTGAAATTTCTAGAAAAGGGTAAAAGAACATGAGTCTGTAATCTGTAAAAGGAAAAGGGGGATTTCGGTATGGAGATACGCGAAGCAGTTCCGGCTGATGCAGCACGCATTCATGATATTGCGCTCACGTCTTGGATGGACACATATGAGGAAATCTATTCGGAGCGTTCGAAAGCCCATTTCGTTCAGGAAGCGTATCCGCAGGAAGAAGTGGTTCGGGCAATTCGAACAGCGGAAGAAGCACGTGGGGAATACTTCAACGTCGGACTGATTGACGGGGAAATTGTCGGTTTCATTCACGCCATCGATGTGGATGGAACGTGGGAAATCGTCCGTTTGTATGTCTTGCCGAAATACCAACAAAACGGAATCGGACGCCGGCTGATCCGCGAACTGGAATTGCAAGGGGCATCTCCAATTGAAGTCTATGTCGAATCCCGGAACTATAAAGCCCGTCACTTTTTGACTGCATACGGATTCAAGGAAATCAGCGAGACGACAGAAGAAGTCTTCGGTCAGGTGGAACCTGTGACGCGATTGCAACGTATATACGAATAAGGGAAAAGAAATCCGACTTGAGGCGGTTTTGCTGAAGTCGGATTTGTTTCATACTAGATGGATATCTGATGAAGAGGTGAGCGTGTGGTAGAACAACCAACCGGAGTGATCGTCCTTGTGTACCCACTCCAATTACGTGCCAGACCAAGTGAAGCACTGATTCGCGTTTTAGAGCGCGAATATGAAATCCTTCTGGTCGATGCACCCCGCCGTGTGTCGTTTGAAGAACACCAACAGTTGTTAAAAGAAGCATTACGCGAAGCCGGGAAGCGGAAGCTCCCGATTCATATCATTGCCTGCAGCATGGGAGCACTTGTCGTCAATCGACTGCTGCAAGAATATGAATTACCGGTGGCGAGCCTGACGTTCATCTCGCCGTTGTTTGATTGGCATAACTCTAAACAATTGGGGGGCGTCAAGCAAGTCTTTGCGAGCGCCTTCGACCGGTTCCGTCCCGATGCTCCGCTTGGAACGTTACCGTTCGGACAAAACAATGAGGATGCTGCTCGTCTCGGTGAGTTGACATATGCGCAGTATCGCGAGATTGAAGAAGAAATCGTCATCCATGATGAAGAAAGAAAGAAATTACCGCGAGTCCAACTCGCTTGTTTTTATGCACCGGACGATCAATTCGCTGACGTCAAATTGACGCTTGAAGTGTGTCGAAAGATGGGCGGAGACCAGATTTATCTGCAACGCCTGCATGGATTTCCCCACTTCAGTTTTGAACGTTTGAATACACGATTTGCTGAAAAGTTATTGTTGTTCCTAAAAATTGTGGAAGATTAACAACGCTAAATTAAAGAGGAAGCCGGATGTCAGAATCCGGCTTCCTCTTTTTATTGGTCAATAACTTGTTTTTTTAATTTTTTTTCAATTGCCACGATGAACGGCGGGTTATTTTGCTGATTCAAGAAACGGTACTGCAGGACGGCATAATCCTGTTGAGGAAGTGATGAAACGTGTTCCAACACCGCATCGCGTTCGCGGCGTCCTTCCAAGTGACCATGGTAAATCACAAGGACAATCAGACCGCCGGGAACAAGGACCGGAAGAAGGGCCCGGAGTGCCTCAAGCGTCTCTTCTCCGGTCGTCGTGACCGATTTATCGCTTCCCGGTAAGTAACCAAGATTAAACACTCCGGCACGAATCGGACGTTGTTCAGCAAACAACCGAGCTCCGACGTGAATATGACTTTCGTGATACAAATCGACCCAGTCAAAGACGTGAGCCGCCTGCAGTCGGCGGGTCGTTTCCTCAATTGCTTGCTCCTGGACATCAAAAGCGATGACCCGTCCGCTCGGTCCGACCTGCTCTGCAAGAAAATGCGTATCATAACCGTTCCCTGCAGTCATATCGACGACGCAATCCCCTTCATGGATGACGGATTCCAACAATTCTTTTGCGTAAGGTAATACACGTGCAAGTGACATGGCAAAAACTCCTCTTTCTGATTGATATGCTCTATTTTTTTCTAAGTACCCGTAAAATCGACCCTTTAGTCAATTGTATCATTTTTCCGATTGTTCGTTTAAATTGAAGTTCCTTGACAGAGGGCAGAATAATTTCGTAAAGTGGCAAGGTTGGAAACTATATTGGAGGATACTTACCATGCCGAAATTACCTCGCGCGGTCTGGATTCTGGTATTGGCGATGGCGATCAATACGACAGGATCCTCTTTTTTATGGCCGTTTAATACATTATACATTCATGAATATCTGGGAGAGTCGATGACAAAGGCCGGAATGGCTTTATTCGTCAACTCGGCTCTTGCCATCATCGGTAACTACATCGGTGGAAAAGCATTTGATCGGTTAGGCGGCAAACGGACACTTGTCATCAGTGTCATTGGGCTGGTCCTTGCCTCGATTGGTCTCTGGTTGTTCCATCAGACCTTCACCGGGTATGTTCTGATGTTAGGATTGATCGGGTTTGTCGGTGGAATGGTGTTTCCGACCATCTATGCCTTGACCGGCGTCATTTGGCCGGAAGGCGGGAGACGGGCATTTAACGCGATATATGTTGCCCAAAATGTCGGTGTTGCATTAGGGACCGCTATCAGTGGGCAAATCGCGGCAATCGATATCCAGTTCATCTTCATTGCCAATCTGATACTTTATTTGTTGTTTGCGATTGTACTGTTAGTAGGGTTGAACTGGATTCAGGTGCACCCGATCAAACGTCAATCGATGGCTGCAGGTGAGGAAGTGCGGGAACCGCTTTCGCGGAGCTCGGTCCGGACGATGTTGTATGTCTCGATCGGCTACGCACTGTTGTGGTTTGTGTATGTTCAATGGCAGGGAACGTTTGCCGTGCATACAAAATCGCTCGGAGTAACGATTTCTGAGTACTCGATTTTATGGACAATCAACGGTGCGTTGATTGTGTTTGCACAACCATTATTGACGCCGGTCTTACGTTGGTTTGGTGACGATTTGAAACGTCAATTGTTAACGGGGACCGGTATTTTTCTTTTGTCCTATGCCATCGTCCCATTTGCTGGTGGATTTAAGATGTTTTTAGTCGCCATGATCATCTTGACGATTGGTGAGATGTTCATTTGGCCGGCAGTTCCTGCGATGGCAGCGCGCCTGGCTCCGATTGGTAAAGAAGGTGAGTTTCAGGGATACGTCAATATCGCCGCTTCGGCAGGACGGATGATCAGTCCGACCGTCGGGGGTCTGATTTATGATTTATCCGGTATGAACGCTGTATTTCTTACGCTGATTGGACTTATTCTGATGGCAGGATTTACGTTCATTCGAGCGATTCCGAATAAGGCAATAAAATAAGTTAGAAAGACAGAGACGGTCGTTTGATGGCGCCATCTGTCTTTTTTTGTTGAAGCATAAAAAACATGTAAAATGGGTATTCAATTAAAAGGAAAAAAATAATTAATTAACCAAATTAAAGAAAAAATAAAGTGTGTTAGACGTGTCGTGTGCCGGAGGTGGAGAAGATGAGGCAATGTATTTTCATTGAAGACCGGTCGACTTGGACCACACTAGTCGAAAATAAGAGGCTTGATATTTTTTATAGCTATGAATACGTTCATTTGAACGCACGTGCTGAAGAAACTGCTGGATTGATTTATTTTCAGGGAACTTCTGGCGAAATGTTTTATCCATTCTTAAAGCGGCGAATTTTTGATACCGAGTATTTTGATATGATCACACCTTATGGTTATGGAGGTCCGGAAGTTGTTGGTGAATTGACGTTAGAAGAACTGGCAGATGCTAAGCGTTCTTTTCGGCAATGGGCAATGCGTCACAAAATTGTCTCGGAGTTGATTCGTTTTAATCCGTTGACGGAAAATCAAAAACGGATAGCGGATTGGACGACAACTGAATTCATCCGCCATACGACAAGCATCGATCTTCGTCCATCCATCGAGGAAATCATGCAAACATTCCACAAAAAAAACCGGAGTATGATTCGGAAGTCATTAGCGTCAGAGCTGACGGTTCGCCGAGGATCAAAAGAAGATTTGCCGACCTTCATCCGTCTCTATTACCAAACGATGGACCGAAAAGATGCCTCTTCCCATTATTATTTTACACCTGAGTACTTTGAACAACTGTTTCAACCGACACAGCTGTGTGAATCATTACTGTTGATTGCCGAGTGGAGAGGGGAAGCAGTCGGTAGTTATTTCGTACTGCTTGGACAAGAGTATGCACACGGACATTTAATTGGATGTCAACGGGATGAATACAAGCTGTTTCCGAATCAGCGCCTGGAGTATGAGGCGATTTTACATTCCAAGACGGCAGGTATGGTCGAACAGCATTTAGGCGGCGGATATCAGGAACGGGACAGTCTGTTTGAAAGCAAGTGCCGCTACACAGGATACCGGATGTTTGAATACCATCAAGGAAAAACGATTCTTCTCCCACATGTCTATGAACAATTGTGCCAAAGGTATGGAAGTGATAAAGAAGCGAACTATTTCCCGGAATACCGCTACCAAGAGACGGTTTTAGCTAGATGAACCAGCCTGATCGTCTGCGGATGATCAGGTTTTTTGGTAGGCTGATAAGAGGAGGGGAAGCAATGAAAAAAACAGGTCTGATTTTTGATATGGATGGTGTCATCCTCGACAGTGAGATTCAATATTTTAAAGTCCATCAACACATGTTCAAGATGTTATCCATCCCACTCGATCATACGCAGTATGCGACGTTCATGGGAAAAACAGGAGACGAGATGTGGGAAGAATTGATCGCGCAACACGATCTACCTCACTCGACGGAAGCATTACTGGCACTCGAACATGAATTATTCCAACAACATGCGAAACCGGAAGAATGTGGCTTAAAAGACGGAATCAAAGAACTGATGGAACTGGCACGGATAGAAGGATACCGGATCGCGATCGCTTCCTCAAGTTCACTCGAAAAAATTAAACGGGTCATTACGCATTATGGATTAACGGTCGATGCGTACACGAGTGGATTTGAAGTACCACGTTCGAAACCCGACCCGGCAGTTTTTCAGCTCGCGGCAAAGCGGATTGATCAAACACCTGACACCTGTATCGTCATCGAAGATGGAGCAAACGGGATGATTGGTGCGAAGAAAGCGGGAATGGAAGTCATCGCCTTGCTTGACGACCGGATGCCGGCACAAGTTTTGCAACATGCGGATCATGTGGTTTCGTCTCACGCCGAAATCGGAGAAATTTTACGCAACCGTTGACGGTAAGGGAAGGTTCAGCTTACACTTACAAATAGATAGTCCATTGCGACGAACTGAAGTAGTAAGGGAGTCATTCCGTTTTAGAGAGCTGGTGGTCGGTGTAAACCAGTCGGAATCGTCCGTGAACTCGTCAGGGAGCATGATTCGTGAAACCAAGTAGCGAACTCCGGTCCTTCACACCGTTATCTGTGAATCAAGTGGTCTGCTTCTGCAGACAACGTGGGTGGTACCGCGGGAGACAAACCGGTCTTTCGTCCCTATTCCTAGGGGCGGAGACCGGTTTTTTGTATATTCAGAGGAGGAATAGAGATGCCGTACAATCATCGTGAAATCGAACCAAAATGGCAAGCGCGCTGGGAACAGGACAATGCGTTCGTCACAACAGAAGATCCGGAAAAAGAAGGATTTTATGCGTTAGACATGTTTCCTTATCCATCGGGAGCAGGACTGCATGTCGGGCACCCGGAAGGATACACGGCAACCGATATCCTCGCCCGGATGAAACGGATGCAAGGTTACAACGTCCTTCATCCGATGGGATGGGATGCGTTTGGACTCCCGGCAGAACAGTATGCCCTCGATACAGGGAATGATCCGCGGGAATTCACAGCGCAAAACATCGAAACGTTTAAACGTCAGTTAAAAGACTTAGGGTTCTCTTACGATTGGGATCGTGAAATCAATACGACGGATCCGAAATATTACAAATGGACGCAGTGGATTTTCACGAAGTTATATGAACAAGGATTAGCATTTGTCGACGAAGTAGCCGTCAACTGGTGCCCGGCGCTTGGAACCGTGCTTGCGAACGAGGAAGTCATTGACGGACTGTCCGAGCGTGGCAATCATCCCGTCGTCCGTGTCCCGATGCGGCAGTGGGTCTTGAAAATTACGGAATACGCGGACCGTTTACTCGAAGATTTAGATGATCTTGACTGGCCGGAATCGGTGAAGGAGATGCAACGGAACTGGATCGGAAAATCGGAAGGTGCGGAAATTGACTTTACGATTGATGGTCATAAAAAACAAGTGACAGTCTTTACGACACGTCCGGATACAGTGTTCGGCGCCACCTACCTTGTCCTTGCACCGGAGCATCCATTCGTTGCGGACATCACGACAGCTGATCACGAAGAAGCCGTCAAAACCTACATCGCTTCTGTTCAGACGAAATCGGACTTGGAACGGACGGATCTTGCCAAAGAAAAAACAGGTGTCTTTACGGGAGCATTTGCCGTAAATCCGATTTCCGGCGAACGTCTTCCGATCTGGATTGCCGATTATGTGTTATCAACATACGGGACAGGCGCGATCATGGCCGTACCGGCACATGACGAGCGGGATCATGAATTTGCGAAACAGTTTGACCTTCCGATTATCGAAGTCGTAAAAGGCGGTAACGTCGACGAAGCGGCTTATACAGGAGAAGGCGAGCACGTGAATTCACAGATGCTCGACGGGCTTTCAAAACAAGAAGCGATTGAGACGATTATTGCAGAACTTGAAACAAATCAAGTCGGACGCAAAAAAATCACATTCCGGTTGCGTGACTGGTTATTCAGTCGTCAACGGTACTGGGGTGAGCCGATTCCGGTCGTCCACATGGAAGACGGAACGATGAAGACGCTGGATAAATCTGAACTTCCACTTGAATTGCCGATGATTCCGGAAATCAAGCCGTCCGGAACAGGTGAATCTCCACTCGCCCTTGCAGAAGACTGGCTTGATTATACGGATCCTGTCACGGGACTTAAAGGACGTCGTGAGACGAACACAATGCCACAATGGGGCGGCAGCTGCTGGTATTATCTTCGCTTCATTGATCCGCATAATGAAGAAGCGATTGCAGATCCGGAAAAATTGAAATACTGGCTCCCGGTTGATATTTATATCGGAGGAGCTGAGCATGCTGTTCTTCATTTACTGTATGCCCGTTTCTGGCACAAAGTCTTGTATGATGTCGGTGTCGTACCGACGAAAGAACCATTCCAAAAGTTATACAACCAAGGGATGATTCTCGGAGAAAACAATGAAAAAATGTCGAAATCACGCGGAAACGTCATCAACCCGGATGAAATCGTCAAGTCGCACGGTGCGGATACGCTTCGCTTGTACGAGATGTTCATGGGACCACTTGACGCCTCAGTGTCCTGGTCGGAGAATGGTCTTGACGGAGCCCGTCGTTTCCTTGACCGCGTCTGGCGTTTGTTCGAACGCACAGCGGACATTCAGGACGTGACGACAGTCGATGCCGACTTTGAACGTGTCTACCACCAGACTGTCAAGAAGGTAACGGAAGACTTCACGAATATTCAGTTCAACACCGGCATTTCGCAGTTGATGGTCTTCGTCAACGAAGCAAACAAACAACCGGTCTTACCGCGTCATTTCCTTCGCGGATTCATTCAGTTATTGACGCCTGTTGCTCCGCACTTAGGGGAAGAGTTATGGGAACAACTTGGCTTTGACGACACATTGACATATGCGGCATGGCCGACATTCGATGAAACGAAACTCGTCAGTGATACGATGGAATTCGTCATTCAAGTCAACGGCAAGGTCCGTTCGAAGCTTGTCATCAGCATCGACGCAACGAAAGAAGAAATTGAAGCCCTTGCGTTTGCAGATGAAAAAACACAAGAGTGGATTGGCGATAAAACGGTTCGAAAAGTCATCGTCGTTCCGAAAAAACTGATCAATATCGTAGCAAACTAAGGCAAAACCCCTCATCTGATTTAATCAGATGGAGGGGTTTTCGTTTATCTCCGTCGCAAGTCCGCTTTTTTTTTAGGGCGCCTTCTGCTAAACTGAATCAGAAACCGAGACAGAAAGGCGATTTGTGTAAATGAAACGAACTTATATAGTCTATACAACGATTTTTGCCGTCGTCTCCGGTCTGATCCTTTGTGTGTCCCTCGTCTTTTCAAGACCCGAGACCGTCGCACAAATCAAAGAGACGTTTGCAAAAATTGAGACACAATCGAAACACCAAGCAGCTGTTAAACAAGTACCACCGAAAACACCGTCCTCGATTCCGAATCCGGAAGAGCCGTTGATCAAGAATGTCCAACAGATGTTGTACGATGATTCGATTGGTTCTTATCTTGTCGTAACGGAAGACTATCACTTTTTTGAAATCAGCGGGACCGGAGAACGGATCAACGCTTCGTTCCAAATCGAAGATGAAGGCAAGTTGATGCTGTCGGGTGTTGACGGGATGACGCTCGTTGACGGTGAGACCGTCGCTTTATTGACATCCAATCAAATTCTCGTGACAGTTAAACGGGAAGAGGGTGTCTGGAAAGAAGACAAACGAGAACGGGTAGCAGGTACGACAATCCGCGACAGTTTCCACGGACTTGGTTATGACGCCAAGAAAAAACAATTTTACACGATCAATCACATTCGCTCGTTAGCGCGAAGTGAACTGACGTATTTTACGACGAAACAAGATGAAATCAAGATTGATAAAGATGCGACTGCGAAGGAAAAACGGGCCTTGAAGAAAAAACAAAAACCACCGTATTTGACGATCGTGGCACGAAAGCGGATCGACACGGCCAGTGGTATGCGCAGTGATGCGAAAAAAGCGTTCGCGGAAAACTTCCGTCCGATCGGTCTTGCCGAGCGGCAAGGGCGGATTTATACACTGGATTCGGAAACGTTATTCCTGTATTCGATTGACACGAATGATGTGACCATCACAGGGGAATCAGCGAGTCCAAAAGTGTACGGGGCAGAAGGTATATTTGTTCAGGACAATGAGTTGTTTGCACTCATCCAAACGGATAAATTCTCGAGTCGTTCGTTTACACCTATCGACTAAAAGGCTAGCTCCGTGTGGAACTAGCCTTTTTGTCATAATGCGGTCAGGGCAGCATTCGTTCCGGCACAATGTCCGGTCACGAAAGCGGCTGTGATATTGTAACCACCTGTATAGCCGTGAATGTCGAGGATTTCGCCGGCGAAAAAGAGACCGCCTGCTTTTTTCGACATCATCGTTTTAGGTTGAATTTCCTTAATCGAAACGCCGCCACCGGTGACAAATGCTTTATCAAAGTCGAGTGTTCCCACTGCTTGAAGCGGGAATCGTTTGAGCGTTGCTAACAATTGGGTGAAGTCTTGTTTTTTAATTTGCGTGCACACTTCATCACCAAAACCGATACGGGCAAATAACAGATCGAGTAATCGTTCCGGAACAAATCCTTTTAACGCATTACGGACTGTCTTTTTCGGATTAGCGGCAAGGGCGGCTTGGAACCGTTCCGTCAAGGCACCAATCGATTCGTCCGGGAATAAATCAATGGAGAGATGGACGACACGTTCGCCTGACCGTTTTCTTTCCTTAATCGTGTACTGACTGCACCGTAACGCAATCGGACCACTTAAACCAAAATGTGTGAACAAGAGGTCACCGGTATGCGTTTTAATCGGTTTGTCTTTTTTACCGTGGACCGTTAAGGCGACGTCACGTAACGAAAGACCTTGTAGTGTCTTTTCTTGGATAAACGTATCATTCAGTAAAATCGGAACTTCGGTCGGAAAGAGGTCCGTGATCGTATGGCCGGCTTTACGTGCCCAAGGATAACCGTCACCGGTTGAACCAGTGTGTGGAACCGATTGTCCACCAACCGCGACGACACAACTTTTGGCTTCAAGACGGGTTCCGTCAGCAAGCAAGACGGCTGCGAACGAACCGTCCGGGTGAAAGTCAAGGGTTGCAACTTCCGCATTGATTTGGATTTCGGCGCCGTGTTGACGAATTTGATCAATCAACACACGAACGACATCGGCGGCCTTATCGGAAACCGGGAACATCCGTCCATTGTCCTCTTCTTTTAATGCGACACCGAACCCTTCGAACAGTTCAATGATGGATTCGTTATTGAACTGTGAAAAGGCGCTGTAGAGAAAACGGCCATTTCCGGGAATCGATTGAACAAGCTCTTCCAGTGGTTTGCGGTTTGTGACATTACACCGACCGCCACCTGAAATCGCTAATTTTCGTCCGAGTTTACTTCCTTTATCGAGCAAAAGCGTCTTAGCGCCTGCTTGTAACGAGGCGAGTGTTGCCATTAAGCCGCTGGGGCCGCCTCCGATTACGATTACATCATACATGTGGTCACCTCATTTGTTGGATTCTGCTTGTTTCACTTTAGCAGAAGTTTGTACTGTAAACAAACCGTCTCTTTCTTTTATGGAAGCTGAGCGGTATAATGATTTGCAATTGTGCAAGAGAGAACTTGTATATTGAGACGTTTATCGAGTCAAGAAAAATAGAAAGTGCGAGGAAGGTTATCCATGTCGACTGTGAGCAAAAAGCAAGAAACTTCATCTAGTAATACCGGATTCGTTCGTGGAACGATGTTGTTGTCCGGTGCATCACTCATTTCCCGTGCCCTTGGTCTGATTTATCTATTTCCGTTTCAGTTCATGGTCGGAGCGACGGGAATCATGTTTTACACGTATGCGTATAATTATTATGCCATCATGATTGGTCTCGCAACAGCCGGTATCCCGGTAGCCGTTTCGAAGTTTGTCGCAAAGTATAATGCGATGGGGGAATACGACACAAGCGAACGGTTATACCGATCCGGATTAAAAATCATGTCCATCACCGGTGTAGTATCCTTTCTGGCCTTATTTTTACTGGCTCCTTATTTGGCTCACCGGGCAATACCCGGAGGAGACGTCGATTCGGCTTCTTATGTCGATGCCGTCACGATGACGATCCGTGGCGTCAGCTTTGCCTTGATTCTGATTCCGGCGATGAGTATGACGCGCGGTTATTTTCAAGGGTATCAATCAATGGGACCTACGGCGATTTCGCAAATTCTGGAACAAATCGTACGAATCATCTTTTTACTGGCCGGTGTCAGCATCGCGATTTATCTGTTTGATACGGATGCGGCCTGGGCCGCGACGATTGCGACGTTCAGTGCCTTCATCGGGGCAATCGGTAGTGTCGTCGTGCTCGTTTATTATTTCCGAAAACGCGCACCTGGTTTAAAAGCCTTACGCGATGGTCAAACGACGATATCGCCGGATCGTCCGTTAGCAGGGCTGTATAAGGAATTGTTGACGTATGCGATTCCGATTGTCATGGTCGGCTTGTCGACACCGCTTTATCAGGTCATTGATCAAAACACGATGAATGCTGCTTTACAAAGCATTGGTTACACGTTGGAAGCAGCCGGGAATGCAACAGCCTATCTGATTGCAGATAGTCACAAAATTGTCTTGATTCCGGTTTCGGTCGCGACAGGATTATCCTTATCTGCGACACCACTTTTGACGGCATCCTTTACACAAGGGGATATGCGGAAAGTCCGGAAACAGATTTCGCAAATCTATCAATTGGCCTTTTTCGTGACGATTCCAGCCGTCGTCGGAATGATTTTGCTCAGTGAAGAGACGTTCCATGTCTTGTTCCCGAGAGATCAGGCCGCATGGGTCTACTTGTTGAGCTATGCACCAAGTGCGCTTTTCCTTGCGCTGTATTCCGTCACGGCCGCGGTACTGCAAGGCATCAACCGCCAGTATTTCACGATTGTCGCGACATTGGCAGGCTTGCTGACGAAGTATCTGTTGAATGCTCCATTGATTCACTGGACAGGAGACGGGACGGGTGCCGGATATGCGACGATTCTTGGATACCTCGTCGCAACAGGATTGATGTTCTTCCGGATTACGCAAACGATTCAGTTCCCGTTCAGTACGGTCTTGCGCCGGACGTCACTGATCATGATCATTAGTGCCATCATGGGTGCGAGCGTCGCACTGGTGAAATGGGGATTATCGGTCGTACTACCCGCTACGACGGTCGGTTCGCTCGTCATTTTAATCGTCGGAGCAGGAATCGGTATCGTCGTCTTTGCAGGTCTTGCCATTTGGAGTGGATTAGCGGAAGCTGTATTAGGACGAAAATTTTCAATGAAACGAGGACGAGGAAATGCGTCTAGATAAATTACTCTCAAACATGGGAGCAGGATCCCGAAAAGAAGTAAAACAATTACTCAAGTCGGGTGCGATTCAAGTCGATGGCGAAATCGTTTACGACCCGAAACAGCACGTCGATACAGAAAATCAACAAGTGTTGTTATACGGCGAACCGGTCACGTATCAAAAATTCATTTATTTAATGATGAACAAACCACCGGGTGTGATCAGTGCAACAGAAGATAAGCGGGATCAAACCGTCATTGATCTGTTGTTTGAAGACGTAACATATTTCAAACCATTTCCGGTCGGACGACTCGACAAGGATACGGAAGGATTATTGCTGTTGACGAATGACGGATCATTTAATCATGCGTTGATGTCACCGAAAAAACACGTCGAAAAAGTGTATTATGCAGAAGTCATCGGTACGCTGACAGAAGAGGACGTGGAGGAAGTTGCAGAAGGGGTCACACTTGAAGACGGGTATAAAACAAAACCCGGTAAGCTGGTCATTCTGGAAGCGACGGATGAAACATCAACACTCGAGCTGACGATCACGGAAGGGAAGTTTCATCAGGTCAAACGGATGATGCTGGCTCTCGGAAAAGAAGTGACGTATTTGAAACGATTGTCGATTGGACAATTGCCGCTTGATCCGGCACTGGAAGCAGGCGAATACCGGGAACTCACACGTGGCGAATTGGCACTGTTTGATTTTAAACCGGAATAAGAACAAGGACGCTCTTCTTTTAGAAGGGCGTCCTTTGTTGATTATTGATTACGCAGCGCTTCCGCAATCGGGAATGGACCGCTTAATACTTCGAACTGACGTGTTTGAGTCGGATGATCGATCAATGTGACGAAAAGAGCCGCGATATCATCTCGCGAGACTTCGCGTCCTTCATACGAATCGAAGTGTTCTTGTGTCTCAATCGTACCGCTCGGCTCATCATAACTGAGTGGACCTGGTCGGACAATTGTATAATCCAGACCGCTGTCTTTTAGGTGACGGTCTGCCGCACCTTTAGATTCCAAATACACTTTCAATTCACCTTGCGGATGATCTGCGCCAACTGAGCTAAGCATCAAGAAACGCTCAATCCCACTTGCTTTAGCCGCATCGATGACTTTAATGGCGCCGTCTTGGTCGACGGCACGTGTTAATTCGTCGGAAGCACCGCCTGCACCAGCAGCAAAAATAACGACATCGGCATCTTTTACGACATCCGTGACATCTTTCGTTAGATCGCCGAGGCGTACTTCAGATGCTCCGAGTGCAATCAAGTCATTGATTTGATTTTCTTCGCGGACGACAGCGATGGCTTGATGCTGACCTTGTTTCCCGACCAGTTCAACCATTTTCCGCCCTGTTGTTCCGTTTGCTCCAATAATTAAAATATTCATTTCATCATCTCCTTCTCAAACTAGATATACCCTGCTTCAAAAAAAAATAACAAAAAAAAGACGCGAATGATTCGCGTCGTAACAGAAAATAGTCTGATGAAACATCTTAATCAGCCGGCTTGTCGTTGTTTTTTACTTGATGTCCAAGTACCGCGTCTTGGGCTTACAATGAGGTTGTTATATTCGAGCACATTCAAGTCACGCTGGACGGTCCTTGAAGTAATGCCGAACTCTTCAACCAAGTCTGCTGTCGTAGTAGCTCCGTTCTCATTGATATAGAGATAAATCGATTTAATCCGGGTCAACATACGGTCTGTAGAATCTTTCATTGGTATAACCACTCCCCCAATGGATAGAATAGTGTTCTAAAGCTTCGGGTGACAAAAGACGATGATTAATTAAGTTGTTTCGCCTTTAGTATAACTCTTTTAATATAGAATGCAAGTAATTTAACCGAACGTTTTCAAAAAAAACACAAACTTTCAATGCTTAATGGCGAATGAAACATGTTTTTTATCTTTAAATGTTCGTTAAAAACGTAATAACAAAAGATTTAGTATTTTGGATGTTCGTCATTGTCAAATTTTCGCTATACTTAAAGGTGAACGAATTAGCGGATAAGGGAGAGAAGTCAAATGGTCAATTGGAAAGAAGAAGTCATGGCACGACGCGAAGATCTTTTAGTTGATTTAAAAGAGTTATTACGCATACCGAGTATTCTGGATGAAACAACGATTCAGGAAGGAGCTCCATTCGGAACGGAAGTCAAACGTGCACTCGATTGGATGCTCGCACTCGGAGAACGAGATGGATTCATTACGAAAAACGTCGATGGATATGCCGGTCACCTTGAGTATGGTCAAGGGGATGAATTACTCGGCATTCTTTGCCACCTGGACGTCGTACCAGCGGGCGGGGATAACTGGACGTACGGACCATTTAACCCGACGATGGCTGATGGGAAATTGATTGCGCGGGGTGCAATCGATGATAAAGGACCGACGATGGCGGCGTATTATGCCTTGAAAATCGTCAAAGAATTAGGCCTTCCGCTTTCGAAACGGATTCGTCTGATTGCCGGTGGGGACGAAGAGAGTGAATGGCGGTGTGTGAATCATTACTTCAAGCATGAAGAAATGCCGACGCTTGGATTTGCACCGGACGCTGATTTTCCGATCATCAATGCAGAAAAGGGATTATACGACGGTTTGCTTACTCAAGGTAAACCGGTTAAAGCTGCAGATACAGGATATCAACTGATTCACTTTGAAGGTGGAGAACGTCCGAATATGGTACCGGGTCATGCGACAGCGACGGTTCATGTCGCCGAGCGGGGGACGATTGAAGAAGATTTCCATCGGTATCTGGAGAAGCAGGGTGTGACGGGTACAATCAAGGAGACGGCAGAAGGACTCGTCTTTGACGTCATTGGAGTTGCCGCTCATGCCATGGAACCGGACAATGGGAAAAATGCTGCCCTGCATTTGGCGCGTTTCTTGCATACGCTCCACTTGGATTACAACGGACGCCGTTATCTCGAGATGATCGTGCACATGTTCCGCGATTCACGCGGAGTTGCACTCGGAGTTGCCGCATCTGATGAAACAGGCGATTTGACGATCAACGGCGGAGTTTTCCGTTATAAAGAAGGGCAAGGGACAGCTTCGATCAATATCCGTTATCCCTACAGTGCCGATTTTACAGAACGACTACAATTGATTAAAGAAGCTGCGATCGCATACGGATTCGAGCTTCAGACACGCACACATATGCCGCCGCATCACGTCGATCCGAGCCACGAACTGATCCAGACGCTCAGTGCTGTATATGAACGGCAAACAAATCAAAAGGCGGATTTGATTGCCATTGGTGGCGGGACGTATGCCCGTTCGTTGACAGCAGGTGTCGCATTTGGACCTGTTTTCCCGGGCGGACCGGAAGTGGCGCACCAAGTGGATGAGTATGTTGATTTTGAAGAGCTGTTATTAGCCGTCGCCATCTATGCAGAAGCGATTTACGAATTGGCGAAATAAGCATCGGTTCATCTAAAAAATAATTTATAATGAAATGAATCCCCCGAATCCATTGTGATAGGGGGATTGATTCTTGAAGGAGAGTCGGTTGTGATCCATCGTCAAAAACACCATTTTCAAGCTCTTTATTTTTTCATCTTCTTTGGGCAAGGTGCACTGATTCCATACTTGGCACTCTATTTTTCCAATGATGCCTTTCAATTATCGGCATCCGAAATCGGAACGATTGTAGCAGTAGGTCCGGTGTTATCGATTGTCCTACAACCAGTTTGGGGAATGGCGGCAGACCGCTTCGGACGACCGAAACGTTTACTGTTAGTAGCCTTACTTGCTGCCGGTCTATTAACCATCAGTTATTTATTGACGTCCATCTACTTATTTCTGTTATTGATCTCTTCACTCTGGGCATTATTCCAGTGTGCACATATTCCGCTTGTCGATACGTTGGCAATCGAATTTTCAAAAAGAAAATCAGTCGATTACGGAGCACTACGCTTATTTGGCTCTGCCGGTTTTGCACTGGCTGTCTTTATCCTCGGACAGGTGACGGAACAAGGATCACTTGATGCGATTTTTTATGCCAGCGGAGCTGCGCTTGTTCTTGGATTTCTTGTGTTGATTGGAATTGAAGAAACACCTGTTTCGACGGTCGAGCATGAACACATCCCATTGAAATCGTTGTTTTCGAATAAACGTTTTCTACTGTTTTTAGCAGGCGGAAGTTTAGTGTTTGGACCGATTTTTGCAAACAACTATTATTTCGGGAGTTATGTGACGATCCGTGGTGAATCGACAGCACTCGTCGGAACACTGTTTTTTGTCGCCGTGTTATGCGAAATTCCATTCATGCGGATTGCAACACGTGTGATGATGCGGTTTGGGCCGATTCCGGTTCTGGTCTTTGTTTCAGTCTTGTCGGCGTTGCGGACAGGCATCTTAGCGCTTGAACCGCCCGTTTTGACACTTTGGTTATTGGCGGCGTTACAAGGATTGATCATCGGCTTGCTGATTCCGGTCGCGCTCGATTATGTTCGCTCGCTCGTCTCCCCCTCGACGGTCGCAACGGCAGTCAGTACATATATGGCGACGACGACCGGCCTTGCGACTGCTTTATTTAATTTAATGAGTGGGTTTGTTCTGGATCAATGGACCATCTACGCCGTATTTTGGGTATATACAGGTAGTAGCCTGTTAGGTGCTTGTTTGTATCTGGTCAGCTCAAAAATCAAGGAGTGATCCGTATGCAAAAACACTATTTTATCGCCATTCCGGCTGCTGACGAGACGTTGACGCGATTCGCGGCTCATCTGGCGCTCGGACGTTATTACAAAACGGTGTACGAATCAGGCGAGTATCATCTGACGCTACGTTTTTTAGGAACATTAACAGAGGACGAGTTGAGGATTTGGCGACGTCAATTGACAGAAATTGCTCAAATGACTTCTGCTTTTACGTTAAAATTAGATCATCTGGAACGGTTTGGATTAGCCGAACGGCCTCGTGTCTTTGCCGTCGGACCAGCGTATGAGGAAAAACTGTTTCAGCTTGCCCGACGGATTGATCCGGATCCGGTTAAACCGTTTGTTCCACACATTACCCTTGCGAAAAAGTGGAATCAAGAAGTGTCGCTCTATCCACCCGAAAGCACACCTGTAGGCAGCTTGATCGTCAAAGAAATCGTTCTGTATCAGATTTACCCCGACGGTCAGCCGCGGTATCAGGCAGACACACGATTTCCATTTGGGAAGAAATAACGAGGTGATATGATTGGCATTATTGATGAAACTTTATGATTTAGAAAGCCGATATGAACGAAATCCGCTGGAAGTTTCGAAGCGTTTCAAAGAGCAGCAGCTGGTGGATTATGCGAACGTCTTGAAAAAATGGGAGTCGGGTGAACTGTTTCCGGGTGAAACGATTATTCGACCGAAAAAATGGTGGCAGCCTTTTAAAAAACCGGAGATGTTTCAGGTGCCGGGAAAACAAATCTCGAAGTCAGCTTTTGATAAATGGTATAAAAAGCGAGTGGAAGTCCAAAAATTAATTTACGTGGCAGGTGGAGCGACAGAAGAAGACATCTGGCGCTTGCCCTTAAGACGCCATCTTGACTTCTATCAAATGTTGCATCTCTTAAATGATCAGTTCGGCATGTTTTATCGTGCCGTCATTCAATACCAGCAGGGGGAAGTCGAACTCAGTCCATTTGTCGTAGGACCTTCTGCTATCTATGTACTGGACTGGTTAGATGGAGAAGAAAGTATCTATCATATCAAACGGGATAAACTATGGCGAGAACAACCATTTAAAGCCTCATCGAAAAATATCGTCAATCCATTAATCAGCTTAAAGCGGACGGAGGATATCCTGCGATTGATTCTAGGTTCCGAATTCATGTTACCAATCGAGCGTGTCGTCATCGCGTCACAAGGTTATTTCGATCAAATTCCGAAAGAGACGACGACAACTTACGTCAATAAGGTGGACTTCACGGATTGGCTACGGAAAATGAATTTGTCGGCTGTGCATACAAAAGCTTCTCAAATGCGGGTATGCGAACAGATATTAAAAGAAACGGTTTCGGTGACCTTTCAAATGGCATTGACCAGTCAAGAAAACGGGCGGATTCAAAAATAGGGAGGGAAGCGGCAAGATGTTTGATTGTCGCGTAAACAGATGATAAATAATGAATCGGAAACGCAGCAAGTCAGATTGTGTTCAGTTGAGTTCGTGACATTTCAAACTATCCTGATGGAGACGACTACACTGGTTGGACAAGCTGATTTTTCGCTCGTCTGTGATGGTCAGCCGATGAACTACTCCATTGAAAATCGAGAAGAAGCGGACGGGACGATCAAACTGACACTGCTGCTCGACCGGGCGGTTGAAGTAGAACGATGTTATGAAATCATCTTACCCGATCAGGAACGATTCCGTGTGTTACCGAATCGGATTGTACAAACGATGTTATTTGATCGGAAATACAGTTATGAAGGACCCTTGGGTGTCGTTTATGACGCCGAGGTGATTTCCTTATATGTGTGGTCACCGCTGGCAGATCGGTTGGAGTGTATCCGTTACGATCAAGGCGGTGTCGAAATTGACAGCCGGGACTTCGAACGGCAGGAACGAGGTGCGCACCGTTTGGTGGTGCCCCGAGCATGGGAAAACAGCCTGTATCGTTACCGGGTCACGACGTATCAAGGAACACATGAAGTCATCGACCCTTATGCGAAGGCGGTCAGCGTAAATGGACAGTTTGCTGTTTTGCTTGATGTCGAGCAGGAAATCAACCGTCAGTTTCCGCATCGACAGAAACGACCGCTGTTAATCAAGCCGACAGACGCCATCATTTATGAAGCACATGTGCGGGATTTTACGATTGATCCGTCTTCCGGCTCTCATCATCCCGGGCAATACGCGGGGATGACGGAAACAGGAACCGTTTCACCGGAAGGACGTTCGACAGGCATCGATTATTTACTTGAGCTGGGGGTGACCCATCTTCAATTGTTGCCGGTTCATTTGTTTACGACGACAGAGGAAGTCAGTCGCCTTCCTTATAACTGGGGGTATGATCCTGTTCAATGGTTTTCACTGACGGGATGTTATGCCAGTGACCCGAGCGATCCGAAAGTCAGGATTTTTGAATATGTCGAAATGATTGAACAGCTTCACGCGGCAGGGATTCGGGTGACGTTTGATGTTGTCATGAATCATGTCTACATTCGCGAACAATCCGCGCTCGAACATCTGGTTCCGGGTTATTACTTCCGCTATGAAGTGGACGGAACACTTGCTAACGGGACAGGTGTCGGGAATGATACGGCATCGGAACGGTTCATGATGAGACGGATGATTGTTGATTGCCTGACGTATTTTGCGGACAGTTTTCAGGTGGATGCCTTCCGGTTTGACTTGATGGGAATTCATGACGTTGAGACGATGAATCGTGTTCGGGCAGCGTTAGATAACATTGATCCGACGATTCTTGTTTACGGAGAAGGGTGGGATTTGTCGACACCTTTACCGCAACGTCAAAAGGCAATCAGTTCTGTTGCTTCGCAAATGCCTCGGATTGGTCATTTTAACGATGTTTTCCGGGATGCTTTAAAAGGCTCGACGTTCAATGAAACGGATTGTGGTTTTGTGTCGGGTAACGGTTGGTGGGAAGGTGAAGTGCGAAACGGAATGGCCGGTAGTATCACTTTGGACGGTCAAACGACCGGACGTTTCCCTGAGCCGACGTATTCAATCAATTATGTCGAAGCGCACGACAACCATACCTTGTACGATAAGTTAGCACTTGCCCGACCGGATTTGGAGGAAACGACACGGTTACAGATGAGTAGACTGGCTCAGACGATTATTTTCTTAGCGGCTGGCATTCCGTTTCTACACGCCGGACAAGAGTTCGGACGGACAAAACAAGGCGTCGAAAACAGCTATAATGCACCTGATACGATTAATCGGATGGATTGGACGTTACGCGATCAACATGCGCAGATGGTTGAGTATTTAAAAAATATCTTACAAATCCGTCGAATGCACGGAGGATTCAGGTTGCACCGAGCCAATCAAGTTCAAGAACTGATGCATTTTTTGCCGATGCATCCGGGAGTCATCGCCTACGAAGTGGAGGCCGTTCATTCGTATGATGCCTGGCAACGGACGCTTATCGTCCATAATGTGACGTTTGAAAAGATTGAAATCGCGCTCGATCATCCGAGATGGAATGTCCATGTCCATGGAAACGAAGCATCCGTTACACCGATTGAAAAGGGTGTTTCGCAGATCACGGTCCTTCCGTTGTCAACAACGATCGCCACATGTTAAGATAATCATTGTGCCTTAAGGCAAATCTACTAAAAAGTTGAGCGGATTATAATGGAATTAGATATTTTAGATGCGCTTGGCGAAGGCTGGACCCTTACGCCAGCAGGCGGAATCACGGGAGAAGCATATATTGCCTCGACCGGGCAGTCAAAACTCTTTTTAAAACGAAACTCCTCGCCATTTTTGGCGATTTTATCAGCGGATGGAATCGTACCGAAGCTGCTTTGGACGAAGCGGATTTATAGCGGTGATGTCATCAGTGCCCAACAGTTCATTGAGGGGCAAGAACTGGAACCGGAAATGATGGAACGACCGGAAGTCGCCCGGTTGCTCGGGAAAATTCATGACTCGAAGGAACTGCTGTTCATGTTACAACAGTTGGATCAGCGTCCAATCGAGCCGGATGAACTTTTACGGCAGTGTCGGCTGTATTTTCAACCTGCTGAACTGGCACATCCGGAATTGATTGAACAGGCAATCGACTATCTGACTGAACAATTACCTTACGTTAGAACGGACGAGCAAGTCGTCTGCCACTCGGATTTAAATCATAATAACTGGTTGGTCGGAACAGATGGACATCTGTATCTCAATGATTGGGATGATGCCATCATCGCGGATCGCGCTTACGATCTTGGGATGATGCTATACAGTTATGTCGACGAAGAGTGCTGGCCGGAATGGTTTGCAAATTACGGACATCCGTTGACGGCGGATTTAAAACAGCGGATGTATTGGTACGTCGTGGCTCAGGCGGTGCTCTCGATTTATTGGTATGAAGATACCGTGCATCCTGATGCGGCAGAGAGCTATCTTTTCTTGGCGCAACTGCTCGAGATGGACCAAGAAGGTTAAATCGATGTCATGTACTTTCAACACAACAAGCTTTTAACGATAAAAAAGGGGCTGACTCAAAAGTCAGTCTCTACAAAGATAAGGGTGGCAGAATTATAATCTGCCACCCTTATCTCGTAAAAAAAGAATCACTCGCTACACGCAACTCCTGCAGGAAAAAGCGCATTTTTGCGCTTTTAGACAAACAAGACCCGCTTTCCTGCCTGAATGAGGCAGGAAAGCGGGCTTGTGTCTCGCCTGAGGAAAGGGCGTGAAAGACGAGTGATTCTTTTTTGATTCAGCCTCTTTTTTTAGCCTTCAGCAA
The DNA here is from genome assembly GCF_000620865.1 of Exiguobacterium sibiricum 7-3. NCBI lineage: Bacteria > Bacillati > Bacillota > Bacilli > Caryophanales > Exiguobacterium > Exiguobacterium artemiae. The sequence goes on from NZ_KK211190.1 coordinate 796,464, forward strand.
TCTTTATTTCTTTTTCAATATCGTGACTTTCGAGATCCGCTTTACGGTAGGCTTCTGTCGTCGGCAAACGTAAATCCAATCGCGGTTTTTCTTCGAACATGACTGTCACGTCTTGAACCGTATAGTCGAAGACGTGTCCGCCACCACTTCGTTCCTGATCGATGAAGTGAAGGTGGTAACCTGCGACTGCAATGCCATGACCGAATCGAGGTGTAAAGTAACCGGCCAGCGTACCGTCGATTTGTTCGAATGTTCGGGCGCTTTGTGTCGCGACAGCTTCGGTGATCGGACGGAATGGTTTTTCCTGTCGGGCGACTGTCCGTGTCTTGACCTCGGAAAATCGTCCTTCGATTCGTACCGCGTAAAAGCTGTTAACGGTACTCAGCTGCTGACTTAACCAGTGTTCGAAATCAGCTTTAGTCATCGTTTGTTTCACGGATAATGACTGTTCCGGAACAAATCGTGTGAGAGAACAGAACGGCGTCGTCGTCTTCGGATCGAGCGGACGGGCACTGCCGTCCGACCGTAATTGATAAAAAGAACCGTCAAAACCAATCATTTCCCCGTCGAGATGATCAAATGTTCCGATTCCGAAATCGTGTCCGGGAAGAATTGACTCGTAACGTGTCTCGCTTTCGAACACGCCGTCGAGTAAAGCCATCATTGTCGAAATCTGAAGTAACGTATCCTCGTGTTGCATCGCTTCCATCTCCTTATCAGTTCAGTTGATCCAAGTGTACTTCTTTGCCGAGTGTAATGTTATCGCTGTAGTCAATCGGGACATCCACGATAACAGGACCATCTGTTTTCCATGCTTCTTCCATGACCGAGATGAGCTCTGACGGATGATTGACACGAAGTCCTTTTGCGCCAAAACTTTCGGCATATTTCACTAAATCGACTTCACCGAACGATGTACCGGATTTTCGGTTATACTTCATTTCTTGCTGGAATGCGACCATGTCAAATCCGCTGTCACGCCAGACGAAATGGACGAGCGGGGCATTCAAGCGGACTGCCGTTTCCAGTTCCATCGCAGAAAAGAGGAAACCGCCATCTCCCGAAATCGAGACGGCTTTTTTGCCGGGACGAACGAGTGTCGCCGCAATCGCCCACGGTAATGCGACGCCAAGTGTCTGCATCCCGTTACTGAATAGAAGGTGACGTGGTTCGTACGAACGGAAGTGGCGGGCCATCCAAATATAATGTGAGCCCACATCGACTGTGACCGTTACATCGTCAGCAATTTGTTCACGTAACGTTTTCATAAAGTAAAGCGGATGAGTGAGGGGTGAGTCTTTGACGATTGGCGGGATGTCCCGTTCTTCCAACCGTTGTTGAAGACCACGTAAAAACTCAGTTGAACTCGCCGGGAATGTTAATGTATTCAATCGTTCTGATAAAGCATTGATGGTAGCTGCGACATCACCGACAAGCTCACGGTCAGGACGATAGAAATGATCAATTTCAGCCCGCATCTGATCGAGGTGGATTAATGTCCGCTCCTGAGACGGTTGATTCCAGAATTTTGGATCGTACCCAATCGGATCGTACCCGATTGATAAGACAAGATCGGCTTCAGCAAGTAAAGCGTCTCCCGGCTGGTTTCGGAAAAGTCCGACTCGGCCATAAAAATTAGATTCAAGCTCGCGCGACAATGTACCGGCCGCCTGGAATGTCTGAACAACTGGAATCGAGACACGTTTCAACAAAGCGCGGATTGCTTCGACGACACGAGGTTGGCTTGAACGCATACCGAGTAATAAGACCGGTAACTTCGCTTGCTCAATTAATGTAGCCGTCTCATCAATCCATTCTTCTGGTGCGATTCCGAGTTTAGGTGTTTTGACGGCTTTAAACGAAGTGACGTTTGCTTCATTTAATCCGACATCTTGCGGAATGCTGACAAAAGCAGCACCTGATGTCGTTTCAGCCGTCCGGAAAGCATTGGATAACACTTCAGGAATGTTGTCGGCATCTTGAACTTCAGCACTGAAGTTCGTGATCGGTTTGAACAGTGCTTGGTTATCCATCGATTGATGTGTTCGTTTCAAACGATCGGCTCGTGTGACGGCGCCGGCAATCGCGACGACAGGGTCACCTTCTGAGTTTGCCGTGACAAGACCGGTCGCAAGGTTCGAAGCACCTGGTCCTGACGTGACAAGAACCACGCCCGGTTTATCCGTCAAGCGACCGATTGCTTGTGCCATGAAAGCGGCGTTCTGCTCATGACGTGCGACAATCAATTCTGGTCCGCGGTCTTGCAAAACGTTAAAGACAGAATCAATTTTCGCTCCAGGAATTCCGAAAATGTAATCGACACCCTGTTCGATGAGGGTATCAACGACCAAATCGGCCCCTGTTTTCTTCTGTACTAATTTTTTGGATTCACTGTTTTGTTTTTCTTTCATTACAATTCTCCTTTTCTACCAGTAGTTTTGGTTGTTCGATAGCTGTAATATGAAAACTGTTTCGTAAAAAGTATACATCTGTTTTAGTGAGAAACCAAGGTGAATCGTTCAGAAACTAAAAAAGACACCTTGTGATTTACACAAGATGTCTGACACGTCAGCATTATTCCGCATTAACTTTCCCGAATGTCGCCCAAACAAAGAGGGCTGCTACACCCATGACAAGGACAATCGGAGAACCCCAGGCAATTAAGAAGTCATCCATCATTAAAACCTCCTTCAAGAAACTTTGTACTGTAAGTGTAGTAGATTGCTCAGTAATTCTCAAGTGACGATCTGCTGAACTTTCTTTTTGGCGTCAATCAAGAACATCTTATATATTTACCCGAATCATGATAAACTTATCTGCGGATAATTTAAGAATCGAAAGGATGAGCAGTATGCGTTTACGTCACAAACCATGGGCACTGGATTATATGAAAGAGCAATCCTCCATTTATATAGCAGACCCGTCGGCCTTAAAAGGAAACTGGTCGAATGAATTTAAAAATGAGAATCCAATTTACATCGAAGTCGGGTCAGGAAAAGGGGCCTTCATCACAGGGATGGCAAAACAGTATCCAGAAGTCAACTTCATTGCAATCGAGTTATTTGAGAGCGTTGCGGTCGCCATCGTTCAGAAGATGGTTGAAGAACCACTTGCTAACGTTCGTGTCTTGACGGTTGATGCAAAAGACTTGCGTGACTTCTTTGAAAAAGGAGAGGTTGCCCGTGTTTATTTGAACTTCTCTGATCCTTGGCCGAAATCACGCCATGCCAAACGCCGCTTGACGTATAAAACGTTTTTGGCGACGTATGAAGATATTTTACCGGAAAAAGGACAGATTCATTTTAAGACGGATAACCGGAAATTATTTGAATCCAGTCTGATGACGATGTCTGCTTATGGGATGACATTCGATTGGATGTCGCTTGATTTACATGCCAATGAGCCGGAAAATAACATCAGAACGGAATACGAAGAACGTTTTTCAGCACTTGGTCAACCGATTTATCGGATGGAAGCAACGTATACGAAATAATTTAGACAAAAAGTTTTCTTATTTTCCTAGCATTTCTTTCACACTTTTTTCTTATTAATTGGTACAATGTTGTTGACTGAAGAACTGTATTTACAGGTAAAGGGGGAAATTGGGGATGTGGCAAAAAAGCTTAGCCTTCGTAACAGCACTCTTTCTCGCATTGAGTATCGGACAATCGGTATTCGCTGCGATTGATACGTCATCTATGCAAAAAGCACTTGACGAGGATTTGAAGAGTACACATTACGACTATAAAAAAGGTTCTGTAGAAATTGAAGATCCAAAAACATTCACTGGTGAAAAAGGTGAACAGATTATCGGCGGAATCGCGGTAATCGAGACAGTTCGTGATGGAATCTTCATCACGATCAAACGTGAAATCCATTTCTTTAACGCAGACAGCGGTAAGTTACTTACAAGCGCAGATGCGGCTAAAGTAGACGGCGTCAAAGAATACATCGACAGCAACTCAGATAACCTGCACCAAAAAGTGGTCTACTGGTTGCCGATGTTGCTCATGTTATTAATCATTGCTGTACCAGCTATCATGCTATACGTTGTTGTACCGCGTCTGTATTCAACAACTGAATACATGAACCCGATCTACGAGCGTAATGATAACCCGCGTTAATCTTTTTTAAATCAAATGAAAATCCCTTGTCCGACCCGATTCGTTGGGACCGACAGGGGATTTTTTTAGACAAATAAAACGAGTAAAAAAGCGATGATGGCCGGAAGTCCTTGTTTGAAAAGAATCGAGACATTTGCAGTAGCTGCACCATAAAGGGCAGCGACGATGACACAGCCGAGGAAATACAACTGAACAGCCGGGGAATCAAGAATCAGTCCAAAAATCAGACCGGCAGCAAGAAAACCGTTGTAAAGACCTTGATTGGCGAATAATGTCCGGATTTGTGGATTCGAGACAGCCTCTTCTGTCAGTCCGAATGTACGCTTGGCAGACTTGGATGATAGAAGAAACATTTCAAGTACCATGATATAAAAATGTTCCACAGCGACTAGCAGTACGAAGAAGGTAGCGAGTAAAGACATGTCGGAGCTCCTTTCTTAAAAAAAGACCATACTCCGTCGATCGAAGTATGGTCCGTCTATTATGCGTATTCGAGTAAAGCACCTGTTTCCGCATCAACTGTGAATTGATACGTTTTTTCATCGTCACCTTCAAGGACCGAGATGCCACCTTTGTAGCTTTGGTAGTCACGTGACTCGTATGCGTACGCCTCTGGTGTTGCAGAGATCCATGCACCTTGGACACGTCCTTTTGCTGAAAATGTGCGTTTCGTGATTTCGAGCGCTTCCTCGGCAGAGAGTTGTTTGTTGTCGACAGCCTTCTTGACTGCGAAAGCGGCAACGACCGCTGCTGCGAGACCGATAATCCAATAGCGTTTTTTCATTAAAATTCCCCTCCTTACAGGTTCTATTCCTACTGTACCAAATAATTCGTCCAGTGAGAAACAAAAGGTTAAGTGATTGAAGCAAAATTTTGTATAATGAATGAACAGGGGGCGATACATATGAATGAAAAAACAAGAGACTTGTTTCGAACATTGACGGAATTAAATGGTGCGCCTGGATTTGAACACGATGTCAGACGCTTCGTGAAAGAGCGGATTGCACCGGTGACGGATGAAATCGTCATGGATGGTCTTGGTTCGATTTTCGGCAAACGGACAGGACAAGAAGATGGTCCAAAAGTTATGGTTGCCGGTCATATGGATGAAGTGGCCTTCATGGTCACACAGATTACGAAAAACGGCATGCTCCGGATTCAACCGCTCGGCGGTTGGTGGAGTCAGGTCCTGCTCGCACAGCGTTTCTCGATTTGTGGGGATAACGGCATCATTCCTGGTGTCATTGCCTCGATACCACCACATTTATTGACGGATGAAGTCCGGAATAAGCCGATGGCAATCAAAGATATGTTCATCGATGTTGGGGCAGACTCAAAAGAAGAAGCGGAATCTTTTGGTATCCGTCCGGGCATTCCGGCTGTTCCGTTCTTCCCGTTCACACCGATGGCTAATCCGAAAAAAATCATGGCGAAAGCTTGGGACAACCGTTACGGCGTCGGCATGGCAATCGAGTTGCTGGAAGAGACGACAGCATCGGATCATCCAAACGTCTTGTTCTCAGGGGCGACGGTTCAAGAAGAGGTCGGCTTACGCGGTGCACAAACAGCAACGAACCTGATTGATCCGGATGTTGCTTTTGTCGTCGATGCCTCACCGGCCAATGATGCGTCGGGGGATAAAACAGAATTTGGCCAGCTCGGTCAAGGGCCATTGTTACGGATTAAGGACAGCGTCATGATTTTATCGAAAGAAATGACAGATTATGTCCTCGACACGGCAGAATCAAACAAGATTCCGTATCAATACTATGTCGGTGCAGGCGGAACGGACGGAGGAGTCATTCATCGTTCGAACAACGGAATTCCGACGACGGTCGTCGGTCTTCCTGCACGTTATATTCATACACATGCCTCGATCATGCATACGGATGACTATGATGCGGCGAAAGAATTGCTCAAGAAACTTGTAACGCAACTGGATGCGACGACACTCGCAACATTACAAATTAAATGAAGATGATGGAAGAAGGATGCCTTCGTGCATCCTCTTTTTTTGTGTCCTAACTGTCTTGTCATATGAAAAACAAATGTATGACCTTTTTTTAGAGTTTGTTATAATGAATCTGATTTCAAACAGAAGGAAGTGGCATGTTGTTAAAAAGAAAAGGGATTTTACTTAGTCCGAAAGTATATTTTATTACAGTACTCAGTTATATGGCGTTAGGACTCTTCAGTTCTTTGATTATGGGATTAATTTTAAAGACGATTGGTGAAGGGTTGATTACAAGAGGAATCGAAGCGGGAATGCTCGTTACGGTCGGGGAACAGGCAATCGCGCTGACGGGACCGGCGATTGGCGTGGCTGTGGCATTTGCTCTCGAAGCTCCACCACTCGTTTTGTTTTCTGCCGTTGCTGTCGGTGCATTTGGTTATGAAGCAGGAGGTCCTGCCGGAAGTTATGTCGCAGCGGTCATTGCTACTGAAATCGGAAAATTGATTTCAAAGACGACGCGTCTTGATATCATCTTGACGCCATTCATCACGTTGCTCGTCGGTTTTGTGAGTGGTAAGTACGTCGGAGCTTGGATTGGAACATTGATGACCGATTTAGGAGAAGTCATCCGGTGGGGAACAGAAAGAGAACCCTTGATCATGGGGATTTTTGTCGCGACCGTCATGGGTCTCGCCTTAACAGCTCCGATTTCAAGTGCTGCCCTCGGTATCATGTTAGGTCTTGACGGACTGGCGGCCGGTGCTGCAACGATTGGCTGTGCGGCACAGATGATCGGATTTGGTGTCATCAGTTACAGGGATAACGGGATTGGTGGATTCATTGCCCAAGGAATCGGCACGTCGATGTTACAAGTGGGTAATATCATTCGAAATCCATGGACGATTGTCCCGCCGACACTGGCGGGAGCACTGCTCGCACCGTTCGCGACAGTTTTGTTGACACTCGAAAGTAATCCTGAAGGATCGGGTATGGGGACAAGCGGACTTGTCGGTCCGCTGATGATGCTAAAAACGATGGGATTTGAAGCGGAGTATTATTTAGCTGTCTTTGTTTTATGTTTCCTGGCACCAGCGCTGCTGAGTTATTTGATTTATCGGGCCCTGCATCGCATGGGACGGATTAAAGACGGAGATTTGAAAATCGAGTATTAATGAGAATATACTTGTTCATTGGCTTTTTGAAAGAGGCAAAGAAAGAGAAACAGGCGGTGGATGCGCATCCACCGCCTGTTTCTCTTTACATACGTATACTTACAGGGAAAAACCAAACGAGCTGGAGTAAAAACTTGTGAAAAAGACATACAAGTACAATAGATAGAGCGGAATCAAGTAACGCATCCGAACGATTGGTAATTTTCTGGCGAGCCGTTTCCCGATGGCTTCGAGTAACATGATGATGGCGAATCCGACCACAAGAAAAATAAGAATTTGAGGCAGGCTACGCTCGGAATCGATGAACGAATATCCATATCGGAGACAACTTGTCATGCCGACAAAACCTACAAATCGTTCGAAAGGATGTTTAACAGGTTGATCAGTCATAATAATTTCCTTTCAGGACATTTTCTAGTTGCAGTATAGCAAACAGAGCACCAAAACGCACAGAAACATTCGAATATGCTATGATGAACCCAATGAAAAAGCAAGTATTGAGGGAGTGTAACAGATGAAAAAATTAGAATCGAAAGAACAATTTGAACAAGCGAAACAAGAAAAATCGATTTTCCTCTTCTCGGCGGATTGGTGTCCGGATTGCCGGTTTTTAGATCCATTCATGCCGGAGATGGAACAGACGTTTAGTGAATTCAATTTTTATTACGTCGATCGTGATCAGCACATTGAAATTGCCCAGGAAATGGACATCTTCGGAATCCCGAGTTTCGTTGCGTATCGTGAAAATGAAGAGACGGGTCGTTATGTCGGAAAAGAACGAAAAACACCTGAACAGGTTACAGCATTTTTAGAAACAGTCTGAGACAAAAGCGAGCGCTGACTCGCTTTTTTTAATAGGAAAGGATGAAATGGATTCATGGAACTACAACAAATTCGTCGCCTTGTCACTGAGGCATTTGATACAACACAATATACAACTTATTTTGATCGAGAAAAATCGGTTCTTCGTATCGAACGGAAACAAGATCGGACAGGAGTCGATCTAGGATTGAATCCACTTGTGGCCAAAGCGAAACGTCGCGGGGTGATAGCGGTCGAAGAGACGATCGAATACATCAAAGCTGTTTTGGAACAGACGGGACCGGTTTCGCTGATTGGTCATGAACAACAGGTCTTTCCTGTCATTCGGGCTAAATCTTTTGCAGATGAGACGAAAGACGGCAAGAAAATCATCAGTACCCCCCATACCGGTGAAACGAAAATCATGTACGCCCTTGATTTAGGTGCCACGTACCGGTTGATTGATGAAGAGTTGTTACAACAAGCAGGATGGACGACCGAACATTTGTCAGAGGCAGCTCGTTTTAATTTAAAAACACTGGATGCGCCTTTTAAGATGGACGAAGTAGCCGGGAACATCTTTTATTTCCTGAGTACGGGTGACGGATATGAAGCGAGTCGTGTCTTAAATAAACAATTATTGAGCGATTATGCCGAAAAAATGACAGGAGAGTTTGCAGTCGGGATTCCGCATCAGGATGTACTGATTTTTGCCGATATTCGAAACGACGCAGGATACGATGTTTTACAACAATTAATGTTTGACTTCTTCACGAATGGACGGGTTCCGGTAACGGCACTTCCATTCATGTACGAAGAAGGTAAACTGGAACCGGTCTTCGTCCTTGCAAAAAACAAGCATCCGAAAAGTTGAATAATCTGCTACAATAGGCATTGTGAGAAAGTTTGAAGGGAGTCATGGATTGCATGAATGTTTTTTATAATAAAGAAGGTGTCGGAGACGTCTTGATGGTCATCTTAGCAGATGCACCACGCGCTGAAATCACTGCCGAAAGAAAAGGCGATGTAGCAACGATTTTCCATGGCGAAGACGTCATTGGCTATAACATCTTCGAAGCATCAAAGCAGTTTGAATTGAATGCTGTAGGACCGGTCGAATTGACACCGAAACTTGTTGAAACGGTTCAACGCGTACTAGGAGAAAATGGAATCGATTTCGAAGCGCGTGAAATTGATTATTCACCTAAATTCGTAGTGGGATTTGTAGCATCTGCTGAAAAACATCCAGATGCGGACAAGTTGTCGGTCTGTCAAGTAGAAGTGGATGGTCAGACACTGCAAATCGTCTGTGGGGCACCAAACGTTGCTGCCGGACAAAAAGTAGTAGTCGCTAAACCTGGCGCCGTCATGCCGTCTGGGTTAATCATTCGTCCGTCCGCTTTACGTGGAGTGGCTTCTAGCGGAATGCTTTGTTCTGCACGGGAACTCGCATTGCCGGATGCACCGCAGGAAAAAGGAATTCTTGTCCTTGAAGATACTGCGAAAACGGGAGAAGCATTTTTAATCGGTCGATAATTCGGCCGATTTTTTAACAAGATGGAGGGGTGAGGGAATGAGCAGTCGTTATGAACAGTCGTTAAAGGAACAGGCAGCACGAATTCGACGTGAATTAGCAGGCGAAAAAGAAACAAAACCCGTCGAACGTCCTAAAAAAGAAGAGCGTGAAGATCGTTTCGTGTTGACGGATGTTCCATCGCCTATTTACGGATTCCAACGACCTAGAAAGCAACGGTCGATCCAAGAGGAAATCCATTCGGACGAATCTGAAGTCGGTGTTTCAAGTGTGCATGAAGAGGAAAAATCAGAAGAGTCGCTTGAACATGAGGCAGAGGAATTGAACGAAGAGTCGCGGATCGAGACGATGGAACAGACGGATCTAACCGAAGCGGATGCTGGCTTAGTACCGACGACAGATTCAGATATCCTCGTTCCAGAACCGACAATCGAAGAAAATGCTCCGTTAGACGATGTTTCGGAAGAACAAGTCAAAGCACAGGCGGCGATTGAAAATCATCTTCCTGCAGCAGACGATACTGTTAAAGTAACGGAAGATCCTGTTACAGAAGAAATCAGCGAAGAAGATACGATTGAAGAAGCAACAGCGGAGAGTCATGTGGAAGAAAAGCCTGAGATGACTTTGGAAGATCAATCTGTTCATGAAGAAGATACGGAAATCGTCCAGTTATCAACAGGTGTTGTACACGTTGATTCTCAAACGGAAGAGCCGGTCACGCAGATAGAAGAATTGCACTCTGCTGAAAATGAGTTAGTCGATAAAATCAAAGAAGAAAATAGTGTGGCCGAAGAAGCGCTGACGAATCAGTCGGTTCAAATCAAAAAACCGGTTGGTCCGCCGGTAAACGTCGTGATGACGACGAAGGACTTGATGGCCATGTATCGTGCACGTCGGGAGCAAAATAATTTAAATGGTAAAAAATAAGTCGGTTTGCTATAATGGTACAGGTTTTGTACCCAAGCCCGATGGTACGGACCGGAACGTGAATTGGAGGGCTCATATATGACAAACTATCATTTTGTAGGGATTAAAGGAACAGGGATGAGTGCACTCGCCCAAGTACTGCATGAAATGAATCATCAAGTACAAGGTTCTGATATTGACAAGCATATTTTTACAGAAGATGCCTTGCGGGCAAAAGGAATTCCGTTTTTCCCGTTTAGTGCGGAAAACATTAAAGAAGATCAAGTCATCATCCAAGGAAATGCTTTTGGGGATGATCATCCAGAAATTGCTCGGGCAAAGGAACTGGATTTAACGATTTATCATTATTATGATTTCTTAGGGTATTTAGCAGATGAGTATCGGTCTGTCGCCATTACCGGTTCGCATGGTAAAACATCGACGACTGGTTTACTGTCACACGTCTTAAGTGGCATTACACCGACGGCATTCTTGATTGGTGACGGAACCGGTGCTGGCGTTGAAGACGCAAAGGCGTTTGTCTTTGAAGCGTGTGAATACAAACGACATTTCTTATACTACAAACCGGATTATGCGATCATGACGAACATCGATTTTGATCATTCGGATTACTTCACGGGCATTGATGATGTCGTATCCGCATTCCAGGAGATGGCGATGCAGGTTAAACAAGCAATCGTGGCTTGTGGAGATGACGAACATCTACAAAACCTTCAGGCGAATGTTCCGATTCTCTATTATGGTTTTGGCGAAAACAATGATTTCCGTGCAGAAAATGCAACGTCGACTCCAGATGGAACATCGTTTGACGTGTATCTTCGGGATGACTTCTACGGGACGTTTCTGATTCCTGGCTTTGGTCGACACCATGTCTTAAATGCCTTGTCTGTCATCGCGATTTGCCAGTACGAAGGACTAAACAAAGACGAAGTCGCAGCACGTCTGTCTACATTCGGCGGAGTTAAACGTCGTTTTAGTGAATCAACTTTCGGTTCGCAAATTCTTGTTGATGATTATGCGCATCACCCGAAAGAAATCAGTGCGACGATTGAATCAGCACGCAAGAAATATCCGGATCGTGAAGTCGTAGCGATTTTCCAACCGCATACGTATACCCGCTTGAAGTCATTCATGGATGATTTTGCGACATCGTTACGCGAGGCGGACGCCACTTATCTTTGTGAAATCTTTGGATCGGCACGTGAGCAAGAAGGTCAAGTCCGTGTAGAAGATTTACAAGAAAAAGTATCTGGATCTGATATTTTGACACGGGATAATGTATCAATTTTAAGTAAACATGAAAATGCAGTGCTGCTCTTTATGGGAGCGGGAGACATTCAAACGTATCAACACCAGTACGAAAACACGAAATAACATCCTGAGTAGAAACGGACGCTGGCATTCATTTGTCGGCGTCTTTTTTTGTCAGTTTCGTGAAACAAAAAAGCTGAAGTGATTTTGATGCACGATGTTGTAATTTTTTGATTGCATCTTGAATTGATTTTTGGAATAGTGGGGGTATGTTATTTAGAAAGGAAAGACGTCATGGGACAAATCTTACTCATCTTACTGTTACAGCTGATTTACGTACCTGTTTTGACATTACGTACCATCATGCTCGTCAAAGGAAGAACAATCATTGCAGGTGTGTTAGGAACGGTTGAAACGTTGATTTATATCTTTGCGCTCGGTATCGTATTCCGTGACTTGACGACAGTCGGAATGATTGTCTACGCTCTTGGATTCGGTCTTGGTATTCTGATTGGAGGATTCGTCGAACGGAAGCTGGCGATTGGATACAATATGATTCAAGTTCACACACAGGAGTTTCCGGCAGAGTTGATTCAAGTCATCCGGGATAATGGATTCGGAGTCACACATTATCAAGGTCAAGGTCGTGACGGAATTCGCTATCGACTGGACGTACTGGCAGCTCGGACAAGAATGAAAGTGTTACGTAACCTGGTCGAGGAGTATGAACCGAAAGCTTTTCTTGTCGCTTTTGACTCGGTTGATTTCAAAGGCGGTTATATGCTCAAAGGATTGAAACGATCCCAGTAAGGAATTTCATACTGGACGCTCGAAGAATCTCTCATGAAATCATGTTTAAGTTTTGTTATTTAAGGATAAAGATGAAATAGAACAAAACACAGTTTTATGAGAGGAGAAATCGATAATGATTAGTAATCATGCTAAGACGGCTTTAAATCAACAGGTGGCAAACTATGGTGTGCTGTTTGTAAAACTCCATAACTACCACTGGTACATTAAAGGTCCTGATTTCTTGACGTTACATGTAAAGCTTGAAGAATTATACACATGGGTTTCGGAACAATACGATGTCGTGGCAGAGCGTTTGTTGATGAACAATGGAATGCCTTCTGCAACGCTGAAGGAATATTTGGAGCAAACGACGCTTGAAGAAGCCAAACCAGGTTTATCAGCAGATGAAATGGTCGAGTCAGTCATCAGCGACTTCCAACAGATTCGTAAGGAAATGTTGGATGCAATCGTACATCTTGAATCGCAGGACGTGACGGTGGAAGACGATTTGCTGGCACAAGCAAAAGAAATTGAAAAACAAATTTGGATGTTGCGCGCAACATTAAAAAAATAAGTCGAAAAAAACGGATGGCTGCATCCTATATGGAATGAGCCGTCCGTTTTTCCTTATTTTAAGTTTTCAGGATTCAAGACATCGAGTTCAGGTAAAACGAATCGACCATCTTTACGAATCAAGACATCATCAAACCAAATTTCTCCGCCGCCGTAATCAGGACGTTGAATGTTCACCAAATCCCAGTGGATGGATGAGTCATTTCCATTGTAGGCCTCGGCATATGCTTGACCGGGTGTAAAGTGGAAACTACCATCGATTTTTTCGTCAAACAGGATATCCTTCATCGGGTGCTGGATAAACGGGTTGACACCGATTGCGAATTCTCCGACAAAGCGGGCGCCGGCATCTGTATCAAATACTTGATTGATCCGTTCCGTATCGTTTGCTGTCGCTTCAATGATTTTTCCGTCCTTGAACGTCAATGTGACGTTTTCAAATGTAAATCCTTGATACGGAGAAGGCGTGTTGTAAGAGATGGTACCGTTAATCGAATCTTTGACCGGGGCTGTAAAGACTTCTCCGTCCGGAATGTTGGCATTGCCGGCACACTTGATTGCTGGAATGTCCTTGATTGAGAAAGCAAGGTCTGTTCCAGGTCCGACGAGACGAACACGATCGGTTTTATTCATCAAATCGACGAGAGGCGTCATTGCGTCACCCATCTTAGCGTAATCAAGCGTACAGACATCAAAGTAAAAATCTTCGAAAGCCTCTGTCGACTGGTTTGCCAGTTGCGCCATTGAAGTCGTCGGGAAACGTAACACGACCCATTTCGTGCCTTTGACACGATCTTCGGTATGCATCTTGCCGAGTGTTTTACCGTACAGCTTCATTTTGTCAGACGGTACGTCGGAAAGTTCGTTGATATTGTCTCCAGCGCGTAGACCGATGTAAGCATCCATCGCCTGCATTTGTTTTTGTTCGATGTCCGCCATCAATTGAAGTTGTTCTTCCGACGCATTGCGGTACAATTTCCGTAACACGCGGTTATCCTTTAAGAGGACGAATGGAAGACCACCGGCTTCATAAGCGGCATCAACGAGCGCTTCGACAAGCTCACGTTCAATTCCGAAGTTCTCGATCAAGACTTTTTCACCAGGAGCAAGTGCTACTGAATAATTGATAAGATTCGTTGCGAGTTGTGTTAGACGTGGGTCACGCATGAAAAGTTCCTCCTCAAAATGATGTATGTAGGTTTCATTTATCATTGTAACGGAAATAAACCATTTGGAGTAGCAGGAACCATTGCTTCTACGTCGAACTACCAACTAGACACTAGCAAAAGAAATTGGAGGCACGAACCATGGAAATTACATTAGGCGGAATTGCCGGATTGGTTGCTGCGATTGCATTCGTAGTACTCGTCATCTTCCTCGCACGCGTATTGAGCGCAGCAGGTAAGACACTTAACAACGTAGCTGATACAACAGCAGGGCTCGAACGTCAATTAGACGGTATCATGATGGAGACGACAGCGTTGTTACACAAAACAAACCGTCTTGTCGATACGATTGAAGAAAAAACAGAATTGCTTGCACCGGTTGCGAACTCAATCGAAGAATTGGGGACATCGCTCAATAAAGTAACAGATTCAGTTCGGACTGTATCTGACACGGTCGCAGGTGCTGCCGATACAAACAAAGAACAAATCGCACAAGCCGTCCGTTGGGGATCAGTCGCGGTTGAACTCTTTAAGAAAAATAAGCCTGAACCAGGCCAAGAAGTTTCATCTTCGACAACGGCTACGACGACAGTCGAAAAGAAACCGCGTCGCCGCTTCCGTAAAAAAGCAGAAACACCGGTCACACCGGAAGTCGTTTCTGTCCCGGATGTCGAGAGTATTCCAGATGAGTTGAAGGGAGATCGTTCATAATGACAAAACAACATCCATACCAAACACAAGATACTTCTAAAGGTGGCGGATTCCTTGCTGGTATCATCGTCGGTGGTTTAATCGGTGCAGCCGCAGCATTATTATCAAGTCCGAAATCAGGCCGTGAAATGCGTGGAATGCTCGATGAGCGGACAGCACCAGCGCGCCAACGTCTGAACGAACAGACGCAAGTCGTTCGTGAAAAAGCAGAACCACTCGTAGGAGAATGGATTCAATTAGCAAAAGATAAAGCAGCACCTGTCATTGAAAAAGCGAAAAAGAATCCTACCGTTCAAGAAGCGGCACAATACGCTGGTTTTGAAAAAGACCAATCGAGCATCGATGCTGCACTTGCAGAGGCGGAACAATTGGTCCGTGATATCGAACGTGAAATCGGTGACGAAGTGGACGGTGCTCCAGTAGCGGAACAACTTGATACTGAAACGGTTGCCGAGCTATCTGAATTACGTGAAGATCTCGAAGGGGAAGAGAATGAAGAAGATACAGAAGACGAGGACAATGATCCCCAGTCCAAATTAAGTCATGAAAAACAACCTAAAAAATAAGCAACCTTTTAGCGTACTCACTGACTTTAAATAGTGAGTACGCTTTATTTATGTACAATTTCACAAGAGTTCGCTATAATTAGTTGCTATTACGAGCTATATGCTGATTAGGGAGTGGTAGAAGAATGGATCAACATGCAGAATTAAAACGTTTACGGGATGAACTTGATTTAGTGAACGCTGAGTTGCTGGCGTTAATTAATAAACGAGGGGAAATAGCGGTTGAAATCGGTAAAGTAAAACGTGCCCAGGGAATCGATCGGTATGATCCGGTCCGTGAACGTCAGATGCTTGAATCGATTGCAGCGAGCAATCATGGTCCATTTGAAACAGGACGCCTACAGCACGTATTTAAAGAAATTTTCAAAGCCTCGCTTGAACTTCAAGGAGAGGATCGAACACGGAAGTTGTTGGTGTCTCGAAAACAAAAACCGACGAATACGATCATTCGTATCGGGGATGATGTGATTGGTGACGGTTCCCAACAATTAATTGCAGGTCCGTGTGCGGTCGAAAGTGAGGAACAGGTCTTTGAGGTGGCAGAACAACTTGCGAAACATGGTGTCCGCTTCATGCGCGGCGGTGCTTACAAACCGCGGACATCACCATATGATTTCCAAGGTCTTGGATTAGACGGATTAAAAATGTTGAAAAAAGCAGCTGATGCCCATGGTCTTCATGTCATCACTGAAATCATGACACCAAGCGCAGTCGAGTCAGCTCTGCCTTATGTGGACATCATTCAAGTCGGTGCCCGCAATATGCAAAACTTCGACTTGTTGAAAGAAGTAGGACGAACGAACAAGCCGGTTCTGTTGAAACGGGGCTTATCGGCTACACTTGAAGAGTTCATGTACGCTGCTGAATACATCATGGCAAGCGGGAATGAACAGGTCATCCTATGCGAACGCGGAATTCGGACGTATGAACGGGCGACCCGCAATACACTCGATATCTCTGCCGTTCCGATTCTAAAACAAGAAACACATCTTCCGGTCATGGTGGATGTGACCCATTCGACGGGCCGTAAAGATTTACTTCTTCCGACTGCAAAAGCAGCATATGCCATCGGAGCAGACGCCGTTATGGTAGAGGTCCATCCGTTTCCGGCGCTTGCGTTATCGGATGCGAACCAACAACTAGATTTTAATGAGTTCGATTCGTTCATCGAGAATCTGACTTCTACTTTTCCGGCACTAAACGTTCAATGATTTTCTAAAAAGGCTGTTCTTTAGCGAATGAGAACGTTTTACAATGAGGGAAGAATGGGAAAAGAAAGTTATCTTTTCCTGTCTTCCTTTCGTGTTGCCTAAAAATGAAAACAAGAATGAAAACAAAATGGTTGTCTAAAATAAGGAGGAATTTGTTTTGAACAGTAATATAACGATTTATGATGTAGCCCGGGAAGCGGCCGTCTCCATGGCGACCGTCTCGCGTGTAGTAAATGGAAATCCGAACGTCAAACCGTCGACGCGGAAAAAAGTACAGGATGCCATCGATCAACTCGGCTACCGTCCGAACGCAGTCGCACGAGGTCTTGCCAGTAAGAAAACGACGACTGTCGGTGTCATCGTACCGGATATTTCAAATATCTTTTTTGCAGATTTAGCACGGGGAATTGAAGACGTTGCAACGATGTACAAATACAATATCATCTTATGTAATTCGGATCAAAATCCTGAAAAAGAAATTCATCTGTTGAATACGTTACTTGGTAAACAAGTGGATGGAATCATCTTCATGGGTGGACGTCTTCACGAAGATCTTGTCCGTGAATTTAAAACATCTCCTGTTCCAATCGTGTTGGCGGCTACTTTAAATCAAGATTATGATCTTCCAGCCGTTAATATTGATTACGAAAGTGCTGCGCATGATGCTGTAAAATCTCTGATTGACAATGGTCATAAACGGATCGGATTCATTACAGGTCCACTTGAACAACAGATTAACGGAGAAAAGAAATTTGCCGGTTACCGGAGCGCCTTGGAAGAAGCAAATTTACCGTTTGATGAGCAAAACGTTGTCCTTGGAAACTATACGTACGATTCAGGCATGAAGGCGATGAATCAATTACTTGAACTCGGCGATGCTTGTCCGCGTGCGATTTTTGCAGGGACGGATGAAATGGCGCTTGGTGTCATTCACGCTCTTCAAGACGCCGGTCATCAAGTTCCAGACGACTTTGAAGTCATCGGACATGATAATACCCGTCTTGCGACGATGATTCGTCCGAAACTGACGACGGTCGTTCAACCGATGTATGATATCGGGGCAGTTTCGATGCGTTTACTAACGAAGATTCTTAACAAAGAAGAAATTGAGACAAATGATGTAACGTTACCACACCGGATTGAAAAACGTGATTCTACACGTTCTTGATGAAGCAAAAAAGTCTGTTCTTTTTCAATCGAAAAAGAACAGACTTTTTTTATGGTCATGGCTTAACTAAAATCGTTTGGTCTTGATGGTGATGCAATTGATCATTCTCGACATGAAGGCGGATAATTGTCTCCCCTGGATGTGTCAACGAAACTTCGCCTGCATATTGATCCGATTTTTTAGTGAGCGGCAGATACGTATGTTTTTCAATACCGGGTTCGATGACTTCAATTTGAACATCTGCCTTGAGCGGCTTGCCGTTCAGGAAGACATGAAAGGGGACGGGGAGTTTTGCCCCGGCTTTCATTGTTTTAGCGCCCATATAATGAACAGATAATCCTTCGACGGTAGCGTGTTCATGTGCCTGTTCAGTCGTGTTCTTTTTCGTGTCTTCATGCGAGTGATCCATAACGACGAATGAGATCTTATCCATATGGTGAAGTCCGTTTTTATCATTGATATGATAAAGTCCTTCATATTCGCCTTCAGCAAGCTTGGCTTCGGCTTGATAAGTACCTGTCTTTTTTAATGCCGCTTTAAACTTTTGATGAACCGCTTCTTTTTCATCAGCTTTCCAGACTTCAAAAGCTACGTTTTCCAGATTAACAGCCTTCTTATTCTCAAGTGCTGTCGCTTGGAAAACTACTTTTTGATTTTCCATCGTCTTCGCCGGTACATCAACCGTGACGTCGACTGGTTTTTTTCCGGATCCTTGCATTGTATCATGATCCATCGCTTGTTTGTCATTCGCGCATCCGGCAAGTAAAAGTCCTGTCGCGAAGAACATCCCCATGAAGCTCATTGTTTTTTTCTTCAACACGGATTCCCCCAATTTTCGTTTACTAAATAAAGTAATGAAAGCTTATTCAGTATAACAAGAACTTGTGAAGTGCCCGCGAAGTAATTGTGAAAAGAACAAGACATTTTCAATCGTTTGAATAAGGGGAGGAGAACGATAAGTGTTCTTTTTTAGAATCGTCGACAAACGGCCACAGTAATCGTTTGACGGTCTCCCAGTTTTTTTCTTCAATTTCCGGACGGCGAGGAATCATCGGGTAAAGCGGAACAGGGTCGGCCCACGTCATTGGAACGGTTGGACTTTCTTTTTGCCATCGCTTAATCCATTCTTCCGGAAGGTTTCCCCGAAAAGGAGATTTATTTGTCAAAGCGGCAAATACTTGACTCCAGGCGCGGGGGACGACACGGTACCAGTCATAACCGCCACCACCTAAAGCTACAATCCGGCCGTCTGTGTACCGGTCAGCAGCCTCAACAGCGATTTGTGGAATCTGTTCGTAGCTCTCCATCGTTAACGACAGATGGGTCAAGGGATCAAGTGCATGTGCATCCGCGCCATTTTGAGTAATGATCAAATCCGGTTTAAAGAGTTCGCACGCTTCAAACAAGACTGTCCGGTAGGCATGTAAAAAAGAAGCATCTTCCGTAAAGGCGTCAAAGGGAACGTTCCAGCTCCATCCATACCCTTCCTCTGCGCCACGCTCCGTCACCATTCCGGTTCCGGGAAACAAATAACGTCCGGTTTCGTGAAGCGACAACGTCATGACATCCGCCTGATTGTAAAAAGCCCACTGAACCCCATCGCCATGATGGGCATCGGTATCAACATATAAAATCCGACAGTTATATTTTTGAATCATAGCTGCCATCGCGACGGCAGTATCGTTGTAGATACAAAAGCCGGAAGCCCGTCCCCGGAAGCCATGATGCAGACCTCCTCCGATATGGAACGTTCGCCGGTATTGACCGGACAGGACCAGTTCACAGGCTTCGATTGTTCCACCGACAAGTAAGGCAGCACTCTCATGCATCTGATCAAAAAGTGGCGTGTCTTCGGTTCCTAATCCGTACATTTGAGCCTTCATTGGAGAGAGTTCGCCGTGTCCTGCGAGTTTCACCGCCTGTATGTAATCCGGATCATGAATCAACGATAATTCCTCGTCTGTTGCCGGACGGGGGGCGATGCAGTCGACATTCTCGAGAGCACCGGTTGCTTCCAATAAGGACAGTGTTAATTCGAGACGGATAGGATTAAACGGATGGGAGTCGGAGAACCGGTAGGCGGCCTCTTCTTTGCTATAAAGATAAGCAAACTCTTTCATCGGCTCATATCAGGACCGACCACGTCAAATCCTTCCTTTCGTAATTTTTCGATGACACGAATTGGATTCATCGTTTGGACACGAAAAGCGACGATTCGGACGTACGGGTCGTTTGTCGGATAGACTAAGACATTTAAGATGTTAACGTTTGTTTTCGCCAGGAGTCCGGCGATTTTAGCAAGCGTTCCTGCCGTGTTTTCGACGCGGACTTCGATTTGTGAACTCGGTTCGAGTGCGCCGGTCAATTGGACGAAGGTCCGCAACAAATCCGTTTCTGTTATTAGACCGACCAAGCGACGTCCCCGAACAATCGGAAGACAGGAGAGACGGTGTTCGTAAAACAAGACGGCCGCATCTTCGATGAAGTCAAGCGGATGAGCCGTAATTGGTGTTCGTTGCATGATGCTAGAAACGGCATTTTGCTGATCATTTAAAAAAGTTTCCGGGTGAAAGACGCTGCTTGCACTTTGCATCTCCCGCAGACCAATCAAGCCTAGCAGTTCCTGTCGGGCGTTCGTCACAGGCAGGTGACGAATCTGGTGACGGCGCATCAACTCAGCGGCATGAGCAATCGAGTTTGTAGGTTGAATAGTAATACAATGTGTCTTCATGATTTGTTCGATTAACATGCGAGCCCTCCTTAATCGTACATGAAGCGACGACGGAGCCGTAACGCATCAAAATGCGCAACGACTTCAGGTGCGACATGTTTACCGATCCGTGCCATCAAACAATTGGCAGGATGCGAGGCGATTTCTGGATCATCCGTCGGGAAAAAGACTAGCCCACCGTGGTTCATCATTTTTTCCATGATTTTACGGTAGTCCCAAACGGATAAACCACTTCCTTTTAAATCCCAATGCCAATAATATTCTGTCGTTAAAATTAAATACTGTTCCATCGCTGGATCAAGCATCGAAACTTCGAGAAGCTTTTTACCGATTTGCTGCCCACGAAAACGGGCGGCTACTTCGATGGCGCCGAGCTCTAGAATATACGGATTGTTCCCCTCGCTCCATGTCTCATAAGGGTCGGGATATAGAAAGGTTACATAGCCGATGATGTCATTTCCTTGTCGTGCGATGATGATACGTCCTTCTTCCAAAGCAGCGATTTCAACGAGTGCTTCAAGCTGTTCCGCGGGTTGTCGAAAAGCTGTTAGCCCTGGATCAAGTGTATAAGTAGCAAGTACCTGGCTTGTGACCGGTCCTTCAATTTCCACTGGACCAAGCGATGTTTCATGAGTACGATGATTGAATTGTTTTTCAAACATGTAAGCGTCACCACCTTCCTGTTCATTATAATCGAAAGCAGAGAAAGAAAGAGAGGGATTTTTTAACAAATTGGCGGCAAATGGATTGAACTACACGATAACTAGCTTATAATGTAGGAGAGAACAGCGAAGGGGAGGAACGAGACATGAAAGTTTTGAAAGCGCTTCCGGGGAAGCATTGGTTATCCGAATATGATGGTTCAGATTCATATGATTGGCAAGAAGCGGAACAATATTTTTCGTGGTCGACGACGGGGAAAGTCAATATGGCCTACGAAGCAATCGATCGTCATGCTGAAGGTGAACGTGCCAATAAGACGGCACTGATTTATTTCGACGGGACAACAGAACAAACATTTACGTATGCCGATATGAAACGAATGACAAATAAAGCGGCCAACGTCCTGAAAGAAGCAGGCGTCGAAGCAGGAGATCGAATTTTCATTTTCATGCCACGTTCTCCGGAATTGTATTTTGCCTTACTCGGTGCTTTGAAGGTTGGTGCAATCGTCGGTCCGCTATTTGAAGCATTCATGGAACAAGCAGTCCGGGATCGCTTACTGGATTCGGAAGCAAAAATGCTGATTACGACAAAAGCTTTATTACCGCGGGTTCCTGTTGATGAACTGACATCACTTGAACAGATTTTGCTAGTCGATGACGCCGTCGAGGAAAAGGATAAAATTAAAGATTTCCGACTGGCTTTTAGTCAAGCGTCTGAATCGTTTGAGCCGGTTTGGCTTGACCGGGAAGACGGTTTGATTCTTCATTATACATCGGGTTCGACCGGGAAACCGAAAGGCGTTTTGCATGTCCAGAATGCAATGATTCAACATATGATGACAGGGCGATGGGTACTCGATTTACAAGAAGAAGATGTTTATTGGTGTACTGCTGATCCAGGGTGGGTCACGGGGACGAGCTACGGTATCTTTGCACCTTTCTTGAACGGTGCGACAAATGTCGTTGTGGGCGGTCGTTTTAATCCGGACTTCTGGTACAGTATCATCGAAAAATATAAAGTAACAGTGTGGTACAGTGCACCAACTGCTTTTCGGATGTTGATGGGTGCTGGTGCGGAAGTCGCGAATACACATGATTTGTCCAGTTTACGGCATGTCCTTTCGGTCGGGGAACCACTGAATCCGGAAGTCATCCGGTGGGGGAAAGAAGCTTTCGATCAACGTATTCATGATACGTGGTGGATGACTGAGACCGGTGCAATGATGATCTGTAACTACAAATCAATGGACATCAAACCAGGATCGATGGGGAAACCGATTCCGGGAACGAAAGCGGCGATTGTAGATGATCAAGGAAACGAGTTACCTCCTTTCCGGATGGGGAATTTAGCGTTAAAAACACCATGGCCATCGATGATGCGGCAAATTTGGAACAATCCACAAAAATACGAGTCGTATTTCTTCAAAGGATGGTATGTATCCGGCGATTCAGCTTATATGGATGATGAAGGATACTTTTGGTTCCAGGGTCGTGTCGATGATGTCATCATGACTGCCGGAGAACGTGTTGGACCGTTCGAAGTAGAAAGCCGCTTGGTTGAACATCCGGCTGTTGCAGAAGCGGGTGTCATCGGGAAACCGGATCCGGTTCGTGGTGAAATCATTAAAGCCTTCATCTCATTAAGAGATGGTTATGAGCCGACAGAAGAACTCAAACAAGAAATCCAAAAATTCGTCAAAGAGGGGCTGGCAGCTCATGCGGCTCCGCGTGAAATCGACTTCCGCGACAAACTGCCGAAAACACGCAGTGGTAAAATCATGCGTCGTGTCTTAAAGGCTTGGGAATTGAATCTCGAAGCTGGAGATCTTTCGACGATGGAAGACTAAGTTTATCTTACAAAAACAGACCACTTATTTCCGGAAACATCGGAAGTAGGTGATCTGTTTTTGGTTTTGAACGGAACGCTAAAAAAACACCGACTCTTTCTGTAGAGTCGATGTTTTAGTGACGGAATTTAGATTAATCAGCGTTCTTTTTAGCGTCTGCTTTACGCTTGGCATCTGCATCGGCTTTGACTTTTGCCTCGTCCGCTTTACGCTTGGCATCTGCATCGGCTTTAGCTTTTGCCTCGTCCGCTTTGCGTTTGGCATCCGCATCGGCTTTAGCTTTTGCCTCGTCCGCTTTGCGTTTGGTATCCGCATCGGCTTTGGCTTTCGCCTCGTCCGCTTTGCGTTTGGCATCCGCATCGGCTTTGGCTTTCGTATCGTCTGCTTTTTGTTTGGCATCCGCATCGGCTTTCGCTTCTGCTTCTTTTTTCTTTCGATCTTGTTCGGCTTGCTTTTTCTTTTCCGCTTCCGCTTTTTTCTTCGCTTCCGCTTCTTTTTTCTTTTGATCTTCCTCTTTGAAACGACCGGTATTTTTGAAGTCGTCTGCACTGACAGAGGCTGGCTGATTGAATCGGGCACCTGACTTGAAGTAACTGCTGTTTGCGTTATATGTCAGATTCGCCATTTGAGCCCAAAGATTTTGTGTCCGTTGATAGTACGTCGTCGCACCCATCAAGGAGTTGTTTTGGTCATGTCCGGTCCAGACGGCAAGCGTGACACCAGGTGTTGAACCGACAAGATATGAGTCTTTGATTTCATTCGTCGTCCCGGTTTTACCTGCCCAATCACCAGGTGCCTTGAGTAATGAATTGGCATATTGCGCCGTTCCTTTATCAAAGACACCTCGCATCATATCGAGCGTCAAATAAGCGGTACGATCTTGATAGATACGCTTTTTCTTTGATTTTGCTTTATAGATGTTTTTGCCGTCTTTCGTAATCTTCGAAATGACATACGGTTTGACGTATTCACCATAGTTGGCAAGCGTTGCATAAGCACCGGCGAGTTCGACCGGTGTGATTTCCATCGTTCCTAAAGCGGCAGATGGAGCGTAGCGGATATTATCGGGAATTTCAATTCCCATATCGACTAATTTTTGAATTGAATTCGACATGTTCATCTTCTCGTACGTCTTAACGGCAGGAACGTTGAGAGACAGCTCCAATGCTTCACGGACAGTGACGTTTCCGCGGTAACGTCCGCCTTCATTGTTGATCGGATTATCACCGGGTTGACGCGGAACTGTTTGATAGTAATATTCTTCGTCATTAATAGTCGATGCCGGTGTAATTAATCCATTTTCAATACCGTTTGAATAAACAAGAATTGGTTTAGCGGTCGAACCGATTTGACGTTTTGCCTGGAAGGCGCGGTTGAAATCATCCGCTGTTCCATCCGTATAACGCCCGCCAACAAATCCTAAAATCCGACCTGTTTCATTTTGAACCATGACAGCAGCGGTTTCTTCTGGATCTTTTTTCGTGACTGTCTTTTTCGTTTTTGGATTGACGACTTGCTTATACTGCGGTGCACTCGGGAAGTTAGCCGCATTTTTAGCCGGTGTCTGCATTGCTTCGTGAATCTTTTTGTCCAGCGTCAAATAGATTTTATATCCACCTTGTCGCATCGCGATCAATGCTTGGTCGCGGTAGTTGGCTTTGACTTCGGCAAGTTCAGAAGGTTTGACTTCATCCTCTTTGATCCCGTCCTGTTTCATGAAATAGCTCGTCATGATTTTAAGTGCTTCTTTTTCAGCTAAATCATAGACGTACGGATACGTATCACGGGAACGTTTCGATGTTTTGGTAAAATCTTTTGTAATATCGTATTTTACAGCTTTTTCATATTGTGCTTTTGTAATACTTTTCGCGACATACATTCGCTTTAAGACCGTTTTCATACGATTGGTACTCGGTGTCAAATCCTTTTTGACTATTCCACCTTGAAGGTAAGGTGTGTAATAGTAAGGGTTTTTTGGAATACCGGCGAGGAAAGCAGCTTGTGGTAACGTCAGTTTTTTGGCAGGTTTGTTAAAGACACCACGTGACGCAGCTTCGATTCCGGCGATATTTCGTCCGAGTGAATTTCGTCCGAACGACACGACGTTCAGATAAGCTTGAAGAATTTCGTCTTTTGTCATCGCATTTTCAAGACGCAGAGCCAGAATGATTTCTTTAGCCTTCCGTTCAAACGAGACTTCATTCGTCAGAATCTGATTTTTAATCAGCTGTTGTGTTAAGGTACTTCCGCCTGTACGTGACGAAGAATTCGTCAGTTCTTGAAGAACGGCGCGTAGCGTTGCTTTTGGAACAATACCATCATGTTCATAAAAATCAACGTCCTCTGTCGATAACACGGCATCGAGTAAATAAGGGGAAATTTCTTTAATATTAACGGGTTGACGTTCTTCGTCCGTCGCAATATTAGTCAGCTTCTCGCCACTCCCCCAATAAATTTCACTCGTAATGGCATAACTGTTTACTTGCTGCTTCATTTCTGCCAGTTTCGGTGCTTTTGTATCTTTGACGAGCGAAGCAAAATAGCCGCCTGCTGCCCCGACAGAAAAACTACCGACCAACAAGACCCCTATAATGAGGAATAAAATGATATTCCAAGATACGTCGTATGTGATATTTGACCAGTGCCGAACGGCTTTCGTCCGGGGGTGATTCCAAAACTTGAACCAGTTCTCGCGCATAAATGATCTCCTTTACATCTTAAACTTGGGTGTAAATTAACATTAAATCACAGATAGACGTATTATACCATAATTGAAGTATTAGAAAATGGCTTGACAGTCGATTCTGCTTCAACGTATCATGGAAACATCTTCATCAAATGTATAGTAGAATCAGCTGTGATTGGAAAAAAGTAATGAACCGCTCCCTGTATCAGAGATCTAGTGGTGCTGCGAACTAGGACATAGCGCTTCATGAATTACGCTTCCAGGAGCTTCTTGAGAAATCAAGCGGATTGCCCCGTTATCAGCAATCTAAGTGGCATGAAATTCATGCAATTAGGGTGGTACCACGGAATATTCCGTCCCTTCGTTCAGACGAGGGGACGGTTTTTTTTTAGACTATTTTTAGGGGGAAGACAGATGACGTTACTTGAAGATTTAGAGTTTCGCGGATTGATCAGCCAAATGACGGACGAAGAAGGAATTAAGGAATTACTTGCTAGCCCGACGACGCTTTACACAGGTTTTGACCCAACGGCAGATTCACTCCACATCGGACATTTATTGCCGATTCTTGTGTTAAAACGATTCCAACAAGCAGGGCATCATGCGATTGGTTTAGTCGGAGGAGCAACTGGGATGATTGGTGACCCGAGTGGCCGCTCGACAGAACGCTCTTTGAACACATCGGATATCGTCGAAGAATTCGCGAACCGGATTAAAGGGCAATTGTCACGCTTTTTACCGCTTGATGGTGAAAATCCGGTCACGATTGCGAACAATCTCGACTGGACAAAGGATTTGACGATCATTGATTTCTTGCGCGACATCGGAAAACATTTCCCGATCAGCTACATGTTGGCGAAAGATTCAGTGGACTCACGCCTCCAAAACGGGATTTCGTTCACAGAGTTTTCTTACATGTTGCTTCAATCGTTTGATTTCTTGAAGCTGTACGAAAATGAAGGGTGCCGTCTGCAGGTCGGCGGAAGTGACCAGTGGGGGAACATCACGGCGGGAATGGAATTAATCCGCCGCGTCGGTCACGATCAAAAAGCTTTCGGGATTACAGTGCCGCTCGTCACGAAATCCGATGGTCAAAAATTCGGGAAAACGGCCGGTGGAGCAGTTTGGCTCGATGCTGATAAAACGACGCCGTACGAGTTTTACCAGTTCTGGTTTAACGTCGACGATCTTGATGTCATCAAGTTCTTGAAATACTTTACGTTCCTGACACCTGACGAAATCAACGCTCTTCAACGGGAAGTCGAGACGGCACCTGAAAAACGAGTCGCGCAACGCCGGTTGGCAGAAGAGATGACAGTTCTAGTTCATGGCGCAGAGGCACTCGAACAATCAGAGCGAATTACAAAGGCACTTTTCAGCGGTGAAATCAAATCGTTGAAAGCGGAAGATATTGCCGATGCTTTTAAAGGAATGCCACGCTTTACATTGGGAGAGGCAACGAATTTGGTCGATATCCTTGTCGAAGCCAAAATCAGCCCGTCAAAACGTCAAGCCCGTGAAGATGTGACGAACGGTGCGATTTACATCAATGGAGAACGGGAACAGGAATTAACGAAAGAGATTACACGCCAGGATGCGATTGGTGATTTCACAATCATCCGTCGTGGGAAAAAGAAATACTTTGTGCTCGAGCACGCTTGAAGTGAATAAAAAAACAACGCTGACGATTTCGTCAGCGTTGTTTTTGGTTTAAGCGACACGGAACAAGCGAAGGGGAAGCAGACGAACGGCAATCGTTGTTGCGAGCAACGCTTTTAGGACATCTCCGAGAATAAACGGAATATTGATCGTCAGGGCATCGAGGAATGATAGATGCAAGACGGCCATTAAACCGAATGTGCCGAGCAGATAGACGAGCCCGAGCCCAAATACGAGCATCCCGATGAACAGCGGAACGAAACGACGGGTCTTTTCAGCGACGAGACCGATGAAGAAACCAGCAATCGGGAAGGCAATCAGATAACCGGCGGTCGGACCAACAAACGGAGCCAATCCTCCTTTTCCACCAAGTAAAGGAAGTCCGGCAGCGGCAAGCAGTAAGAAAATCAGGACAGCCAGTCCACCGCGTTTGGCACCGAGAATGGCACTAACCGTCATGATGGCGAGCATTTGAAGTGTGATCGGAACAGGTCCGACGAGTTGAAGTTGCGGCAACAGACTGACCGCAGAAATGATGGCAGCACCTAAAGCGATAAATGTAAGATCTTTTGTTTTCATGTTATGACACGTCCTCTTCGTTATGTGTTAACCAATATAAAATAAAGGTTAACACAAAACATGAAAAAGGGAAACATAAAAAAAGCACCCACCGGAGTGGATGCTTGAAACAACTGATTAACGTGAGTAGTACTCAACAACGAGTTGTTCTTGGATTTGATCGTTCAATTCAGAACGCTCTGGAAGACGGACGAACGTTCCTTCGAGCTTCTCAGCATCAAAAGTAACGAAGTCTTTAGTTGCTGGAGCAACTTCGAGTGCTTCTTTGATAACGACAAAGTTCTTCGATTTTTCGCGAACTGAGATCGTTTGACCTGGTTTCACGCGGAACGACGGGATGTCGACGCGAGCACCTTCAACTTGGATGTGACCGTGGTTGACGAGCTGACGAGCAGCACGACGTGTACGAGCCATACCCATACGGTAAACGACGTTGTCAAGACGTGCTTCAAGTAAGAACATGAAGTTCTCGCCGTGGATACCAGGCATTTTGCCAGCATCGTTGAAGATACGGTTGAATTGGCGTTCGTTTACTCCGTACATGTGACGAAGCGTTTGCTTCGCTTGAAGTTGAAGACCGTACTCAGACATTTTGCGACGGCTGTTACCGTGTTGTCCTGGAGCGTACGGACGTTTTGCGATTTCTTTTCCAGTTTCAGTAAGTGAGATACCGAGACGACGTGAAAGTTTCCAAGCTGGACCTGTATAGCGAGCCATAATAAGACTCCTCCTTAGTGTTCGTTATTATTTGCATAAAAATAATAACGCCATCAAACCCACGTTACGCCCATTTCATGATGTGGCACCCTCGCTTGATAGCAAAGTTACACGATGCCCCTCCGGCAAAAGCCGAGTCATGAAATGTGATACGTAAGCGATTTGACCGCTATCGTTATCATTTCTGCACTTTTACAAGTATACGTCTGCTGATTCCTGCTGTCAATCAAATATGGCGAAGAAGAATTTCGGTGAACGCTTCGAGACCGGCTTGGTCTGTCTCGTCGAACCGATTGAGTTCCGGACTGTCGATGTCGAGGACACCAATCGTTTTTCCGTTTTTGATCAACGGCACGACGATTTCCGAATTAGTTGCCGCGTCACAGGCGATATGCCCCGGGAATGCATGAACATCCATTACGAGCTGTGTTGTTTGATCCTGAGCTGCTGTTCCGCAAACTCCTCGTCCGAGCGGAATCCGGACACACGCCGGCAACCCTTGAAATGGACCGAGGACTAATTCGTTTTGTTCCGGATCCATTAAATAGAACCCGACCCAGTTCGTCCGGTCGAGAAATTGACCGAGTAATGCACTTGCATTCGAAAGGTTGGCAATCTGATTGGTTTCCCCAGTCAGTAACGCATCAAGCTGTTTATTCAGCATCTCGTATTGTTTTGTCCGGTCACCATCATAAGTCGTTGTCTCAAACATGTAGAATTCCTCCTGAAAAATCATATTTTAATCATCTTATCGGGTTTTCACACGACTGACAAACAATTGATTTCAAGAAACCCGGTTAAAAATTCGGAAGAAATTAGTAAAAGCCCGAGTAAATCTATGCAAATCGGTTGCGCTATACTATTATAAGGATAAGATTAAAGCGAATTTCTCAAAATATAAAGTCGCTTGATAGGGTGGAGGTCGTAGCAAATGTGGGCATGGGTGATTGGTGTCATCGTCATCGTATTACTCGTCATGCTGTTTAGCATGATCAGTCGGAAAAAATATTATACGAAAATCGATGAACTTGATCTTCGGAAACAAGGAATCATCAGCGCGTCGATTCCGAAGGAGTTGCAAGAACTGAAGGAACTCCCAATGGCGGGTGAGACGGAGACGAAATTCACTTCCTGGCATCAGGCATGGGAGGAATTAGTGACAGTCCACGTCGCACAAATCGATGAGACATTATATCGAGCGGAAGAAGGGCTGGATCGTTACCGGTTTGTTGCGGTTAAAAATGATCTGGAAGTAACAGAACAATTAATTGCCGAACTCGAAGGATTAATTGATGAGATGCTGGTAGACATGTCGACGTTCAAGACAAATCAATCGGTCTTGGCGGAGCTTAAGGCACAAGGCGAAACAAACTCCAGTCAAATTCGTAAATCGTTATTGTTGCAGGCGACGTCATTCGGACCTGCGTTACCTAAATTGGAAGAACAGGCGGAACAGATTGACCAGTTGCGGATTGAGATGGTTGCCTTTGAAGAAGCGGGTGAAGTGACGAAAGCCTATGAGACAAGTTTGTTACTTGAAACAAAAGTAGAAGAAACACGTCAACTCGTCGAAGTGATTCCACAGCAGTGGAAGACGCTCGCTCATGAACTCAGACAGCGGATTGACCAGCTCGGAGCTGGTTATAAAGAGATGACACTGGATGGGTATCCGCTTGAACCACTCGGCATGCAATCCGACATTAAGCGATTTGAAGAACAACGCTTGAGTCTCGTCAAGAAGCTCGAATTCCTTGAAATTACCGGACTTGAAGAGCAGGTGCAACAGCTCGCTTCAGACATCGACCAAATGTACGATACGTTCCGCCGTGAAGTCGATGCCCGGCACCATGTGAAAAAAGAAAATCAATCGTTGAAGCAAAAAGCATTACGGATGCGCGAAAAGGTCCATCAATTGGCACAGGAGTTCAGTATGCTGCGGGAAAATTATGAGATTTCAGCAGATTTGGGTGAACATTACGAATCGATTCAACGCGATGAAGAAATGTTGTTTGGAGCCGCGAAGGATTTGGATGAATCCATCGCGAGCCGGATCATTCCCTTCAGTATGCTCGAAGATCAAATGCGGGATGCTGTTCGCCTGGAAGAACAGTTGATGATTCAATATGAAAGATTCGCCGTTGAGTTGCAGGCGTTACGGAAGGAAGAAACAGAAGTCCGTCAACGTGTTACCGAATGGCGACAACTGTTATCGACCATCCGCTTGCGCTTAAAACGACTTGGTCTTCCTAAAATTCCGGCAGACGTCGAAGAAGCCTTACAGGCATCAAGTCGTTCATTACAGATGCTTGAGACGCGGTTGGAAGAGTTACCGTTTAACGTTCATTACATCGTTTCCCAGAGTGAAGATGTCAACGGGACGTTTAAAACATTGCAAGAACGGATAGATAAAGTAGTATTCGAAGTCACTTATGCAGAACGACTCGTTCAATACGCAAATCGATTCCGCCGACAGGATAATGAGATACATATGTCGTTGACGATTGCTGAGACGAAGTTCCTGGCCGGAGACTATGAACGGACGATCACGTTAGGTGAACAAGTGCTGGAACAGTTTGAGCCTGACTCGATTGAACGTATTCGAAAAGCATGTGGTCAACCGGAAACGATGCATGCATAATCATCACTGACAATTCAGGGTGGCCGTCCAGGTCACCCTGTTTTTGTAAAAAAGGGAGCGATTGAGATGGGGAAACTGTACGTAAACGGAATCATTCGAACAATGACGCACGAAACAGATATTCATTCGGCGATGTTCATTGAAGGAGAACGGATCATTGCAATGGGCGAAGAGGGTAAGTTACGCCGGCGGTTTGGAAGACGGATTCAGTCAATCGTTGATTTAAACGGGAAAGCCGTTTATCCGGCTTTCACCGACGCTCATATTCATTTGATCGGATACGGCGAAGCCATCGGGCGGGTTGATGCGTCGCGTTATACGACGTTAGCGGAATTGGGAAAAGCGTTTACTGAGGCAGAAGCCATCAATGGGCTACATGTGGCGGAAGGATACGATGAAACGAAGCTTGACCGGGCACCGACGAAAGCGTGGTTAAATCAGCTTTTCCCGACAGAACCGGCTTTATTGAAGCGGACGGATCGGCATACCGTACTCGTTAATGATGTTTTGTTCAAACAATTGGGGTACAAAGCGTCAACCGTCGTCGAAGGCGGGAAAATCGGATTGCTCGAATCGGGAGAAGCGGACGGATTCCTTTATGATGCGGCGATTGAACCGTTGTATGCGTTACAGTCGGGATCAGTCGAGCGGAATAAATCCTCATTGCGGTCAGCCATTAAAGATTTGCACCGTCATGGGATCGTTGCCGCCCATACGGAAGATTTGGCCTATCACGGCGATTTAGCCGAAGTCTTGCAAGCGTACAGTGAAGTGACGGAAGAAACGGGATTCCATGCCCATCTGCTTGTTCATCATTTAGTTATCGATCAGCTTATTCAGATGAATCCTGTCCTGCCGTCGACGCTGTCGACCGGGGCGATGAAACTGTTCGTTGACGGAGCTCTCGGTGGACGGACAGCATTGCTCGGCAGAGGATATTCAGATGACGCGACGACACGCGGCATCGAAGTCCATTCGCCGGAACAACTCGAGCAACTCGTCAAACGGGCCCGGAGTTACGGCTTTACGGTGGCAGCACATGTCATCGGTGATTTGGCGATCGAACGTTTCGTAGCCGTCCTTGAAAAATATCCGGCTCCGAAAGGGACACGGGACCGAATCATCCACGCAACCGTCGTACGTCCGGAACTATTGGCACGAATTCGTAAATTGCCGGTCTTGATCGATGTACAACCGGTCTTCTTGCTTGATGATGCCGATTTTGCGCAAGACCGTCTTGGTTTGAACCGGCTGGATTGGGCGTATCGACTAAAATCACTTGCTGATACAGGGGCGCTTCTCTGTGGTGGGTCCGATGCCCCGATTTCAAGTCCGGATGTCCGGCGGGCGTTGTATGCTGCGACAACTGGAACGGCGGGTACTATCAATAAGGCGAATGAAGTGTTGTCGATGTATGAAGCCTTGCTGTTGTTCACGAAAAATCCGCATATCGCGACGGATACACATGGACGAAAAGGCATGTTGCTTCCGGGATACGATGCGGACTTCGTGATCTTTGAACAGGATTTTTATACGTTACGTGGGGAAGCTGTCTTAACCAACCGGCTGCTTGAAACCGTTCAAGCAGGGAAAACCGTTTTTGAAGCAACACCAGTCATGAAGTAAAACAAAAAAACTGCCGATTGGCAGTTTTTTTGTTTTATAAGAAAGAACGTTGGATTTTATGCCAAAATGTATTATTCGTTAATTTAACTGTCTTGAGTTCTTTTTCCGATAATTGAATATCGACGGAATCTGTCCGTTTTAAACTGAGGGCTTCATTATCCATTCCGATGATCGGATAGTCGTTGCCATCTTCAATGATGCGTAAAGACAACTTACGGCCGCGATTCAAGAGGAATGCCGATCCGAGTGTCCGGTAACGGTTGTTGTTGACGGAGGCAATCTCACTGACTTGAAGACAATGGATCAATGGATCGACGATTGCACCTGACAATGATTTATTGTAGGCAGTGGAGCCGGTCGGTGTCGAGATGACCATACCGTCCCCGCGGAATGTCTCAAACAGGAACCCATCGATGTAAACTTCAATTGCCAGCGACTTGATGATGCTCGACTTAACGGAACATTCGTTCAGACACAGCATGCCTGGTCCACCGTTAATCGAAGCTTCGAGAAGCGGATAGCGACGGACTTCAATTTCGCCTTCAGAAGCACGGCTTCCGGTTTCCTTGAAGATGGCTTCAACCGAAGAGAGATCATTGATATCGAAGTCACAATAAAATGAGTTCGGTCCTTCGGCAAACCCGACATAAATGGCATCTTCCCGGAATCCCGTAAAGCGGGCTGCTTGAAGGAAGGCGCCATCTCCGCCAATGGAGACAATGATGTTAGCCTGTTTGTGATCCTGGACGACATTCAATCCATACCGATTTCCTACTTCAATCAGTTTACGTACCTGCGTCTCGTGTCTTTGTTTGTTACGGTAATACAGGTAGACATTGTTTCGAGCCATGGTCAATTCCCCCTTGAAAGCGTTTCATGAACTCTTTTATTATACCCGTCTTTGACAAAAACCGGTACTGCTAGCTCAAAGTGCGGGCAGAAATCTTGTGTTATCGCGGTAGCATTTTTATAGTAGAATGGAAAACGACATATGAATCTATTGGGAAATGGGGAATTTACATGGCAACATTTAAAGGGAACGCAATCACGTTAATCGGAACACCTGTTGAAATCGGACAAGAGGCACCGGATTTTGAAGTATTAGCAAACGATCTTTCACCGGTGACACGCGATACGTATGAAGGGGTCCGGATCATCAGCGTCGTCCCGTCAATCGATACAGGTGTCTGTGATGCCCAAACACGTAAATTCAACGAAGAGGCAGCGGCGATTGAAGATGTGACGGTCTTGACGATTTCAAACGACTTACCGTTTGCACAACGTCGCTGGTGTGCGGCGAGTGGACTTGACAACGTCGTGACGCTGTCAGATCACCGTGATCTTTCATTCGGAACACAGTACGGAGTCGCAATCGAAGAACTTCGTTTACTGGCTCGTTCAGTATTCGTCATCGATGCAGCGAATAAAGTCGTCTACGCGGAATATTTAGAAGAGTCAACGAACGAAGTTGACTTTGATTCAGCGCTTGCTGCTGCTAAAGGAGCAAAAGCGACGAAGTAAGAATAGTTTACAAACGGTGTAAAACCGCTACAATGAAGGTAATGAGAAAAAACGGCTCCCAAGAAGTGCGGGGGCCGTTTCGTTTTGAAAGGATGGAAGACACATGGAATCGTTAGAAAAATTATATAAAGAATTGACACATCAAACACGTAAATTAGAACACGATTTAGACATGCCGTACCTGGAAGGTCTGACGGAAGTCATCGATCGTTTGAATGAACGGCATACGGAAAACGTAGAACCGGAAACCGTCCGGAAAGCCGTTTCACTCGCAATCCTTGAAGGAATGAAACAAGCACAGCCAAATCACTTGCCGACACCGGACAGCGTTGCATTGTTTGCGGGTTATTTAATCGGGAAATTAATCAAGAAGGAGGATGTCCGTCTGCTGGATCTTGGCAGTGGAACAGGTGGTATGTTACATGCTGTCCTCAGTCAACTTCCAAAAGATACAGTTGCCGAAGCAGTTGAGGTCGATGAAACGTTAATTCGACTATCGGCGTCCGTTTCGGAATTAATGGATTATCCGATCAACTACACGCATCAGGATGCCTTGCGTCCTCTCTTGCTGGATCCGGTCGATTTAGCGATGGCGGACTTGCCGATTGGCTATTATCCGGACGAAGAAGTCTCGAAAACCTACGTTTTAAAACGGGATGAAGGGATGAGTTACAGCCACTTCTTGTTGATTGAACAAGCGATGAACTATGTTAAACCGGGTGGGTTTGGTGTGTTCGTCATTCCAAACGGATTATTTCAACATGATACAGAAGGCAAACTTAAACAATATTTCGAAACGAAAGCCCATGTCGTCGGAATCCTCCAGTTACCGTTGACGATGTTTAAGCAGGAACAAGCAGCTAAAAGTTATTTGATTGTCCGGAACCACCTGGCGGGTATGACGATGCCAAAACAAGCATTGCTAGCCGAGTTGCCATCGTTTACCGATGCCCGTGCCTTCGGCGGAATGGTGAAACAGATTGATGAATGGATTAACACAGAATTAAAATGAAATACGCAAAGTGATTGAAATCTATCGTTAATTTGACTATTCTAGTGTAGAACAGAAAAAGAGCAAGACTCATACAGATGTGAATGTCGATCGATTTGAATGGAAAAGGGGAAAAAATCATGGCAAAGATTATGGCAGTAAACGCCGGTAGTTCGTCACTGAAGTTCCAATTACTTGAGATGCCGAATGAAACGATGATTGCAGTTGGTTTAGTAGAACGCGTCGGAAAAGACGATGCGATCTTTACGATTAAATATGGCGAAGGACAGAAGTTCACAGATGTTCTTCCACTTGCGACACATAAAGAAGCAGTTGAATTATCACTTGAGAAACTCATGGAATTCGGCATCATCTCATCATATGACGAGATCAAAGGTGTCGGACATCGTGTGTTACACGGTAAAGAAAAATATGCGGACTCGGTTGTCATTACAGAAGAAGTCATGCAAGACATCGAATCATACACGGAGCTCGGTCCGTTACACATTCCGCCAAACTTGATCGGAATTCGTGCGTTCCAGGCGATTTTACCAGAAGTCCCGCAAGTCGCTGTTTTTGATACGGCTTTCCACCAAACGATGCCGGAAGAAAACTTCCTTTACAGTCTTCCGTACGAATACTACACAGAGTACGGAATTCGGAAATACGGTTTCCACGGGACAAGCCATAAATATGTAACAGAACGTGCTTCTGAATTGTTAGGTCGTCCGTTACAAGACTTACGTCTGATTTCATGTCACCTCGGCAGTGGAGCGTCAATCGCAGCTGTTGCAGGTGGAGAATCACTTGATACGACGATGGGCTTCACGCCACTCGAAGGAATTACAATGGGTACACGGTCTGGTTCGCTTGATCCGGCTTTGATTCCCTTCTTAATGGAGAAGACAGGAAAAACAGCAGAAGATGTCCTGAATGTCATGAATAAAGAATCAGGAATCTACGGTCTCTCTGGTCTTTCAAGTGATTTACGTGATGTTGAATCTGCAGCGACAGAAGGAAACCACCGTTCAGAGATGGCACTCCGAATTTTCGCTAACCGGATTCATGGCTACATTGGTCAGTATGCAGCGGAGATGAACGGTGTTGATGCCATCATCTTCACAGCAGGTGTCGGTGAAAACTCGGATTCGATTCGTGAGCGTGTCTTACGCGGTCTTGAGTTCATGGGCGTTTATTGGGATCCTTCACTCAATAACGGCGCACGCGGAGAAGAATTGTTCATCAACTATCCGCATTCACCGGTCAAAGTCATCATCATTCCGACGAATGAAGAATTGATGATTGCCCGTGATACGGTTCGTATCGGTGGATTGGTTGAACAAAACGCGTAATGGGAATCTTTTTTATCAAACGTCTGGATCACAACGAAAGTTGTGTTCAGACGTTTTTTGTTTGAAGAAAATCATCTCAACGGAGTGAAAACAGATGAGTTTATTTCTCGTAATAAAAACGTTTGTTACAAGGTTTGTCATATAAAAAACGTAAAAACGAAAGTTAAACCGATTATTGTCGTAAAAACGGTTTGAAACCGATAAAAATGAGTCTTTTGTAATATAAAAGTAACAATCGCGTCATCTTTTTGTGGTCTATATGTAACGGCACAGCTCCATTTTGTCATGTATATTAATGTAAGTTACAAAACAGGGACAATTATGGAGGAGAGATTACATGATGATGAAACGAATAATCGCTAGTGTTTTAGCAGTCTTGTTAGCACTCAGTTCGTTTGCAGGTCTTCAAGCGGAAGCTGCAACTAAAAAAAATGTCAAGTCGTCGGTCGATAGTCTTATTGTTCGCCAAAAAGCCACAACAGCGTCTAAGAAACTCGGTCTTCTATATAAGAATCAAACACTACCGTACAAAGCAAAAACAGGAAACTGGTATAAAGTCAGTTACAAAGGAAAAACGGCTTACCTCAGTGCCCGTTATTCTAAAGTCGTCACATCAAGCGGATCGAAAAAACAATCAACAGGTGGTTGGAAAACGATCACAAATGTAAGTGCAACAGCATATACACCGTACGATCCAGGTAGCGGTAACTTAACGGCAATCGGTTGGAACATCAAGAGTTCTAAAAAGAAAGTCGTAGCAGTTGATCCACGTGTGATTCCGCTTCGTTCAACGGTTAAAGTGTATTACAAAGGAAAATTAAAAGGGACGTATACAGCAGCAGATACAGGCGGTGCCATCAAAGGTAAGAAGATGGATATTCTCTACTACTCACGTGCCGAAGCATTTAACTGGGGTCGTCGTAACGTCACTGTTAAATTCAAATAAGTCATTTCAATCAATCGTACATCGGTGCGATTGATTTTTTTTTGTCTAAAAAAGCACTGCCTCTTGAAAGAAGCAGTGCAGAAATGAGTTCAATTAAAGACGGACAATCAAGACATCACATTTTGCATAACGTGTAATACTTTCGGAGACACTACCGATAAAGAAACGTTCGACAGCATTTAAACCGGTTGCACCACAGATAATCAAATCAACATTATGGTTGGGTGCAAGTTTTTTGGCGATGGTTACTTTCGGGGAACCGTATTCAATAGCGACTTCAACATCCTTGACACCACGCTCCTGAGCTGTCTTGACGTAATCATCGAGCAGTTCTTTCGCATATGATTCGGCGCGTTCGGTAATCGTCCGATCGTAGGCTTCGACAGTTGCAAAAGTCCGTGTATCGATGACATGAGCAATGACGAGTTTGGCATTATTTCGAAGTGAGACGTCAATCGCTGTTTCAAAAGCACGCTCTGCCTCTTTTGATCCGTCGACTGCTACTAAAATGTTATGATATACGATTGCCATCTTATATCCATCCCTTCGTATTCATCTGATTTTACACCCTTATTGTACCATTCCCTTAAATAGAAGGTGAGGAACATTTAAGGAGATTTTAAAATTGTTCTTCGCCAGCGGAACCCGTAAGATGGAAAGAGATGAAAGGAGGCGATGCCAAGATGAGGCACGCATTAATTACAGCAGGAACAAAAGGACTCGGTGAGATGGTGACCCGTCGTTTGCTCGAGGAAGGTTGGCACGTAACGGCTCTTCACCGTTCAGAACCGACGTTTTTTCATGAACGTCTCCATTTGATTAAAGCGGACGTGACAGAGCAAAATCAGCTGATGGAGGCAGTTGAGCAGTCGATGACTGCCCACGGTCGGATCGACGCGTTGATTTTGAATGCGGGACCGTATATCTTCGAACGGAAATCGCTT
This sequence comes from Exiguobacterium sibiricum 7-3, assembly GCF_000620865.1. Lineage (NCBI taxonomy): Bacteria > Bacillati > Bacillota > Bacilli > Caryophanales > Exiguobacterium > Exiguobacterium artemiae. Next base: position 835,316 of record NZ_KK211190.1, read on the forward strand.
GTCGACTATTCAGATGAAGAATGGAATGAAGTAGTGACCGGTAACCTGACAGCTAGTTTTTGGTTATTACGAAAGATTCTTCCAATCATGCGCAAGCAACAATACGGACGTATCATTACATACGGTTTTCCGGAGAGTGCATCTGCACCTGGTTGGGTGGAGCGGGCTGCATTCGCGGCGGCGAAAAGCGGCATGGTCAGTTTGACAAAAAGTGTAGCGCTTGAAGAGGCAGAATACGGTATCACGGTAAACATGGTCAATCCGGGTAATATTGTGGGTGACAATAAGTCCAAACGGATTGAACAGGCGACGGCGGATGAACAGACACCGGTCGGACGGACTGGTGTCGGAGAAGATATCGCGCGGACGATTTCGTTTTTAGTAGCGGAAGAATCCAGTCTGATTACAGGGGCGATTCTTGATGTGACCGGCGGGGTCAACGTTGTACATCAATCCCGTCCGTGATGGTTCCGAAGAATAATTAACAGTTGGATTTGGTTGTATAGATAACAGGGGGACGGAATTGAAATTCCGTCCCCCTGTTTTTCATTTTTTTGATTCTGATTTAGTTTACTGTACTGCTGTTACAGGCAATGACTGAAGATGCTTCGGATAACGGGTCAGTGCTTCCGGTCCGCTCTCGGTTAAATGAATGTCATCTTCAATTCGAACACCGCCGATGTTTGGAACATAGATACCTGGCTCGAGCGTATACACGATTCCGGACTCCGCTGTCAGCAGGTTGTTCGATGCGAGTGACGGGAATTCATGGACATCGATTCCGAGACCGTGTCCGACACGATGGGTGAAATAGTCACCGTAACCGGCTTGTTCAATCACGTTCCGGGCAGCTTGATCTAATGTACCAAGAGTCACGCCGACTTGGCTGGCTTCTGTAGCTGCTTCGAGTGCTTGAAGAACCGTTTGGTAAATGGTTTGTTGTTCTTCACTGGCTTCGCCATAAACGAACGTCCGGGTAATGTCTGAACAATATCCTTTCCAAACGACACCAAGGTCAAACAGGACAAAATCGCCTTCTTGAATGACTCGGTCACCCGGCACACCATGCGGGTCTGCACTGTTTGCTCCGAATAAAACCAATGTATCGAACGACATCTCACGGACGCCTTTCTTTTTCATTTCGAACTCGATTGTTGAAATGACTTCCATTTCCGTGACACCAGGACGAATTGCCTGTTTACCGATTTCGATTGCTTCGTCAGCTAAGGTTGCTGCTTCGCGGAGAATCGTAATCTCTTGAGCGTCTTTTTTCAGGCGTAGTGCTTGCAAGGGTTGACCGATATCAAGAATTGCCGCATTTTCTTGACGGGCTTCTAGCTCTTTGAACCGGCTGAAAGTCATATGTTCGCCTTCAATCCCGATTCGGTTATTGGAGATCGAAAACGTTTGAAGCGCTTCACTGATTTTATCAAATGGATGTTCATGGTCCGCATACGTAATGACTTCGCCGTCCCATGGACTTGCAGCGACGATGTTGGCTTCGAGCGCAGGGCAGAAGAGGGCACGTTTTCCGTTAGCGTCTACGATGACAGCCATCACACGTTCATGCGGTTCCGCATAGACACCTGAAAAATAAAATACACTCGCTTTTGACGTAATCAATGCAACATCGATTCCTGATTCTTGTAATACACGACTAATCTGATTTGTCCGTTCTAACATATCGTTTCCACCTCTCTGTTCGTTTCATGATTCAGTATACCATCGTTGGAATTGGAAAACATTTCTCGCAAATCGGGACTAGTACACTTTTCATTCATTGGAGTAGTACAGTATAATGACAGAAGAGTAGAATATAGGAAAAAGAAGGGATACAGCATGCCTACAAAACATGAACAGATCATCCGGCACATTGAGGATCTCGATGTGGGCGCCAAAATATCCGTCCGGCAAATCGCAAAGGACTTAACGGTATCCGAAGGTACGGCATATCGTGCCATTAAAGAAGCGGAAAATTTAGGGTTCGTCTCAACAATCGAACGTGTGGGGACGATTCGTATTAAAAAGAAACAAAAAGAAAATATTGAAAAACTGACGTTTGCGGAAGTCGTCAACATCGTGGATGGACAGGTTCTCGGAGGACGTGACGGACTTCATAAGACATTGACGAAATTCGTCATCGGAGCGATGAAGTTAGAAGCGATGATGCGTTATATCGATGTCGACAGTCTTGTTATCATCGGAAACCGGGAAAAAGCACATGAACTGGTCTTGGATGCAGGAGCAGCAGTTCTGATTACCGGTGGTTTTGATACGACGGAAGACGCAAAACGATTGGCGGACGAAATGGAGCTGCCGATCATTTCAACGTCTTACGACACATTCACTGTCGCGACGATGATCAACCGGGCCATCTATGACCGACTGATCAAAAAAGAAATTTTACTTGTCTCCGATATTTTAATTCCATTACATGATACGTTTTATTTACAAACGAATGATCCGATTGCCAGATGGCATGAACTCAATGAGCAGACGAAACACAATCGTTACCCGGTCATCGATGAACAGATGAAGGTCGTCGGTGTCGTGACGGCGAAGGATATCATTGACCGTCCACACGATTGGCCGGTTGAAAAAGTCATGACGCGTCATCCGATCACGGTCGGTATCCGTACAAGTGTGACGAATTCCGCGCATCAGATGGTGTGGGAAGGGATTGAGATGTTACCGGTCATTGACCAATACGGTCGATTACTGGGCATCATCAGCCGACAAGATGTATTAAAAGCCCTGCAACTGGCAAACCGTCAACCACAAGTCGGGGAAACGTTTGATGACTTGATAACGGGACAAATCAAGGCGGCGGAAGATGCGAGAGGACCTTACCTTTCGCTGGAAGTCTCACCACAGATGACGAATTTCATGGGGACGGCTTCAAGTGGTGTCTTGACGACCTTGCTCGTCGAAGGAGCGACACGGATGTTGCGCCACATGAAAAAGGGTGACCTCGTCATCGAAAATGTCAGCATTTATTTCATCAAACCCGTTCAAATTGAGAGTACGATTACGATTCGAGCCAATGTGTTTGATGTCGGGCGGAAGTTCGGAAAAGTGGATGTCGAGATGTATCAAGGCACACAAATCGTGGCAAAAGCACTCGTGACGTCACAACTGATTGATCGATAACATGGACTGGGCATAAAAAAAGACGGTAGCTACCGTCTTTTTTAGGACTGTTCCGTCTGTTCCATTTCACGGACGACATACGGATAGATTTTTTTATAGCGGATGAAACCAGCGATGAACGAAGCGACACCGATGACGATGAGGATTGAACAAACAACTTTCCCGGTTGTCGATGTCAGGCCTTCGCCGGAGACGAATTGGTTAACGGCAAACAAGATGACGAACAGGCTGAGCCAGATGCTCGCTTGTGTATTGAATAAAAATTTTCGGTTCGTGCTTTTCGTATGAAACGCACGTCGTTTTGCAAGTAAATATCCACCAAGCGACAAGACGATTAACAGAATGAGTACAAACTGCATATGGATGACCTCCTTTTCTTTCTATATCTGTTTGTATCATATCAATATTTAGAGGAGCTGTGCACTGTGAAAGAACAAATCAGACAATTGATTGAACAAGCATCGACAATCATCATTCATCGGCATGAACGCCCGGACCCTGACGCGCTAGGCAGTCAGTTTGGATTACAGTTGGTTTTACAAAATCGATTTCCCGAAAAAACAGTGAAAGCGGTCGGCGAGATGGCAAGCTCACTTGCATTCATGGGGGCGCTTGATTCTGTGGAAGCAGCGGAGTATAAGCAGGCACTCGTCATCGTCCTGGATACAGCTAATCAAGGACGGATTGATGGAGCGGAAGCGTTGAATGGTCAGCAAACGATTAAAATCGACCACCATCCGGACGAAGATCCCTATGCCGACGTTCAAATCGTTGATACAACCGTCAGTTCGACGTCGGAGCTGTTGGTCCATCTCTTAAATGAATGGGGCTATGAAATCCCGGCGGCAGCAGCGATTCAATTTTATGCAGGGATCGTCGGAGATACAGGTCGTTTTCAATTCAGAGGCACGACAAGCCGGACGTTTTCCGTCGCAGCGCAACTGCTCGATACGGGAATTGATACGGATTGGCTCTATCGAAACATGTACCAGACGGAACTGGTCGCTTTACAGTTACAAGGTTATGTGTTGCAACATATCCAGTTGACGAAAGCGGGTGTCGGGTATGTCGTGTTGACACAGGATACATTGGCGACATTCGATGCGACCGTTGAACAAGCGTCCCTTCTCGTCAACAGCTTTGCAGGTCTGAAAGGCTTAAAAGCATGGGCATTGTTCCTTGAAACAGACAAGGAAGTTCGTGTCCGTCTGCGTTCGAAAGGACCAGTCATTAATGAGGTAGCCAAAGAATTTAATGGTGGCGGACATCCGATGGCATCGGGTGCGACGATCAAAGATTTGACGGAAGTGGATACGGTCGTCTCCCGTTTGAATGAAGTGGCAGAAGCCTTTACGTTCTAATAGAAAAAGGCTGCTCGCCATCATCCTGTTTCGGATACATGGCGAACAGCTTTTTTTAGCATCAATGAGTGGAAGCCTCTTCTTGGGGGATGAACCAAATTCCCCGTTCTGTGTGATCTTCAATGACGTTTAATTCAAGTTCTTTAACGGACTTACGGATTTTTTCAGCGATTTCTTCAGTCTCGGTAAATGCGGTTACCCCTAATTTCAGTTGTTCTACTTTTTCGCGGGCAATCTGGCTACGGTTTAAAATCATGGCAAACTCTCCTTCCGTTCAAGTCATGATGTTCTCTTTTTATTGTAGCGAAAAATGATGGGGATGGCGAGACTGAGAAGCGCATAGATATGAAACTTCTGAAAACGTTTCATTTATAACGAAATATAACCAAATGAGGATGGAGGAAAAAGAATGATCCAACTAAATGTCCGTACAGCATACAGTCCGTTGCAAAGTACGATTCGGATGGATCGTTATCTGGATGAGGTCAAACGACGCGGCTTTTCAGCTGCAGCCATCTGTGAGACATCTTTGACAGGAGTTCCGGCGTTTATGGCAGGTTGTGCGCAACGGGAATTGACTCCGATTGTCGGATTCGAACAAGTCATAGAACCGGATGAACTCACGATTCTGTGGTATGCGAAGACGAGTCATGGACTAAAAGCACTCTACCGACTTGCTAGTGAGATGCCTGTGGACGACTACGCGGAACTGATCGCCGTCCTGGAACCGAAACGACAAGCTCCGGAAGATGAAGCACGCTTACGGCGTCTCGTCGCCCAGTGGATGGGGTCAGCGCACAAAGCGACGATTTTTCTCGGCGTCAAGGCGGTCCGTTCGACCGTTGAACGCGACAGCAGGGAACAGTACCGTCAAGCGGCGAATGCCCTTGGGATCGAAACGATTCCGATTGATCCCGTTCGTTACCTCTTTCGTGAAGAGGTAGAAGCATTTCAAGCTTTACGTGCGATTGACGAAGGGTCGACGTTCGCTGAACAAAAAATCAATCGGTTGGCTCACTTTAAACTAATGGAAGAGTTACACGAACAGTTTACTGATCGGGAACTACGATTGCTGAAACAATGGGCAGAATCGCAGGAGACATTGACGTTGCCTTTTCAATCGCGTCCTCTCCCGCAAGTGACGAATGATTCGAATCACGTGCTGAACCGTTTGGCGCATGATGGCTTACTGGCACATGGTCACACCGGGGAAGAAGCGACAAAACGGTTGAAGTATGAGCTTGAAGTCATTGAAAAGACAGGATTTGCTGACTACTTTTTGATTGTCGAAGACTTAGTACGCCATGCGAAGGTGAAAGGAATCCGTGTAGGACCCGGACGTGGATCGGCCGCAGGATCGCTCGTCAGTTATGCCCTCGGGATTACGACCGTTGATCCTCTGAAGTACGGTTTGTTATTTGAACGTTTCCTGAATCCAGAGCGGATTTCGATGCCGGATATCGATATTGATATCGAAGATGAGCGGAGGGAAGAAGTGCTTGAGTACCTGGTCGAGCGGTACGGAAAACAACATGTCGGTCAGATCGGAACGTTATCGACTCTTGGAGCGAAAGCCGCATTACGCGATGTCGCACGGGTATTAGAGTTTTCTAAAGATGAAACGGACGCGGCAGCAAAACAGTTGGGAAAGGTGACGACGTTACAAGGCCTTGAACAACAGGCATCGATCTACCGTTGGTTCTCGGGCAGTGAAAAACGACGCCAACTACTGCAACTTGCGCAAGCAATTGAAGGATTACCAAGACAACGTTCGATTCATGCCGCTGGTGTCATCATTGGGTCAGATGAATTAATCGAGACGACACCGGTTGATTTGAACGCAAGTGGACGATTCGTCACACAATATTTAATGAAGGCAATCGAACAACAAGGATTGCTGAAGATTGACTTATTAGGGTTACGGAATTTAACACGGCTGCGTCAGATGGAACAATTGATTCAGCATACGTCCCCCGATTTCTCGGTGGAACGGATACCGGACGAGGACAAAGCGACGTTACGATTATTCGCGAAAGGGGAGACGGATCAAATTTTCCAATTTGAATCGGCCGGGATGAAGCAGACGTTACGGGAGGTCAAGCCAAGCCGGTTCGAGGATTTAGTCGCGACGATGTCACTATTCCGTCCGGGACCGATGAAATTCATTGATCTCTATGCGAAACGAAAAGCCGGTCAACCCTATCAAATGGTACATCCGATTTTAGAAGAGATTTTAGCAGCGACGTACGGCGTCATCGTCTATCAGGAACAAATCATGGAGATTACACGCCGGGTCGCCGGATTTACATTAGCACAGGCTGATCTGTTACGACGGGCAATCTCGAAAAAAAGTAGTCAGTCTGTAGAAGCGGAAAAACAGCGTTTTATCGAAGGTGCGGTACAAAATGATTTTGATTTAACGGTCGCCGAAACGTTGTACGATCAAATCGAACGGTTTGCCGGATATGGGTTTAACCGTAGTCACGCCGTGGCGTATACGAAAATCAGTTATGCCCTCGGATACATGAAGGCCCATTATCCACAAATCTTTTCATTGGTATCGATCGATCAACCGGAACGTCTCGTGCGTGTCATGCGGGAAAAACGCCTTCCGGTACTGCCGCCTGATATTTGGATGTCGGATTACCGTTCGGCATTAGAAGGTAAAGGAATCCGGCTTGGGATTCAAACACTTCGGGGAATCACGGAAAAAGACTTTCAGACGTTACGGGAAGCGGCCAAAACCTCGCAGACAATCACACAATTGTTGTCAGCGGTCGGGTGGGGGAAAAAAGAACGAACGAAGATTGAACTTTTGTTATACAGCGGAGCGCTCGATCGTGCGACTCATGGAGACCGGGGGCAGGCGGAACAGGAAGTCCTTGATTACTTTACGATGGCGTCGAATACACTTCTTCCGGATGAACTCGCAAGCCTCGGACGAAGAAAGACAACGGCACAAACGAACCGGACAGCGACGGACTGGGCACGCCTTGAGCGCGAGTCGCTCGGGTTTTGGTTGACCTATTCTCCGTTGATGACCGCAATGAAGCCGCCGGTTGAGACGACGCATTTCCAAACGGTTTCCCTTGAAGGAAATCAAACCAATTATCTGGTCTGTTACATTGAGCAAATCCGTGAATTTAAAACAAAACGTGCCCAGACGATGGCGGTCATGCATGCCGTTGATGGATATTCGACGGAAGAAGTCGTCGTTTTTCCGCAACAGTATGCAGCGTTTAAACGTTCGTTGTATATCGGAAACGTCTTGTTGATTGAAGTGAAGGTACAAGAACGCGAAGGCAATCGTCAATTCGTCCTAGAACGGTTACGTCCTTTAGGGCAGGATGTGTTATTCGTCAAACTATCGTCTAAAAATGATCTCGCTGTTCTTGAACGGATGCTCGAAACCGTCCCCGGCGATATTCCGGTCGTCGTTCGTTATGCTGATACGAATGAGACCAAATCATTGCCTGGAATATATGCCGTTCAACAGGAAGAGGAATTGATGGCGCAGCTCCGAATCCGATTCGGGGAAGCGAATATCATCCTGAAAAATGTCCCTCGTTCGAACTAGTAGTAGGTAATAAGATTTGTTATAATAAGGGGTAATTGGTCTGACCAATGACCGCCGGAATAAGGAAATGACGCATGCGTCAGGAAGGTGGTGCTGTACCAATGGAGAAAAAGCGGAATGCTTTTGAAATGAATATTTCAGCAATCAAAACGATGATCGAACAGGATGGTTTTGTGCCGGGAGATCGAATTCCATCAGAACGTGAATTGGCAGAACGACTGTCGATTAGCCGTCCGTCCGTCCGCGAAGCACTTCGGACGTTAGCCTACCTCGGAATCATCGAGACGAGGCACGGGGGAGGTAGTTTTCTTTTAAACCGTGATGACCATACCTATATTCAGATCATCGCACAATTTTTAGTGACCGGCGATTCAAAGTTTGAAGATTTGGCAGGAACACTTCGTTTGCTTGAACAGGCAGCATTTGTTCAACTCGCAGACGTGTCCATTCTAGAAGCTCACGTCGATTCCGACGCGGTCTTTCGTGAAACGCTGATCGCTACAATCGATAACGATTTGTTTGAGCGGATTTGGCGGCAAGTGAATGCCTTCTATCAAAGTTTTGGTCAAGGGGAGCTCTATACGCGAGCGGAACGGGAAGCTTTTCTAAAACGCTCGTAGGAACCACAAGGGGGAACTAACGTGCAAGCATTTTTTCGAAAACCTAAAAAATTTGTCACTTTGACATCAAAAGAACAACGGGTCGATGTACCGGTTGGTTTAATGACTAAATGTCCGAAGTGCAAACTGATCCAATATACGAAACAACTCGAAGCGAACTTAAAAGTCTGTGCCTGTGGTTACCATCATCCACTGACAGCTACCGAACGATTTGAACAATTGTTTGACGCTGGAACGATTACGTATTTTGATTTACCAGCAGTGAAGGCAGATCCACTCGATTTTCAGGATTATCCGGAAAAGCTGAAAGGAGATCAAGTACGGACAGGGCTTGAAGAAGCGATTGTTTGTGGTGTGGGTCAAGTGAATGGATATCCGCTTGTAGCCTGTGTCATGGATGCACGTTTTCGGATGGGCTCAATGGGGGCGGCAGTCGGAGCTGCGATTGCAGAAGCCATCCGTTACGCAACAAAAGAACGGTTGCCCGTGACAATCTTTTCGGCTTCAGGTGGAGCACGGATGCAAGAAGGAATGGTCAGCCTGATGCAGATGGCGAAATCGAGCTTATTCCTGAAACAACATTCGGATGCAGGGCTATTGTATGTTTCCTGTATGACGCATCCGACGACAGGCGGAGTATCGGCAAGTTTTGCCATGTTGGGTGATTTTAATATCGCAGAACCCGGTGCCTTGATTGGCTTTGCCGGCCGTCGGATCATTGAACAGACGATTCGTGAAAAATTACCGGAAGACTTCCAAACGTCAGAGTTCTTACTGCAGGCGGGACAACTCGACGATGTCGTATCGCGACACGACTTGAAAACCTACTACACACGTATTCTGATGATGCACTCGGAGGGAACCAATCATGCAACCATTTGATCAACCAGTAATCGCATTGCGCGAAAAAATATTAGAACTGCACGACATGGCAGAGACGCAAGGGCTTGATTTTAAAGAAGAACTGAATTTATTGGAAGAACGGCTACGTCGATTAGAACTCGATATTTACGGGAATATGAAAGCGTGGAACCGTGTGCAACTGGCACGGCATCCGGAACGTCCGACGACACTCGATTATGTTCGTCTGATCTGTGACGATTTCATTGAACTACATGGTGATCGGCACGGATATGATGATGCGGCGATCGTTGGAGGGATTGCGATGCTGAGTGGTCAAGCCGTGACAATCATTGGTCATCAGCGAGGAAAAGATACGAAGGAAAATATTCGCCGGAATTTTGGTATGCCCCATCCTGAAGGCTATCGAAAAGCGTTACGCTTGATGCAACAAGCGGTGAAGTTTAATCGTCCGATCATCACGTTTATTGATACGAAAGGCGCGTATCCTGGCCGGGCAGCGGAAGAACGAGGGCAAAGCGAAGCCATCGCGAAGAATCTCTTTGAAATGGCTGGAATGCCTGTGCCGATTATTTCAATCGTCATCGGTGAAGGCGGATCGGGTGGAGCACTTGGAATCGGTGTCTGTGATCAGCTGCTGATGTTAGAGAACTCCACGTATTCCGTCATTTCACCTGAAGGTGCAGCTGCTCTTCTTTGGAAAGATGCCAGTCTTGCTGAAAAAGCGGCAGAATCGATGAAAATTACGGCGCCGGATTTACTTCGACTCGGAATCGCGGATGGCATCATCTCTGAAGTCATCGGTGGAGCGCATTTAGATGTTTCATTACAGGCCGATAAAGTAAAATCTGTTCTAGAACAAAAACTTGCCCAACTGACCCGTTTGACACCAGAACAGTTAATCGAGAAGCGCACAGAAAAATATCACCAAATTGGCACATAACCTGCATGTAATCGCTATCATGATTGGCATTCCTTATTTCGTGATGGGATGAACAAACTGCTGTAGAAAGTTTATGCAGTCTGCCCTGTTGTAAAACAACAAAACTACGTGCTATTTTAGACTAAGATTAATGGAGAGGTGATTAACGTGAGTTTGAAACGGATTGCTGTTTTAACAAGTGGAGGCGACGCACCAGGCATGAACGCTGCAGTGCGTGCTGTAACACGTAAGGCGATTTTTCATGGACTGGAAGTATTTGGCGTCTATAACGGATATCAAGGTCTGATTAACGGAGATCTCGTCCAATTGAACCTAGGTTCAGTCGGTGACATCATTCAACGAGGCGGAACATTCCTTCGTTCTGCACGTTGCCCAGAGTTCCGGACAGAAGAAGGACGTGCGAAAGCTGTCGTCAATCTGAAGAAATTCGAAATTGATGCACTCGTTGTCGTTGGTGGTGACGGGTCTTATCGTGGTGCTCAAAAATTGACGGGACTTGGTTTCCCGACAATCGGTCTCCCGGGAACGATTGATAACGATATTCCAGGTACGGATTACACGATTGGTTTCGATACAGCACTCAACACGGCACTGGAAGCGATTGATAAGATTCGTGATACAGCGTCGTCGCATGAGCGGACGTATGTCATCGAAGTCATGGGACGCGACGCAGGGGATATCGCTCTCTATGCTGGATTAGCTGGCGGAGCGGAATCAATCTTGGTCCCTGAACGACCAGAAGATTTAAAAGAAGTCCTAAACCGGATTCAAAGCGGTGTCAATCGTGGTAAAAAACACTCGATCGTCATCGTGGCAGAAGGTGCCGGACGTGCGCAGGATGTTGGAGACGAGATTGCCAAAGAGACCGGACTTGATACACGTGTCACAGTATTAGGTCATGTTCAACGTGGTGGTGCGCCGACAGCTGCTGACCGTGTATTGGCAAGTCGAATGGGTGCCTATGCAATCGACATCTTGCTTGAAGGTAAGCAAGGACGTGTCGTTGGTGTACGTGGTGGCAAGATGATTGATCTTGATATCGATGAGGCGTTGGACGAAAACAAACACGAACTGGATCTTGAAATCTTAGAGTTGTCAAAACAACTATCAATCTAAGATAGACCGATTATCAGTCGGAGTAGAATAGGTTTTATTGGCATTGTGATTGAACAGCCAAACATTGTAGGAGGTTTATGGAATATGCGCAGAACTAAAATTGTATGTACGATTGGACCGGCGTCAGAAAAACGTCTTCCAGAAATGATTGAAGCGGGTATGAACGTTGCTCGTCTTAACTTCTCACACGGTGACTATGAAGAACACGGTGCCCGGATCACGGACATCCGCCGTGCAGCGGAAGAAGCAAACAAATTAGTCACAATCCTTTTAGATACAAAAGGTCCTGAAATCCGCACGCATACATTTGAAGAAGGCAAAGCCCTTCTCGTACGCGGCAAACAAGTCATCGTCGTCAGCGGTGACGCAAACGAAATCGTCGGAACAGCAGACAAGTTCTCTGTGACATATGATGGTTTATATGATGATGTCGAAGTCGGTTCGATGATCATGTTAGATGATGGGTTAATCGGACTTCGTGTCGCAGAAAAACTCGAAAACCGTGAACTCCTTTGTGATATCGAAAACGAAGGAATCATCAAAACGAAAAAAGGTGTTAACTTACCAAACGTAAAAGTTAACTTACCTGCTTTGACAGACAAAGATATCGCAGACATCGAGTTCGGAATTCGTAGCGACATCGATTTGATCGCTGCTTCATTCGTTCGTCGTGCATCTGATGTCGTTGCCATTCGTCAATTGCTCGAAAAACACAATGCAAGCCACATTAAAATCTTCCCGAAAATTGAAAACCAAGAAGGTGTCGATAACATCGAAGAAATCATCGCGATTTCAGACGGTCTGATGGTTGCACGTGGTGATCTTGGAATCGAGATTCCGACGGAAGAAGTTACACCAACACAAAAAGATCTCATCAAAATTTGTAATGATTACGGTAAACCGGTCATCACAGCAACGCAAATGCTTGACTCGATGCAACGTTTCCCACGTCCGACACGTGCAGAAGCATCAGACGTCGCGAACGCGATTCTTGATGGAACAGATGCGATCATGCTTTCAGGTGAAACAGCAGCCGGGGATTACCCGATTGAATCTGTTCAAATGATGCACACGATCGCAAAACGGACAGAAAAAATGCTCGACTACAAGATGCTCCTGAAAGATCGTCAAACACGCAGTGAGCACACTGTGACGGATGCAATCGCTCAAGCCGTTACGCATACAGCCATCAACTTGGACGCTAAAGCAATCTTGACACCGACTCAGTCTGGTTACACAGCTGCCCGGATTTCAAAATACCGTCCAGAGTCAAACATCGTTGCCGTCACACCGAGCGCGCGTGTTGCACGTCAACTCAATATCGTTTGGGGTGTTTACCCGATTGTTGTCGACCATTTGTCAGACAACACGGATGATATGTTGACACTTGCTGCTGATACAGCAAAAGAAGCAGGATTTGTTACAGACGGTGACCTCGTCGTCATCTCTGCAGGTATCCCGGCTCTTACAGCAGGTACAACAAACATGTTAAAAATCCACATCGTCGGTAAAGAGATCACAAACGGTCGCGGAATCGGTGAACGTGGTGTCGTTGGCGAAGTCGTCATCGCGCATACAGCTGAAGAAGCAAACGCAAAAGCAAAACCAGGTATGATTCTTATCACGAACTCAACGGATCGTGACATGATGCCTGCAATCGAGATGGCTGCAGCAATGGTCACAGTAGACGGCGGATTGACAAGCCATGCTGGAATCGTTGGTCCTTCACTCGGTAAACCGGTTATCGTCGGTGTTGAAAATGCCATGACAATCTTCACAGATGGTCAACGTATTTCAATCGATCCTTTAACAGGTAAATTGTACAACGCATAATCAATGAAACGGATATGGCAAAAGCCATATCCGTTTTTTCAAATCGGGGGTTTGCACATGGAAGCCTATCTTTTTTTGATTGGTCTCGTGTTGATTGGTGTCATCGCTCAAAATAAATCGTTGATCATTGCAGCTGCTTTTTTGCTCATCATCAAAGCGATTGGTCTCGACGGTCGCCTGTTCCCGTCCTTACAGGCGAAAGGCATCACATGGGGAGTCACGTTGATCACGGCGGCGATCCTAGTACCAATTGCAACGGGAGACATCGGATTTAGAGAGCTGCTGAATAGTGTACGGGGACATATCGGTATCATTTCATTTTTAGCAGGAATTTTTGTTGCAATCATTGCAGCCCACGGCGTTGGTCTGATGAAAGAAGATCCGCTCGTCACGACTGCACTGCTTGCTGGAACGATATTGGCCGTCGGACTGTTTCGAGGTGTACCGGTTGGTCCGTTGATCGGAGCAGGAATCGCAGCTCTTGTCATTGGAATGTGGGATATCATCGTCAAAGCAATCAGTGGTTAAGTGATGTAACGATAGTGAAGTGAATTAATTTTTTGATAATAGTATGCAAGTTCGTTCACTTTTTGGTTAATTTTGTTTATACTAAGGACAGAAACAAGATGGTCTATTCAAGAGCAAACGGTTCGGCGTGGGGAACGACTCTTGCGTAGACGTCTTTTTTTCAATACGGAAATGAAAGCGTTTTAAATTTCTGGGGGAAAAAAAGGGGGATTTTTGTATGACACAAACAAAAGGTTTAGAAGGAATCGTCGCGACAGCATCGAAGATCAGTTCGATCATTGATGGTCAGTTGACGTATGGTGGGTATACAATTGATGATTTGGCGGAGCACGCCTCATTTGAAGAAGTGGTCTTTTTACTTTGGAATGACCGCTTACCAAAAGAAGACGAACTGAAGCAACTTTCAGAAGCTTTGATTTCTGAAGCAACAGTCGCACCAGCAGTCCTTGAGACATTAAAAGTGGCGCCAAAAACCGCCAACGCGATGTCAGCCATTCGTACTGCTTTATCACAACTCGCATTATACGATGAATCGGCTGAAGATATGTCGACAGAGGCGAATTACGCTAAAGCCATCAAACTCCAAGCGCAGATTGCGACACTCGTAACAGCGTATGCACGAATCAAAAAAGGCCAAGAGCCGGTTGCACCGAAAGCAGGACTTTCATACGCAGCGAACTTCCTCTACATGCTGACAGGCGAAGAGCCGACAGAAGTAGCAGAAAAAGCCTTTAATCAAGCGCTTGTGCTGCATGCGGATCATGAGCTGAACGCTTCGACGTTTACAGCACGTGTCTGTGTTGCGACATTATCGGATATCTATTCAGGCGTCACGGCTGCGATGGGGGCACTCAAAGGTCCACTTCACGGTGGAGCGAACGAAGCCGTCATGAAAATGTTGCTGGAAATTGATTCAGTTGAAAAGGTTGACGAGTATGTTCATAATAAACTTAAGAACAAGGAAAAAATCATGGGCTTCGGTCACCGTGTCTACAAGGACGGCGATCCACGTGCGAAGCACCTCCAGGAGATGAGCCGTCAATTGACAGCTCAAATCGGAGAACCGAAATGGTACGAGATGTCAGTCAAGATTGACCAAATCGTCCAATCGGAAAAAGGATTGAAACCGAACGTCGATTTCTATTCGGCTTCGACGTACCATGCACTTGGACTTGATACGGAATTGTTTACACCAATCTTTGCCGTCAGTCGTATGTCAGGTTGGTTAGCGCACATTTTAGAGCAGTATAGCGACAACCGCCTCATTCGTCCACGCGCCGATTATATTGGTGAAACACACCGGACATACGTGTCCATGAACGAACGTTAAAAAAGACGGAGAGGAGAAATCCTCTCCTGCTTTTTGATGACATCAATCATATTCAAGGGGGATTTTACAAATGGCTACAATTCAAGGCGAAAACATCACAGTAACAAACGGGACACTTAACGTACCAAATGCACCAATCATTCCTTTCATCATCGGTGATGGCACTGGACCTGATATCTGGAATGCTGCAGTTCGTGTCTTTGACGCTGCTGTCGAAAAAGCATACAACGGTGAAAAGAAGATTGAATGGAAAGAAGTCTACGCTGGAGAAAAAGCCTTCAACAAAACAGGCAACTGGCTTCCGGAAGAAACACTTGACCTGATTCGCGAACACATCATCGCGATCAAAGGACCACTCACGACACCGGTCGGCGGCGGAATCCGTTCGTTAAACGTTGCGCTTCGTCAAGAACTTGATTTGTATACATGTCTTCGCCCGGTCCGTTACTTCACAGGTGTTCCTTCACCGGTTAAACGCCCAGAAGATACAGACATGGTCATCTTCCGCGAAAACACAGAAGATATCTACGCTGGGATCGAGTATGCGTCAGGCAGCGAAGAAGCACAAAAATTACTTAACTTCCTGCAAACAGAGATGGGTGTCAACAAAATCCGTTTCCCTGAAACGTCTGGTCTCGGAATCAAGCCGATTTCTAAAGAAGGAACAGAACGTCTTGTCCGTGCAGCGATTGAATATGCACTCGAAAACAAACGTGCTTCATTGACGCTCGTTCACAAAGGTAACATCATGAAGTTCACAGAAGGTGCATTCAAAAACTGGGGTTATGAACTCGCAGAACGTGAATACGCAGAACATGTCTTCACATGGAACCAGTATGACCGAATCAAGGATGAAGAAGGTGCTGACGCAGCAAACAAAGCACAGTCTGAAGCAGAAGCAGCAGGCAAGTTGATCGTCAAAGATTCGATTGCTGATATCTTCTTACAACAAATCTTGACGCGTCCAAAAGAGTTTGATGTTGTCGCAACAATGAACTTGAATGGTGATTACATTTCAGATGCTCTTGCAGCACAAGTCGGTGGAATCGGGATTGCACCTGGTGCCAACATCAACTACATGACAGGTCACGCGATTTTCGAGGCGACTCACGGTACAGCACCGAAATATGCAGGACTTGATAAAGTAAACCCATCTTCTGTCATTCTTTCAGGAGAAATGATGTTCCGTCACCTTGGATGGAATGAAGTCGCTGACTTAATCATTCAATCGATGGAAAAATCAATTGAAAACAAAGTCGTCACGTATGACTTCGCACGTCTCATGGATGGTGCGACAGAAGTGAAATGTTCTGAATTCGCGGACGAACTCATCAAGAATATGTAATTTAATCTTGACTAGGGGGACTGGACAATGAATCGACGGAAAAAGATTTCGGTCATCGGGAGTGGATTCACAGGGGCAACAACAGCACTGTACCTTGCTCAAAAAGAGTTAGGGGATATCGTGCTCGTTGATATGCCGCAACAGGAAAACGCGACCAAAGGAAAAGCACTTGATATGCAGGAAACAGCACCGATTCAAGGTTTTGATGCCTGGATCAACGGGACATCGGATTATCAAGACATCGAAGGATCTGACATTGTCGTCATCACGGCGGGGATTGCCAGAAAACCCGGGATGAGTCGCGAAGATCTTGTCAGCACGAATGCAAATGTCATGAAAGCCGTTACGAAAGAAATCGTGACCCATGCACCGGAATCCATCATCATCGTGTTGACGAACCCTGTCGATGCGATGACATATACCGTCTTTCAAGCATCCGGTTTTCCGAAAGAACGCGTTATCGGCCAGTCCGGTGTATTAGATACAGCACGTTTTCGGACGTTCGTCGCAATGGAACTGAATGTCTCCGTTAAGGATATTTCCGGATTCGTGCTCGGTGGGCACGGGGATGACATGGTTCCCTTGTTACGCTATTCCTATGCAGGTGGTATCCCACTGGAAAAACTGATTTCACCTGAACGATTAGCGGCCATCGTTGAGCGAACACGTAAAGGTGGCGGCGAAATCGTCCAGTTACTTGGAAATGGCTCGGCCTATTATGCACCGGCAGCGGCCATTGTTGAGATGGTGGAAGCGATTCTAAAAGATCAGCGGCGAATTTTGCCGGCGATTGCCTATCTCGAAGGAGAGTACGGATATGAGGACTTGTACCTCGGTGTTCCGACTATTCTTGGGGGAAATGGTGTTGAACAAGTGCTCGAGTTGGAATTGACGCCAGATGAGAAGCAAGGTCTGGATCGGTCTGTTTCAACGGTTCGTTCCGTTCTTGCGCTTCTGTGAAGCAATGATTTTTAAAAGTATGATGTAAAGGTGAGTTCGATTAATAAATCGGTCTCATCTTTTTTGTGTAGTTTTTTTGAAGCAAACTAAAATCAATGAAGGGGAGGTGACTTTGCTTGAGTTTCCTCTTTTTGTAAAAAACATGTAGCATGAATGCTACTTATTTAGGGTAAACGAATAAAGTACGCTATTTTTGAAAATTCAAAGGGGGAACCATCATGCGCGCTGTCACTTATCAAGGTACAAAAAATGTCGAAGTGAAAGATGTCCAGGATCCGTCGATTGAGAAGAACGATGATATCATCGTCAAGATTACGTCTACTGCTATCTGTGGGTCAGATTTGCATATCTATCAAGGAAACATGCCGGCGAAAAAGGATTATGTCATTGGACATGAACCGATGGGGATCGTCGAAGAAGTAGGCCCTGACGTGACGAAGGTCAAGCGGGGCGATCGGGTTGTCTTACCGTTCAACGTTGCGTGTGGTCATTGTTTCTACTGTGATCACGATATGGAGAGTCAGTGTGATAATTCCAATGGGAACCCACACGTCGATACAGGCGGCTATTTTGGATTTACGGAAGAGTTCGGCGGGCATCCCGGTGGACAAGCAGAGTACTTAAAAGTCCCGTTTGGAAACTTCATGCCGCTCGTCGTTCCTGAATCATGTGAACTGGAAGACGAAGCGTTGTTGTTTTTGTCGGATGTTATTCCGACAGCGTACTGGAGCGTCATCAATTCAGGGGTCAAAAAAGGGGATACCGTCGTCGTCTTGGGGTCAGGACCTGTCGGATTGATGACACAGAAATTCGCCTGGATGCAAGGAGCAAAACGGGTCATTGCGGTCGATGAACAAGTGTACCGTCTGAATCATGCGAAGATGACGAATCGGGTCGAGACCGTCAACTTACAAGATCATCAGGAAACCGGACAATATTTAAAAGAACTGACACAAGGCGGGGCGGACGTCGTCATTGATTGTGTCGGATTTGACGGGAAGATGTCCGCGCTTGAAAAAGTGGAACAGAAGATCGGGTTACAAGGCGGAACATTGAGTGCAATCAATATCGCCAAAGACGCTGTCCGGAAATTCGGAACGGTCCAACTGACAGGGGTCTATGCCAAAAAATACAATCAATTCCCGCTCGGTGATTTCTTCACCCGAAACATCACGTTGAAGATGGGGCAAGCACCGGTCGTCCATCTGATGCCGGAATTGTTCCAAAAAATCATCAATCAGGAATTTGATCCAACCGATATCATCACCCATAAAATTGATTTGGAGCAGGCGGCTCATGCCTACCAAACGTTTAATGATCATGCTGATGGATGTATCAAAGTCATCTTGAAACCATAATGAAAATCATACAAAAAGACCGCTTCGAATCGAAAGCGGTCTTTTGCATGAAGATATTTCTTTTGATTTATCCGATACGCGTCACAGATTAAAAGAACAGGACGGGCCAAAGGAAACCAACGGCCAAACCAAGCAGAAGACCTACAAAGACCTGGAACTCGGTATGTCCAACCAATTCGTTGAGCAACGGTGTTTCGTGGCGGATTCCTTTGAAGTAATCATTCAGCAGTTTGGCTTGAAGACCAACGGCTTGGCGGACTCCGGTCGCATCATACATGATGATGACGGCGAAAATCGCAGCGAGGGCAAACAGCGATGAGCTAAAGCCTTCTTGAAAACCAATTACGACAGCCAGTGCGACGACAGTCGAACTATGTGAACTCGGCATGCCGCCTGAGGCAAACATGATTTCAAGATCAAATTTCTTTGTCTTAATTAAACCGGTGACGAGTTTTGCGGCTTGGGCGATGAACCAAGCGGTGATTGCTGCAAATAACGGGTTATTCCATTCCATATCCATTCCTCCACATGATGACGATATGTAACTGTTTCCCCAATTCCTCCATTTCAACACGGGAAACTACTGGAAGAACGAGTCCGACCTTAAAGATTGTGTAAAGAAACGACGGAAAGATTTGTGGTTTAGTAGTGAAAGTCGTTAAGATGAAGACAGAAGAAGTGGATTCCACGGAATTCCTCATTCAAAGATGAAATGCGCTGAGGAGGCCAACTGTCTTGAAAGATAAAATAATCGTTGTCGATGATGAACTCTCGATTGCCACACTTTTAAAGTTTAATTTAGAGCAAGCCGGTTTTATTGTTGAAACTGCCCATGATGGTATGACGGGTCTGAAGTTAGCGGAGAAACAAGATGCTGCGTTGATCGTCCTCGATCTCATGTTGCCGGAACTGGATGGACTGGAAGTCTGTAAACGACTGCGCCAACAAAAAATCAATACACCGATTTTAATGCTGACGGCAAAAGATGATGAGTTTGACAAGGTACTCGGTCTGGAGCTTGGAGCAGATGACTATTTGACGAAGCCGTTTAGTCCGCGTGAAGTTGTGGCACGTGTCAAAGCCATCCTGCGCCGGATGAACCAGCAAACCGTTGCGGAAGAAGTGACGGATGGGACAATCTTGATTGGAGACGTCAAAATCGTGCCGGATAACTACGAAGCATTCAAAGCGGAAGAGCGACTCGAATTAACACCAAAGGAATTTGAACTGTTGGTGTATCTCGCGAAAAATAAGGGACGTGTCTTGACGCGTGACCAGTTATTGTCCGCCATTTGGAATTATGACTTCGTCGGGGATACACGGATCGTTGACGTCCATATCAGTCATGTCCGTGAAAAAATCGAACCGAATACGAAAAAGCCGATCTACATTAAAACGATTCGAGGATTAGGTTATAAGATGGAGGAGCCGAAAGCGGAATGAGTAAATACCGCAAACGATTCATTCTGAAAATGTTGTCTTTTATCAGCCTAGTATTAATCGCACTGGGCTTTTTGCTTGGACAATCATTTAAAGATTTTTATATCAATAATGAAAAAGAAAAATTAGTGGATGAGACTTCACTGGTGGAGACGATTTTACGGGAGCGGACGGTTCCGGATATGGCAGCATATGTCGATAAAATGTATGCCGAATCGAATTTCGACATGATTTTATTTAATGGTCGTGGGGAAATCATTGCCGGAACTCCGGTCGATGTCACGAAGCTGAACGTGCGGGCCATCAATTTTTCTGCCATTCCGAACGATGGAACCTTCGAATCGAAAGTCGATGAGACGAGTCTGCAATATACGAAACCTGTCCTGACGGCTGACGGCGGGGAAGTCTACATCAGTTTCATCCGCTATACAAAAGATTTGAACATGATTTATTCGCGGATTTGGACCGTCATCATCTTATCTCTTCTGACTTCGCTTTGTATTATTTTCTTCGCTGTCTACAGTTCGACAAAACGTTTTTTACGACCGATTGCGGAAGCGACAGAAGTCTTATACGAGTTGTCACACGGGAACTATAAATCACGTGTCTACGAATTGACTGCACCGGATGAATCGAGAGATCTCGGGAAATCCATTAATCTGTTGGCCCGGAACCTAGAAAATGCGTCTTCCGGCGAAGCGATGCAACGGGCGCGGCTTGAGTCTCTGATTGAATACATGGGGGCCGGCTTGATGTTGATTGATGAAAAAGGCTATGTCTTGCTTGTCAATCGAACATACCGCGAAATGTTCAATATCTATGACCAATCGAACGGACAGTTGTACTACCGGGTCTTACCAAATGAAAAGATGAGTCAAGTGATCGAAGATGTCTACCTGACGGAAAAACCAAACCGGAAACAATCGAGTGTCCGATTTGGTTTGAACAGTCGGACTTTCATGGTCAGTGCAGCACCGATTTTCGGAAAAAACGGACGGGTCCAAGGGACGACAGTCGTATTTAACGATATTACAGAGATCAAAAAGCTCGAACAGATGCGCAAAGACTTCGTCGCAAATGTCAGTCATGAGTTAAAGACCCCACTGACTTCCATCAAAGGATTTGCCGAAACACTACTCGATGGAGCGCAAGACGTACCGGAAATCAGGGAACAGTTCCTGAACATCATCCACGATGAATCCGAGCGGATGCAGACACTGGTTGAAGATTTACTTGAACTGTCGCGTCTTGAGCAGGACAATTATCAGCTGGAGACGACGATTGTCGACGTCACAAGCTTACTTCGTGAAACAGCAACGCTGTTACAACGAAAAGCAACGGAAAAGCAGATGACGATTCACCTCGAAACAGAAGAAGAAGTGTTTATCCGTGCAGATTTAAATCGTTTGAAGCAAGTCGTCGTCAATCTTGTAGCAAACGCCTTGAACTATACGCCGAACGGTGGGAATGTCTGGATCAGTCTAGAGGACGGGGAAGAAGCCGTCATGCTCCGCATTAAGGATGATGGGATCGGGATTCATCCGAAAGAGATGCAACGGATTTTTGAAAGGTTTTACCGGGTGGACAAAGCACGAAGCCGGAACTCGGGCGGGACAGGTCTTGGTCTGGCGATTGTGAAGCATATCATTGATCTCCACCATGGAACGATTGAAGTCGAATCTGAAGAAAATGTCGGGACAACCTTTACGATACGTTTACCCAAAAAGGGATGAGGATTCATATTCCCTTTACAGAAGGATCGTATGCTTAAAGTACCTTCTTCATCATCTGTGCCTCGACTGGTTCAGCTCCCATGTCGGGACACGCAGTGGCGACTGGCTTTTTAGCTGGTCGTCTTTTTTTGTCTGCTTTTTTAGCGAACAAATGTGTGTAGAGTGATACAATAAGAACAGAAAATCTTCCAAAGGGGCGTAGATGATGGAAAATAAACTTTTATTGATTGATGGAAACTCACTGACGTATCGTGCTTTTTTTGCGTTACCACCGATGACGGATGCGCAAGGACGCAACACGAATGCTGCTTACGGTTTCACGATGATGTTGTTGAAATTACTTGAAGAGGAACAGCCGACACACATGCTCGTCGCATTTGATGCATCGAGCGAAACGTTCCGGCATGACGTATATCAAGAATATAAAGGAAGTCGTGAAAAGACACCTTCCGAGCTTCGGGAACAGTTTCCGATTGTGCGGGACATCTGCGAAGCGTTAGGCATTCAAATGATGGAACTGCATCGTTATGAAGCGGATGATCTGATTGGTACATTGGCACAAACGATGCCGGCTGATCGAATCCGAATCGTGACGGGAGATAAGGATTTACTTCAACTCGTGACGGATCAGGTCGAAGTGTTGATTACGAAGCGTGGCATCACAGACGTTCTCTGTATGACAGAAGAATTATTTGCCGAAACTTATGGTGGACTGAAGCCAATCCAGATGATTGATCTGAAAGGGTTGATGGGTGATAAATCCGATAACATTCCAGGAGTGCCGGGAATCGGTGAAAAAACAGCCATCAAATTGATTTCTGCGTATGGATCCGTCGAAGGTCTGTACGAGCATGTCGAAGACTTAAAAGGGAAACAAAAAGAAAAAGTCGTCGCAAATGAAGAATTGGCTCGATTGTCGAAAGAACTGGCGACCATCAAGTTGGACGTTCCACTCGATGTGACACTCGACGATTTACAAATCAGTGACGTCGATACACAAGTACCGTATTCATTGTTCCAATCACTTGGCTTTAAGTCCTTGACGAACCGGTTTGCTCCGGTCGTCGAAGAAGCGGATAAAGAACAGTTAAACATCCAAGCGATTACTTCGCTCCCGTCAGATGTGACAGACGCTGTTTTGGTCGTTGAACAACTGCGTGAAGATTATATGGAAGAAGACATTATTGGATTCGGTATCGCAACGCCGGATCAAATTTATGTCGCTTCATCTGAACTCGTCAATGATCCGGCATTCCGTGACTGGATTGAATCAGAACATCAAAAAATTTGTCTGGATGCGAAGCAAGTTGCGTTTGCTTTACGTAAACACGGGTTAAAATTAACGGCATATGATGACTTGTTACTCGCCGGTTATTTATTGAACTTGAGCGGAGGGACCACCCTGGCTTCGATTGCCGGACATTACATGCTGATGGCACCAAACGAAGAATCCGTTTTAGGGAAAGGTGCAAAACGTCTTGCTCCGGCAGACGAGTTGTTGCATCCTTACTTGGCGGAAAAAGCGCGCATGATTGAACTGTTGTTCCCGAAAGTCAAAGAAGAACTGAAGGCAAACCAGCAGTTTGAATTATACGAAACGCTGGAACGTCCATTATCCGGCGTGTTGGCAGAAATGGAATGGACCGGAATTCGCGTCGACGTTGGAACACTTCAGGAGATGCAAACAGATTTGGCCGGACGTCTACATGATTTAGAACAACTGATTTACGGAGAAGTCGGAGAAGAGTTCAACATCAACTCGCCGAAACAACTCGGCGTCATCTTGTTTGAAAAACTTGAATTACCTGCCTTCAAGAAAACGAAGACCGGTTATTCAACAGCGGCCGATGTACTTGAAAAACTTCGTCCGTTACATCCGGTCATCGACCACATCATGTTATACCGGGAATTACAAAAACTGCAATCGACGTATGTCGAAGGGTTGCAGAAGGTCATCAAGGAAGATGGGAAAATTCATACACGATTCGCCCAAACGATTGCTCAGACGGGACGCCTCAGCTCTGTTAACCCGAACTTACAAAACATTCCGGTCCGGATCGAGGAAGGTCGGAAAATCCGCAAAGCGTTCGTTCCGAGTGAACCGGGCTGGTCCTTGTACGCCGCCGACTATTCCCAAATCGAATTGCGGGTCATGGCGCATATGTCGGAAGACAAAACACTTGTCCAAGCGTTCTTGGACGATGCCGATATTCACACACAGACAGCGAGCAGTGTCTTTGGTGTCGCACCCAATGACGTCACAGGTAATATGCGCCGTCAGGCCAAAGCCGTCAACTTCGGAATCATTTACGGCATCAGTGATTACGGTTTGTCACAGAACTTGAATATCTCACGTAAAGAGGCGCAAGACTTCATTGACCGTTACTTTGAATTGTTCCCGCAAATCAAGTTGTTCATGGATGCCGCCATCGAAAAAGCACGTATGAACGGTTTCGTCGAAACATTGATGAATCGTCGTCGGAATATTCCCGATATCAATTCGAAAAACTTTAATTTACGCGGTTTTGCAGAACGGACGGCCATTAATACACCAATACAGGGTTCAGCAGCCGACATCATCAAAAAAGCAATGCTCGATGTTCATGCAGCACTGGAAGCATCTCCGCTGCAGGCTCGTCTGTTACTACAAGTACACGATGAATTGATCTTTGAAGCGCCGGATGAAGAACTGGATGCACTGAAGACGCTAGTCAAACAAGCCATGGAACAGACGGTTCACTTATCTGTACCATTACGCGTTGATGGGGATGCCGGTCATTCATGGTACGAAACTAAATAAGAAGTTGTCAGAGGAGGAAGTAAGTTGCCTGAATTACCTGAAGTCGAGACCGTCAGACGAAGCTTGGAACGGACGGTCTCCGGAAAAACGATTTCTTCTGTCAAAGTATTTCATCCGAAGATGATTCGGGGAATGGAAGTCGCACCGTTCGTTGACGCATTGAAGCAAGAGCGAATCGAACGCGTCGAACGTCGGGGGAAATTTTTACTATTTACGTTTGAACGGTTTTATCTCGTCAGTCATTTGCGGATGGAAGGGAAGTACTTCCCTTATCCACAGGCGATTGAGAAAGATAAGCATACCCATGTCATCTTCCGCTTTACAGACGGCTCGGAACTGCATTACAACGATGTCCGGAAATTCGGCACGATGGAGTTACGGGATAAAGAGACGGCCATGCAGGTTCCGCCGCTTGCGCAACTCGAACGGGAACCGTTTGATCCGACGTTTACGGCTGAAGTTTTGGCTGAAAACCTGATTCGGAAAAAACGCAGTCCGATTAAAACGGCATTGCTCGATCAATCGATTTTTTTAGGACTGGGAAACATTTATGTCGATGAAACGCTGTTTGCGGCCCGGGTCCATCCGTTAACGAAAGCGGGTGCACTGACACTCGACGACATCTCACGGATTCATGTCGCTGGTGTCGAGGTCTTGAAAAAAGCCGTCGAAAGCGGCGGAAGTACGATTCGGAGTTATGTGTCGCCGACCGGAAAAGGGGAGTTCCAATTGCAATTGGCGGTATACGGGCAAACCGGGGCACCTTGCCCTAGATGCGGGACGGCAATCGAAAAAATTAAAGTCGGCGGACGAGGGACGCACTTCTGCCCGACCTGTCAACAGGTGGCTTTATGAGAATCGGACTGACCGGAGGAATTGCAACCGGAAAAAGTACGGTATCTGCTTATTTGCAACAACAGGGTGTCGTCGTCATCGATGCCGATTTGGTCGCCCGACAAGTCATCGAACCGGGCGGATTGGCTTATGCGGAAGTCAAAGCAGCATTTCCGACAGCTTTCATCGACGGACAGCTGGTCCGTTCCAAGTTGGGTGATATCATTTTTCACGATAATGAAAAGCGGATAATCCTGAATGAATTGATGCATCCGAAAATTCGGAAACAGATGTTAGAAATGGCGACTCAACAGGAACAGACTGGACAATCCATCGTCGTTTTTGATATTCCATTGCTGTTAGAAGGAGACTGGAAACAACTTGTCGATCAAGTCGTAGTGGTCTACTGTCCTGCCGAATTACAAAAGCAACGGCTGATGGAGCGAAATCACCTAACAGCTGAAGAAGCACAGGCCAGAATGAATGCGCAACTGGATATCGAACAGAAAAAGCGTCTGGCAGACTACGTTCTGACCAATGAAAGTACACGAGAAGCATTATACCGACAAATCGATAGCTGGTTAAAAACGATTCGTCCCGTATAAAGGCAAATCTCTTGGATCTGTTTTCTATCTCGAAAAGTGTTTTCGTCATCCAAGTGGGAGAAAGTTACCAACTTCTCTCACTTTTTTTAGATTACGTAATGAAATCGCTTACATTTCATGATATAGTTCTATCTGTAAACGGAGCATCATCCGTCACATTGAAGGGGGATCCGCAAATGGGAGTCAAGGTGGCAGTTAACGGTTTTGGTCGAATTGGTCGAATGGTATTCCGGCGTCTCATCGCTGAGGGGAAAAGTGAGGTCGTCGCCATTAACGCAAGTTATCCGGTGGAAACATTGGCACATCTCATCAAATATGACACGGTTCACGGGAAATTTACTTATCCAGTTGACATCATTGACGGGGCATTGATGGTAAATGGACGACACATTCAAATCGTCAGCGAACGCGATCCGGAGCAGTTGCCGTGGGGACAACTGGGCATCGATATCGTTGTCGAAGCAACAGGGAAGTTTAATTCGAAAACGGGTGCTGAGAAACATTTGACGGCTGGGGCAAAAAAAGTCGTCATCACTGCACCGGCAAAAGGGGATCTGCGCACGATCGTCATGGGGGTCAATGACGAGATGTATGATCATGAGACGGACGCAATCGTCTCGAACGCTTCATGCACGACGAACTGTCTTGCACCTGTCGTTCAAGTCATCGACCGGGCATTCGGAATTGAATCGGGTCTTGTGACGACGATTCATGCCTTTACGAATGATCAAAATAATATCGATAATCCGCATAAGGATTTACGCCGGGCACGTGCTTGCGGATCGTCGATCATTCCGACTTCGACCGGAGCTGCCAAAGCGATTTCACTCGTCTTACCGCATCTCGAAGGGAAACTCAACGGACTGGCACTCCGTGTTCCGACACCAAACGTTTCACTGGTCGATCTGGTTGTGGAAGTCAGCCGTGATACGACCGTCGCTGAAGTCAATGAAGCATTCGTCAAGGCAGCGGACGGAGCACTCGACGGCATACTCGGTCTGACGATGGAACCGCTCGTTTCGATTGACTTTAACGGAGAAGAAAAGTCGACAGTCGTCGACGGTCTATCGACGATGGTCATGGGAGGACGACAGGTTAAAGTCCTCGCCTGGTACGACAATGAATGGGGTTACTCATGCCGTGTCGTCGATCTCGTTCATCTGGTCGGTGCACATATCGAGGCAAGTGGAAACGAACAAAAACAACTGGAGTTAAAATAAAATAATAATGAAGAATCGCTCTACAGCAACCTGTAGAGCGTTTTCTTTAAGAAAATATATTAAAATTCGAAATTTATCCTTGTGTATCTTTTTGATACTCGCTATAATTCAAATCGTGAACTTCAATCGGTCTGGCAATCGCAGCTTAAAGGGTTAGGACCTCTCTGGACTAACTTTCCCCCGTGGGTGCGAACGACTCAGGCGCAAAGTAAGTGATCGACTACTTTGAAGACCATTGAATGTAGGGGGGATCCACAAATGGATACTATGGGAAGACACATTATTGCAGAACTTTGGGATTGTAATCCTGAAAAATTGAACGACATGGAATTTGTAGAACGACTTTTTGTTGATGCAGCACTTCAAGCAGGTGCGGAAGTACGCGAAGTCGCATTCCATAAGTTTGCTCCACACGGCGTCAGCGGCGTCGTTATTATTTCTGAATCGCACTTAACGATTCACAGTTTCCCAGAGCATGGTTATGCATCGGTTGATGTATTTACATGTGGCGATCGAATCGATCCAGCCATCGCAGCGCATTATATCGCTGACGGACTCGATGCGAAAATCCGTGAAAATGTCGAAATTCCACGTGGTATGGGACCTGTTGAAGTTCCAGCTGCTACGGTTCAGCACGTTAACTGACAAAAACACGAATCAACAAGCTCTCGTCTTATGGCGAGGGCTTTTTAATATGTCTGACGTCTGTTATTCTTAATAGTAGAAGAAAACAGAAAAAGGTGATGACGGAATGGGACTGAAGGAACGATTACAAAAACAAATGGAAACGTCGGATACACATAAAAATGAAAAGTTACGGACCCATTACTATGCAGCAACGGTAGAAATGTTGTTTACGGGAGTGGAGGCGACGGTAACGAAGCAACAGGGAACAGTTAAGCGAATCGATCAAGGACGCGGAGAACTTGCGTTTAGTGCACCTGGCTTAGATGGTCTTGCGACTGTCATCATGGTGGGATCCGGCCGTACGGCAGTTGACCTTTTTTTACACCGTGACGGGTTGCTTGGTCCCGACCTTGAAAAATGGATCGAGTCAATTTATCAAGGGCTTGATTCGACGTATCGCTTAAAAATGATCGGTACGAAAGAAATTACGTGAATGGAGGTACGACATGCGTTGTCCAGCCTGCAACTATAACGGGACAAAAGTATTAGATTCGCGACCCGTGCAAGATTTTGGTTCGATTCGCAGACGGCGGGAATGTGAATCATGTGGCTATCGTTTTACGACATTTGAGATGGTGGAACAAACTCCTCTCATCATCGTCAAAAAAGATGGAACACGTGACGAATTCAATCGGGACAAAATCTTGCGTGGATTAGTCCGAGCATGTGAAAAACGTCCGATTTCCATTGAACAACTGGAAACAGTCGTCAGCCGGGTTGAAAAAACACTACGAGCAACAGCACAACATGAAATTCCGAGCGAACAGGTCGGACGGCTTGTGCTGAATGAACTCGCTTCTGTCGATGAAGTGGCGTATGTTCGGTTTGCCAGTGTCTATAAGCAATTTAAAGACATCAATGTCTTTTTCCAAGAATTATCCGAATTGATGGAACGTCATCAAGACAACGAACGGGAAAATCAAACCTAATGAAGGAGAGGTCGTCTGACTGTTCAGAACGCCCTCTCTTTTTCTCACGAAAGAAGGGATGAAGCAAATGATGGAACGTGAATTGTCAGGGACCGATCTCTGCTTGATCATGAGTAATGGCGTCGTCGACCGGGAAGCGTATCAGTCCCTCTACTATCTGTATCAGCCAATCATTGGTGTAAAGGCGCTTGGTCTGTACCAAACGTTTTGGAGTGAGATGATTCCCGGTAAGACGAAGTCGCAATACATCTCGCATGCAGAACTGGGCACGTTGCTCGGATTTTCAGTCGATGAATTCAAAGAAGAACTGTTTAAACTCGAAGGGATTGGTTTAATCCGGACGTTTGAAGCAAAACAGGCGGCCTACCGATATGTCTATCAAATCCGTGTCCCGTTAGCACCGAACACATTTTTAAATGACGGAGTGCTGTCGAGCTTACTGTTCTACCGCGTCGGTGAAATTCGTTTCCGAGCCTTGCAGAACCGTTTCCGGACGGATCCGTTACCTAAAAATGTTGTCGACCGGACCGTCCGGTTTGATCAAGTATTTGACGTTAAGGCGGGACTTGCCTCTGCGCATCAGCCGAAATCTTATGCGAAACAGGAACGGGCAGCCTATGAATTTGACTATTCGTTTGATCTTGAAGAAATGAAACGTCAAACCGATCGGTTCTTGCCCCGGAGCTTTTATACGAAATCGATTGACCATCTTCTGTTGAAGCTCGCTTATGTCACACAATCGAATGAAGCACTCATGGCAGAGCTCCTGAACGCCCGTTTCCGTCATGAAGCGTACTTGCCGATGACAGACAGTGAAAAGCAAGAACGGTGTAAACAGATGATGTTATCTGCGAAGCAGAAACTCAGCCGGGAAAAGAAAGCCAAGGTTGCAGTTCTCGAAGAAGTAGAAGTCGGAGAGCTGAGCGAAACGGAGACGATGGAAGGAACGCATCCGAAGCATTACGTTGCGAAACTAAGAAAAGTCAAAGCGTTGTCGGAGCGAGATGAAGAGTTGATTCAGCAACTAATCATCGACTATGAGATGTCGTCCGGAATTGTCAACGCTGCTTATTATTACGCGTTGGTCATTAAAAAGGATAACCGTTTCAGTAAAAACTTCCTTCTTTCCATCGTTGATGACTGGAAACAAAAAGGATACGTTACGGCAGCCGAAGCATTGGCTAAAACGAAAGAACAAGACGAATTGATTTCGAAAAAACAGGATCAAAAACAAGAGCGTTCGCGGCAAACGGTTGGTGGACGAAGAGGTCGTTCCAATGCGACCGGTCCGAATCCGAAATGGTTGCAAGAAGAAAAAGAAAAGCAACAGCAGTATGAAGCGACAAAAAAAGCCAGTTTTGAAGCTGAGGTGCCAGATGATGAAGAAATGGAACGGATTCTGCGGGAACTCAAAGGCAAATAAAGGAGTAGTGAGATGGAACATATCCAATCATCGATTGAAAAGATTTTAAACCGGCCGGACGTGGCAGAATCGGTTCGAGCCATTCATCAGCGTGTCTTGTCACATCCGGGAGTTATCATGTTTTTACGGACGCACCCGGAAATTGATCAACGGACGATTGAACGGGGCATGCTGAAACTAAACGAGTATGCTGAACAGATGCACGGGAATCAAATCATTGAAAAGAAAGCCGTCATCGAAGGGTATCAACCTGTCCTGCATTTAGAAAAAGGTCAGATCATGGTTGCTTATGAAAAAACCCAGGCATTACGAGATCGTGAAAACGAGCGGGCTCTCGAAAAGAAATTTAAAAGTCTGTTCTTACCGGATGAAGTCCGGGATGCGAACTTCAGTGACTTTGATTTGACGACGACGGACCGGAAGCTCGCTTTGCGTGCAGCTTCACAGTTTTTAAATGCCGCTCGTTCGAAACAACAAGTAAAAGGCTTGTACCTGCACGGTAGTTTTGGCGTCGGGAAAACGTATCTGCTTGCTGCAATCGGGAATGCGTTAAAAAAAGAACGGGTTGCAACGATTTTGGTTCACGCGCCCGGTTTCGTCTCGGAAGCGAAGCGGCGGATCAGGTCGGACAGTTTCGATACATTTTTGGAAAGTTTTCAGACCGTTCCTGTCCTCTTGATAGACGATATCGGAGCGGAGTCAATCAGTCCATGGGTACGAGATGAATTATTTGGGATCATCCTGCAATACCGGATGATGCATCGTCTGCCGACTTTGTTCAGTTCCAACCTGTCGTACGACGAACTGGAGTTGCATTTCGGGATTACGAATGACCAGGGAGACAAACTGAAAGCGATGCGTCTGATGGAGCGGATCCGGACGACGACGAATCCTGTCGAGTTTTTAGGTGAAAACCGACGCCGCTATTAATTTCTCTTGTCAAAGAAGTTCGACTTTGGCTATACTAAGGACACAATCTGTATAGATGTCAGCTACGATTGAGGACATGAAAAATGAACAGGGACCAAACAAGCGAGAGAAGGATGGTGAAAGCTTCTCATGGAATCCGTCATTTCTTTACTCCCTCATAGCTCAGGCGGGGATAATCCGCTTGCGCATCACGCCCGTTATCGCGTGTTCGAGCCGGTGCATGGAAACATGTTCGGGAACGAGGGTGGTACCACGAGATTGAGACTCGTCCCTTTTTGAGGGATGGGTCTTTTTTATTTTAATTTATAGGGGGAAGCAGTCATGTCAAACATTGCTCTTACATTTCCAGATGGTGCAGTAAAGGAATTTGCAGCCGGAACTACAGCTGAAGAAGTTGCCGCTTCAATCAGCCCGGGATTACGGAAAAAGGCATTTGCCGCAAAATTAAACGGACAAGTCATTGATTACCGTCGCCCGATTGAGGAAGATGGTTCAATCGAACTCGTCATGCCGGACTCAGAAGAAGGACTGGACTTGATCCGTCACTCATCCGCCCACTTGATGGCTCAAGCCATCAAACGTCTGTATCCGGATGAAACGATTCACCTTGGAATCGGACCGACGATTGAAAACGGTTTTTATTATGACATCGATATGGAGCGTCGTCTGACAGAAGAAGACCTGTCGGAAATCGAAAAGATGATGAACAAGATCGCCGGTGAAAACTTACCAATCGAGCGCGAAGTCGTTTCGCGTGACGAAGCACTTGCTGTTTATCAAGAATTAAACGATCCACTCAAAATTGAACTGATTGAATCGATTCCAGCCGATCAAGACTTAACATTTTACCGTCAAGGCGAGTTCTTTGATCTTTGCCGTGGACCACACGTACCGGCGACGGCTAAGTTACAAGTCTTCAAGTTGATGAGTATCGCCGGTGCTTACTGGCGTGGCGATTCAAAAAACAAGATGCTCCAACGGATTTATGGGACAGCTTGGGCGAATAAAGACCAACTGAAACAACACCTTCATTTCTTGGCGGAAGCGAAAGAACGCGATCACCGGAAACTCGGGAAAGAGCTCGATTTGTTCTTCACATCTCAAGATGTCGGACAGGGTCTGCCGATGTGGTTACCAAAAGGGGCGGCAATCCGACGGACGGTCGAGCGGTATATCGTCGATAAAGAACTTGAACTCGGATATGAGCATGTCTATACACCAGTTCTCGGTTCTGTTGAACTGTATAAAACATCGGGACACTGGGATCACTATCAAGATGATATGTTCCCGAAAATGGAGATGGACAATGAAGAATTGGTTCTCCGCCCGATGAACTGTCCGCACCACATGATGATTTATAAAAATGAACCGCGGTCGTACCGTGATTTACCGCTCCGCGTCGCAGAACTCGGTGGGATGCACCGGTATGAGATGTCGGGTGCGTTAACGGGTCTCCAACGTGTCCGTTACATGGTCCTGAACGACGGTCATACGTTTGTTCGTCCGGATCAAATGAAGGAAGAGTTCAAAGCAATCGTCCACTTGATTCAAGAAGTATATGCTGATTTCGGCATCACCGACTACAAGTTCCGTCTGTCGTATCGCGATCCGGCTGATAAAGAAAAATACTTCGACAACGATGCGATTTGGGAAATGGCGCAACGTGAATTAAAAGAGACAATGGATGAGCTCGAGCTGCCGTACTTTGAAGCAGAAGGCGAAGCGGCATTCTACGGGCCGAAGCTTGACGTACAAGTCCGGACAGCGCTCGGTAAAGATGAGACGTTATCAACGGTTCAACTCGACTTCCTCTTGCCGGAACGCTTTGAGCTGACGTACAAAGGAAATGACGGACAAGATCATCGTCCTGTTGTCCTACACCGTGGTGTCGTCTCAACGATGGAACGGTTCGTCGCGTACTTGATTGAAGAGTACAAAGGGGCATTCCCGACATGGCTCGCACCAGTTCAAGTGAAGTTGATTCCAGTCTCAAGCGTGCATGAAGACTACGCACGTGAAATCAAGGCGATGCTCCTGAAAAAAGGGATTCGTGTCGAAACGGACTTCCGTGATGAAAAGCTCGGTTACCGGATTCGCGAAGCACAAGTCAACAAAGTACCAGTCATGCTTGTTCTTGGTGACAAAGAAATCGAAGCGCGCGAAGTCAATATCCGCCGTTACGGTTCAAAAGATTCAAGCAATGCATCACTGGAGCAGTTCGTCAGCGATTTGGAACAAGAAATCGCAAACCGTTCAAAATAAGCATGTAGTAATATCAAGAAGAGGATGGCTCACAGCTGTCCTCTTTTTTGTTCTCTACAGATTCTGTGTTCGAATACCGATAATAGGAACAGGGAAGGGAGACGAGGGAATGAAAATAAGAATGATGTTCGGCGTATGTCTCATTTTGGTATTTTTACTTTTACCTGATACAGAACACGCGACAAGTATGAAAAGTTACCGGATTACGCCACAGACAGAACCGATTGATCCTGTACTTCGCGCATATTCGACATACAATGCCCAAACCAGGAATCATTATACACTTCGGTCGTACCTCGAAAAAATCGAGGCGGAAGGCGGAGGAACGTTAGTCTTGTCAAAAGGAGTATATTTGTCCCCGTTACGTGTCGGAGTTCCTTCCAATACGACCATCATTTTAGAGGATGGTGTCATCATTAAGAAGACGAATGAGACCGGGACGTCAAAACTTCAAGCGACAACAAGTATCTTTGATTTGGTACCACCTTCTGTTTTACGACTAAATAGAACAGTCGGAACATACAGCGGATCCAAAAACATCAAAATCATCGGGCAGGGGAATGCTCAAATTGATTTAAATTATTTTTCGCGCGGCTCGGCTTTCGCGATCGCACATAATGAAAATCTGTATCTTGGAGGAATCACGATCCGTCATCAACAAGGATCACATGCGATTGAACTGGATGCGACAAAAACGGCACTCATTGAAAACATGCATTTTGTCGATGCAAAGATGATTGCCGGGACAGGTCCAAATGAATCCATTAATCTGGATACGCCGGATCCGGTGACGAAAGGATTTCAATGGAAATGGTCGGCACAAGACCGGACACCGAATCACGATATTACGATTCGAAACAATGACTTTATCAACATCAATGTCGCAATCGGCACACATCAATACTCTCAAGATCGTCCGCACACGGCGGTCCGTATTTTAAATAACGTGATTGACGGAACAAAAGATCATGCGATTTCAATGATGAACTGGAACCAACCGGTCATTCAATACAATACGATCCGAAACGTTCATCGGACAGATGGCAAAGCCATCGCTATCTTAGGACGCGGAGTAGTCGGTGGCAGCATCAAACATAATCGACTCGAAAAGATTGACCGGGCCATTCAATTTCAGCCACACGTCAATTATGGATTTAAGCCGCTTTACAATCGATTTACGGATAAAGAGAAACTAAGTTTTCGTCAGAACGAAGTCAATCAAGCAACAGTAAATCAAGTCGTTTTGTTTTCCAAGTTAGGTGTCTTTTCGGCGGAAACATCGGAACGGTTTAATTTTATTCCATAAAAAAAGCCTATTCCTTTACGGAATAGACTTTTTTTTGGAAACATTATTTTTGCATTTGTTGCAAGAATGGTTGGATATCGACTTGTAACGCTTCTGATAATTTCTTACCAAGGGACTCATCTGCCCGGTAGAAGTTACAGATGGCAAGCAAGACGGTATTTTCATGGCGGACTTGTGTTAAGTCATCCACTAAATTATTCAGGAGTGCCGTTTGTTCTTCTTCTGTCATACGACGGTATACGTCACCGGCTTGGCCGAAGTTGTTTGTTTTTTCGATTTCGAGACGACCGTGGATGTCATCATACAACGGCTGGTTTTCTTCCGTGTATTCCGGTGTCTGTTTCGGCTCATCCTGGTAACGGTTTGGTTCATAGTTGACCGGGCTTGATTGTTGTCCGACCGGCATTGCACCATCACGTTGGTAGTTGTTGACTTGTGCGAACGGACAGTTGATAGGCAACTGTTGGTAGTTTGTTCCGATACGGTAACGTTGCGTATCTGAATATGAGAAGAGACGACCTTGAAGCAATTTATCTTCCGACGGCAACATTCCTGGAATCAAGACACCCGGGTTAAAGCCGACCGATTCCGTTTCAGCAAAGTAGTTGTCGACGTTTTTGTTTAAGACCATTGTTCCGACATGTTGGAACGGAATGACATCCTCGAACCAATCTTTTGTTGCATCGAGTGGATCAAAGTCGAAATTGTCGACATCAGCCGGATCAAGAACTTGAACGAACAAATCCCACTCCGGGAACTCGCCGTCTTCGATTGCTTGGAACGTATCGTTTGAAGCATGATTGAAATCTTTTCCTTGAATCTCTGTCGCTTCGTCCGCAGAGAGGTTATGGACGCCGATTTTTGGAACCCAACGTAATTTAACATAAACCGTGTTGCCGTGTGCGTTTACCCATTTAAAGGCATGGACGGATGAACCGCGCATTTTACGGTAGCTAGCCGGAATACCCTCATCTGTAAAGAGGTGCATCAACATGTTTGTCGATTCCGGGCGTAATGTCATGAAGTCCCAGTAGCGGTCAGGATCTTGAATATTCGTACGTGGATCCGGTTTTAGCGAGTGGACCATGTCCGGGAATTTCATCGCATCGCGAATGAAGAAGACCGGTAAGTTATTTCCGACGAAATCCCAGTTGCCTTCTTCTGTATAGAACTTAACAGAGAATCCACGTGGGTCACGTAATGTTTCAGGAGAATGTGTACCGTGAATAACGGTTGAGAAACGAGCGAATACAGGAACCTCCGTACCTTCGTTTTGAAGGAACGCCGCTTTTGTATATTTCTTCATCGAGTTTTTAACCGTGAAGACGCCATGTGCACCAAAACCACGGGCATGAACGACACGCTCAGGAACACGTTCCCGGTCGAAATGGGCCATTTTCTCAATCAATTGATAATCTTCGAGTAATGTTGGACCGCGACGGCCTGCTGTGCGCGAATTCTGATTGTCGCCAATCGGGACACCCTGGTTTGTGGTTAATCGTTTTTCACTCATGAATAATTCCCCCTTATGTATAAGATTACATTGATTATAAAACAATAATTATTCTAAATAAAGAATAATGCTCTGCGAATTCTGAAAACTTTTTCTGACTTTTTTTATTTACCCATGGAAACAACCTTAGAAACTTCTTGCTAAACGGACAGAGGATTGCTATTATAATCAAGTATCTGAGCAACGTTCTAACCGAACAGATATAGCGGCTTGACATCGAGGGAAAACAAGTGCTATGATAGCAAAGTGAAATGACAACAAAGCAGAAGCATCCCGCTTCTCACCACGTATAGCAAGCTATGCTGGTCCATCATGATGATATGTGATAGTAGAGTGTTCTCTGACTATTGTATACTTTATGAGTGTGGGCGGGAAAAACTGCCGACGCTTTTTTTATAGCGTTTTATATCATTCATTTTTCGTGCTCTGCACGATGGAGGTGCTAACCATTAGCAAAGATCTGTTAATCAATGAAGGCATTCGCGCTCGAGAAGTTCGTCTTATCGGAGCGGATGGTGCTCAACTTGGAGTCCAGTCACGTACAGAAGCGTTACGTTTAGCTGAGGAAGCTGACCTTGACCTCGTCATGGTCGCACCACAAGCGACGCCGCCGGTATGTAAAATCATGGACTACGGTAAATACCGTTTTGAGTTACAAAAAAAGGACAAAGAAACTCGGAAGAATCAGAAAGTGATTCAGATGAAAGAAGTCCGTCTCAGCCCGACGATCGAGGAGAATGACTTCCAAACGAAATTCCGTAATGCGAAGAAATTCTTGGAGAACGGCAACAAAGTGAAAGCGAGTATTCGTTTCCGCGGACGTGCCATCACTCACTCAGAAATCGGTAGACGTGTCCTCGAACGTCTCGCTACAGAATTAAGCGAGTTCGGTGTCATTGAACAGAGACCGAAGATGGAAGGACGCAGCATGTTCCTAGTGCTTGCTCCAAAGAAAGAAGACTAATCGAATCGAAGTAGGAGGGAATCTCTCATGCCTAAAATGAAATCGCACCGCGGTGCTTCTAAGCGTTTCAAACGTACTGCTTCTGGTAAATTGAAACGTGGTCGTGCTTACACAAGCCACTTATTCGGTAACAAATCAACTAAAGCGAAACGTAAATTACGTAAAGCTAGCATGGTATCATCGGGTGACTTTAAACGTATCCGTCACATGATCGCTAAGTAATTTACCCAATCGTACACAGATTTAGGAGGGAATTTATATGCCACGCGTAAAAGGCGGATATACGACTCGTCAACGTCGTAAAAAACAACTCAAATTAGCTAAGGGCTATTACGGCTCGAAACATACACTCTTCAAGGTTGCAAAACAGCAGGTCATGAAATCTCTCATGTATGCTTACCGTGACCGTCGTCAAAAGAAACGTGACTTCCGTCGCCTCTGGATCACTCGGATCAATGCGGCTGCACGTATCAACGGTCTTTCTTACAGCCGCATGATGCATGGTCTTAAATTAGCAGGTATCGACGTTAACCGTAAGATGCTCGCTGACCTCGCAGTTACAGATGCAACTGCATTTGCTTCACTTGCTGACACAGCAAAAGCAAAATTGAACGCTTAAGTTCTACAATTCGTCGGGGAATTTAATTCTCCGACGTTTTTTTTGGATTCATGGTAAAATAAAAAAGCGCATTTTATGGGCTGAGGCAATTTTTTTAGATTAAAAGGAGAATTAAGATGGACTGGTTGACACTTTTTGAAATGCAGGAACAATTGGATAAACGGATTCAGTCAGAACATAATTTGACGGGTAATCAATTTGATGAACGTTTGCTGGCGCTATTAGTGGAGCTTGGTGAGCTTGCGAACGAAACGCGTTGTTTTAAATTCTGGTCGACAAAAGGACCATCGGCTCAAGTCACGATTCTCGAAGAATATGTGGATGGTGTCCATTTTCTACTTTCTTTAGGACTTTCTTTAGATTATCGTAAAAACGAATTTGTCGAAGGTGATTATTATCTGACGGCGACAGACGCGTTTTTGGATGTCTATAATAAGACAAACGTGTTTGCGATTTCACGAACGGAACAAAGTTATGATGTTCTGATTGGTGCTTATCTCGCATTAGGTGCTACACTTGGATTTACACAAGAAATGATTTTCAAAGCTTATGTCGCGAAAAACGAGGCGAATCACGTTCGCCAAGACAACGGTTACTGAGGAGGAAATCAGATGAATGAACAATTACATATGCTGAAACGTCTTACGGACGCAACGGGTGTTCCCGGAAATGAGAAAGAAGTACGTCAATTAATGCGCGAATATCTCGAACCGCATGCAGAAAACTTCCATCAAGACGGATTAGGCAGTTTGTTTGCCGAACGTCAAGGAGCGGGAGAAGATGCACCGCGGATTTTGATTGCCGGGCATATGGACGAGGTCGGATTCATGGTCACGAAGATTGATGAGAAAGGATTCCTTCGCTTCCAACCACTCGGTGGATGGTGGGGACAGGTTCTTCTTGCACAGCGTATGAATATTGTCACGTCATCTGGCGAAGTTATTCCAGGTGTGATTGGTGCGAAACCACCTCATGTTTTACCACCGGAAGCGCGCAATAAACCAGTCGATATCAAAGAGATGTTCATCGATATCGGGGCTACTTCGAAAGAAGAAGTCGAGGGTTGGGGAATCCGACCGGGAGATACGGTTGTTCCGCATTGCGAATTTACTGTGATGAAAAATGATAATTTCCTGATGGCAAAAGCATGGGATAACCGTGTGGGTTGCGCCATTGCAATCGAAGCAATCAAACGCTTAAAAGAAGAAGGACACCCGAATACGATCTTTGCCGGTGCTACCGTACAGGAAGAAGTCGGCTTACGCGGTGCTCAAACGATTGCAAACTTGCTTCGCCCGACGATCGCGTTTGCGGTCGACACAGGAATTCCCGGCGACACACCAGGTATGACGGATCGTGAAGCTTTGTCGAAACTTGGAGAAGGCGTTCAAGTCATCCTGTTTGATGCCACGATGATTGCACACCGTGGATTGATTGATTTTGTCACAACTGTTGCTAAAGAAGAAAACATTAAATATCAATTGGATCTGACACCGGGTGGTGGAACGGATGCAGCGAAGTTCCATCTGTCTCATACAGGTGTTCCTTCACTTGCATTGACTGTTCCGATCCGCTACCTGCATACAAATGTTTCAATCATGCATAAAGCAGATTTCGAAGCAGCCGTCGACTTGATCGTCGCGGTAACAAAACGTTTAGATGCAGAGACGGTCCAAGCGATTTACGAGGGGTAAACTATGAAACACATTTCATCTGCAAAAAACGAGATCGTTAAACAATGGAAAAAATTACTGACTAAAAAAGGGCGTCTGCAAACGAAACGTTTCCTGATTGAAGGGGAACATTTAGTCGAAGAAGCTGTCCGCGCCGGTATCATCAAGGAATTGATCGTCCGCGAAGACGTTCAAGTACCGGGTTCGTGGAAGAAGAATGCCGCTGATTTGATCACGATTGATGAATCAGTCGCAAAAGTGCTCTCTGAAACAGAAACGACACAAGGGATTTTTGCTGTCTGTGAGATGAAACAGCAAACTGAACGCTTGGAACGTGGGCGTTACCTCTTACTCGACCGTCTTCAGGACCCGGGTAATGTTGGTACGATGATTCGGACAGCAGATGCTGCCGGATTCGACGGAGTAATCATCGGACATGGAACGGTTGATGTCTACAACAGTAAAGTCCTCCGGGCGACACAAGGATCTATCTTCCATTTACCGGTCATCATGATGTCACTTGAAGAAGCCGTTCAAGACTTACATGAACTGGGTGTCTTCATTTTAGGGACTGACTTACGTGGAGCTCAACCTTACACAGATGTTGAGAACCTGGGTGCCATCGGATTGATTATCGGAAACGAAGCGCAAGGTGTTGCTCCTGAGTTGCTTGATCAGTGTGATGGCCGAGCGTATATCCCGATTCGCGGAAAAGCGGAGTCCTTAAATGCAGCGGTTGCCGCCGGTATTTTACTTTATCATTTTGCTCCGGCTGATTGAATCAAAGGGACGTTCATGCTAAAGTGAATTACAGCATCATATTTACCTAGACAACGATGGAACAGAGTAGGTTAGAAAACGATTCGATCAGGGAGAGGAAGCCTTAGACTGGGAGCTTCCTTACGAGTCTGCTAGCTGAATTCACTCCGGAGTCGCACGAGAGATCGTGACGGGAGGCGCCCGTTATCGCGCCACTTGAGGACTTGAGGAATTCAGGTTGAACAAGGGTGGTACCACGATTAAATTGAATCGTCCCTTCGGCATTTTGCCGGAGGGACGATTTTTTTATTTGGAAAAGGAGTGAGGAATATGCGCGAACAATTAGAGGCACTGCGCGATGAAGCGCTACAACTGGTCAAGCAGGCAAGTACACAAAAAGAATTAAACGATGTCCGAGTGAAATATCTCGGTAAAAAGGGACCGATTACAGAAGTTCTTCGGGGAATGGGAAAACTTTCGGCAGAAGAACGGCCGGTCGTCGGAGAAATCGCAAATGCCGTCCGAGGTGTGATTCAAACAGAGCTCGAACAACGCCTTGTGGATGTTAAACAACAAGAAATGGATGCGAAATTAGCACTCGAAGCGATTGATGTGACACTTCCTGGTCGTCCGAAACAGGTCGGACAAGCGCATTTACTGCAACAAGTGACAGATGAAATCGAAGATATCTTCGTCGGACTTGGGTATACGATTGCTGAAGGTCCGGAAGTCGAGCAAGACTTATTCAACTTCGAGATGTTGAATTTGCCGAAAGATCATCCGGCCCGTGATATGCAGGATTCGTTTTACATCACGGATGAGATTTTAATGCGTACCCATACATCACCGGTACAAGCGCGGACAATGCTCGCTTCAAAAGGTGAACCGATCCGGATCCTTTGTCCCGGAAAAGTCTATCGCCGGGATGAAGATGATGCGACGCACTCGCACCAATTCATGCAAGTCGAAGGTTTGGTCGTCGGTGAAGAAATTTCAATGGCAGACTTAAAAGGAACACTTGAAGCATTCGTTAAACAAATGTTCGGGGAAGCACGTGAAATTCGTTTACGTCCAAGCTTCTTCCCGTTCACAGAACCATCGGTCGAAGTCGATGTGTCATGTTTCAAATGTGGTGGTAAAGGTTGCAACATTTGTAAGCAGACAGGCTGGATTGAAATTTTAGGAGCAGGTATGGTTCATCCGCATGTGCTCGAAATGGCGGAATATGACAGTACGAAAATGTCTGGCTTCGCCTTCGGAATGGGGATCGAACGAATCGCCATGTTGAAATATGGTGTTGATGATATTCGCCACTTCTATACGAATGACGTTCGCTTCAGCGAACAGTTTTAAGGGGGAAAACAGATGTTAGTCTCAAAACAATGGTTACAGGAATTTGTTGATGTTCGTCATAAGACGGGTCAGGAGTTAGCTGACTTGATTACAAAAAGCGGGATTGAAGTCGAAGGGGTCGAGGTACGGGACGCTGACTTGAATAATATCGTCGTCGGTCGCGTTCTGACAAAAGAAAAACACCCGGAAGCCGATAAATTAAACGTCACGACGGTCGATATCGGACAAGAAGAGCCGGTTCAAATCGTTTGTGGTGCACCGAATGTCGATGCCGGACAAGATGTCATCGTTGCCCGTGTCGGAGCCCGTCTGCCTGGCATCAAAATCAAACGCGCTAAACTGCGGGGTGTCGTTTCAGAAGGAATGATCTGTTCGCTTGAAGAACTCGGATTCGAGAAAAAATACATCCGTGAAGATGAACAGGATGGTATTCATACGTTCCGTGAACCGGTCACACCGGGTCAGGACGTCCTTGAATTACTTGGAATGCATGATGAGGTACTGGAACTTGGATTGACGCCGAACCGTTCCGATTGTTTGAGTATGTACGGCGTGGCGCACGAAGTCGCAGGAATCCTGAATTCAACGCCGGTCTTCCCGAACGTGGAAGTACCAGAAGGAACGGTATCGACAGAAGTCACCGTTCAACTGGACTCGGAAGCCTGTACATTCTATGCGGCCCGGGAAATTCGTGATATTACAATCGGTGAATCGCCATTATGGTTAAAAAATCGTCTGATCGCGAACGGAATCCGTCCGATCAACAATGTCGTCGACATCACGAACTTTGTGTTACTGGAGACGGGACAGCCGTTGCATGCTTTTGATGCAAAAAAATTGGGACAGCAAATCGTCGTGCGCCAGGCAAAATCCGGTGAAACGTTCCAGACGTTAGATGAAGTCGAACGGACACTTGATCCGTCGATGCTCGTCATCACAGATGGCGACCGTCCGGTGGCACTTGCCGGTGTCATGGGGGGAGCGAACACGGAAGTCGATACAGAGACGACTTCAATCGTCCTCGAGTCTGCTTATTTTGCACCGACATCCGTTCGAAAAACAAGCCGTGTCCTAGGTCTTCGTTCGGATTCGAGCTCACGTTTTGAGAAAGGTGTCGATCCGCGTCGTGTCGTGTTAGCGCTTGATCGGGCCGCAATGCTGATTGCGGAACTTGCAGGAGGTACGGTATTATCCGGAACAGTCCAAGCCGGCACACTTCAACTGGAGGATCATTTGATCGAAGGCAGTGTCTCGTATATCAACCACCGTCTTGGTATGGAAATCGAAGGTACTGTCATGAAAGATTTGCTCGAACGTCTTGGTCTTGAGGTCGAGCTGTCAGCAGATGCATTGACAGTCAGTGTACCGACGCGTCGTCAAGATTTAATGATTCCGGCTGATTTAGCGGAAGAGGTCGCCCGTCTTTATGGATATGATGCGTTAACTTCCAGCTTACCACGGGAAGCGAGTCGCGGTTTCTTACCGAAACGTAACCAGCATCGCCGTAAAATCCGTCATCTTCTTCAAGGCGCGGGTCTTTCACAGGCCATCACGTACTCCTTGACGAGTGAGCAACGCGCAATGCAATTCAACGAACAGCAGGATTTACATCCTGTTAAACTAGCGATGCCGATCAGTGAAGCCCGTTCAACACTCCGGACCTCGTTGATTCCAGGATTGCTTGAAGTCGCACAACACAATGCGGCGCGACAACATGCAGACCTTGCCTATTATGAACTCGGAAGTGTTTATCTGCAACGTGATGCTTCACTTGAGACCTTGCCGCTTGAACAAGAAATGGTAGCAGGAATCATGGTAGGGCTGGCAGAGCAGCATCGTGTTCACGGGACGCATGTCAAAGCAGATTTCTTCGTCATGAAAGGAATCGTCGAGACGCTTGCCGAAGCACTTGATGTCGCCTTAACGTATGAAGCTGTAGCGATGCAGTCGATGCATCCAGGTCGGACGGCACGAATTTTCCTTGACGGTGAAGCGATTGGATTTGTCGGACAAGTTCATCCGGGCTTATCGAAAGAAGAATACGGTCTGAAGGAAGTATATGTCTTCGAACTCGATGCGATGGCATTGCACTCAAAAGAAGCACGCGTCTACCAAGAGATTTCACGTTTCCCATCGATGACACGTGATGTCGCGGTTGTATTGAAGCGTGAAGTATCAGCGAGTGAAGTCGAAGCGGTCATCATGCAAGCAGCAGGTCCGCTACTGAAACAAGTGGAACTGTTTGATGTGTATACCGGTGATAATGTCGGAGCTGATCAAAAGTCGTTTGCATTCTCGTTACGGTATCAAAATAAAGAACGGACGCTCGTCGATGAAGAAGTCGCGACAGCGCATCAACAAGTAATTGAAGCGCTTCAAGCATCGTTTGAAGCCGAATTACGTTCTTAATCGTGTCATACAGCGTTCAAAATGTACTCAGAAGAAAATGATTACCCGAAAAAGGGAGCTGGATGAATTTACATCCAGCTCCCTTTTGCTATATACAGAAAATCATGAAGCAAGTTCGTGCTCATGCGGGGGGGCATTTCGTCGGTTGAAGATAAAGTAGATGAAACCACTTGTGAGGACGATGGCACTGCAAAATAAAAACATATTCGAGTAGCCGATTTTGGCTGCAAGACCCGACAGTAATAATGCGCCGAGACCAAACCCGCTGT
The DNA here is from genome assembly GCF_000620865.1 of Exiguobacterium sibiricum 7-3. Classification (NCBI taxonomy): domain Bacteria; kingdom Bacillati; phylum Bacillota; class Bacilli; order Caryophanales; genus Exiguobacterium; species Exiguobacterium artemiae. The sequence continues at coordinate 880,026 of NZ_KK211190.1, forward strand.
CGTAAGCCAAGAAAAAGGTGGAAATGGCTTTCCCTTTTTGGTGGGGTGCGGCATAGGTCAGCATCACCGTCTGGAGTCCGGGGAAAATCGAAGCTGATCCAATTCCGATGATGAGTGCAGCCAAAAGTAATCCCGGTAACGAAGGGAAAACTCCTAAGAGAATAAAACCGAGACCATAGAGCAGGTAAGAAGGAAATAAAACGAAACCAGGTCCTTTTTGATCAAACCATCTGCCGGCAAGCGGACGGATTGCTACCATGCCAAGAGCGACGATGGCATAAAAGTAAGAGGCATAGGAAATATGACCAATCGAATCCGTATACAGTGAAATAAAAGCCGCTGTACTGGAGATTGCGACACCGGCTAAAACGGTTGCCAGTAATAATAACGGACGAGATAGGAAAAGTGATTGATGAAGCCGGAAGACCCGGGTATTCGGTACATGTTGACTCGTCAACGGCAAACGGATCATCAGAACGAGTGAAACGAATGCAAGCAATGCGACTGTGATGAAATAAAGGAAAAAGGCATCGTGTTGAATCAAACTGAGTCCAATGACCGGTCCGAGAACGGATGCGAGATTCATGGATAAAACAAAGTACCCCATGCCTTCACCTTGGCGGGTTTTCGGAATGAGTGTCGTTACGGCCAAGCTGATGGAAGAAGACAACATTCCGAAACTAAAGCCGTGAAGAATGCGGACGATGATGAGATACAAAAAAGAGTTCAAAGGAAGAACCAATAAATATAAGAGACTCATCGTCGTGAACAATGTTGCTGAAATTAACAGCATCCGTTTGACATCATGCCGGTCAAGCCAATGACCAATTAATGGTCGGGAACAGACAGTTGCTAAAATGAAGCTGGTTACGACCCAGCCAAGTGCAGCTTGTGACACATCAAATTGTTTAGCAGCAAGTAACGGAAGTGAAGCATTGAGTAAATAAAACGTAATGAATAACAACAGGTTAATCAATAAAGTCAGCACGTAATGACGATGGAATAAACGGTTTTTCAAAGCAAATCCTCCTGTTCATCTGGACGGTGTATTGCAAGTAATTGTGTCATCACCGCTGCAATGATGGTCTGATCTTCGAGTGAAACAGATTGCAGAAATGCGAGATGAGCTGACTGGACGGCTTGATCGATTTCACGATAAGAGTGACGTGCGGAAGGTGTTAAAGTAACTAAACGTTTACGCCCAGAACCCGTTCGCGTGATGAAGCCCAACTCTTCAAGACGAGCGACTGCTTTTGTGACAGCGGGTTTTTCAATGACCAGGTATTTGGATAAGGCCACTTGCGAAACGGGTTCGAGAATGGCGACGGCTTTGATCAAACCCCATTGCCCGGTGTGTAGCGAAAAAGGAAGAAGCGCGGCATCGATATCACGTTTGGCCAGGCGTGCTACTTTGGATAGTTGACCTAGCAAATCTTCTTGGAACGTGGTCATACAAAAAACCTCCTATAAGTTAACTAGTTAACTTATAGGAGTATATCGAATGGATGACGCAATGACAAGTTATTTTTCTGAAGAGAGCGGAAGGATTACTTGAAATATAATCCGGATGATTTTGAGCCGTTGATTTTCGCAGTGATCTTATGTCTAACGTATTGTAGTGTTAACCGCATTAAATGAAGGATTTGAAAATTTTTAATGCCAAAATCATAGGTTATTAAAAAATAAAACGTTATAGCTTGCTGCAAATAGGGTACTTTTACGAAAAGAGAGCTGTTCTTCAATATTGGTCTGAATTTGTCGGAGAATCCCTTTGATTCTAGGTAACAATACATGTTAAAAAAGTCGGATATATAATCTTCCATTACTTAGTTGTACCATCATCACCTGAAGTTTAACTGAAGATAAAACGACCTATGCGCTTTTTTAAAGACAAAACTGGTCAGAATAATGTCACCGTTCGCTTAAACTTAGGAGGAGAGAACATACATCATGAATCGTCCATATAAACATCTGTCAGAATTAATTGCCCCATTCCGGCTTACATGTAAAGAAAATCCCTCCATCACGAGTATCGAAACAGACTCACGTGGAGTGACGAAGGGTAGTCTGTTTATTTGTGTAAGAGGATATACCGTCGATGGTCACCAGTACGCCGAAGAGGCCGTTGCGAACGGGGCCGTTGCGATTTTAGCAGAAGAACCACTCCATGGATTAACCGTTCCGGTCATCGTGTTACAGGATACAAAACACGCTGCAGGAAAAGTGGCGGATCTGTTTTATGATCATCCGAGTCAAAAATTGCGGGTTTACGGTATAACGGGTACGAACGGGAAGACAACGACCACAAAACTGACCTATGATTTGTTTCGATCAGCCGGACATAAGGCAGGAATGATCAGTACGATTGGATCGATGATTGACGGGGAGATGATTGATACACCGAATACGACGCCGGAAGCCATCATTCTACACCGTCTGTTACATCAAATGGTTGAGCAAGGTGTCACGGATTGTATACTCGAAGTTTCTTCTCATGCTTTGATGGAAGGGCGTACAGAAGGGATCCGGTTTCATGCAGCGGCGTTTACGAATCTGACACATGATCATCTCGACTATCATGCCTCGATGGAAGAATACGCGGAGGCAAAAGCCTTGTTGTTCAAACAAGTGGCAACGAGCGGTGGTCAGGCAATTGTTCTTAATGAAGACGATCCAGCGAGCCGAGTGATGGCAGAAGCAGCGGAAGGAGTACCTGTCATTTGGTATACGACAGATGCTCTCTCTGAAGCACCGATTACTGTAGAATGGAAAGAAAAAACAGTCAGTGTTCGAATTGACGGAACAGTAACCGAGGTTCCAGTCTTTCTTCTTGGTGATTTCAATGCTGCGAATCTTGCTGCGGCAATCGGACTGATGCAAGCCGGTGAAGTCAATATGTATCAATTGATTCGACACATCCCGGAACTTCGTTTGCCAAAAGGACGTTTGGAACAGATTCCGTTCGAAGGGTGTGAAGTATACATTGATTATGCGCATACACCGGATGGACTGGAGAAATGTCTGAAATCATTATCTCTTCCAGGTGAACCCTTATATCTGGTATTGAGTGCAGCAGGTGAACGCGATCGTTCGAAACGAGCGGTGATGGGGCGGATTGCCAGTCAGTATTGTGACGGAATCATCGTGACGGTACATGACCCGAGGCTTGAAAATCCACAGCAAATCATTAAAGAGCTTCTGACAGACATTGCTCCACGGAAAATCATTACGTGTCATGAGTCACGAAAAGAAGCGCTCCAGATTGCGGCAAAGATTGCATTAGCCGGGAAGCGGATGGTCATCGTCGGTAAAGGACATGAACGGTTTGAACAGATTGGAACTGAGCATGTTCCGTTTGATGAAGTCAAGATTTTAACGGATGAACTGATTCGATTATCCGGTCAAGAGTCTGCCATGTGAAAAACCGACCACTTTTAATTATGGTCGGTTTCTTTTCTTAGCTAAATCTTCTGCTTTTTTTGTATTGGCGAAATGATATTTTGTCCATTCTTGTAAGCGTTCTGGTCCATATTTTAACAACAGGGAAGCAGCGACCTGGTCGACTTTCGCACCGGCGCCTTTAGGAATTTCCGTCCCGGTCTGTCGGCTCAATTGATCCATTTCTTTCAGAAAGATAGCTCGTGCTAGGATGGAGGCTGCAGCGACAGCGACATGTAATCCTTCTGCTTTCGTCGAAAAATAGACATTGTCTTTGACTTGTTTTGTTTCTCCGGAAAGATGTTTGTAATAGGTCGCTTTTTCAGCAAATTGATCAATCAAGATCGCTTGCGGCGGCGCTTCCAGTTGAGCGAGTAATCCATTGAGCGCCGCATTATGAAGCAGGGCGGTCATTTTGCCTTGTGTCATCGTCCGTTGCATTTGATTGTAATCCGGATTATGCAGGATACGGTATTCATAAGGAATGACAGCATGCAAATCACGCGCAATCGAACGGATTTCCGGATCAGAGACATTTTTAGAGTCGCGGACCCCGAGCTCACGGACCAGTTCAATTTTTGTGCTGTCGACATAAGCGGCAACGACGACTAAAGGACCAAAAAAGTCACCTTTTCCGACTTCGTCACTGCCGACGACCGACCAGTTGGCGAATCCTTCGGGTAAAGAGGCACTTGCTGTCGAAGCGGTTTTTTTTGCCGCAGGCGAACCATATCGGGCAGCGACAGCTTCCGCCCCCTGTCCTTGAAACATGACCTTCCCTGAATTATAGACGGTCAAAATACATCCGGTCGTTCGTGCAGCGAAACGTGCATACGGAGGAGGCGAGACCTGATGACGTCCGAAATCCGAAATGACGGTTTCTTGTTTTTCTTTTGTTAACTTTAAAACGACTGTTCCCATGACATGATCACCCTTTCGGAAATAAGCATACCATCCTTAAGTCGGATGGTGGACTTCTTTTCCTATTTCAAAAATGATGGTACTATATGAAAGAAGCAAAGTATGAGGAGGACAGGAAAATGGCTGATTCAGAAGGGTTGAACCGGACGACGATTCATATTGCAGGAAACGATTATACGATTGTCGGAACGGAGTCACCTGAACATGTACGCGAAGTGGGTCTCCTCGTGGATACAAAAATTCGTGAAATCAGAGACCAGGCACCACAACTCGACGTTCGACAAATTGCTGTCTTGGCAGCTCTCAATATCGGTAGTGATTATGTCAAAATCAAAAAGAATTTGGGTGAATTTTAAACATGGTTTCTCTTGTTATCTTACTGTTTTTAGCTTTAGGCACGATGACGGGTGTCCGTCGGGGTGTTGTGTTACAGGCGGGTCATTTGTTGAGCTTACTCATCTCGTTTATCGTCGCGCTATCATTTTACGATGAACTGGCCGAGAAGTTTAAGTTATGGATTCCCTATCCGTCGACACTAGATGATGCGGGCATCGATTTGACGATGTTCTCCATCCCGAGTTCAGTCGGTTTGGATGAAGTGTTTTATAAAGCCTTTTGGTTCATCGTCCTGTTTTTTGTGACTAAAATCGTGTTATCGATCATCATTGCGATGTTTGATTCGCTGACGAATATTCCGGTTCTCAAGCAGGTAAAAGGTCTGTTAGGTGGAGTCTTCGGATTCATCGAGATGTATATCTTCATCTTCTTGATTTTGTTCTTGGCCGCTTTTGCGCCGATTCAGTCGATTCAGGATGCCATTGCGAATTCGAGTTTGGCCTCGTTTATGATTCAACATACACCAGTGCTTGCCGATTGGTTGATGCAAAAAGTCGGTTTGATAAAATAACGTGCTCCCGTTGAATGGGAGCTTTTTTTGAGGGGAGAATTGAACATGCGGACGACACAAGATGCGATTCGACATTTAGAAAGAATTTCAGTTTATCTCGAAGTAAAAGGCGAAAATCCATTTAAAATCAATGCATTTCGAAAGGCAGCGAGTCTGCTCGAAGCGGCAGAACTGGATTTTATGGCAATTGAAGATTTTACAGCGATGAAAGGAATCGGTAAAGGCACGGCAACCGTCCTTGAAGAATTCCGTGAAACAGGAACGAGTACAGCCTTAACAGAACTCGAACAACAGGTACCGGAAGGATTAATCGCCTTACTGAAGATTCCTGGACTTGGCGGGAAGAAATTAGCGAAGCTGCATGAAGTCGGGGTCATTGATGCAGATTCCTTCGCTGAGAAACTGGCGGATGGTACAGTGGAAGCAATGCCAGGCTTCGGAAAAAAGACTGTCGAAAAATACAGTAAGGCACTGGAAACGTTCGAGACACGACCAGAACGATTACCGTATGGTGTCATGCGCAAAAGTGTCAGTGAACTGGAGCGGACATTAGCCGGTATCGACCAAATCATTCGTTTTGAAGTCGGAGGTAGTTTCCGACGGGCGGAAGAAACGTGTAAGGATCTCGATTTCATCATCTCAACGGATCAGCCAAAAGAAGTGAAGGCACAGTTGCTTGAAATTGAACAAATCGATGAAATCATTGCTGCCGGGGAAACGAAGGTCTCGATTGTCCTCAAACGAGATGATGCATACATTGCGGTTGATTTCCGATTAGTGGATGATTTGGCGTTTGCTTCGACATTACATCACTTCACAGGCTCGAAAGATCATAATGTCCGGATGCGGCAACTGGCGAAAGAACGCGGCGAAAGCATCTCCGAGTACGGTGTCGAAACCAAGGACGGTCTGTTCCAACCGAAAACGGAACAGGAACTGTTTGCCCGTTATGATTTGCCGTTCATCCCGCCAGAACTGCGGGCAGGTCGTCTGGAGTTCGAAGCGAATTTAGACACGTTGATTCAAGAGACGGATATCCAAGCCGATGTCCATATGCATACGACATGGTCGGACGGTACATTGTCCGTCGATGAGCTCGTCGACGCCTGTGCGGCGCGGGGATATTCCTGGATGGCCATCACCGACCACAGTAAATATATGAAATTCGTTAATGGATTGACGGAAGAACGATTGCGGAAACAGCGTGTCGAAATTGAAGCAGCACGGGAGAAACATCCGGAGATGACGATTTTATGCGGTGTCGAGATGGATATTTTACCGGATGGCTCACTGGATTACGACGATGATTTTTTACAAGAGATGGACTATGTCATCGCCTCGATTCATTCCAAGTTTGATCAGACAGAAGAGGAAATCATGCAACGGCTTGAAAATGCCTGCCGCAATCCCTATGTCTCCTTGATTGCCCATCCAACCGGACGGATCATCGGACGCCGGGACGGATATGCGGTCAACATCGATCGATTGGTCGAGCTGGCTGCTGAAACCGGAACGGCACTGGAGATGAATGCAAATCCCGGACGGTTTGATTTAACTGCCTCGTCTCTTGCAAAAGCGAAAGCGGCTGGAGTCAAACTGATGATCAATACCGATACCCATCGTCCGGAAATGTTAGAAGATATGAAACTTGGTGTCCTGCATGCACGTAAAGCATATTTGGAACCATCCGATGTCATCAATACGTGGACTGCAAAAGAAGCGCGGGCTTTTTTTGATCGAAAACGTTTAGGAGTGAAGTAAATGAATGCCAATGCACTACGTGTATTAGAATACGATAAATTAAAAGAACTACTCGCAAAACAGACAGCCAGTTCACTTGGCGCCCAATTCGTGCGGAAGATGGAGCCGGCAGAAGATTTCGAACAGGTGAAAGCATTGCTCGCTTTGACGACAGAAGCAACGACAGTCTATCGACTGCGCGACCGTTATCCATTTGGTGGACTGACGGATGTCCGCAGTGAGGTGAAACGGGCGGAAATCGGCTCGGTCCTCTCGACAAGTGAGTTACTTGCGGTTGCAGACGTCGTTTATTCCGGACGTCAAGTTAAGGCCTTCCAGGAACGTCTGCATGAAGATCACCCGGATTTGCGGTTACCGGCACTGGACAGCAGAATCGAACAGATTACGAAACTGGTGGAAATCGAACAAGGTATTCGTCATGCGATCGATGATCAAGGGACGGTTCAAGACTCGGCAAGCGATAAGCTGCGGTCCTTACGGAGTCAATTACGCTCCCTTGAAGGGCAAGTTCGCTCGAAAATCGACGGCGTATTGCGCAGTAAGTCGAAGATGTTATCTGATGCCATCGTGACGATGCGCAATGATCGTTATTGTGTACCGGTCAAACAGGAGTACCGTCAAGCTTTTGGCGGCATCGTCCATGACCAATCGGCGTCCGGGGCGACGTTATTCATCGAACCGCAAGCCGTCGTTGCAGCCAACAATGAAATTCAGGAGGCACGCCTTAAAGAACGTGCGGAAATCGAACGGATTTTAGCCCAACTTTCAGCGCTCGTCGGCTCGGTCGGCGATTCGCTTCGAATCAATGTCGACGTCTTGGCAGAGCTCGATTTCATTATGGCAAAAGCCTTATACGGACATACGATTCGTGCTGTTGAACCACGATTAAATGAAAATCGGCATATCGTCTTGAAAGAAGCACGGCATCCGTTCATTCCAGACGATGAAGTCGTTCCGATTACCGTATCACTCGGCGGAGAATTCACATCACTCGTCATCACCGGACCGAATACCGGCGGGAAAACCGTCACACTGAAAACGATTGGATTACTGCAATTGATGGTTCAATCCGGTTTATACGTTCCGGCAGCGGACGAGACGGAGCTGAGTGTCTTTGATGCGATTTATGCCGACATCGGAGATGAACAGTCCATTGAACAGAACTTGTCGACCTTCAGTTCCCATATGACGAACATCGTTTCAATGATGGGCAAAATTGATTTCATGAGTCTTGTTCTGTTTGATGAGCTCGGAGCCGGAACGGATCCGACAGAAGGGGCGGCACTTGCGATTGCCATCTTGGATGAAGTGAAACGACGCGGCGCACGTGTTGCTGCAACGACTCACTATTCGGAGCTGAAAGCATACGGCTACAACCGGGAAGGTGTCGTTAACGCCTCGATGGAGTTTGATGTCGAGTCGCTTAGTCCGACGTACCGCTTACTAATCGGTGTACCGGGACGTTCGAATGCCTTTGAAATTTCGAAACGACTCGGGCTAGAGGACCGCGTCATCGATGCGGCCCGTGATCAAGTCGGAACAGATGCGCAGTCCGTCGAAACGATGATCGGACGACTCGAGGAAGCGAAACAACGTGCTGAATCCTTGGAGCGGGAATTGTTGCAGGAGCAACAACGATTGGTGGAAGAACGGGAAGAATTCGAGCGGGAACAAGCTGAAATTCATCAAGAGAAAAACGAAATTTTAGCAAAAGCAGAAGAAAAGGCAACGCGTGCCGTCGAACGGGCACAAAAAGAAGCAGAAGCAGTCATCAAGCGTCTGAAAGAATTACGTGACGCAGGAGCTGTCAAAGAGCATGAACTGATTGAAGCCCGGAAACAGCTGGAGCAAGCGAAACCTTCGTTACAAGATCAACGGATTGCCAAGGTCAAAGCAAAAACGAACCAGGCTCCGGTATTTGCAAAAGGCGAAGAGGTAAAAGTGACGACATTTAACCAAAAAGGATACATCATCAATCAAAATTCGAATGGTGAATACACGGTTCAAGTCGGAATCATGAAAGTGAACGTCAAGCCGGGTGATCTGGCCAAAGTCGGTGAAGCTAAAACAGCTTCGAAAACTAAAAAACGATCCGGTGGAACGAGTATTACGAAACAATCCGCTGCTTCAGCCGAACTGGACTTACGCGGTGTCCGTGTCGAGGAAGGGCTGGCCAAGCTCGATCGGTTCATGGATCAGGCTTTACTGTCCAACTACGAACAGATACGTGTCATCCATGGTCTCGGGACGGGAGCAATGCGTCAAGGAGTACAAGAATATCTACGTGGCAACCGTCATGTCAAAACGCATCGCTTAGGCGGTCAAGGTGAAGGTGGACATGGCGTAACGATCATCGAATTGAAATGAGGCGCGGTTAGGTGAATATTTTTGAAAACGTCTATGTCTACACGACAGCTTTGTATTCGGTTGCGGGACTGTTGATCATCATGGGTCTGGCACTTTTTGAGTTGACAACCCGGTACCGAAACTGGGAACATATCAAGAGTGGAAACATCGCCGTTGCGCTTGCGACCGGCGGTAAGATCATTGGTCTGGCAAATATCGTGCATTTTGCCGTTCAAAGTGAACAGCGTGTCGGAGCAATCTTTTTAGAAAGTGCCTTCGGATTTTTACTGTTGATTTCGACCTATTGGATTTTTGAATTCTTGACTCCGAATCTTCCCGTTGATCGGGAGATCGAAAAAGGAAATATCGCTGTCGGTATCATCTCCTGTTCGTTATCGATCGGGATGTCTTATGTGATCGGTTCAGCGTTAGTGGGGTGAACAGGTGTTAGAACGATTAGCAAAAATCATGTTCGGCGTATCGATTGCCTTTTTGGTCGTCGGTCTGTTATGGATTTTTATGAATTAAAAGAACTGGCTCTGCCAAGTGATTATTCCGTACTGAGATCGATTCAGTACGGAATTTTTATTGGTAGGACACAAAAAAATGAAGGAGGAAACGACTATGAATGTCAAAAAAACCAATACGAATGAAATACGGCGGCGCGCCTTTGAAGCGATGCAACTGATTTCCTGGAAAGATATCTTTTGGGTCATCATCGGTTCAGCTATCCTGGCGTTCGGCATCAACTACTTCACGATTCCGAATGACTTGTCTGAAGGAGGATTGATCGGGATTACCGTCATCTTCTACTACCTGTATGGGTGGGATACCGGCTTAGTCTCGTTACTTGCCAATGCGTTATTGTTTGTCGTCGGCTACCGCTTCTTAAGTCGGAAAACGATGATCTATTCCGTCATTTCCGTCGCGACGACCTCGTTCGTCCTGTCGTCAACGGCATCACTCGCGACGAGTTCCGACAGCCGGCTGATCGGGACGGTCTATGCCGGAATCTTGATTGGTCTTGGAATCGGTCTTGTCATCCGGGCAGGCGGGACGACCGGCGGCGGTGTCATCATCGCCCGGCTAATGAATAAGTATTTGAACTTAGGGATTGCCGTGTCGATGTTCATCATCGACGTGACGGTTGTCGGAGCCTCCGGATTTTTGTTCGGTGAAGAAACGATGCTGTATACGTTGATTGCCATCATCATCGGTTCGTATTTGATTGATTTGGTCAGTGAAGGATTGAACGTCCGGGAAGCGGTGACGATCATCAGTCACCGTCAGGAAGAAATCGCAACGATTTTGACTGAAACACTCGGACGAAGTGCGACCGTCATCCACAGTCACGGTCATTTCACAAAACAGAAAAACGACATGTTATACATGATTGTCGACAAACGTCAGCTCGCGCCATTGAAACAAATCGTCGAAGCGGCCGATCCACGTGCTTTTGTCGTCATTCATAAAGTACGTGAAGTCATCGGTGAGGGATTCACCTATCCGTCGCGCTAACTATCGATCAAAGCAACCACTTGCGAAAGGGCAAGTGGTTTTTTTATGGTGTTTTCAAAATACCTGTGATTGGGAAAAATGTGAAATTTATTTTACAACAGGACTAGCCGCTGTGGACAAATTACACGTATAATAAAAATGAATAGTAATTCAGTCACAGGGAGGGATTTGAATGGATTCAGCATGGTTAAAGGATTATCCGGAACAAGTACCCGCATCAATCACCTATCGCGAGATACCACTCTATCAAGCACTTGAAGAGGCAGCAGATGAGTTTCCGGAGCGGAGAGCCCTTAGTTTTCTCGGGAAACGAATGACGTTCCAGGAAGTACGGCATGAAGCGCGGAGCTTTGCAAAAGTCCTGCAAGATGCCGGTCTTGAAAAGGGTGACCGGGTCGGTTTGATGTTGCCGAACTGTCCGCAATATATGATCAGTTACTACGCGGTGTTGTACGCCGGTGGAATCGTCGTTCAAGTCAATCCATTGTATACCGACCGCGAACTGGAACAGATTTTGGACGATTCGGGGGCGAAGATGCTCGTCACACTGGATTTGCTGTATCCGAAAGCGTCGCGTGTCAAAGCAAAGACGTCTTTAAAAACCGTTGTCACGACAAGCATTGCTGACTATCTTTCATTTCCTAAAAATAAACTGTATCCGATCAAGTCCCGTAAAGACAATAACATCATCATTGATACGACGGGATCGATTCCGTTTCTGTCTCATCGCGGAAGTGCGATGATTGAACCGGTGATCATCAATCCAAAAGAAGACATCGCAGTGTTACAATATACAGGTGGAACGACCGGTGCGCCTAAAGGAGTTATGTTGACGCACTTTAATCTCAGTGCCAATGTCGAACAGATCAGTCATTGGTTCTATAAATATTCTCGGGGAGACGGGCGGAAGTTGTTGGCAGTCGTCCCGTATTTCCATGTTTACGGAATGACGTGTAACCTGAACTTCGGTATGTTCAATGCTTATGAACAAATCATTTTGCCGAAATTCGACTTGGAACAGGTCCTGAAGACGATTGATAAAGAAAAACCGAGTCTGTTTCCCGGCGCTCCGACGATGTATGTCGGATTGTTAAATCATCCGAAACTAAAGAAATACGATTTATCCTCGATCGAAGCATGTATTTCCGGATCAGCACCGCTTCCGGTCGAAGTACAAGAGAAGTTTGAACAGGTGACAGGCGGACGCATCGTCGAAGGGTATGGCTTGTCGGAAACAAGTCCCGTGACGCATACGAACTGTATCTGGGATAAACGCGTTCCGGGAACAGTCGGAATTCCTGTTCCGGATACAATCGCTAAAATCGTTCAACCGGACGGAGAGACGCCTGCTGCACCAGGAGAAATCGGAGAGATTCTTGTCCGTGGTCCGCAAGTCATGAAAGGATATTGGAAACGCCCGGAAGATACGCAGGCTGTCCTGCGTGACGGATGGTTGCATACGGGAGACCTTGGATATGTCGGTGAGGACCATTATTTCCGGATTGTCGACCGGAAAAAAGATTTGATTATCGCATCGGGATTCAATATCTATCCACGGGAAGTCGAAGAGATTTTGTACGAACATCCGGCGGTAAAAGAAGCCGTCGTCATCGGTGTGCCGGACGCTTACCGGGGTGAAACCGTCAAAGCCTTCATCGTTTTGAAAGATGACGTGCAGACGACAGAAGAAGAACTCGATCAGTTTTGCCGGAAAAGTCTGGCTTCCTTCAAAGTACCGAAGCAGTATGAGTTCAGACAAGAGTTACCGAAAACCTTCGTCGGAAAAATTCTTCGCCGTGTCTTAGTCGAGGAAGAACGGGCAAAACAACTGGAAGAAAGCAGTTGACAGCTCGAAATGACATGATAGAATAAATATGAATGAACCATCATTCATTTTATGTGTTAGGAGATAGCCTTATGAAAAGAACGATGTCTAAGAGTGATCGCATCATTGATGCGGCAGTGAAGGTGATTGCGAAAAATGGATACCACGGTGCCAAGGTAACAGCTATCGCGAAAGAAGCAGGCGTAGCGGATGGAACAATTTATCTTTACTTCAAGAACAAAGAGCACTTATTGATTTCTTTGTTCCAAGCCAAGATGGGTAGCTTCATCGAATATTCGGAAGCGCAAATCGCACATCATCAGTCAGCGACGCAACAACTGGCAGCGCTCATTGAAGCGCATCTCGAACAATTGTCGGTTGATTATGATTTGGCCGTCGTCACGCAAATCGAGTTACGCCAATCGAATCAAGAGATGCGGCATAATATCGCAACTGTTTTAAAACCGTATCTCCATCTGATTGATCGTGTGATTCGAAACGGGATGGAATCGGGAGAGTTCTCAAACGAGCTGGATTATCGTTTAGCACGACAAATGGTATTCGGAACGATTGACGAAGTCGTGACCAGCTGGATGGCGAGCGGATTTAAATACGAGTTGCTCGAGACACGTCACGGTATTCATCGCATGCTAATTAAAGGGCTGAGTTAAGCCCTTTTCATGAAAAACTTTTTGTAAGCGGATACAAAAATGATGGTGGTCAATAGAAGTTGATATGAGGGGGAACGAAGAATGGAAATCTACGTCTTGTTAAAACGAACATTTGATACGGAAGAAGCAATCCAGCTCGAAAATGGTCAAATCGAAGAGGATGGTGCGGAATTCATCATCAACCCTTATGACGAATATGCAGTCGAAGAAGCCATCCGTGTACGGGATGCCCAATCTGGAACCGTGACGGTCGTTACCGTCGGACCGGAAGATGCGGATAAAGAACTTCGGACGGCGCTTGCGATGGGAGCCGATCAAGCAGTCCGGATTTCGATTGAAGATGATATTGAAGAAGCAGATCATTATTCGATTTCAGAAGTGTTGGCCGGATATCTCAAGGAACAGACTGTCGATTTAATTATCGCCGGAAACGTCGCGGTTGACGGCGGAAGCGGACAAGTCGCTCCACGTGTCGCAGAACTGCTCGATATTCCATACGTCACTACAATTACGAAGCTCGAGTTAAACGGAACGGATGCCGTCGTGACACGTGACTCAGAAGGGGATACGGAAGTCATTAAAACATCGTTGCCGTTGCTCGTAACAGCCCAACAAGGATTAAATGAACCCCGTTATCCAAGCCTTCCGGGTATCATGAAGGCGAAAAAGAAACCGCTCGAAGAACTTGAATTATCGGATCTGGAATTAGACGAGGACGAGTTGGCACCGCGTCTTGAGACGATTGAACGCTTTTTACCGCCAAATAAAGCAGCCGGTAAAATTCTAGAAGGTGATTTGTCGACACAAGTCCAGGAACTCGCTTCATTATTACGCAACGAAGCAAAAGTTGTTTAAGGGGGAAGAAACGATATGTCAAAAGCACTTGTACTTGCAGAATCACGGGACGGGAATTTACGAAATGTGTCATTTGAAGCGATTGCAGCGGCAAATTTAGTTGCAGACGAAGTCGTGGTTGCCTTAATCGGACAAAACGTAGCGGCAGATGCAGCACAACTTGCGACACGAGGTGCAAATCAAGTCCTCGTCGTTGAAGACGAACGGTTGCAGCACTATACACCGGACGGATACGGGCAAGTCTTCATGCAACTGCTGGATCGCGTTGCGCCAGACGTCATCGTATTTGGCCATACATCACTCGGTAAAGATTTGTCTCCGAAAATCGCAGCGAAACTGCAAGCGGGATTGATCAGTGATGTCACATCAATTGAAGGAACAGGACCGGACGCATCCTTCATCCGACCAATTTATTCAGGAAAAGCTTTTGAAAAAGTAAAAGTTTCAGAAGGAAAAACGCTCTTTACAGTCCGTCCGAACAACATCGAACCAATGGCTGAAGGCTCTTCCGAGGGGACTGTCGAATCGGTAACCGTTGAGTTAAAAGATTTACGGACAATCGTTTCGGAAGTCGTTCGAAAAGCAACCGGTGGTGTCGATCTATCGGAAGCAAAAGTTATCGTTGCCGGTGGGCGGGGCGTCAAAAGTTCGGATGGTTTTGCACCGCTTCAAGAACTGGCGGATTTACTCGGCGGCGCAGTTGGTGCATCACGTGGTGCCTGTGATGCAGACTATTGTGACTATGCCCTGCAAATCGGTCAGACGGGGAAAGTCGTGACACCTGACTTGTACATTGCTTGCGGGATTTCCGGTGCGATTCAACATTTAGCCGGTATGTCGAACGCGAAAGTCATCGTCGCCATCAACAAAGATCCGGAAGCGAATATCTTCTCGGTAGCAGATTACGGAATCGTCGGCGACCTATTTGATGTCGTACCGTTGTTAACGGCAGAATTCAAAAAAATGCTGGTCCATTAAGATACAGGAAGAGAAGCGAAGAGTAACTTCTTTGCTTCTTTTTTAGTGCGATGACTTGTCTGAGCAGTTTCGTTTGTTGTAAGGTAGGGCTGTGCTATACTCAAGTCAGTAAAAAGATGGGTTCGATAAATAAATCAAACCGATCTAAAAATAGGAGGTTTTTCTCAATGGCAATCGTACACGCAACTAGCCAATCGTTTAAAGAAGATACACAAGAAGGTCTCGTTCTCGTTGATTTCTGGGCAACATGGTGCGGACCTTGTCGCATGCTTGCTCCTGTTCTTGAAGAACTCGATGCGGATATGGAAAACGTAAAAATCGTAAAAGTCGATGTTGACGCTAACCCGGAAGTCGCTGGAGCTTTCCAAGTCCAAAGTATTCCGACACTCGTCTTGTTCAAAGACGGTCAACCGGTTAATAAAACAATGGGCTTCATGCCTAAAGACGCTTTAAAAGAATTCGTTGAGACATCTAACTAATTCTAAGCGCTATTCAAAAGGCATTCCGTCAATCGACGGAATGCCTTTTTTTGTTGGATCAACCAATCGGTGAACAGAGTTCAACCAAATGACCATCGGGATCAAGCACATAGGCGACGGTTTGTCCCCAGGGCTTTTGGGTTGGTGGTAAGACCGTTTCATGTCCGGCAGCTCGGATCGTTTCGTACAATGAAGCGACATCATCGGTCACAAAACCGAGTTCAATCGATTGCTGCCCGGTTTTGTCCGGTATCTCATAGGGAATCATGGAACGAACGTCTTCTTTTGTATTGAAAGCAAGAATTGTCGAGCCGGTTTCGAATTCCGTATAACTTCCATGCTCAGCCTTAATCGAAAGACCAAGCAGACCGTGGTAGAACAGACGTGTTTTTACGGGGTCCGTAATGTAAAGAATCGTATAGCCGTAATCAACCATGTCAACTCCTCGCTTTCAGTTGTCAGTCTTCCAGTAATGATGCAATATCAGATGCGGGTGTCGGATAAGCAAAACTCGTTTTCTGAAGAGCAGAGCTCGGAATCCGGTGCTGCATGGCAAACGAAAAATAGTTAGCCAGTTCGGCGGCATGCACACCGATGAAGTGAGCACCCAGAATCTGATCGTCTTCCCCAATCAATACTTTTGCCCGGGCGAACGGATCTTTGATCCGGACATTTGTTTGCCAACTCGAGGTATCAATTAATTTTCCGCGGTATCTTGTATTGTTTTGTTTTAGACTGGCTTCCGTCTGTCCGACTTTTGCAAGATTTGGCGTAGTGAAGACGATGCTCGGCACAGGAAGTAATTCCAGTCGGCGCGTATTGCCTTCGAGCATATTACAGGCAGCAAGCCGTCCTTCCGTTCCTGCAAAAGGAGTCAAGGCAGGATTTCCGCTGACTGCTACGTCACCTGCTGCATAGATGTTTGAAGCGGAAGACTGGAGGTAATCGTTCACATGTATGCCTTTTTCTTCGTAGATGACACCGGCTTTTTCCAATTGCAAATGTTCGATGCTTGCGACGCGACCTGTCGCATTCAACACAACGTCAGCTTCTAACCGTGTTCCGTCAGAAAGTGTCAATGTCGTGTCCGAGTAAGATACAGCTTCCGTTTCGTGAAGAATCTTGATGCCAAGCGCCTGTGTCGCTTCGAGCAGCACGGAAACTAAATCTTGTTCAAACTGTTTAAGTGCACCGGAACGCAGGAGAATCGTCACTTCAGAACCGGCGATTCGCGCAAGGTGAGCGAATTCAAACGAAATGTATCCTCCACCAATACAGACAAGGCGACGGGGTACATCACGTAATTCCAGAAATTCATTACTGTTGAGGAAACGTTCACTACCGGGAACGGACAGCTCACGTGGGCGAAGTCCGGTCGCGATTAAAAATTGGTCGGCTTCCAACTCGATATCGTCCACAAGGAGTTTTTTGTTAGATAGAAAACGGGGTTCACCGTGATAGTAGTCAATTCCCACCTCGTCATACCGATTTCGTGTTTGTTCCGGGATGGCACGTGTGTATTCATTTTTTCGTTCCATCAGCTGACGCCAGTCAATGGACACAAGGCCTTTTAATCCATATCCCAGCAGACGTTCGACGGCGTCTTTAGCTTCACTGCCGGTCAATAAAATCTTTTTCGCATCACAACCACGCTGGGCGCATGTTCCGCCCGGTGTAAAGTTTTCGATAATGGCAACGTTTAGTCCTTTTTCGGCAAATTTATAAGCTGCTTGGTTTCCAGCAGATCCTGTACCTATTACAATGCAATCGTATGTACGCATTTTTTATCCCCCATATGTCATAATCAATGTATGATATTTACCCTATAACGTAAAACTAAAAACGGTGGAAGGAGACATTTTTGTGAGTCATCAAGAACATATTAAGGCGAAATTATCCCTTTTACCTGACGAACCGGGTTGCTATTTGCATAAAAATCAATTTGGTGAGGTCATTTATGTCGGAAAAGCTAAAAATTTAAAGAACCGTGTCCGGTCTTATTTCACCGGTGCACATGACTTAAAGACAGAACGGCTTGTCGCAGACATCCGTGATTTTGAATACATCATTACGGGAAGTGAGCTCGAAGCTTTGCTTCTTGAGATGACACTGATCAAGAAACACGACCCGAAATATAACATTATGCTGAAGGATGATAAATCCTATCCTTATTTAAAAATTACGAATGAGACGTATCCGCGTCTGATTACGACCCGTAAATTAAAAAAAGACGGCGGACATTACTTTGGTCCTTATCCAAACGCCTATGCTGCGAACGAAACGAAACGTCTGCTCGACCGGTTATATCCGCTCCGGAAATGTCAGCCGATGCCGAAGAAGTTGTGTTTGTATTACCACATCGGTCAATGTCTTGGTCCTTGCGAAATTTCGAACCTTGAAGGTGTGCAAAAAGACATCGTTTCGGAAATCCGCCGTTTCTTGTCGGGAGAAACAAAAGACCTGGTCCAGTCGTTGCAACAAAAGATGAGCGTTGCAGCGGAAGAGATGGAATTCGAGCGGGCAGGGGAGTTGCGTGACCAAATTCGGGCGATTGAATCCATCATGAACAAGCAAAATATGATTACGGCAGACCTGACCGCGCGGGATGTCTTCGGGATTTATGTCGACAAGGGATGGATGTGTGTCCAGGTCTTCTTCCTGCGTGGCGGAAAAATGATTGAGCGCGATGTGTCATTGTTTCCGATTTACGGGACACCGGCAGAAGAGCTCGAGAGTTTTATCGTCCAGTTCTACGAAAAAAACATTAAACCGAGCGAGATTTATGTCCCACCCCTCGTCAATCAGATGTTGCTGAAAGAAGCGCTTAGTTTGCGTGTCCATGTACCGGTCCGCGGATCAAAACGTAAGTTGCTTGATCTTGCGACGAAAAATGCGGAAAATGCAATCGGCGAACGGTTCGAACTGATTGCTCGTGATGAAAAGAAAACCGTTCAGGCTGTTCAGGAACTGGCCGATGCAATTGATATCCATCCGTTATCGCGGATTGAAATCATTGATAATGCCAACATTCAAGGTGCTGATGCCGTATCGGCACTCGTCGTTTTCGAAGACGGAAAACCGCTCAAAAAAGAGTATCGCAAATTTAAAATCAAGACTGTCACAGGACCGGATGATTATGAGTCGATGCGGGAAATCGTCAGACGACGCTACCGGCGTTTATTGCTTGAAGGAGCACGTTTGCCGGATCTTGTCTTGATAGATGGTGGACTCGGGCAATTAAATGCCGCACTCGAAGTGATTCAAGATGAACTGGGATTATCCCTGCCAGTCGGCTCACTGAAAAAAGACGATAAGCACCGGACAAGTCAATTATTGTTCGGGGAAGGCGGTCGGTTGATTGAACTGCATCCGCGTTCGAGTGCGTTTTATTTGCTGCAACGTATGCAAGATGAGGTCCACCGATTTGCCATCACATTCCACCGTTCGTTGCGCTCAAAAGGAATGACTCGGTCGCTGCTTGACGACATTCCCGGAGTCGGGCCAAAACGCCGTCAACAGTTGATCCGCCATTTTGGGTCGATGCGGAGTTTGAAGAAAGCGAATATCGAACAGCTGACGGAAGCGGGCTTACCCATTAAGTTAGCAGAGACGGTTGCGGAATATCTCAGTCAGACGAATGAGGAGTAAACTTAAAATTTAATGAGCAGACAAAGAGGCGAACCCGACTATCACTCAATAGCGGGTTCGCCTCTTCTTTGGAACCGTAAGAAAGCTGTACAATCCAAGCCGTATGTAATTATTTTGTAAACCAACAGGTCAATAACAAAAGGACGGCTATTAAAAAAATCACGAGGAAGACATATTGCTTTTTATCGGATTTTTTCTTGGAATTTGCTAACGTGACACTCGTAACTAAGACAATCGCGATCGCGAACCATGTCCAAAAGCTCATAATTTCCCTCCATTCCAAAGACACAATCAGGTACACCGAAAATTCGGTGTACCTGATTTAAATTGTTCAGTTATTGATATATTTTTCGTAGAACGAACCAAAGTCTTTTTGATTCCACTTGTAGTAATGGCCCTGTAACCAGTCAAACGACTCTTGCGATAAGTCTTTGAACGTTTGCGGGACGTTCATATCGCCTTGGCGGAGACCGCCGAGAATCGTCACGGAATGATTCAGTGAACTGTTAGCGAACTCAAGCATCTTTTGTCCCTCGTATTGTTTTTCGGCAATGGCGAGAAGCGCTTTGTAAAGATCCTTCACGTGTTCGAGCTGTTTTTTATCGACATCAATCGAATAGTGTTTTCCGCCAATCTCAAACTTGATCTCGACATCGAGATCAACCGTACCGGCCGTTTCAAACATGACATGACGAATCGGGTAATGGGCATACGGATAACGGTAGAGAACACGTTTTGAGCTGACGGCACTTTCTCCATCAAGATGGACCAATGCCAGATTCGTAAAGCAGTACTCATCCGTTTTCGATTTGATTAAGAAATAAATTTTTTCGCCGTCTTCGTGTAACACGTAGTCGTCCGCGGCGGCCTTGTCAAAATCGTCCGGGTGAATCACTTGCCCAATATCACTGAATCCTGTTAAATCGGCTGCTAGTTTCTTGAACATAAAAATTCCTCCTTTGGTAGATGCGACTAAGTATGGATACGGCAATCAAACTAAAAAGGTTTCATGTTTCAAGAATTCGAGGTCCGCTTTAAAACTCCTGTATAGATTTCAAAGTGAGCGTTCTATCGGATCTTTTGGATCAATCTCAATCAAAATATGTACGCTGGTTTTGTTTAATTCTGCATATCCTTCCGCCACACAACCGTGCAGTCGAGAGAATTGTTCCGCTAAAAAGCCGGCTTCTAATTGGAAATAGCCTGCAGGACGGTCGAGGCGTGTCGATTCAGGGGGTGTTAATACAAAACTCAAAGAGTTTCCTTTTTGTTTTTTTAGTTCGAGATGTCCCCAACCCGCTTCGTAAAAAAAGGGAGCTGCTTCTTCTGCACTTAAGACCGGAAATTCACGTGCCAGTCGCTTGCCTGCCCAATAGATGACATGGCGGTAATCTGTTCCTAATAAATCCATCAGCACATAGTCACGAATCAGTTCGATTCCGAATGTGGAAGAGGGGGTTGGTACTGAATCCATCAACAATCACTCCTATCTCTGAAACTATTATAGCGGGGTAATTCTCCTCGGTCATTGTTTTCCTGAAAAAATTTGCAGTTATTTGCAGTTAAATGCAACGGCTCGGGTTGTCTTATAAAAAGGACAGGAGTAGAATAAGTGATGAAAAGACGAATTTCCTTATGAAAGCGCTTTTCTACCAAAATGCGCCAACATTTGATTGGCAAACAAAAGGGGGGATTTGGATGACGAATCATCGTGATTTCGTGGGGCGTAAAATACACTCACTGCTCGGCGTCATTCCAATCGGGTTATTTTTACTTTCTCATTTTACGACGAACTATTTCATCGTTCGTGGGGAGGAAGACTTTAATAAGGCTGCGGAAGTCGTGGGGAGCGTTCCGTATCGGTTGTTCTTGGAAGTGTTTGTCATCTTCATTCCAATCATCCTACACGGTATCTACGGTGTTTACATCGCGTTTACTGGTTCCGCGAACACAGGTCGTTATACATACTTCCGGAACTGGATGTATGTGCTACAACGCTTTTCAGGTATTTTCCTTGTCGTGTTCATCACATGGCACGTTTGGGAAACACGGATTGCGGCAGCAATGGGTACGGAAGTTGATGCGAGCATGATGCAAAATATCGTCGATAACGGATTCATGCTTGCCTTCTACATCGTCGGGATTTTAGCGACGACGTTCCACTTGGCGAATGGTCTCTGGACGTTCTGCATCACATGGGGAATCACACAATCACCCGCTTCTCAAAAAGCGATGTCTTATGTGGCAGCCCTCGTATTCATCGGATTATCGTTTGTAGGCGTACGCTCGATCTTGACGTTTGCAGGCGTGTTGTAAGGAAAGGGGAACTAACAACATGGCGAATAAGAATCTTGTCATCATCGGTGGAGGACTCGCCGGTTTGATGGCTACGATAAAAGCAGCAGAACAAGGTGTACCCGTAAAATTATTCTCACTTGTACCGGTCAAACGTTCACACTCCGTTTGTGCACAGGGGGGAATCAACGGGGCCGTCAACACGAAAGGGGAAGGTGACTCACCTTACCAGCATTTGGACGATACGGTATATGGCGGCGATTTCTTAGCCAACCAGCCACCGGTCCAAAAGATGACGGAAGCAGCGCCGAAAATCATTCATATGTTCGACCGGATGGGCGTCATGTTTAACCGGACACCGGAAGGATTACTTGATTTCCGTCGTTTCGGAGGAACATTACATCACCGGACGGCTTACGCCGGTGCAACAACAGGGCAGCAATTGTTGTATGCACTTGATGAACAGGTCCGTAAGTTTGAAGCGCAAGGTTTGGTAGAAAAATATGAAGGATGGGAATTCCTTCGTGCAATCATCGATGAAGAAGGTATTTGTCGTGGTGCGGTGTGTCAAAACTTACGTTCGATGGAAATCGAAGCGTTCGCAGCTGACTCAGTCATTTTAGCAACAGGTGGTCCGGGGGTTATCTTCGGAAAATCAACAAACTCGGTTATCAACACAGGGCAGGCAGCGGCGGCAGTCTACCGTCAAGGTGCCATTTATGCAAACGGTGAGTTCATTCAGATTCACCCGACAGCGATTCCCGGAGATGATAAACTCCGTCTCATGAGCGAATCAGCACGTGGTGAAGGTGGACGTGTCTGGACCTACAAAGACGGTAAGCCATGGTACTTCCTTGAAGAAAAATATCCGGCTTACGGAAATCTTGTGCCACGTGATATCGCGACGCGCGAAATCTTCGATGTCTGTGTCAATCAGAAGCTTGGTGTCAACGGGGAAAACATGGTCTACCTTGACCTTTCTCACAAAGATGCGAAAGAACTGGACGTCAAACTGGGTGGGATTCTTGAAATCTACGAAAAATTCGTCGGAGATGATCCACGAAAAGTACCAATGAAAATCTTCCCGGCAGTCCATTACTCAATGGGTGGATTATGGGTCGATTATGATCAAATGACGAACATCCCGGGCTTATTTGCATCCGGTGAGTGTGATTATTCGATGCATGGCGGTAACCGTCTAGGAGCGAACTCGTTATTGTCTGCCGTATACGGCGGAATGGTCGCTGGACCGGCAGCCATCGCTTACATGAACGATCTCGATCAATCCGTCCATGAAATGCCGGAAGAAGTCGTCGAAGCGCATAAGATTGCAGAAATCAACCGTTTCAACGACATCCTCGCGATGGAAGGTACGGAAAATGCATATCAAATCCACCGTGAACTCGGTGAAGTCATGACGGATAACGTCACGGTTGTTCGTTACAATGACAAACTCGAGCAAACGCTTGAGAAGATCAAGGAACTCCGCGACCGTTTCACACGCATTTCAGCGACGGATACAGCGCGTTGGAGCAACCAGGGCGCATCGTTCATTCGTCAACTCGATCATATGCTTGATCTTGCGGAAGCCATCACGCTTGGAGCCTTAAAACGGGATGAGAGCCGTGGGGCCCATTACAAACCGGACTTCCCGGAACGTGATGACGAACGATTCTTGAAAACGACGATGGCTCGTTACACGAACGGTCATCCGGAAATCTATTACGAAGAAGTGGATACATCCTTGATTCCACCGCGTAAACGCGACTACAGCAAGAAGTCGAAGAAAGAGGTGAAGGCATAATGGCGACACCACTCGAACAGAAAACGAATCAAAAACCGGTTCAATTCATCGTCCAACGTCAGGATGGACCGGATGGTAAAGCATATGATGAAGCATTTGAAGTCCCTTACCGCCCTAACATGAATGTCATTTCGGCCTTGATGGAAATTCGTCGTAACCCGGTCAACGCAGCCGGAGAAAAAACGACACCCATCAACTGGGATATGGGCTGTCTGGAAGAAGTATGTGGGGCGTGTTCAATGGTCATCAACGGAACACCCCGTCAATCATGTACAGCACTTGTCGACAAGCTCGAGCAACCGATTCGTCTTCAGCCGATGCAGACGTTCCCAATCGTCCGTGACCTTCAAGTCGACCGTCAACGGATGTTTGATGCCTTGAAGAAAGTCAAAGCATGGGTACCGATCGATGGGACGTATGATTTAGGTCCAGGACCCCGGATGCCGGAAAACAAACGCCAATGGGCATACGAACTTTCGAAATGTATGACATGCGGTGTCTGTCTTGAAGCGTGTCCGAACGTCAACGACCGGTCGAACTTCATCGGACCGGCATCGATTTCGCAAGTCCGTCTCTTCAATTCGCATCCAACCGGTGCGTTCCACAAAGAAGAGCGTCTTGAAGCTTTGATGGAAGACGGTGGAATCATGCAGTGCGGAAACGCACAAAACTGTGTGGAAGTGTGTCCGAAAGGAATTCCATTGACAACGTCAATCGCAGCGATGAACCGTCAAACGACATTGCACTCATTCAAGAAATTCTTCGGCAGTGACGAAGGACGCACGGGAGAAGCAGTCAGTCGTTAATACGAAAACGTAAAATTAAAGAAGGGGCGATGCTCCTTCTTTTTATAATTTAAGGAGGAAATGGTTGTGCGTGTACCTAGTTATATCAATGATTTGGACCAGTGGTTGGAACAGATGAAGCACGGCACACGGCTTGATGTCGCGGTCCGGTTCGCTGAAACCGATGCTTACGGTCACATGAATAATCGGGTTCCCTTCGTTTATTTCGAAGATGTCCGGACCTTGATGCTTGAAGAAACAGGCTACTCGCTTGCTGATGACGGAATCGTCGTCGTCGCGGATGCGCAGTGTAACTACATCCGACAAGTCTATCCACGGGCCCGTCTTGCCGTCTACGCGTATCCTGTCCAGGTCGGAACGGCTTCGTGTGATGTCCATTACGCGGCATTCAGTGAACAAGAGGAATTGATGTTTACAGGACGGACCTCGATGGTTCAGATTGATCGCTCCGGGAATGCCTTTCCTTGGAATGAAGCCTATAAAAATTCCTTGCAGAATCGATTCGAATCCGTTATCATTTGATAATGAGTTCACATATTCGAAAACGACTCACTAGTACGTTATTAGTGGAGGGAGATTTCTTAATCATGGAAAAAACATTCAAAGTCATCGCGGATTCAGGCATTCATGCTCGTCCGGCAACACAACTCGTCAACACAGCTTCTAAATTCCAATCAGACATCAACTTGGAATACAACGGAAAGACTGTTAACCTCAAGTCGATCATGGGTGTTCTTTCACTCGGAATCGCAAAAGACTCAGACATCAAAATCGTTGCAAACGGTGACGATGCTTCTGAAGCTATCACGACTCTTTCAGATATGCTGACAAACGAAGGTCTTGCTCAGTAATCCTTTATCGTACATTCTTGGACGCCGGTCTTGCACCGTCGTCCTTTTTTGTTACCATATGAGATGAGAGGAAAGTGAGGGGAAATCGTGAATAGATCAATTGGAGTATTAGATTCTGGGGTTGGTGGATTGACGGTCGCACGTGAATTGATGCGTCAGCTGCCCCATGAACAAATCATATATGTCGGAGATACATTACGGTGTCCGTACGGTCCCCGGCCGGAAGAAGAAATTCGTCAATTTACGTGGGAGATGATTGATTTTCTTGTCGCTCAGGATGTGAAATTGATCGTCATCGCCTGCAATACGGCAACAGCGGTCGTCTTAAAAGAAGCGCGTCAAAAGTTATCGATTCCAATCATCGGTGTCATCGATCCCGGTGCACGGGCAGCGGTCAAAGTGACGCGGTCGAAACGAATCGGTGTCATCGGTACGAAAATGACGATTGAAAGCAACTCGTATGAAAAAGCATTACGTCACGTTGAGGGTCAGGTCGTTGTCGAGTCGCTAGCCTGTCCACCGTTCGTCCCGCTTGTCGAATCATCCCAGACAAGTGGAGCGTATGTTGAGCGCGTCGTTGCAAACACGTTGAAACCATTGCTCTCATACGATATGGATACACTGATTTTAGGATGTACGCACTATCCGTTGCTTGCAGAAGTCATTGGACGAGTCATCGGACCAGACGTCCAGCTGATTTCTTCAGGAGATGAGACGGCGCTTGAAGTCAGTGCATTGCTTGATTATAACGGCATTACGGCAGATCTTGATCGTGTTCCGGAACATGTCTATCATGCAACCGGTGATACACGCTCTTTTGAACGAATCGCCAGTGACTGGTTAAATCAACCGGTTCAAGCGAAACGGTTAGTGTTAGGAACGGAGGAAGAAAAATGCGTTTAGATCAAAGAGGACGGACGGATATGCGGAAAATTCAGTTTGAGACGGGTGTCAGTAAACACGCGGAAGGATCCGTACTGATATCGGTTGGGGATACACGCGTCTTGTGTACCGCAACGGTCGAAGAAAAAGTCCCGCCCTTTTTACGCGGGAAACGACACGGCTGGATCAATGCCGAATATGCGATGTTGCCGCGGGCGACAGCACAACGGACAGGACGGGAAGCCGTTCGAGGAAAGCAGACGGGACGGACGATGGAAATTCAGCGATTGATCAGTCGGGCATTACGTTCTGTCGTCAATCTGGAGAAATTGGGCGAACGGACGGTTTGGATTGATTGTGATGTTCTGCAAGCAGATGGTGGAACCCGGACAGCGGCGATTACAGGCGGTTTCCTGGCGCTTGTCTTAGCGGTTGACGGATTGATTCAAAGCGGCAAGCTGACGGATACACCAATCAAAGAAGGAATTGCGGCAGTATCCGTCGGGAAAGTCGGGACGGAGCTGTTGCTTGATCTTTGTTATGAAGAAGACGCAGCGGCAGATGTCGACTTGAATCTTGTCATGACATCATCCGGAAAAATCGTCGAACTGCAAGCGACAGGGGAAGAAGCAACCTTTTCTCGCAAAGAAATGCTCGATATGCTTGAACTTGGGGAAAAGGGTATTGAAGAACTCCTTCATGCGGCCGAACAATCGTTAGGCGCCTCATGGTGGTATGTCGGGGAAGAGGTGGAGCACGGATGAAAATTATCGTAGCAACGAGAAATCCAGGAAAAGTTGGTGAGTTTCAAGCGATGCTCGGACGACTCGGATACGACGTTGAATCCTTACTGGATTACGAGACGGCACCGGAGACCGAAGAAACCGGATCGACATTTGAAGAAAATGCGGAATTGAAATCCAGAGAAGCGGCAGCCTACTTTGGTCACGCCGTACTATCGGATGATTCCGGGCTTGAAGTGGATGCATTAAATGGAGCGCCTGGCGTCTACTCTGCCCGTTTTGCAGGAGAGGACAAGTCGGATGCGGCCAATAATGCGTTGTTGTTAGAAAAATTAGCAGATACACCGGCAGATCAGCGGGCAGCTCGTTTCGTCTGCGCCTTGTCGCTTGCAAAACCGTCGGGTGAAACATTGACTGTCCGCGGGACGATGGAAGGGCAGATTGGATTTGAAGCGAAGGGGACAAACGGTTTTGGTTACGATCCGTTGTTCCTCATTCCGTCATTAAATCAGACGGCAGCCGAACTAACAAAAAGTGAAAAGGCGACCATCAGCCATCGTGGACAAGCATTGCGAAAACTTGAAGCGGCATTAACTACTTTTTTGGGAGAGTGATTTTAGATGAAAGCGTTAATCGTAAGTGACAGCCATGGTCTCGATCAGGAACTATTGACGATATTCAACCGCCACCAAGAAGCAGATGTTGCCTTTCATTGCGGTGATTCCCAACTGACAGGGAATACCGAATCGTTATATCCCTATCGTGTTGTAAAAGGAAATTGTGATTACGGGAATGATTTTCCGGACGACGTCGTTGAGGAACTGGGCGCGTTTCGTGTTTTATGTGTCCACGGTCACCGGCAAGATGTGAAGTACAGTCTGGATCAATTGGTTCACTACGCTGATCAAAAAGCGGCAACAATTGTCTTATACGGTCATTCGCATGTCGCAAAAGCCGAACAGCGGGACGGTAAATTATTCATCAATCCGGGTTCAATCCGGATGCCGCGCCATCGTCCGGAAAAGACGTATGCGTTGCTGGCGGTAGAAAATAATCAATTTACAGTCGATTTTTATGATTTGACAGGTGAAAAAATTAATGCTTTACATCTCGACGGAACACTTTAAAAAGAGTTTTTACGAATGTGATTGACACGAAAGAATTGTTTTAGTATAGTTTATTCGTGTTGACACGTCTCAATAGCTCAGCTGGATAGAGCAACGCCCTTCTAAGGCGTCGGTCGGGGGTTCGAATCCCTCTTGGGACACTATAATTAAAATAGAGACTTCTCTTATGAGGGAGGTCTCTTTTTTTTATGCTTTTTTTCGGGTATACTTAAGGTATCGTGAACTTGAAAGGGATGATGAAGATGTTGAAGAGAATGAGTGGAATCCTCTTACTGACAGCGGCTTTAGCCGGCTGTAGCGAGGTTACGGATACAGTGGATAATGCGAAACAACAAGTGACGGATGTAAAGAATAGTGTCGATTATGCAGGACAATTGCAAGACATCGCCAAGGATACGTCGAAAGTGACATCAGAGTTATCGACAAAACTCGACCAGGCAGCGACAGAAGCACGCGATGCCGCAAATCCGGAACAAGCACTTGATCAGCAAATCGAAAAATTACAAAATGATGGAACGGTTCAACAGTTGAACGGAGAGTTGAACCAAATTGATGAACGGCTTGCGAATTTAGACAGTCCGCCCGCGGAGCTGAAGAACTTAAGTGAAAAACTGGAGCAGTACGTAAATCAATCGGAAGATATCACACGATTGCTGGAAACCGATGTTTCCTTGGATACACTTAACAAAATGGGAATCGAACAGGCGGGGCAATTACAAGAAGCCATCTCGAACTGGACTTCTTTGCTTGATCCGTTTACAAAGTAAGACAGATATGAAAAAGGTGGGATGACTGTGAATCAGTCGCAATCACGTTGGATGGAACAACCGTTGGAAGACGAGCGAAAGCGGCTTGCAAGACTGAGTCAAGATGAGTTGACGGCTGAGTTGGGGCAACTAAAAATCTTGGAAACAGAAGAAGACATTCTCTATATGCTCTATACGATTCAGGAAGCCTTTATGAAAACTGAACAAGGTGTGGAGGCCTATTTACAGGTGACCGAGCCTTTTCTGGATGTAGATGGTGTCGAGCAACTCATTGCCCTTTTCATGTATGAAAAGGGAGAGTGGTATTCATTTAACGTGGCCTTACGGACTGCCTCTCCCTATCTTCCGTATGGTCTTGCATTAAAGTTAGACGAAATGGCCCAGTCGCTCTCGCGTAAGAAAGGGGATGCTCGACAAACGGATGATTCCTCCTATGTGAAAATCCGTGAAACATCACCATTGCAGTTAGACGCAGGTGACTGGGTTGAATTTTACCGGCTCGGGACGATTGCAGAACAGTTTCGATTAATCGGACAACTCGATTTACAGACAAATCCTTCTTTCGTCCACTACATTGTTCAGGACTACTTCACGGGAGAAGATGTCAAAGAACAGAGTGCTCTCGTCATTCAGACATGGCTTCCACAACTACCTAAGGATCGGAACCTCTTTCCGCTTCGGATATCGATTCCGTCCATCCGGGTAGAACATGTCTTTGAAAATCTGGATCAACTCGAGAGACATGTCACGAGACAGGCGCTAGAATTACAGTCTTTTAGTGACGAGACATTTAAATTAAGACGAATGGATCCGTTTAAGGCACTGTTGTTCATGAGTTGGTATCAAATCGTCTTTCCGAAAGAAACACTGGAGGGGGAAGACGGCTGGCAGAAATGGTTGGATGCAGTCGATGAATTGACAGAACTCGACTTCAGTTCGGAAACACCACCATCCGGTTTGAGTGAACAAGCTAAAAGGATTTATCAGGCTGTTTATTTCGTATTACCGGAAGGGAAACAGTACGAGCAGGCATTACTTCTCTAATTCAAGGGAATGCCTCGTTCAACAGTGGTAATCCTCAGAACGATTGTGCTATAATGTGACTTGTTGTACACACACGTACGCTAATTGACATTTTTGGAGGGACTCAGCATGACTGCAAAATGGGAAAAACAATCAGGTAGCCTCGGCGTTCTCACGTATGAAGCGCCTGCTGAAGCATTTGATAAAGCGGTAGACCAAGCGTTCAAAAAAGTCGTTAAGACATTGAACACACCAGGTTTCCGTAAAGGAAAAATGCCACGCGCAATGTTTAACAAAATGTACGGCGAAGAAGCACTTTACCAAGATGCACTTGATATCTTATATCAAGACACAATCGAAGGTGCTGTCGTCGAATCAGGAATCGAGCCAATCGCGCTTGATAACATCGACGTCGAAACACTCGAAAAAGGAAAACCAGTTGAGTTCAAAATCACATTCGTGATTGAGCCGGACGCAACACTCGGTGAGTACAAAGGTCTTGAGTACACAGCAGTCGAAACAGACGTTACAGACGAAGATGTCGATGCTGAACTCAAAACAATGCAAGAACGCGGTGCAGAGCTCGTCGTTAAAGAAGACGGCGCGATCGAAAATGGCGATACAGTCGTATTCGACTTCGCAGGTTTCGATGGTGAAAACCAATTCGACGGCGGAACTGCAGAAAATTACTCACTCGTCATCGGATCTGGAAACTTCATCCCAGGATTTGAAGAGCAGATGGTTGGTCTTAAATCAGGCGAGCAAAAAGATATCGACGTCACGTTCCCAGAAGAGTACCATGAAGCATCACTCGCTGGAAAACCAGTCGTATTCAAAGTAACAATCCATGAAATCAAAGCACAAGAACTTCCTGAATTGACAGATGAGTTCGCTAAAGAAATGGACGAAGAAGTTTCTTCTCTTGATGAGTTGAAAACAAAAATTCGTACACGTCTTGAAAACACACGTAAACAAGAAGCTGATGCTTCAATGCGTGATGAGTTGGTTGAAGCTGCGACTAAAAACGCAACAGTTGATCTTCCAGAAGTCATGGTTGAAAACGAAGTTGAGCGTATGGTCCAGGAATTCACACAACGCATTCAGTCACAAGGAATTGACCTTAACATGTACTTCCAGTTAACTGGAACGACTGAAGAGGCAATGCGCACTGAAATGAAAGAACAAGCAGAAGAGCGCGTTAAAGCTCGTCTCGTTCTTAAACAAATCGTTGCAGATGAAAAAATCGAAGTTACTGAAGAAGAAGCGCAAGCTGAACTTCAATCGATGTCTGAACTCTACAACATTCCTGCAGATCAACTCGAAACGATGCTTGCACCACAAGGCGGACTTGATACACTTAAAGGTGATCTCCAGTTCCGTAAAGCAATCGACGTTCTCGTTGACAACGCAAAAGCGAAATAAGCAAACAACCGAACAGGATCGACTTCAAGACCAATTTCTGGTCTTGAAGTCGATTTTTTTGTACGATAGGTCAAACAAGGACAAACAAAATTATATTTTTCAAATCAAACTGTAAAACGCTCATCCAAGATTTGAAAGAGTTTCCTTGTTCATGCTACAATCATAAATAGTAAAACGTGAGAATAGATGCGAAACGGATCTATACAAATTCCACGTTAAAGGGGTGGACCTTTATGTTTAAATTTAACGAAGAAAAAGGTCAGCTAAAATGTTCTTTCTGCGGAAAGACACAAGAACAAGTGCGCAAACTTGTTGCTGGACCTGGCGTATACATTTGCGATGAATGTATCGAACTCTGTAATGAGATCGTCGAAGAAGAGCTTGGTACAGAAGAAGAAGTCGAACTGAAGAACGTACCAAAACCGCATGAAATCCGTGCGACTTTAAATGACTATGTCATCGGGCAGGAAAAAGCGAAAAAATCGTTATCTGTCGCGATGTACAATCATTATAAACGGATCAATGCCGGTGGACGTGCCGACGACGTAGAATTGTCTAAATCCAACATCGTCATGATTGGACCGACTGGTAGTGGTAAAACACTCCTCGCACAAACGATGGCCCGTATTCTGAATGTTCCGTTCGCAATCGCGGATGCAACAAGCCTGACGGAAGCCGGATATGTCGGGGAAGATGTTGAGAACATTCTCTTAAAACTCATTCAAGCTGCTGACTATGATGTCGAAAAAGCAGAAAAAGGTATCATCTACATCGATGAAATCGATAAAATTGCCCGTAAATCCGAGAACCCATCGATCACACGTGATGTCTCAGGTGAAGGTGTACAACAAGCGCTTCTGAAAATCTTAGAAGGTACAGTTGCGAGCGTTCCGCCACAAGGTGGCCGGAAACATCCGCATCAAGAATTCATTCAAATCGATACGACGAACATCTTGTTCATCGTCGGTGGTGCCTTTGACGGGATCGACCAATCGATTAAACGTCGTCTTGGTAAAAAGGTCATCGGATTCGGAAACGATTCTGAGAACCGTAACCTGACGCAAAAAGAAATCCTTGCGGCTGCTTTACCGGAAGATTTACAGAAATTCGGATTGATTCCGGAATTCATCGGACGTTTACCTGTCATGGCGACACTTGAGCCGCTTGACGAAGAAGCGCTCGTTCAAATCTTAACAAAGCCGAAAAATGCACTCGTCAAACAATACAAAAAAATGCTTCAACTGGATGATGTCGAACTCGACTTCACAGATGACGCACTCGTCGAAATTGCGAAACTTGCAATTGAACGGAAAACAGGAGCACGTGGTCTTCGTTCAATCATCGAAGAAACGATGCTTGATATCATGTTTGAAATTCCATCACGTGAAGATATTGCGAAAGTCATCATCACAGCAGAAACGTTGACTGGAAAACGCGGTCCGACGCTTGAGTTGAAGGATGGCACAATTGAACATGGTAAAGAAAAAGAAACGGCGTAACACCGTGACAAATCGGCTCGGAGGCTACTTGTACGCCTTTCCGAGTCTTTTTGTTTAGGAGGAGATTTTTGATGAAGACAAAACAATATCCATTATTGCCACTACGTGGTGTCGTCGCCTATCCATTAATCGGCCTGACGATTGATGTCGGGCGTCCTGTCTCGCTCAAAGCATTACTGGCATCGAAAGAACATGAAATTGATTTGGTTGTCGTCACGCAACGAGATCCGGAAGCGGAACCATCTGTTGACGGCTTGCATACGATCGGCACGCTCGTTCAGATTGCGAAAATGAGTGAGCTTGGCAACGACACGGTCCGCGTGCGGGTTATCGGTAAAGAACGTGTCCGAATCGATCAAGTAACAGAAACGGATGAAGGCTATCAAGCGAGTATCGAACCGATTGAAAAAGCAGACATCAAAGGAGCGAAGCAAGAAGCGCTCGTCCGTCTGATCAAGGAACAATTTGGACAATTGGTATCACGCATCAAAGGAATCGGGACAGATGAACGGCGCCGTTTTGAGACATACGAACGACTTGACTCGTTGACAGATTATATCGCTTCTAAGTTGCCGATCGACATTGCGAAAAAACAGGAATTTCTGGAAGAGAATGATCCCGTTGAGCGTGGGGTCATGCTTCTTGATGTAATGAAACATGAATATGAAGTCGTCGAATTGGAACGCGAAATGCGGGAACGGACGAAAAAGACGATTGAACAGTCGCAACGTGAATATTATCTACGGGAACAGTTGAAGACGATTCAACAGGAACTCGGTGGAGAAGCAGTCTCGGCAGAAAGTGACGCTGTGAAGTATAAAGAAAAATTAGCGATGCTTGATTTGTCGGAAACGGCAGTCGTTAACATCGAAAAAGAAATCAACCGACTTTCAGTCGTCCCGGCAACGAGTCCGGAACATGGTGTGATCCGGAATTATTTGGAGTGGTTCTTCTCCCTTCCTTGGAACGAAGCGACCGACGATTTTTTGAACGTCGAAGCCGCATCGGAACAGTTGGATGAGGATCATTATGGATTGGAAAAAGTGAAGGAACGGATTCTTGAATACTTGGCGGTCCGACAGTTGACCGATTCGTTACGGGGGCCGATTTTATGCCTCGCCGGTCCTCCGGGAGTAGGTAAGACCTCACTGGCCCGGTCAATTGCTACAGCGCTTGAACGGAAATTCGTTCGTGTCTCGCTTGGTGGAGTACGCGATGAAGCGGAAATCCGAGGGCACCGCCGGACCTATATCGGAGCCATGCCCGGCCGGATCATTCGCGGCTTGAAGCAAGCCGGAACAAACAATCCGGTGTTCCTGCTCGATGAAATCGATAAGATGGCAAACGATTTCCGTGGCGATCCGTCTTCAGCGATGCTTGAAGTGCTGGATCCGGAACAAAATAACAGTTTTTCCGATCACTATATCGAAGAACCGTTTGATTTATCCAACGTCCTATTCATTGCAACCGCAAACGATGTCTCAAATATTCCGGGCCCTTTGCTTGACCGGATGGAACTGATTCAAATCGGCGGCTATACGGAACAGGAAAAAACAGAGATTGCAATCCGGCATTTATTGTCGAAACAATTAAAAGAGCACGGACTGAAAAAAAGTCAGCTGACGGTTAAACCGGATGCCTTACAAGAGGTAGTGCGCCGGTATACACGGGAAGCAGGTGTCCGGAGTTTAGAGCGTGTCATCGGTGCGTTATGCCGAAAAGCGGCGAAGCAAATCGCAATGGGTGAAAAGAAACGGGTTACGGTCACGAAACGCAATTTACCTGACTTCTTAGGTAAACCGATCTATCGTTACGGTCAAAGTGAACTTGAAGATACGATTGGCGCGGTGACCGGTTTAGCGTATACTGCATTTGGGGGCGATACACTGACGATTGAAGTGAGTCTCGCTCCAGGTAAAGGGAAACTGCAGTTAACGGGGAAATTGGGAGACGTCATGCAAGAGTCGGCTCAAACGGCATACAGCTTTGTTCGGGCGAATGCAGAAGCGTTTAAGATTGATCCAAATTTCTATGAGACACAAGACATCCACATTCACGTTCCGGAAGGCGCAGTCCCGAAAGACGGCCCTTCGGCAGGTATCACAATCGCGACCGCACTGATTTCCGCGTTGACGAAACGACCTGTACGGCGAGATGTCGGTATGACCGGAGAGATTACGTTACGAGGACGGGTGTTACCGATTGGTGGTTTAAAAGAGAAGTCACTTGCCGCCCATCGTGCCGGTCTGACGACAATTTTGATGCCGCAAGATAATACACGTGATATCGATGAAATTCCGGAAACGGTCCGGGATGGCATTCGTTTCATACCAGTCGCGACAATGGATCAAGTGCTCGAACATGCATTAAAAGGAGAGTAACATGAAAATTTATAAAGCAGATTTTATTACGAGTGGAGTCAATCCGGAACATTATCCGGAACCACTCCTTCCAGAGGTAGCACTAGCCGGACGTTCGAACGTCGGAAAGTCGTCGTTCATTAACAAACTCGTTCAGCGAAAAGCACTCGCCCGCACATCATCAAAACCGGGTAAAACACAAACGTTAAACTTCTTTAACATCAATGATGAAGTCATGTTTGTCGACGTACCCGGTTATGGATATGCGAAAGTTTCAAAAACCGAGCGTGAGGCATGGGGCAAGATGATGGAAAAGTATTTCACGACACGTGAAATCTTAAAAGGGGTAGTTCTCCTCGTCGATATCCGTCATGAACCTTCAGCAGATGATGTCATCATGTATGATTTCTTGAAATACTATGATTTATCGGTCATCGTCGTAGCGACGAAACTCGATAAAATCAAGCGTGGTCAACGCGATAAACAGATTGCGGCAATCAAGCGGAAATTACAGTTTGACGGGCAAGACACATTCATTCCATTTTCTTCAGAAACGGGTGAAGGTGTCGATGCGGCATGGGAAGCCATCTATCGCCACTTATAATGCAAATGAATGGGAACGACTGCCTATCGGTAGTCGTTCCTTTTTTTATCCAAAATATCCCTTTCAGAAATAAACACTTCCCATATATGCGATGGATTGTTTTCACGTTACAATGGAAAAAACAAAAGAGACGGAAAGGGACGTGTAAAGATGAAGCGATATAAATGGATCGCAGCAGTAATTGTCCTTCTGATTTTGACACCACTATTGATTTGGTTCATACAAAAGGAACGGACATTAAACGTAATCCTGTTTGATTACACGGTAGGAAAACAACAACGGGAACATGCAGGAACGACCTGGTTGTTGAATCATTTGAAAATCACGAAGGATGAAGGAAAGAATTATACATACACGGATTACATCAACCGGTATGACGGGACACAAGGCGAAACGATGCTGAAACAAGCAGCGAAGGCGGATGTCCTGTTGTTTACGGACACGTACGGGAAATCCTATACGGTCGATGGTAAACAACAACACCGTGGCGGACTGACAGCTGAGGATGTGGCACTCGCGACAGATGCCATCTCAAAAGGAAAGACAGTGGTTGCAGAGTTCAATACAGCAGCCAGCCCGACGCCATCCGATCGTTCCAATTCCTTTCGACAATTGTTTGGTACGGCATGGACGGGATGGATTGGCCGCTTTTTCCCGGACTTAACGAAATTACAGGGACTCGATCAGACAGTCATCGACAAATTGAAGATTCAAGCAAAAGACAAAGCGTTTAAATTATCCGGACCTGGTTATGTCTTTATCAACGATTCAACGGAAGAAGTCTTTTTCGTCAACGATGAGACGCCTCTCTTGTACACATGGGATAAAAACCAAGGGCAGGCGAAGGATGAAGTCCGCTACAACTACTGGTTTGAAGTATTAGAGCTTGACGGAGGCGAACAACAGGCCCATTTCTCTTGGAATCCGTCAAAGAAGACACAAGCCATGTTGCGTGAGCGGCAATTGCCTCTTGAATTCCCTGCGTATGTTAAACAAGGAAGCGGCCATTATTTTGCAGGTGATTTCACAGATGTGGCCGATATTCCGCGCTACTATCGTTATGCCAGTCTTGACTGGTTCCGTAAGCAATTCATTTTGGATAGTGCAGACAGCGAGACCGCATTCTTTTGGAAAGTCTATGCACCGACCATCAGTCGTATTTTGAAAGAAACCAAAGTCGTAAAACAGCAGGCGACGCAAGTTAAACCGTTGGCGCAAACGAAAGTCAACAATCAAACAGTCCGTACACGGGCACGTTCTGGTCAAGACACACTTGAGATGTATCAAGACGGGAAATGGAAACCATATTTTGTTAAAGGTGTGAATGTTGGACTCGGACGTCCCGGTGCTTTCCCGGGAGAACATGCTATCAGCCGCAATGAATATGACCGGTGGCTGAAACAGATGGGCGAGATGGGGGTCAATACCATCCGTATTTATACACTTCACCCTCCGGCATTTTATGATGCGTTAAAAGCTTACAACGAAACAGCAAAAACACCGATTTATCTGATGCAGGGCATGTGGGTCGAGGAAAAACCGTTTGAAGAATTAAAAAATGCCTTTGAACCGAATTTTTTGAAGATGACGGATACGGAAGCCGAACGGATGGTCGACGTGATTCACGGGAATGCGGTCGTCAAGGAAGTCGTCGGGCATGCTTCAGGAACCTATACGTCAGACGTTTCGCAATACGTTTCTGCATTTGTGTTCGGGATTGAATGGTTACCGGATGCAGTCATCGGAACGAACAAAAAAAATAAAGGTCTTCGGTACGAAGGGAAATATGTGACGACGACAAAAGAAGCCTCCCCGTTCGAGTCATGGTTAGCCGGTCGAATGGATCGTGCGACACAACATGAGCTCGACACGTACAAAACAACCCGTCCAATCGCAGCGACGAACTGGCCGACGACGGATCCGCTTGCGCACCCGAAGGAAGTGGAGGAAGAACAGGATTTAGTATCGATCGACTTCAATCACATTGAAGCATCAAAAGACTTTGCGGGCGGCGTCTTTGCCTCATATCACATTTATCCCTACTACCCATCGTTCATCAAGGAAGAATTTGGACGGAAAGGGGATACCGGCTCAGAGTCATACAGCCGTTATCTGAAACGCATGAAAGACTATCATGACATGCCGTTACTCGTTTCCGAATTTGGCATTCCGAGTTCGCGTGGGAAAACGCACCTTGGACCAAATGGATTTGATCAAGGGCATGTCAGTGAAGAAAATCAAGGAAAACTCGTCGCTAAATTATACCAAGATATCGTCGATACGAAGATGGCCGGTGGACTGGTCTTCATTTGGCAAGATGAATGGTTCAAACGGACGTGGAACACGATGGACTATGATGATGCCAACACGCGTCCCCGTTGGTCAAATGTCCAAACGAGCGAACAGCATTTCGGGATGCTCGGTTTCTTAAGATCCGACATTACGATTGACGGAAAGATGGATGACTGGAAAGGGTATGCGCCAGTAGCGGAAACGGACGGTCAAGCCATTTACATGACATCAGATGAAGCCTATCTGTATGTCCGGATTGACCGGAAAAAAGCGGAACCGACGACACTCGCCTTCTCGACGAAACCGAATGATGGAAACTTGCAAGTTGGACGGTTGAAACTAGAAGAAGGAGCAGAATATCGTTTAACGCTTGCAGATCAAGCACGACTCGATGTCGATGAACGGTATGACATCTTCCGCTATCATTACGGATTGAAAAAACCGTTTGAAATGGTCAAACCACCGTCAGATAAACAAAATAGTGGAAACTTTAATCCGATTTACCAAATGCTCGATTATGCAAGAAGAGACCCGGTAACTAAAAAAATCATCAAGCCGGCAGTGAAGTGGGACACCGGCATTTTACATGAAGGACCACCGGAAAGTATCTTGACCGATATCTCTGACATGAAGCAGAAACAAATCGAGCTCCGGATTCCATGGATGTTATTGAATGTGCGGGATCCAAGTAAACATGAAATCATTGGAGATTTCTGGAAAGATGGGCTCGAAGCGAAGATGATTACGGAAGGTATTGAAGTGACCGGTCAAATCGGGACGACACGGATTCCAGAAAAAGACCGTGGGTTTTACAATTGGTCGGAATGGACAAACCCGCAACAGCGTGAAGCGTTGAAACCGGTTTATCAAACGATGCAACAAGCGTTTAAAGAAGGAGTGAGGTAAATGCGTCGGGAAGAAATGTGGAAACTGATCAATGCGTCCATTACACCGCTAGACGAGGAAACGAGTTCTGCGAACATGGCGTCAGAAGAAGAAATTAAGCAATCGACCTCTGGTGTTGTGTTTATCCATACGGTTGGTTTAATGCCGGAAACGGTTAATGATTTAATTGAGCAAGGACATTGTGTCCGGACAGACATCTCTTATGCGGATGTCGTCCTCGCGAGCAGTGCTGTTGAAGAAGAACGGATACCGGTTCTCTATCTCAATCCGAACGAATCGGACAGTTCTCTTTATTTACTTGATAATGCACGGGAAGTAATACCGGCTGAGGTTACGATAGATGTATTGCTCGACCGTATCAGCCGGTACAAACGCGTTCAACGAATTATTGATGCTGTCATCGTGACCGAGGATCCGCATTTGAAACGTCTCTTGGAGCGGGAACTGGCGAACCGGTTTGAGACACTGTCCGTATATGAACGGACAGAGTCATTTTTAGAAGAACATGCGGCAATGCGTCCGTATCTTCTTGTCTTTTCATCTGCTCTTCCGCGCGCAGATGGTCTTGAGTTACTCTTGCGCGCCAAAACCGAAAGTGTTATGCCGTTTCATGCCATCATGATTTCGATGTACAACCGGGAACGGGATCATGTGCTCGCAATCGAACGCGGCGTCGACGGAATCATGACGCTCCCGCTTAAAGTGGAGGAATTTCGGGCATGGCTCAGAAAACTGGAGGGGATGAACGAATGAGATGGATTTTTACTTTCATTCTTATCCTGGTCATTCTTCAGGTGGCAGCTTTAGTCTATCTGGTTATTCAAAAACGTAAGCGTGCCAAACAAGAGGATGACCGGTTAACCTGGCAACTGCATTTCCGGGATGAAATCTATGATTATGCGACGAGTAAACAATCGAAGATGCCGGATATTTTACCAGGAAATGAAGATTTGGTTGAATTGGAATTGTTTGCCCTGACCAATTTGACAGCGACCGAGTCGCATCAAGAGAAAATTTACCGGTATGTCGAAACGAAACTGCTGACCTATTATCAAAAACAGATTCGGCACCGGCGGATTGACCGACGTCTGAATGCCTATGAAGCAATCGCTCAGTTCCGGTTGAGTCCGGTCGCAGAAACCCTTCAGCAAAAATTGCACAAACAATTATCAAAAGAAGAAGAAGACGTCATTGTCCGTACCCTCGTATCGATTGCACCGCATCTGGCAATTGAGGAAGCTAAACAGCAAAACGATATCAGTTTTTTCGGTGCTGTACTGGCTGTTGGTCGCAGTCGCGATTTGTCGCCTTGGGTGACAGCATTTGATCAGCTGACGGAATCTTTTCAAATGGCGATTCTTCAACTGATTTATGATCGTGACGAGACGCAGTATGCAGAACTTGTTCGGATGAAGACGAACGACGCCAATCCCGAAATCCGGAAGCGGGCTCTGCGCGCATTGACTCGGATTGGTCTCGAAGACGACTGGCAGCTCTATACGCCGTATCTCGAGGATGAGACGAGTTGGGTCGAGCAGATGTTAGCCCTGCGTTTTTTAGAAAACGTAACACCAAAAGATTCAATCGATTACATTTTACCGTTTGTCGGCAGTCGTTCCTGGTGGGTACGAACGGCGGCATTTGATGCCCTGCTAGCCTGCGGTGGTCTCGAACAATTGGCGCTGGTCGCACAAGATCACCCAGACCGTTATGCGAAACAAAAAGCAACGGAGCGGTTAGCAAAGGAGATGAAACAACATGTTGTCATCTGAAACCATTCAAAAGATTATTGATGTTTTATCATGGACTGTATTGATTTATATGATTCTCGTCATCATTTTCTATTCATCGTTGTATCTGATTTCGGCACAAATGGTCCGGAAACAACGGTTCCGTCGAAAGGAAAGTTCGTATCTTCCATTGATGCGTTCTCTTTATACACGACCGGTCAGCGTTCTTGTTCCGGCGTACAATGAAGAGTACACGATTGTCACCAGTGTCCAGGCGCTGCTTGCGCTTGACTATCCGGAACATGAAGTCATTGTCATCAACGACGGATCAAGTGATGGCACGATGGATGAGTTATTTAAGTCATATGAGCTTGAAAAAGAATTGCGTTTTCCGCGGATTCTGATTGGATCACAACCGATCAAACAGGTCTACCGTTCACGGATTGACGCCCGATTGATTGTCATCGATAAAGAGAACGGTGGAAAAGCGGATGCATTGAATGCCGGTATCGACTATTCGAGTTATCCGTACTTTTGCTCACTGGACGCCGATTCGATTCTCGAACGTGATGCCTTACTGAAAGTTATGAAACCGATTGTTGAGTCCGATGAAGATGTCATTGCGACATGCGGTTCGATTTTTCTCGTCAACGGTTGTACGATTGAAGGCGGAGAAATCGTTGAGATTCGGACACCAAAGCAGCGAATCGTATTGATGCAGATGATCGAGTACTTCCGGGCGTTCCTGTTCGGTCGCCTCGGACTCAGCCGTTTTAATTTATTATTGATCGTTTCCGGCGCTTTTGGATTATTCCAAAAGTCCATCGTTGTTCAAGCTGGCGGGTATAAAGAAGGGCTCGTCGGAGAAGATATGGAACTGGTCGTCCGACTGCACCGGTACATGAAAGAAAACAAAATCGATAAACGGATTGAGTACGTGCCGTCACCGGTCTGCTGGACGCAGGCACCGGATACGATGGAAGTCTTACGGTCACAGCGGACCCGCTGGCACCGTGGACTGGCTGAAACGTTATGGACGCATAAACGGATGATTGGGAATCCACGCTACGGCTTCGTCGGAAGCGTCTCGATGTTGTACTTCTTTTTGATTGAATTACTGGGACCGATTGTCGAGTTGATTGGATATTTCATCATTCCGCTCAACCTGCTTGTCGGAACACTTAATTTTGAGTTTGGTATCGTTCTGTTGACGGTGGCCCTATTGTATGGATCGTTGTTATCAGCCGGGGCTGTCTTGCTTGAAGAATGGACGATGCACCGATTTAAAAACGTCAAGGAATTAATCCGATTGTACCTGTGGTCACTGACAGAATCGTTTTGGTACCGCCCGATCCTTGTGTTCTTTAAACTGGGTGGATTAATTCAGTTCATGACGGGCCGCGGTCAATGGGGTAAAATGGAACGACAACGACTGGATGATGTCGTAACAGAAGAAGCGAAAGAAAAAACAAGTTGATTGTAAACTCGTAGGAGGACTGTTCGTGGATTTATTTCGAAACAAATGGTTTAAAGCCTTACTTTGGATTTTGACGATATTCTTAGTCATCTGGGTCGGAACAAAAATCTCATTTTTATTCCAACCGATTAAAGTAATGTTAGCCCTGATTTTCCCCCCGCTGATCATAGCCGGTATTTTTTACTACTTTACACTTGGAATTGTCGATACGCTGCAAAAGCGAGTCAAAAAACGTGGTCTCGCTGTTTTAATCGTCCTGCTTGGGTTTCTCGGTGTCATCACGATTGCTGTGGCTTCCATCGGACCGATTCTGGTTGAGCAAGTCTCGGACTTCGTAACGAGCATTCCGAATCTGGTCGTCGAACTGCGGGACCAGACGTTGAACCTCCGGGATCAGTTGATGAACAATCGACTCATTTCCAACTGGGTGCATGAAAATACCGATTTGTTTGATAAATGGACGAATGAAGCGACGTCTTATATCGGAACGTTGTTCAAGTCGGTGTCGACTTCTGTCGGGACGATTTTCAGTGTCATTTCTTCTACCGTGCTGATCATCGTGCTCGTACCGTTCATTTTGGTCTATATGTTACTCGACGGCTACAAGTTTCCGAATTCCGTCGTTAAACTCTTGCCGAAAAGCTATGAAACGGAAACACGAAAAATTCTTCACGATATGCATGTGACGGTCAAACATTACGTCAACGGTCAAGTCATCGTCTCGTTATGTGTCGGTCTTATGTCGTTGATCGGATTCTTCATCGCTGACATTCAATATGCGTTGCTGCTGGCGCTGTTCTGTACGGTCACGAATATCATTCCTTATCTTGGACCTTATATCGGAGCTGTCCCTGCAGTCATCGTTGGTTTTATCGACGATCCGATCAAAGCGCTCTACGCGATTATTACGATTGTCGTCGCCCAACAGATTGAATCGAATCTGATTTCACCGTATGTCCAAGGGAAGACGTTGAAAGTCCACCCGCTGACTATCATCATCGTCTTACTCGTTGCCGGAAAAATTGCCGGGATCATCGGTGTCATCCTAGCGGTCCCGACCTATGCCGTAACGAAAGTCGTTGTTCAAAACATTGCCCGGATTTATCGTTTGCGCCAACAAAAGTTGGATGTCCAGATCGATGAGTCACGGATCATTACCGATTCGACGAAATAAGAAAGACAAACCCTCTGCTGACGATGAAAGCAGAGGGTTTGTACTTTGTCGCTGAGAGGGATATGGTAAGAAGATAAGTTTCACAACTTCGACTCATTTTAGTTTATAAATTGATTGGAATCTTTTTTATAATGGTTATAATGTAGAGTAGAGAACGAAAGATAGATGAGAATGAAATCTTTGGACGTAAGGGGTAGAGCGCATGCATATCGTAGTTGTCGGTTTAAATAATAAGACGGCGCCTGTATCAATCCGCGAACAAGTCTCATTTGGGGAACATGAGATGAAGGGAGCGGTCGTTGCGCTACGTGACGAAAAAAGTATTTTCGAGAGCGTCATCGTTTCGACATGCAACCGGACGGAATTATATGTCGTCACGGATCAGCCGCATACAGGGCGTTATTATACAAAACGTTTTCTGGCGAACTGGTTTGGTTTGACAATGGAAGAATTAGAGCCGTATTTGTTCATCCACGAGGGATTTGACGCAATGAAGCATCTTTTCCGGGTGACAAGCGGACTCGACTCGATGATTGTCGGTGAAACACAGATTCTCGGACAAGTGAAGACCAGTTTTTTCACGGCACAAAAACTCGAGACGACAGGAACGGTTTTCAATAAATTGTTTAAAGAAGCCGTCACGCTTGCGAAACGAGCGCATGCTGAAACGGGAATCGGTGAAAATGCGGTGTCGGTCAGCGCAGCTGCCGTAACATTGGCGGAACAGTTACTTGGATCGCTCGAAGACAAATCCATCGTGGTCATCGGTGCCGGAGAAACAGGCGAATTGACGACACTTAACTTGTATGAAGCGGGTGCCCGTGATATCACCGTCTTTAACCGGACGCTGGCCAAAGCCGAAGAAGTGGCGAATCGTTTCGAAGGATCCGCACATTCGATCAATGAAATGCAATGCGGTCTGCTTCGGGCTGACATCGTTATTTCTTCAACCGGAGCAAAACGAGCAATCATCAAACGTGAAGACATTGCTGCAGCACAATTGTTCCGAAGTGATCGTCCCTTCCTGTTGATTGATATCGCGGTTCCACGTGATATCGAACCGACTGCAGGTGACTTGCCGGGCGTTCATTTATACGATGTCGATGATTTGACGTCAATCGTCCAGCAAAACATGGCAGAACGAATGAAGGAAGCCGCAAAAATCGAACGGCGGATTGAAGCTGCGATTGCTGAGTTCGAAGGATGGATGACGACGCTTGGTGTCGTTCCGATCATTACGGAACTCCGTGATCAGTCGCTTAAAATCCAGCAAGAGACGATGCAAAGTCTGGAGCGGAAGTTGCCGAATATGACAAATCGGGAAAAAACCGTGATCGGAAAACACATGAAATCGATCATCAATCAACTGCTTCGCGAACCATTATCCTATATTAAAGATGCAGCCGCGAAACCAGATGCCGATCAACGGATTGCGCAGTTCATGGATACGTTTGCATTAGACGAAGAACTGTTTGATAGTGCCGCCGAGGAAATGGTGTTACAAGAAGAAACAACAGCCGAACGGAAAGCTGTGAATCGGTGAACATAGACCGAATTGTGTTACAATAGAAAAGCATGGGGCGGACTTGTGCCGCCCCTTTATTATTGTACAGGGGGATTTCAGCATGCGAAAAATCATAGTAGGTTCACGTAGTTCAAAACTTGCGATGACACAAACGAAATGGGTCATCGAGCAATTGAAACAAGCAGGTGCACCATACGAATTCGAAATCAAGAACATCATCACGAAGGGTGACCGCATCCTTGACGTGACACTATCTAAAGTTGGTGGTAAAGGATTGTTC
The DNA here is from genome assembly GCF_000620865.1 of Exiguobacterium sibiricum 7-3. NCBI lineage: Bacteria > Bacillati > Bacillota > Bacilli > Caryophanales > Exiguobacterium > Exiguobacterium artemiae. The sequence continues at coordinate 924,940 of NZ_KK211190.1, forward strand.
GTCAAAGAAATCGAACAACAGATGATTGACGAAGACATTGATTTTGCCGTGCATAGCATGAAAGATCTCCCGTCTGAATTACCGACAGGACTCATCATTGGTGCGACACCTTCACGAGTCGATGCGCGTGATGCGTTGATTACGACGACAGGCGGCGGACTGGACTCGCTTCCGGAAGGGGCAATTGTCGGAACGAGCAGCTTACGCCGTGGTTCCCAATTACTCAAATTACGTCCGGATTTAAAAATCGAATCGATCCGTGGGAACATCGATACACGTCTTGAAAAGCTGAAGACAGGTCCGTTTGACGGCATTCTGCTTGCTGCTGCCGGTCTGCAACGGATGGGCTGGTCAGAAGACGTTGTTTCGGAATACATTTCGACCGACGATATGATTCCGGCGGTCGGACAAGGGATTTTGGCAATCGAATGCCGGGCGAACGATCAAGAAGTCCGCGACTTGCTGAATTTGATCCACGATCAGATGACAGAAAAAGTAGCTTTCGCCGAACGTTCTTTCCTAGCAGCAATTGAAGGAAGCTGTCATGTTCCTGTCGGTGGATTTGCGACGATCAATGAAGATTTGTCGACGACACTCGTCGGATTCCTGGGTTCAGTGGACGGGCAACAAATCTTGCTTGAACGGGAAACATCACTTGATCCGATGCAACTCGGTCAAATGGTAGCGACACGCCTGCTCGATGCAGGTGGTCGTGAAATTCTCGCTTCTTTACCGGATGATTTGTAATCAACTTGTCTTGACGGCGAGTCGGCGGCCGACTGCAGAGCAGGTAGCGCGTTTAGCGGCACAGCAGATTGAAGTCGTCCATCATCCCGTCATCGAAACGATTCCCGTCGTGTTTCAATTACCGACGGAACTCGATTGGCTGATCGTGACGAGTCCGACGGGTGTCGAACGTATCCAGTCACAGCTTCCGTCTTTGGATGACACAAAGATTGCCGTCGTCGGATCGAAAACGGCGTCTGCGTTAATCAAGCAGGGACGGACACCTGATTTCATACCATCCGCTTTTACAGGGGATGTGCTCGTCGAAGAATTACGACCACTTCTTGAGACTGGTCAACGGATTTGTTTTGCTCGCGGAAACCGGTCACGTCAAGAACCGCTCGAACGATTAAGAAACGCCGTTGCGGCTGAAGTGCTGGAAGTCATCACGTACGAAACGAAGTTACGGGTGATTCCACCAGATGTGTTGCAACGCGCTACGTATATTGGTTTACAAAGTCCTTCAGCTGTCGAAGCGATTGCACCATTTTGCAAAGAAACGACCGCGACCTATGTGACGATCGGCCCCATCACTGAGCAAGCCGCTCGACGATTTGGTTTGACACCGCTTTTGGTCGCTGCTGTCTATACACTCGACGGACTGATTGACTGTATCTTAGAGGAGGAACTGTTATGAATACATTAGAATTCGCACGTCACCGCCGCTTGCGTAATACGGCGTCATTGCGCTCACTTGTCCGGGAAAATCATCTGCACAAATCCGATTTGATTTATCCGTTATTTATTGCAGAAGGGGATGACATCAAACGGGAAGTCAGTTCGATGCCTGGTGTGTTCAACTTATCACTCGATCATCTCGAAGCAGAAATCAAAGAAGTCGTTTCACTGGGTATTGAATCGGTCATCCTGTTCGGCGTCCCGCACGATCATTTAAAAGATGAGCAGGGGACAGGGGCATTTCATGATCACGGGATCGTTCAAGAAGCGACACGACTCGTTAAAAAAGTTGCACCGCAACTGACAGTCATCGCGGATACATGTCTATGTGAGTACACGTCAACCGGACACTGTGGCATCGTCGCTGACGGAACGGTCGATAATGATGCATCGCTTCCGTTACATGTCCAAACAGCTGTTTCACAAGCACGTGCCGGTGCCGATATCATCGCACCGTCTTCGATGATGGACGGGTTCGTGGCAGCAATCCGCCAAGGACTGGATGAGAACGGCTTCAGCCATATCCCGGTCATGAGTTATGGCGTCAAGTATGCTTCCGCGTATTACGGACCGTTCCGTGATGCGGCAAACTCGGCTCCTGGTGAAGGGGACCGTAAAGGCTATCAAATGGATCCTGCCAATCGTCGGGAAGCATTCCGTGAAGCAACAGCGGATGTTGATCAAGGAGCAGACTTCATGATCGTCAAACCGGCCCTTGCCTTCATGGATATCATTCGTGACGTCCGCGAACGCGTGGATCTGCCAATCGTTGCGTACAACGTATCGGGTGAATATGCGATGGTCAAAGCGGCTGCGTTAAACGGCTGGATCGATGAAGAACGTATCGTCATGGAGACGATGCTCGGATTTAAACGGGCCGGTGCCGATCTAATCATCACCTATTTCGCGAAAGACATTTGTCGTTACTTGGAGGGGGCGAAATGAGCTTAACGAATCAGAACTCAAAATCAAAAGCGGCGTTTGAACGCGCCTTACCACTCATGCCGGGTGGCGTCAACAGCCCGGTTCGCGCTTATAAGTCAGTCGGAATGACACCGATTTTCGCAGAACGTGCACAAGGTTCGCGGCTTTACGACATCGATGGAAAAGAATACATCGATTATGTGTTGTCATGGGGACCGATGATTCTCGGTCATGCGGATCCGATCGTGACAGCAGCGATTCAGGAACAAGCGACACGCGGATGGAGCTACGGAACACCGACGGAAATCGAGTCGGCGATGGCAGAAGTCGTCATCAGCCGGGTTCCATCAGTTGAAGTAGTCCGCATGGTCAACTCGGGGACGGAAGCAACAATGGCCGCGCTTCGTCTCGCACGCGGTTACACCGGGAAAACGAAAATCCTGAAATTCGAAGGCTGTTACCACGGTCACGGCGATTCGCTATTGATTAAGGCCGGATCAGGTGTGGCGACTCTCGGACTGCCGGATTCACCGGGCGTACCGGCACAAATCGCCAGTATGACATTAACCGTTCCATACAATGATATGGATGCGGTCCGGATTGCGTTTGAAAAACACGGCGACGACATCGCGGGTGTCATCGTGGAGCCGGCAGCTGGAAACATGGGCTTCGTTCCACCGCAACCCGGATTCCTCGAAGGACTGCGCGACATCACGGAACAGTACGGCACACTCTTGATTTTTGACGAAGTCATGACCGGTTTCCGCGTCGGCTTCAACTGTGCGCAAGGATACTTCGGTGTCACACCGGATATCACATGTCTCGGTAAGGTCATCGGTGGCGGTATGCCGGTCGGTGCTTACGGCGGACGTCGTGACATCATGGAACAAATTGCGCCGCAAGGTCCGATTTACCAAGCGGGGACATTATCGGGTAACCCGCTTGCGATGACAGCAGGGCTCGCGACATTGACGCAGCTGAAACCGGAACATTACGAAGAATTTGACCGGAAAGCCGGTCGACTGGCGGAAGGGTATCTCGCAGCAGCGGCCAAATACAATATTCCGCTGACGACGAACCGGGCGGGCGCCATGTTCGGTGTCTTCTTCACGGATCAGCCGGTGACGAATTTTGAGCAGGCAAAATCATCGAATCTCGACATGTTCCGTTCGTATTATCAAAAGATGGCGGCACGCGGTGTCTTCTTACCACCATCGCAATTTGAAGGACTCTTCTTATCGACCGTTCATACGGACGATGATATCGAACAGACACTTGCAGCGGTCGAACTGACGTTCAAGGAATTGCAACTCGAATTTAATCGTTAAGGAGTTCTTGACGCGCTACGGACGTCTCGGATAAAATGAAGAAAGATTAATTTGGAAAACAGCGATGACGGGAAGAGTAGTCAATCAACGGACTGTTATGAGAGAACACATCCATGGCTGAGAGATGTGACAGGACGTCCTGATGAAGGTCACCCCACGAGCTGGTCTCGTAAGCAACAGCAAGCGAGATCCGGATTGCCGCACGTTACGCGGGCTAGAGGGCACTCTGCAAAGAGTGAACTAAGGTGGTACCGCGGAAGAGCAACGGCTTCTTTCGTCCTTAGATGAGGACGAGAGAAGCCGTTTTTATTATGGATTAAAGGAGCGATTCAGATGCAGGAATTATCAATGCCAACAAAATATGATCCGCAGGCAACGGAAGAAAAATGGTACGACTTTTGGATGAAAGGGGAATACTTCAAAGCCGATCAGGATCCGGAAAAAGCACCGTATACGATCGTCATCCCGCCACCGAACGTCACCGGGAAATTACACCTCGGTCATGCCTGGGATACAACACTTCAGGATATGCTGACACGGATGAAACGGATGCAAGGTTTCGACGTCTTGTACCTGCCGGGAATGGACCACGCCGGAATCGCGACGCAAGCTAAAGTCGAACAGAAGCTCCGGGCGGAAGGAAAGTCACGTCTTGAAATGGGACGTGAGAAGTTCCTTGAACAATCATGGGCATGGAAAGAAGAATATGCTTCAACAATCCGCGAGCAATGGTCGAAACTCGGACTCGGACTCGATTATTCACGGGAACGGTTTACACTCGATGAAGGTTTGTCGGAAGCGGTTCAAGAAGTGTTCGTTAAATTGTATGAAAAAGGCTTGATCTACCGTGGTGAATACATCGTTAACTGGGATCCGGCGACGAAAACAGCCATCTCGGATATCGAGGTCATTTATAAAGACATCGAAGGTGCTTTCTATCACTTCAGTTATCCGTTGACGGACGGAAGTGGTCACGTCGAACTGGCGACGACGCGTCCGGAAACGATGCTCGGCGATACAGCGATTGCCGTCAATCCGAAAGATGAGCGTTATGCACACCTCGTCGGAAAAACGATCACGTTACCAATCGTCGGCCGGGAAATCCCGATTGTTGCCGATGAGTACGTTGATATGGAGTTTGGGACAGGTGTCGTTAAAATCACGCCGGCCCACGACCCGAACGACTTTGAAGTTGGAAACCGTCATGATTTACCACGTGTCCTCGTCATGAACGAAGACGGCACGATGAACGAAAATGCCGGGAAATACGAAGGCATGGATCGTTTCGAATGCCGTAAGCAGATCGTCGAAGATCTGAAAGAATCAGGTGTCCTGATCAAAGTCGAACCGCATCTGCATTCCGTCGGTCACTCGGAACGGTCGGACGCGATTGTCGAGCCGTACTTGTCGCTCCAATGGTTTGTTAAAATGGAACCGCTCGCTGAAAAAGCATTACAAGAGCAACAAGGGGAAGACAAAATCAACTTTATTCCGCAACGTTTCGAAAACACATATGTCCGCTGGATGGAAAACATCCGTGACTGGTGTGTCAGCCGTCAGCTTTGGTGGGGTCACCGGATTCCGGCTTGGTACCATAAAGAAACGGGCGAAGTCTACGTCGGCAAAGAAGCACCAGCTGATCTCGAAAACTGGGAACAGGACAATGATGTGCTTGATACATGGTTCTCATCCGCCCTTTGGCCGTTCTCGACGATGGGCTGGCCAAACGAAGGTGCAGCTGATTATCAGAAGTACTTCCCGACGTCAACACTCGTAACGGGTTACGATATCATCGCTTTTTGGGTCTCACGGATGATCTTCCAATCGTATGAATTCACAGGCGAACGTCCATTCAACGATGTCTTGATTCACGGCTTGATCCGTGACTCCGAGGGACGGAAAATGTCGAAATCACTCGGTAACGGGATTGATCCGATGGATGTCATCGAGAAATACGGTGCGGATTCGCTGCGCTGGTTCTTAACGACCGGTTCAACACCAGGAAACGATTTACGTTTCTACTGGGAGAAAATCGAAGCGACATGGAACTTCTCGAACAAATTGTGGAACGCGAGCCGCTTTGCCTTGATGAACATGGATGGACTTACGCATGAGCAAATTGACCTGTCCGGTGAGAAATCACTTGCCGATCAATGGATTCTGACACGTCTGAACACGACGATTGATGATGTGACGCGTCTGTCAGACAAATATGAGTTTGGTGAAGCCGGTCGCGTTCTGTATCACTTCATCTGGGAAGACTTCTGTAACTGGTACATCGAGATGGCGAAGTTGCCGTTAAACGGTGAGGACGAAGCAGCGAAATTGACGACACGTTCGATTCTTGCCTATACGCTTGATCAAATCATGCGTCTGATGCATCCGTTCATGCCGTTCATCACGGAAGAAATCTGGCAACACTTACCGCACGAAGGCGAAACAGTTACACGTGCCGCTTGGCCGACACGGAACGATTCACTGGACTTCCCAAAAGCTGTTCCGGCATTTGAAGCCGTTCAGAACGTCATCCGTTCAGTTCGGAACATCCGGGCTGAAGTCAACGCACCGATGTCGAAACAAATTCAGTTGATGATTGCAACGAGTGACGATCAAGTCCAGCATGATTTAGAAACAAATCTGTCGTACTTGAAAAAGTTCACGAATGCGTCAGAATTGCTCGTTGAACGCAATATGACAGCACCGGAAAAAGCGATGAGTGCCATCGTGACGGGAGCAGAATTGTTCATTCCACTTGCTGACTTGATCAACATCGAAGAAGAAATCGCTCGTCTGAACAAAGAACTCGTCAAGTATACAAAAGAAGTCGAACGGGTCGAGAAAAAACTCAACAACCCGGGATTTGTCGGGAAAGCACCGGCACATGTCATTGAAGAAGAACAAGCAAAAGCACAAGACTATAAAGAGAAGCGGGCGGCAGTTGAAGTCCGAATCAGCGAACTCGCAAAATAATCTTAACAGTGGCTCAAGTTTTCTTGAGTCACTTTTTTTGAAGGAGTGAACCAAGCGTGAGAACACGAGAAGATGTGTTGGAATGGTTATCGGCGTTACTGGCATTTGGCATCAAACCGGGACTGAGTCGGATGGAAGCAGTACTGGAGGAACTTATGATTGATCCGGATGCGATTCCGACGATTCATGCCGCGGGAACAAACGGAAAGGGATCAACGGTCGCTTTTTTGCGGGAGATGGGTGTAGCCGAAGGATTGCAAGTCGGAACCTTTACGTCACCGTATATCATTCAGTTCGAGGAACGGATCATGTTGAACGGTGTACCAATCAGTGAAGCGGATCTGGTCGAGGCGGCTAATGTGGTTCAAGCTGCAATCCTGAAATTAGAACCGGTAATTGGGGCATTGACGGAATTTGAAGCCTTAACGGTGCTCGCTTTTTATCATTTTTATCAAATTCGTCCTGATTTTGTGATTTATGAAGTCGGACTCGGTGGTTTGTACGATTCGACGAATGTCCTGAAGCAACCGAAAGCCGCCATTATTACTTCGATTGGGCACGACCATCAGGCTATCCTCGGAGATACGCTTCAAGAGATCGCCCTACAGAAATTCGGGATCATCAAACAAGGCACACGAGTCATTGCCGGGAAACTGCAGGAAGAATTGACGGTGCCGTTGATGGCCTATTGTGGCGATCGGCAAGCGAGTCTGTCCTGGAGTCAGGAAGTCATCCGGCATTACCGGCTGAGTGAGACAGGAACATGGGCAACCTATGAAGGCATTCCCGAGACACGGCTTGGACTGGAAGGGATGCATCAAGTCCACAACGCGGCCAATGCCGTCGTCTGTGCCAAACAACTGGGATGGTCGAAGACCGCAATCCGGCGTGGACTGCGGAATGCAACGCATCCGGGTCGGTTTGAAATCATCTCCCGTAAGCCGCGGATCATTTTGGACGGTGCCCATAATCCGGAAGGGGTGACGGCACTTGTCGAACGTTTGAAGGAAGAGTCAAAACCGGTCGTCGTCCTCTGTTCGATCTTACGGGACAAGGACCGCAAAGCGATGCTCAGGCAGTTACGGGAAGTGACACCGGATATTTACGAGACGACGTTTGATTTTCCAAGGGCGCGAACACTGGAAGAATTGGAGATGGACGGAGCGAAGGCGATGGAACTCAACAGCTTTTTCAAGGAAGTGGATACGGCCGACAAGACACTTATTGTCACGGGTTCCCTTTATTTCATCAGCACGGTTCGCACATTACTTAAGGCACAGTCTTTTACAAAAAAGGGGAAACACTGAAAGAACTTGTATACTAATGGTGGGGTAATATAGTCCTAGATTTTATGATCTTACGACGAGGAGACGATGGAGATGCAACGTTGGGTACGTCTGTTTTTAGTCAGTCTGTTGATTTTTACCAGTATTACGTATATACAACCACCACATACAAAGGCTGAAGCCGGAGAAAAGTTTAAGATTTTAGAAATCCGAGATGCCTGGTCAGCAACAAATCGGATTGATCCGAATACTGTCATCACATCCATGTTGACAGGACTGGATACGAGCCGGTACGAGATTAAGATGATGACAGTCAAGGAACTGAATGCGTCGCGTTTCCCGCTTGATGGAGCATTTGATGCGATTGTTTTTGATCCGTCAGCTTTTTCGGGAACAGACCGTTATTCGATGACTGTTTCAGATACGAAAAAAAATCATAATACGAACAAGATTGAAAATGATATTACGAAGCTGAAAGCGAACGAAATCTACAGTGCTTATGTCCAAAAGGGTTTACCGGTCTTTTTACATCAAGATGTTCTAGCACAAACGTCAAGTAATTTTAATTTGATTTTTAAAGGTACGCCTACCTATACCGATATTGCGGCAGTCATTACGAAATTGAAGAGTCAAAAAATCGTTCGCCCTCGTCTGGAGCGGGTTTCCGTTCAACAACAAGGGACGGTCTTGGCAAACGTCGATAAAAGTACAACAGCTGTTCCGAACGTACCGATTGATTTCACGTACACGACAAGCCTTGAAAATACGAACCAACTCGCGCGACTCTATATTGATTTTGACAGTAATGATCAATTTGAAGAATCAGAAAAGGTTGATGAAAAACCTGCCGGGAAAACAGGTACACTGAGCTATAATTTTGATGCGCCAAGTTATACCGGTCCACGGAACTGGATGATTCGCGTTTCTAGTAGTGACGGTTTGACGGATTATAAAACCGGCAGTTTTTTAATGAAGGATCAGGTCGCGGAAGCGAAAATTCTTCAAGTGACACGGACAGGAACGACCGGATCCATCAATGGATTTATGAATACTAGAACGTTACTGAAGCAGGATGGATTTTATGACTTTAATGTCGAAGTCATCACTGCAGACACATTTAATCAAACGTATTCGACTAAGAATTTAAATACGGCTTACGATATGTTAATTTTTGGTTTTCAAGATTCTTATGGTGCCGCATCTTTGAGTGACGCTGCATCGAACGCGATCCTTGGGTTTACGAACACGGGCCAAGGATTGATGTTGTCTCACGACACGATTTTCCGTCCGAATCAATCAGCGATTCCCGAGCTGTTCTGGGAAAAGAAGTTTGCTGATTTAGCAGGACAAAAGAATTTTACGAATATGGGCTATGCGGCGCCGCGTACATCGGGACAAGCAGTTAAGCAAAACGATGGTGTCATGACAACTTACCCCTTCACCTTAGGAAGTAATGTCTTAATTGCAACGACCCACAACCAATACTTTGGACTGGACTTGGAACAACCTGATTTAATTCCATGGTATAACATTCGCGAAAATAGTGTTGCCGCCTCGAACCAAGATGCCGGTCGAACAGTTGGCGACGCAAGAAATCATTATTATATGTATACAAAAGGAAATATCACCTATTCGGGTGCTGGACATACTTCGACATTCAGTCAACAGCAAGAAAAAGAACTGTTTTCAAATACAATGTACCGCGCTTTTATTGGAGCAAACCATAAGCCGCTCATTAAAAATATCTTGCCGGATAATCAAGCCGGTTATTTGAGTAATGAGCCACTTACAATTTCGTATAAAGTGAATGATTATGATTTACGGGATCGCCAATTAAAAACACGTATTTATATCGATAACGAAAAGGTATTTGAGAACGATAAATTGAAAAATAATTCCTTTGTCAGTCAGACGTTTAACGGTAAATTGGCGGGGAAAACGTCAGCCGTGATTCGGATTGAAGCCGAGGACCAGCGTGGAGCGAAGACGGTTGAAACACGAACGATTCAAATCGTTCAGCCCTCTGCTTCATCGCCGTTCATCTTATCACGTTCCATCGATCCGGCTACAATCCCGCAAGGTGAAACAGCTGACATCACCTACACTGTCAAAACAAGTCCAATGCTCCAAAAAGATGCGATTGGAAATAATGGGTATATCATGGGGCAATTCTCTGTCACGATGGAGAACATCCTTTTTAGTGAAAATTTCCCGACAAATGTTGATGTCATTTCAGCGACCGGACTCGGTAACGTTAAAATTGTGGATCAAAAATTGACTGGAGATATTCCGGATATTGAATATGATGAAGCAATCGAAGGTGTCCATAAAGGCTTATGGATTGCACAGCCGTCTGAACTCACCTTTACAGTGAAAGTTCGGGCGAAAGACAGCGCTGGTACTCATTTATTTGATAAAAAAGACAATATAGTCAGTTCGACCAAAACGATTTATCGCGATAAAAAGAATGGAAAAGACAAATCGTCATCGGTGTCCAATGATACACAAGCTTTCCCGACGATAGGGTATGCTTTATCAAAACCTTATGCAACAGAAGTGAAAATTCCGTCAGTCCGTATCGATCTCAATACCCCGTCTTATAAAGTGTTGCCTGATATCAGCCCGGCAGGTAGTCAATACGGGACGTTGAAGTGGTCGATTGCAGACACAGACATTGCGACGATTAACCAAGAGGGAATCATTGTGCCGAAGAAAATCGGAACGACGGATATCAAACTGATTGTCCCTGTCGCAAACGGTAAAGAACTGGTCGCGACATCAAAATTGACCATCAACGATGTATTTGGCGGACTGATTGTCCGGGATGTTCCAAATGTGTTATATGTCGGACAAACAAAATCAATGACTGGGGATGCCATTATGTTGTCCGGAACGGATGCCCCGATCAAATGGATTGTTACGAATCCTGGGTTTGTTGAATCCAAGGGGAAAGAAACCGATACGTTGTCCTTAACCGGTGTCAAACCCGGTATACTGACCGTACAAGCTGTCGTGCCAGCGACCGTGGGAACGACGACTTATCTGGCACAATCACAAACCTATTCGATTGAAGTCAAAGTACCGGAACTGACCGTTACGCCTAGCAACCTGGAACTTTGGGCTGGGACGACGCAGGACGTAACTGCAACGTTCTCACCGGATATTCGCTTACCGTTTGTTCTTTCGAAAGTCAGTGATGCTATTGAACTGACTGCGACCGGTACCGGATACACCGTCAAAGGATTGACCGGGACTCCAAACGGTCCGATTGATGTACTGTTACAGTTAAAAGATTTCCCAGATACGCAAGCGATCACTAAAATCAATGTGCGTGAAAATCCACTGACATTGACGGCGAATGATTTGACGATGACATTACAAGATGATCAAAAACGCCCGCTTCTCAATTGGCTACCCGTTACGACGACGGAACGTTTCTATCGTCTCGAAGTCTTGCAAGGAAAAGAATACGTCAAGACGGATGCGACTTCTCAGACGCTGAAGGCACTTCGTCCGGGTGTTGCCCGCGTCAAGGTCACTGCCCTGAAAGAAGACAAGACTGTTTTTGAAGTATTGAAGGACGGAGAGAAAGAGAAGCAACCGTTGACGACGACGTTTAAAGTCACGATTTCATCTGAGGGATCGGCAGGAGAAAGTGATACGGATGTGTATTAAAGAGGAGCCAACGACGTGACACGAAAAAAAATCATGACCGTCGTTCTCCTGTTCTTGATTGGAATCGGAGGAACGACGTATCTGTTAATCGATTATCGAAATCAACAAACCTTTGAAGCAAGCCTCAAGGCAAGTGATGCCACTAAGTTGCAACAAGCAGCAGAAGCTGTCAATTTATCGACAAAAGAACGAAACCGGTATATCCGGCAGTTTCAAGAAACACTCGAGTACGACAAAGCACTCGTCCTGTTGGACCGGACAAGTGCTAAAAACCAAACCAATTGGTTTTATGTCGCGCAGTTTGCTCCGACGAATGTCGTAGCGGATTGGTTGCAAGCAGGCGCGTCCGTCCGACAAGTGAACAAGGAACGACAAAATGTGTTACATGTCGCAACAAGTGTCAATCGTTCGGTCGATGCCTACGCGTTACTCGTCAAACAAGCAACGAAACGCGAATTGAACCAGCAGGATCGATTCGGTCATACCCCACTCTATTATGCAACCGTCGATCAAAACCAAGAAGCGATGGAGCTGTTACTGGCAGCGGGTGCTTCGCCGGACAAAGGGAAAGATCGCCCGATTTACGAGACCGTCAAACAAAACCGGAAAGACCTTTATCAAGTGTTAGAAAAAAGCGGCGCCTCAGCAACACGTAAACAAGTGAAACAACTGGCTGAAACGTATGGTGCAGCATCTTTTGAGTAACTGAAAAACACGACATCCGCTGTTGACGGGTGTCGTGTTTTTGTTTGTCATGGAAGCCGTTTCGGCGTCTCGACATAGAGTTGAACGGCTCGGCTGAGCGGAAGCATCGCTGTTGGATTTTGAAGAACACTCGCATCGTAAGTTAAACGAAGACGGGATTTTTCAGCATCAGCGGATTGCTTGGCCTTCATCAAGGTCTCGAGTGCTGTTACATCTTGCGGGAAACTGTTTTCCGGTAAATCAAGCGTTCCGCGGTAGGCATTGACTTCGAGACTGCCTTTCGTAAAGATTCCACCTTGCAGGTTCATCGTCGAACCAACGGAATAGATTCGGTTTAGCTTTGGATCATCGCTGTATAAAAAAGCACTCATATCGGGTGTTGCGGTTTTTGGTGTTGAAAATTTATTGACGCGGTTAATCGTCAAACTTCCTTTGCTGAGAAGGATCAAGGTATTCTGACTGACTGAACTGGCAATTCCTTGAATGTTCGCATCGTCCAGGCGGCTCGAGCCCGTCGAAAACATCGTCGTTGCAAAGCTGACGTTACCGCGGATCAGTAAATTACCGAGAACAATCATCGGCCGTTTGATTTCAAGTGGTCGATCGATGGGGTTGAGGGAAGAAATCGTCAAGTTTCCGTCGATGATAAGGGGTTCAGTGGAAGCTTTGACGATGTCGTCGGTAATGGTCACCGTGTTGTTTTCTGTTGGTGCCGGTCGAATCAGTTGTTTGTCTGTACTTAGTTCGTTTAAAAATGGACCTGATAAGACAGCCTGTTTGATCGGTTGATCTCGTAAGTAACTCGATAACGTGGCGAGTGGCGTGGTACTCGGAATATCTAAAAAATCGTTTAAGGCGAATTCAAAATCAAACGGGACCAAGGCGTCTTTTGTGGCCAACAAGTCCGTTTTGACGGTCGAGTCGAATACACTTGAATCACAAGGTAAAAAATCACGACAGCTCAATAACGGTTGGTCCTTTGGCTGGAATACCTTGACTTGACCATCGATGTAAGAACGGGCCGTTTTATCCGTATACTTCCCCGAAACACCATTGTAGATAAAGTTAGGTGACGCTGATACTTGCAACGGTTCCCGGGAAAAGATATTTCCCTGAATCCGCGGGGCGCCATTTAAAATCACTTGATTGTCCGAACCTAAGATGTAGTATAAAAAACTTGGAATCGCAGACAGATAAACGCGTTGCGAATACGTTTTTCGGACCGTCGGCTGATCGCCTTTTGTTTCTTCGACCTCTGCGGTCAAATCAAATGCCTTGACCCGGATGTTCGAGGCCGCCTCGTTTAAGACTACTTTGACATTCGGTGCGGAAGCCGCAAGCTTTAAAATGATTTGATTGGTTGGATCCTTAAATAATTCGGTGGAAGAACTGGTGGGATTGGTGCCGGCTGTCGTCGCAACGATTTGTTGCAGGGCAGCGATTGCTTGATTCAATTCATTTTGTGTCGCTGATTCGACTTCGATGTTCGTGCCCCGGATTTCCGTCAACCGGGTGGATTGTAGACTGATACCGATTGTCGCCACCGCCAGTACGGACAGAACGGTTAATGTCACTAATACAAATAGTAGGGTGTAACCTTCTTCAGATTTTCGCATAGGTCGTCCTTTCTCCCTTAAAAGCCGATCGTACTCGTCAGGGTTTGTGTTTCTTCTTGATCAACGGACCGGATGGTTAAGGTAATCGTCAAGATGCCGTGAATGACGTAAACCCCAGGGGAATCGCCGGTCGTAATCGTGACCATTTCCGGACGTGATAATGTAAATGTTTTTTCAACGCGTGTCTGGTCATTGATGCTTTCGGGCGGTCCTTTATAAATCAAAGTCGTCTGTTCGGTTTGTTGCTCAGCAAATGTATAAGTGATCGGATCGACCGTCTCGTCTGTTTGGTCTTGATTGGCGTTATACGGTACAAAACCGGCCGACCGTTCAAGCAGCCCTGTTGATTGACTAATACTTGGCAGTGTTTTTTTATAAAATGACAATTGATTGAGTTCGTCAATTCGAATAGCATCAAACCCGGTGATTTCATTTAAAATCAAACCAACCGAACTGTCGGCTTCACTCCGCAACTCACTGATAATGCCGGTTGCCTGAAAGCTTTTTGTTCCCGAAATAAACACCGTTAGGATGACCGCACTAAAAATCGCAGCAATGACGATTGCGACCAGTAATTCAACGAGTGAAAACCCGTCACTTCGTTGATGGAAAACTTTGATTAAGCGTCGCATTCGTAATCGATCCTTTCAAGGAAGTAATGGGCTCTGATTGTCCGTCTGGATAGACATAAACATACAAATCGAGCAGATTGGGATCCGTTTGTCCGTTGATTTTACGTGGAGTGACACTGAACTTCACATCGAACGGTAAATTATTTATTTCGGCGTCATTGAAGATTGAGTCACAAATAGCCGATACACCACATGACGGCGTGTTCGGCGTCGGCATTACAAAAGCTCCATTCTGATAGGTTGCCTGTTGGGCTTTGGTTTTCAAGTCATTAAAAACAAAAGGACCGGACTCTGCTTCGACGGCTTCCCGCTCGATATAGGAGGCAGCATTTTTGGCGAGATAATTGGCAAACGTCAATTTGGTGCTATCCCGGGATGCGGCGAGGGATTGGGAAAAGATACTGATTAACGATACAGAAATAATCGATAAAATCGTAATGCTTACTAATACCTCAATTAATGAAAAACCAGCTTGCTTGTTTGGCACGGATTCACCTCATGTCTAAATCAATAGGATTTCTGGACTAAAAATTAAAAAAAGGTATGTATTCACACGTAGAGAAAGTATTTGTCAGGTAGGACTTATGTTTCATCATAATATTCATTATAATGGAAATACTAGACACCTGAAATGGTTATTTCATACGGAAAGGAAACAGATGATGATAAATTTAAAACGTTTTGCTGTACATACGCTGTTGCTAGTCGCCTTAATCGCCTTAATCTATGTTCCTTCGTTTGCCTTGATTTCCTTTACCGGCAAAGCAACAGTCTCGGAAAACTTCTCTGACACGGCGCGTATTGGTTCTGTTCCCGTCAGCGGATTGACACGGAAAGAAGCAAAACCGAAAGTGCAGGAAGCAGTCACGTCCTGGTCTAAAAAAACACCATTGACCGTCGGGACAGGAGAAGAAACATTGCCAATTCCGACTGAACTGGTGACATTTAAAATTGAGGAATCAATCAAACAAGCGTCCTTAAAAAAAGGTGGATCTTTAGAGGTAACTGTTGATCAAACAGCGATGGAAGCCTATCTCGCCTCACAACCGATTACATATACAGAAGAGCAGGTGAAGACGTTCAACACCTGGTTAATCAAAACAAGTGAAAAATTGGAAGAAGGAAACTTTGATCCGTCTGAAACGGCAGCAGCGATTGATCCGGCGGGTGAAGTCGTTTCGAGTGTCACGTTCATGACCCGTTCGGCAGCAGAAGAACAGATGATTGACGCGATGGCTCAAGTCGACATTAAGGCCGGTCAATTGATGAATGTGAAGACATATGGGATGGATCCGATTGCGGCCTCCTTCATTGGCAGTAAACTGTATGAATTATTTGCGAAAACGCCATTTGAGATTGTCGAACGGATGCCACATGCGCAGTTACCGGACGATATCACGCTTGGTTATGATGTCAAGATTGACGAAAAAACCGATTTTGCCGTTCGGAACACACAAGCGGTCAACTACCAAGTCGTAGCGACGAAGAATGGGAGCGATGTCACACTTGAATTACGCGGGACACCGTTCAAAGAAACGGTTTCTGCCGTACTGGAAGCGGAAAAAACAATTCCGTACCGGACAATCACACGCTATTCTGCAACGCTATCTGCGGGAACAAGCAGTGATACGCAATCAGGCATCGAAGGAAAATCAATTGAGTTGTATCGTGTCACGAAATCAAATCAAGGAGAAGTCAAACGATTACTGGCCCTTGATTTTTATGCAGCCACACCAGCCATTGTGACGAAGAGCAGTCAAGAAGAGTTACCGCCTGTCGTCACACCACCGGCAGAAGAACCGTCAACCGACTCGACGGACGAGACGACGAATGATGAAACAACCAATGACTCGACAGATAACTCAACAACTGACTCAACGGATGGAACAACAGACGGAACGACGACACCAGAAGAACCTGTAACACCGGAGCAACCGACAACACCAGATACTCCGGATACACCAACAACAGGGGACCCGGCATCTCCAGTCGAAGATGATTCGACAGAAGGCGCTGTCGGCTGATTTTCCTAAAAGAAAAGAGGATGAACATGAACTGGACGGACTTAGCAATCGAGCTTGGCATCATTATCGGTCTTGCGACCATCATTTGTGGTTTGATGTTTGCGATTCAAATTCCTTTTGTCACGACTACAGCAGCAAAAGTGATTCTTTCATTGACGGCGCTCGTCTTGGTCAATTCCCTCTATTTAATCGTCAAGTTTGACTGGATTTCGAATCCTTTGGTCATTGCCGGTTATATCGTATTGATTCTCGTTGTAACGGCAATTACGAGTGTCGTGGATGAAAAAAAACAAAAACTGACACCACTTGACGAAGAAGAAACATGGCACGCGGAAGGATGACAACGTAAATGGCGATGAAACGAAAACGTTTAGGCGAAATGCTGTTGGAAGAAAGTGTCGTGACGGAAGCACAGATTGAAGAGGCTTTATCCGTCAAACGGACATCGGAAAAATTAGGGGATACCTTACTACGACTCGGTCATTTAACCGAACAACAATTGATTGAAGCGTTGCATCATCAATTAAAAATTCCTGTCATTCAACTGTATAACTATCCGGTCGATGTCGCGGTAACGAAATTGATCTCAAAAGAACTGGCGCAGCGGCATACATTAGTGCCGGTTTATCGAGAAGGAAATCGGCTGTTCATCGCGATGGCAGATCCGATGGATTTAATTGCAATTGATGATTTGCGGTTGCAGACAGGATTGATGATTGAGGTGGGACTTGCGACACGCGACGAAATCCGGCGGACGATTTTAAAGTATTACGATATCGATTCATCCCTGCGAGAATTACTCGAGTCCGACGAGATGACGATTTCGGATACATCACGTGATACCGTGACACGTGAAGATGCTCCCATTATCCGTCTGGTCAATCAAATACTCGAAAACGGAATTTCCCAGCGGGCATCCGATATTCATATGGATCCACAAGAAACATCGCTGTCAATCCGAATTCGGATTGATGGTGAATTACGGACAGAAAACAATTATCCGAAACAGATTCAAAATATTTTGACGACCCGGATTAAAGTCATGAGCGAACTGGACATTACGGAATCCCGGTTACCACAGGATGGACGAATTAAATTCCTACATAATGGCGTTGCGTATGATTTCCGGGTCTCGACATTACCGACTGTCTACGGCGAAAAAGTCGTCATTCGGATTCTCGACAGTTCAAATTCCAACATCTCGATTGCAAAAATCGGTTTCAGTGAACGGAACGAACAACAATTCCGTGAGATGCTCAAACGGCCAAACGGGATTATCTTAATCACGGGACCAACCGGATCCGGGAAATCCTCGACATTGTATGCCGCTTTAAATGAATTGAACGATGAAACACGGAATATCATTACCGTCGAAGATCCGGTCGAGTATCAAGTCGACGGTATCAATCAGGTTCAGGTCAACTCAAAAATCGGCTTGACGTTTGCCAGTGGTCTCCGTTCGATTCTGCGACAGGATCCAAACGTCGTCATGGTCGGGGAGATTCGGGACATTGAAACAGCCGAGATTTCAATCCGGGCTTCATTAACCGGTCACCTTGTTCTCTCGACCTTGCACACGAATTCGGCCGTCAGTTCGATTACCCGATTGATCGATATGGGGGTTGAACCATTCCTTGTCGCGGCCTCGGTCACCGGATTGATTGCCCAACGCCTCGTCCGGCGGGTGTGCCGTGACTGCGGGGAAGTCCAGCCGTTGTCGAAACGGGAAGAAGAATTGTTTGCACAAGAAGGAATCACAGCGACGACCGTCATGCGGGGACGCGGCTGCTCCTCTTGTAACATGACAGGCTATCGTGGACGTCTGGCGATTCAAGAAGTTGTCATGGTTGATGAAAGCTTACGACGGATGATCATGAATCAATCAACGGAGAGTGAAATCACGATGTATGTAAGATCACAAGGACAAAGGTTATTGCTAGCGGACGGTTTATCTAAAGTCGCCCAAGGGATCACGACGACGGAAGAAATCCTCCGGACGGTGATTTCCGAATGAGTACGATGGAACGCGCCCAAATTGAAGACATTTTACGATCGTCAAAAGAAAAAGAAGCATCTGATGTCCATTTGACGGCCGGCTCACCACCGGTCTTTCGCATCAACGGTGTCCTGACACCGTTTGGCTCGGAAAAGATGAAGCCGATCATCATTGAAGGGTTCGTCCGTTCCCTTATTACCGAGGAAATGTTTTTACAGTTAAAACAGGATCGCGATATCGACTTTTCATTTGGTGTGACAGGAGTGGCGCGCTACCGCGTCAATTGTTTTTATCAACGCGGTGCGTTGTCGATGGCTTTCCGGACAATTCCGACCGAAGTCCCGACACTCGATCAATTGTCATTACCGCCGGTCTTAAAACGTTTTTTGACGAAGCCGCACGGTTTGATTCTCGTGACCGGTCCGACCGGTTCCGGGAAATCGACGACACTGGCAGCGATGATCAATGAAATCAACCAGACGATGTATAAGCGGATCATCACGCTCGAAGATCCGATTGAATATTTGCATAGTCATCAGAAAAGTCTGATTGATCAGCGGGAAATCGGAATCGATGCGCCGCGGTTTGCGACCGGCTTACGGTCTGCCCTGCGTCAGGATCCGGATGTCATCTTACTCGGTGAGATGCGCGATCTGGAAACGATTTCAACCGCCGTGACGGCAGCAGAGACCGGTCATCTAGTTTTCGCGACCGTCCATACGTCGACGGCGGCATCGACGGTCAGCCGCATCATCGATGTCTTTCCGTCCGAGCAACAAGACCAGATTCGGGCTCAACTCGCGAACGTTCTAGCCGGTGTCGTCTCACAACGGCTAATGCCGCGAACAGACGGAACGGGTCGTGTCGCAGCACTTGAAATCATGGTCGAGACACCGGCTGTGTCAAACTTGATCCGGACCGGGAAAGAATATCAGATTCAATCTGTTCTGCAGACAGGGAAGCAATACGGGATGCAGACGATGCAGATGGCATTACAAGACTTAGTGAGTCGTGGATTGATCCCAGCATCTGCCGCGACACCTTACATATCGGGGTGAATTAATGACAGTCTTTAAATATGAAGGTCGAACAATGACCGGCAAACGAAAAAAAGGCAAGATCACAGCACTAACGAAACGGGAAGCGGCAGAACGATTACGGACCGATCAAATTGCCGTGACGCTGCTTGAAAAACAAGAATCAAAAGGCTTAAATACAGAGATTACATTTTTAACCGCGAAACCGAAAATCGAGCATCTCGTCATGTATGCCCGTCAGTTTGCGACACTTGTACGGTCCGGGGTCTCGATCGTCAAAGCGACGGAAATCTTGCGCAAACAGACCGATTCGAAACCGCTCGAACGGGCACTTGTCGAGGTTGAAGATGATCTACGGAGCGGAATTCAATTTTCGCAAGCGATTGAAAAACATCCCCGTGTCTTCGATACGTTTTTTGTCAGTATGGCGATGGCGGGGGAAGCAAGCGGAAACTTGGAAGAAGCGCTTGATAATATCGTCACTCAGCTTCAGAAGCAGTACGAGATCAAACGGAAGGTCATCTCGGCGTTGATTTATCCGGCAGTCGTCTCGATTGTTGCCATCGGCGTTGTCGTCTTCTTAATGCTGAACGTCGTCCCGACGTTTGCGTCGATTTTTGACCAACTGGGAAGTGAGTTGCCGTTGATCACAAAAATCGTCGTTGCGGTTTCTGACTTTTTTGTCGCCTATTGGTGGGTCTTACTGCTGATTGCTTTTGGTTTGCTCGGTCTGCTGTACTTCAACTTAAAGAATGAGCGGCAACGCGTTATCTTTGACCGTCTGTTATTGATGATTCCCGTGTTTGGCCCATTGATTCAAAAATCACAAATCGCCTTGATGACACGGGGGCTGGCCGTTTTACTGAATGCCTCCGTCCCGATTCTCGCGTCCCTCGACATCACGGAACGGATCGTCACGAACCGGGTCATCCGTAAAGGAATTGCCGCTGCAAACGAAGCAATGTCACGCGGGATTCCGATGCATGAACCCTTATCAAAAAACAAATATTTTCCACCTCTCGTCACTCAGATGATTGCGATTGGGGAGGAGTCGGGACGGCTCGACTCGATGCTGACGGAAGTCGCCGATTTTTATGAAACCGAAGTTGAAACGACGACGGATCGCTTGAAGTCAATCATCGAACCGTTGTTGATTGTCGTATTAGCAGTTATCGTTGGTGTCATTGTCATCGCCGTTGTCGTACCGATGTTCAAAATCTACTCCGATATTCAGGCCAGTTGACAACTGTCAAAACATTTACCTATTGTACAAAAAAGACATTTTCTACAAAAAATATGGTGCTACTATAATAGTATTCATCTGGACAGTATGACCTATACGCCAGGAACAGTAAAAAAGTACTAGGGAGGAATAATAAACATGTTAGAACGTCTGAAAGAGATTTGGCTCGATGCGAAACAAATGCGTGACGAGCGCGGCTTGACATTGATCGAGTTGCTCGTTGTTGTCGTTATCTTAGGAATCATTGCAGCAATCGCTGTCGTCGCCATCGGCGGATTGATTGAGAACTCACGTAAGGATGCGGTTGTGTCCGATGCGAAACAATTGGTAGCAGCAGCAAAACTGTATACGTCTTCAAACCCTGTTCAGCCTGGGGAAACAGTTAAAGTAGGTATTAATCAAGATAAAAAACCAATTACAGCTAACGGTGTAGCTAAAGGTACAAAAGATGCACCTCGAACAGATTCATTAAAAAAATATATCGATGATATGAAAGATGCTTTAAATTCTGATGCACCTTATGAAGATTCGTTCGTTACTGTGACTGAGAAGAATGGTTCGTATGATTATGAAGTTACGCTGAAAAGTGAATCAACAGATTACACATACTTTACAGCAGCAGCGCCAAAAGATTTAAAACGTGCTGGAGTAGTTGAAAAATAAGATGAAAGCCCCCATCTCGGGGGTTTTTTTCTGAACTTTTTTAAGGAGGGAACGCACGATGACTATCGTTTTCACCGTTTACTTTTTTCTGATTGGAATGCTCGTGACCTCATTTACGAACGTCGTCGGCTTACGGGTGCCGGTCGGGGAATCGATTGTTCGTCCGCGCTCGCATTGTCCCAACTGCGGGCATGTTCTCGGTCCACTCGAGTTGACGCCGGTCATCGGCTATCTCGTTTTGCGCGGCAAATGCCGGACGTGTCAGCTGCCGATTTCGATCAAATATCCGGCGCTCGAATTACTCGGGGGCATCCTATATGCTTATGCCTTTTATCAGTTCGGTTGGTCGATGCAATTCGTCCTGTCGATTCTGCTGACGAGCCTGCTCAGTATCCTCGTCATGTCCGATCTTGCCTACATGTTGATTCCGAACAAAATCTTATTATTCTTTTTACCGATTAGTCTGATTGTTCGCTACCTTTCTCCCCTTGAGAACTGGTATAATCCAATTATTGGCGGATTCGTCGGATTCTTTCTATTGTTCGCGATCTTTCTTGCGTCACGGCAAGGGATGGGGGCAGGAGACGTCAAGTTGTTTGGTGTGCTCGGGATTTTTTTAGGTCCGTTACACGTCGTCATCGCCCTGTTTGTTTCCGCGTTCGTCGGATCAATCATCGGACTGGGGTTACTCGGCTTCAAACGCGTGGAACGAAAACAACCGATTCCGTTTGTTCCCTCGATTGCCGTCGGAACATTACTGACATATTATTTCGCGGACGATTGGGTGAAGCTTTATCTCGATCTGTTCCTCTAGGAAAGGAAGAACATACATATGGCGCAAGCTCGGCGCAGAGGTACATATATTTACTTTAATTTCACAGATGTCGGGATTTTTGGAGCGGTCGTTAAAAAAGGTGTCATTAAGCGGCGAGGCGTCGTCTCGTTACCGCCCGGGACCCTTCAAGGGGGGTGGCTCCAACCGGAAGCATCGCTTGATCTGATTTTTGACAGCTTACTGGCGAAGTTAAAGGTTCCCCGCGGTTCGCAAGCGGTCTTGGCGATTGATGGATCACTCGTCCTGGCCCGGAAACTCGAAATTCCGGAGACGGTCGAGACGAATCAGATTCGCGGATATTTGTTTATGGAACTGGGACACAGCATCGTCCTGCCGTTTGAAGAACCGTATTTTGATTACACGCTGCTCGAAGAAGACGGTAAACGGGAAATCATGTTGTATGCGGCACCAAACGAAGCGTTAAAACAGTACATGGAACTATTCCGGAAAAAACATATCCGTCTCGTGGCAGCGGAGCCCCAGCCACTGGCAACGTTTTTTGGTCTCGATGCGCTGTATGAGGTCGAAGCCGACAGTAATCTATTGATTTGGAACGTCAACGCGACGAATCATCAGCTGATCATCATTGAAGACAAGATACCGCGTCTGATTCGTTCGGTCGATACGTTTGTCGCGAATGCCTGGGAAGTCGATGTCATCGAGGACCGGTTGCATTACCGGTATCAATCGGACGATGCCAACGTCGAATTCATCTTGGAAGAGATGTTACTGGAATTTTCACGTGTGCTTGATTTCTATCGCTTCTCGTTAGCACGGGACGGGCGGGAAATTAGCCGTGTCATGCTGACTGGAGATTTTCCGTTTCAAGAGGAGCTGGTCCGCCGGTTTGAAACGAACTTTGATGTCCGGTTGGAACAAGTACCGGATGTACTTGATGTGGCAGGTCAATCGATTCCAAAAGCTTACTTACCCCTCGTTGGATTAGCAACGGTCCACAAAGACCGGATTAACTTGTTGCCGGACAGTGATGTGGCTCCTAAGTTTCCACTGGTAGCTTCCCTCATCCTGTTGCTATTCGGCGGGATAGCCGGAGGATATCTCTACTGGCAGACCGATCAATTTGCCGACCGGATCGAAACCGCGAACAACCAGATTCAAATCGTCCGGACGCTACAATCGGAATCGGCCCAATCCGCCAAACAAGAAGTCGCGCAGCTCAAGCAGACAGTTGACGGGCTTGAAGCGACACCACGTCCGGCTGTTCCGGCTCTTGAACGGATTACGCGATATTTGCCGGAACGCGGCTATATCCTGCAGTTTGCTTATGGCGCCGACCATCTCGTAACAATGAACGCTCAGTTCGAGACGCTCGAAGAGTTAAACGGATTTTACCGTCAATTGTTGACGGACACGGCCTTCACCGGAGTGACGTTAACGAGTGTCACGACGAAAACGATGAATGAAGAGGCGGAAGTCGTCACATCGACGACAATTGATCCGACGACCGGTCAAGAAATTCCATCGACGACAATTACGCCGACGGATGATACGGAGACGGAAGAACCCCGTTATATCGGACAATTCGGTCTGACGGTCGTTCCGGCAGAAGTCATCAAAGGGGAAACGAACCAGGCGGATCCTGATGCGCCGAAGGAAGACGCGGTGACGGATGCCGTGGTCGATCCTGAATCGGAAGCAACTGAAACGGTGGAACCGCCGACGACAGACACCGGTACAGATGCAAACGAACCGGTATCGACTGAAGTAGAGGAGGTGGAAGAAAATTGAAACGATACAGTGGTCTCATTCTTCTTGCCTTGACGATCGTCCTGATTGTCGGCGGCCTCTCTTACTTCGGCTATACGACGTATACGACTTACCAGGAAATGAAACAAACCGAAGCGACGCTTGAGCGGGAACAGATGGCGCTTGAAGCAGCGAAGGCGAATGAACAGAAAGTGGATGTCGCCGAATCCAGCTTTCTTCAAAAACAAGTCCCGGTCGTACCAGCGAATGATGACGTGATTGATGCAATCAATGCGGCCAGTCAAATTGCCGGTGTGAAAGTCCAAGCTATCACGTTTGGTGCAACCGGAACGGAAGCAGCTCCTGCATCGCCGGTCCAGTCAACGCCTGCCGTCGATGGTGCGATGGCAACAGAATCCGAGACGGAAGCTGCCCAGACGGCAGAGACACCGGTTGCGACCACAACCGCGACGGCACTGCCAGCTTCTTTGACGGTCGAGGCTCCGTCCTATCTTGAACTGATGGCCTTCCTCAAACAGATCGAACGGACGGACCGGATTACGATTTTACGTCAAATTCAGCTGACAGGTCCGGATGAACCCGGTCCGGGAAGCCAGATGATCGTATTAGAGGACGAGATGATGTCCTTTACGGTGGAAATCGAAAGTTACTACCGCCCGGATTTGACGCAGCTGATTCCGGATAAACAGACGCCTCTTCAAGAGACGACACCTAAATCGGATCCGTTTGTCGATGTTACAGATAATTAATCAAAAAACAGGTGTTGCTCTGACTCGGAGCGGCACTTGTTTTTCGTTATACTGAAAGTTGATTCCAGTAAGACTGGTCGAAAAAGAAGGAAAAGAGCGTGATAATGATGATAACGCAACACCCATTGATTCTGGCTTCAGCATCTCCGAGACGGACTGAACTGTTACGGCAGATTGGTGTGCCCCATACGATACGGCCGGCCGATGTGTTGGAGGAAGCCCCATACCCGATGACGGCTGACGAGTACGTGATGTATTTATCACGGAAAAAAGCGCGTACCGTAGCGAAGCCCGGGGAAATCGTTCTGGCAGCGGATACGGTCGTGGCACTGGATCACCACATTCTTGAAAAACCGGCCGATCAACCGGCGGCCCTCGAAATGTTACGGCGGTTATCTGGACGAACGCATGAAGTCGTGACCGGGGTGACGCTTTTGCAGGATGAACGAGAGGAGACGTTCACAATTACGACGACCGTCCGATTCTGTGATATTCCGGAAAGCTGGATGTTCGCTTATGTCGCGACGAAAGAACCGTATGACAAAGCGGGCGGATACGGCATTCAAGGAAAAGGCGGTCTGTTCGTCGAAGCGATTGACGGGGATTATTATAATGTCGTCGGTTTACCGATCAATCCGATCAGCCGTCGTCTCGAAACGTTTGGAATCAAGCCGATGTTCGCGTAATTCCTTGTACAGAAAGGTCGGATGAAGTGATTGAATGGCCAAAAGATATGATTCAGTTAAAGGGGTTGGCACAGGCGACGACGGTGGAACTATTAGCATGTCTCGTCCGCAGCGGGACGCGGAACCGGAGTCCACTTGAAATTGCCGAGGATTTACTCGATATCTATCCGTCGCTGATCGAACTTGAAGCGGCAGGGGTCGGCGGACTGGAAAAGGCACCGGGCGTCGGAAAAGCAAAGGCGCTCCAAATCATGGCAGGACTTGAACTCGGCCGACGTCTTGTCACGGAACCGAAATGGGTCCGCCCGGTCGTCCGCTCACCGGATGATGCCGCTGAATTATTGATGGAAGAGATGCGTCTCTATCAGCAGGAACACTTTATCTGTCTGTACTTGAATACGAAAAATGAGGTTATTTCGAAAAAAACACTGTTTATCGGTGGACTCAATACATCGATTGTTCACCCGCGCGACATATTTCGGGAGGCGATCCGTTGTTCGGCGGCAAGTTTCATAGCCGTCCACAATCACCCGTCCGGTGATCCGACGCCGAGCCGCGAAGATATCGAAGTCTCGGAACGAATGGTCGAGGCCGGGAGATTGATCGGAATCAGTTGCATCGATCACCTCGTCATCGGGCATGGACAATTTATTAGTATGAAACAGCGGGGATTTATGTAAGAATAACGTCTGAGGGGGAACGATGCTTCCTGACCTCAGGCGTTTTTACTTTTGTAGCGACCAATGAACTGTAAACAAGCTGTAACGTTTTAACGCTTTCCTAGGAAGGCTTTTCCGTTATAATTAGTGAAGTGTATTCTCAGAGAGGGGTTTTTTGAATAATGTTTGGATCATTTAGCCGTGAAATCGGCATTGACTTAGGTACGGCAAATACGCTCGTTTATGTGAAGGGGCAAGGAATCGTCGTGCGCGAACCTTCTGTCGTCGCATTCCGTACCGATACAGGAAAGATTGAAGCAGTAGGTAATGCAGCAAAAAACATGATTGGACGGACACCGGGAAACGTGACGGCACGACGCCCGATGAAAGATGGGGTTATCGCCGATTATGAAACAACGGCTACGATGATCAAATACTTCATGGATCAAGCAACGAAGAAAAAAGGATTATTTTCGTCTAAAACAAACGTCATGATTTGTGTACCAAGCGGTATCACATCCGTTGAAAAACGTGCGGTCGAAGACGCAGCGAAACTCGCTGGTGCACGCGAAGCCTATACGATTGAAGAGCCGTTTGCAGCAGCAATCGGAGCAGGTCTTCCGGTTTCTGAACCAACGGGATCCATGGTCGTCGATATCGGTGGCGGAACGACGGAAGTTGCTGTCATCTCACTTGGCGGTATCGTCACAAGCCAATCGATTCGTGTCGGTGGAGATGAGATGGACGAGTCCATCATTCGTTACATCAAATCGAAATACAATCTGATGATTGGTGAGCGGACGGCTGAAACGTTGAAAATGACGATCGGTTATGCCCGGATTGATGAAGAATCGGAAAACGAGACGATGGAGATTCGTGGACGTGATCTCGTGACAGGACTTCCGAAACAAATCGAAGTCACAAGTGCAGAAATTTGTGATGCGTTGTCGGATACGGTCGATGCGATTTTAGCCGGTGTTAAACACACGCTTGAACAAACACCGCCAGAATTATCAGCAGACGTCATGGACCGCGGAATCGTCTTGACAGGCGGCGGCGCCCTTCTGAAAAACTTGGATGCTGTGATTGAAGATGAAACACGCATCTTGACACTCGTTGCGGAAAACGCGCTCGACTGTGTCGCAATTGGTACAGGTAAATCGTTGGAGATGATGAATGTGTTACGTTCGAAATCAGGCATCTCACAAAAAAGATAAGGACGGGATGAGCGATGAAGCGATTTTTAAATAATCGAAAACTGCTCATCACACTCCTTAGTTTTCTCCTTTTGGTGATTTTAATCGGGATCTCGCTCCAAGGACGTAACCAAACCCACTGGTATCAAAGTTTTGTCCGCGATACCGTCGGCGTTGGACAGCGTCTTTTTGCGACACCGATTGGCTGGATTGATGATACGGTCACTTCGGTTAAAGAAGTGCGCGATGTGTATAAGGAAAATGAGTATTTAAAATCACGACTGGGCGACTATGCCGGAAATTCCGTCAAAGTCCGCGATCTGGAACGTGAGAACAGTGAATTAAAAGACATGTTGAAGCTAAAAGGGTCGATTCGGGATTATACGTTATTACCGGCAGAAATGATCGGTCGCACGTCATCCGAATGGCAACGCTTCGTCACGGTCAATATCGGAAAAGAACAAGGTGTCAAAGCCAATATGGCCGTCGTAACGGCAGATGGTTTAATTGGCCGTGTCATTCAGACAAGTGCCTACACATCACTCGTTCAATTGTTATCGGATACGAGCCGGACGAACAATGTCTCAGCGGTAGCTGACGATACGAAAGGAAAAAGTATCTTCGGTACGATCGAAGGATTTGACGAAGAGACGAATCTCTTGAAATTCACGAAGATTCCGAATGATGCCAAACTGAAAAAAGGCCAGATTGTTACGACATCTGGACTCGGTGGTAAGTATCCGAGTGGTATCGTGGTCGGAAAAATCGAACAGGTGAAATCGGATCAATACGGTGCTTCGAAAATCGCATACGTCAAACCGGCAGCAGACTTCGAACAGTTTGGTCATGTTTTCGTGATTCAGCGCGAAGCGAAGGAACCTTTCGCTGAGACCGACAAGGGAGGGGACACTCGTGAATAACATCAAGTTGTTTTTCGCCGTGTTCCTTCTTTTTATCTTGGAAGGAACGCTGTTTGCGGGTCCGCTTGGAGACGGTTCTCCTTACGTCATCCATGTCACGTTGATCGCATTGATGTTTTTGGGACGTTATGGAAAAATCGAACAAGCGCTTGGTTTTGGATTGTTGTTCGGTCTGTTATATGATTTCGTCTATTCGGATATCATCGGAATTTATTTATTTGCGCTATCTGCCATTCCGCTTTTTAGTAGCTTCGTGCTAAAATATGTAAAGGAGAACGTATTAACGATTATCGTCACCTTTACGTTCAGCGCTATTTTGTTTGAACTGGATATTTATTTCTTCACGGCTTCGGTCGTAGGAGTCGGTGTTCCCTTCAAGGAACTCGCGACGCAAATCATTCCAAGGAGTCTCATTGCTCAGTTGATTGGAATCATCGTGCTGTATTATCCGATGACGCGACTGGTGCAATCCACATTTGATGAGAAAAGAGGATGAGTCATGATTGAGCGTAAGCGTTATGTAACGATGAAAGGTCATCGTGGTGGCCTCGCCGTCTATGTGAATGAAAGGTGCAGTGTGGATGAATTTCTTGACGATTTAGAATTGACGCTTGCCGACAAATCCGTCGAGAACGGACGCGCCGTTCCGATTACCTTCTTCTTCGGTCGCCGTTATGTCGACGAAGGCGTTGTGACGGCCGTCGAGTCCATCGTTGCGCGTCATGATTCATTTTCGTTTAACGGGTACGACAGCGAGTGTCTGACGAAGGATGAAGCGAAAGCTCTTTACGGGGAACGAACATTTCATTACTTTGGCGGCACGGCCCGAAGTGGGCATGTCGTAGATGTCGAAGGGTCGATCGTCGTCATTGGCGACATCAATCCGGGAGCCGTCGTTCACGCAACCGGCAGCATTTATTGTCTCGGTGCGTTACGGGGGACCGTTCATGCAGGAAAAGGCGGGAACGAACAGGCTGTAATTGCGGCAAGTATCCTGCAGCCGAAATGGATTTCGATTTCCGATTTCGTCCATGAAGATCCGGATGATGCGCCGATCAAGGCGTTAGACATGGGTTGTGCTTTTGTAGGGGAAACAGGAGTCGAATTTTCTCGTCTTCAAACCGTTCCGCTTGCGCGGATGGATCAATTTGCGATTGATAGTGAAAGAGGGTGACAGATATGGAACAAGTGAAAGAACAGGTACATAAAGATGCGAAAACGCATGTAGGACGTGCCATCGTCGTCACATCTGGTAAAGGTGGAGTCGGTAAGACGACGACGACTGCAAACATCGGGACAGCACTTGCGCTGATGGGGAATTCGGTTTGTCTCGTCGATACAGATATCGGTCTTCGGAATCTGGATATCGTACTTGGCCTCGACAACCGGAGTATCTATAATATCGTTGACGTCGTAACCGGACAATGTAAACTGCATCAAGCCCTCGTCCGTGATAAACGTTTTGAAGAAATGTATCTGTTACCTGCTGCTCAGTCTAAGGATAAATCATCCGTCACACCGGAACAGGTAAAAGGCATCATTGACTCATTAAAATTAGAGTATGACTTTGTTTTGATTGACTGCCCGGCAGGAATCGAACAAGGCTTCATGAATGCGATTGCCGGTGCAGACGAAGCCATTATTGTCACGACACCGGAAAAAGCTGCGGTTCAGGATGCAGACCGAATCATCGGGATGCTGGAGCGTTCGGAGCGTCAAATCGTGCCGAAGCTCGTCGTTAACCGTGTCCGCTCGCATATGATGGCGGCTGGAGATATGCTCGATATCGACGAAATCATGCGTATCTTGTCGATCGATCTGCTTGGTTTGATCGTCGATGATGAAGAAGTCATCGCAGCGTCTCACCGCGGTGTGCCCGTGACGATGAATCCGGATAATCGGGCTGGTCTCGGCTACCGGAACATCACGCGACGGATTCTCGGAGAGTCCGTTCCGTTGCTCGACATCATGGAACAGCCGCAAAAAGGATTTTTCGTGAAACTGAAAAAAATGCTTGGCATGAAATAAGATGGGGAAAAATAGACTAGAAGGGTTTTATGCTTCTAGTCTATTTTTCATGGAGGAATGAAGATGAAATGGATTAGTGAACAGACTCCGTCTCTGGAACGGGTCGCGTTGGTCGAAGGGGGGCGCGTCGTCGAATACCACGAACGAATGCGGGATGAACTTCGTGTCGGCACCTTGCTGCATGCGAAAGTTGACAGGTTGCACCCGACGCTCGAAGCGGCATTTTTGATTGCGACGGACGGGACGCCGCTTTATTTACCGATCAATGAAACGCTGGAGACGTTACGCCGTTATCCGGAAGTTCCGACGATCGGGCAAGCTGTTCAAGTCGGTCAGACCGTACTCGTACAGGTCGTAAAAGAAGGGGCAGCCCCGAAACAGCATAAAGTGACACAAAACATCACGTATGGTGGACGGTTCCTCGTCTATTTCCCATACGGACGCCGCGTGCGTTTCAGCCGGAAGCTGGATTTGGTCGTTCAACAGCAACTGGCTAAAGTGATTCCGGTGGCGGAAGAGGAAGGGATTTTATACCGGACAGAAGCGGCGCAAGCCGAGGTCGGGGTGTTGATGGCGGAATTGAAGCAACTGCGGGCACGTCATCAACATATGTTACAGCAGACGACACTTGAACAGGATGAGCCCTTGATCATTCAAGAAGCGAAGCGGTTGAGTCATGTCACAGAAGCGCTCGTCACGAACAGAATGGAGAAAGAACGGCTGGAGCAGATGGGGTTTCAGGTCGAACGTCCCGTCATCAAAGGCCGCCTGCCGATCATGGAACAGGTGGACCGGGCGATTGAGAAGGCGCTGGACCGGGTCGTTTGGCTCGACGGTGGGGCTTATCTGCTGATTGAAGAAGTCGAAACGATGACCGTGATTGATGTCAACAGTGGGAAAACAGTTTCCGTCAAGGAACAAAAACGGACGTTTGATCAAATCAATGAAGCGGCAGCAGTTGAAATCATGCGTCAGCTCCGTCTGCGAAATATCAGCGGGATGATTGCCGTCGATTTTTTGAGGGGGTCCAGTAAAGGACAGACACGGGTGACACAACTGTTGAAGGAACGGGCAGCGCACGAGTCGAAACAGATCGAAGTATACGGTTTTACGAAAATGGGCTTATGTGAACTGACACGTCAGCGACACGGGAAGTCCCTGTTCGAACGGTCACAGGATCATGGTCAGTTGTCCCGGGTCGCGATCCACCGTCAACTCGAGCCACGGTTGATGGAACTCGCGACACACGCGGAAGCAGCGGTCGTTCGCGCTCCGCTCGCTCTGCTCAGTCCATTGCTTCTCGCCGAAAGTCCTCTTGAATTACTTCTGATAGAAGGTGAACCGGGCATTCTGTTTACCGGTACGAAAGCCGACTGTGACAATTTTGTCAAAAGACATTGAGAATCCGGCAGAACGTTATTGACAACAGTCAACTTCGTTTGGTATTCTGAATAACGTTAGTTCGTTTGGAAAGCACCCAAATGACTACAACCGCACAGACCGGGTTTTAAAGCATCCGCTGCCCGTGATGGCGAGTCTGAGTTCCTAAGAGGAGGTGCACGTAATGTACGCAATTATTAAAACTGGTGGTAAACAAGTTAAAGTCGAAGCTGGCCAAGAGATCTACGTTGAGAAATTAAACGCAGACGTCGACAGCACAGTAGAATTCGGCGAAGTCTTGATCCTTGGTGGTGACGATGTTAAAGTCGGCGCTCCACTCGTAGAAGGTGCGAAGGTCGTAGCAACGGTCATCAAACACGCTCGCGCGAAAAAGATCACAGTCTTCAAAATGAAAGCTAAAAAGAACTACCGTCGTAAGCAAGGTCACCGTCAACCTTACACGAAGGTCCGCATCGAGAAAATCGAAGCGTAAGCCATGATACGTGTCAAGATTCGACGAGATGAAGCGGAGTTGATCCGTTCCATCGAAGTGACAGGACATGCCGAGTTCGCTGAGCCTGGTTTGGATTTAGTCTGTGCCGGCACATCAAGTGTGATCTTCGGGGCATACAATGCCATCGAATCACTGCTCGGGCAGGTCCTGCTCCTTGAAATGGCAGAACAACAAGAAGGTGGCTACTTTTATGTAGAACCGTATGCTGACTTAGCACCGGATGTCAGTGAACGCACCCAATTGTTACTGGAAGCGATGTTGGTCCAGCTTGGAACCATCGCTGAAAGTTACGGTGAGTTTATCCAACTTGAACAAATATAGGAGGTGGATTCCACATGTTGAAACTTAATCTTCAGTTCTTCGCATCGAAAAAAGGGGTAGGTTCGACAAAGAACGGTCGTGACTCGCAATCGAAACGCCTTGGGGCGAAACGTGCAGACGGTCAAACTGTTTCTGCTGGTTCAATCCTCTACCGCCAACGCGGTACGAAGATTCACCCAGGTATGAACGTCGGACGTGGTGGCGATGATACACTTTTCGCAACTGCAACTGGTGTCGTTCGTTTCGAACGTCTCGGACGCGACAAAAAACAAGTCAGCGTTTACCCAGCATAAGTGATCGATGAAGCAGACTCTAGCCACTTTCAGGGGTTAGGGTCTGTTTTTTTTAGGAGGGAACGGACTGATGAAGGATGAGCAGGTACTGGATCTTTTGAAGTCACTTCGTCACGAATGGTTGAATCGATTATAACTTGTTCGTTCATATAGCGCGATGGGTGACGAGGCGGCTGTTGAATCGATTTGTTCAATGTATCGGGAACAAGCGTCACGAGAAGGACGACTTTCCCTGATCGGACTACCGAAAACGGCACTCGCACTGCAACGAGCAGATTGGACAGGCCTAACTGTCGAATATGATGTAATCGAAACACCAAAGCAGATCGAGGATTCACGCGTAGCGTCTATTCTTGAAGCTGCGCTTGACATGATAGAAGTGGGGAATGGAGAAGTATCCGTGACCTTCCATGAGGGCGTGACCATCGAGATCTATCGGGATCTACTAGATATGTCGCGCCTTAAAGATCTAGTGACGCCGATGGAGATCGAGTCACAGACAGAGTATGAGTGTGTGATTGAAATCGAAAGTCTTCCTGCAGAGGAAGAAAAGTAATAGGAGGGATCTGACATGTTTGTCGATCAGGTAAATATTTATGTAAAAGCAGGAGATGGAGGACGCGGGCAAGTGGCGTTCCGTCGCGAGAAATACGTTCCAGACGGCGGTCCAGCCGGAGGAGATGGTGGGCATGGTGCTCACGTCGTTCTCGAAGTGGATGAAGGACTCCGGACGTTGATGGACTTCCGTTACAAACGTCACTTTAAAGCAGTTCAAGGTGAAAACGGAATGTCGAAAGGGATGCACGGACGTAAAGCCGAGCACCTCGTCGTCAAAGTCCCACCCGGCACTGTCGTCTATGATGATGATACGGATGCCGTCATCGCTGACCTTGTCCATCACGGACAACAGGCAATCGTTGCTAAAGGTGGACGCGGCGGACGTGGGAACTCACGTTTCGCAACACCGGCAAACCCAGCTCCGGAACACGCAGAGAATGGTGAACCGGGTGAAGAGAAGTATTTGAAACTTGAATTGAAAATGCTCGCAGATGTCGGACTCGTCGGTTTCCCGAGTGTCGGGAAATCAACGATGCTGTCGATCGTCTCAG
Source organism: Exiguobacterium sibiricum 7-3 (assembly GCF_000620865.1). Classification (NCBI taxonomy): domain Bacteria; kingdom Bacillati; phylum Bacillota; class Bacilli; order Caryophanales; genus Exiguobacterium; species Exiguobacterium artemiae. Next base: position 958,921 of record NZ_KK211190.1, read on the forward strand.
CAGCTCGCCCGAAAATCGGGGCATACCACTTCACGACGATTACACCGAACATCGGTGTCGTTGAAACGGAAGACAGCCGCAGCTTCGTCATGGCCGATTTACCGGGTCTGATTGAAGGGGCAAGCGAAGGTGTTGGTCTTGGTCACCAGTTCCTCCGTCACGTCGAGCGGACGAAAGTCATCGTTCATGTCATCGATATGAGTGGCATGGAAGGACGCGATCCGATTGAAGATTACAATATCATCAATAAAGAGCTTGCGGACTATAACCTTCGTTTGACAGAGCGACCACAAGTCGTTGTCGCAAACAAAATGGATATGCCAGATGCGGAAGCGAATCTCGAAGCGTTCAAAGAAGCGTTCCCGGGTCTTGAAGTGTTTGCCATCTCGGCAGCTACACGTCAAGGATTACGTGACCTCTTATTCCGCATTGCTGATCTTGTTGATGCGACGCCAGAATTCGGTCTCGAAGAACTTGAAGAAAAAACAGCGACACCACGTGTCGTTTACGGATATGAAGCACCGGAAGCCGGATTTACGGTTTCGAAAGATGAAGATGATTGCTTCGTCATCAAAGGACCACGGATCGAGAAGCTATTCACGATGACGAACTTCATGCGTGAAGAGTCAATCAAACGTTTTGCCCGGACGTTGCGTCAAATGGGTGTCGACGAAGAGCTTCGTAAGATGGGTGCGATTGACGGTGACGTCGTTCGAATCCGCGACTTCGAATTCGAATTCATCGAGTCTTCGTTCTAAGAAAAAACAAGTTCATTTGAGAAATGGAGTGTGAGAGCATCGTGGACCCACTTCCCGCGATTCAGTTCATCTGGTTTTTCGTCTTGCTTGTCATCTCGTCATTTTTCTCATCGTCCGAAACCGCCTTGTCGAGCGCGAACCGGTTACGGATTTTGCATCAGTCGGAAGAGGGAAGCCGTCGTGCGACCCAAGCACACCGTCTGTTGCAACGGTATGAGGAAACGCTGACAGCCATCTTAATCGGAAATACCCTGTCCAATTTAGGTGTAGCGATGATTGGGGGGTGGTTGGCGATGACGGTATCAACGGATTTATTGGTTCAAATCGGTATTGTCTTCCTGACGTTTCTGTTCATTCTGTTATTTGGGGAGCTTATTCCTAAATCCTATGCCCGGGAACATGCGGAAACCTATGTGTTTTGGATCAGTGGTCCGCTTCATGTCTGTCTGATACTCTTCAAGCCGGCGATCTTCTTGTTTCTGAAATTACGACAGGTTGCGTTGATGCTGATCGGGGCCGATCCGAAAGGACCGCTTGTCACCGAACAGGAATTACGGGCTCTTGTCGACATCAGTGAAGAAGAGGGTGTTATGGACGAGGCGGGAGCGGAAATCGTGCACCGGGCGGTTGACTTTAAGAATGTCACCGTCGAAGAGGCATTGACACCGCGAACGAACATTCAGGCAATTGACATCGATGCCGGTTTTGATGAAATTTTACGTGAAGTGCAAAAAGGCGGATTTTCGCGATTGCCGGTCTATAAAGATTCGATTGATCATATCATCGGTGTTTTATCAGAACGTGACTTTTTAAGGGAATTCGTCAAGCACGGACGTGTGGAGATTCGTGAATTGATTCGTCCGGTCTCATTTGTTGTTCCACAAACACATATCATCGATTTGTTGCCGGAATTAAAGGTTAAACAGTCGCATATGGCTGTTGTGCTGGATGAGTTTGGCGGGACAGCCGGTTTGATTACACTCGAGGATATTCTTGAGGAACTGGTCGGGGAGATTTGGGATGAACACGATGAATCGCTCGAATATACGAAACAAGTCAGTCCGAACCGGTATGAATGTTTGGCTGAGTACGACATTGAAGATTTTTGTCATCAATTTGACTTGGCAATGCCGGAAACGGAAGCCCAGTCACTCGGAGGATGGATCATGGAAGATGTCGGTCATATTCCGGAAGTGGGGACTCAGATGGTGTATGGACCGGTGACCTTAACCGTCCTGCATGTCGAAAACCGACGTGTTCAAACCGTCTCAGCTGTGTTCTCGCAAAATGAACGATCAGAAGGATCGGACGATACAACCGTCTGATTCCGATTACACAAAAAGGTCCATTCCGTTAAAACGGGATGGACCTTTTTGGCATGAAAGGATGTACTGAAAAGGAGTATTCAGGGCTAGACATCAAGTTCTGAAACAAGAATCCCTAACCGGTCGAGGGCATCGATTGCGGCATGTAATGCCTCTTCATTATCGGCTTCCAGCGTATGAATATGGACACCATCTGTCAAAGTAGATAAAGGTGTCGCCTGTGTTTCTTCCAGTTGTTCAATCAGGGCTCGAACATCGCGGCGGCTTTTCAGCATCAATTCCCCAGTCAAAAATCCATAGACGGGATGTTCGACGATGACATCACGGATAATGACACCTTCGTCGACGACTGCATCACACTCTGCCTTCAATTGATCACTGCCATGCCGACAGACGACTTTTCTGATATGGCGGGATCCGTCAAGCTCGGGGTGATTTAACAAATATCCCCGGGCCGTCGCGACGACAGGATGTCCTTTTGCTTTTAGCAACGATAAGTCTTGTACGATGACTTGGCGGCTGACACCTGCCTGTTTCGCTAACTTCGTACCTGTGACGGGTCGATCGCTTTGTTGAATCATCTCTAATAACTCTTGCCGGCGTTCTTCCCCGGACTGTCTTCTTCCCATGACCATTCCTACCTTTCTAGTTCATCTGATTCCTCCAACGAACAAAGGACATCGATACATCGCTCTACTTCCTCAGCTGTCGTCATCCGACCAAAACTGAGTCGAATCAATCCGTGAGCCGCTGCTTCATCAAAACCAATCGTACGTAAAGTCGAGTTGGGTCCGTTTTCACCTGCACGACAAGCACTTCCCGCCGAGACGGCAATTCCGGCACGATTCAGGGCGAGGAGGACGAATTGACCATCCCGTTGTTTCGTATGAATGGCACAAATCGAGTTAAGTTGCTGAGGTGATTCGATGATTTGATAACATGCAGCAGAGAGCCTTTTTTTTAGCATACCACGAAATCTTTTACTCGATGTCTGGATATGCTGATTTTCCTCAAGATAACGATGACATGCCATCAGGAAAGCCGCGATACCGGGAACATCAACGGTTCCCGGCCGAATCCCGAATTCATGGTGTGCCTCATAATAGGGACTGAACAGGGGACGGCGCAAATAGACGGCACCGAGTCCTTTCGGTCCATACACTTTATGGCTGCTGATTGTATATGCCTCGACGTCTTTCAAATCCACCGGATCTTTCAAAAATCCTTGGATTCCGTCGCAGTGAAACAGAATTCCTTTTTTTCGGCAAAAGGCAGCGATGGCGGCAACCGGAAAGATAAATCCTGTTTCTGAATTGACTTGCTGGATCGAGACGACGCCTATTTCTTCTGTGCACGCTTTTTCGAACAGGTTCCAATCAAATTCACCTGTCGTTTGTAAATCGATGGCCTGCCAGTTCGTCTTCCATCGCTTCAAGGGCAACAAGACAGAATCGTGTTCTGACTTTAGTGTCAAGACAGTTGTCTTATTGGTTTGACGGAGGAGATGGCTTAAAGCAATGTAATTGGCTTCGGATCCACTGCCTGTAAACACAATCGTTCCTTCCGTCACACCAAGCCATTCCATTAATTTATTCCGTGCCTGCTCTAACAATCGGAGAGCGGCATCTCCCGTGTCATGAAGCGAAGAACTGTTGCCGTAGACCTGTTCTGCTGTATATCGATACTGTTCAAGGGCGTCGGGGTGCATGGCTGTTGTTGCCGCATGATCTAAATAAATCATTCATTATCGTATCCTTTCGTCTTGTCACTCAGCTAAAAATATGCCAAACTTATTGTCAAGTCAATAGTAAATATTTAAGTATAGAGGTGTTTATCATATGTCTTTACATATTGTGGAGGAAGTTGATGTCTTAATCATCGGTACAGGATTAGCGGCCGCTTCGGTTGCGCTCCATCTCCCGAGTAATCTGAACGTCGTCCTTGTCTCAAAAGGGACAAGGACAGAAACGAATTCGATGCGGGCACAAGGCGGGATTGCGTCGGCATATCTGGAGGAGAACCATTTCAGTCATCAAGTTGACACGGAGCAGGCCGCGAAGGGGCGGACAGATGAAACGATGATTTCATTTATCACCGCGACCGGAAGGCAGGTCATTCAAGAACTCGAAGCGTTTGGTGTCATGTTTGATCGTGAAGTGACGGGAGCATATGCCTTGGGTCAAGAAGGGGCACACTCGAGACCACGTATTTTTCACAGTGGAGGAGACCGAACGGGCGAACGTATCATGACGCAACTGCTTCAGCAACTCGTTCATCCCGTCATCGAGGATACCGTCATTACAGAATTGTTGACGAACAGACAACAGGTCGTCGGCGCACGGGGATATCGGGGTCAAAAGCCGGTCGTCTTTTCAGCCCGGGCTGTCATCCTGGCGACAGGCGGAATCGGCGGATTGTTCACGGCCTCGACGAATGAACCAAACCTGACAGGTGACGGTCTGGCACTCGCTGCTCAAGTCGGAGCCCGTTTGTCGGATTTAGGTTACATCCAGCATCATCCGACAGTACTGTTGCACGACGGTGTCAGTCAGGGCTTGATCACAGAAGCATTACGGGGAGCGGGTGCTTTTTTGATGACAGCAGACGGTCGTCGTGTGATGGCGGATCATCCGCAAGGGGACTTGGCTGCCCGGGATGAAGTCGCAACGAGAATTACGACGGTACGTGAACGGGAACCCGTTTATCTTAATACGACTTTTGTCGAACAAATTCAAACACGCTTTCCGACGTTTGTTAAAAAATGTGAAACATTGAACATATCACCTGATGTCGTCGAAGTGACGACCGGTGTTCACTTTTTAATGGGCGGGATTAAAACGGATCGTCTCGGACGGACGACTGTTCCGGGACTGTATGCAGTTGGAGAGACGGCATCAACGGGATTGCATGGGAAAAATCGATTGGCCTCCAACTCACTCCTTGAATGTTTCGTGATGGGCAAAGAATTGGCATTACGGCTTCAGTTGCCAACACGTCAGCCGTTACCTGAAGTAGACATCACACAAGAGGGAGAGCAGCGGCCGCTCGATTCATCTTGGACAGAAGCGTTAAGCGTTAAGCTTGATGAAATCATACTGAAACAAACACTGGAAACCTTCAAAAATCAACCGGATGAACAAGGATCCGGACGGGACGCTGAACTGAGGCGCCTGCATCTGATGACGGCTAAGCTGTTACTTGAAGGAGCAATTCAACGACTAAAAGGAGAACAACCACATGAACAGATGGTACCTACGACGACAGCTTGAAGATTTTTTAGTGGAGGATATCGGTCATCAGGATGTGACGAGTGAAGTTTGTCTGACTGGCGCTGAACACGGAACCGGTCAATTCATGGCAAAAGAGTCCGGTATTTTTTGCGGCGAAGCTGTATTGGTCGAATTAGCGCGACTGCTCGAGGTCGAACACGAAACAATCGTCCGGGATGGACAACCAATTTCCCGCGGACAAGTGGTCGCAAAATGGTCCGGCCGCCTACAAGCGATTTTGACGGGAGAGCGCGTCGCTTTAAATCTCATTCAACGAACGTCAGGAATTGCGACATTGACGCACCAGGCCGTTAGTCTCGTCAGTGGGAAAGTCCGGATTGCTGATACCCGAAAAACAACACCGGGACTAAGGATGCTGGAAAAACATGCGGTTCGAGTCGGAGGCGGATTTAATCACCGCGGTCGACTCGATGATGCCGTCATGATTAAAGATAACCACATTACCGTCGCCGGTTCGATTACAGCGGCAGTCAATCGAGCGAAGGCGCAAGTCGGTCATACGACACCGATTGAGGTGGAAGTCGAGACCGGTGAAGAGGTAAAGGAAGCGGTCGCAGCCGGTGTCGACATCATCATGCTTGATAACCGGACACCGGAAGAAATCAAGCTGTTCCGGTCATGGATCCCTCAATCGATTACGGTTGAATTGTCGGGTGGCATCACGCTTGATACGTTACCGGCATATTGTGAATGCGGGGCAGATTATATCTCGCTTGGTGCATTGACCCATTCGGCACCAGCGTTAGACATCAGTATGAAAATTGCGGGAGGAAAAAAAGATGAGTCTTAATTTATTTACAGAGCAGGGGATTCCAAGAACATATTTAGAAAAAACAGATGCAGAATTAGTGTCAATCATCGAAGGTGTCAAACAGCGGATGGGGCCGCGGTTATTTTTACCGGCGCATCATTATCAAAAAGATGAGGTTGTTCAGTTTGCCGATGCAACAGGAGATTCGCTCCAACTCGCCCAATTGGCGAAACAGATGACCGATGCGGACTATACCGTTTTTTGTGGTGTCCACTTCATGGCGGAGACAGCAGATATGCTGACGGATCAAAATCATACGGTCGTCTTACCGGATATGCGGGCCGGCTGTTCAATGGCTGATATGGCGAACGGCTTTCAGACGGAACGGGCATATGACGTGTTGACGAACCGGCTGGGACGATCGATTCTCCCGTTGACGTATGTCAATTCAACGGCTGAAATCAAAGCGTTTGTCGGTCGTCACGGTGGAGCGACCGTCACGTCATCAAATGCTGTTCAAATGGTCGAGTGGGCACTTGCAGAGCGCGAGATTCTCTTTTTCCTGCCCGATCAGCATCTCGGGCGAAATACGGCACATGCCTTGGGGATTCCGCTCGAACAGATGGCTGTCTGGGATCCGATTGCGGATCAGTTGGTGTTTGACGGAGCGGATGAGGACATCCGGGTCGTATTATGGAAGGGACACTGCTCCGTTCATGAGAAGTTCACGGTCGGACAGATTGAGCAGTTCCGTCAAGCAGATCCCGAACGGAAAATCCTCGTTCATCCGGAGTGTTCCTTTGAAGTCGTCGCAGCGTCAGATTTGAATGGTTCGACAGCGTATATCATTGATCAAATCAGACAGGCGGAACCGGGAACGAAATGGGCAATCGGAACAGAAATGAACTTAGTCCAACGACTGGCGAAAGATTATCCGGAACTCGACATCGTGTCCTTGAATCCATTCATGTGTCCGTGTCTGACGATGAACCGGATTGATTTATCACATCTCGCCTGGTCACTGGAACAAATTGAATCCGGTCAGCCGGTCAATGTCATCACCGTCGATCCGGAAACGACCCGGTATGCGGTCCTCGCGCTCGAACGGATGCTGGAACGTTCATAAAGGTAAAGTTGAATCAAATAATAGATACACAACGAAACAGGGCGACGGAATGCGACATCCGTTGCCCTGTTTCGTTTTTTTGAGGGAAGGAGAGTTCTTAAATTTCCACCATGACCGTCTTGGATATGAAGAATTACGTTTTGAAGAGCCTCCTCGTTATATGCTACAATAACACGAGAGTTTGTTAATGGATGGGAGCGTTCTAAAGTGATAGAATTCGTACGCGGCGAAGTCGCTTATGTCTGTGCGGAATTCGTGACGATCGAGGTCGGGGGGATTGGCTACAAAATCGTAGCACCGAACCCGTTTTTTTATCGGACCGGAGACGAACAGGTTATCGTATATACGTATCATTATGTCAGAGAAGACCAGGAAGTCTTGTTCGGATTCCGTTCAAGACGTGAACGGGCGCTGTTTACGAAATTGCTTGGCGTAACAGGGATTGGTCCTAAAGGATCACTTGCCATCGTGGCGTCAGGAGATGTCGATGCGCTTGTTGAAGCAATCGAGCAGGAGAAGGAAAGTTATTTGATTAAATTCCCGGGTGTCGGTAAAAAGACAGCGAAGCAGATGACGCTTGATTTAAAAGGCAAGTTGGCTGAACTCGCACCGGATTATATTCCGAGCGAAGGGTTATTTGCCCAAGGAAATGCGGAATTGAATGAAGCATGTGAAGCCTTGACGGCACTTGGTTACAGCGACCGGGAAGTCGAGAAAGTCAAAAAAGCACTTCAAGGTGAAGTGTTGTCGACGGATCAATACGTGAAGCGGGCGTTGCAGTTGTTATTGAATGTGAGGTGAGAACGTGGAAGAACGGATTTTGTCAGAATCCGCACATGCGGAAGATCAAGAAGAGTGGAGTTTACGTCCTCAGACACTGGAACAATACATTGGTCAGGAAAAGGCGAAAGGCAACTTGAGCGTCTTTATTCAAGCGGCAAAAATCCGTCAAGAAACACTGGATCATGTGCTTTTATACGGTCCGCCCGGTCTTGGTAAGACGACACTTGCGACGATCATTGCCAACGAGATGGGCGTCGGCATCAAGACGACAGCCGGCCCGGCGATTGAACGGCCGGGGGATCTCGCGGCAATTTTGTCTTCGCTCGAACCGGGAGACGTCTTGTTCATTGACGAAATTCACCGGTTGAGCCGATCGATTGAGGAGATTCTTTATCCGGCGATGGAAGACTATTGTCTTGATATCGTCATCGGTCAAGGTGAACTGGCGCGTAGCGTACGGATTGATTTGCCACCGTTTACGCTAGTCGGTGCCACGACACGGGCAGGTATGTTGTCGGCACCTCTCCGTGACCGCTTTGGTGTGACGCTGAAACTGGAGTACTATACGATGCCGGAACTGTCGGCGATTGTCACACGGACATCCCGTTTGTTTGGCTTTGAAGCAGACCGGATGGCAGCAGAAGCGATTGCGCTTCGTTCCCGCGGGACACCACGGGTTGCCAACCGGTTGTTACGACGTGTCCGTGATTTTGCACAAGTCGCGCATCAGACCGCAATCGACGCGACACTTGCGACGAGTGCCCTCGATCGTTTACATGTCGATGCGCTTGGACTGGATGATGTCGATCACCGTCTGTTACGTTCGCTTGCCGAACGTTTTGCCGGTGGACCGGTGGGTCTCGAGACGATTGCGGCGACGATCGGCGAAGATGCTCAGACGATTGAAGACGTCTATGAACCTTATCTGCTTCAACAAGGTTTTTTACAACGGACACCACGAGGTCGTGTCTTGACGCCGTTTGCGCGGCAACATTTAGGATTGAAAGAAGGAAACTAAAGATGGATGTAAATTTATTTGATTTTCATTTACCGGAAGAACAGATTGCCCAAGTGCCATTGCTCGATCGGACAAGTTCGAAATTGATGGTCGTCAATCGGGAAACAGGCGCCCTTCGTCATAAAAAGTTTCATGATATCGTCTCGTATTTTAATGCGGGGGATACGCTCGTCATCAATGACACGAAGGTTTTACCGGCACGTCTGTTTGGTGTCAAAGAAGAGACCGGCGGTAAGATTGAACTGTTGTTGCTCAAACAGACAAGCGAAGATGTCTGGGAAACGCTCGCTAAACCGGCGAAACGCGTTAAACCGGGAACTGTGATGTCATTTGGTGACGGGTTACTCCGCGCGGAATGTGTCGAAGCACTCGACGATGGCGGACGGATTTTGAAGTTCTCGTACACCGGGATTTTTTATGAAGTACTCGATCAACTCGGGACGATGCCATTACCGCCTTATATCCACGAGCAACTCGAGGATCAGGACCGTTACCAGACCGTCTACGCCCGGGAACGGGGAAGCGCGGCAGCTCCGACGGCAGGTCTGCATTTTACACCGGAACTGTTGCAAGCATTGACGGATAAAGGTGTTCAGCTTGCACCGTTGACGTTACACGTCGGACTCGGGACATTCCGTCCGGTCTCCGTTGATGACGTAGACAGCCACAAAATGCATAGTGAGTACTACGAATTACCGGAGTCCTCTGCGAAGATTTTGCGTGAGACGCGTAAAAACGGCGGACGGATCATTGCCGTCGGAACAACTTCGACACGGACGCTTGAGACCGTCATCCGGGATCACGGTGATTTCGTCGAAGCATCCGGTTGGACAGATATCTTTATCTACCCGGGTCAGGAAATCAAAGGAATCGACGGCTTGATCACGAACTTCCACTTGCCGAAGTCGACCTTGATCATGCTCGTATCCGCTTTATCAACCCGTGAACATATCTTACATGCCTATGAAGAAGCTGTTGCGCAAAATTACCGATTCTTTAGTTTCGGAGACGCAATGTTCTTAACGAGAGAGGAATTAAACCGATGACAAAACATGCAGTAACGTACGAACATATTAAAACGTGTAAACAATCTGGTGCGCGGTTAGGAATCGTCCATACGCCGCACGGCAGCTTCGAGACACCTGTTTTCATGCCGGTCGGCACACAAGCGACCGTTAAGACGATGGCACCAGAACAGATTAAAGACATGAATGCGAACATCATTTTGTCCAATACCTATCATCTGTGGGTCCGTCCGGGCCATGATGTCATTAAAGAAGCCGGCGGTCTGCATAAATTCATGAACTGGGACGGCGCGATCTTAACCGATTCTGGCGGATTCCAAGTCTTTTCACTCGCTGATTTGCGTAATATCACAGAAGAAGGCGTCAATTTCCGGAACCACTTGAACGGGGATAAACTATTCCTGTCACCGGAAAAAGCGATGGAAATTCAAAATGCCCTTGGATCTGATATCATGATGGCGTTTGATGAGTGTCCACCGTTCCCGGCTTCTCATGAATATATGAAGGCTTCGGTCGAGCGGACAAGCCGCTGGGCGGAACGTTGCCTCGAGGCGCATGAACGGCCGCAGGATCAAGCATTGTTCGGTATCATTCAAGGCGGCGAGTACGAAGATTTACGTCGCCAAAGTGCGCGTGATCTCGCATCACTTGATTTCCCGGGTTACGCGGTCGGCGGTCTGTCAGTCGGAGAACCGAAAGATGTCATGTATCGTGCCCTTGATTTTACGACACCGCTCATGCCGGAAGACAAGCCCCGTTATTTGATGGGCGTCGGTTCACCGGATGCCTTGATTGAAGGTGCGATTCGCGGAATCGACATGTTTGACTGTGTTCTGCCGACGCGGATTGCGCGAAACGGTACGTTGATGACATCAAGTGGACGTCTCGTCGTCCGGAATGCCAAATATGCCCGTGATTTCCGTCCACTTGATGAGAAATGTGATTGCTATGCATGTAAGAATTACTCGCGTGCTTATATCCATCACTTGATCCGGGCGCAGGAAACATTTGGTCTTCACCTCTGTTCGACACACAATCTTCACTTCCTCGTCAAGTTGATGGAAGGCGTCCGTCAGGCGATTCGTGAAGATCGTTTGCTTGATTTCAAAGACGAATTCTTCGAAGAATACGGCTATAATTTGCCGAACGCAAAGAATTTCTGATAAATGGTCTGACAATTCCATTCTTTTTACGGTATAATGAACGTGATTTGAATGAAAAGGAGCTGACTCAGATGCAACAACTATTGACTTTCCTCCCGATGATCTTGATCTTCGTGGTGTTTTATTTCTTGTTGATTCGTCCACAGAACAAACGCCAGAAGCAAGTGCGTGAGATGCAAACCCAGTTATCACGCGGTGACTCGATCGTAACGATCGGTGGCCTTCATGGGGTCGTACAAAAAGTAGATGAGACAACCGTCACATTGAAGTCGGGTAACGCGCAATTGACGTTCAACCGTAGTGCGGTCGCAGAAGTTACGAAAAAAACTACGACTGTCATGGACGACGAAATCGTCGAATAAGGCTCAAAAAAGACGCTTTCCGAATTCGGAAGCGTCTTTTCTGTTTATATATGAGAAAAACGATTGCTAAGATTACCAATTCTTATGTAAGCTAGGATAGGATAAGAAAGTTGTCTGAAAATATACTGGGTTTGAGAGAAAGGACAATGTAGCATGATTAAGAAGGGAAAACTGGCCACGTTCTTCATCATCGTTGCCGCGCTGCTCGTTTTGATTGGCACGACATCGAATTGGCTCTTAAAAGACACAAAACTCGGTCTGGACTTAAAAGGCGGATTTGAAGTCTTGTATGAAGTACAACCACTGAAAGAAGGCGACGTCATCGATGCCAATGCGATGAGCGCGACGCTGACGGCAATCGAAAACCGGGTGAACGTACTTGGTGTTTCGGAACCGGACATCCGCATTGAAGGAGACAACCGGATTCGTGTCCAACTGGCTGGCGTCAAAAATCAGAGTGAAGCCCGTCAGATTTTATCTTCGACGGCCGAACTGTCATTCCGAGACATCAACGACAAGGTGTTACTTGATGGATCAGATTTAAAGGCAAAAGGAGCGAAAGTCGGATACGATCCGCAAACGAACGCACCGCTCGTCGAACTGACGATGAAATCAAAAGAAAAATTTTATGAAGTGACACAACAAGTGTCTAAAATGCAACCTCCTGCAAATCGTCTTGTCATCTGGCTCGACTATGAAAAAGGGGATACGTACGAAAAAGAGATTCAAAAAGAAAATTCGAAAATCGTCTCCGATGCTTCGGTCCAACAGCCGATCAACTCGGATAAAGCCATCATCTCTGGTGGTGACATCACAGCAGAATACGGGAAGCAATTATCGTCGATCCTGAATGCCGGAGCATTACCGGTCAAACTGGATGAAATCTATTCGACGTCTGTCTCGGCCGCGTTTGGTCAAGATGCCCTCGATCAGACTTTGTTTGCTTCAATGATCGGTGTTGCAGCCGTCTTCCTCTTCATGTTGCTGTTTTACCGGGTATCTGGTTTAGTGTCGATCATTACATTGTTGTTCTACATCTATCTCGTCATGATCTTCTTTAACGGAATTAATGCAGTCTTAACGTTGCCGGGTATCGCCGCTCTTGTACTTGGTGTAGGGATGGCAGTTGATGCGAACATCATCACGGCAGAACGGATTAAAGATGAACTCCGAAGTGGGAAATCCGTCTTGTCCGCTTTTAAAGCCGGTAACCGCCGCTCATTTGGTACGATTCTTGATGCCAACTTGACGACGTTGATTTCAGCAGGCGTGTTGTATTACTTCGGAACAAGTACCGTCAAAGGATTTGCCATCATGCTGATGGTCTCGATTGCCGTTACGTTCATCACGAATGTTTTTATCTCACGTTACTTGATGCAACTTCTCGTCAGCAGCCGCTGGTTTGATAAGAAAAAAACCTGGTTTGGCGTAAAGGAGGATGAAATTCGTGAACTTTAATCCAACGAAATTTGATTATGTCAAACATCGGAAAGTTTATTTTGCAATCACGATTGCGCTTTTAGTGATTTCGATTTTATTGTTGGCTTTCCGCGGATTGAACCTTGGAATCGACTTTACAGAAGGAACACGCGTTGAAATTTCTTCAACGAACACGATTAAGGAATCAGAGGTCCGTTCTGTTATTGAAGAGGCTGGAATTGATGCGGCTGAAATCAACGGCGTTCAATTTGCGCAAGGCGGAAAGCTCGCGAACGTGACGTTCGTCGGAGAATTCAGCCAGGAACAAATCTCGAAAATGAAACAAACGATTGAAGCGAAGTATAAGAAAGAACCAAGTATTTCGACGGTATCGGCGCAAGTCGGTCAGGAAATTGCCCGTAACGCGATTTATGCTGTCTTGCTAGCTTCACTCGGAATCGTCATTTACGTCTCGTTCCGATTCCAACCGCTTTACGGAATCGCGACAGTACTTGCTTTACTCCATGATGCGTTGATGATCATCGCCTTCTTCTCGTTGTTCCAGATTGAAGTTAATCTGTACTTCATCGCAGCGATTTTGACCATCATCGGTTATTCCGTCAACGATACGATCGTAACATTCGACCGGATTCGGGAAAACTTGGGTCTTGCTGAAAAAGGTGGCCGTCAAGTGACATTCAGTGAATTGTCGCATATCGTCAATGAATCGATTCAACAGACAATCATTCGTTCGATCAACACGGTCGTCACAGTCATCATGACGGCAGCGGCACTATACATCTTTGGTAGTGAAGCCATCCGTGGATTCAGTCTTGCCTTGCTTGTTGGTCTATTCATGGGCATGTATTCTTCGATCTTCATCGCAGCTCAACTGTGGCTCGTCATGAAAGGTCGAACTTTAAAATCAACTAAACAAGCCTCATGACCTGACCCGTGTTAGCTATCGCTAACGCGGGTTTTGTTTTATAATGATGAAGTTGATTGGAGGGATTAGATGTATCATTCAAAGAAAACATGGATCGATAAGGAAGTCGATTCCGTTAAAATAGACGAATTAGCCGGCCAGGTGGACGTTTCCCGGCAAGTCGCACACTTGCTCGTTCAGCGTGGCTTTGAGACAGCAGATCAAGCCAAAGCATTTTTGGAAACCGATCAAATGGCGTTTCATGATCCGTTTTTGTTCCAGGACATGAACAAAGTGATTACCCGGATCCAGCAAGCAGCCGACGAAGGTGAAATGATTTTGATTTACGGAGACTATGATGTCGACGGCGTCAGTTCCGCTGCGATTTTATGGCATGCGTTGATTGAAATCGGTGCGATGGCGGAATGCTACATTCCGAATCGTTTTACAGAAGGTTACGGACCGAACGAGGCAGCGTTCCGCTGGGCAGCGGAAGAGGGCTTTGGTCTCGTCATCACGGTCGACTGTGGAATTTCCGGTATCGAGGAAGCGGCCGTCTTAAAAGAACTGGGAGTCGACTTAATCATTACCGATCACCATGAAGCAAAAGACGTCTTGCCGGACGCTTTCGCGATGATTCATCCGGGTGTTGATTCCAATTACCCGTATTCGAAGCTTGCCGGTGCCGGTGTTGCCTTTAAGGTCGCCCATGCGTTACTGGGACGTGTGCCGGAAGAATTGCTTGATTTGGCTGTACTCGGAACGATTGCCGACTTAGTCCCGCTCGTCGGTGAAAACCGTTTGCTTGCAGCGAAAGGGATTGAAGCGCTAAATGCCAGTGAACGACCGGGCATCCTGGCGTTACGGAAAGTCTGCAGTCTCGTCGAAGACGAGTTGACGGAAGAGTCGGTCGGATTTGCCTTTGGTCCCCGGATCAATGCGGCAGGGCGACTCGACTCAGCGATGCCAGCACTTGAGATGCTACTCGCGGAAACGATTGAAGAAGCCAGTCTGCTTGCAGAACAACTCGACCAACAAAATAAGCAACGGCAGGATATCGTCAAGAAAATTGCCGAAGAAGCGACTGATCTCGTAGAACAGCATTATTTATCGGACCGAGTCTTAGTTGTCGACTCAAATCAATGGAATCCCGGCGTCGTCGGAATTGTGGCGTCCCGGCTCGTTGAAAAATATCATCGACCGGTCATTCTATTGTGTCATGACGCAGAAAAAGGCACCGCCAAAGGATCGGGGCGCTCGATTGCAGCGTTTGACCTCTTTGCTGAGTTAAATCAGTCGGCTGATATCTTACCGCACTTCGGAGGACATCCGGCGGCTGCCGGGATGACATTGTCATCCGAAAACGTTAAGGTCCTACGGGAACGATTGAATGCCCAAGCGGCAAGTTTACCGGAGGAAGCGTTCATCGCGACGACGGAAATTGATTTACGCTTAAATGTCTCGGATGTGTCGATCGGCTTGATCGAAGAGATGGGACGGCTGGCCCCGTTCGGTATGGGGAATCCGTCGCCGCGAGTTGTCGTCGAAGGCGCAAACATTCGTGACTTGAAACGGATTGGTCGTGATTTGACGCACTTGAAGGTTCTTGTGACCGACGGGAAGACCGAACTGGATGGAATCGGATTTGGGTTCGGAGACGCAGTCGATGAAGTATCGTCACTCGCAGAAGTTTCATTGATGGGAAGTCTGAACATCAATGAATGGAACGGATTCCGTAAACCGCAACTGATGATTCAGGATTTGGCGGTCGTTGATTATCAACTGTTTGATTATCGTGGTGGTAAAAAACCGCTGACAGATGTGTTTGAACTTCCGCATGATACGACGACGTTTGTTGCGTTTTCTGAAGAAACAAAGTCCAAATATGCCGAGCGTCCGCTGAACGGAGAAGCGAAGGCAAATGTTGTCTTTTTGGATATACCGGAAGAAGAAGCGGCTTTCTTGCCGTATTTAAAAGATTCCGAACGAATTTATTGTGCGTTTAAAGACGAAGGGTATTATTTCGAGACGATTCCGTCCCGGGAAGAGTTTAAACATTATTTCAATTACTTTGCGAAATGTCCCCGTGACGAGCTTCGAATTGGGCTCGTTCGTTTGTCGAAATCCCGAAAATGGTCGAAACGTTCGATTAACTTTATGCATTCAGTGTTTTCGGAACTGGATTTTCTTGTTACAATGGAGGACGGGCTGCCGGGTGTGAACCCGAACGCTGAAAAACGAGACTTGACGGAAGCTGCGACGTACAAGCGTCATGAGGAACGTCAACGTCTTGAGCAACAATACATTTATTCGTCACTCGCTCAGTTGAAAGAGCGTTTTGATACTTTGGTAGAAGCGGCGAAGCAGGAGGAAATGACATGGAGTTCAAACAGCATATAAAAGAGGTCGAAAACTGGCCGAAAGAAGGAATCAGCTTTAAAGATATTACATCCCTGATGCAAAACGGTCCTGCTTATAAGCAGTCGGTCGATGCCTTGATCGATTATGCCCGTAAACAAGGCGCAGATGTTATCGCCGGACCGGAAGCACGCGGATTTGTCGTCGGATGCCCAGCCGCATACGCGATGGAAATCGGATTCGTACCTGTCCGTAAAGAAGGGAAATTACCACGTGAGACGGTCCGTGTCGAGTATGGTCTTGAGTACGGAAAAGACGTCTTGACGATGCACCACGATGCGATCCAACCAGGACAACGCGTCGTCATTCTCGATGACCTACTGGCAACAGGCGGAACAATCGAAGCGACAATCAAAATGATCGAGCAACTTGGCGGAACGGTTGCCGGAATCGGATTCTTGATTGAACTTGATGGCTTGGGTGGACGTGAAAAATTAGAAGGATACGACATTCTATCCTTAATTCGTTACGCAGATTAATGAATCGCAAGTACCTTCTCGACAGTGGTCGGGGGGGTATTTCTTTTTATTTTGACATATTATCAAAATTTCACGATAATAGAGGATATATATTAGGGATTCAGCGTAATCAATCCCGGGGACTGGGTGAGGATAAGGGATGACAAATAAACAAATCGTAAATGTAGAAGACCTTCTCGCTCGATGTGCGGAGTACATGACAGAGGCAGAAGTCAAAGATATCGAACGTGCCTATCAATTCGCAAAAGACGAGCATGACGGACAATTTCGTCGATCGGGTGAACCTTACATCATTCATCCCGTTCAAGTAGCGGGGATACTAGTGGATATCGGTTTGGACGCGACAACGATCGTTGCCGCACTTCTTCACGATGTCGTCGAGGACACCGATATTACGCTGGAAGAACTGACAGAACAGTTTGGAGCAGATGTCACGATGCTCGTCGATGGTGTGACGAAGCTTGGTAAAATCAAATACAAATCAAAGCGTGAAGAACTGGCTGAGAATCATCGGAAGATGTTCATCGCGATGGCAGAAGATATTCGAGTCATCTTGATTAAGCTGGCCGACCGTTTGCACAATATGCGGACTTTGCAACATATGGTCAAAGAGAAGCAAGTTCAAAAAGCGGAAGAGACGCTCGAAATCTTTGCACCACTTGCCCATCGTCTCGGGATTTCGACGATCAAATGGGAACTTGAAGACATCAGTCTGCGTTACATCAATCCACAACAGTACTACCGGATTGTCTCGATGATGAAACAAAAACGGACGGAACGGGAAGCGCTCGTCACGTCTGTCATCGATGAAGTGAATGAGGTCCTCGAAGAAGTCGAGATTGCGGCTGAGGTTGATGGTCGTCCGAAACATATCTATTCCATCTACAACAAGATGCAGAACTCGAAAAAAGAGTTCAGTGAGATTTATGACTTGATGGCTGTCCGAATCATCGTCGACTCCATCAAGGATTGTTATGCGGTACTCGGGATCATTCATACGCAATATAAACCGATGCCTGGCCGCTTCAAGGATTATATTGCGATGCCTAAACCAAACATGTACCAGTCGTTGCATACAACGGTCATCGGGCCGAAGGGTGAACCGCTTGAAGTGCAAATTCGGACACGCGATATGCATTTCATCGCCGAGTACGGAATTGCCGCGCACTGGGCTTACAAAGAAGGTAAAGAGCAGGAAGCAAAATCAGGTTTTGAAGATAAGATTGCCCATTTCCGTGAAATCTTAGAATTACAAAAAGATACGGCGGATGCGGAAGAATTCATGGAATCGGTTAAAGTCGATTTCTTCAGCGATATGTTATACGTTTTCACACCAAAAGGGGACGTCATCGAGTTGCCGAAAGGTTCGGTCCCGATTGATTATGCGTACCGGATTCATACGGAAATCGGACACCGCACGATTGGCGCGAAAGTCAACGGACGGATGGTTCCGATCGATTATAAGCTCAAGACCGGTGACATCATCGAAATCGTGACATCGAAGCACAGTTACGGTCCAAGTAAGGACTGGCTGAAGATTTGTGTATCGAGCCAGGCGAAAAACAAAATCCGTCAATGGTTCAAACGCCAGCAACGGGAAGAAAACGTCTCGAAAGGCCGCGAATTGATTGAGGCGGAAGTCAAAAAACTTGGTTTTGAACCAAAAGAAGTCATCAACGAAAAAACACTTGAAGATGTGACGCGGAAGTTCAATTTTTCTCAAGAGGAAGATATGTATGCGGCAGTCGGCTATCATGGATTGACCGCGGCTCAAGTCGCTCATAAATTGACGGAAAAATTGCGCAAAGATAAAGAGTCTAAAAATCTTGAGTTGAACGAAGCCATCAGCGAGATGAAGACGTTTGACCGTCCGAAGAAACAAAATCCGGAAGGCGTTCGTGTCAAAGGCATCGACAATATGCTGGTTCGCATGAGCCGTTGCTGTAACCCGGTTCCGGGTGATGATATCGTCGGGTACATTACCCGCGGCCGCGGTGTTTCGATTCACCGGTCGGATTGTCTGAACGTCATTCATGAACAGAATCCGGAACGGTTGCTTGAAGTCGAGTGGGAACACGAAGGAAAAACAGTGAAGAGTTATAACGTCGAAATCGAAATTTCCGGTTTTGACCGGGCAGGTCTGTTAAATGATGTCCTCCAATCGGTGTCCGCGATGAATACGAATATCGTAGCTGTCAGCGGTAAAGGGGACGACAGCAAACAGGCGAAGATTTCGATGACGATTGCAATCGATAACGTCAATCACCTGCAAAAGGTCGTCGATCGGATTAAACAGATATCAGACGTATATGCTGTGCATCGCGTCATGATGACATAAGGAGCGGATATAAATGCGAGTCGTATTACAACGGGTCAAAGAAGCAAGCGTGACGGTCGAAGGGACAGTTACCGGTCAAATCGATCAAGGATTTCTTTTACTCGTCGGGGTCACGCATGACGATACGCTGGAGCAAGTCAACTGGTTGGCGGACAAGATTGCCGGTTTACGTGTGTTCGAGGATGAAGAAGAACGGATGAACCTCTCGCTTCAGGATGTCGAAGGAAAGATTTTATCGGTGTCCCAGTTCACCTTATACGGAGACGTCAAAAAAGGCCGTCGTCCTGCCTTTACGGAAGCGGCAAAACCGGATCTTGCCAATGAGCTGTATGAAGCGTTTAACGCGCGTTTACGTCAGCAAGGAATTGTCGTAGAGACAGGGCAGTTCGGAGCGATGATGGACGTTGCACTGGTCAATGATGGACCGGTCACGTTGATTCTTGAAAAGTGATTAAAGTCTTGACAGGATCTTTTGAACGAGGCAATATAAAGGATAACAGAACGAATTAAGAACCGATGACGAAGAAGAGTAATTTAGATCTCGGCTGCATAGAGAGTCGCCCCTAGGCTGAAAGGGTGATCAGACGAACTAGATGAAAGACCCTTTTGAGGTATTTTCCTGAAACGAACAGAGTAGGGGAAATCGTAGGCAGGCGTTAACTGCACCGAGTGGCTGAGAATTTTCAGCAACCAGGGTGGTACCACGGGATCTTCAAGTTCTCGTCCCTTTGCGGACGAGGACTTTTTTTGTATTCAAAAAGGAGGAATTAGGATGAAATTACCACGCGGAACGTTTGATGTACTTCCGGGTACAGTGGAACGTTGGCAGTATATTGAAAACCAATTGCGGGAGATCAGTAAACGGTACAACTATAAAGAAATCCGGACACCGATCTTTGAAGAAACAGAGTTGTTCAAACGGGGTGTCGGTGAAACGACGGACATCGTTCAAAAAGAGATGTTCATGCTTGAAAAACGTGGGAAGGAACAATTTACGCTTCGTCCGGAAGGGACAGCAGCCGTCGTACGGTCATTCGTGACGAATAAACTCTACGGCGCCGCCAATCAGCCCGTCAAACTTTTTTATATCGGACCGATGTTCCGCTATGAACGTCCGCAAGCCGGACGATTCCGCCAGTTGCACCAATACGGTGTCGAGGCACTCGGCAGTGAAGAACCGGCAATCGATGCAGAAGTGATCAGTCTTGCGATGAGCATTTACCGCTCGTTTGGTCTGAAAAAACTGAAACTCGTCATCAACTCACTCGGAGACAGCGAAAGCCGTGCCGCGCACAGAGAAGCACTGGTCAATCACTTCAAGCCGGTCGCCCACGAGTTATGCCAGGATTGTCAAAATCGTCTAGAAGCGAATCCGCTCCGTGTACTCGATTGTAAAGTCGACCGCAATCACCCGAGTATGGCGACAGCACCGTCAATCCTCGACTTCTTGAACCCGGCTTCAAAAGAATACTTCGATCAAGTCTTGTTACACTTGGATGCACTCGGGGTCGAATACGTGATTGATCCGACACTTGTCCGAGGGCTGGATTATTACAATCACACGTCGTTTGAGATCATGTCGGAAGCAGAAGGTTTCGGAGCCATCACGACGCTTTGCGGCGGTGGACGCTATAACGGACTCGTCGAACAAATCGGCGGACCGGCAACACCGGGAATCGGATTTGGAATTGGGATTGAACGTCTGTTGATGGCACTTGAAAATGAAGGTGTCCTGCCAGAAATCGATGATACGATTGATGTCTTTATCGTCGCTCAAGGGAATGAAGAAGTCGAAAAAACGGCGACACGCCTGTTGCAACTGATGCGTCTGGAAGGACTTGCCGCTGACCGTGATTATCTCGGACGGAAGTTCAAAGGACAATTCAAAGCAGCCGATCGGCTGAAAGCCCGCTTCACCGTCATTCTAGGAGACGAAGAAGTCGAACGTGGAGCAGCTGCATTAAAAGACATGTCGACTGGTGAACAGATTGATGTGCCATTATCAGCTGTCGCCGATACGATTGTCGCGAAATTAAAGGAGGAAGCATAATGATCGGACGTACACACATGAACGGAACCGTAACAGAAGAAACAATCGGCCAAGCCGTTCAATTAAAAGGATGGGTTCAAAAACGACGTGACCTTGGAGGATTGATTTTCCTCGACTTACGTGACCGGACCGGTATCGTCCAAGTCGTCTTCCAACCGGAAAACGAACAGGCGCATCGCCTGGCGGAATCGATTCGTTCGGAATACGTGCTCGACATCAAAGGGACAGTCATCAAGCGTGAAAATCCGAACCCGAACATTCCGACCGGACAAGTGGAAGTCGTCGCAGACGAAGTCATCATCTTGAATGCTTCGAAAATGACGCCGTTCCCGATCAGTGAAGAAGCGGAACAGACGTCAGAAGATCTTCGTCTGAAATACCGTTACCTCGATCTTCGCCGTCCGTCGTTACAAGAGACATTCCGTTTGCGTTCGAAAGCCTCGAACATCATGCGGAACTTCCTCGACGAACAGGACTTCCTCGAAGTCGAGACACCGATTTTAACAAAATCGACACCGGAAGGCGCACGGGATTATTTGGTTCCGAGTCGTGTCCATCCGGGTGAATTCTATGCATTGCCACAATCACCGCAGTTGTTTAAGCAATTGCTGATGGTCTCGGGCTTTGAGCGGTACTTCCAAATTGCCCGTTGTTTCCGTGACGAAGACTTACGGGCCGACCGTCAGCCGGAATTCACACAAGTCGATATCGAAACGAGTTTCATGGACGTGGAAGACTTGTATGCGATGATGGAGTCGATGATGACACGTGTCATGAAAGAGACGCTCGGAAAAGATATTACGACACCGTTCCCGCGGATGCCGTATGCAGAAGCGATGAACCGGTTCGGTTCAGATAAACCGGATACTCGTTTTGGTCTTGAATTGATCGATGTCGCAGAAGCAGTCACGGGAGCCGGATTTAAAGTCTTTGATATGGCACTTGAATCAGGCGGCGAAGTTAAAGCATTGAACGTCAAAGGGGTAGCAGATCAGTTCTCCCGTAAAGACATCGATAAATTACAAGAATTCACAGCGATTTATGGAGCGAAAGGTCTCGCTTGGGTCAAAGTAACGGCAGACGGACTGAACGGTCCAATCGCGAAGTTCTTTGATGAGACAGCGACAGCACGACTCGTTGAAGCGACGGCAGCGGAAGCCGGTGACTTACTTGTTTTCGTAGCAGCAAAAGCATCTATCGTTGCTGACAGCCTCGGTGCTCTGCGCCAAAAACTCGGTAAAGAACTCGGCTTGATTGACGAAACGGTCTTCAACTTCCTTTGGGTAACGGACTTCCCACTCGTGACGTTCGAAGAAGCAGACGGTCGCTTTTATGCGAACCACCATCCGTTCACGATGCCACGCCGGGAAGATCTCGACAAACTCGAGACAGACCCGGGCAGCGTCCTTGCCGTAGCCTATGACCTCGTCTTGAACGGGTATGAGCTCGGTGGCGGATCACAACGGATTTACGAACGTGATATTCAAGAGCGGATGTTTAAACTGCTTGGCTTCACGGAAGAAGAAGCAAACGAACAGTTTGGCTTCCTGATGGAAGCATTCGAGTACGGGACACCGCCGCACGCGGGTATCGCACTCGGTCTTGACCGTCTGATCATGCTGCTTGCTGGCCGGACGAACTTACGTGATACGATTGCGTTCCCGAAAACAGCTTCGGCAAGCGATCTGCTGACAGCGGCACCGAGCCCGGTTTCAGACGCACAACTGAACGAACTGTCGATTCGGACAGCCGTCAAACAATCATAATACCAACAGATTTCCTTCAGTCATGAGGGGAATCTGTTTTTTTAATGGAGGGGGATTGGAGATGGAACGCACCTTTTTTGAACGGTCACCAGTTGAGGTGGCACCGGAACTGTTAGGGAGTCTGTTGACGGTCGACGAGGTCACGATGCGGATTGTCGAAGTGGAAGCGTATCTTGGACCGCACGATCAAGCCGCCCATTCCTACAGTGGGCGACCGACGAAACGGACTGCACCGATGTTTGGACCGGCGGGACACATATATGTGTATTTCACGTATGGGATGCACCATTGCCTGAACATCGTCTGCGGAGAGATTGGTCAAGGGTATGCCGTATTACTGCGTGGTGCGGAGGTTATCAGCGGACATGATCTCGTTGCCGAACGGCGATTTGCAAAATCATACGCGACATTAACCAAAGCTGAACAAAAAAACTTAGTCAACGGTCCGGCTAAGTTGTGCCAAGCATTTGGTTTGACGACAGAAGATTCGGGTGTGGATTTGTACAGGGATGAACGCTTTCAGATCGAAGTGGGGGAAACGGAGAACATCATTCAGACGACCCGGATCGGAATCCCAAATGCCGGGGAAGCGACGAAATATCCGTGGCGTTTTTACGAATCCGGCAGCACCGGTGTAAGTAAAAAATAAAACATGTTTTGGGAACGAAATGAGGGGGAGCGGATTTGATATCCGCTCCCCCTCATATGTTAGTTTATCGTTTTGGTGTATTGATTGATTTTTTAGCTTGTTGTTTTTTATAAAATTTGTAGACGATCGGTCCGACCGTCGTAGCAAGCGTAATCAGCGTCTTGAGTTTTCCTTTTTTAGCAGCCATGAAATGATTCACTCCTTAGTAAGTTGTATTAATCATATTCCACGAAAACAAAAATTCAAAACCTTTTCAGCACATCGATCGTTTGCGGAGAGGAAGAAGATTGAGATAGTACGGGTAAGGGATAACAAAGGAGTGAGTGACATGGCAGGAGTCGTTTGGTATCGAAATGATTTACGGGTCGACGATCATGAAGCGTTAACACAGGCCTGTTCCGAGCAAGACAAGGTTCGGGCAGTCTTTATTCAACAAGAAACAGAGCAGCGTGGCCAGCAACAAGTCATCTTTGAACAAGAGACGTTGCATGCCTTACGAAATCATTTAGAACAACTCGGCATCGAACTGACGATTTTACAAGGGGAGACAGTAGAACAACTGACATCGTTTGTTCAACAGGATGACGTCGTTTATTTTCACCGAATGACAGGTGAGTACGAAGCACGACAGGAAAACGCAGTGCAAGAACGTTTTACTACACGAATGTATGAGACCCAGACGCTTCATCTCCGGGAAGATATCGGCAGTGACGAACTGAAACGTGTCTTCACGGCGTTCCGGAAAAGAGTTGAGTATGACGGCCGCTTTGCGGATCCAATCGAAGCACCGGGGAAAGTTCGGTATATTGAACCACCCGGTAAGCAAACGGTGGATTCTCGTACGGCATTCCCGTTTGCGGGAGGGGAAACGGCAGGACGTAATCGCTTGGCTGCTTACTTGGAAGGTCCTGTCTTTACCTATAAAGAGACACGGAACGGATTCGACCGTGATGATTCTTCAAAGTTATCCGCTTGGCTGGCAAACGGTTCCCTTTCCCCGCGGAGTGTCATGGCAGAGCTGCAAAGGACGGAACGGGAACACGGCGCTAATGAATCGACATACTGGTTGTATTTCGAATTGTTATGGCGCGACTTTTTCCATTTGACGATGCGCGAGACGGGACACCGACTGTTTCGTTCTAATGGATTACGGGACGGGCATATGACGTGGAAGACG
Organism: Exiguobacterium sibiricum 7-3; assembly: GCF_000620865.1. Classification (NCBI taxonomy): domain Bacteria; kingdom Bacillati; phylum Bacillota; class Bacilli; order Caryophanales; genus Exiguobacterium; species Exiguobacterium artemiae. The sequence continues at coordinate 983,743 of NZ_KK211190.1, forward strand.
GATCAAGCAGCAATTGATTCCTGGATCGCAGGCGAGACGGGTGAACCGTTTGTTGATGCCTTCATGCGGGAAATCAAGGAGACCGGCTGGATGTCGAACCGGGGACGTCAGATTACGGCCAGTTATCTGATTCATGACTTACAGCAGGATTGGCGGATTGGTGCCCGATACTTTGAACAGCAGTTGATTGATTACGATGTCGCCTCCAATTACGGGAACTGGGCCTACATCGCAGGAGTCGGAAATGCGACCCGGACACCCCGGTTTAATCCTGAATTCCAACAACAAAAATATGATCCGACCAAAGCATTTATCCGACGCTGGATGTCAAGCGAAACGACTGGAAAATGACTAAATTTTAAGAGTCAGAACCAGTTGCATTTCGATAAGGGGAATGCTATATTAAATGCAACAGATGGGGTTCCTGAGATGTACGAGAGCCGCCTTTTATCTTTGAGCCACTCTTTTTTGATAGGGAGTTTGACGTTCCAACTAGTAGTACATGCCTCGTAACACAGCAGGAGGACGTACGAATAGGAATCGGATAAGACACCCACCTGCGCAGCAGGTTCAAAAATAAGGTATCGACACGGCACTTCGGGTCCCATCGTTTCTTTTTTTAGATGAATCACACTATACGTCGCATGACGTTTTTTTTTATGATATAATTCCGAGTAAAACAGTATGAGTATTGTGAGGTTATGAGATGTTAAATCAATTTTCACGTAATGAATTAGCAATCGGTAAGACCGGACTTGACGCATTGGCATCCAAGTCTGTTGCGATTTTAGGAATCGGTGGTGTCGGTTCGTTTTCGGCGGAAGCCCTGGCCCGCAGTGGCGTCGGCCGTTTGATTCTGGTTGATAAAGATGATATTGATATCACAAACGTCAATCGTCAGATCCATGCTTTGTTACCGACAGTCGGCCAGCCGAAAGTCGATGCAATGGCAGATCGTTTGATGCAAATCAATCCGGATTTAGAAATTGTCCGCTTGAAAATGTTCTACAACGAAGAAACGTACGAATCCTTTTTCGCAGAAAATCCGGATTATGTCATTGATGCTTCGGATACAGTATCGTTTAAGATTCACTTGATCAAAGAGTGTAAACAACGTAAAATTCCAATCATTTCGAGTATGGGAATGGCAAATAAGATGGACCCGACACGAATCAAGATCGTTGATATTAAAGATACGAGTTACGATCCGCTCGCAAAAGTGATCCGGACGCGCTTGCGGAAGGAAGGGATTCATAAAGGAGTCCCGGTTGTCTTTTCGGATGAACCACCGGTCAAGATCATCGAAGAAGTCCGTCAAGTCGTTGGTAACGATGAAGCGTTTATTCGGAAAGCCAAAATGCCGCCGAGTTCAAACGCGTTTGTTCCGTCGGTTGGTGGATTGATTGCGGCAAGTTATGTCATCAATGAGATTGTCCGGGAAGCTGGCGTCATCATCGAACGTGTCCGTTAAAAAAAGCGACCTGCTGAGGTCGCTTTTTCTCATCGTTTACGGTTGTTTTTTCCAAAAATCAAGCCGTGCCTGTAATTGTTTTTCGAATCCCCGTGGACTAGGCTTGTAAAAAACCGGTTTGGTTCGTGCCAGGTTTTCCGGCCAATAGTTCTGTTTGACATACGCATGTGGAAACTGGTGTGGGTACTGGTATTCGACACCATTACCAAGCGCTGCGGCACCGGCATGATGCGCATCCCGCAAATGCGGGGGAACCGGACCACCATCTGATCGACGAACGAGTTCAAGCGCCTGATCAATCGCGGTAATGACAGTGTTTGATTTCGGAGCCGTCGCGAGATACAAAACGGTCTCGGCGAGCGGAATCCGTGCCTCTGGGAAACCAATGTATTCGCAGGCCCGAGCACACGCATCGACGATCAGCAGAGCTTGCGGATCGGATAATCCGATATCTTCTGCCGCATGGACGTAGAGTCGACGGACGATGAAACGCGGGCTTTCCCCGGCTTCAATCATGACGGCAAGCCAGTAAAGGGCAGCGTCGGGGTCTGAGCCGCGAATCGATTTGATGAAGGCCGAGATGACATCATAATGCCGGTCTCCGTCTTTATCGTATTTCAACGCTTTTTGTTGAATCGATTCTTCGGCCACGGCAAGATCAATCGTGATTTCGCCGTCAATTTCCGGTGTTGTCAGAACTGCGAGTTCGAGTGCGTTGAGAAGCGCCCGGTAATCGCCATCCGAGAGCTTGACATAATGATCAACGGCTTCCTCGGTGACAGTGACCGGATACTTGCCGAGCCCACGGTCTACGTCTTTTAAAGTCCGGTTTAGGACAATTCGCAGATCGTCCGTCGTCGGTGTTTCAAACCGAAAAACGGTCGCCCGGGATAACAGGGCAGCATTGACTTCGAAGCTCGGGTTTTCCGTTGTCGCGCCGATCAGTGTAATCGTTCCGGCTTCAAGGGCAGGCAGTAAGGCGTCTTGTTGCATTTTATTGAAACGGTGGATTTCATCTAAAAATAAAATAGTTTTTTGTTGGTCAAACTGTAAACGGGATTCCGCTGCTTTTAAGACTTCGCGCAACTGATCAAGTTTTGCCGTGACGGCATTTAATTGTTCAAACGCCGATTTCGTATAACTTGAAATGACACGGGCAAGCGTCGTTTTTCCGGTTCCCGGTGGTCCGTAAAAAATAACGGTCCCAAGCCGGTCAGCGAGAATGGCCCGGCGTAACAAGGTCGATTCTCCGATTAAATGGCGTTGTCCAACGATTTCGTCCAGTGATTGAGGGCGCATCCGATTGGCAAGCGGCCCGGCCGGAGAATGTGATTCAAATAAATTAGCCATAGGTAGCGTTCCTTCTTTCAACTTTTAGCTACTACTATACTAGAAAGGATGTCTTTTCGCATGATGAAAATCTCGACAAAAGGACGTTATGGTCTGACAATCATGATTGCACTCGCCAAAGGAGGCGAGGCAAAGCCATTGTCTTTAAAGAAAATTGCGCAGATGTATGATCTGTCCGAGCACTACCTGGAGCAATTGATTGCTCCGCTCCGAAACGGCGGTCTCGTCAAAAGTGTCCGCGGAGCATATGGTGGATATAAATTAGGCCGTTCAGCCGAAGACATTACAGCAGGGGATATCATCCGTCTGCTCGAAGGTCCACTTGTCGTCGTCGAAGGCGATAACTGTGACGAAGTGACGAAACGGAAATTGTGGGATAAAATTCAAAGTGCCGTCGATCAAGTTCTGGATACGACGACATTAAAAGATTTAGCCGAAGAAGACGACACAGGTTATATGTTTTATATATGAGAGGTGAAAAACGATGATGTATTTTGATCACGCTGCAACGACGCCGATGCGGTCCGAAGTGTTGGACAAGATGACGCCTTACATGCTTGAGCAATTCGGGAATCCGTCAAGCGTCCACGCATTCGGACGAACAGGGCGGGCTGCGATTGATACGGCACGACGAATGATGGCAACGGAATTGAACGCAAAACCAACAGAAATCATCTTTACGAGCGGTGGCACGGAAGCAGATAACTATGCCATCATCGGTGCTGCCATGCAGTACCAGTCGAAAGGCCGTCATGTCATCACGACACGGTTTGAGCACCATGCCGTGCTCCATGCCTTCGAGGAACTGGAGAGACGGGGATTTGACGTGACGTATCTCGAAATTCCTGAGTCCGGTATCGTGACGGAAGAAGCCTTACGTGCGGCTGTTCGGCCGGATACAATTTTAGTATCCATCATGTTCGGAAATAACGAAGTCGGAACGGTCCAGCCGATTGCGGCATGCGGTCGCTTCTTGCGGGAACAACAGATTGTGTTCCATACGGATGCCGTTCAGGTATTTGCGAAGTCACCGATCGATGTGGAAGCGATGCACATCGATTTGTTGTCGGCATCGAGTCATAAAATCAATGGGCCAAAAGGCGTCGGATTGTTATATGTCCGTTCTGCTATCAAGTTAGCTCCTCAATCGTATGGAGGGGAACAGGAACGGAAGCGTCGTGCCGGAACCGAAAACGTCGCCGGCATCGTCGGGTTTGCGGAAGCAGTCCGGTTGACGGCAAAGGAACGGGAGAAGCAGGCTGAACAGTACCAACTGTTACGGACGACCTTGCTCGAACGGCTTCGAACTTCAACGATTGAGTTTGAAGTCAACGGGGCAGAAGGCTTGCCACAAGTCATTAACCTGTATTTCCCGAATGTCGAAATTGAACCATTTTTAATTATGCTCGATATGCGTGGGATTGCCGTTTCAAGCGGAAGTGCCTGTACGGCAGGATCGGTTGAGCCATCGCATGTCTTGTCAGCGATGTATGGTGAAAATCAGCGGACGAAACAATCGGTCCGGATCAGCTTTGGGCGGGGAAATGATGAGGCACAAGTCGAACTGCTCGCACAAGGCCTGATAGATGTCGTAAAATCGTTTCAGAACAATTAAGAGGTGAAAACAATGAACACACGCGCAAAAGCACCGGAGGAAACAACGGTCGTCGTCGGGATGTCCGGCGGTGTTGATTCTTCCGTTACGGCTTATTTATTAAAAGAACAAGGATACAACGTCATCGGGATTTTTATGAAGAACTGGGACGATACAGATGAAAACGGATTTTGTACGGCAACGGAAGATTACGAAGATGTCATCGCCGTCGCCAATCAAATCGGCATTCCGTATTACGCAGTCAATTTCGAAAAAGAGTACTGGGACAAAGTCTTTACGTATTTCTTGGATGAATATAAACTCGGTCGGACACCGAATCCGGATGTCATGTGTAATAAAGAAATTAAATTCAAAGCATTTCTTGACCATGCGATGCGCCTAGGAGCAGACTTTGTTGCGACGGGGCATTATGCTCGTGCCGTGTACGAAGACGGCGAGCATAAATTATTGCGCGGCGTCGATACAAATAAGGATCAAACGTATTTCCTGAACCAACTGTCACAGGATCAAATCGCTAAAGCGATGTTCCCAATCGGACACATGGAAAAATCAGAAGTGCGGAAAATCGCGGAAGAAGCGAACCTTGCGACAGCGAAGAAAAAAGACTCGACCGGCATTTGTTTCATCGGGGAACGAAACTTCAAACAGTTCCTCAGTCAGTATCTGCCGGCGCAACCGGGTGAAATGCGGACACTCGACGGCAAAACGATGGGGCGTCATGACGGTCTGATGTACTACACGATGGGACAACGTCATGGTCTTGGAATTGGTGGAGACGGAGAACCGTGGTTCGTCGTCGGGAAAAACTTAAAAGAGAATATCTTATTCGTTGAGCAAGGATTCCATAATGAATTGCTTTATTCAGAAGGACTGTATGCGTCTGACATCAGCTGGACGGCAACGATGCCGGTCGGAACAGAATTCCGTTGTACGGCGAAGTTCCGTTACCGTCAAACGGATACACCTGTGACGGTTCGTATCCTTGACGGCGGACGTTTAGACGTCGCGTTCGACGAACGGCAACGGGCGATTACCCCCGGACAAGCTGTCGTTTTCTATGACGGCGACGTCTGTCTCGGTGGGGCGACGATTGATGATGCGTACAAAGCAGGTCAAGCATTAACGTATCTTGCGTAAGGGAGAGAGTGAAATGAACTACAATGAAGTCGGGTTCCGACACCTGGAGTCCGGTAATTATGAATTGGCGGCACAAGCTTTTAATGATGCCATCGAAGAACAACCAAATGATCCGACAGGTTACGTCAATTTAGGGACATTGCTCCAATCGATGGACGATGCTGATCGGGCAATCCTGTTTTACGACAAGGCACTGACGATTGATTCGACGTTTGCCAGTGCTCATTATGCCAAAGGGGCATTGTATTTCTCGGCAGATTTATTAGTTGAAGCAGAAGAATCGTTGCGTCTTGCCTTATTACACGGACTCGATGACGCTGACCTTCATTTCATGCTCGGTCTGACGTATCAAAAGCTGGGCGATCCGGTTCGGGGAATTCCACGTCTGAAGCAAGCGACGGAACTGAATGGGGTGGATGTTGAAATCGCCTTCCAGTACGGTCTTGCCCTTGCTCAGAACGAACAGATTGAAGAAGCGGCTGAAATCTTCGAACAAGTATTATTGCTGGAAGAGACACATACGGATGCCCGTTATAACTATGCCATCGCACTGGCCTTTTTAGGTCAGCAGGAAGCGTGTTATACGGAACTTGAAACCGTTCTTGCCTATCAGCCGAACCATACGCTGGCGAAGGATGCGAAAGCGAAGATGGATGCCTTGTTGAACTAAAAAAAAGCGTTGCGACCGATGAACATATCGGTTTCGCAACGCTTTTTTAGTTAATGACCAACTTCACGTACGATCCGTAACGGTGGACCGGAAAAGTCTTCATACGCTTCGTCCATGTTTTTAGTGTACAGTTCGATAACATTTTGTTCCGTATCTTTAAAATAAGCGGAGTATTCCTTGTCATTTGATGTCTGCTGCTCATCCCATTCACGAATCTTGACATCAATTGCAGCAGTACGTAACAGGTCAAGTGCTTCATTAAACTTGTTTTTCTCGATATAAAAGGCGCAATGAACGTGGACTCCGCCCTCATCATACAGGCTGTCCCACTTTGTGACAGGAAGGTGTTTGACTGTCCGTTCTTCCATTGTAAAGTCACGTTTGAGCCAAAGGCCGAGACGGGTATTTCCCCCAATGTACAACCATGTCGCCCAGACCCCGTCCTGCTTTTCCTGTTCATGACTCGGCTCCGCATCTTCCGGCGCCCACTGTTCGACAATCGGGATACCGAGCGTTCCATTCCAGAAGGCAACAGCCCGTTCCATATCTTCAACCTCCAGTACTAATTCACACAATCCGGCAATTGGCAGTCGTCCCATGAATTATTCCTCCATTCAATTATTGATTCAAGAAATGTTTCCCTCATTTAAAATCCCTTAAACGAATGCTATGATTGGAACAGCGTAACGGAGTTCAGACAGAAAGCAGGTGGAGTGATGGAGCACCCCCATCAAGTAGTCGGTCGTATTAAACGTGTGCTTTTTTCCTCCGAAGAAGAAGCCCATTCCATCGTTTTGATGGCGATAAAAGAAAAAAACTTTGAATTAAAAGAAACAGAGCTCGTCGTCACAGGAACCGGTGTCGGAATCGAACTCGGCGGAACGTATCAAGCGTTCGGACGATTGGTTGATCATCCGCGATTTGGTAAACAATTAAAAGCGGAGTTAATCCGGCGATCGGTCCCGATGACGAAACACGCAGCTGTCCGTTTTTTGACGAATGGTTCGTTTACCGGCATTGGTCCGAAAACAGCGAAAAACATCGTCGATGCTCTTGGTGAAGATGCCATCGATATCATCTTAAAAGACAGCAAGGCACTTGACCGTGTCCCTGGACTGAAACAAAAACAGGCTGATGTCATTTTCAGTCGACTCGCGACCTTATACGGTGTCGATCAACTGATGCTTTTTTTAGCCCCGTTTGATGTCACCCCGAAACTTGCGGCAAAGATTTATGCTGCATACGAGGGGGATGCGATGGCGAGAATTCGTGAAAATCCTTATTCTTTGATGTACGAGGTCAGTGGCATCGGTTTTAAGACAGCCGATCAAATCGCCTCGCATCTAGGGCTTGTCGGCTTGCATCCGGAACGGGTCGCAGCGTCCATCATGCATATACTGGAACAGGAAGCGGGAGAGGGGCATGCGTTTGCGACCGTCGAATCGCTGTTGCAACGGGCACCCCGTCTGCTCGGAGAAGATCCGGGCGAACGCCTCGAACAAGCCATCGAACTGTTGTTGACCGAAGATAAGGTGAAACTCGAAGAAGGCTGTTTGTATTTGCCGACGATTTTTTATGCGGAAGTCCGGGCGGCGAAAGAGTTGGCCCGCGTCATGGCAAACGGAGCGGAACAAGAAGTCGATGTCGCAACGATTCTGTCAGCCATCGGTCAACTGGAAGAACGGTTTGGGATGGAATATGCGGTCCAACAACGGGAAGCCATCGAACTGGCTGTCAAAGCCCCGTTGATGGTCTTGACAGGTGGTCCCGGTACCGGGAAGACGACCGTCATCAAAGGGATTTTACACGCGCTTCAGGAAATTCATGATTGGCCGCTTGAGAAAAGTCAGGTCAAGTCGGGTGAGGTCTATCCGTATGTGCTTGTCGCTCCAACCGGCCGAGCGGCAAAACGGTTGTCGGAAGCGACGGACGTTCCGGCGATGACCATCCATCGTTTGTTGAAATATGACGGGTCGAACTTTCAATTGGATGAAGACCAACCAATCACAGGTAAGGTGCTGATCATTGATGAATCATCCATGATCGACATTTATCTGTTATCGAGTCTGTTACGAGCAGTACCTAACGGAATGAAGATTTTATTTGTCGGCGACCGTGATCAACTGCCGTCGGTCGGTCCGGGACAAGTCCTGGCTGATTTAATGGACACAGACGGCATTCCGGTCGTTCGGCTCAATGTCGTTCACCGGCAAGCCGAAGATTCCTCGATTCTTCGACTGGCTCACGATTTGAAAAATCGGGTCACGTCAGCTGACTTGCTTTCACCGTTATCCGACCGGCGGTTTTATTCGCTCGCCCCGCAGGAGTCGTTACGCGGCATCGCCGCCTTTGCGGAAAAAGCGTTGGCGAAAGGGTATTCGAAGTTTGACGTTCAAATCCTGGCGCCGACGTATCGTGGACAGGTAGGGATTGATGAATTGAACATCGTCCTGCAACAGGTCTATAATCCGGAAGCTCCTAAAAAACGGGAAGTCAAACAGGGAACGCGAATTTACAGGAGTGGAGATAAAATTCTTCAGCTCGTTAACAATGCGGAAGAAAATGTCTATAACGGAGATATCGGCGAAATCGTTAACATTTTTTTTGCGAAGGAAAATGTCGACAAGGTGGATAAAATCATTGCCCGGTTTGATCAGACGGAAGTCGAATACAACCGCAGTGAATGGGATCAATTCACGCATGCCTATGCGATTACAATCCATAAAGCGCAAGGATCGGAGTTTCCGATTGTCCTGATGCCGGTCTTTTTCACCGGGGCCTTCAAACATTCCCGCAATCTCATCTATACGGCTGTCACACGGGCGAAAGCCAGTTTGTTGTTGTTCGGAGATCCCCGTGCCTTTTATAAAGCTTCGCAAGAGGAAGAACCACGTCGGCGGACACGGCTTATTGAAAGACTCGGCGGTATGACAAAGACTTGACTGAATGCACCAGATAGGTAATAATCACGGTAGATGAATGGACGCAAAACGTTGATGGAAGATAAGTAAGTCGCAATCTTCATGACCAGAGAGAGATGGATCTGCTGTAACCATCTTCGTGACGATTCGATTGAAGCTCCTTCCGGAGTCGAGTGCAAACACTTGCGGGTAATCTCCGTTAACGGATTTTTCGAGGTAAAGAGAGCACATGTCTTTACGAACGAGGGTGGTACCACGAAAGCGATGCTTTCGTCCCTTTTCAGGGATGAATGTATCGTTTTTTTGCGTTCAGGATAAATTAATCAATGGGGGTATTTTCGATGAAACCATTAAAACCGTTGACGGGTGCACAAATCCGTCAGATGTATCTCGACTTTTTCCAATCTAAAGGACATGCAATCGAACCAAGCGCATCCCTTGTTCCGATTGAAGATCCAACATTACTGTGGATCAACTCGGGTGTCGCTACGTTAAAAAAATATTTTGATGGACGAGTCATTCCGCAAAATCCACGGATTGTCAACGCGCAGAAATCCATCCGGACGAACGATATCGAAAACGTCGGGAAGACAGCACGTCACCATACGTTCTTTGAAATGCTTGGAAACTTTTCTGTTGGCGATTATTTCCGCGAAGATGCGATCAAATGGGGCTGGGAACTATTGACGAGTGACGAGTGGTATGGACTTGATCCGGACCGCCTTTCCGTGACGATTCACCCGGAAGACGATGCAGCACGTCAAATCTGGCTCGAACTTGGTGTGCCGGCTGAACGCATTATTCCACTGGAAGATAACTTCTGGGAAATTGGTGAGGGTCCTTCAGGTCCGAACACAGAGATTTTCTTCGACCGCGGACCGGCTTTCGGCGACGATCCGAACGATTCCGAATTGTATCCGGGTGGCGAGAACGAACGGTATCTCGAAATCTGGAACATCGTGTTCAGTCAGTATAACCATGATGGACACGGCAATTACACGGAGTTACCGCGTAAAAACATCGATACCGGGATGGGTCTTGAGCGGATGGCGAGCGTCATGCAAGATGTGCCGACGAACTTTGACACGGACCTGTTCATGCCGATCATCCATAAGACAGAAGAACTCAGCGGTAAACTTTACCGCGAAGATTCAAAACTGGATGTTGCGTTCAAAGTCATTGCTGACCACATCCGGACAGTTGCCTTTGCAATCGGAGACGGTGCGCTGCCTTCGAACGAAGGACGCGGTTATGTCTTACGCCGCCTGCTTCGTCGTGCTGTTCGTTACGCAAAAATGCTCGGGATCGAACGTCCGTTCATGTACGAACTTGTGGATACAGTCGGTAGCGTCATGGTCGATTTCTACCCACAAGTTCCAGAAAAAGCAGATTTCATCAAACGTGTCATCAAAAACGAGGAAGAACGATTCCACGAGACGTTACATGACGGTCTTGCTATCTTAAACACTGTGGCACAAGCAGCGAAGAGTAACGGCGAACATGTCATCAGTGGAGAAGATGCCTTCCGTTTGTATGATACGTATGGTTTCCCGCTCGAATTGACGGTTGAATATGCAGAAGATCATCAGATGTCTGTTGATGAAGAAGGATTTAAACGGGCAATGGATGAACAACGGAAACGTGCTCGTGCTGCCCGCGAAGACGGCGGTTCGATGCAACAACAGTCGGAAGTGCTCGCGACATTGACTGTTCCAAGCCAGTTCATTGGTTATACGGACCTTGAGACGGATGCTAAAATTATTGCTTTGTTGCATGATGGAGAACGAGTGACGGAAGTCGCTGCTGGAGAAGAAGCACAATTGTTGCTTGATATCACACCATTTTATGCAGAAAGCGGTGGAGAAGTGGCGGACACTGGAACCATTACAGGTCCGGATTTCGTCCTTGATGTCAAAGATGTTCAAAAAGCACCGAATGGTCAAAATCTGCATACAGTTATTGTTCGGACGGGGATTGCTTTGGCAGATGCGACAGTTCATGCGACGGTCGAAGCGTCATCTCGTCAAGCAATCACAAAGAACCATACCGCAACCCACCTGTTGCATAAAGCATTAAAAGATACACTTGGGACACACGTCAACCAAGCCGGATCACTTGTTTCTGCAGATCGTCTCCGGTTTGACTTCTCACACTTCGGAGCAGTCACGGCGGAAGAATTAACAACCATCGAACAGGATGTAAACCAAGCAATTTGGGCATCACTTGCAGTCGAGATTGAAGAGATGAACATTGCTGATGCGAAAGCAAAAGGTGCAATGGCCCTGTTTGGTGAAAAATACGGTGAGACGGTTCGTGTCGTTTCGGCTGGAACATATTCGATCGAATTATGTGGCGGAATCCACGTCCGCAATACGGCAGAAATCGGTCTGTTCAAGATTGTTTCCGAATCAGGAATCGGAGCTGGAACACGACGGATTGAAGCCGTCACGGGCGCTGGAGCATACCATGTGATGAACGGTCACCTGCAGACACTTGAGCAGGCAGCACGTGTCCTGAAAACGAAGACGACTGAGGTGCCGGGACGGATCGAAGCACTTCAAGTCCAACTTCGTGAAACAGAACGTGCGCACGAATCATTACAAGCAAAACTTGCAAACATTGAAGCAGCATCATTGAAAGAGGATGTCGAGCAAATCAATGGAGTGCAAGTCCTTGCGAAGCAAGTCGATGTCTCGGATATGGATGCACTTCGCGGTATGATGGATGAACTGAAGTCAAGTCTCGGCTCGGCGATCATCGTCCTCGGTAGTGCGCAGGGAGATAAAGTCAACCTCGTTGCAAGCGTCTCAAAAGACTTGATCGATCAAGGGTACCATGCAGGTAAATTGATTAAAGAAGTAGCGACGCGTTGCGGCGGCGGTGGCGGCGGTCGTCCGGACATGGCACAGGCTGGCGGAAAAGATCCTGCAAAATTAAACGAAGCTCTTGCGTTTACTTCACATTACGTGCAATCACTGGCATAATAGAGAAGTAGTGTAAATGAAAGAGGTGATTAACGTGAGTCAGATGGATCAAACGATGAAATTTAATTTTCCAGAAGACGATAGCCAAGCGGCAACACGCGAAGTATTGCTGACGGTTTATCATGCTTTAGAAGAAAAAGGCTATCATCCGATCAACCAAATCGTCGGATATCTACTTTCCGGTGACCCTGCTTACATTCCTCGTCATAACGATGCACGTAATATGATCCGAAAGATTGAGCGTGATGAACTACTGGAAGAACTCGTGAAATCTTATCTATCGGAGAGTGGAGACAAAAAATGAAGCGTGCCATCGGACTTGATGTCGGTTCGAAGACGATTGGTGTTGCGGTGAGTGATTTGATGGGCTGGACAGCACAAGGCATTGAGACCATCAAATGGACAGAACCTGAATATCCAGTCGCCTTCAAGCGACTCGAGGCAATTATTAAGGAATACGGTGTCGAAATCATCGTCATCGGACATCCAAAAAACATGAATGGGTCGATTGGTCCTAGAGCTGAGGCGAGTGAAGCGTTTGCGCGTGAAATCGAGACGCAGACAGGGCTTTCGACCGTTCTTGTCGACGAGAGATTGACGACGATGCAGGCAGAACGGATGCTGATCGATGCCGATGTCAGTCGAAAAAAACGGAAACAAGTCATCGATAAGATGGCAGCAGTCATGATCCTACAATCCTATTTGGATCGGGCAAATCGATAAGGAGGAAATGAGATGTCTGAAGAAAAACGGCAGTATCTCTTTCCTGATGAAGACGGTGGCGAACATCTTTTCGAAGAGTGGTACCGTTATGTCAGTGAGCGAACCGGCAAGACCTATCTATTTCTCGAAATGATTGGTCATCCGGAAGAGGGAGCAGATGATTTAATCATTTGTGAAATCGACGAGTTTGGCGAAGGCGAAGATGATTTTGAATTGAGCCTGATTGATGAAGACGATGAGCAGACTTGGGATGAACTTGAGGCTGCATTAAAGGAGCGGATGAATGATGCAACAGAATGAACCTACACATTACGTAATTCCCGATGGAGAAGGTAATGAATTTAAATTTGCCGAGCGTTTACGATATGAAAGCCCACGCTCAAGCAAAACATATATTTTCCTTGAGCCAGTCGGCGCGGATTATGATGAAGCAGAAGAAGTCGATATCTTTGTTTATGAGTTAGAAGAATATGGTGATGGTGATGATGACTTCAACCTCGTTCCGATCGCAGAAGACGATGCAGAAACTTGGGATGAAATTGAAGAAGTTTTCAATACATTAGAAGACGAGCTTGACTAAACCGACTCGTGTATAAGGTGGTGTCGTCAGAGCAATAGCTCTTTCGATATCACCTTGTTTTAAGAGAAGAAGGAGGAACCGATGGAGAATGAATGGAAGAAAAATGCTGAAATCGAACAGAAACGTCGCCGGACATCGCGCCGGATTACGTTAATCATCCTTTCAGTATTGTTCACGATTTTCTTAGTAGCAGGAGCAGCCATCTACATCTTTTTAAAGAGTTCACTCGAGCCGGTCAACGAAGAGGCGACGAAGTCCGTCAAGGTCGAAATTCCTTTAGGCGCCGGAACAAGTACGATTTCAAGCATTCTCAAAGAAAAAGATTTAATCGCGAACGAAACGATTTTCCGCTATTATGTCCGCTATAAGAATGAATCGTCATTCCAAGCCGGGACATACACATTGACCCAAGCGATGACACCAGATGAAATCATCAATGAGTTGAAGACCGGAACCATCATGAAAGCGGCAGATGTTAAAATTACGATCCCTGAAGGAATCACGATGGATCGTCAAATTGCCATCATTGCGAAGGCAACCGGTTTTAAAGCTGACTCCATCCGAAAATCATTGACGGATGAGGCGTATATCAAGACATTGATTGACAAGTATCCGATGTTAACGGATGAAGTGACGAAGCAGGGAGTCCTCTATTCGCTCGAAGGATATCTTTTCCCGGCGACGTACGAATTCGATAAAGGAAAAAGCATCAATCAAATTACTGAAACGATGTTAGATGAGATGGAAAAGATTTATGATGCGAATGCCGATGCGATTAAGAAATCAGGCATGACCTTCCATGAAGTGTTGAGTCTCGGATCAATGGTCGAGCGGGAAGCCGCGACACCAGAAGATCGCCGTGAGATTGCCGGTGTCTTTACGAATCGCCTCAACGACGGAATGAAACTCCAATCGGATCCGACGGTCTGGTATGGCACAGGAGAAAATACGGCATTGACGACGTTAAAGGATTTAGAGAACAATTCGAAATACAATACGTACAAATACGAAGGTATTCCGATTGGTCCGATTTCAACGGTCAGTAAAGATTCAATTCTTGCCGTCCTTAATCCGAAAAAGACGAAATATGTTTATTTCTTTGCCCGACCACCAAGTGATAAAAATCCACGAGGTCAAATTCTTTATGAGGAAACCTATGAGGAACATCAACGTAATGTTGTGAAGTATAAACCGGAATGGGTCGAATACGAAGCAAGTAAAGAGCAATGAACAGGGGGTTGATCGGGAACGGTATGTTCGTTCCCGGTCAACCTGTTTATGCGCAGAAGGAGTGAATTCCGAATGAATGATTTTACAGCGTATGTCGAAGGGATGATTCGACCACGTGATCCCTTGCTACAGGAAATGGAAGCATACGCGAAAGAGCACCACATTCCAATCATTGAACTGACGGGATCGGAAGTTTTATTATCGTTGTTGACGTTACAACAACCGAAACGAATCCTCGAACTCGGAACAGCGATTGGTTACAGTGCGATTCGGATGGCCCGCGCCTTACCGGATGCCCGGATTACGACCGTTGAACGAAATGCGAAACGATACGCTGAAGCTAAGATGTTCATTGAACGTTCAGACGTCGCAGACCGGATTGACATCGTTTTTGCTGATGCAGTAGAATTAGCCGAAACCCTTGAACAGCAGTTCGATGCCGTATTCATCGATGCGGCGAAAGGACAGTATAAAAAATTCTTTAACGGTTATGGGCGATTGGTGCCAATAGGCGGAGTTTTATATACGGATAACCTGTTTTTACACGGGGATGTCCTTGAGACAGATCCCAAGACTTTTGACCGGAGAAGACGACGGCTTGTCCGTCTGGTCAAAGAATTTACAGTATGGATGATGGAGCAAGACCAATATGATACGACGATTTTCCCACTTGGAGACGGTGTGTCCGTCAGTCGGAAAGTGAAGTCAGAATGAATGATGGAGGTACGAATTCAATGCAAAAACCGGTTGTAATTGGTGTGGCTGGAGGTACAGGTTCAGGAAAGACGACGGTCGCACGGTCACTTGTCGACGCATTCCCGAGTGAATCCATCGTCATGATTGAGCAGGATGCTTACTATAAGGATCAAAGTGAATTATCGATGGAAGAGCGTTACCAAACGAACTATGATCACCCGTTTGCCTTTGATAACGATTTGCTGATCGAACATATTAAGGCACTGCGAGAAAATCAGGCTGTTGAAAAACCGGTCTACGATTACGTTGCCCATACACGGGCAACGGAGACGATTCCACTTGATCCACGTGATGTCATCATCGTTGAAGGTATTTTAGCGCTTGAAGACGAACGTTTACGGGAATTGATGGATATTAAAGTCTTCGTTGATACAGATGCAGATGTTCGGATCCTGCGCCGGATGCAACGCGACATGAATGAACGGGGACGGTCGATTGATTCCGTCGTCGAACAGTATACGAAGGTCGTCCGTCCGATGCATCTCCAGTTTTGTGAACCAACAAAACGGTATGCAGACATCATTGTTCCCGAAGGTGGCGAAAACCACGTAGCAATCGATTTACTGGTCACGAAGATTCGGGCGATTCTCGATTATCGGTCTGCACTCGATCAAAGAGGATATTGATTCCAAAAAAGATGTGAATATACTATACTAGTGGAATAAAAAGGAGCGTGACAAAAATGGCAGAAAAACAGTATTACATGACGCTTGAAGGTAAAGCGAATGTTGAAAACGAATTAAACGAACTGAAGTCAGTCCGCCGTAAAGAAGTTGTCGAAAATATTAAGATTGCCCGTTCATTTGGTGACTTGTCGGAAAACGCGGAATATGATTCAGCGAAAGAAGAACAAGCAATGGTTGAAGGCCGGATTGCTCAACTCGAAGAGATGTTACGCAACGTCGCCATCATCTCGGAAGATGAGAAGGATATCTCAGTCGTTGGTATCGGGACGACAGTTACATTCTTGATCCTTGAAGACAATGAAGAAGAAACGTATACGATTGTCGGCAGTGCAGAAGCCGATCCGTTCACTGGAAAAATCTCGAACGAATCACCGATTGCTAAAAGCCTGTTTGGCCATAGCGTCGGGGAGCAAGTATCCGTTCAAGCACCCGGCGGAGATTTCGCTGTAAAAATTACATCAATCAAGTAAATAAGAACGGACAGCAGCCGGAGCAATCCGGTTTTCTGTTTGAATGGGGGAAAAAGACATGCCAATCGCAATCATCGGAGCGATGGAAGAAGAAGTAAACTTACTTCGAAATGAATTATCAGAACGAAAAGATACTGTCATTGCCAACTATCATTTTTATGAGGGATTGTTGAACAGTGTCCCGGTCGTCATCTTAAAATCCGGTATCGGAAAAGTAAATGCCGCAATCGGAACGACGTTGTTGCTTGATCATTTCAAGCCAAGTGCCGTCATCAATACTGGTTCGGCTGGCGGATTCAGAGCCGGTCTAAAAGTCGGTGATGTTGTTGTTTCGACGGAAGTCCGTCACCATGATGTCGACGTGACGGCGTTTGGTTACGAATATGGTCAAGTCCCAGGAATGCCGGCTGCCTATACAGCCGATCCAAAATTGATTGCAACAGCGGAAGCCGTCATTGAACGGATGGACGCGATTCGAGTCGTTCATGGTTTAATCGTGACAGGTGATTCTTTCATTCATGACACAGAACGTTCGAACGTCATTAAAACGAACTTCCCGGATGTCGCGGCAGTTGAGATGGAAGCAGCGCCGATTGCGCAAGTTTGTCATCAATTTAACGTTCCTTTCGTCGTGACACGTTCAATTTCTGACAGTGCTGATGAAGAAGCTTCATTATCATTTGATGAATTCTTAGAGATTGCTTCGATTAATTCAGCGAAGATGGTTATGGAAGTCGTCCGCACATTAGCCGATTCAGAGTAATCTGGATTACGTGAAAGAAGGTCTCTCAATGGGAGACCTTCTTTTGTCTTTGACAAAATCGTTTTAACGCTTTATATTAGTACCAGATACTAATTTTAAAGGAGCAATCATATGAATATCGGAATTGTAGGACTCGGCACATCATTACCCGAACGTCGAATCACAAATGATGATTTAGCAGCGACACTCGATACGAGTGATGAATGGATTCGGACACGTACAGGAATCGGAGCACGACGGATTGCGGACGATTCGGTGGATGTCACCGACCTAGCGACGGAAGCAGCGAAAAAAGCGTTAGCAGATGCCAACTTGACAGCAGACGACATCGGATTGATTGTTGTCGGAACGGCGACCGGACGTGCTTTTCCATCAACGGCATGTATCGTTCAGGAACGACTTGGAGCACTCGGTGCAACAGCTTTTGATATCAGTGCCGCCTGCAGCGGATTCATTTTTGCCTTACAAACGGCTTCGAGTATGATGGCAGCAACGGAATCAAAACATGCACTTGTCATTGGTGCAGAGAAGATGTCAAGTATCGTTGACTGGTCAGACCGGTCGACAGCAATCTTGTTTGGTGACGGCGCTGGGGCTGTCGTGCTCGGTCCAACTGAACAACAGGGATTAAATGCCTTTGAACTTGGAACAGATGGTCGCGGGGCACACCTGTTATTTAAAGAATTGGATGGTCCGATTGAAATGAACGGCCGGGAAGTCTTTAAATTCGCGGTCCGAAAGTTACCGGACATCGTTGAAAAAGTCATTCAAAAGGCTGGTGGAACGCTAACGGAACTTGATTTATTGATTCCGCATCAAGCAAATTTACGAATCATCGATGCAGCACGTGAACGGCTTGGGATTGAAGAAGAGAAAGTGATCGTGACGATTGATGAACATGCAAATACATCGGCTGCGTCGATACCACTTGCATTAGAAGAAGCACGGCGACAAGGAAGACTGTCACCGGGGACAACACTTGTCCTTGCAGGATTTGGAGCAGGTTTGACATGGGGAGCAGCTTATATTACTTGGACTAAAGGGGAGAACACATAAGATGATGAGAAAACGTGTAGTAGTAACAGGTATGGGCGCATTGACACCAATCGGCAATGATGTCGACACATTCTGGAACGCTTTAAAAGCCGGAGAAAATGGTATTCGTCCGATGGAACGTCTGGACATCGATGAATATCCAACGAAAGTAACGGGAGAATTACAGAATTTTGATATCACGGAATTCATTGAAGCAAAAGAAGCGCGAAAAATGGACCGTTTTGTCCATTATTCTCTTGTTGCCAGTATGGAAGCAGTCAAAAATGCTGACCTGGATGTCAAAGCCAACGCTGAACGAATCGGTGTCTGGATCGGATCAGGAATCGGCGGCGTCGAGACGATTGAAAAACAGGCAAAAATTTATTTTGAACGCGGACATCGCCGTGTCAGCCCATTCTTCATTCCGATGATGATTCCGAACATGGCCAGTGGTCAAGTATCGATTTATACAGGGGCAAAAGGACCGAATAACTGTTCCGTCACCGCATGTGCTTCCGGTACAAACGCGATTGGGGAAGCATTACGCGTCATCGAACGCGGTGATGCGGATGTCATGATTGCCGGTGGAGCAGAAGCACCAATTACGAACCTTTCATTTGCTGGTTTTTGTGCCAATAAAGCGATGTCAACGAACCATGATCCGAACACGGCAAGTCGTCCATTTGATGAAGGACGTGACGGATTCGTCATGGGAGAGGGTGCCGGAATTCTGGTACTGGAAGAGTATGAACATGCGATTGCCCGCGGTGCAAAAATTTATGCAGAAGTCAGTGGATACGGATTAACGGCTGATGCGTACCATATCACAGCACCAGATCCAGACGGCGACGGCGGAGCGCGCGCAATGGCGATGGCGATTCAAGATGCAGGTATCGAACCGGCTGCCGTTCAATACATCAATGCACACGGAACAAGTACACCGATGAATGATGTGTTAGAGACGAAAGCAATCCATACTGTCTTTGGCGATCATGCTGAAAAATTAGCAATCAACTCGACAAAGTCGATGATCGGTCATTTGCTGGGCGGTGCCGGTGGCGTCGAAGCCATCGCGACAATTAAATCGTTGCAGGAACAAACCGTTCACCCGACGATTCATTTGGAGAACCCAAGTGAAGGGTGTGATCTTGATTACGTTCGTGAAGGAAGCCGGTCATGGGAAGTTGAGTATGCTCTCAGCAACTCGCTTGGTTTCGGTGGTCATAATGCGTCACTCGTCTTTAAACGTTATCACGCATAAGAGCACATGTGAATAGAAGAAGAAAAAGCGATTTAACGGTTCGGATGACCGTTAAATCGCTTTTTTTAAATAAAGAAATTTAGCTGTATTTTATAACAAGTCTCACAAAAAACTAAAAATTCCACTTATTTTCAAATTGTTTTGAAAAAATATTTAGAAAAATCGGATAAAAGGTTTGCAAAATTATCAGAACATTGTAAACTATTTGTAACGAGAGGTTTTGTTCGAATAAAAGTAACGACTTTTTTTTTCGCTCAAAAACCTTAGATTACTAGCTTTGGAAATTTTAGGGGGGTCATCGTATCATGAAAAAGAAAAGTTTTGCACTGGCTACATCTGTAGCCCTCGTTTCAAGCGCATTCCTTGCAGCTTGTTCGACGACTGATTCAAATGACACATCATCGGGCGACAAAAGTTCAGACAAAAAATCAAGTGAGCAAACGCTAAACTTGATCGAAAGTGCTGATATTCCGACGCTTAACCCAACAACTTCTACGGATGCCGTGTCGTTCAACGTCTTGAACAACACGATGGAAGGTCTCTATCGTTTAGACGACAAGCAACAGCCGACACCGGGTATTGCTGAAAGTCACACAGTTTCTGACGATAAGTTGACGTACACATTCAAGCTACGTGATGCAAAATGGTCGGACGGTACACCAATCACAGCAAAAGACTTTGAATATGCGTGGAAAGAAGTTCTGAACCCTGAAAATGCTTCGCAGTACGCGTATGTCTTCTACAACATCGAAGGTGCTGAAGAATACAATACGAAAAAAGGCGAGCGTGATGCGGTTGGCGTCAAAGCAGTTGATGACAAGACATTCGAAGTTAAATTAAAAGCACCAGCGGATTACTTCCTTGGTTTAACTGGATTCGGTCCATTCATGCCGAAATCAGAAGAACTTTCGAAAAAAATCGGCAAGGACTTCGGTTCGACAGCAGATAAATCACTTTACAATGGACCATTCAAATTAACAGAATGGACACGTGAACAAGGCTGGAAAATGGTTAAAAACGATAACTACTGGGATAAAGATAACGTCAAGTTGAAAACGATCAACGTTAAGGTCGTTAAAGAAACTTCAACAGCAGTTAACCTTTACGAAAAAGGTGATATCGACCGTGCTGGTCTCTCATCAGAATTCGTTGCTCAGTATCAAGATAATAAAGAGTTCAAAACAAAGGGTGAATCTACAATCTTCTACCTTTACTTGAACACGAAAGTCAAAGCATTAAACAACGAAAAAATCCGTCGTGCCATCGACATGGGTTACAATAAAAAAGGAATCACGGACGTCATCTTGGCGAACGGATCACTTCCTGCAAACTATCTCGTACCAAAAGATTTCGCGAAGGATGAGAGCGGAAAAGACTTCCGTGAAAAGTACCCGACATTCAACGAGTACAATGCAGACGAAGCGAAAAAACTATGGGAAGAGGGCTTAAAAGAAATCGGTCAAAAATCGGTTGAACTTGAGCTGCTTAACTACGATAGTGATGACGCGAAGAAAATCGGTGAGTTCTTGAAAGGTGAGCTTGAGAAGAACCTTCCAGGTATGAAAGTCACAATCAAGCAACAACCGTTCAAAAACAAACTTGATCTCGAAAACAAAGGCGACTTTGAGTTCTCATTCGCCGGCTGGGGTCCTGACTACCAAGATCCAATGACGTTCCTCGATCTCTTCTTGACTGACGGACCATATAACCGTGGTAAGTGGTCGGATAAAGAGTACGATAAACTCATCAACGATGCGAAAACACAAACGGATGCTACAAAACGTTGGTCTGAACTACAAGAAGCTGAGAAAATCCTTCTTGATTCAGCAGCAATCTCGCCTGTTTATCAGCGCGGACGTGCATTCATGGTTAAACCATACGTTAAAGGTATTGTCGAACATAACTTCGGCGCAGACTTCTCGTACAAATGGGCTTCAATCGAAGGTAAATAAGTATGATAAGCGTTCCCTTAACCGGGAGCGCTTTTTTTGTTGCGCAAAAAAACCTTTCTTCTTAAAAAAAGAAGAAAGGGAAGAATCGTCAAAAGACGGCTGAAATTATTTTTTTACTTTTGCCCGTTTGCGCTGAAGACCCATCGCTTTTTCGACTTTCGTTAGTTTGCGTGAAGCAACCAGTTCTGCCTTGTCACGACCGTTGTCGAGAATCAGATCAAGTTCTTCTGAATCAATTAAGTCGTAATAGCGTTGTTGAATCGGTTCGAGTTCCGCAACGATGACTTCCGCGACATCTGCTTTAAACACGCCGTAGTTCAATCCATCATACTTGGCTTCCAAGTCTTTGATTGAAATACCGGCCAGCAACGAATAAATTTCGAGTAAGTTTGAAACACCCGGTTTGTTTTCCCGGTCAAATCGAACGATGCCTTCCGAATCGGTGACGGCAGACTTAATTTTTTTCCGGATGACGTCCGGTGCATCAAGCATTGAGATGTACCCTTTTGGATTCGTGTCTGTTTTTGACATTTTTTTATCGGGAGAAGTCAAACTCATGATGCGGGCACCTGTTTCTGCGATGACCGGTTCAGGCATTTTAAATGTTTCATAATAGCGGCTGTTAAAGCGTTGCGCCAAATCACGTGTCAACTCGATATGCTGTTTTTGATCGTCGCCGACGGGAACGAGCTCTGCGTCATATAAGAGAATATCCGCTGCCATCAAGGTCGGATACACAAATAATCCAGCACCAATCCGGTCTTTGCCTTGCGATTTGTCTTTATATTGTGTCATACGCTCCAGTTCACCCATACCGGACAGGCATGTCAGCATCCAACCGAGCTGAGCGTGCGCTTTAACTTCCGACTGGACGAAAATCGTTGATTTTTCAGGATTGAGTCCGCTTGCGATATAGAGTGCAGCAAGCGCCCGTGTGTTGTTCATGAGTTCGACCCGGTCAATTTCGACCGTAATGGAATGCAGGTCGACGATACAGTAATATGCATCGTGTTCGTCCTGTAGATTAACAAAGTGCTTCATCGCACCAATGTAGTTACCAAGCGTTACCGTACCCGTTGGTTTAATACCTGAAAAAATCGTTTTCATGAGAACCCCTCCAAAAAATGAAATAAAAAAAGATGACACATCCCTTGAATCATTCAAGGGACGAGTCATCGCGTTGCCACCCAAGTTGCTAGAAAACTAGCCGCTCATTTGCTGTAACGGGCAGACCCGTCTGATTCTACATGATTTCGAATCAGCCACTCCGAAGTCCATTCCATCTGCGCCAACTGTCCATTTCCACCATCCATGGACTCTCTGTAAGTGGTTATCAGATGTACTACTCTCCATCACTGTGTTCTCGTATAACATTATCTCCACTTTATCACATGTTTCTTCTAATCGTCATCAAAATTCCGTCAAATGAACGATAAGAGTAAAGAGACGCCGATACAGATAAAACCACTCGAAAGATAAGGAGCTGTCCGGTTGGAAGCCCGCTTTTGTCTTGCTTCTAAAAGTTCGCTTTCCTCATCCTCATCTTCATAATAATCCCCGTCGACTTCCCGCAATTTCGCTTCACGTTGCTTTTTGAAGCCTGCGGTGATGCCTTTAAAAAATCCGTTGGCAGACATATTGGAGAAAAAACCGATAGCGAGTAACAGGAAACCGGCAATGAACAAGCCACCTGATAAGTGATAAATCAATGAATGGGTAGAATCTGTGGCGACGGCCCAAATCGTATAAATCGTTGTTAAAATCAAGGCAATTAGAAGCGGGCGAAATAGTTTAACAGACATGATGAACCTCCTACGACAAGATGTTGATTTCATTATACGCAAAGTTAAAGGGAGTTACGACTCTGTACTATTCAGGGCATATAAAATAGCAAATAGTGTGACTATTCACTTGACGTTATTGTTATTCTCACATAAAATCAATTTATCACTTCGTTTAAGTTTTTGAAACTAGGTCAATGCGTTTTGGGGAACGTTGAGGCAGTTTCGACGAGATGTCTAAAAATCGTTTGTAGGAAGCGGTTTTGAAAAAGAAAAGGAGATGACTCACCGATGAATAAAAAAACAGTCGGTCTTGCGTTATCAGTTATGCTTGCAGGAAGCGTTGTGCTTGCAGGTTGTTCAACAACAGGTGACGGAGATAAAGATGCAGGTTCTTCTAAAGGCAAAAAAGTTTTACGTTTAACGGATACGTCTGATATTACGACGGTCGATCCGGCACAAGCGACAGATGCAGTTGCCTTCAACATGATCGGCAACACGATGGAAGGTCTCTACCGTTTAGACAAAGACGGGAAAGCGATTCCGGCACTTGCTGAAAAAACAGATATTTCAAGTGATAACCTCACATATACATTCACGCTACGCGACTCTAAATGGTCCGACGGTACACCGGTCAAAGCACAGGATTTTGAATTTGCATGGAAACGTGCCGTTGATCCAAAAACAGCTTCTGGTTATGCGTACATCTTCGATACAGTCAAAAATGGCGCTGATGTCTCGCAAGGGAAAAAACCGGTTGACGAGCTAGGTGTCAAAGCAATTGACGATAAGACACTTGAAGTAACACTCGAACGTCCGGCACCATACTTCCTTTCGCTTACATCATTCGGAACGTATACGCCAATCAGCGAAGATTTCTATAACAAAAACAAAAAAGACTTCTCGCTCAAACCGGATAAGCTTTTGTACAACGGTCCTTTCGTTTGGACATCTTGGAAAACGGATTCAAAACGTGTTCTGACGAAAAACGAAAACTACTGGGATAAAGATGCCGTCAAATTGGACGAGGTCTCAATCAGTGTCGTTAAAGATAATTCAACGGTCGTAAATCTGTATGATACAGATGAAATCGATTATGCCGGCCTCACTTCAGAGCAGGTTGCAACATATGAATCAAAACCTGAATTCAAGACAGCACTTCGTTCATCGATCGCTTACTTGAAATTCAACAACGAAGACGAAACAATGAAAAACGTCGACGCACGTAAAGCGATCGCACGGGCAATCGATCCAAAAGGAATTACGGATACGTTACTTGCGAACGGTTCGATTCCGACTACAAGCTTCATTCCAAAAGAGTTCATCAAAGATGACGCAGGTAAAGATTACACAAGCGACATCAATTGGTTCGACCGGGATGCAAAAGAAGCAGCTGATCTTTGGAAAAAAGCAAACGGTGATAAGAAAGCAACGATTGAACTCTTGTCATTCGACAGCGAAGACGCGAAGAAAATCAGTGAATACATGAAGGGACAGATCGAGAAAAACCTTCCGAATGTCACTGTTGCAATCAAACAACAACCGTTCAAGAATAAACTTGATCTAGAAGCAAAAGGCGATTACCAAATGTCGTATGCGCTTTGGGGTCCAGACTATCAAGATCCAATGTCGAACTTATCGATCTTTGAATCAACAAACAGTCAAAATGACGTGAATTACAAATCATCTGCCTACGATAAATTGTTGAATGCTGCCAACGAAGAATCAGATGTCACAAAACGTCTTGATCTCTTTAAACAAGCAGAGTCACAATTGATCGAAAAAGACCAAGCAATCGCACCGATTTATCAAGCGGGTGCCGCATTCTTGAGTCGTCCGACGGTCAAAGACTTTAACCGTCAAGTCTTTGGTGCTGACTTCCAGTACAAATATGTTGATGTGAAGTAATTGAAAAACGGAGCGTCCTTGAGAACGTTTTCAAGGAACGCTCCTGTTTTATACGATTTTTTCTGAATGGAAACTCATTTTGTTAGCAGAAATGTGAACTTTTCGTAAAAAATAGGTTCTAATTACTTTGTTAGCAAAGTATAATGGAATCAAACGAAAAATTCTGAAATATTGGTTAACTGTGAAAAAACAGCGGCCAGGGGGCGTCAATCAGTCCGAAATAAAAAAGAATTTTAATTTTTACGACAAAATTCTTGAATGTTCCGACAATTTTGGGTCATACTGATTTTATTGATGTTTCGAAAAAAACAGAAAATCTTTATAGGGGGTGCCATCTATGGGCCGTTATTTAGCTCAACGCCTTGTTTACGGCGTACTGACGTTTTTACTCATCGCTTCGTTCACTTTCTTCCTAATGGATCTGTTACCAGGTTCACCGTTCCAAAACCAGGAGAAACTTTCTCCTGAACAGTTGGATATCCTGCGGGATAAATACAACTTGAATGATCCGCTTCCACAACGCTATGCAGCGTACATGGTCAACTTAGTACAAGGGGACCTCGGCGTATCATTTAAATATGACAGCCGTCCAGTAACAGATTTGATTATGGAACGAATTGGACCATCCGCTCAATTAGGTATTCAAGCCCTTGTTCTAGGTGTATTACTTGGTCTTGTTCTAGGTGTTGTCGCGGCTCTTCGCCACAATACTGCAGTTGACTATGGTGCGATGTTCATTTCGGTACTCGGGATTTCCGTGCCATCATTCGTATTTGCGTCACTTCTTCAATATTATATCGGAGTGAAATGGGGCGTATTGCCAGTAGCCTTCTGGGAAAGTCCAGCACATACGATTCTTCCGACCGTTTCCTTATCGCTCGGCGTAACGGCCTCGATTGCCCGTTTCGTTCGAACGGAAATGCTTGAAGTCACCGGGCAGGATTACGTGACACTCGCTAAGGCAAAAGGCCTAGATGGTCAATCAATCACTTGGAAACACATGGTGCGTAATGCCTTGATTCCAGCAATCACGATTCTTGGACCGATGACGGCAGCCTTGATTACCGGAACATTCGTTATCGAGAAAATCTTTGCAGTACCGGGTCTTGGTGAATTGTTCGTTTCATCCATCACACAAAATGACTACACGGTCATCATGGGGACAACACTGTTCTTCTCAGCAGTCTTCATCTTGATGATCTTGATCGTCGATATTCTGTACGGTGTCGTTGATCCACGGATTCGTTTGGGGGGTAGCAAATAATGGCAGAACAAAATTCAAATGCAAAAGCAGAACAGTTCGACTCATCGCTGTTCCAACCAGTAGAATTTAATGAACAAGCAGGCGAACGAATTGCCGGGAAAAGCTTAAACTTCTGGCAAGATGCGTGGACACGCCTTCGTAAAAACAAAGCGGCTATCCTGTCGCTCGTCATCATCGTCATCATTGCACTGTTATCACTATTCGGACCAATGTTGTCTGGTAGAGATGCTTATACCCAAACAATTACCCAAGCTAAACTACCACCAAAAATCACAGGTCTTGAGTGGGCTGGTTTTGATGGAATGGCAACACTTGGTGAAAAGCCGATCGATTTTTATGAAACGAAACAAGTAAAAGATACATTCTGGTTTGGTACGGACCATCTCGGTCGTGACTTATGGTCACGCGTCTGGGAAGGAACACGGATTTCACTCTTCATCGGTTTTGTCGCAGCGCTTATTGATGTTTTAGTTGGTGTCACGTATGGCGGTATTTCCGCTTACTACGGTGGACGCGTCGATAATATCATGCAACGGATTGCGGAAATCTTGACAGGGATTCCGAACTTGATTTTAATCATCTTGTTCATCTTGATTCTTGAACCGGGAATCACAACCATCATCCTCGCGATGACAATCACCGGCTGGATTGGTATGAGTCGACTTGTACGTGGACAGATCCTGAAACTTAAGAACCAGGAATTCGTTCTCGCAGCACGTACACTTGGTGCTTCTAGCGCACGTTTAGTATTCAAGCATTTGATTCCAAATACACTCGGTACAATCATCATTTCATTGATGTTCACGATTCCAGGTGCGATCTTCTTCGAGGCTTTCTTAAGCTTCATCGGTCTTGGTCTTGCTCCACCACAACCATCACTGGGTACACTGATCAATGAAGGGTACAAAGAATTAAAAACATTCCCTTACTTGCTCGTCATCCCGTCTACAATCCTCGTACTTGTCATGATCAGCTTTAACATGCTAGCCGATGGATTACGTGATGCGTTCGACCCACGTCTGCGTCGCTAACGGAAATAAGAGAGGAGTTCATCCACAATGGAAACTATTTTATCAGTACGCGACCTGACTGTCGCTTTCCATACGTATGCTGGGACGGTTCAAGCCGTCCGCGGTGTATCGTTTGATTTAAAGAAAGGCGAAACACTTGCCATCGTTGGTGAATCTGGTTCAGGTAAGTCGGTTACATCAAAAGCCATCATGCGTTTGATTCCGAATCCTCCCGGTGAGATCACAAAAGGTGAAATCATGTTTGACGGGCGTGACTTGGTCAAACTCTCAGATAAAGAAATGCAAAAAGTCCGTGGTCGTGATATCGCGATGATCTTCCAGGATCCGATGACATCATTAAATCCGACGATGACCATCTTCAAACAGATTGCAGAAGGTTTGAAACGTCACCAAGGATTGACAGGCGACGCAGCGAAAAAACGGACGTTAGAATTACTGACACTTGTTGGAATTCCGAACCCGGAAGCGCGTCTGAAGCAGTATCCGCACCAACTTTCAGGTGGGATGCGTCAACGGATTGTTATCGCGATTGCACTGGCTTGTAATCCTAAAGTCTTGATCGCCGATGAGCCGACGACAGCACTTGATGTTACGATTCAAGCGCAGATTCTTGAGTTGTTAAAAGACATTCAACAAAAAACAGGTACAGCCATCATCTTCATCACGCACGATCTTGGTGTCGTAGCGAACATGGCAGACCGTGTAGCGGTTATGTATGCTGGGAAGTTGATTGAAAAAGGAACGGTTGATGAAATTTTCTATGAGCCACGTCATCCTTACACATGGGGACTGCTTGGATCAATGCCACGACCGTCTGATGATCGCTCGCAAGACTTACCGGCGATTCCTGGTACGCCACCGAACTTATTACATCCACCAGTTGGTGATGCATTCGCACCACGTAATCAGTACGCAATGAAAATTGATTTCGAGAAAGAACCTCCGTTCTTCCCGATCACAGATACTCATGAAGCGGCAACTTGGTTATTACATCCACAAGCACCATATGTAGAACCACCAGTAGCCATCCGCGATCTTGCGCTGAAATATCGTCCAGATAGCACATTCGCGAAATCGCTTCTGAAAGGCGGTCTAAAGTAATGGAGAATCGTAGTAAATTACTTGAAGTAAAAAACTTGAAACAGCACTTTAATATTGGTCGTGGCCGTGTCGTTAAAGCGGTTGACGGTTTGTCATTCGATATCTACGAAGGGGAAGTTCTTGGTCTCGTTGGAGAGTCAGGTTGTGGAAAATCGACAACGGGGCGTTCCATCATCGGTTTATACGATGCGACGGACGGAGAAGTCCTTTTCAAAGGTGAAAATGTTCATGCTAAAAAATCGCGTAAAGAGAAATTGAAATTCAACCGTTCGATGCAAATGATTTTCCAAGATCCATATGCATCATTAAATCCACGGATGACAGTCGGAGATATCATCGCGGAAGGAATTGATATTCATGGTCTTGCCAAGTCGAAAGACGAGCGAAACGACCGTGTGTATGATCTTCTTGAAACGGTCGGTTTGACGAAAGAACACGCAAGCCGTTATCCGCATGAATTCTCAGGTGGACAACGTCAACGGATCGGGATTGCCCGTGCGTTAGCCGTTGAACCAGACTTCATCATTGCCGATGAGCCAATCTCTGCACTAGATGTATCGATTCAAGCACAGGTTGTCAACTTGATGAAGAAGTTGCAACGTGATCGCAGTCTGACATATCTGTTCATTGCCCACGATCTATCAATGGTCAAATATATCTCAGATCGTATCGGAGTCATGTATCAAGGTCACCTCGTAGAATTATGTGACGCGGATCGTCTTTATGAAAATCCGGTCCATGCTTATACGAAATCCTTGTTATCAGCGATTCCACTTCCGGACCCGGAGCATGAGCGGACACGTAAGCGGATCATTTATGATCGGCCGACAGGCGGAGCGGTTGGGAAATCGAATGAAGATTCGAGTATCCCGCCATTACGCGAAATCGAGCCGGGTCATTACGTCTCAATGACAGATGCAGAACTCGAAGCATATCAAGCACAACTTGTCTAATCAAACCAAACTAAAAGGCATTCCTGAATCAATTCGGGAATGCCTTTTTTTAATTTTCGGAAGCAATACGAGGAAGGTTGTTGAAGCGGTGGACAACCGAATCAAGAGCATGCAGACGCTTGATGGCTTCTTCGAATGGAATCTTCTCATAATGATGAAGACCACCCGGTTGTTCTTCGAGCGTATCTGCATCGTGCACCAATTGTTGCAACGGAGTACGGTTGATCGTACCAGGCGGTAAATAAGAATCTGTATGCAGAAGAACCGCTAAGGCGATTTCTTTTGCACGCTCTGGCTCTTCGCCAAGACGAATCAACAGTTTATGTGCCCGTTCTGCCCCTTTAATCGCATGGATATCATTCTGACGGTAGAGATCATAATTCCAGGTGCCGTCCGTATACCATTCGTAATGACCTATATCATGAAGCAAGGCAGCTTTCGTCGCCGTATCTGCATCAAGGCCACGTTGCGTGGCGAGTGTCAAAGCCTGTTCCGCTACAGAAATGGCATGATTCAAGCCGGATCGTTCTAGATATTTTTGAGCAATCGGATGCTCAATGATTGTAACGAGAGTAACTGCCATAAGAAAATAACTCCTTTCACGAGTAAGTATTTCTATACACTTTACGTGAAGTTGAAGACAATTGCAACTATTTCCTGAAGTCGAATCGACAATCTCACATAATTAATTGTCTGAAGTAGGAATAGAAATCTGGTAAACGTGGTATACTAAGTAATATAGAAGATGATAATTTAGCTTTCGTTGGTTAACTGTTCTTTTTTCGGACCGAGTGAGGTGTCGGAGTATGAAAGAACGTGATAAGAAGAAAAAGTTGAAAAAACGCCTTTTGCGGGACATTTTCGAAAAAAAATTAAAAGAGATTAAACTCCCGAAAGCAAAAGAGACGATTTCTCAACCCTTTGATCACACACCAGCTTGCTGAAGCCACCTGGTGGCTCTGGCAAGTTTTTTTACGAAAAGTTCTTTCATCTCAAAACATATTGGGTTTTATTTCAGTTGAAATCAATGTAAACTATCAAGTAATAGAATCATCAGCTGCTGTGTAATACATTTACGCAGGAGAAATGATGTGAAATCAGGGGGAGGATGTTTTTCAATGGTAACACTCTATACTTCACCAAGCTGTACTTCTTGTCGTAAAGCGCGCGCATGGCTTGAAGAACATGAAATCCCATTTGTGGAACGCAATATTTTCTCAGAACCATTATCGCTTGATGAAATTAAACAGATCCTTCGTATGACAGAAGACGGAACGGATGAAATCATTTCGACCCGTTCAAAAGTCTTTTCAAAATTAGATGTATCGGTTGAAAATCTATCATTACAACACTTGTATGATTTAATTCAAGAATATCCAGGATTGTTGCGCCGTCCGATTTTGATTGATGAAAAGCGTCTACAAGTTGGATACAATGAAGATGAAATCCGCCGATTTTTACCACGTAAAGTTCGTACTTTCCAATTATTAGAAGCACAGCGCCTTGTCAACGAATAATATACACCGAGCACGCTGCTTTCTGAGCAGTGTGCTTTTTGTTACCGCCTAAAAAGGTTAAAATAGAGATAACAAAGGAATATACCTTATATGTTTAATGATTCTTTTGAATCTATGTGAAGTGCTCGTTCGTATACTAGATAAGAGCGAGAGGAAAGGAGTGGACATATTGAAAATCGAACGCGTCAATGACAACACCGTCAAGTTCTTCATTACGTACACGGACATCGAACGCCGCGGCTTCGCCCGAGACGAGATTTGGTACAACCGTGAGCGTGGAGAACAGCTATTCTGGCAGATGATGGATGAAGCGAATGAAAAAGAGTCCATCTCCTTCGAAGGTCCACTATGGATACAAGTACAGGCATTTGAAAAAGGTTTAGAAGTCACCGTTACAATCGCTAAAACAACGATTGACGGAGAGCAAGTTGACGAAGATGAGTTGGATTCGTTACTTCGTTCCGCGATGTCTGATGCGGAAGAAAAAGAAACGGAACTCAGTCAAGATGTCTTATTTGAAACAATAGATTTCGAGCATATCATTGCCCTTAGCCAATATGCAGAAGCACCGATCTTCGAAGAAGTAAAGACCGCGCTTTATCAAAAAGATGGACTCTACCTGTTGCATCTTCATTTCAAAGATGAGACTGAAGTGGAAGAGCAGGAAAATGTGATGAGCCTGATTGCAGAGTACTTGAACTTTAGTGAACAGACGATTCATCCTGTAGCTGAGTACGGAAAAATAATCGTGCCTGACAACGTCTTTACGTTTATCCGGAAACAGTTTCCGAATTAACTGATGTATCGAACGATATAACCGAAAAGGACTGCTCCAATTTGTTTGGAAGCAGTCCTTTGTTGTGTAGAAGAATCAAGTGAGGGTGTACCCGCCATCGACGACCAATGTTTGTCCGTTGATGTAGCTCGCTTTATCGGATAATAAAAAGCAGACGACTTCTGCAATTTCAGACGGTTGAGCTGCTTCACCACGTAAATGATGTTTCATCGCTAAATCAAACTTATCTTTTCCGCCATATAAAGAATGACTCAACTTCGTATCGACAGGACCGGGACAAATAGCATTAAAACGATATTTTCCGTGAAACCGAGCGGCATATGTTTTCGTAAGCGTAAGAAGAGCACTTTTGGAAGATGCATACGGCAAGAGCATGGCAGGGAATTTGATATGACCGACGATCGCACTATTATTGACGATGGAAGCACCCCGGCTCAGCCGTTTGACAGCATGTTGAATGATCTGTTCCGGTGCATGATAATTGACTTGAAAGACTTCGGCTTGTTGTTCAGTCACACGCTCTGGTGCAACCGGCTTTCCAAAGGTTCCGGCATTGTTAAAGATGCCATCAAGTGTTGGGAATCGTTCTTTTGTGTCTTCGAAAAACCGATCAATATCTGAAGGCGCAGACAAGTCGACCGCAAAGAAGTGGATTCGTCCTTCACCGCGACTTTCCAAGTCTTTACCACGCTCCTCATTTCGTCCAAGCGCGAGGACGGTATGTCCTTCTTTTGCTAATTGTAAGGCGGTAGCTTCACCAATTCCACTTGTTGCACCAGTCACTAGATACGTTTTCATTTTGAATCGTCCCTTCTACATAAAAGTGTGTCATTCATAACAAATTACAGGAGGGGATACCATGTTGCGGCGTGTCCAATTACTTATGACGCTACTATTGACAGTCAGTCTGATCGGGTTTCTTTCTTATTACTGGAGTGTGTACATGGTAGGATGGCTCTCCCTCGTCATCATTCTCGTCGTACTGAGTGTATTCGTCATCATCTTGCTTGAGAACCGGAACCCTGAGCGAACGCTTGTCTGGGCGCTCGTCATGATGGCACTCCCGGTCGTCGGTGTTTTCGTGTATTTCACCTTTGGTCAAAATTATAGACGAAAAAGAATGTTTCGTCTGAAAGCAATGCTCGATGAAGAGTCTTACATTAAATATCGTACCCAGTTTGATCATGGGATACACAATCGGGTGTTCCAACATGAACGTTACACGAAAGTTGTTAAACTTATCGATTCTATCAGCCGCTTGCCGATTTCGTATAATAGCCATACGAAAGTATTGACGAATGGACAGCAGAAATTTCCTTTGTTGTTAGCTGAGATCCGTCAAGCAGAACACCATATTCATTTGGAGTACTATATCGTCCGGGATGACGGACTTGCGCTTGAATTGCAGGAAGCTTTGATTGAGCGTGCAGAAGCCGGGGTAGAGGTTCGTTTTTTGTATGATGCCGTCGGCTGTTTCTCAACGGACAAAGCCTACTTCAAAAAAATGGAGGCGGTCGGAATCGAAGTGCGTCCATTTTTCCCTGTCGTTCTGCCTTTCATCTCGAGTAAATCCAATTACCGCAATCATCGGAAAATCGTTGTCATTGACGGTACAGTTGCTTTCACGGGTGGAATCAATATTGGAGACGAGTATATGGGAAAAGATAAGATGTTTGGATTTTGGCGAGATACCCATCTGCTGGTCAGAGGAGAAGCAGTTTCGGAGTTGCAACTGATTTTCCTTCAGGACTGGTACTATATGACGGGAGAAAGGTTGTTTACACCGTATTACATGAAACCGCTTGAAGTCATGGAGGAGGCGACAGGGGGCGTCCAAATCATTGCGAGCGGACCGGATGAACCCCATGAAACAATGAAGTCTTTATACTTTGGTTTAATCACGGAAGCCCGCAGTTCGGTTTATATCGCTTCTCCTTATTTAATTCCGGACGAAGACTTGATGACAGCTTTGAAGACCGCAGCCATGTCTGGTATTGATGTCCGAATCCTCTTGCCGAGTTTCCCGGACCATAAAGTTGTTTTTTATGCCAGTCGCTCTTATTTTGACGACTTATTATTAGCAGGTGTAAAGATTTACGAATACAACAAAGGATTCATGCACTCAAAAGTCATTGTAGTCGATGATGCGATTGCGACAATCGGGACAGCGAATATGGACTTAAGAAGTTTCCATTTGAACTTTGAAGTAAATGCCTTTTTATACGGTACAAATTCCGTCCATGAATTGACACGTGATTTTTATGAAGATTTTTCAAATTCTTCACAGGTTGAACGCAGTGTATTTATTCAAAGGAGTTTTAGTCAACGTTTGATTGAATCAATTTCGCGGTTATTTTCACCGTTGCTCTAGTGAGGAGGGGGTAAGATGTTTGAGGCGATGGATGAGCAAGGAAATCGAATCAACAGTCAGCTTGAGACCTTACAATCGTTAGCAGGCAAAATACTGTACTGTCCGTATTGCCAAACACGCCTTCGGATCCGACAAGGAAAAAAACGGCTTCATTTTGTTCACATGACGGCATGTACCGGTGAATCGTCAGAACATCAATTTTGGAAAAAGCGACTTGCTACCTATTTTGAAAATCTGCGATTCAAGGTTGAAATTGAGGCTGTACGGGGACGAAGACGATTTGATCTTTTAATATGGCCCGGAGAAATCGGGATTGAGATTCAGCGCTCGAAAATGAGCGCTGAAGAATGGCGACGGAGATGGTCGATCGATCAACAAGGTGGATACCAAGTGCGGTGGATTGGGTTTCATGAGTCGAACGGTCGGTTTCTTAAGCTCGATGGCTGGATGAAGCCGGCATTTATGAAGAATGGTTATATTGATTTAGTCGAGCAGGAACAAATCATCCGCTACATGCATCCACTTCCGTTCGCACAACGTTTTGTAATCTGTCAACGCGTGTCCTTGTCAGTGGAACAATTTCTTTTCCCACGTCCGGTACCGCGACAATTCCTCGAACGACCATGGACGAAACTGATAAAACACTATCGGCTTCGTCCTTTCTTTTCTTCGTTGCCGCATCGTTATGTACGCTTTCCTCTTTATCAGTCCAATCTTTGCGTCTCTACACTTCCATCCTGGTGTTTTTTGCCCTTATCCCCGTTACTGTCCGTACCTGTCCATCCTTTTGAAATTCAAATAGCAGTTTACCTTCGTTTAAAAGGAAATTACTCCGTTCCTGATCTCCTTTCAATCCTCATAGAATGTTTGACACAGTCGAAGATTCCATATGAGCTATCTGATTTATATGTTCTGATTGAAGAATGGATGGCGATGATCAATTTTCTTCACTACCACCTGTCTGAACTTTTTCAAAACCGTCCTGTTGATTTACCGACTCGCTTGGAAGAAGATCAAAAGTTAGCAGGAGCGCTTCGTTTGTTTGTCGAAAGGGAAACAGGTATAAATGAAGTAAAGGAGTGATTCAAATGGCAGAAGTATTAACACGAAAAGACGTTAAGAACGAAGAGACGTGGAATTTAGAATCTATTTATGAAACGAACGAAAAATGGGAAGAAGAATTTGAGTCAGTGAAAGCAATGCTTCCACTACTTGTCGAGTATAAAGGGCGTCTTGCACAGTCGGATGCAACTTTATTTGAAGGACTTCAACTTCGTGACGAAATCTCAAGACGGCTGCATAAGCTCTATACATATGCACATATGCGTTACGATGAGAATACAGCGGATAGTTTTTATCAGGCGATGAATGACCGTGCCCGGACGCTGGCTTCGCAAATTGGTGCGACATTAGCATTCATGACACCTGAGCTGTTAGAAGTTCCAGAAGAGACGATCGCTTCTTACTTGGATCAGAATCCAGATTTAGCGCTTTACCGTCACGCGTTTGACGAGTTGAACCGTGAACGGGAACACGTCTTGTCAGAAGCGGAAGAAGCGATTCTCGCAAAAGCGGGAGAAGTCCTCGGACAATCGGGAACGACGTTTGGCATGCTGAATAATGCGGATATGAAATTCCCTAAAATCAAAGGGGAGGACGGAGAAGAGGCAGAACTGACGCACGGACGTTTTATCACGTTCATGGAGTCAAAAGACCGTTCTGTTCGAGAGGCAGCGTTTAAAGCGATGTACGGGACGTATAGCCAGTATACGAACACATTAGCCTCCACTTTAGCCGGTTCGGTCAAAAAAGATAACTTCTATGCCGAGGTCCGGAAGTTCAAAACTGCCCGCGAATCAGCGTTACACGGAAACACGATTCCGGAACAAGTATATGACGGATTGATTGAAGCGGTTCACGAACACCTTCCGTTGTTACACCGTTATGTTGCTTTACGTAAACGGATTTTAGGCGTCGATGAACTGCATATGTATGATATGTATACACCGCTCGTCAGTGAAGTCGAAATGAAGGTAACATACGAAGAAGCCAAACAATTGATGGTAGATGGATTAGCTCCACTAGGATCTGAATATAAACATATTCTCGAAGAAGGTCTTGCGGAACGCTGGGTTGATGTCCGTGAAACACGTGGTAAGCGGAGTGGTGCCTATTCGTCAGGCGCATACGATACACAGCCGTTCATCTTGATGAACTGGCAGGATAACGTCAACAATCTGTTTACGTTAGCGCACGAGTTTGGTCACTCAGTACACAGCTACTATACACGTCAGAATCAACCATATGCCTATGGTGATTATTCGATCTTCGTTGCTGAGGTAGCGTCGACGACAAACGAAGCACTCCTAAATGATTATTTATTGAAACGTGTGACAGATAAAAACGAGAAACTGTATCTACTGAACAACCAATTGGAAACATTCCGTGGAACGTTATTCCGCCAGACGATGTTTGCAGAGTTCGAACACCAAATTCATGAAGCGGCACGTCTTGGACAAGCTCTGACACCTGAATTCTTAACTAAGACGTATTATGCCCTAAATGAAACGTATTTTGGTGAGGGTATCGTGTTAGATGAAGAAATCGGTTTAGAATGGGCACGAATTCCACACTTTTATTACAACTACTATGTCTATCAGTATGCGACAGGTATTTCTGCAGCAGCAGCACTGACTTCGCAAATCTTAGAAGAAGGGGAGCCGGCGGTCGAGCGATATATCAATAACTTCCTCAAAGCAGGATCAAGTGATTATCCAATCGAAGTCCTCAAGGCGGCCGGCGTCGATATGACGACGAAAGCTCCAGTTGAAGCAGCCCTTCGTCAATTCGAACGGGTACTCGATGAATTTGAAGCACTACTCGGAGAATGACAATTTTGTGAAAACATGAACAAAGAACTTTCGGGGAGAAGGATATTCGTTTATACTAAACATGTGAAGCGAATCACATTCCCCTGATGATTCTCTTTTCCCCCATCCAATTTTAAAAGAACGACAAAGAAGCAGCTTCCGCGATTGACGTGGAAGCTGCTTCTTTGAGTTAAGCATGGGCAGAGTCTTTTAAGTGACGCCATACTTTACCGTCACAATACGTGAGTGAAACGCATTTTTGTTGAAGCATTAACTTTTTCAATTCATGCTCAATCTGTGCTTCCGATGCATCATAGATAAATGCGATTTCAGAAGTGGTTGCTGTGTCATACCGTCTCAAGAACTGTTCGAGGGGAGGCTTTGCCTGCTTCTCGAAAGGTTGTTCTAACAACTCGTTTAGAATCGATACATAAACCAAGTATTCGTAATGGCCTTCCGCCTTGATTGCTTCCTCATCTCCAACAAAAGCAAGCGTTGGCAGAATACGTACGTCCCAATCGGTCACCAGTTCAGTCTCTTTTTCGAGCATCAATTGAATGGTATCTGATTCGATATCACGATGGAATTCTGCTAAATCAAGACCAAATTCCGTTAGTGCTTCTGCTAGGCGCATTAAAGAGGAACGCGAATAAGCGCTTTTTCCTTCGACATTATGCAACATCCGTAAACGACGCATGAATCGCATACCAAACGTTTTACCTTGCAATTCAATGGCTTTTAGAATCAGCAATGGTGACATATCACACGCAGATCGCGAAGGTGCGCAAGGAATGGTTGCAATCGTCCGGAGACGGAATAGATGACCGTATTCTAATTCTAACTTCTTGAGAACGGGAATCAACCGTAAACCATCCGTTTGTGTGACGTCTAGAAAATGATAGATTTCCAGAGGTTTCGTCGGTTGCTGAATTGATGGTTCGTCCAATGAACAATATGAGCCGTTGCATTGTTCGTGTTCCATCCGTTCACCCCTTTTCTTTTATTATCGTTACCCTATTTTAGCAACGAAAAAAAAGAAAGAGCAAAGGTTTTGCTTGTACATTTCTACACGATTAACGTGTAAGCGCTTTACGGTCCATAAAACGGACGATTTTATTTTTTGTTTCGCGAACAGGAATGTCGTTTGTTTGCAACAATTCTTCAAACGAAAGTTTACCGGTCGCATAGTCTGTCACTTCAAATTCAAGTTCATAATCCGTTGTCCCTAAATAAGTGCTTTGATCTAACACCAACAATCCACTTTCCAATTGTTTTTCGAAGCGCTCTGTTTCAAGACGACCTAAATGTTCTAGTGAAGTTGTTAGATGAAATTTTTCCAATTGTTGATTCATTTCAGCTGAGTGAATCAGACCGTATTGAAATAAATCTTCCGCCTCTTGTTCAGACAAAGATACATGTGTTTCAAGTAACCCGTCGTCTTGCGGTTCTTTCAACGTCAAAACCAAACCAGTCTTCTTTTCACGAATACGCAGGGCAGCACCGTGGCTACGCAGTTCAAACGTGGGGGTATCGAAATAGTCATTTGCTTGCCAAACAGAAGACCCGGATGTATTGTACCGTTTCATCAATTTCGTGTATTCAGATTCGTTTAACAGGTTTTTAAATTCAATTTCCATTTCTTGTCTCATTCCCGACCACACCTTTCTAGTTGAATGCTTGAAAATATGATACCATGAATGGTGTAGTGGAACGAATCGAACTAACAATTTAGACTAAAAGTGGTGACAATAACGATGACAAAAGAAAATTGGGACTTATTTCTCGCACCGTATCAAATCGCAGTGGATGAATTAAAAGTAAAATTAAAAGCCATTCGAAAACAATTTCAACAACGTGGGGAACATTCACCGATTGAATTTGTCACAGGACGTGTCAAACCTGTAAAAAGTATCTTACAGAAGGCTGAACGAAAATCGATTGATATCGAGTTATTGGAGCAGGACATGCAGGACATAGCAGGTCTTCGAATCATGTGCCAATTCGTGGATGACATCATCCATGTATTAGAACTGTTACGTTCACGGGGAGACTTTAAGATTGTAGAGGAACGCAACTATATTACACAAAAGAAGGAGAGTGGATATCGTTCGTACCATATCATCATTGCGTATCCTGTCCAAACGATTGAAGGCGAAATTCCGACACTCGTCGAGATTCAAATTCGGACACTCGCAATGAACTTTTGGGCGACGATTGAACACTCTTTGAATTATAAATACCAGGGGAATATTCCGGAAGAGACGCGGGAACGCTTGCGACGTGCGGCTGAAGCAGCGTTTCTGCTGGATGCGGAGATGAGTCAACTGAAAGTCGAGATACAAGATGCTCAAGTCGTTTTACATGAACGAGAGGCGACCGAAGCAAAGAATCGAACAAAAGAGTAGGAGGATGACGATGCGTTTTGCGGTTACGGCGCGGGGCGATGAACGTTCCCATATGCTGAAGGAACAAGTAGAACAGGCGTTGATCGAACGAGGAAGTCATCGAGACGTCGTTACTCCTGAAATCGTGATTTCAATCGGCGGGGACGGTACGATGTTGCAAGCCTTCCATTCTTATTTGGATCAGGTCGAGGAAATCACGCTGGTCGGGATTCACACCGGACACCTGGGCTTTTATGCCGACTGGAGACCGGAAGAAATGGAAGAATTGATTCAACATATCGCGGACGACAACATAGCGACCGTTGAATATCCGCTGCTTGAATTATCAATTGATTATGCAGACGGATCGACGAATAAACTATTGGCATTAAACGAATGTACGATTAAAAGCTTTAATCAGACGCTCGTCTGTGACCTGTCGATCCGCGGAGAGTATTTTGAAACGTTTCGGGGAGATGGTCTGTGTATTTCAACTCCATCCGGCTCAACAGCGTATAACAAAGCCTTGGGTGGGGCAATCGTTCATCCGGCGCTCGAAGCGATTCAGATTACGGAAATGGCTTCAATCAATAATCGCGTGTATCGGACGATTGGTTCCCCAATGTTATTGCCGAAGCACCACGATGTCGAGATTCGACCGGTCAATCCGATTGATTTTCAATTAACATACGATCATTATGCATCGATTGTGCATCAAAATGTTAAATCGATTCGCTGTCGTGTGTCTGATAAAAAAGTCAAATTCGCTCGATTCCGCTCTTTCCCGTTTTGGCAACGAGTCCGAGAATCGTTTTTAGCAGAAGAAAGAAGTTAATTAAAAGAGGTAACGTGATGGCATTTCAAATTGAACAACAAGTAACTTCCATTGAAGAAGGTTGGAGTGTCGGTCATTTTTGTACGACGCGCCTGCATATTTCCCGAAAAATGTTGGTTTCGATCAAACATCATGGGGATATTTTACGGAATGGACAACATGTCAACGTGAACGAGCCCGTTCATACAGGAGACCGGATTCACGTCCGGTTTCCTGACGAACAGCCTGCACACGATATGCATGCGACGTGCGGGGAACTCGATATCCTTTTTGAAGACGAGTGGCTGTTGATTGTCAACAAACCGCCGGGAACGGCTTCCATTCCGTCCCGACTTCATCCGGAGCGGTCATTATCCAATTTTGTCCTCGGTTATTATAAGCAACATCAAATTCCATATGCGATTCATATCGTCAATCGGTTGGACCGGGATACGAGCGGTCTGGTCGTGTTTGCGAAACATGCCCTTGCGCATCATCAGTTGAGCAAGATGCAACAGAATGGCTTGCTCGATCGCCGGTATGTGGCGTTGATTGAAGGATCAATCAAACCTCAGACGATTGATCTTCCAATCGGTCAAACCGATCATTCCTTCATGGAAAGAATGGTCCGGGAGGATGGTCAACAGGCGATCACGCATATCTTAACGAGTGAGCGGATTACTGCTTTTTCGCGTGAATTGTCTCGATTGACGATTAAACTGGAAACGGGCAGGACGCATCAAATCCGGGTCCACCTTGCAGCACTTGGTCATCCGTTAGTCGGAGATACG
This sequence comes from Exiguobacterium sibiricum 7-3, assembly GCF_000620865.1. NCBI lineage: Bacteria > Bacillati > Bacillota > Bacilli > Caryophanales > Exiguobacterium > Exiguobacterium artemiae. Next base: position 1,024,928 of record NZ_KK211190.1, read on the forward strand.
ATGTATAAAGGGACACCATTGATTGCGAGACAAGCATTACACAGTGCGTCTGCTACGTTTCCACATCCGGGGACAGGTGAGGTGATGACGTTCGTCGCACCGTTGCCGGACGACTTAAGTCTTTCGTGAATACAAAAAGAGTGGCACCCGACTGGATGCCACTCTTTTTTGACGTTAATCTTCATCAAACATGGAGATGCGGGACTGTGAAGCGATGGCCATGATTAAGCCGAGTCCAACCAAGTTAACAATCATCGTCGACCCTCCGTAACTAATAAAGGGAAGCGGGAGACCGGTGATCGGTAAGACCCCCATCGTCATACCGATGTTTTGGAAGATCTGGAATGTGAACATGGCGACATAACCCGTCACGATATACGTTCCAAACGGATCTGCTGTTTCCAGCGCGATTTGAATCAACCGGTAGATGAATAGGAACAGGATAATTAGAACGACAGCCGCACCGATAAAGCCGTAGTGAGCTGAAATCGCAGTGAAGATAAAATCGGTGTGCAGTTCGGGAACCGATACTTGCAGTTTTCCGTACCCGACACCAAACATCTGCCCTGAACCGATAGCGTTAATCGACTGGACCAACTGATAGGAAAGATCATCCGCATATTCAAACGGCTGTAACCAGGCCATAATCCGGTTCATCGCATGCCCTGGGAAGAAGGTGGCGAGTAAATCATTCTGGAAATAAAACAGATAAAAGAATCCGACGATCGCGGCGGTCAACAAGCCGAACATAGTGAGCAACCATTTCCAGTTCAAACCGGACAGTAGCATGGCACAAGCTAAGATGACACAGAGAATCAAGCCGATTCCTAAGTCCGGTTGGATGATGATCAAAGCGAGTGGAAGCAATGTGAGAGCGACCATCTTGATTAACAGCAGAAAGTCCCGTTCATGTTGGACATACCGGGCGTTGTGTTCCGAAATGACGGCAGCCAGTGAGACAATCAAGAAAAATTTCATGAATTCAGCCGGTTGAACGGTTCCGATGACGGGGAGCTGATACCAACCGTATGCTCCTTTGATGTTTGCGACCAACGGCGTATTACGTAAAACAACGAGACCGATCAGTGAGACAATCCCTGCCCCATATAAGTACCAATGAAAACGTTTCAGTTGCTCATAATCGATGAGAATGACGACAGACAGTGCGATAAATCCGATGATATACCACTGAATCTGTTTGGCCATGAAATTGATTTCACTGATTGCCCCTTGTAAGAAAGGTTGCGCGGTATAGATTGCGATGACACTGATGACCATCAAACAACCGAGCAAAAAAAGCAACGTGTTATCATAACGTTGTGTAAATGATTTAAAACGGTTCATTCCATCCCTACTTTCTGTCTCTTTCTATATTACCGTAATTTATCAAAATCGCAATATCAAGAGCGACGGTTGACAGAAGCGTTACGTTTTTGTAACCTAGATATAGGTGTTATTACCAGGTACTAATTTAAGGGGGAACTCATAATGAATATTTATCCTTCGCTTGAGGGAAAGACGTATGTTGTAATGGGTGTCATCAATCAACGATCAATCGCATGGGGAATCGCACGTGCTCTTGATGCAGCAGGGGCAAGCCTTGCATTTACGTACGTCGGAGAGCGCTTCAAGGCACCACTCGAAAAGTTAGGTCAAGAACTTTCACGACCGGCTACTTACTATACATGTGATGTCACGAGTGATGATGAAATCACACAAGTATTTGAAACAATTCATGCCGACCATGGACAAATTTCAGGAATCGCTCACTCGATTGCCTTTGCCGATAAAGAAGCATTACGTGGTGAATTCTCAGGTGTGACACGTGAACAATTTGCACAAGCACTTGATATCTCGGCATACAGTTTGACAGCTGTCGTTAAAGCAGCAAAAGATTTCTTCACGGAAGATGCATCTGTCATTACATTGACGTATCTTGGTGGCGAAAAGATGGTCCCGAACTATAACGTGATGGGCGTCGCGAAAGCCGCACTCGATGCAAGTGTCCGCTACTTAGCAGCAGAATACGGAAAACAGGGCGTTCGCGTCAATGCGATTTCAGCTGGTCCGGTTCGGACAGTATCTGCAAAAGGTGTCGGTGATTTCAATTCGATTCTCGAAAGTATCGAAGAGCGTGCTCCACTTCACCGTAATGTCACAACAGAACAAATCGGTCAAAGTGGATTATTCCTCTTGTCTCAGATGTCGAGTGGTGTAACGGGTGAGATTCTGCACGTCGACAGCGGTTTCCATATCTTATAATAAGATTTTCTGTTCGTTCCGAACTAAATTGTACAGTCAAAACCAGGGGGAACCTTGGTTTTTTTGTTTTTCTTAAAGAGATTTTGGGAATAACAGAATAACGAGCTGAAGTTTAGGGAGGGATATTCTATGTACCAGGTAGATTTCACGGTAGTCCAATATGTGAATCGGCAAGTAAGAGTCGACTTGGAACGAAAAACAGAACCGGTCGCGCGCATTAATCCGATTAAACGTGTAGAGCCACATCATGCCGAGTTAGAAGAACAAGCAAATGCTTATGGGATTTTGCCAGAACTAAAACTTCCCGGTCGCAAGTTCGACCGGGAAGTTTGATGTTATTGACCTGTAAATCGGAACGTTTCGTACACACTCCATGAACCGTTTTCCAGTTCATAAAGCAGAGCCATCTTGGTGACATCTTCTTGGAAACGGATATCTTCCATTTTCAATCGTTCGAGAACGTCGAATAATTCGACATCGGATAAATCCTGACCGATTGTGATGTGAGGTAAGAAATCATACTTGGGTGTGTGACTAAGATCACCCGTGTGCAGGGCTTGATGTAATTGTTCCAATTCATCCGTCGGCATGACTTTTAAAAATAAGACATTATTCGTCGGATGGAAAGAACGAGCCCCTTGGACATGAAGTGAAACTGGTTTTGTTTGTTCTGCTACTTTATTGAGAGCAGCTACGATGGAATCAAGTTCAGCATCATCGACACTGATCCGTTCTCGCATCGTAATGTGTGGTGTGATTAACGCATACTTGGAATCGTACCGTTTTCGGTATGAATTCGCAAAATCCTGAATCCGTTTCGATGGAAACAAAACTACCCCGATGTTCATCGAAAATCCCCTACTTTCCCCTGAAATGATAACGCTTTACAGGATAATCATGACGGATTATCGGTGTGATGTCAAAGAAGTTTGAGGGGAGAGTAGTAATCCGTGTATACTTGTGAAGAACTTTGTCAGAGAGGTGGATTTTGTCATGAAAGAAAAAGCACATTCTAAAGAAGTAAAACAAGCAGCAATCGATAAGCTGCATGAACGGGGCGTCACGATTCACGCAATTGCTGAAATCGTGTATCAAATGCAAGCACCATACACGATCGAACTTACGCTTGAAACATGTGTCAGCTCCGTGGAACGTGTTCTCGAAAAACGGGAGTTGCAACACGCGATTCTCGTTGGGGCCGAACTCGATATTTTAGCCGAAAAAGGGCTGTTGTCTGAACCGCTTTTATCCATCATTCGTAGTGATGAAGGATTGTTCGGCGTCGACGAAACGATTGCGATTGGAGCCGTCAATACGTATGGTTCGATTGCCGTAACGACATTTGGTTATTTGGATAAAGCCAAGATAGGGATTATCAAAGAACTGGATACAAAGGTCGATGACGGACGAGTCAACACCTTTATGGATGATATCGTAGCGGCAATTGCTGCCAATGCGTCCGGGCGTCTTGCACACCGATTACGTGATAAGGAAGATTACTCGGCAGAAGAACTTGAGCAACGGAAAGGGACGTATTGATGACATTAAATCGAAAAGCTTTAGCCGTTTCAGGAATCGCGTTCATCATTTTTTTGGGAATCGCCATATCCATCCGATTAACGGGCTATTTTTTATTTGACGCTCAATTGTCCAATCGCATGTCGAAACAAGTACCGGCTGATTATGTCAGTTGGTTCACACAATTAGGATCGGGAGTAGGGGCTGTGACGGTGACGGTTCTGTTAACCGCAATCAGTTATTACCTTTGGCGAGATCGAGTGGGGAGCATATGGTATCTGTCGTGTTTTTTGGCAGTGGCTGCTCTCAACCAAGTCGCTAAAGTGATTTTTGTCCGGGACCGTCCTTCACTTAATGAATTGGTTGGCGGAGTCGGCTACAGTTTTCCGAGCGGTCATTCTTCAATGGCTTTTGCAGTGTACGGTGGATTTTTGATTCTGAGCTGGCGATTTTTAAACCGGGCCGGAAAAATTATTTTGGGTATTTTTCTTAGTCTGTTGATTGTAGCAATGGGTTCGTCACGTATTATCTTGAACGTGCATTACTTCTCGGATGTTGTCGGTGGTTTTTGTTTCGCTGCCTTCATCTTGTGTCTGTCTTATGCCTTCATTTCACCGCGACGTAAGCAAAAGGAGACCGGTCATGTTATTAATTGATATTGATCACAGTTTACTTTTTGATGAAACGACGATGGAGATGATTGCGGTTCCTACCTTGTTAGTAGAGCGGGTAGGAGAAGAAAAGCGGTTCATGACGATGCGGACGCATTTGCGATTAAAACGTCTCGTTGAAAAGAATGGTTTGATTCCATTCACGAGTCGTACGATTGAGGAATTCCGACATTTGGAGCTGTTTCAAATCGATGCGAAGCCGAAATGGTCTATTCTTGAGAACGGCAAGATTTTGCTGAAGGACGGAAAACCAGATAAACGTTATGCAAACTGGTTACGACAATATGAAGAAGAACCTTCCCTGGAAACGGTGCTCCGTTATTTAGAGGAAGTGGAGCAGTTTAATTGGACGGTTTACCCGGCGGAAGCATGGGAAAAACGAATCAACTGTCCGCATCAGGCGATTTTGCGCCAAGAAGATGAAGCGACGATGCTTGACGATGTCTTTAAACAAATGAATGATTCACAGCATGGATAACACCTACCCGAATGGGGACACTTGATAAAAGGTCCCGTTCGGTTTTTTTGTTCTGTCCGATTGTTGTATTCACTTCTAAAAAAAGATGATTCCGATACGAGATCGGAATCATCTTAAGGCCGCCTGAAAAGCGGAAGTGTTTTAATGGAGCTGCCTCCAGTCGAGAGTCATCGATTGATCGTCAAATCATCGAACCAGTACACACCAACCGTTTCCGAACCGGCATGCGTCAGAATGGATGGTCCGAATTGTGTAATCTCGATTGAAATCTGCGGCAACTTGATTTGCAACAAATCGCGTAATTGTTCGGCAGAAGATTGCGTAAGTGTATGACCAATGTAAAGCGTCCGATTGTATAAACCAAATTGTTCGATTTTAGAAGCAATCTCGGATGACATTTCGTGAAAAGCTTTTTTAATGGAACGTACTTTTTTAAACGGAACAAGTTTACCGACCTCGTTAAACTTAACGATTGGTTTGATGTTCAGCATGTTGGCCAGTAAAAATTGACTGCTAGAAACACGTCCACTTCGGCGCATCGTCTCCATGTTGCCGATAATCAGATAGAAATGAGAATGATGCTTGAACTGTTCCAAGGTCTGCATGACTTCTTCCGGCTGCTTACCGGCTTGCGCCATTTCGATTGAAAGACGCAACATGTTTTGTTGATTCGCGGCGCCGGTATAAGAGTCGATTGCATATAATTTAAAGCCGACAGCATCTGCCGCGGCGACAGAGCTGGCATAAGTCCCACTCAAACCGCTTGTGATGTGAACGGCATAGGCATAATCATAGCCCTCTGCCTGTAAACGTTCGTAAAGTTCAACTAGTTCACCAAAAGAAGGTTGTGAGGTCGTCGGGATGACAGAAGAATTTTCACGCATTTTTTTATCCAGTTGTTCAATCGACAAATCAGCATATTCCCGGTAAGGCTCCCCGTTGATGATGATGACTGTTGGTACGACATGGACTCCGAGTTTTTCAGCTTCCCCGGGCGGGAAAAAAGCCATACTATCGGTAATCCAAGCAATCTTATCCATTAAAGCGACGCCTCCAGTAGAATTTCATTTTTTTTATCATACCATAGCGATGAAAGCGGAATCACCAGCCAATCTGTTTTTCAGCAATAGAATCAAAAGAATCGTGTCTAATTGATGAACTGACGAAAAACAGTGGGAAATGACGACGGATGATTCTAATTGCTCTAAAAAAGTATGGCAATCCATCTGGTTCATACGGCAGCTTTTTAATAACTATACAGATTTTAAACTATGCGTATCCATTGTTTGAAAATAAAAAGCCCACGTACCGGTTAGAAGAACTCTAACGGTTACGTGAGCAGAACATTGCAGCATTGATAAAGTAAAGGAGTGAGTGGTTTTAGCTAGACGCCATGAAACGGCTCTTTTTTTGTCGTCTTAATTTATGGAGGAGCCAAGCGTGAACGACTTCGCACGATTGACGAGGGAGGGTCAGTTCCACGAGCGGTTCTTGTTGCTGACCACGGATGATAAATAATCCTGTTTCTTCATCAATAGGTGAGATAGTCATTGAGCTCGCTTCATTCAGAGATACTTTCAGTTCGCCTGTCGTCGCATCCTTCAATTTCAGGATGTTTCCATTCGTTGCAAACTTGGTGAATGAACCGATACCGTTCACTTTTAACTGATCCATGCTAAATTCCTCCTTCGGTTGATACAAACTTAATTAAATCATCAAGAAAAGTAGTTCCAACTTCTAACTTCCAAAAGGTTAACCTCATTATAACGAAGTCTGGACCAGATACCAGTCTTAATTTATGTGAAAATTCAAATGATTCAGTAATGATATTGTCATATAGAGGATTAAGCAAAAAATGAGCAAAAATTGCCGATTGAAAAATATGAAAAAACTATCCTGTCATCAAGTACTAAATGTGCTTGGGATCACCGTAACTCCAAACTCCAATTTTTTTTGCGGTGAACCAGTTCGCCGCGCAAGACGATCGATTCCTTTTTGGTCTCGAGGTCTTCTTTTAATACATGCATGTCTTCATATCGACCGGCGATATAAACTGGAATGGTCGTCTGACGTGTGAACATCGATTGCCGTGTATGCGTGAAATCAATCAAGATTCCTTCTTGCAGCAATTGCCGAAGATTAATGATGATTTCAGCTGTAAGTGGTGAGGCAGTCGGGATGCGGAGTTCTCGACGGATTTTTTGTTGCATCAATGTGGACAGGACTTGTTCGATACTTGACCAATCTTTTAAATAAGCCGTTGCTTGTGTCCCGTTGTGCTCACTGAAATAGGCCCATTCATTGTCGACGGCAGTCATGAACGGACTGGGCATTCCACGTTTCATATGCATTAAAAATAACAGCTCTGCGATTTCAACATCTGTCAGGATATCGAGAGAATGAGAAGAACGGATGTCGATGGCATTTAGCGGAAAACGCTCTACATCACTCGATTGAACGAATTGTTCTACTTCATGGGACTCGACATAATGAAAGGCGGTCCGAGAAGAATGTTTGACAGATTTAAAAGCGGCTCCAGAAACGAGTAGAGGACTCTTTGAATCAATGGATGTGATAAAGTCTCCAAAAGTGACGCCGGACATCGTCAAACGATTGTTTTCGGCATCTTCATATAGATAGAGCAGGGAATTGGACATAAACAAGCGACTTCCTTTCGTGGTCAGGACATGAATAATTTCAATAGTAGCAAAACTTCTAATAAGCGAAAAGGGTATTTCCCTCTGAAAACGGGCATAATATAAAAAAGAGGTGATTGGGCATGTGGGGGTTAAGAAAACCATTCCCGGAACTAAAAACAGAACGGTTCATCTTGAGAGAATTGGAAAACAAAGATGCACGAGATCTATTTAAGATCCTATCGGATGATGAGGTCATGTATTATTACGGCTCTGATCCGCTGGTCACGGTGTATGAAGCAAAAAATGTCATCAGTTACTTTAAAGAACAATTCACCCAAGGAAAAGCGATTCGATGGGCGATTGCCGATCAACAAACGAATCAACTGATTGGAACGATCGGATTTCATAATTGGTTGACCCAGTATCACCGGGCGGAAATCGGATTTGAAGTCAGCCAAGACTATTGGCAACAGGGAGTGGCCTCGGAAGCGGCACGTGCAGTCTTGACACACGGATTTGAAGACTTTGCTTTACACCGGATCAGTGCTCTTGTTGCACCTGAAAACATCGCGTCCAATGCACTGGTTCAGAAACTTGGTTTTCAAGCAGAAGGATTACTTGAAGATTATGCTTACAGTCATGGACGATTTATGGATTTAACGATCTACCGAATGCTTGCATCGGAATGGAAAGGATGACTAGTCAAATGTCGAAACAACCACTTGTGTTACTACATGGATTTGCCGGAGGAACGGATTATTTTAATCGAGTCGAAGCGAAACTACGTTTATCTTTTGATGTGCTTGTGCTCGCCCTTCCTGGTCACGAAGGACAGTCAGTCGGTCCTGAGACGATCGAGGACTTTGCCTCCTGGGTGATGGAAGATTTGGAACGAAGAGGAATCGAACGGCCCATTCTGATTGGCCACTCGTTTGGCGGTTATATCGTCTCGTCGATTGTCGAGACGCATTCGGAAAAAATCAGTGGATTTGGTCTTGTTTACTCAACGGCTAAAGCAGATACGGACGAAGCCAAACAAAAAAGAAATCAAAATATCAGCCGGGTCCAGGAAATCGGTGTTCGGGAATTTGTTGACGGATTAGTTCCCGGATTATTCGCTGAAGGCACCGATGCGATGATTGTCTCTGAAGCGAAGGAAATTGGTTACATGATGACTGTCGAAGGGGCGATACGGGCGCTGACTGCGATGCGTGACCGTAGAGATTTGACAGCGGTCTTAAGTCAAACAGATGTTCCGGGAGTGATTATCCACGGAACGAAGGATCCATTAATTTCAGAAGCAAGTGCTTTTGCGCCTCAAAACGAACGGATTATGAAACGTTCAACGGACAGCAGTCATATGGGAATGCTTGAGACACCGGATGCATTTTGTGAGATTTTAGAAGAAGTGTTCTCAGAGGAAAAATCTTGAGAGCAGTCTGTCTGATCAGCGTTCACCACATGGTGGGCGCTTTCTTGCTTCTTTTGCATCGATAGTCGAAAAATGCACAAAAGCGTATGCGTTGCATTTTTCATGGAATTTCTGAATGATAAAATGGGAGGGATAAAGATGAAGATTATAGCAATTGAACCAACACCAAGTCCAAATAATATGAAAGTCATCGTTGATGAAACGTTTTCGGAGAAAGGACAAACGTTTGAACATGCATTCGGTGCACCGGATCATGTTGCAAAATTACTAGAGATTCCAGGCATTAAGTCGGTTTATCAAGTCAGTGATTTTTTAGCCGTTGAACGGTTTCCGAAATATGATTGGCGTACGTTAGTCATCGAGATTCGCCGGTCATTTGGCGAAGTGCTCAGCGATGTCGAACAACATGAGACGGATGAGGCATTTGAGCCTGTTCATCTGTTCATTCAATTCATTTTAGGTGTACCAATGCAACTAAAAGGAGTCAAAGGATTAGAAGAAAAACGTCACGGATTACCTGACCGGTTCCGGGAAGCCGCGTTATTCGTCCAACCCTATGTTAAAAATGTCATCAGTGATCGCCGATGGGTCGAGCAAGCACCACGTTATGGGGATTTAGATGAAAGTTTGGCAGAAGTGGCTCAAGAAATCGAAGTCGCGTATCCAACAGAGCGGATTGATCGCTTAAAAACCATCGCTTCTGGGGAAGAAGTCACATTTGACGGACAAGCGTTAACTTCGTCAGATTGGAAACAGCGTTTCGCAGCTCTTGATGAATTACCGATTGAATTGAAATGGATTCCGGCATACGCGAAAATGCTTCAAGATGAAAAGATGCAAATCAGAAGACAGGCCGTAGTCAAACTCGGAATGTTCGAAGAAAACCGATTGGAACTGTTGGATTATATAACAAATGCGTTACACGATCCGTCAAGCAGTGTCCGGCGAACGGCTGGAGATACGATTTCCGACTGGGCCTTGCCAGAGGCGGAAGTAATGATGATTGAAGCGTTAACGGATAAAAATAAACTGGTCCGTTGGCGGGCTGCCCGCTTTTTATTTGATGTCGGAACGGAACAATCGATTCCACGTTTAAAGGAAGCAGTGCAGGATAAGGAATATGAAGTCGCACTTCAAGCGGAACTTGCATTGGCGCGGATCGAAAGTGGGGAAGAAGCACTAGGTACGGTTTGGCAACAAATGAATCGAATGTCAGGTGAAAGTTCATAAGAACCTCAAAATAACAGTGTGTAAAGAACCATTCGACAAAATAACAACTAAGTTGTCTAGGTATATTTTCCCTTCTAACTAAGGTATATGGGAAAATATGAATATTATCTTGTAATGATTTTGAAATGATTTTGAAATGTGTTGATAAAACGCCATTTTAAAGGTGTATGAACCAACTATTTTGACATTCCAATAAATGGTTGTATTTTTTGGTATAAAGTTTTGACACGAAATGTCGAACGAGAATTTTCCGATGTTTTTCCTGTTTTGATAAAGTGAAATCACAATAACTGATTCGATTTCAAACAGCTATTCTGGTTTGACTGACATCTGACATAACAAAGGAGATTCGGGGATATGATACTTTTTGCTGAAACAGATCTGGCGGTAGGATACAAAGAACGTACGGCTTCAGGTGTGTTCGTAACGATTGAAACAATGGATAGCCGCACAATTACGCTTGTGGCACCTGCAACGGCAACGGATGCCATTTGTGATGAATTGTTCGTGACGGGGATTGAACAATTGTTTTCTACATCAAAAATGACAGTGACCATTCCGGTTGCTTAATCGATGAATCAAAGAGGCAGGATGAGGGAGAACCTTATCCTGTCTCTTTTTTGTGCTAAAATTGACAGGAGAGAAGAGAGGGGGCGTTGTTTTGAAATGGATCATCCGGTTATCCTGTTTATGTGTACTGACCTTGATGTTGGCTGGATGTAACCAGCAGGAACAAAAGAAATCGACGACACAAGGCGATGACACGGAACAACCGATTGAAATCAAGGTGTCCGGAAAACAATTAGAACCAAACGTCGTCTTAGCTGTCGTAAAATTAAAAAATCCAAATGAACAAGCGTTGACCCTGACATTCCCGACATCCCAGCGATTCGAATTAAAAATCAAGGATGCGGATCAAAAAGTACTCTATACTTTTTCGCAAGAGCAGGTATTTACGCAAGCAATCGAACAAGAGCGGTTCAAAGGATTGGAGACAAAACGTTACGAAGTAAAAATCGAGCTTCCAGCTTCCAGTCAACCGGCTCAAGTTGAGGCGATGACCATCCGTCAGGTAAAGGGAGCCTCGGCTTCCAACAGGAAAGCTCAAAGTGAAATCTCGAATTAAACAATGATAAAAAGCTGAAGGAGTGTGACGGTTTTATGCAACAGGAGATCATTCAAGTGACTGGGGTCAAGCCAGTCATCGTCGCTGAAGAAGAAATCAAACAACGAGTTCAATTTTTAAAAGACTATCTTGTGCATACAGGAGCAAAAGGACTTGTTCTTGGTATTTCAGGAGGACAAGACTCATCATTAGCCGGTCGTCTCTGTCAATTCGCTGTCGAAGAGTTACGCAGTGAGACAAATCGAGAGTATCAGTTTTATGCTGTTCGACTACCATACGGTCAACAACAAGACGAATCAGATGCCCAGCTTGCCCTGTCATTCATCCGTCCGGATCATGCTTTACGCGTGGACATCAAGCCGGCAGTTGCTGCTTCCATGGCTTCTTTTGAACAAGCAACGGGAGACGTATTGTCCGATTTTAGTAAAGGGAATACAAAAGCACGGGAACGAATGAAGGTGCAGTATGATATAGCAGCCCACTACGGTTGTTTAGTCGTGGGAACAGATCATGCAGCTGAATTCGTAACCGGTTTTTACACGAAACACGGCGACGGAGCGTGTGATTTAACGCCGTTGACCGGACTGAATAAGCGTCAAGGAAAACAATTATTGCGCGAATTACAGGCACCTGAAGGATTGATTGAAAAGGTTCCGACAGCCGACTTAGAAGACAACCAACCGGGGTTACCAGACGAACAAGCGCTAGGCATGACATACAATGAAATTGATGATTATTTAGAAGGTAAAACGATTTCCGATGAAAGCCAGGCTAAACTGGAAGGTCAGTACAAACGGGTGGGACATAAACACCATATGCCGGTCTCACCACTGGATACTTGGTGGAAATAAACAATCTTTTGCAGGCGACAGCTAAAACAGCTGTCGTTTTTTTTGTCTGAAAATCGGGAAAAGAACCAGAACAAATCATGAAGAGAGTCGGACGGGAGGTAAGGGCATGGAATCGATAGCAGTCATCGGCGGTGGACTAGCGGGATTATCAGCCGCGGCCTTGCTTGCGAAACAAGGGAAACGTGTTCAGCTGTATGATGCAGCGATGTTAGGCGGAAGAGCGACCTCACAAATCATCAAAGGGTATACGTTTAACTACGGGGCGCATGCAGTATATGGACGGGATCATTCCGTGCTAAAGACGATCATTAAAAGTTTGAAATTAGAGATTACCTGGCTGGACTTTTCTTCGACGAAAGCAAAATATGAATTTTCCGGTCATTTAACTGCTGCTCCGGCCAATGCAATTGGTCTCTTAAAAACAGAAGTGATTGGAGGAGCGGATAAACTTCGTTTTACATGGGAAGTTGTGAAAACGGTTCTCCGTCTTGAAAAGGGAGTGCCGGAGTTGTCGATTGGTCAATGGTTGGTCCAAGAAAAAGTCGAGGAAGATGTGTCCCGCCTGATGCTTGATTTGGCCTCCAGTAATTTCTTTACGACCGAACCTGAAAACATTCCGTCAGTCGTCTATTTTGACTATTACCGTAAACTCTTTCGGACACGAAAACCGGTTTCGTATATCGCCGGCGGATGGCAAGTTCTGATCGATGAGTTGGAACGTGTCCTGCAGGAGCAGGGAGGGATGATTCATCGGAAAACCAAAATCACAGCGATTGAAGAAAAAGAACAAGGGTACCGGTTGCGTGATCGGAAAAAAACGGAATGGACTGTTGACCGGGTTGTCTTGGCGCTTCCGCCCCGTGATATGCGAAAACTCGCATTGCCTGCTTCTGTCCAATCCTTTATCGAACCTTTTGCCCAATATGAACCGGTGGAAGTTCTCGTCTACGATATCGGAATCAGTCCATATCTCAAGACACCGTTCTCATACGTTTACGATCGCACCCATCAACTGTTCGTGACTGATTTATCTCATTATGATCCGAGTATCGCACCAAAAAATGGTCAGGTCTTACAAGTCGTTGCATATCTTGCGCATCAGGAAGTCGGAAATCCAGATTATTTGGCGGAAAAAGTCAAACACATTCATCGACTTCTTGATCAACATTATCCGGAATGGCAGGAACGTTTGGTCGTTGAACGGACGATGAAGCGCGCCATCGTCCAAGAAATCAAATGGAAGATGGGACAAAGCGGATTACCTAGTTTTATGCAGGGCGAACAGGATGGGACACTCGCGTTTGTGGGAGATTGGTGTGAAGGAGAAGGCCAGTTATCCGAATTGTCCTTCTCGAGCGCGTTGAATGTAGCGATGGCATGGAAATAAAAAAAAACGCTCATTGAGCGTTTTTTTGTTTCGGATAAAAGGCAAGGATGACCAATAAGGTGAACGCAATCAGACTCATCATCGGAATCGTCAGGAAACCAAAATAATTGACCCACTTGATGAGGCAACCGTTCGTGCAGAGTGCTTCTCCGTCTGGTAAGCGCTCGAGTACGACGTGATAGGCTGCGACCGCAAACCCGAGTAACGTATATAATCGAAGAAAAAATCCATCGACCGGACGATTACGGAATAAGGATACTAGCAAATAGATGGCGGTCGTATACATGAACAGACGTTGCCACCAGCATAACGGACAAGGGATGAATCCACGAATCTCACTGAAATACAGACTGCCTAAAGTAGCGACCGTTGAGACGATCAACATAAAATGATACCGTGACATATGTACCTTCCTCTCTAACGTGTTAAACTAATGCCATCTTATATCATGAGGAGTCGAATCATACATTGCAAGTGTCGGAAATGGAAATGTTGATTACGTTATCAGAAGAATTGAACATGAGACGGGCAGCAGAACGTCTTTTTGTCTCGCAACCTGCTCTCAGCCAACGTTTGGTCGCAATCGAGCGGCGCTGGGCAACAAAGCTGTTCATTCGTTCATCACGTGGACTGAGTATCACTCCGCAAGGTGAAAAGGTTATCGGACTCGCCAAAGAAATGAACCGAAAAGAACTGGAACTGAAAAGTGAGTTAACGGCAGAAGAAGGAGCGGTTTACGGTACACTTCGGATTGCTGTCGCATCCATTATGGGGCAATATTGGCTTCCCCGTGTCCTGAAACGGTTTGTCGAACGGTATCCGCACGTCCGTGTCCAATTGGTCACAGGGTGGTCGAGTGAAATGATGCGGCATATGCTGGAAGAACATTTTCATATCGGTATCATCCGCGGAAATCCCGATTGGAAAGGCGTGAAGGAACGGCTGTTCTCCGATCCGTTGTATCTCGTGGACAGTGAACTGACGTCACTCGAGCAGCTTCGGAAGACAGAACGTCCTTTCATCCAATTCAAAAGTGACTCGACGTACTATCAAGAGATTTTAGAATGGTGGCAGGATCGCTTTTCGAGTCCACCGGCTCGAACGCTCGTCGTTGATCAGATTGAGACGTGTAAACAGATGGCGCTTCACGGGATTGGTTTTGCCATCTTACCCGAATCAACGATTCATGAAGCGAGCGAAGTGATGCAGATTCCACTCAAAACATCATCCGGAAAAATTTTAAAGCGGGACACATGGATTCTATCGACAGAGTCGATGCTTGAATTAAAACAAGTCCAAGCGTTTTGGGACATCGTCAAAGAAGAAGGAGGAAGTCAGTCAGATGGAATACGCAATTGAAATGCGCCGAGAACTTCATAAAATACCGGAGCCGGGATTTAAGGAGTTTAAAACGCAAGCTTTTATTCTTGATCAAATCCGGTCATACCCGGAAGAACGGGTAAGTTATGATACATTCGAAACAGGAGTATTTGTCCGCGTGAAAGGCTTAACCGGGAACCGGACGATTGGATATCGGGCAGACATCGACGGATTACCGATCGAAGAAGCAACGGGGTTGCCGTTTGGTTCTGAGCATCCCGGCTTCATGCACGCCTGTGGTCATGATGTTCACGCATCGATCGCCTTAGGTCTGTTACGCCGGATTGTCGAATTGCCTGTCATGGATGATGTCGTCTTCCTGTTCCAACCGGCTGAAGAAGGACCGGGTGGGGCAGAACCGATGATTAAAAGCCCGCTGTTTGAAAAGTATCGTCCGAGCGAGATGTATGGTCTGCATGTCGCGCCGGAATATCCGGTCGGGACGATTGCAAGCCGGCCAGGTGTCTTGTTTGCGAGTGCCCGGGAAGTTCATATCACGATTTATGGACAGAGCGGTCATGCGGCCTTTCCGCATTTGACGATTGATACGGTTGTTGCCCAGGCGGCATTGATCATGCAGCTTCAGACGATTGTCAGTCGTTCAATCAATCCAATGAACTGCAGTGTCATTACAATCGGAAAAGTGGAAGCGGGAATCCGGGAGAATGTCATTGCCGGTCGGGCGCTACTCGACGGAACGATGCGGGCGCTTAACGGAACAGACATGGAAAAATTAGAGCAACGTGTGCGGGATATCGTACGCGGCATCGAAGCTTCATTCGGTGTAAAAATCGATTTGCAGTTCGGGAATCGGTATTATGAAGTCGTTAACGATCAACGAGTCGTCGATAAATTTTCGTCTTTCGTCAAAATGAATGCGAATTATATTGAGTGCGATGCTGCAATGACAGGCGAAGATTTTGGCTTCATGTTAAAAGAAATTCCTGGCATGATGTTTTGGCTTGGTGTGAATAATGCAACGTCTGGATTACACCAACCGACCTTGAATCCAGATGAAGATGCCATTCCCTTCGTCATTAATTTACTCGATCATTATTTCCGCGAATACGTCTAAACAAAAGACGTGACAATCGGCCCTTTATTCATGAAAAAATGGATAAAGGGCTTTCATTTTATAGAAGAGAACAGTTTTCGAACGTTTTGTGAAATAAATCACGAGTATATGTGAACAATTTGTTACATCAAACATTTAAAACAGACACAAATGATTATGTTCTCTATGATACGGATATAAACAATATATAGAAGTACGTCTAGAAAGAGGGGGCTATACACATGTTCAATGATCCAGTCATGCTCAGTCGATTATTGACAGGGCTCACATTAGCATTCCACATCATCTTTGCGACGATTGGGGTAGGGGTTCCATTGATGGTACTCGCAGCTGAGTACATCGGAATTAAACGAAAAGATTCAGACTATATTCTTCTAGCTCGACGCTGGACGCGTGGTTATATCGTAACCGTAGCGGTAGGTGTCGTAACAGGAACAGCGATTGGGTTACAATTGTCGCTTTTATGGCCATCATTGATGCAAGTAGCTGGTCAAACAATCGCATTACCGTTATTTATGGAAACTTTCGCCTTTTTCTTTGAAGCGATTTTCCTCGGAATTTACCTGTACACATGGGATCGATTTAAAAATCCATGGTTGCATTGGTTGATCGGGATTCCAGTCGTCATTGGAGCGACATTATCTGCCTTCTTCATCACGACGGTCAACTCTTTCATGAACTCACCAGAAGGATTTAAAATCGTCAACGGGACACTCACGCAAATCGAACCGTTGAAAGCGATGTTTAATACGGCGACACCAACAAAAGCAACGCACGTCATCGTATCCGCTTACTTGACGGTTGCCTTCATCTTGGCAGCGATTGCGGCCTTCCATCTGTTACGGAAGAAAACTTTGTCGGCAGCAGAAACGGCATATCATAAAAAAGCCCTTCGCTTAACTGTCATGGCCGGATTAATCTTTGCTTTCTCAACAGCTTTAGTTGGAGACTTCTCCGGGAAATACCTGGCGAAATACCAACCGGAAAAATTAGCAGCAGCAGAATGGCATTTTGAAACGACAAGTGAAGCCGAGTTGATTTTCGGTGGAATCTTGGATGAACAGGCGGACGGCAGTTATGAAATCAAAGGTGCCGTCAAGATTCCGTATGCTTTATCCATTCTCGCAGGGGGAGCACCGGATACAGAAGTCATCGGGTTAAATGAATTCGCCAAAGAGGACCAAGCACCACTGTTTGTCCACTATTTCTTCGATATCATGGTATCGATCGGTATGTACCTGGCTGCGATTTCAGCCTTGTTCATCTTGGCATTCCGACTCAAAAAGTTGAATCCGTACAATAAGTGGTTACTGCGCGGTATTTTCATCGGTGGACCGCTCGCCATCGTTTCGATCGAAGCGGGGTGGATGTATGCGGAAATCGGACGTCAACCGTGGACGCTCTATGGTATTATGAGAACGGCTGATGCGGCTACCACTTCGACCGCTGTCGGACCGATGTTGATTTTGTTCAGTTTACTTTATCTGTTGCTCGGAACGATTTGTACAGTCGTCTTGCTCCGGATGTTTAAAAATAACCCTGTCGGCAAAGAACTCGCAGATGATCATCATACACGTGGTGAAGCGATGTTTGCGGACGACAATAAATAAGGAGGGAACGAGTTGGACATTCAAACACTTGGAATAACCGTACTTTGGACGTTCCTTTATGGATATCTCATCGTTGCCTCAATTGACTTCGGTGCCGGTTTTTACGCGTTTTATTCAAAATATACGAAACGGGATCATCTGACGAACCGTTTGATTCTCCGTTATCTTTCGCCGGTCTGGGAAGTGACGAACGTCTTCTTCGTCTTCTTCTTCGTCGGACTCGTCGGATTCTTTCCGGATACGGCTTATTATTACGGGACAGCTTTACTTGTTCCAGCCTCAATCGTCTTAGTATTAATTGCGATTCGCGGTAGCTTTTACGCATTTGCCAACTACGGCTCAAATGACAGCATGTTCTATACTTTCTTATATGGAGCAACAGGACTATTGATTCCGGCAGCAATGTCCACGACATTGACAATCAGTCAAGGTGGATTCATTCGTAAAACGAATGAGACAGTCGAATTCCTTGGGACGAAGCTGTTCACAAACTTCTATTCTTGGACGGTCGTCGCGCTTGCAATCGTATCCGTCCTCTATATCAGTGCGATGTTCCTGTTGTTCTATGCGGATAAAGCAAAGGACGAGAATGCAACACCATTGATTCGTAAATGGGCATTGTTCTGGAGTATTCCAACGATTGTTGTCTGTGCGTTAGTCTTCTTTGGTCTAAAAAATCAGGCGGCGTGGCATTATGAAAACATCTTAAACGGCAATTGGTGGTGGTTCGCAGCAAGTTTCCTCTTCTTCTGCGTCGCGGTCACACTTGTTTACCTGAAGAAAAACTACGGTATCGCCTTTATCGCTGTTATGGCTCAGTATGGCGTTGCCTGGTTCGGATACGGATATACACACCTTCCTTACATTCTTTATCCGTACATCGACATCAATAAAGCGGTCGTTAACGAAACGATGGCAACGGCACTTGTTGTCGTCTTTATCTTCGGATTGATGTTATTGATTCCTGCATTGTATTTGATCTTACGGTTGTTCCTGTTTGATAATGATTATGTCAGTGGGAAAAAAGCAAAATAAGTGAAATGTATATTTCTTAACAAATCCGGGGCTGACTCGAAAGTCAGTCCCTTTTTTTGAGCGGATTTGTCGTTCATTTCAAGGATTAAAAACTGAAAACCGCATTATAAAAGCGTTCATAGTAATTTAGAAGTGAATCGGGTACACTACTACTGAAGCAGAATTGTGAAGGAGAGTTGAACATGAATGGAGAGTTCGCAGTAATTGGTTTAGGTCGGTTCGGAGGTTCGATTGTCCGGGAACTATCAAAAAATGGATATGACGTTTTAGCGATTGATTCGGATGAAGAACGTGTCAACGAATATATGGGGATTGCGACGCATTCTGTCATTGCGGATACGACGGATGAGAACGTCTTAAAGAGCCTTGGGATTCGCAATTTTGACCATGTCATCGTTGCGATTGGTGAAAACATTCAAGCGTCGATTTTGACGACTTTAATTTTAAAAGAACTTGGTGTCCAATCGATTACCGTGAAGGCGACGAATGATTATCATGAAAAGGTATTACGAAAGATTGGGGCCGACTTCATCGTTCACCCTGAACGGGATATGGGGGTCCGGATTGCGAATGGGTTGATGAGTTCGAATATTTTAGATTATCTCGATTTGTCACAAGAATTCTCGATCGTCGAAATCAAAGTCAGTGATCGGATGGCAAATCAAACATTGATCGACCTGGACTTACGTAGTAAGTACGGTGCAAACGTCGTCGCGATCAAGCGGGGCGAAACCGTCATGATTTCATTACAAGCAGATGAATTGATTGAAAAAGGGGATTATCTTGTCGTCATTGGCGAAAATGATGACTTGGATCGTTTGGAACGCGCCATCCATAAAGTGAAAAATTAATATCTAAAAAGGCTGAGGAGTCATTCCCTCGGCCTTTTGGGTACTAAATGAGTTGGAATTCTTTCAGACCGTGTTCGATGCCGTCTTCTAGAATGTGTTTGGTGACGAAATCAGCGGCTGCTTTTGTTTCAGCAAGACCATTTCCCATCGCGATACCGGTTCCGACATAACGTAACATTTCTAAATCATTCAACGCGTCTCCGAATGCAAACGTATCTTCGCGCCGGATATTCGTCAGCTTCAGGAATTGTTTGATGCCATCCGCTTTTGATGAACCGACATTGATGACATCCATCGCATTCGGATGCCAGCGGATGAAGTCGAAGGCTTGGTAATTTTGAGTGTACTCGGCTTCTTCTTCAGCGGTACAATAGACAAGCGTTTGGAAGACGTCATGTGTCGTAAACGCCTGATCATTAAAGACCGGCAATGGAATATCCAGTTCACCAAGTGATTCTTGGACTAACTGATCTGATGGCTTGGTTGAAAAGCCTTGTGTTTCACCTAAATAGACAAGTGTATGACCATTTTTATGTGCTCGAGCGGTCAAATGCTTGAGATCTGCAATCGGTTGCGGACGTCTGTAAATGACTTCGTTTTGATGAACGACGATTTGACCATTGTAACCAATGATCGTATCGATGTTGAGCAGTTCGCGCACACCGGATAACATCGCCGGACCACGCCCGGTCGCGATGGCTACATAAACACCATTCGCTTGTAATTGTTTAATTGCCTGTTTGGTCGACTCGGGAACAAAATGACCATCGTGAAGTAAGGTTCCATCGATATCGAAAAAGACGACTTTCTGATTTGCCATGGTTTCACCTTCTCTTTTTAATTGGCTGTTCAGCCGGATACATGTGGAATTATAGCATAGCGTTAACGTTTACGCCGACCTTGGATTAGGAATAGGATGAAAAAATAGTAGGATATCGTGTATACTAATCTAAGGACAAAAAACAATGGACTGATAAGGAGTTGCTAAACATGATTTTTAAAGTATTTTATCAACCGCTTCGTTCGGAAGCCCCGGTACGGGAACGGACAGAAGTGATGTATGTTGAGGGAGAGAACATTCGTGAAGTGCGAACAGCGATTGATCACCTCATCAAAGAGATCAATGTCGAATTCATCCGTGAGTTAAGCGGCGAATTCCTGGAATATGAAAAACTAAGCCCGGATTATAAGGTTGAAACGTTCGCATGAAGTTCGTTAAAAACCATCAAGCAGCCGTTTTCGCACTCGGTGGCTTAGGAGAAATCGGGAAGAACACGTACGTCGTTCAATTTCAAGATGAGATCATCGTCATCGACGCCGGTGTCATGTTCCCGGAAGATGAATTACTTGGGATTGATTACGTCATTCCGGATTACACGTATTTGATCAAAAACAAAGACAAGGTAAAAGGTGTCTTCATCACCCACGGTCACGAAGACCACATCGGGGGACTGCCATTTTTACTCAAACAAGTCAACTTACCAATCTATGCTGGGAAAATTGCACTTGGTCTCATTAAAGTAAAACTCGAAGAACACGGTTTATTACGGACGGCCGAGTTACATGAGATTGACGAGGATTCGATCATCAAATTCCGTAAGACGAGCATTTCGTTTTTCCGGACGACACACTCGATTCCAAACTCGTTTGGCGTCGTCGTCAAGACACCGCAAGGCAACATCGTCCATACCGGCGATTTTAAATTCGATTTCACACCAGTCGGAGAACCTGCTGATTTAACGAAAATGGCGGAACTCGGCAAGGAAGGTGTTCTCTGTCTGCTGTCTGACTCGACGAATGCCGAGATTGAAGGATTTACGATGAGTGAACGTGTCGTCGGAGATACGATTTCTAACATCTTCCGCAAAGCAGAAGGTCGGATTATCTTTGCGACATTCGCCTCGAACATCTATCGACTGCAACAAGTCGTCAATGCATCGGTCGAAGCAGGGCGTAAAATCGTTGTCTTCGGACGAAGCATGGATAAGGTCATGATGATTGGACAGGAGCTTGATTTTATCAAAGCACCAAAAGGGACAATCATCGAACCGAACGAGATGAAACGATACAAATCGAACGAACTGACAATTCTTTGTACGGGTTCACAAGGAGAGCCTATGGCAGCCCTTAGCCGGATCGCCAACGGGACACACCGTCAGATTTCAATCATTCCGGATGATTTAGTCATCTTCTCGTCTTCTCCGATTCCAGGAAACGTTGTTTCCGTTGGAAAAACAATCAATCAATTGTACAAAGCTGGTGCAGATGTCATGTATGGCAAGTTAAATGACATCCATACATCAGGTCACGGTAGTCAACAAGAACAATTGCTGATGCTCCGTCTCTTGCAACCGAAATACTTCATGCCGATTCACGGAGAGTACCGGATGTTGAAAAAACACATGTCGCTTGCAATGGACGCCGGTGTACCAGAAGAAAACTGTTTCGTCATGGATAACGGTGAAGTCTTGGCACTTGATGCCAATGCAGCCGCCATTACCGGTAAAATCCAAGCGAATGCCGTCTATGTAGATGGAAAAGGAATTGGAGATATTGGGAATATCGTCCTGCGTGACCGACGGATTCTTTCGGAAGAAGGTCTCGTCGTCGTCGTCGTGACACTTGATTCTAAAACCAATCGTCTTGTTTCAGGGCCGGATATCATTTCACGCGGATTCGTCTACATGCGTGAATCAGGTAACTTGATCAAGGATGCGGAACGCTTGTTGAAGCGTTCACTTGAGCAATCTTTGGCAAATCGAAACACCAAATGGACGGATATCAAGCAAGTCATCAATGATACATTGACACCGTACTTGACTGAAAAAACTCAACGTCACCCAATGATCATGCCGATCATCATGGAAGTATAAATAAAAAGGGCATTTCCGTATATTGGAAATGCCCTTTTTGTTGTTTCTTATTAAAGTGATGAACCATAGTCCTTGAACGGCTCTTTCGGATCGATTCGATCGTAAAACATGATGCCGTCCAAATGATCATATTCGTGTTGGCAGACGACTGCTTTTAATCCTTTTAATCTTAATTTTACAGGATTTCCGTTATGATCGATGCCAGACAGGGTAATACGCATATAGCGCGGTACATGGCCTTCGACTTCCCGGTCAACGGACAAACAACCTTCACCGCCGGCAAGATATGTTTGTTCAACGGAATGACTGACGATTTTAGGATTGTAGATCCCGAACTCGAGAATATCATCTCCGTCTTGCAGACGAATGGCAAACATCCGTTTGTTGACTCCGATTTGGGGAGCCGCCAGCCCGATTCCGCTACGTAAATCATATTTTTCAGCTAACTCGTCGTCCTGACTATTGGCAAGATACTCCATCATCAGACGCATCGTTTCTTTATCTTCCTCACTGAGGGGGAAGGTAACATCGACAGAGCGTTCGTGAAGCGAAGGAACATCTTCTCGAACGATCTCATTCATGGTAATCATGAACAACACCCCTTTCATCTAGAAAAATTATAGCATATCAAAGGAGGAATATTAATAACTAACACAGTTGTGAAATGATGAATAGTACAGAAGTAAAGCCGTTCTTTGAATGTGATGTCATTCACAAGAACATCCGCTAAAAAAAATAAAACATTTCCTTTGATTTTATGGGTGTTACAGTTTTATACTTGTAACGTAATGAACAAGACATGCTTTCGTGTCTAGTCATGTTAATACAGTTTACTCAACTGGATAGGTACACAGATATATGTTCAAGAAAAGGTCATACGGGACTTCATTTTTTGAACACTATTGGTATGTGAGCAAATCAGTCAGAGGAATATTTCGCTGAGCACAGTGAAAGGATGAGGTGAAAAGATGAACTTAAACATGTTTAAAAACGTGGAAGAAAACTTTGAAACATTCCGCATTCTGGATGAAAAAGGTGAAGTCGTCAACAAAGACGCTATGCCGGATCTTTCAGATGAAGAACTTACGGAATTAATGCGTCGTCTCGTTTACACACGTATCTGGGATCAACGTGCAATCTCACTCAACCGTCAAGGACGTCTTGGTTTCTATGCGCCAGTCGCTGGACAAGAAGCGTCAATGATCGGAACACAATTTGCTTTAGATAAAGATGACTGGATTCTTCCAGGATACCGTGATATCCCGCAAATGGTGTTCCACGGTTTCCCGCTTTACAAAGCATTTTTATTCTCACGCGGACACATTACAGGCGGTAAGATTCCTGAAGGTGTTAACGTCTTAATGCCGCAAATCATCATCGGCGCACAAATCGTGCAAGCTGCCGGTGTTGCACTCGGTCTTAAGAAAAGTGGAAAAGAACAAGTCGCAATCACGTACACAGGTGATGGCGGATCATCACAAGGTGACTTCTACGAAGGTATGAACTTTGCCGGAGCATTCAAAGCACCTGCGATCTTCGTTGTCCAAAACAACCGCTTTGCGATTTCGACACCGGTTGAAAAACAATCGATGGCGAAAACAATCGCTCAAAAAGCTGTTGCAGCGGGTATCAACGGAATTCAAGTTGACGGAATGGATGTTCTTGCCGTCTACGCAGCAACAAAACAAGCTCGTGTTGAAGCACTGAACGGTGTACCGACATTGATCGAAACACTCACATATCGTTACGGACCGCATACACTTGCTGGAGATGACCCAACACGTTACCGTACAAAAGATATGGACGATGAGTATCAAGCACAAGATCCACTCGTTCGTTTCCGTGCATTCATGGAAACAAAAGGTCTTTGGAACGAAGACAAAGAAAACGAAGTCATCGAACAAGCGAAAGCGGATGTAAAAGAAGCACTCGCTCAAGCGGATAAAGAACCAAAACAAAAAGTAACAGACTTCATCAACGTGATGGCTGAAAAGTTACCACAAAACCTGCAAGAGCAGCTTGATGAGTATACAGCAAAGGAGTCGAAATAACCCATGGCACAAATGACGATGATCCAAGCGATCACTGACGCAATGCGCGTCGAGATGAAACGCGACGAGCAAGTTCTCTTGTTCGGTGAAGACGTCGGTAAAAACGGTGGGGTATTCCGTGCGACAGAAGGTCTTCAAGACGAATTAGGCGAAGACCGCGTCTTCGATACACCACTTGCCGAGTCTGGTATTGGTGGTCTTGCAGTCGGATTCAGCTTAACTGGTTTCCGTCCAATCATGGAAATCCAATTCTTCGGTTTCGTATTCGAAGTATTTGATTCTGTAGCAGCACAACTCGCACGTTTACGTTACCGTTCAGGCGGCACGTACAGTGCACCTGTAACAATCCGTTCACCATTCGGTGGCGGTGTTAAAACACCTGAGCTTCATGCAGATAACCTGGAAGGATTAATGGCTCAGTCACCAGGACTTAAAGTCGTCATCCCTTCAACTCCGTATGATGCAAAAGGTCTTTTGATTGCATCAATCCGTGATAACGACCCAGTCGTTTTCCTTGAGCACATGAAACTGTACCGTTCATTCCGCGGTGAAGTGCCAGAGGGCGACTACACGATCGAACTCGGAAAAGCAGACATCAAACGTGAAGGTACTGACGTTACAATCGTAACGTACGGTGCAATGGTTCACGCATCATTGAAAGCTGCTGAAGAGCTTGAAAAGGAAAACATCAGCGTTGAAATCATCGACTTGATGACAATCAGCCCGATTGACATCGATACAATCGTTGAATCAGTTAAGAAAACGAACCGTGTTGTCGTTGTTCAAGAAGCTCAAAAACAAGCAGGTGTGGCTGCAATGGTCGCAACTGAAATCCAAGAGCGCGCAATTCTTGACCTCGAAGCACCAATTCTTCGTGTCACGGCACCTGACACAATCTTCCCATTCGCACAAGGTGAAGATGCGTGGCTTCCGGACCACAAAGATATCGTTGAAAAAGTGAAAACTGTTTACAATTTCTAAGAGTGAACCGGAAAAAGAGGAGAGAGGTAATTCTCTCCTTGCTTCCGTTTTAAAGATAACAATTGACCAGAAGAGTGAAATAAAAGGAGGCCAATTCAAATGGGTTTATTTGAATTCAAATTACCGGATATCGGTGAGGGTATTCACGAAGGTGAAATCGTAAAGTGGTTCGTTAAAGCAGGCGACACAGTCAAAGAGGATGACATTCTTCTTGAAGTACAAAACGATAAAGCAGTCGTTGAAATTCCATCACCAGTTGATGGCACAGTCAAAGAAGTAAAAGTCGACGAGGGTGTCGTAGCCGTCGTTGGTGACGTATTGATCACGTTTGATGTGGAAGGCGAAGGTTCAGCTCCTTCTGAAGAAGAAGCACCAGAGCAACCTAAAGCAGCAGACAATGCGAAAGACGTCCAAGACACAGACAAAAAAGTCGAAGACAAACCAAACGAAGTTCAAATCCATAAATCAGAACGCGTCATCGCAATGCCTTCAGTGCGTAAATATGCACGTGAAAAAGGTGTCGATATCCGTGAAGTTCAAGGTTCTGGTGACAACGGTCGCGTTGTCAAAGAAGACATTGATGCATTTGCAAACGGTGGACAAGCTTCAACTGCACCAGCAGCAGAAGAAAAAGCACCGGCAGCACAAGCTTCAGCATCTAAGTCTGAAGTGAAACCGTATGTTGCAGCTCAACCTGAGCTTGAAACACGCGAGAAGATCAAAGGAATCCGTAAAGCGATTTCGAAAGCAATGGTCAACTCGAAACATACAGCACCACACGTTACATTGATGGATGAAGTCGATGTTACGAATCTTGTTGCACTCCGTAAAAACTTCAAAGAAGTTGCGGCAGCACAAGGTACGAAATTAACGTATCTTCCATTCGTTGTGAAAGCATTGACAGCAGCGGCTAAGAAATACCCTGCAATCAACGCATCAATTGACGATGTGAACGAAGAAGTCGTTTACAAAAACTACTTCAACATCGGTATCGCAGCAGACACAGACAACGGTCTTGTTGTACCTGTCGTCAAAGATGCAGACCGTAAATCAATCTTCGGATTAGCAGATAACATTAATGATCTTGCTGGTAAAGCACGTGACGGTAAACTTTCTGGTGACGAAATGAAAGGCGGATCGATCACAATCACGAACATCGGTTCTGCTGGCGGACAATGGTTCACACCTGTCATCAACCACCCAGAAGTTGCAATCCTCGGTATTGGTCGTATCGCTGAAAAAGCGGTCGTCAAAAACGGCGAAATCGTTGCAGCACCAGTACTTGCTCTTTCATTCAGCTTCGACCACCGTCTCATCGATGGTGCTACAGCACAAAACGCGCTTAACTTGGTTAAACGTTTGTTAAATGACCCACAACTTCTCATTATGGAGGGATAAGCAATGGTAGTAGGTGAATTCGCACAAGAAACAGATTTACTCGTAATCGGGGCTGGCCCTGGTGGTTACGTCGCTGCAATCCGCGGTGCGCAACTCGGACTTAAAGTAACAGTCGTCGAGCGTGAAAACGTCGGTGGTGTTTGTTTGAACGTCGGATGTATCCCATCAAAAGCCTTGATTACAGCTGGACACAACTTCCAACATGCAAAAGGTTCAGATTCAATGGGAATCACATCTGAGAATGTCGCAGTCGACTTCTCAAAAGTTCAGTCTTGGAAACAGTCTGTCGTCAACAAATTGACTGGCGGTGTTGGTGGCCTTCTTAAAGGTAACAACGTCGAGACAGTCGTTGGGGAAGCTTACTTCCAATCTGAAGATACAGTTCGTATCATCAATGAAGATTCTTCTACACCTTACAAATTCAAAAAATGTATCATCGCAACTGGTTCGACTCCAATCGAACTTCCGGCTTTCAAATGGTCAAAACGCGTCCTTTCTTCAACAGGCGCATTGAACCTTCCTGAACTTCCGAAAAAACTCATCGTCATCGGCGGCGGATACATCGGAATGGAGCTCGGAACAGCGTATGCTAACTTTGATACTGAAGTTGTCATCTTAGAAGGAACAAAAGATATCCTTTCTGGATTCGAGCCGGCAATGACGCAAGTCGTCAAGAAAAAGCTCAAACAAAAAGGCAACATCACGATTCACAACGAAGCACTTGCACAAAGTGTTGAAGAGACAGAAGAAGGCGTGAAAGTTACGTTTGAAGTCAAAGGTGAAACACAAACTGTCGAAGCGGACTACGTCCTCGTCACAGTTGGTCGTCGCCCGAACACATCTGATCTCGGTCTTGAAATGGCAGAAGTTAAAGTCAGCGAACGTGGACTCGTCGAAATCGACGATCAGTGCCGTACGTCGAACGAAAACATCTATGCTATCGGGGACATCGTTCCTGGACCGCCACTTGCACACAAAGCTTCATTCGAAGCAAAAATTGCTGCTGAAGCTGCTGCTGGACACCCGGCATACCTCGACTACAGCGCGATTCCTGCGGTTGTCTTCACAGACCCAGAACTCGCAACAGTCGGTTATACAGAAGCGCAAGCAAAAGAAGAAGGTCTTGATTACCTCGCTTCTAAATTCCCTTACGCTGCAAACGGACGTGCTCTTGCACTCAACGAGCCAGACGGCTTCTTGAAAATGATCACACGTAAATCAGACGGTCTCTTGATCGGTGCTCAAATCGCTGGTACAGGCGCATCTGACATGATCGCAGAGATGGGACTTGCAATCGAGTCTGGAATGACTGCTGAAGATATCGCACTCACAATCCACGCGCACCCTTCACTCGGTGAAATCGCAATGGAAACTGCTGAAGTTGCAATCGGTAGCCCAATCCACATCATTAAATAATCAAGAAAACCTTAAGCGGGGAGCCGACCGCTTAAGGTTTTTTTGTTTCGTTTAACCTTTCTTTAAAACAGGAAAAGGATAAAAAAGAAAGGGTGAGACACGATGGAATCGCAATTATCGCCACTCGAAGAACTGTATCATGTCTCAGAAACGGATAAAGTCAGGTTTATCGGTGTGACGACGGAACAAGCACGGTACGATTTTGGTGTCATCTTTACCAAACAATTTTTTGGGAAGATGCTAGTCGTCAGTCTCACGAGCGGGCGCGCTGCATTACTCGATCACGCAGATGTATTGGATTCAGAAGCCTTGCATCGATTACTTGGCATTGATGCCATCGATGCCGAGACAGTAGGGGAATTTCTAGCGACGCTGTTGCCGTACACTCCGAGTTACGAACAGGCAGACTAAAAGACCGCAACTGCTTTTTAGCAGTTACGGTCTTTTGTTTAGGCACGATATTTAACGAATCGCATTCGATTGTTGAATGACTTTGATCGTCTCGAGTGTGTGATCTTCCAGTCCTTGAACAGGAAGACCGGCTTCGATGTTTTCTTTGATATACGCTAAGTTGTCAGTCGTAATCATTTCACCCGGAATAAAGATTGGGATACCGGGTGGATAGACCATCATGAACTCTGCCGAGATCCGTCCAACAGCATCAGCAAGTGGAATCGTTTCTGTTTCTTCATAAAACGCATCCCGCGGACTGAGAGCGAGTGCTGGAATGTCAGGCAAAACGATGGAGTGGGATGCTGTTTTAGATCCCGTATCCCGATGACGTTCTACGAGAGCAGCCATTCCTGCAAGCAAGGCATCAATCGTCTCTTCCGAATCACCAGAAGTGATGATCAACAAGATGTTGTTTAAGTCTGACAGTTCGACTTCAATCCGGTGTTCTTCCCGTAAAAATTCTTCGACGAGATGGCCGGAAATGCCAAGTCCTTTAACGGAAATCAACACTTTTGTCGGATCGAAGGCAAATGTCGCACTAGAATGCAAATCCGATTCACCAAACACGGCGAGATAAGGCAATTTCGCGAGTCCCATCCGCATCCGTGTCGCAAGTTCGAGCGCACGACGGTTCATTGCTTCTCCGTTAATCGCCAGATGGCGGCGGGCGCAGTCGAGTGATGCCAATAATAGATAGGAAGTGGAGGTCGTCGTCAACATCGACAGGACGGCCTGGACTTTATCCGGTGAGACGAGTCCGCGACGGACATTCAAGACGGAGCTACCGGTCAGCGATCCTCCTAATTTATGAACACTTGTCGCAGCGAGATCTGCACCTGCCTGCATCGCAGACAGCGGCATATCATCGTGGAACGCAATATGAACGCCGTGTGCTTCGTCGACTAGTACAGGGATACCTTTACCATGGGCAAGCGTAACGATGCTCTCTAAGTCACCTGCGACGCCAAAGTATGTCGGGTTGATAACCAGGACGGCTTTTGTGTCCGGGTGAAGACTGAGAGCACGCTCGACGGCACTTGGCGTAATACCATGAGCGATGCCAAACATTTCATCAAACTCGGGGTGAATGAAAATCGGGTGCGCTCCAGAAAGAACGATAGCCGACATGACCGATTTATGAACGTTCCGGGGAACTAAAATTTTATCGTCCGGACCGACGACGCTCATGATCATTGCCATGATGGCGGTCGAGGTTCCCTGAACGGAGAAAAATGTTTCGTCTGCATGGAAGGCTTGAGCTGCTAATTGATGAGCATCCTTGATGATTCCTTTTGGATGATGTAAATCATCGAGCGGCGCGATATTGATTAAATCGATATCGAGCGCATTTTGACCGATGAATGATCGAAAAGCAGGATCCATTCCTTGGCCATTTTTATGACCGGGAATATGAAATTGAATTGGTTGACGTTTCGCGTGCGCAAGCAGCGCATCGAATAAAGGTGTATCGAGCTGTGTTAAGCTTTTTGTTTGCACCAGATTTCCCCCCTTAAAACCGAATAAAAAACAATCAAACAAGCTAACTATAACAAGTTTTCATGAGGTTGCAACTGTTTTATGTTCGATTTCGTTGTAAAATAGGAAGCGTCAAGAAAGGAAGTGTCACAATGGCGGTCAATTATCCGATTAATCCGGACTGGTCTACGGACGAAATCGTTACAGTCATCCAATTTTTTAATATTGTTGAAGAGGCTTACGAAAAAGGGGTCGATCGTACTGTCTTTTTAAATGCCTATCAAGCGTTTAAAACCATCGTCAATTCAAAATCGGAAGAAAAACAGCTTGATCAGTTTTACTTTGAAGAAACAGGATGTTCGAGCTACCGTGCTGTACAACAAGCGAGAAAACAAACAGATGCCTTGTTGCGTTTGAAAAAGTAACGAAATCCGCATCGTCAACCAGCCCCTTTTCTGACAGTTCAGAAGAGGGGCTGGTTGTTTAGAAAAAACAAAAACTGGTTATATACTACATACAAGACGATATCGTACAACTGTAAAATTTAAAAATAGATACTTTACATCTAAGTTGAATCGTACTATTATGGATTCAATCCACTAATTAGTCGCAATTGTCTGATAACTAAGTTTTTTATCCCGCGAAGGAGTGTGGTTACTGTGAAACAAGTGATCGAAGCATACAAAAGAAAAGATGCAGAAAAACGCATTCCTGTATTGCGCCTTGAGATCGATTATGAACTTGCGACATTACATGATGCAATCGTAGCAAGTGATACGGAAGCGATGGGTGCCAGTAAGGAACGTCTTGAAAAATACCGCCAAGAGATGGTTCGTCTTGAAGCGTAAACAAGATGATATCTTTTAAAATAGAATAAACGATAATAAAATAATCCCAAAATCAACCAGCGAAATTTTTGTTGGTTGATTTTTTTTGTTATCATGAGAATGTAGGACGGTCTGAAAGAGACGGAAAGGGTGAGTCGGATGCAAGGGATTGAGTTACATGCGATCGATCTAATCAAGCGGGCGGGCAAGTATATTCGTCAAAAGATGGATCAAGCGTATCATATAGAAGAAAAAACAAATAAAAGTGATCTCGTCACAGAAATTGACCAACATGTCGAAGATTTATTGATTCAAGGAATTCTGGATCGATATCCTGATCATCATGTGTATGGAGAGGAAGGACGAATCGTTCGTCCGGATACATTAGAAGGAACGGTCTGGTTCGTCGATCCGATTGACGGGACGATGAACTTCATCCGTCAAAAACGCTTATTCGCGATCTCGATTGCCATTATGGTAGAAGGGGAACTGCGTTACGGGTTCGTCTATGATGTGATGGCCGATGAACTGTTTCATGCCATCAAAGGACAAGGGGCTTACGAAAACGGTATTCGACTCGCACCCATCAAGGAGAGACCGGTCAAAGAAGCCATTATTTGCATGAATGCGACATGGGTGACAGCGAACCGGCGAATCGATTCTAATCTACTCGCGCCACTTGTCCGTGATGCGGTCGGTGTTCGGGCTGTCGGTGCTGCTTCGCTGGAACTTGCCTGGGTCGCGGCGGGACGTGTCGACGGTTACATCACGATGCGGAATATGCCGTGGGATTATACAGGTGGACAAGTATTGATCGAGGAACTCGGCGGACGTGTCGGGACGATCGAGGGGACAGAGATGACGTATCTTGAACAAACGAGTGTACTGGCAGGAAGCCGTCAATTCGTTGAAGACGTGTTGACATACGTGCAAAAATAAAACGCCCGTAGAGGGCGTTTAGGCTTGTTTACGTAAACGAGCTTTCAAGACGAAGCCAACTCCCATCGTCCCGATGGTCAAAAGAAGTGAGACGACAATCATGAGTACGTTTTGTTCCGCAATAAAAATACCGATGGCTGCCATCGAACCAACTGCGATGATGGCTAACAATAAAAAAAGAATCCGCATTTGTCATTCCCCCCTCACGATACATGAACTCGTCTTTAGTTTAGCGTGAATCAGGGACAATGAAAAGGCTTTCGCTGTCATCTTCAATCGAAGTGATTGCCAACTACTAGTCAACCTGTGCTATACTCTTAAAGTTGACCGAAAGTATTAATGGATTATTTAAATGAACAGAAAGAGGTACACACCTATGACAACAGTAGTAAGAAACGATTTACGCAACGTCGCGATCATCGCCCACGTTGACCATGGTAAAACGACACTCGTCGATGAGCTTTTAAAACAATCTGGAACATTCCGTGCGAATGAACTAGTCGAAGAACGCGCAATGGACTCAAATGATATCGAGCGTGAGCGCGGAATCACGATCCTTGCTAAAAATACGGCAATTGATTACAAAAATACACGCATCAACATCGTTGATACACCAGGTCACGCCGATTTCGGTGGTGAAGTAGAACGTATCATGCGTATGGTTGACGGCGTTATCCTCGTTGTTGATGCTCGTGAAGGCTGTATGCCACAAACACGTTTCGTATTGAAAAAAGCACTTGAACAAGGTCTTCAACCAATCGTCGTCGTCAATAAAATTGACAAGCCGATGGTTCGTCCACTCGAAGTTGTTGACGAAGTCGTCGACCTCTTGATTGATCTTGGAGCAGATGAAGATCAACTCGAATTCCCAGTCGTTTATGCATCGGCAGTCAACGGCTCAAGTTCATTTGACCCTGAACTTGAAAATCAAGAAGATACAATTACAAACGTTCTTGACTTGATTCTTGAACATACTCCGGCTCCTGTTGACAACAGCATGGATCCATTACAATTCCAAGTTACGATGCTTGACTATGATAACTATCTTGGTCGTATCGGAGTAGGACGCGTTTTCCGTGGAGAAATCAAAGTTGGAGACAGCGTTTCGCTTTCTAAACTTGATGGATCAATCAAAAACTTCCGTGTTACGAAATTATTCGGATACTTTGGTCTGAAACGTGTTGAAATCGAAGCTGCAAAAGCTGGAGATTTGATCGCAATCGCAGGTATGGAAGACATCAACGTCGGTGAAACGGTTTGCCCGACTTCACACGTCGATCCACTCCCATTACTTCGTATTGATGAGCCGACTCTTCAAATGACGTTCATCGTCAACAACTCGCCATTCGCTGGTCGTGAAGGTGACCTCGTCACTTCGCGTAAAATCGAAGAGCGTCTTGAAAAAGAGCTTGAAACAGACGTTTCACTCCGTATCGAAAACACAGATTCACCGGACCGCTGGATCGTATCTGGCCGTGGTGAGCTTCACCTCGGAATTTTGATTGAAAACATGCGTCGTGAAGGATACGAAATTCAAGTATCTAAACCGCAGGTAATCATCAAAGTTGAAGACGGCGTCAAAGTTGAGCCGTTTGAGCGCGTTGTCATTGATACACCTGAAGAATATACAGGTGGCGTCATGGAATCGATCGGTCTCCGTAAAGGTGAACTGACGAACATGCAAACAATGGATAACGGACAAACAAAAATGGAATTCATCGTTCCTTCACGTGGATTGATCGGATACCGGAATGAATTCTTATCTGCAACACGCGGATACGGCATCATGAACCATACATTCGAAGAATACCGTCCGTTCATCAACGCGGATATCGGTGGACGCCGCAGTGGTGTTATGGTCTCAATCGAAGCTGGTAAAGCGACTGCATATGCGATTTCTGCACTTGAAGACCGCGGAACGATCTTCATCGAGCCAGGCCTTGAAGTTTACGAAGGAATGATCATCGGTGAATGTAACCGTGACGTCGATCTCGCTGTTAACGTTGTTAAAGCGAAGCAATTGACGAACATGCGTGCATCTGCGAAAGATACAACAAACGTTCTTAAACGTCCACGTGTCTTCTCGCTCGAAGAATCATTAACATTCTTGAATGAAGATGAGTACTGTGAGATTACACCGCAATCAGTTCGTCTTCGTAAACAAGTATTGAACAAAAACGAACGTGAAAAACAAGACAAGCGTCGTCGTCTTGGTAAAGACTGAGCTCTTAACACGTAAGGGGGACTGGCAATGACTGCACAACCTGCCGTTGCTTCTGATTTCTCAAAATTTGATATTCCCGCCGTTGCGAAGTTGCTTGGTGTGGGAAGTGACCCGAATAACTTGAGTGCCGGCTTCAATGCACTGATGATTACGGTCGTCATCTTGACGTTAATCGTTTTTAAATTAGGTTTTGCGAAAGAGTTAGCCTGGTGGAAATCGCTGATTGTCTATTTGTTGCTTGCGGTGTTCTCTGCCGCTTTAACACTTGTCTTTTGGACATGGCCGATTCCTGAAGTATTGCTTGCGATGGTCGTCATTCTCGGAATTTACCGATTCCGGATGTGGATGGTCAAACGTGAGCGAGAACGAACCGCTTCTTGATCGTAAATCAACTAAAAAAAGTTCCGTTTCCTTTTGGAGACGGGACTTTTTTTGTGTGAAATGAAGTGAAATGCGTTCCGTGTTCGATTTCAGGAATAGTTTACGGCAGGTTCGGGAAAAAAATAGCAAGAGGTGATAGATATGATCAACCGAAAATGGGGCATTCCATGTGGTCTTGCTGTTATTTTAGCCGGATGTTCAGAAACGACGACCGAAGATTCGTCGAAATCGGTTCCGAAAACATCGGAGTCGGTCAAAAGCAATATCATTTTCGAAAATTTAAGGATTCCGTGGAATATTGAAAAAAACCAACAGATATTTTATATTACCGAACGGGAAGGGACGATTGTAAAAGGGACTGAAGGCAAGTACAGCCGGATGGATCTCGAATTGAACGAACAGGTCGTTGCGGAAGGGGAAGGCGGACTCCTCGGTATGGCGCTCGATCCAGACTTCAAAGAGAATCAAACCGCGTATGTCTATCATACGTATGAGAAGGATGGCGCACTTTGGAATCGAGTCATTGAGATTAAGGAAGAGAAGGAATCATGGAAAGAGCAACGGGTATTGCTTGATGCGATTCCAGGAGCATCGATTCATAACGGCGGCCGAATCGAAATCGGACCGGATGGATTATTATATGTCACGGTCGGAGACGCGGCAGTCCCCGAGAACGCTCAAAAACTCTCTTCTTTATCCGGGAAGATTCTTCGTATGAACCTTGACGGTAGCCCAGCGAAAGAGAATTTAAAAGAATACGTCTATAGTTATGGTCACCGGAATCCACAAGGATTAGTCTTTGTCGACCAAACGTTGTACGCAACGGAACACGGACAGAGCGGACATGATGAAATCAACCGGATTGAACAAAAAAACTACGGTTGGCCATTGATTGAAGGGACAGAAAAGCAGCAAGGATTAGTAACCCCTTGGTATGAAGTGGGTGAAAATTCAGTTGCGCCGAGCGGAGTAGCCGAACAAAACGGGAAACTGTATTTCGGGACACTGGTTGGTCAGAGTCTCCAGTCAATTGAAACGTCGACCTCTAAAGTAGAGCTACTCGTGACGGATCGGGGACGTATTCGAGACGTGATGGCGGACGGAAAACGACTGTATTACGTGACGAACAATACGGATGGACGAGGCAATCCTTCGGACAAAGACGATGTTCTTGTTCGTCTCGAACCGTAAAAAAACTACTTTGATCGTCAAAGTAGTTTTACCATCTTTTTTTAGTTGTCGCCCAGGTCGGATACAGGTTGAATTTTCCTGTTTCTTGCCTCTCAACGGTCCGCTTTGTGACACGTTCATGACATTCATCGCATATGTAGACGCGTACCGGTTTATTTCGCAGTCTTTTTGCTGTGAAGGACCAGTCGTCGATGGTTTCTCGTTTATCGCAGATGGTGCATTTGACACGCATGGGAGGTCCCCCTTTTTTTCTTAGTATATCATATTTAAGAATTGTTCAACTTGAAAAAGGGATGCGAATATCGGATATCGAATAGTAATAAAATAAGGAATAGAGGGGGTGGTACCATGGCAAATAAAGTGGAACATCGTCTGAGTGAACAGCAGATGAAGGCATTAACAGATTTACCGCTCGTGTTTTTAATCACACATGATCAGAGCAAAAGCTGGCCGATTACACATGCCATCAGTTGGGTGTATGCAAAAGACGAAACAACAATTCGCTTTGCGATTGAAGCAGATTCATTACTTGTCAAAACGTTAGCTGACCATCCTGTTTTTACACTTATTTTCTTTGCTGATCAGTCGACGTACAGTTTAACATGTACGGATGTCGCAGCCTGGGAAACGACAGCACGCTTACCGTTAAAGGTAGCGCTCTATGAAGGACAGATAAAAGAGGTCCGCGATATCTTATTCTACGGAGCCGCTGTGTCGGACCGGCCGCGTGTGCATAAAACGTATGATGAAGCAGCCGCGCTGCAACTTGATCAACAAATTCAAGACATTTTAAAAGGATAACATTCATCAAAACTCGACTCTAAAGGAGCGAACGATGGAATGAAAAAAATATATGTGCTCGATACCAATGTCATGCTACATGATCCATTGTCTCTGTTTCAATTTCAAGAGCACGATGTCGTGATTCCGGCCATAGTCTTAGAAGAACTGGACGGAAAAAAACGAAATATGGATGAAGTCGGTCGAAATGCCCGGGAAACGGCACGGATTTTGGATCAATTGCGGGAAACCGGACACCTCCATGCCGGTGTTCCACTCGGGAACGGCGGAATTCTTCGGGTCGATATCGGAGATTCCATCAGTGAAGTTTCACCATTCACACATGAATCAAACGACAACAAGATTCTCGAACTGGCCTGGTCAATTCACCGGGAACAAAAAGAACAGCAAAGTGGACGAGATGTCATCCTGGTCTCAAAAGATATCTTAGTCCGGGTCAAAGCGGACGCTTATGGATTAGTTGCGGAAGATTACTTGACGGATCATATTGCCGATCTGACCGGACTATATACGGGTTTTGTTGAACTGATCGTCGATCAAGAATACATCGATGCGTTTTATCAAGATAAACGATTATCGGTCGATGTTCTTCCGGAAAAAGTGCATCCGAATCAATTCGTCATTTTAAAGAGTAATGTGTCGAAAGCTTCTGCGATTGCCGTCGTCGATCAGGAATTGCCGATCATCCGATCGTTATCACTCGATATCGATCAAGTCTGGGGCGTCGTTCCGCGGAACGTCCAACAGCGGATGGCATTTGAACTGTTGCTTCGAGATGATGTGCCGCTTGTCACACTCGTCGGGAAAGCGGGAACCGGAAAAACTTTACTGGCACTCGCAGCGGGGCTGTTACAAGTCGAAGACGAACACCGGTATAAAAAATTAGTAGTTGCTCGTCCGGTCGTACCGATGGGGAATGATATCGGATACTTACCGGGAGAGATGGAAGAAAAACTCCGCCCTTGGATGCAACCGATCTATGATAACTTGGAACATTTATTCAATACGAGTTCCGGTGATGAACTAGGAAACATTTTGGCGGGGATGAAATCGATTCAACTGGAAGCTCTGACCTATATCAGAGGACGGAGTATGCCGGGGCAATTCATCATCATCGATGAGGCGCAGAATCTGACAAAACAT
The DNA here is from genome assembly GCF_000620865.1 of Exiguobacterium sibiricum 7-3. Lineage (NCBI taxonomy): Bacteria > Bacillati > Bacillota > Bacilli > Caryophanales > Exiguobacterium > Exiguobacterium artemiae. The sequence continues at coordinate 1,062,627 of NZ_KK211190.1, forward strand.
GAAGTGAAAACGATTTTGACCCGTGTTGGTGAAAATTCGAAAATTGTTTTAGTCGGTGACCCGCAGCAAATCGATCATCCGTACCTGGATGAATATTCAAACGGATTGTCTTATGCAGTCGAGCGGTTGAAAGGTGAAAAGATGACGGGGCATGTCAAACTCGTCAAAGGTGAGCGGTCAAACCTGGCTCGATTGGCAGCGGATTTACTCTGAGCAAACCCAACAAAAAAGCCGTTTCTGTTTCCTTCATGTTAAGAAGGAACAGAAACGGCTTTTTCATCATTTTTTGATTATACTACAGTGATACGGGTCACAGAGCGGACGATTTGATCACGGTAAAGCAGATGGACAGGACCATCGCTTAACACTTTTCCGTCTTTTGAAAACTGTAAGTACAGTTCCGGTAACGTACTCAAAGCGATTTCAACCGTTTCCGTTCCTTCGAACCGTAAGGCGGCTGCACCTTCGAGCGGCTCGGCATTTTGGATGAAAGGCGCAAGCGACATGGCGAATGTTCCACGCAAGGCGGCGTCTTTTTCTTCGCGTGTCATCGGTTTGTTGTGATCAGTCCGACTGCCTTCCGTAATTCCTTTATCCCAAGCAGCCCCCATCTTGGCATAATAGGCTTCTTGTGCGTTATCACCGACTTCTTTCCCAATGTGGTCGACTTCAATCTTCCGTTCATCAAAGATCCAAACCGTCGGGTCGATCGTGAGTGGGTAGCGGACGTTACCTGTAATCGGAAAAATCATCATTATTCCCCCTAAATGTATGAGTCGTGCAAATCCATTATACCGAAACGTTGAATTGTTGGCGAAAGTAAGGTAAAGTTTAGCTATAACAGGAACGCGTCATTTGATGAGGAGGGATTGGATTGTCAACTGAAATCGGGACAGTTCATCGCCAGCGCGCTCTTGAGCTACTAGAAGCGGATGCCCACAAAATCCGCCGGTTGATCGAGGTCCAGCTTGCGAATTTAACGATGCCACAATGTCCTCTGTATGAGGAAGTATTGGATACACAAATGTTCGGATTGTCACGCCAAATTGATTTTGCCGTTCGTCTCGAACTGATTGATGCGAGTGAAGGAAAACAATTACTCGACTCACTAGAACAGCAATTATCTGATTTACATGATGCGGAGACGTGCTGATTTTCTACTCAAACGTGAAATGCGGCGTTTGGGTATTTTTTTTTAGAACTAGGAATTAGAAAAAGGACGTGTACATAATGCAATCGAAGTTTAAGGAAAAACGTGCGTTTTTTGATTATCGCCTCTTCTTCACGATGCTCATCTTGATGGCAATCAGTACGGTGATGGTTTACAGCGCCAGTGTCTGGAACGGTGGCGATTACGCAAACACCTCATTTTTTGAGAAACAATTGATGTTTGATGTGATGGCGATTGCTGTCTTCTTATTTGTCGCCCATCTGAATCATGAGATTTTCCGAGGACCATTGGTACGGTTGGCTTTATATGTCATCACGTTCGGTATGTTGACGGCAACGCTGTTTGCTACACCGTTGAACGGGGCGCGTGCCTGGTTGAATTTCGGGATTTTCTTGATTCAGCCGATCGAGCTGTGTAAATTTGTTCTCGTCATCGGTCTTGCCAACTATTTTGATCAAAAGCATAAAGGACAGATGAATGGTGTGATTGGAATCGTCCACCACTTCATTCATCGTCAAATCGCACCGGATTCATCCGGCAAGCGGATTTTGCTCAGTTTCACGGACTGGATTTTGATTCCAATGCTCGTGTTACTCGCCCCTTATGCCATGATTATCCGGATGCAACCGGATGATGGCGGGTTATTCATTTTACTTTTGATTACGGCGATGATTTGGTTTGCAGTCGGGTTGCCACCCGGTTACATCGCTGTAGGGTTTGTCGGTGTCGGGTTAGTAGGCGTATATGCCTGGAACAATTTTTCCGCCAACCAGATGGAACGAATCAATGCCATCTTCAATCCCTTCCTGGACGCGGAAGGAAAAGGGTATCAATTGATTAATTCGGTCATCTCGATTGCCCACGGAGGATTTTTTGGAGTTGGTTTAGGAAATAGTTTTCAAAAGTATGGTTATCTGCCGGAACCGGAGACCGACTATATCATGTCGATTATCTCGGAAGAACTCGGATTCGTCGGAGTCCTGATTGTGCTGGGGCTGTTATTCTTTTTAATGTGGCAAGGTGCGCTCATTGCCCGGCAATCGGCTTCAATCTACTCGAGCATGGTGGCATTCGGCATTTCGTCCATCATCTTTATTCAAACCGGTATCAATATCGGAGCGATGTCCGGTCTGTTTCCGGGGACCGGTGTGACGTTACCGTTCATCAGTTACGGCGGGTCTTCGCTTCTCGTCATGAGTACGATGCTTGGTGTCGTGGCAAATATTTCGATGCAAAACAAGCACCGGATAGCGTATCATAAAGAAGTACAGGAAGCACGAAAGATGAGTGCTACGAGTTCATTACCTAAAGGGGGAGCATCAGTTGACTAAAATCAAAAAGATTCTTGTAGCCAACCGCGGAGAAATCGCGATTCGCGTATTCCGTGCGGCAACCGAACTTGGGATTCGGACAGTCGCTATTTATTCACGAGAAGATAAGGGATCGCTTCACCGATATAAAGCAGATGAAGCATACCGAATTGGCGAGGGGAAAAAGCCGATTGAAGCGTATCTTGATATCGAAGGAATCATCGAGACTGCGAAAAAAGCAGAATGTGATGCGATCCATCCCGGGTACGGTTTTTTATCAGAAAATATTGAACTCGCTACACGATGCCGCGAAGAAGGCATTATTTTCATCGGTCCTCGAGAAGAACATCTCTATAGTTTTGGCGATAAAGTCCGTGCGCGGACGACTGCCATCGAAGCCGGATTACCTGTTATCCCGGGTACGGATGGTCCGATTACATCAATTGATGAAGCGTATGCTTTTGCTGAAAAAGCCGGCTATCCATTGATGGTCAAAGCTTCTTTAGGCGGCGGCGGACGCGGTATGCGTGTCGTCCGGACCGAAGAAGAATTACCGGACATGATTGAACGGGCAAAATCGGAAGCCTTAAAAGCATTCGGCTCAGACGAAATCTACGTTGAGAAATTGATTGAACGTCCAAAACATATCGAAGTTCAAATCATTGGAGATGCCCATGGCAACATCGTTCATTTGTTCGAACGTGATTGCTCAGTGCAACGCCGTCACCAAAAAGTCGTCGAAGTTGCTCCGTGTGTCACGTTATCAGATGAGGGACGCCAAAAGATTTGTGATGCAGCTGTCACATTGATGAAGCACGTCGGCTATGAGAATGCTGGAACGGTTGAATTTTTAGTGACACAAGACGAGTCGTTCTATTTCATCGAAGTTAATCCGCGTGTTCAGGTCGAACATACGATTACGGAAATGATTACCGGAATCGATATCGTCCAGACACAAATCCGAGTCGCAGAAGGGGAATCACTACATAGTAAATTAGTGGGTATTCCTGCACAAGAAGAGATTCAAATGTTAGGTTTCGCCATTCAAAGCCGGATTACATCAGAAGATCCGGAAAACGGCTTCTTGCCGGATACGGGCAAAATCAAGGCTTACCGTTCACCAGGTGGTTTTGGCGTTCGTCTCGACGGTGGAAACGCGTATGTCGGAGCTGAGATTTCGCCTTATTACGATTCTTTACTCGTTAAGATTTCGACACATGGCTTAACCTATGATCAAGCCGTTGCGAAAATGAGCCGTAACCTAAGTGAGTTCCGAATTCGAGGAATTAAAACCAATATTCCATTCTTAAGTAATGTGTTGAAACATCATGCGTTCATCAGTGGAGATTACAATACGTCATTTATCGATGATACAAAAGAATTGTTCATCTTCCCGAAACGACAAGACCGTGGAACGAAGTTGCTGACGTATATTGGAGAAGTGTCTGTCAACGGCTTCCCTGGAATCGGAAAGATCGAAAAACCGATTGCCCGGGACGTCCGGATTCCGAAAGACTTGCCTGCTGACTATCAAGCAGGAGCAAAAGCGATTCTTGATGCGGAAGGACCACTTGGTGTCATCAACTGGTTAAAAGCACAAGAGCGTGTTCAATTGACGGATACGACATTCCGGGATGCCCACCAATCCTTACTTGCGACGCGGATGCGGACGAAGGATTTAATCGCCATCGCGGAAGCGGAAGCCAAACTGCTACCGGAACTCTTCTCAGTGGAAGCTTGGGGTGGAGCAACATTTGATGTGGCATACCGGTTCCTGTCAGAAGATCCGTGGGTACGTTTGATGCAGTTGCGCGAAAAGATGCCGAACGTCTTGATTCAGATGTTGTTACGCGGAGCCAATGCGGTTGGTTATAAAAACTATCCGGACAATGTCATTCATGCCTTCGTCAAAGAAGCAGCGCAAGCCGGTGTCGATGTGTTCCGTATTTTCGACAGCTTGAACAATCCGGAATCGATTCAGTTGGCCATCGATGCCGTCTTGCCAACTGGGAAAATCGCAGAAGCGGCAGTTTGTTATACAGGCGACTTGTTCGATGCGAATCGTCCGAAGTATCATCTTCCGTATTACGTCAAACTGGCGAAGCAGCTTGAAGCCAGTGGTGCTCATATCATCGCTATTAAAGACATGGCGGGACTATTAAAACCGGAAGCTGCTTACGCTTTGGTTTCGGCATTAAAAGATGCCGTCGATTTGCCGATTCATCTGCATACGCATGATGCAAGCGGAAACGGAATTTACACATATGCCCGGGCTGTCGATGCCGGTGTCGATATCGTGGATGTCGCAGCTTCAAGCATGGCGGGTCTGACGAGTCAGCCTGCCGGAGGAAGCTTGATTCATGCACTGAGCGGTCATAAACGTCAGCCGCTCGTGTCTGTCCAAAAATTCGAACAAGTATCGGACTATTGGCAGGATGTACGCCACCTCTATCAAGCGTTTGAACTTGATATGTTAGCACCGAATCCGACCGTCTATGATCACGAGATGCCGGGCGGTCAGTATTCAAATCTTCAACAACAAGCCAAAGCTGTCGGACTCGCGGATCGTTGGTCTGAAGTCAAAACGATGTATGCCCGTGTCAACATGCTGTTCGGCGATATCGTTAAAGTTACGCCATCTTCAAAAGTCGTCGGTGATATGGCCTTGTTCATGGTTCAGCATCATTTGACAGAACAAGATGTATTAGAACGTGCCAGCAATCTCGACTTCCCGGATTCTGTCGTCGAATTGATGAAAGGGGAGCTCGGTACGCCACCAGACGGTTTCCCGAAACAAGTTCAAGCGGCAATCCTCAAAGGCGTCGAGCCATTGACGGAGCGTCCTGGGAAAATGATGGAGCCACTCAATTTTGACGCCATCAAGCATGAACTGTTCGAGAAACTGGAACGTCCGGTGACGGAGTTCGATGCCTTAGCGTATGCTTTGTATCCGAAGGTATTCCTGGATTACAGTTCGTACGTCGCACGATATGGTGATATTTCGGTTCTCGATACGAGCACGTTCTTCCACGGCATGCGTCTCGGGGAAACGATTGAGGTTGAAATCGAGCGCGGAAAAACGTTGTACTTGAAGTTGATTCAAATTGGTCAACCAAACGATCATGGTGTCCGTGTCATCTACTACGAGATGAACGGTGTGCCGCGTGAAGTCGAAGTAAAAGATATCAGCATTAAGGAAAGTTCATCGAGCCGTCCGAAAGCCGATCGTTCGAATCCGAAACAGATTGGGGCTTCCATGCCGGGTAGCGTCTTGAAAGTCCTGGTTGAACCTGGAACGCGGGTTCGCAAGGGAGAGCAGTTGCTTGTAACGGAAGCGATGAAAATGGAGACGACGATTCAAGCACCTGAAGACGGTGAGATTAAATCGGTCCATGTCAAAGAAGGCGAAGCCATCGCGAGTCAAGATTTATTGATTGAATTTATTTAACACACAAAACGTAAATAGCATAAACACAGTATGACGAAAACAGGCAAAACGCATGGCGGATTGTCTGTTTTTCGTTCATCGTTATTTTAGGGGGGAACGAATATGAATATCATCTGCTGGATTCGAAGTGATTTTCGGCTCGAGGACAATCGTATGCTGGCACAAGCGGTTGACTATCTAGAAAAGGATGAACAGGCAAACGTCGAGTTCGTTTTTTGGGTGAACCCGGACTATATTGGAGAGTATGACGCGAGGCAACAATATTTCTTCCAGGCACTCGAACATTTCGCAAAAAACTGTAAAACACACGGGATGCCGATCCGATTCATCGAAGGACAGGAAAAAGATTTTCTCGAGGCGACAGATATGGCGGATGTCTTGTTGTTTAACGCTGAATATGTAGAACCGTTTAAGAGTCGTGATGATGGGATCATGAAAAAGCGGGGTGACAAAAAGTCGGAACGTCTGCTTGACCGTCATCTGCTTCATCCACATGCCGTCAAAAAAAATGACGGTTCCTATTATAAAGTGTTCACACCCTATAAAAATGCTTTTTTGAAGAAAGATATCGATAAGCCGTACCCTGTCAATCTGGATCTTCTGAAAGAACGTTATCACACACGACGTCAAAACAATGCATTTATGTTGGATTACTTTAAACAAGCGGCATCGGATGCTGACTTTGGTGTAGGGGAAGAACAGGCGAAGAAACGATTGCAGACATTCATCAAAAATAGTCTGTCTTCTTATGACGAGCAACGGGATCTGCCAGCGGTCGACGGAACAAGTCTGATGTCTCGTTACCTGCGGACCGGTGAAATTGGAATTCGGACAATCTATGAAGCCGTCAATCAGGAGGAAGATTCGAAAGGGAAGCAAACGTATGTGACAGAATTGATTTGGCGGGAGTTTTATTACACGATTTTGATGCATTATCCGGAGTCCAAACGATTACCGGTCAACGAGCAGTATACGAAGATTGAATGGGAAACAGATGAGGCTGGCTTTAAAGCCTGGACAGAAGGGGAAACGGGCTATCCGATTGTCGATGCAGCCATGCGACAGCTCAACACGACGGGGTGGATGCATAACCGTCTGCGCATGATTGTCGCGTCCTTTTTGACAAAGGACTTACTGGTCGATTGGCAAAAAGGGGAGCGGTATTTCCAGCAAAAACTGGTTGATTATGAAGCCGCATCGAATATTGGCGGGTGGCAATGGGCGGCGTCCGTCGGGACGGATGCTGTTCCGTATTTCCGAGTCTTCAATCCGACGACTCAGTCGAAGAAATTTGATAAGGATGGAACCTTTATCCGCCAGTATTTGCCGGAACTCAAGGATTTACCTAAAACGTCGATTCATGAGCCGACGGAACAACAACGACAAGATTACGATTATCCGATGCCGATTGTCGACCACGACATGGCCCGAAAACGAGCGATTGCCCGTTTCAAATAAAACGTGTAAAAAAATAGGGAGGAGGATTAAAATCCTCTCCCTGTTTTTTAGTTGAAAGTCGAATCAGCGTAACCGGGAATCGTCTTTTCGCGTCCGGAACGCATGGTAAGCGAGGTAAGAGATGACTCCGAAATAGCAAGTGATCAAGAACGCGTGCAATAACGGGACGTACGTGGCATGTCCACCAAGAACGATCCAGGCACCGGTTGCGACCTGACAAGAGATGAAGAAGGTTGCGAACAACATACCGGTACGCGAGGTCCGGTGTTTCAGGCGAATCGCCATGTAGTGAACGAACAGCGTATAGAAGAACAACAGACCGGCCAAAATCCGGTGAATCATTTGAACCCACGCTTCGAACGTCATCGTTGGTTGCGAACAGACCGGCCAGCCGACGCATGCATACGTCGCACCGACATGGCGGACGAACGCTCCGGTGTAAACGACAATTAACGTATAGATCAATAAGCCGTACAACAGTTTACGCAAGAACGCTGGGACCGATTCCCTGAATTCTTGACCGGGACGCTCCATAATCAAGATCGTCAAGATAAGTAAGGAAGCAAAAGAAATCAATGAGATTCCGAAATGTAATGCCATGACGAGATCTGACTGTTGCCAGACGACGGCACCTGCACCGACGATTGATTGAATCAACATGAAAATGAAGGCCAGGAAAGCGAAAATCTTGATATCCAGGCGATCTTTGAAAGCGACAAGTGTCCAAAGGCACAAGGCGATGATCAATAAACCGACGACTCCTGTTACTGCGCGGTGACTATACTCAATCATCGTTTCGACACTTGGATTAGTTGGAATCAATTCTCCATGACAGAGCGGCCAATCGGTCCCGCATCCGTTTCCGGAATCTGTTTTCGTGACGGTTCCTCCCATGAGAAGAACAATCATCATCGTGAATGTGACAAATGCTGAAAAAATCGAAAGTTTTCGATTCAAAACGCAGCCACCACCTTTCTAGGGAAATACATGATACTTGAAATACCTAGCAATAGTATCGCATAAAAAATATCGAAACGCTTGCAATCTTTTAGAAGAACGCTATTCTAATATTAGGTAAATATGGTGAACTGTGAGGTTAATCACATAGATTTCACATTTTGTTCATTATGTCGAAAGTATTTTCATACGTCATGACCTTGAATATGTGGTATCTTTTATAGAGAAAAGGACGTTTCGTGGCGTGTCTGTGTTATTTCTGTGAAGAAAATACGTGAATCCTACGTACAGAAAGAACGCAGACGGTTAGAAGGAGGAAACAACATGGCGAAAGTAAACGGGGAGACCCTGGACATCATGATCGAGCAATCGGATCAGCCGACGTTCAAGGACTATGTCACCCTAGCAAAGATGGGAATCGTTCGTGCGAATCTCATCACCGTCTTCGCAGGTTATGTCGTAGCAGCATCATACTTAACGGATGATGTTCTACTGTATTTGTGGCAGACGAAGTTGACATTATTGTGGACGCTTCTCGGAAGTGGACTGGTCATTGCCGGTAGTTGTTACCTCAATAACTATATCGACCGTGACATTGATTACAAGATGGAACGGACGATGGGAAGACCGAGTGTAACCGGTAAGATGGATGGGCAACGGATATTGGCATTAGGACTTGGGATACTGGCTACCGGTACCGTTCTCTTGCTGATCGTTAACCATGTTGCGGCAGTTTTCGGATTGATTGGTTCGTTTGTCTACGTCGTCATCTATACGATGTGGTTAAAGCGGACACACACGATCAATACAGTCGTAGGTGGTATTTCCGGAGCAGTGCCACCGATCATTGGATTTGCGGCAGTCACTCCAACACTTCATATCGATGCATGGATTTTGTTTCTCATCATGTTCGTATGGCAACCGCCTCACTTCCTTGCGCTCGCCATGAGACGGACGGAAGAGTACCGGGCTGCCGGTATTCCAATGTTACCTGTCGTGAATGGTTTTGCAATCACGAAACGACAAATTGTATGGTGGATTGCAGTGTTACTTCCATCATCACTCCTCCTCGCGCACTACGGCATCATTTATATGCTTGTCATGGCTGTGCTTGGCGGATACTGGCTCTACATGGGACTGAAAGGTCTCAAAATCAAGGAAGAACAAGCTGAGATTAAGTGGGCTTCGAAGATGTTTTTCTTCTCGCTCTTTTACTTCACGGCTTGGATCGTGACGGTCGTACTCGTTTCTCTCTAAAACGATTTGACATATTCACGGACACCATTTAAGAAAGAAAAAAATTGGGGAAAAGAAAGTGGGGATGGTTGTGAAAAAATCAGGAAAAATGCTCTTCCGGCTTCTTCCGATCGGTTTGATGGCATTATTGTTATCAGGTTGTGGAATCCCGGAATTGTCCGCACTACAGCCTCGCGGGGAAGGCGCACAAATGCAACTTGAAATCATTAAGCTTAGCTTATGGGTCATGTTGTTTGTCCTTGCGATTGTAGCAGTCATCTATATTTACGTACTTATGAAATTCCGTCGTAAAGCTGGAGACAACACTGTTCCGAAACAAGTGGAAGGAAATCACACACTTGAAATCATTTGGACAGTCATTCCGATTCTCTTGTTAGTCGTTCTTGCCGTACCAACCATCAAAACGACGGTTGAATTAGCAGATGCGAAAGAAGCGAAGAAAAATGAAGTCATCAACGTTACAGCAAACCTGTACTGGTGGGAGTTCGAATACCCAGACAAAGGTGTTTCGACAGGACAAGAACTTGTTATTCCAGTCGGAAAACGCGTTGCTGTCAACTTAACTTCAAAAGACGTCATTCACTCATTCTGGGTACCAGCTCTTTCAGGTAAAACAGATACAAACCCAGGTCTTGATAATGAAATGTGGTTACAAGCACAAGAAGCCGGTACGTACTATGGTAAATGTGCAGAGTTATGTGGACCATCGCATGCTTTGATGGACTTCAAGGTCATCGCGCTTGAGCAAGATGATTACGATGCATGGCTTAAAGACATGAAATCAGCTAAAGAAGCAGAAACAAAACAGTTGGATGCAAAAAACAAAAAGAACTGGACGACAGGCGAGCAAGTTTACGCACAAAACTGTCTCAGCTGTCACGGTGGCGGGAAAGTCGCGCCGAGCTTAACAAACTTTGGTGATCGTCAGCGTATCGCTGGATACCTCGATCATGATAAAGAAAATCTCGAAAAATGGATTCGCAATCCACAAAAAGAAAAACAAGGAACAAAAATGCCTGGTTTCTCTGAAGATAAGATTAGCGATGAAGAGTTAAGCGAACTTGCAGACTACCTATTGGACAAGAAGCTCCAATAATATTTAAGGGGGAATCATAGTGGGGACACATACTATGGGTATGCCGAAGAAAAAAACCGGCATCATGGACTGGCTAACGACAGTCGACCATAAAAAAATCGGGGTTCTCTATATCATCTCTGGATTGTTTTTCCTTCTAGTTGGTGGCGTAGAAGCCTTAATGATTCGTTTTCAATTGATTAAACCGATGAATGATTTCGTCAGCGGTGAATTATTTAACCAGTTGATTACGATGCACGGTACGACCATGATCTTCCTGGCAGCCATGCCGATGTTGATCGGCTATATGAACGCTGCTGTTCCGCTTCAAATCGGAGCACGTGACGTTGCGTTTCCGTTTTTAAACGCACTTGGTTTTTGGTTGTTCTTCTTCGGGGGAGTTTTGTTGAACCTGTCATGGTTCTTCGGCGCAGCTCCGAACGCAGGGTGGACAGCATATGCTCCGCTTTCAACTGTTCCAGAATCTCTCGGTGTTGATTTCTACTCACTCGGATTACAGATTTCTGGTTTCGGTACACTCATGGGGGGGATTAACTTCCTCGTTACGATTTTAAACATGCGTGCACCAGGTATGAAACTGATGCGGATGCCATTGTTCACATGGACAGCATTCGTTGCATCAGCATTGATCGTTTTCGCATTCCCGCCACTTACGGTCGGATTGTTCCTTTTGACGTTTGAACGTCTCTTCGGGGCACATTTCTTCGATCCGGCAGCCGGTGGTAACATCGTCATTTGGGAACACCTTTTCTGGATTTTTGGTCACCCGGAAGTATACATCTTGATTTTACCGGCTTTCGGTATTTTCTCTGAAATCATTCCTACATTTGCCCGTAAACGTCTCTTCGGTTATACGACGATGGTCTTTGCGACAATGTTGATCGGTTTCTTAGGATTCATGGTTTGGGTCCACCATATGTTCACAGTCGGACTTGGTCCGGTTGCGAATGCGATCTTCGCGGTTGCGACAATGGCGATTGCCGTTCCGACCGGGGTTAAGATCTTCAACTGGCTCTTTACGCTATGGGGCGGTAAATTGACGTTCCCAGTTGCGATGTTGTATTCAGTTGCGTTCATTCCATCGTTCCTCGTGGGTGGTATGACAGGGGTCATGCTTTCTGTTGCTCCTGCCGATTATCAGTACCATGACAGCTACTTTGTAGTTGCTCACTTCCACTACGTTATCGTTGGTGGGGTTGTCTTCGGTCTCTTCGCGGGTCTGTACTACTGGTTCCCACTCATGTTCGGGAAACAGCTCAACGAGTTCTGGGGTAAAATTCAATTCTGGTTGTTCTTCATTGGCTTCCACTTGACGTTCTTCCCGCAACACATTCTCGGTCTGACTGGTATGCCACGTCGTGTCTTCACGTACTTGCCAAACCAAGGCTGGGAAACAATGAACTTGCTGTCATCAATCGGAGCGGCCTTCATGGGTGTCTCGACAATCGTTCTTGTTGTCTCGATCGTTGCAGCATTGATGTCAAAAGAATACGTCAAACGTGACGTATGGGGTGACGGTCGTACACTCGAGTGGACACTTCCTGTTCCAACTCCAGAGTACAACTTTGCACAAATTCCACTTGTTAAAGGTCTTGACACATACTGGCTCGAAAAAATGGCTGGAAACAAAACCGTTTCTGTTTCGGAAGAAGTCGGCGATATCCACATGCCGAACAACTCGATCCTGCCATTCGTCATGTCCGTTGGTCTATTCCTTGCCGGTCTTGGATTCATTCTTCGCCTCGACTACGGTACAGTAGGTCTGATTATCGCCTTGATCGGTCTTGCGATGACACTCTTCGCAATGTTCCTCCGTTCTTGGATTGACGATGAAGGATACTACATCCCGAAAGCGGAAATCGAAAAAGATCTACGCCTTGAAGCTGAAAAGGAGGCGAAGTAAGATGGGACATCATTCAGTACCAAACAACCCGATCACGGGTATTCCGGATCATGTTGAAAAAGCAACACTTGAGGGTAAGAATAAATATGTAGCCTTCTGGTTCTTCCTTGGAGGAGAGACGACATTGTTCGCTTCGCTCTTCGGGACGTACATCGGGTTACACAACTCGGGTGCGAAAGAAGGATTACGCAGTTACGATATTTTTGAAATGGGTCTTGTCTTCATCATGACGATGCTCCTTCTCACAAGTTCACTGACAAGTGTTCTTGCGATGATGGCGATGAAACGTAATGATGTGAAGAAGATGAAAATGTGGTTAATCATCACGCTCGCACTTGGTTTAGGGTTCCTCAGCGGTGAGATTTATGAGTTCAATCATTATTACCACATCGGTCATACGTTTACTTCAAGTGCTTTTGGATCTGCCTTCTACACGTTGGTTGGATTCCACGGAGCACACGTCTTGTTCGGTCTCCTCTGGATTTCTACATTATTGATTCGGAACTGGAACCGCGGGATTACGGTCGTTAACGCACCGAAGTATTATGTTTCAAGTCTTTACTGGCACTTCATTGACGTCGTCTGGGTCTTTATCTTCTCAGTCGTCTACCTCATGGGGATGGTGAAATAAGATGGAAAAACACGAACCGCAATTAACACGAAATCAAGTTGAACTCGAGATGAAAGCAGATCGCAGCCGCGAGATGCAGTTGCAACTCACAAGTTTCGCTTTGATGATTTTTCTCACACTGATTGCTTTTGGTGCGGTCATGGCAGAACTCATGCCACACTGGGCAGCGGGTGGATTCCTGATCATCATGGCAATCGTTCAAGTCTACTTGCAGCTCTATATGTTCATGCATATGAACAATAAAGGCAACACGTGGATCAAAGTCATGATGGCACTCGGCGTCTTCGTCGCTTTGACGATCGTCGCGACACTCCGTCTTTTGATCTGGTAATAAATTGTGACCATTCTGCTAACGTTTAGCAGGATGGTCTTTTATTTTGGAATCGTTTTATGAGAAACCTTTACAATGAAATAGGGGAACGGTAATCTTAATCTGTAGGAAAAAGGAACGGGGTGAAAACATGTTAGGCAACTTAAGGGGATCTTTATCACAATTCGACTGGACGGTTTTATGGAGTCCATATTATGCATTACTTTTGATTGGTATATATGTTTTATACGCTGTCTTGACGGAAAAAATCCGTCGACCCGATGAAGCAGAGACGACGCTAGGGCAAAAATTTTCGATGCTTGCGGCATTATTCGTCTATTACATCGGTTTTGGCAGTCCGCTTGACGTACTCGCGCATATCACATTCTCTGCCCATATGCTGCAGATGGTATTTGTGTATATGGTGGCGCCGCCGCTCTTGATGATTGCGATTCCAGGGTGGGTGTTCAAACGGTTGTTTGAGGTGCCGTATCTCGGACGGACATTACGATTTTTCGTTTTGCCATTGATTGCACTGATTTTGTTTAATTCATTGTTCACGTTTTACCACATGCCATTCATCTTTGATTATGTATTGACGAATTATACGGTGCACCGGATTTTCCACGGAACATTGATTTTCCTCAGCATGACGATGTGGTACCCGATCATTGCACCCGTCAACGAAGAAGACAGCTTGTCGGACTTGAAGAAGATGGTGTATATCGTAGCGAACGGTGTGTTGTTGACACCGGCGTGTGCGTTCATGATCTTTAGTCAAAGTTTTCAATACGATGCCTATCAGGATCCGGCAACATTCGCGAAAGTATTAGCTTACTGTATGCCGAATAATGATTTGAGTGGGCTAAATATGGAACGCTTATTCGGAACAACAAAAGATTTGCTTGAAGACCAGCGTTTTGGCGGGGTTCTCATGAAACTCGGTCAAGAGTTAGTGTACGGGCTGTTCTTTGGTCTGACGTTCTTTACATGGGTCAGACGTTCTAAAAGTACTGCTGTCGATGAAGGTATGTCCTTCTCGCCAAAAGCGGATTAAATTGGGGGAAGTTGGAACATGAGTTATTTGCCATTGATTTGTGTCTCGTTGATTGTCATCAGTGCGATTTTCGTCGCGATTGGTTGGTTTTTGATTGCGCAGACACGCCGGAATATGAAAGCACACCAATTCGTGATGACAATTGCTGCTGCGTTAGCGTTACTATTTTTCATCATGTACGCGTTACGAACGATTTTGTTAGGGAATACTGCATTTGGAGGACCGGATACGGTCAAACCGTATTACACAGGATTTTTGATTTTCCATATCCTGCTCGCAACATCAGGTGGTGTCCTTGGACTAATGGCTCTTTTCTTTGCTTATAAGAAAAACTTTGCGAAACATCGTAAAATCGGTCCGAAAGCATCGGTCATTTGGTTTTTAACGGCGATTACAGGTGTTATCGTCTACTGTCTTTTATACGTGGTCTACGAGCCAGGAGAGACAACAAATGTGTTCCGGGCAATCTGGAACCATTAAGGAGGTCTTGATTTGAAGAAAAACAGTTATTTGACTGTCGCCGCAGTCGTATTGATCTTAGTGGCTGCAGCAGGCGGGTATTATTATTTCTTCATGAAAGAAAAATTACCTGTCATTGCGGAACCGACTCCGTTTGAATTGACGAATGCAGTCGATGGAAAGCAGTTTAGTTCGGAAGATGGAAAAGTCAAAGTCTTGACGTTTTTCTACTCGAACTGTCCGGACATCTGTCCGCTGACGTTAAACGATTACCGCAAATTAGAAAAACAGTTACGTTCTGAAGAATTGTACGGAACAGATGTTGAACTTGTCGCGGTTACGGTCGATCCGAAAGTGGATACACAAAAAGTCTTGAAAAAATATGCGTCCAACTTCGAAGCGAATGCAGAAGGCTGGAAAGTCTTGACGGGAGACGATGTCGTCATCGATCGTCTGACACGCCAATTGAATTTCTATTATTCAAAAGCAGAAAGCGGCTTGGTGACACACGGCACGCAGATGTTCATCCTCGATCGGGACAATAAAGTCCGGGCGATTTCTTCGATGGCAAAAACGACAGACGAACCGGTGGACTTAGAGGAAGTAATGACATCGGTCAAACAACTTGCGAAGGAGTGAATACCGTGATGGAACAGCAGTATGAAGTAACAGGCGAAGTGACGGTCTCCGTTCAAGCGATTGAAGAACTTTTACTCTGTACAGTCCTTGATTTCGGCGCAACTGTAGCACGAATCAAACGATTATCCGGAGACTCGATTTCATTCAGCTTGAAAGTCGAAGTGGACGTCAAACGACTTCCCGGTCTATATCACTACTTGCGTGAACAAGTAAACATCCAATTAGGAGAAGATGTATTGGATTACTTACAGTTGATTGCTAAATAAAAAAATGGTCTTCTCTTAATTGAGAGGACCATTTTTTGTTTTGTTCATCTTATGCGACACACTGAGAACAGGCAATGGTAAATAAAAAAATCAAAATCCACGCGAAGTGAATTTTGATTTGGAGATAACTTATTTTTCAAGTGTTTCAAGTAATGCAGTCAGGCGACGTTCGCAGTCTTTGACGATTTCAGGAGGGAACTCCTCATCGTATTCGACGCCGTGCGGATAATAGTGTTTTCCGAGTAACGGTGTCAACATCCGAACGACGGCTTGACGGTCTTCGATCTCACCTTGGATGGCATAGACCGGAACACGGAGATAGAATACCTCTCCCGTTGATTGTTTTTCGTACTTCATGTCATACATGGCACGCTCATAATCCCACTGTCCTTCGCGGACAAAACGATGATGATCCATGATGGTTTCGAGTAACCCGAATTTAATTTCTTTGCCTTCGATTCCGAACTGTTCAAACTTCATGTGTGAATCCCCCTATACCCCAGTTTGCTAGTGTACACTAGTCTTTCCAAGCTATCATACCATAATGAAACAATCGATAAAGAAAAAGTTGTGAAGTCAATTTGAAGAATTCATGAACTTCCGTATTTTCGTTCGACGTATTCAAGAATCGTATCTGGCGCATGGATGCCGAGATGATTTAATCCTTCTCCACCAAAGAAAACGTTAAACTCAAGAACATAGATATGATCATCTCGGAAAATGAGGTCGAATCCGGCATGATCGATATCAAGTTGCTTAGCGAGAGACAGAACAAAATCAAGTGCCTCTTGTGGAATGTTCTCGAAATCAAGGACACCGCCTTGAGCAACATTGTTTAGAAATTGAGCGCCTCCAACACGCCAGTAAGCCGCAAGAACTTTGTCGCCGATGACGACGACCCGAAGATCCTTCTCATTCGGGATGTATTCCTGAACATAAAACGTCTCATGCAGCGCGACATATTTGTCCCAATCGGCTTGATCTTTAATCAGATGGACGCCTTGTCCCATCGAACTCCGGACGGTCTTGGCAACAAACGGAAAACTGAACTCATCCAGCACACGGGAAATCGTGAATTCATTTTTTCCGTAAATTCCTGTCCGCGGAATATTCTCAGGTATGACGGTCTGGAAGATACGGGTCATTTCAATCTTATCGTGTCCGAGATGGAACGTGGCCGCCGAAGGGAAGATTGGTTTCTTCATCCCGTAGATGATGGAATGGATCTGCCAATATTCCGGGAACAAAATCACGTCAGCTTGAGCGATTTTGCCGAGTGAATCAAAGTGATAATCGGACTTCGCATGTTCGGTTTTAATCCCGATCGTGCGGAACATGTTAAATGATAAAAATTGCATACAATTCATTCCTTCCTTCTGAACAAATTATACACAATTCAGCGTGCTAGGAGCGAGATAAATGTTATGATATGATGGTTAAGTTAAGGAGGAGATTCGTTGTGATTTATTCAGATAAAACGATAGACCTCATCAACGCAGCGGAAGACCTTGCATACTCTCTCTCGCAAAGCGAAACAGGTCAAGCATATAGATTAGCAAAACAGGCACGTGCCAACTCAAGACAAGCACAGGACGTCATTCGTGACTTTAACCGGATTAAAGAAGAATACGAATTGGTGCAACGGTTTGGCCGGTATCATCCGGATTATCAAACCATCACAAAAAAAGTGCATGAAATTAAACGTGCACTGGATTTACAAGAAGAAGTCGCGCAGTTTAAAAAAGCTGAAAAGCAACTGGAAACGCTTCTCGGACAAGTCAGTCTCGTCCTAGCAGGACAAGTCTCTCCTCAAATTAAAGTACCGACCGGAAATCCATTTTTCGATCAAGGATGTGCAGGAGGATGTTCGACTGGAGGAAGCTGCAGCTGTAGCGGTTAAGAACGACACGAGGGAGGAACGGTGTGTGATTAAGGATCGAATCGGACTTATCGTCTATGTCAATGCGTTGAAAGCATCACGTCAATTGCGTCGGTTCGGAAATGTCTATTTCACTTCAAAGCGGGAACGATACGTCTTTTTATACGTTGATTTGGAACGACATGAACAGATGGTTGAGCGGATTACAGAATTACCGTTTGTCGAGAGCGTCATTCGATCAGAACGACCGTTCATCAGTGAAACGTATGCGAATAAAAAAGGTAAGATACAAGAAGAAGTCTAACAGGTAGAGCGATGAGGACATCCTCGTCGCTCCTTTTTGAAAGGAAGGAACAGGATGCGAGTCATATCGGGGGAACGAAAAGGCATGCGAATCAAAGCTGTACCGGGAGATCAGACACGACCGACGACAGATAAGGTCAAGGAGTCCTTGTTTAATGTCATCGGACCGTATTTTGACGGAGGAAAGGCACTTGATCTATTTGCAGGGAGTGGTGGGCTTGGAATCGAAGCATTATCACGAGGCTGTGATGAAGCTGTTTTTGTCGATCAACACTTTAAAGCGATTCAAACGATTAAAGAAAATCTAGAGACGACACGTTTTACGGATCGAAGCCGTATCTTGAAGAAAGATGTGAACGTTGCGTTATCGGAACTTGCGGCTGAATCACCGTTTAAACTGATTTTCCTTGATCCGCCGTATGCGAAGGAGCAACTTGCCGATCAAGTGGCATACATAGACCAACATGACATGCTGACAGACAATGGTGTCATTATTTGCGAACATGGATCAGAGACGGAGTTACCAGATGAAATTGGACGTTTACAGGTCATCAAACGCCTGCGGTACTCTACGGTCATCTCGATTACATTGTATGAATTTACAGAACTGGAGGAACAAGCATGAAACGAATCGCCATCTGTCCGGGAAGTTTTGACCCCATCACGAACGGACATCTTGATATCATTGAACGGGCAGCACCTATTTTCGACGAAATCATCGTTGCGGTACTGAACAATTCCTCGAAGCAACCGCTGTTTTCAGTTCGTGAACGAATGGATCTGATTTCAGAAGTGACGGAACATTTACCGCATATTAAAGTCGACTCCTTTAACGGGTTACTTGTCGATTATGCCTCGGAGGTCGGGGCGGGTGTCATCGTCCGTGGATTACGTGCTGTATCGGATTTCGAATATGAGATGCAAGTCGCCTCAATCAATAAAAAAATGAATGATCAAATTGAGACTTTATTTATGATGACAAATAACCAGTATTCGTTTTTGAGTTCATCGATTGTCAAAGAAGCGGCAAAATACGGAGCATCAGTTGCTGGACTTGTTCCTCCTGCTGTTGAAGAAGCATTACGTCATAAATATAGCAAGGGAGAATTGAGATGAAAGCTTGGAAACCGGCATTAGCCGCTGTACTTGCAGCGATGATTGCTTTTTTTGTTCCGCTTCCGTATTTCATCTCTTATCCGGGGGATGCGACATCGACAGAACAATTGATTGATGTTAAAGGGGCGACGAAAGAACCAGGGGATTTGATGATGCTGACGATTGCCCAGCGCCGGGCGACTCCTTATTTTCTTGTAGAGAGTCTATTTTTACCGTTTGCGGACCGTTCGAGTGTCAGTGACTATTTGTATGACGGTGAGTCGGATACGCAGTACGAGAAGCGTCAGAAGCTTTACATGGAAGAAGCACAGTATAATGCGACGATTGAAGGGTATGAACTCGCAGGGGAAAAGGCGACCGTCGATTTCAAGGGGATCTATGTATCGGGCATCATTCCCGACGGTCCGGCAGACGGGAAATTAAAAGCGGGGGATCAAATCACGACCATCGGTGACAAGGCAATTACTTCATTAAGCGGATTCATGAAAACGATCAGTAGCAAAAAAGCAGGGACGGAAGTAAAGTTGACGTTCCTGCGAAATAAAAAACAACGACAGACGACCATCACCGTCAGTCAGCTGACAAACGAGTCAGAGCGAGTGGGACTGGGGATTTATGAGCCTCTTCCGATGTCTTCCGTAAAAACGGAGCCGAAAGTTGATTTTAATGTCAAGGATGTCGGCGGACCGTCAGCTGGAATGATGTTTACGCTCGAGATTTACGATCAACTGACGAAAGGTGATTTAGCAAAAGGGTATAAAATTGCCGGAACAGGTACCATTGAAGAAGGTGGAAAAGTCGGTCCGATTGGCGGTGCCTGGCAAAAAGTCGTAGCGGCAGACGAAGCCGATGCAGAAATCATGTTTGTCCCGGCCGGTGAAAATTATAAAGAAGCCAAGCCATCCATCAAAAAAATCGAGACGAATATGAAACTCGTCCCGATTAAGACAGTGGAAGATGCACTGGATTATTTAGAAGCGTTGCCAGAAAAATGAGCAAAGCGACGATGTTCTTCGAGTATGTCGTAACGAGCCAAGGGCACAGCATATGCTGCTGTGACTTGGCTTTCTTTGATGAGCCAAGGATGTTTCTCGAATGTCGAGATGACCGGGATACGCTGTTTGATTTCGCGTAAGGCCATGCGTCCTTTATCATTGAATGCTAACGGACGGATGTAATCAATCCGGTCAAATGCAACATCATCCATTTCGTTTGCCATAGTTGAAGTCAATAAGTAAATCAGTACGCGCTGCAGGCTGGTACGGGTATAACGACGCGTTTTTACAGCAGTCATGAAGTCATCGAACGTCTCATTTCTGCGTGCTCCTTCAATCAATCGCGGAGCCAAAGAGGAATCAATACCATTAAATTGCGTCAAATCATCGAGACTGGTTGTCAGAAGACGATGGCGGATAAAAGGATAGTAGGACTCAAATGAAGCGAAGACCGCGTTCTGCAGCGTCTCAGCGGTCAGTTTTGGCAAACCGATTAACGAGTGATGGTTGGCGTAGTAGGCGCGGATTGCCGTGGCACTCATGATGTCACCAGTTGAAAGGTCATGATAGCCGCTTCCGATTCGTTTGGTCGTGTGTAAGGTGATCGTAGAGGCAGCCCGCGCGTAATAGTACCCTAGGGTATTATTCGGTGTCGTCAAATCCAGTATCGTGGTCATTTCCCGAAAAGCTTGGCTAGCAGCTGTTGCAGAAGACAGTCCGCGCGCTAATCCTTGTTGGACCATTTCTTGATAACGCGGACTCGCTTCATGATTTTCAGCAGCGGCGTGGATGAAAGGGGCTAACTGACCACATTCGCTCCCGAACGATAAACTCTCGGCCCCGATGGTCTCAGCGATCGTCACCCCGCCGAGGGCGAATCGGTCAGCCCGTTGGACGGCAAAATAAAATGGAAGTTCGAGAACGAGGTCGATTTCACCACTTGCGACAGCTGCCTGTGCGCGCGTCCATTTATCCGTAAAGGCCGGTTCACCGCGTTGTGTGAACGTCCCGCTCATGATCGCAACGATCAAATCAGCATCGGTTTCCTGACGTGCGACTTTCGCTTGATAAAGGTGTCCGTTGTGAAACGGATTGTACTCAGAAATAATTGCAGTCATTCTCATGAAACTTTCTCCTTTGCAAACCGAATTAAGTGCGGTAATATGGATGAAGACGTCCAAAAGTGTTCGTTCTCTAGCGATTTCAGTGTAAAGAAAAAACATTGACAAAACAAGATGTCCTCTCTATAATTCATATTGTTGCAATTGAGGTGATTCGGATGAAATGGTCCCTGATGCAATTGAATAAATTGCGCAATCTGGGTCAACTTCAGGTTAACGAGACGATTGAGCTTCCTGAGCTTATCGCCCTCCATCCGGATATCCGGGCGGTGCAACCTGTGCACGTTCGTGCAAATGCATCGTTTACATCGAATCAATTAATATTCAATCTCCGGATTACAGGTGAAATGACGCTTCCGGATGCCCGGACGCTGAGTGACGTCGCGTACCCGTTCGAGATTGAATCCATCGAGTCGTTCCTGCTCGAGGTTGATGCTGTTCCGAGTGATTCGGATGACATCAACTTACCGAACGGGAATACGGTTGATCTTCAACCACTCGTGCAAGAATTGATTTTACTTCATGTGCCAGTGCAAGTGCATGGGGATGATGAAGAAAATCAGTTGGTTCAAGGGGAAGGCTGGACGGTTCTCTCTGAAGAAGCGCCAGAAGAAGCTGAACCAAAAATTGATCCGCGACTTGCGGGTCTCGCTCAGTTCTTTAAAAAAGATCAGGATTCCTAATCTTTTCATAAAAAGACGAGTGTATTTTTTCAAGGAGGTGGACAACGATGGCAGTACCATTCCGCAGAACGTCGAAAACACGCAAACGTCTTCGCCGTACTCATTTCAAACTCCGTGTACCAGGTATGGTCGAGTGCCCAAACTGTGGTGAAATGAAACTTTCACACCGCGTTTGTAAAGCATGTGGCTCGTACAAAGGTAAAGAAATCGTCAGCAAGTAAGCTGAATGATCGGTATAAAAGCGACCCTAGAATCGAGCAATCGGTTTGACAGGTCGCTTTTTTTGATGACAGAAGGAGCGTGAGCAGATGAGTAACATAGGAATCATCGGTGCGGGATCGATTGGATTGTTAATCGCGTCCTACCTTGCAGAACAACACCATGTGACACTCTATACGAGACAAACGACAGGACATGACATCACGATCCTCCGGGATGATCAAGTCAGCCGACCGGTAGAGGTACGGCCGCTTGATCAATTCGAGTCGCAAGACTTGGTGTTCGTGACGACAAAGTCGTATGATATAAAAAGTGTGATGCCTTACCTGACGTCCGCGGAGATGCCGGTCATGTTCTTACAGAACGGAATGGGGCATGTGAAAGAAACAGAGCGGGTACAGTATGCTTTGTTCGGGATCGTTGAACACGGTGCCATGAGAACGGGACAATACGCGGTGCGACACACCGGGATGGGACGCATCCGCTACGGACGAGTACCTGTTCCGATGCTTGAAGCGACACCGTTACAGTTTGAGTATGTTCCGAACATCGAGCAGGTCATGTTAACGAAATTATTCATGAATGCGGTCATTAATCCTTTGACTGCCTATTACGGGATACCGAATGGTCAATTATTAGATTCACCCTATGCTGAAAAGGCACATGGTATTTTTGAAGAGTTGCGAAACGTCTTTCCAGAGCATCCGATCAGCTACGAAGAAATCGAACAGGTCATCAGACGGACGGCATTAAATCGTTCGTCGATGCTTCAAGATCTAGAGCGGGGAAGGCAGACAGAAATTGAACCGATTGTCGGTTTCGTCCTGGAACACGCGGTTAATCCGACGCCCTTACTGACTTTTTATTTTCATCAGATTAAATCTCAGGAAAAAAGAGGGGATTCGATGTGACATGGTTTATTATTTTTCCGATCTTCAGCTTGGTTAGTCTATATATCATTTTTTTGGCTGTCTTTCGCCAACATGGAAAAGCAGTTCGTTTTGCACTTGATTTAGGTACATTCATCGTCTTGTATGGGATCCACGTCGCGTTGATTGCACTGACAGGTCAAAATTACTTAGGATGGTTGCTGATTGCCGTACTGTTGATTTTTGCGGTCAATGCACTATGGCAACGCATCAAAAAAGTGGACGTGGATTATATACAAATGATACGACACAGTTGGCGGATTACGATCTTGATTGCTCTTCCAGTTCAGTTGATGCTGTTTGGAATCGGAATTCAACAACTGTTCATTCATTGATTTTGTCAGAAAGAAGGGATTTTGTTTGAAGGTACAATCATTTCATGCCTTGTACGACGAAGATTCATTGATGCATAAAGCCTCTCGCCAGGAATTTTCGAAATACGTTGATCATATTGGAACAGAAGGAATGCAGGCAAGGAGCAATCTTTTACAAGAACGGCAATACCCGCATCTTAACTTGCTTGTCGACGAACTGATGCGGCAAAATCCTCGGTTGAACGACAACTTGAAGAACCGTCTCGAACTGTTGCGGACAGGTGAGGCACAAGTCGTGATTACCGGTCAACAAACCGGAATCTTTGGCGGTCCGATGTATGCCGTTTATAAATTGTTGACCTGTCTAAAGGTTGCCCGCCAAACGGAAGAACTGATCGGTCGTCCGGTTCTCCCGATATTTTGGCTCGCAACCGAAGACCATGATTTTGATGAAATCAATCATCTGATCGTCCCGACACATGATTTCCGGACGCGGAAGCTGGCAGTCCAGGCGCCGGACTCGATTTCGCGCTCTGTCAGCCGCTTGGCCTTTGATCAGGCGGCCGTCCAGGACATCGTACGTCAGGCATTATGTACCGAACGAGAGACGCCCTATACAAAAGAGTTATTGGCATTGTCGGACCGGTTAATCGAATCCAGTACGACATACGGAGACTTTTTCGCTTCTTTCTTAGGAGAACTTGTCGATCACGATATCATCTTCTTTGATGCAGATACGGAAACAGTCCGTCAACTTGAAATCCCGTTTTTCGAACGATTGATTCAAGACAATGCAGAAATCCGCCAAGCCTTATCGAGAGGTATCCAACAAACAACCGAATTACCGGATACATTTCTGAATGAAGAAGCGGCCCACCTCTTTGTTGAGGATATCGGACGCGATTTATTATACCCGGGTCAAGATTTTGTGACGAAACAAGGTAAGACCTATACCGAACTGGAACTGTTGGCATTGCTGTATGCGAGTCCGGAACGTTTTTCAAACAGCGTCGTCACACGTCCTTTGATGCAAGATTACTTATTCCCGACACTCGCTTATATCGGAGGACCGGGAGAGATTGCGTATTGGACGAGGCTCCGTCCGTTGTTCCATCACTTTGATTGGACGATGCCGCTGCTGATTCCACGGATGGGAGCCGTCATGTTGCAGGCGAAAGACGAGAAGGGACTTCGGCGTCATGGTCTGAGTCTTGAACAAGCGCTTCAGGCGGGTGTGCCTCTCGCGGCATTTGATGTGACTGCGATCAAACGACAAATGCATGAGTCGACCTTGTTAAGCACGGTCTTGATTGAAGAAGTCACCCGGGTTGAAAAAGAGGTGTTGCAGACGACGGCTGTCGCAACAAAGCTCAACAAACAGCTTCAGCTTGCCTTGGAAACAATCGTCGATCAAAAGCGGCGTCTCCATGAACAAGCGAACCGTTCGGACCGGGCACTTCAGTATCAATTGGCACCCGATCATGCACCGCAAGAACGGATTCATTCGATCTTACCTTGGCTGAACCGATACGGTTTGAATTTAGTTCAGACCTTACGAATGCAATATGAACAAACTGATGCGGAACAATTGAAAATCATGCTATAAACCTGCGAATTCAGCAGGTTTTTTTGTTTTTTTAACGAAAGATACATAAAAGTTCAAAAAATCAAGGAAACTGTCTCATTTTCGTAACGTTTTCAAGAAAGAATATGATACATTGAAAAAGAGTAACGTCCGGTTTGGACAGTGAAAGGTGAGGCAGCACATGTTTGAGCATGAAACAGTATTAAAATGGGAGTCCATTAAAGGACTGAATATCAAACCTGACGGGATTTATGTCGATTGTACGTTAGGTGGAGCAGGACACAGTGAAGAGATCGTCAAACAGTTAACGACAGGACATCTGTACGCGTTTGATCAGGATGATGTCGCACTGGCACATGCAGCAGAACGTCTCGCGGCGTATGAAGGTCGCTTTACTTTAATAAAAAGTAATTTCGTACATTTAAAAGAAGAATTAGCAGAACGATCTGTGACAAAAGTGGACGGGATTTTATTTGATCTCGGTGTATCTTCTCCGCAACTAGACGAAGGCGAACGTGGATTCAGCTACAACTTTGATGCCCGACTCGATATGCGTATGGACCAAACGTCATCGCTATCGGCATATGAAGTCGTCAATGAGTGGCCGTATAACGATCTTGTTCGAATTTTGTTTACATATGGGGAAGAAAAGTTCTCCAAACAGATTGCACGCAAGATTGAGAAGGCACGTGAAATCGCACCGATTGAAACGACGTTTGAACTAGTTGAATTGATCAAAGATGCGATTCCGGCACCGGCCCGCCGCAAAGGGGGGCATCCGGCAAAACGGACGTTCCAAGCGATTCGAATTGCCGTGAATGATGAATTGAACGTTTTCGACCGTGCCGTCTATCAAGCAATTGATTTACTCGCTGTCGGTGGACGCTTATGTGTCATTACTTTCCATTCACTCGAAGACCGCATGTGTAAGCAAGCGTTCAAAGAGAAATCATCTTTACCTGAGCTTCCGCAAGGGTTACCGATGATTCCGAAAGAGTTTGAACCAGAACTGCGCCTGGTGACAAGAAAACCGATTACAGCAGGAGATGATGAACTCGATGACAATCGTCGATCACGGTCTGCTAAGTTACGAATCGTTGAAAAAATGAAGGAAAGTTGAGAGGAGCATTCAAATGGCAGAGCCACTTCGTAAACCGATGCAATCCATGGAACCCGTTCGGCAGCAACCGATGCAAGAACCACGTAAGACGGAAGATATCGCACGTCGTGTCGCGGTTCGTCCGAAATATCGTCTATATCCATTTGAAAAATTTTTGTACAGTGCGATGATTGGTGGAATCGTCCTTTTCGGCAGTATGACGATTAGCGCTCATAATGAAGCGTATAATGTAAGCCGGGATCTCGCGAAGGAAAATCAAGTCACACAAGAGATGAAGAAAGAAAATGAACGTCTTCAACTCGAAGTGACCAACTTAAGCTCTCCAGAACGAATTTACAAGATTGCGAAAGAACAAGGTCTTGATATGCGAAAAGGGAACATCAAGGTGATTCCTAAATGAATCCACTATCTAAATCCCGACGGAGAGTAGCCATTGTCATGTTGATATTTGCTGCTCTCTTTTTGGTGTTCATTTCACGCTTTTTGTACTTATCGACGACGAAGAAATTCCACGGGGAAGACATGCTTGTCTATGCCGAAAAAAAACGTTGGGAGTCCCAGGCCACGCTGTCGGCAGAACGTGGAGAAATCTTTGACCGACTTGGATCGCCGATTGCCATTAACATCCCGTCCTATCATTTGGTCGCCGTTTACCGGTTAGGTGGGGAAAAAGATCCGGATGAGACAGTAGTCGACTTTAAGAAAACAGCAACCGGACTTGCACCGATTTTAGGCATGTCGGTTAAAGAATTGGAAACCTATCTGATTGAAAATAAAAATCGCTCCCAAATCGAATTCGGTAAAAAAGGGAACGATTTGACGGTTGATCAGAAAGAACAGATTGATCGGTTAAAGCTGCCGGGTATTCGATTGATTGAAGAACCGAAGCGCTATTATCCGAATGGGATTTTCCTGTCCGATACGTTAGGATTCGTCCAGAAAATCACAGAAGATAATGGACGGGTCGTCTTAAAAGGACAGATGGGCATCGAAAAACAGTATGATGAGGCCTTACGTGAATCGTTTGGTTCCCGTGTCTTTGAAAAAGATCGCAGTGGCGGAGAATTGGTTCAAGGTACTTCAAAAATCTCGAATGAGCCGAAAGACGGATCGAACCTCTATCTGACAATCGATCACCGGATCCAGCAAGCACTTGAGAAACAGATGCAGAAGATGTACAACGAGTACAAACCTAAAAATGCGACAGGAATCGTCATGGATGCCAAGACAGGCGAAATTTTGGCGATGACGGATCGCCCGTCGTTTAACCCGAATTTGCGTGATATGACGGATTTTACGAACTTTGCTGTGTCCTCACGGTTTGAACCCGGGTCGACGATGAAGATTTTTACGCTGGCTGCTGCAATCGATGCAGGTGTCTTCCGTCCGAACGAACCCTACAAATCAGGGAGTTATAATTATAAGGGAACCGTCATCAAAGACTACAATGATGTCGGTTGGGGAACGATTCCGATGATTGAAGGGGTCTACCATTCCTCCAATGTCATGTTCTCGATCCTGACAGCTGAAAAGCTTGGGATCGAACGGTATAAAGACTATTTCAAGAAGTTTCATTTTGATCAAAAAACGGGTATAGACATCTCGGGCGAAGTAAACAGCCAATCTGATTTATCAAAACCGTTGAATACGTTGATTACATCATGGGGACAATCGACGGCGGTGACGCCGATGCAGATTCTCCAAGGGGCGACAGCAATTGCCGGAAACGGTGAAATGGTCAAACCGCACATTATCCAAAAAGCGGATCATACGGATAAAGCGCCGTATAAAGCAAAAACGGAAGTGGTCGGAAAACCGATTTCTGCGGAAGCGGCAAAAGCGACCCGTGAAGCACTAGATGGTGTCGTTAACAGTAAAATCGGAACCGGACAGATGTATAAGCTGAAAGATTACCGCGTCATCGGAAAAACAGGGACGGCGCAGATTTCAGAGAATGGGAAATACATTCAAGGGCAGTTCATTCATTCCTTTATTGGAATGGCACCGAAAGATGATCCGGAATTGATCATGTATATCGCTGTGGACCGACCATCGAAAAATGAATCATCGGTTTCCGGACCAAGTATCATGAGTCCGGTCTTCAAAAGTGTCATGAATACCGCTTTGCAATATCGAAGCATTAAACCTGCGACTCAAAAAGAGTCGGTGGATGTCAAGGCTAAAATCATTCCAAGCTACATCGGGAAAAGTATGAATCAGGCAGAAACAATGGCGAAGGAACAAGGTGCTGTGCCGGTCGTTTTGGGGGACGGGGTTGAAGTCGTCTCACAAATACCGACGCGTGGACAAGAATTCGTCAGCGGGGAACGTGTCCTCTTTAAAACAGGACGGACGTTTAAGATGCCTGACATCACCGGTTGGTCACAACGGGATGTGAAAAAGCTCGTCAGTCTCTACGATTTAAAGTTAGACGTGATTGGTAAAGGTTTTGTAACCAAACAATCGGCACGAACTGGTACACTAGTGAAAGAAAATGGAAAGCTGACGGTGGAACTCGCTGAACCAAAAGAGTAAGAAACAGCGGTCTCCTGATTTCTGCAGTGAAACGAGGACGAACCGGAGTCATTCGTTGACTTCTGTTTGTCCTCGTTTGCTGTAATCGAGTGGAGGAAATAGTGATGGTAACAATTGCACAGATAGCCCAGTGGTTGGGATTGGAAGAAACCGATACACGATCACTAAGAAATTTTGCAACGGATTCGAGAAGTACACTCACGGAAGGGTTGTATATCCCAATCCAGGGAGCACGCGTCGACGGACATTCGTTCATCGAGGGAGCAGTGGCCCGAGGAGCGATTGCTACGTTGTGGAAAAAAGGTATTCCTCTTCCAGAGATGGACATTACGGTTCTTGAAGTCGAAGATCCATTAAAGGCGTTACAGGTAATCGCACAACGGTATTTACAACAAGTTGCGCCAAAAGTCATCGCGATTACAGGTTCAAATGGCAAGACATCAACAAAAGATATGATTGAGAGTGTCTTAAAACAGTCATTTCGGACGCATAAAACGGCAGGTAACTTCAATTCAGATATCGGAATGCCTTTGACAATCTTGATGATGCCGAACGAGACGGAAGTTGCCGTTCTCGAAATGGGAATGAACGGTTTTGGAGATATCGAACTCTTATCGAATCTTGCCGAACCGGATATTGCACTCGTGACGAACATTGGCGAGTCACATGCCGAACAGGTCGGCGGACGAACTGGAATTGCCCGAGCGAAACTAGAGATTCAATCAGGTTTAAAACCGAATGGTCATCTTTTTGTAGATGGCGATGAACCGTTGTTAGGAGAAGTGCCGGCTGAACGCATCGGGTATCATGCGACCAATACGTATGTGATCGAGCAGGCGGAAGCGACGTTCATCGGAACGACATTCAAATTTGATGGGGCGACGTTCAACATACCGGTTCTTGGCAAACATCAAGTCCGGAATGCAGCGTATGCAATTGCGACAGCTAGAGCACTTGGGCTTACTGACAAAGTGATTCAGGCAGGATTAAACGATGTACAATTGACACCGATGCGGATGGAACGTTTAATGTACGGTCAAACCGCGATCATCAACGATGCATATAATGCCAGCCCGACCTCCATGAATGCAGCAATCGAGACGATTGCAACGCTCGATGGATTTACGAATAAAGTCGTCGTCCTCGGTGATATGTATGAACTAGGTCAACAAGAACGTCTGTTACACGCCTCTGTCGGGAAGAAAATTGCACTTCCTGTATCCCATGCTATTCTTGTAGGAGGGAAAGGGCGTTATATCGCGGATGGAATTGTTGATCCGACCGTCCAAGTCCAATTTGCGGACACGGTCGAAGACGCAGCACGTCTGCTCCAACCTCTGCTCGGCAAACAAACCGTTGTTTTGCTAAAAGCTTCACGCGGACTGGCACTGGAACAAATCTTCACATATCTAAATGAAACATAATCCTTAAAAGTAGGTGTATGCAATGATCACATTATTCATCAGTTTAATTATTGCGTTTTTGGTTGTCGTACTCGTGATGCCAAAAGCGATTCCTTTTTTACACAGCCTTAAATTTGGTCAAGAGATTCGGGAAGAAGGACCGGATTGGCACCAAGTGAAATCAGGGACACCGACGATGGGCGGTATCGTCATTTTGCTTGCCATGATCGGCAGTCTGATTGTTCTCTTATTGATGGGAGATTTGGATCGGAGTCATCTGTCGTTGCTGTTCTTAACGCTTGCCTACGGGGCAATCGGTTTTATCGATGATTATATCAAGGTCGTTAAAAAGCGTAATCTTGGTTTAAACTCAAAGCAAAAATTAGTCGGACAAATTGTTGTTGGGCTGTTGTTTGTCTGGTTGAGCGGCGGATTTTCGAGTGAAGCGACGTATCTGTCGATTCCATTTACGACGTGGTCAATTGATTTCGGTATTCTGTATCCACTCGTCGCGTTATTCTGGCTCGTCGGATTCTCGAATGCGGTCAATCTGACGGACGGACTGGACGGACTCGTATCCTTTACGGCAATTCCGACGTTCTTGTTCTTTGGTCTCTACGGGTGGTTCATCGCCGATGAGCCAGGCATTGCCTTGTTTGCTTTTTCAGCTGTCGGTGCGCTGATCGGGTTCCTCGTGTTTAATGTCTATCCGGCTAAAATCTTCATGGGTGATACCGGTTCACTTGCTTTAGGAGCAGCGCTTGCTGGTTTATCCATCTTATTGAAACTGGAATTATTATTAGTATTGATTGGGATTGTGTTCGTTGTTGAGACATTATCGGTCATCCTACAGGTTATTTCCTTCAAGACGACAGGAAAACGTATCTTTAAGATGAGTCCGATTCACCACCATTTCGAAATGGTCGGTTGGAGTGAATGGCGAATCGTTGGAACATTTGCTTCGATTAGTTTAATCGTGGCGTTAGTCGCCTATCTGTTCGTGTAATCGAAATTCGTGGTCAAGAAAGTGAGCGATTTAATGATGAAGAGTTCTGAACTGGAGAAGAAAAAAGTACTGGTCCTTGGGACTGCGAAAAGCGGGATTGCAGCAGCGACCTATCTTGTTAAGGCAGGAGCCGTCGTGACGGTGAACGATGGGGGGACTCCTTCGGAAAATGACGTACAAACGCTTGAATCCTTGGAAGTCGAAACGATTTTCGGAAGTCATCCGTTATCCTTACTGGATGGAACAGAATTAATCGTGAAAAATCCGGGGATTCCCTATCAGATTCCGTTGTTACAGACGGCAATTGAGCGTGGTATTCCGATTTGGACAGAAGTTGAACTGGCATACCGTTCAACGAAAGCAGATTGGGTAGCGATTACTGGATCAAACGGTAAGACAACGACGACGACACTTGTCCATGAATTATTGAAACAGGGTTCAAGACGCGTTCATTTAGCTGGAAACATTGGCTTCCCGGCAGTTGAGGTTGCCCAGCAGACAGCTGCAGATGATGTCATCGTCATCGAGTTATCCAGTTTCCAATTAATGGGGATTCAATCATTCCAACCAGTCAGTGCAGCATTCTTAAACTTGTCGCCGGCGCATCTTGATTATCACGGAGACGTAACGTCGTACGCGGCAGCAAAAGCACGGATTTTCTCAAACATGGATGAAGCTGGACGACTTGTCGTCAATGCGGATGACGAGGAAGTCATGCGATTGAGCGAAACAGCGGTGGCGGAACGATTGACGTTTTCACGTCGTCAACCTGCCTATGCACATGTCAAAAACGGTATCATCTTCGTCGGTCAGACAGAAATTCTTCCCGTCAGTGAACTGGCGCTCGGTGGTGGACATAATCTCGAGAACGTCCTGGCCGCCTTAACATTGATTGAACCGTTTGGGATTGCCTTAACGGCGATTCAAGAAGTTTTGCGGACATTTGGCGGAGTAGCACACCGGACAGAATACATCGGAGAGTTTGCCGGACGAAAAGTTTACAATGATTCAAAAGCCACGAACAATGTGGCGACGGAAGCGGCATTATCTGGTTTTCACTCGTCTATCATCTGGATTTGCGGCGGACTCGAACGCGGTGCAGATCTGACACCGTTAAAAAGTGCGATGACCCATGTCAAACACGTCATCGGACTCGGTGAGACAGGTCAACGCTTCGCCGATCTAGCGGCCGATCAACAAATCGCTTCGACAGTAACGCGTGAGATGGAAGAAGCTGTTGTCACAGCATTTGATGTTTCGAAGCCTGGCGATATCATTTTACTTTCTCCGGCATCAGCCAGTTGGGATCAGTACAAGACCTATGAAGAGCGTGGCGAACATTTCATCCGTTCTGTCCAGAAAATAGGAGGGATGTCAAAATGAGAATCGTAGTTTCAGGTGGAGGAACAGGCGGACATATTTATCCCGCATTGGCCATGATCCGAGAAATTGAACGTCGTACGGCATGTGAAGTGTTATACATCGGTACTGAGAATGGACTCGAAGCGGACATCGTCCGCCGGGCAGGCATTCCGTTTGAATCAATTAAAATTTCAGGACTACGCCGTTCCTTGTCGTTTGAGAACGTCAAGACCGGTTTCCGTTTCATGAAAAGTGTTGTCCGCGTCCGAAAACTTCTGCGGGACTTCCAACCGGATATCGTTGTCGGAACAGGTGGTTTTGTCTGCGGTCCCGTCCTATACACGGCAGCGAAGATGGGGTATAAGACGCTTGTCCATGAACAAAACAGCTTACCTGGAATCACCAATAAATTCTTGGCGCGGTATGTTGACCGGGTGGCTCTGTCCTTTAAAGGCTCTGGTCACCATTTCGGTAAAAACGAAGGAAAAACGATTCTAATCGGAAATCCCCGGGCTTCGGAGGTTGCGATGTTGCAAATCGATCCGATCGAAGAAAAACAAAAATATGGTTTTGAACAAGAACGTCCTCTGATTGTCGTGTACGGCGGTAGCCGAGGTGCGCCGGCCATCAATAAAGCGGTCGTCGAAATGATTCCTAAGTTATCAACAACTGACTGGTCGTTGTTGTTCGTCACAGGACAGGTTCACTACGAAGACATTCAGACTCAGTTAGGAACATTACCGGACCGGATTCAATTACGTCCGTTCATTTACGATCTGCCGTTGATTTTAAAAGCGAGTCAACTGGTCATCTCGCGTTCCGGAGCAAGTACATTAGCAGAATTGACGACACTTGGTTTACCGAGCATTTTGATTCCGAGTCCTTACGTGACGGAAAACCATCAGGAAGTGAACGCGTCATCACTTGTCGAGACAGGAGCAAGTCTTTTGATTCGCGAATCCGAATTGACGGGAGACCGGTTATTCGATGCTTGTACGAAGGCGATTGCCAATCAAGCCAGCATGTCAAAAGCATCGCTCGCACTCGGCATGCCAAATGCGGCAAGTGATTTAGTCGATGAATTATTACGGTTGATTCAGCAAAAAAACTAAAGCATTGCAGGAATAGACCGATAAGGTACTGAAATTAAACATAATGGAGGGAGAGGCTTACGTGAAGGAACAACAACCGGCAAGCCAGCCGAAGATGGATACGACTGTCCGCAGCTTAGAAGATAAAATTCCATATGTCCGTGAGCAGCGTCGGAAAAAGGCGAACCGGCGTTTAATCTATGTCCTCATCCTGATCGGTCTATTGATTGGTGTCGTCTTCTATCTTCAATCGAGTTTCTCGCGTGTCGCGACGTTTGACGTCACAGGCACCGTGAACGTCAAGAAGGAAGACATCATTCAAGCATCACGTATTAAGGTGAAGGAGACACATGCTTTCAATGTGTCGGAAGAAGCCGTGTTGGAACGGATTGAAGATGTCCCAGGTATTCGCGAAGCGACGATGAAAAAAACATTTTTACATCATTATGAAGTTGACGTCGTCGAAGAAAAAGAGATTGCGTATGCCAAAGATAAACCGGGCGCCCGGATTGTCTTAGCGGACGGGACGATTATTCCCGGAAAGTCGAAGGAAGAATTGTTTGATGCACCGATTCTAACAGGATTTACGGATCAATCCTTGCGACGTCTGACAAAGGAACTTGTCAAAATCGAGCCGAAAGTCCGGAGCCGGATTTCGGAAATCGTAGCCAATGATCAGACCGACAAGGGTGGATTAAAGTTATTCATGACCGACGGAAATACCGTCTTATTGAGTACATCGGCTTTTTCTAACTCGTTGAATGAATATGTCAAGGTCATTTCTGCTTTGCCAAAAGGAAAAACAGGAACGATCACCATTGATGGAGGAATCTATTTCAAACCATATAAAGGTAAAAAATAGAAAATAACACCACGGATTTGATGGGTTTGACAAACGTTTGTTTTCATTAGTAAGAAAGCGGAGACATCGTCATCAAATCGTAATCTATTAGATGGGTAAGTTAGACAATAACTTCTTTTCGTGAGGTTTTTTATAGTGTAGACTTAAACGAGAAGAAGATTGTCTCGATTCCTGTAAATATAAACAGGGACGATAGGATTAGTATTATGAAAGTGGAGGTGTCACTCCCATGGAAACGAAAGGTACGATTGCCGCACTAGATATTGGGACATCGGAAGTGAAACTCATCGTCGGTGAACTTCTAGGCGGAACACTGAATGTCTTAGCGGAAGGGTCTGCACCATCTGCAGGCGTCAAGCGAGGTGTCATCGTCGACATCGATCAAACAGTAAATGCCATTAAACAAGCGGTTGCAGAAGTGGAGCGCACACTCGGCGAACCAATTGGTGAAGTATATGTAGCAATTTCCGGTGAACACATCCAAGTCAAGGATTGCCAAGGGATGACATCAATCAAAGGGGAAGACAACGAAATCACAGATGACGACGTGAAAGATGTTCTTCACTCAGCCATGGTGATGCGGATTCCAAACGAATTGAGTGTTGTCGATGTGTTACCTAAAACGTTTACTGTCGATCAGCAGACGGAGATCACGGATCCACGTGGCATGATCGGTTATCGTTTAGAAGTGACAGGGAAGCTGATTATCGGAGCGAAGACGATTCTACATAGCATCAAACGTTCCATCGAACGAGCTGGTTTAGAACTTGCGGGGTATGTGCTGGAAAGCTTAGCCGTCTCACGAATCGCAGCTTCGATTGATGAATTAGAACTGGGTGTCGGGATCGTTGATATCGGACATGAAACGACCACTCTTTCAATTTACGAAAAAAACGATCTAGTTTACTCAACGACACTTGCGTACGGTGGAGATCATCTGACACGCGATTTGACGTATAAAATGAATTGTAAATATCAAGATGCGAAACTAGCCAAAGAAGAATATGGCGTCGCGTTGGAAGCTTTAGGTGATCCAGAAGAAAAAGTCTCATACGTGACAATCAACGGGGAACACCGTTTCGAACCACAGACGGAGATTGGCTTTGTCCTTGAAGCCCGTCTGGAAGAGATTTTCGAAATGATTCAGAAGCGGATGACACAAGCTGGGTATGCACAAATGAACAGCGGAATCATTCTTTGTGGTGGTAGTTCTTCCTTACCAGGAATTGACCAGCTCGGTAAGCGAATCTTTAAGCAAAGCGTGAACGTGTATCAACCAGCCAGCTTAGGGATTCGTCATCCGAAGTATGCTGTCGCTGCTGGGATGTTACGATATGTTCTATCACGCAGTGCCGTTTCGAAGTCAGGGTTTGACCGTGCGGACGAAAAGGGAATAGCCGCACAAGGCCGTGAGCAAGAGGAATTACTTGCACATCCTTCCCAACCTTCAGTACGCGAAGAGCGACCACAGAAGGAACAGCCTCCAAAAGAGCGAAAGTCATTCAGTAGTTTCTTTGAGAAATTTTTCGGCTAAATAAAAAATTATCAGTAAAAAAAATAGGGGGCCCCTTTTATGTTGCATTTTGATGAAATGATGGACCAAGTAGCTAAAATCAAAGTCATCGGAGTAGGTGGCGGTGGATCAAACGCTGTCAACCGAATGATTGAACATGGTGTCCAAGGCGTAGAATTCATCGCTGTCAATACGGATGCACAAGCATTAAACATGTCACAGGCAGATGTAAAACTTCAACTCGGAGCAAAATTAACACGTGGTCTTGGTGCCGGAGCAAATCCGGAAATCGGTAAAAAAGCTGCCGAAGAAAGCCGCGAACAGTTGACAGAAATTTTGTCTGGTGCCGATATGGTTTTCGTAACAGCAGGAATGGGTGGAGGTACCGGAACAGGTGCTGCACCGGTCATCGCAGAAATTTCTAAAGAAATCGGTGCATTGACAGTAGGTGTCGTGACAAAACCTTTCATGTTCGAAGGCCGTAAACGGATGCAACATGCTGTTTCAGGCGTGCAGAACTTTAAAGAAAAAGTCGATACACTCATCGTCATCCCGAATGATAAATTGCTTGAAATCGTCGATCGTAACACGCCGATGCTTGAAGCATTCAAAGAAGCCGATAACGTTCTTCGTCAAGGTGTACAAGGGATTACGGACTTAATCGCCGTTCCTGGTCTCATCAACTTGGACTTCGCGGATGTTAAAACGATCATGACGGAAAAAGGTTCAGCATTGATGGGTGTTGGTGTCGCAACCGGCGAACACCGTGCAACGGAAGCTGCGAAAAAAGCGATTTCGAGTCCATTGCTTGAAACATCGATCGAAGGGGCAAAAGGCGTCTTGATGAACATCACCGGTAGTGCAAACTTGAGCCTTTATGAAGTAACGGAAGCAGCTCAAATCGTCCAAAGCGCTGCGGATGAGGAAGTCAACTTGATCTTCGGATCAGTCATCAATGACAACCTGGAAGACGAAATCATTGTTACGGTCATCGCAACGGAATTCGAAAACGAACCACTCGATTTTGAAATCCCATCAGCACAAGAGATGATGAAAAACTTGCTCAAGAAAAAGCAAGCAGCGCCATCACCGGTAGCTGAAGAACCTAAACCGCAAGTCGAAGAGACACCTATTAGCTCGAACCAAGAATCAGCAAAAGGGTCAGATGTCGAAGAGACGATGGATATTCCTTCTTTCCTTCGCCGGAATAATCGTTAATCCGATATTCCAGGGACACGACTGCTAGATCAAGAGGTGTCGCGTAAGCGACACCTCTTTTTTTAAAAAAGGATGGGATGAGATGTTTGGTCAATGGATAAAATGGGATACGCCGACAGGAACTGTTCGTGCAGCGTTTACGACAAAGTTCTCAGCACCTCATGGCAAGGGTAACTTAGGACTGCACGTTAAGGATGATCCGGAAGGCGTCATCAAAAATCGTGAAGTCATCGTCCGACAACTGGAGTTATCTCTTGAAAACTCAGTTTGGGCTGAACAAGTGCACGGCAATCATGTAGAGCAGGTGACGACACTGGAGTCGGGTCGTGGAGCCTCTGATTACGAAACAGCAATCAAGGGAACAGACGGACTGGTGACGACAGATTCAAATGTTTTATTGATGATGCTGTTTGCTGACTGTGTGCCGCTCCTTTTCTGTGATCCGCGGACAGGTATCATTGCAAACGTTCACGCCGGTTGGCGCGGAACAGTCGCTAACATCGTAGAAGCCACACTGACAAAGATGGAACAAGCGGGTGCCGACCGTTCTTCGATTCAGATGGTCATCGGTCCGTCGATTCGTGAATGTTGTTATGAAGTCGATGGACCGGTTCTTGAAGCGGTGGATCAACTAGGTCTTGAAGAGTCTCCTTACATCAAGAAAGAAGACGGGAAAGCCATGTTATCCCTTCAAAAAACGAATGCCATGTTAGCCGAGCGTAGTGGTGTCGGCGATGTGCTCGATACAGGAATCTGTACGAACTGCCAGGCGGAAGACTATTTCTCATATCGTCATGGAGACCATGGTGGACGGTTTGCCAGTTTGATTGTAAAGGAGTCTCTCGATGTCAATTTCTGAAAATGTACAACATGTCCGACAAAACATGAAACAGGCGTATGAAAAGACCGATCAAAAAAAGCAGGTACAATTGATTGGCGTGACGAAATCAGTGTCAAGTGAAGTGGCAGCGGAGCTGCTTGAAGCGGGTATAACGGCACTTGGTGAGAATCGTCCGGAAGGGCTGACCGACAAACAAACGGTCTTAGGGCGTGAGGCATGTGAATGGCATTTCATCGGAACGTTGCAGACTCGTAAAGTCCGACAAATCATTGATCGGATTGATGTGTTACATTCCTTGGACCGGTTACATTTGGCGGAAGAAATCAATAAACGTGCGAAACGGCCAGTCGATTGTTTTATTCAAGTCAATGTCTCCGGTGAAGAATCAAAGCAAGGAATTGATCCGGGAGATGTCCATTCATTTTTACATGAAGTGGGGCAATATCCGATGGTCCGTGTGATCGGGTTGATGACGATGGCTCCGTTGACGGAGGACGAGCAACTGCTCCGTTCGGTCTTTCACTCGCTTCGTGTGCTGCGGGATGAAGTGGCGGCCCGCCATTTACCGCACGCACCGTGTACGGAGTTATCAATGGGCATGTCATCAGACTATCAGATTGCCATTGAAGAAGGTGCGACATATGTCCGAATCGGAACAACTTTAGTCCAATCATAAATGGTCTAGATATACGGAAGGAGAATCGATATGGGATTCAAATCAAAAATGCAAAATCTATTTCTCGGTAACACAGACGATTTAGATGAACTCGAATATGAAAATGATGCTACAATAAATAAAGGTAGAGGTGCATCACAGCAAGAATATGATGAGTATTACGAGGAATCTACCCCGAGTGTTACTCAAAAGGAGGACCATGTGAGACAATCGAACATCGTACCCATTCATACAAAAAAGACAAAATCACAAGTCATTCTCAGTGAGCCGCGTGTGTTTAACGAAGCACAGGAAATTGGCGAACACCTTCGTCAAAATCGGGCTGTCATCGTGAACATGCAACGGATGTCTAAAGATCAATCGCGCCAAATGATCAATTTCTTATCAGGTGTCGTGTTTGCTCTTGATGGAACGATTACGACAATCAGTCAAAACACACTCCTCTGTGTACCGAACAACGTCGAGCTGGCTGGAAGTATTTCAAATCTGCTCGGTGAAGATGATATCAACCATAAGGGGTGGTAAGCATGGATTCGCAAGTCATGTACGCAATCGGTCGTACACTCAGCACGTTACTTCAATACTACAGCTACGTCATGATTGCCTATATTTTATTATCGTGGTTCCCGAATGCACGTGAATCACGATTCGGTCAAGTTCTAGCGATGTTAGTCGAACCTTTCCTCGCACCATTCCGACGGATTATCCCGCCCATCGGAGGTATGCTTGACATTTCACCTATCGTTGCCTTTCTTGTGCTTAATCTCGCACAGTCAGGTATCAGAGCGATCTTCTTGTAATGAGTGTCTATGATCATTATCGCGGACATGAGCGGGAGTTTGTCGATCTCGTCTTGAATTGGATCGACCATGTCGAAGCGACCTATACGTTTAAAGTGACAGATTTTCTGGATCCGCGCGAACAACAGATTACCCGAGAACTCGTCGGAACAAAATGCGCCCTCTTTTTTGAGGGCGGTTTTGAAGGCGCCGAACGACAGCGTGCGCTTATTGCCCCTGATTATTACGATCTTGATGCCAACGATTTTGATATTGCCATTTATCGTATCCATTATCCCACTAAATTCGTGGAGCTCTCGCATCGCCAGGTGACAGGCACATTGCTGAATGTCGGATTAAAGCGCGGGAAATTCGGTGACGTCGTCATCCAGGATCAACTCGTTCAATTTGCCGTTGCGAAAGAAGTAGCTTCTTATATCGAAGCAAATGTCGATCGTGCGGGAAAAACAAAGATTCGGTTGTCGCTCGTGGATTCAGAAGAACAGTTGAAGATTAAGGATCAAGAATGGCAAGAAGAACTGGGCTTCGTCAGTTCGCTCCGTTTTGATACGGTTGTCAGTGAAATCCTTGGTTTTTCAAGACAAAAAGCGCAAAGCCTGATTAAACAAGGTGAAAGCAAAGTGAATTATAAAATCGTCGAAGATCCAAGTTTTTTATTGGAGGAAGGCGACTTACTCTCACTTCGTGGAACAGGACGTGTCAAGTTGATCGCCGTACTCGGCTCAACAAAACGGGATCGGATTAAATTGCAATACGGTCTGCTAAAAGGATAACCAACAAGCTGAGGGAGGATTTCATCATGCCATTGACGCCACTTGATATTCACAATAAGGAATTTACACGGAAGTTTCGCGGCTATGACGAAGATGAGGTCAATGAATTTCTTGATCAAGTCATCAAAGATTTTGAATTGTTGCTCCGTGAAAACCGTCAACAGCAAGAAGTCATTCAAAATATGCAGTCTCGTGTCGATTACTTCAGCTCGATGGAAGAAACATTAAACAAGTCCATCATTGTGGCACAAGAAGCGGCAGAAGAAGTCAAAGCCAATGCGACGAAAGAAGCGAGCTTGATCGTCAAACAAGCGGAACGAGAAGCTGAACAATTACAAGATGCGGCACAACGTCG
The DNA here is from genome assembly GCF_000620865.1 of Exiguobacterium sibiricum 7-3. Classification (NCBI taxonomy): domain Bacteria; kingdom Bacillati; phylum Bacillota; class Bacilli; order Caryophanales; genus Exiguobacterium; species Exiguobacterium artemiae. The sequence goes on from NZ_KK211190.1 coordinate 1,103,288, forward strand.
AGCACAACGGACCGATTTCGAAGTTGAACAGATGCGTAAAAAAATCGAACTGTACCGGAATCGTTTCAAAGTGTTGATTGATGCACAGATGGAATTGTTGACGAGTCATGACTGGGATGCATTCGACAGTTCGACCCGGGGTGCGCTTGACGAGATTCCTGCAGTTGCGTATAATGACGACGATGTCATATAAGCTAAATCAATGAGAAGGACACGTCTTTTATCAGGATACTGTCAGCGAATCGGGGACTGGTGCGAGCCCGATCAGAGAATGAAAAAAGATATCCCCTTTGAGTGCGGGACTGAATGTTTTCAGTAAGCTCCGCCGTTTCGCCTCCGTTATCGGGCTCTTAAGTGGTAATCTGTTTGTTAGGATTGCTAGTAGGGTGGTACCGCGAGTTCAAGCCAAATTCGTCCCTATCAGGGGATGAGCTTGGCTTTTTTTTGTACGTAAAATACAGACAAGTGAGGGAATGCCAGATGGAATACAAAGATACGTTATTGATGATGAAGACGGAATTTCTAATGCGAGGAAACTTACCGAAACGTGAACCAGATATGCAGGCACGTTGGAACGAGATGAATCTATATGAAGCAGTTCAAGAAAAAAATGCTGGGAAACCGGCATTCATTCTACACGACGGTCCTCCCTATGCAAACGGGGACATCCATATGGGGCACGGATTAAATAAAGTCTTAAAAGACATCGTCGTCCGTTACAAATCAATGAACGGATTCCGTTCTCCGTACGTACCGGGTTGGGACACACACGGACTTCCAATCGAGACGGCTCTTCAAAAAGCGGGTGTCGACCGGAAATCGATGTCGGTCGCAGAATTCCGTGAACTGTGTGCGAAATATGCACTCGAGCAAGTTGATCATCAACGTGAACAATTCAAGCGCCTTGGTGTTCTCGGTGACTATGACAATCCATATATCACGTTGCAACCGGAATTCGAAGCAGCACAAATTCGTTTGTTCGGCGATATGGCCAATAAAGGATATATCTATAAAGGGAAAAAACCGGTATACTGGTCGCCGTCATCGGAATCGGCTCTTGCAGAAGCCGAAATCGAATACCAGGATAAACGTTCTGCTGCCATCTACGTAGCGTTCCAGGTCATGGACGGAAAAAATATCTTGGAGCCGACGGATCATTTCGTCATCTGGACAACAACACCTTGGACAATTCCGGCAAACCTCGGAATCTCAGTCAGTGGCGAGTTGACCTATGCACGGATCGAACACGAAGGAAAAGGCTATATCGTGGCCGAGACACTCGTACCGGAAGTCATCGAGGCATTGGGCTGGGAAGATGCTACGGTGGGTCGTATCTTCAACGGGGCCGACTTTGAGTACATCAAAGCGAAACATCCACTCTATGACCGGGAATCACTTGTCATGCTCGGCGATCACGTCACGGCAGAAGCGACGGGTGTCGTTCATACAGCACCTGGACACGGGGAAGATGACTTCAGAATCGGTCAAGCTTACGGTCTGGATATCCTTTGTCCGGTTGACGACAAAGGGGTCATGACGGCAGAAGCTCCTGGTTTTGAAGGATTATTCTATGAAGATGCCAACAAAGAAATTGGTGTGGCATTGGAAGAAGCCGGTGCTTTATTAAAACTGTCATTCATCAAACACTCGTACCCGCATGACTGGCGGACGAAAAAACCAGTTATCTTCCGGGCGACACCACAGTGGTTCGCTTCGATCAAAGATTTCCGGGCTGAAATCCTCGACGAAATCAAAGAAGTCCAGTGGGTGCCGGAGTGGGGCGAAACACGTCTTCACAACATGTTCAAAGACCGTGGCGACTGGGTCATTTCCCGTCAACGCGCGTGGGGTGTCCCGTTGCCGATCTTCTATGCAGAAGATGGTACGGAAATCGTCACACCGGAAACAATCGACCATATCGCGAATCTGTTCGCTGCACACGGATCAAACGTCTGGTATGAACGGGAAGCCGTTGATTTGTTACCGGAAGGATTCACGCATCCGGCAAGTCCGAACGGGATCTTCAAAAAAGAAACGGATATCATGGATGTCTGGTTCGATTCCGGATCATCACATGCCGGTGTTCTTGCTACACGTCCGGAACTTGAGCGTCCAGCTGACTTGTATCTAGAAGGTTCTGACCAATACCGCGGATGGTTCAATTCGTCCCTTTCGACAGCTGTCGCAACGACAGGGAAAGCACCATACAAAGCCGTCGTCAGTCACGGGTTCGTCCTTGACGGTCAAGGCCGGAAGATGTCGAAATCAATCGGAAATACGATTGCCCCAATCCAAATCATGCAACAGTTCGGAGCGGAAATTCTTCGTCTCTGGGTCGCTTCTGTCGATTATCAATCGGACGTCCGTGCCTCGATGGACAACTTTAAACAAGTATCAGAATCATACCGGAAAATCCGCAATACGGTTCGGTTCTTGCTTGGAAACCTGGATCAGTTTGATCATACAGCGCATCGAGTTGCGTTTGCTGACTTGCCGGAATCGGATCGCTTCATGCGGACGAAACTGGATCAACTCGTTGGCAAAGTAAAAGCAGCGTATGACGCCTATGACTTCATGGCCGTGTACCAGTTATTGCATAACTTCTGTGTCTTGGACTTGTCTTCGTTCTATCTCGATTACACGAAGGATATCTTGTACATCGAAAAAGAAGATGCACCAGCGCGTCGTGCCGTTCAAACGGTCATGTACGATACGGTCGTCACATTGTTACAACTGATGGCACCGGTCTTACCGCATACAGCAGACGAAGCATGGGAATTCGTTCCTGGCGTCGAGACGGCAAGTATCTTCCTGACGGATCTTCCGGAAGCACCGGAAGTAACGGAAGAGGGTCTTACGCTGATTGCGAAATGGAACAGTTTCCTTGTCTTCCGTGATGATGTCTTGAAAGCACTGGAAGAAGCACGTGCTGAGAAACTTGTCGGGAAAACGCTGGAAGCGAAATTAGAATTGGCACCAAATGACGAAACGAAAGCATTGCTTGCGACAATCGATCATCTTGAGCAGTTGTTGCAGGTTTCACAGATTGAGTTCGTCGCTTCGGCGGAGAAATCATATGGGACGACAGGTATCACCGTTCTCAAAGCAGACGGCGAAAAATGTGAACGCTGTTGGACATATTCGACTGAGCTTGGACAAGATCCGGCTCATCCGACACTTTGCCCACGTTGTACTGAAGTCGTCAATTCTTTATAATGAATCAGGGAGGGGCAGCTACGGCGACTTCGTAGCGGTCCCTCATTATTTTTGGATGTGGAGGAAAAAAGAATGTGGCTTTACTTAGCGATTGCTGCTGTACTCGTCGGAGTGGATCAATTGACGAAATGGATCGTCGTCCAACAGATGACGATTGGTCAAGCGATTGAGATCATTCCCAATTTCTTTTATTTAAATTCATACCGGAATCGTGGCGCTGCCTGGGGGATGCTTGAAGGGAAGTTTGGATTTTTCTTCGTCATCACGCTGGTCGTCGTCATTGGGCTGATTTATTTTCTTTACAAAGAAGGCACAAAAAACAAAGTATTTGCTTGGAGCGTCGCCTTATTACTCGGCGGAGCGGTCGGGAATTTCATCGACCGGATGGCACGTGGAGAAGTCGTCGACTTTTTTCATTTTTATCCGTTCGGGTATAATTTCCCGATATTTAATGTGGCAGACGTCAGTTTGACGTTTGGGGTTATTCTGATGCTGATCAGCGTCATGTTTGAAGAGCGTTTGACTAAGAAGGGAACGATTGATTAAATGAATGAACAAAATGAATGGGCTGTTAAAGCCAATGGTGCTACCGGTCGAATTGATAAATGGTTAGCAGAACAACAAGATTGGTCACGGTCACAAGTCCAGGATTGGTTAAAAGCCGGTCATGTCGAAGTCGACGGACGAATCGTCAAACCGAACTATAAGATGTCCGGCACGGAAGAAATCCTTGTCCGGATTCCAGAAGCAGTCGAGCTTGAAGTTTTACCGGAAGATATCCCGCTGGATGTCGTGTATGAAGACAGTGACGTCATTGTCATCAATAAACCTAAAGGTATGGTCGTGCATCCGGCAGCGGGTCACGTATCCGGAACACTCGTCAATGCGTTGCTCCATCACTGCCAGGATTTGTCCGGCATTAATGGCGTCAAACGTCCGGGAATTGTCCACCGAATCGATAAAGACACATCAGGTCTCTTGATGGTCGCTAAAAATGATTTGGCCCATGAATCACTGGCACAGCAATTGAAAGACAAGACGACAGAGCGTCTGTACATCGCGCTTGTCCACGGCGAGATTCCGCATGAACTGGGAACAATTGAAGCACCGGTTGGCCGTGACAAAAATGACCGTCAACGGATGACTGTGACGGATAAAAACTCGAAAGCGGCTGTGACGCATTTCCGTGTCCTTGACCGTTACGAAGGGTTCACTGTCGTTGAATGTAAGCTCGAGACAGGACGGACGCACCAAATTCGTGTCCACATGCGTTACATCGGTTTCCCGCTTGCCGGAGATCCGAAATACGGACCACGGAAAACGATGAAAATGAACGGTCAAGCGCTTCATGCTGCTGTTCTTGGATTCAAGCATCCGCGGACTGGTGAGATGTTACATTTCGAGGCACCGTTGCCGGAAGAGATGACGTTCGAGATTAGTCAGTTGAAAAAACTTGAATTAGAGTCTTGACGTTTTTCTAATAAAACGGTAGAGTATCACCTAGAGAGCGATGCGAGACATCTGCCTCAAACAACCGGTCGTCCGCGTTGACGATCCTACCCATAGTACACCTTTAAACGAGTCCGGAGAGGCTACGAAAGGGAGACATTTCATTTGTGTAGATACGTGTAGCGTGAGCTGCCCACACTTATTGTCTTCAACAACCTCCTGCGACTTTACGCAGGAGGTTTTTTTTGCAGAAAGGAGCAAGTGATGAAACCATCCGTCATTTTAGATGAAGCAGCAATCAGTCGGGCGCTGACACGCATCGCCCATGAAATCATCGAACGTAACAAAGGAATTGATCAACTGATGATCGTCGGCATCAAGACACGCGGGGAGACACTCGCCCGCCGTCTGGCCCGCCGGATTGAGGAGATTGAAGGTAAGCCGGTCCTGCTCGGTGTCGTTGACATCTCAATGTACCGCGATGACTTATCGAAAAAAAGTCTCGAGCCGGAAATCAAAGGTACGGACATGCCGGAGACGGTGACAGGAAAAATCATCGTCCTGGTGGATGATGTCCTATACACCGGACGCACCGTCCGTGCCGCAATGGATGCACTCGTTGATCACGGTCGTCCGAGTATGATTCAACTTGCTGTCCTCGTCGACCGGGGACACCGGGAACTTCCGATTCGACCAGATTTCATCGGCAAGAATGTCCCGACATCACGTGAAGAACAAGTTGTCGTCGCCTTATCTGAAGTCGATGACGCCGATCAAGTATTTATCAAACGTTAAACACAAATACCTTTAACGTGGTCCAGAGAGACCAGAAAGGGAGTTATCCTTATGAAAACCCACACAGCGATTCTTGATGTACAAGAACGGCCAAAACACCCCCTCCAGTGGCTGATGCTCAGCCTTCAACATGTCTTCGCGATGTTTGGCGCGACGGTCCTTGTTCCGTTATTGACGGGATTAAACACATCCGTTGCCCTCGTCGCAAGCGGAGTCGGCACTTTGATTTTCCTCGCCGTCACACGCTTTAAAGTCCCGACGTACTTAGGTTCAAGTTTTGCTTATATCGTTCCGATCATTGCCGTCAGTGAACGCTGGGGAGTGGAAGATGCGCTTGTCGGCGGAATGGTCGCAGGGCTGGTCTACGGAATCGTTTCTCTCGTCATCACGTATACTGGTGTCGGTTGGCTGATGAAACTCTTGCCACCGGTCGTCATCGGACCTGTCATCATGGTCATCGGATTATCGCTTGCTCCAACGGCCGTCAACATGGCGATGAACGGGGCGGATGGGAAGTACAGCGGTACATTCCTACTTGTCGCCTTGACGACACTTGCTGTGACCTTGCTTGCGATGACGTACTTCAAAGGGATGTGGAGTACAGTGCCGATCCTGTTCGGTATTCTGACGGGATATCTTGTCGCCGTCGCTGCGGGAATCGTCGACTTCACGTCACTGAAACAAGCGAGCTTTTTCCAAATTCCGAACTTTACGGTACCATTCCTAGATTACTCACCAACTTTGAACTGGGCCGCACTTGCGCTCATCGTCCCAGTCACACTGGTCACATTGACAGAACACATCGGAGAACAAAAAGTGACATCACGGATTATCGGGCGCGAGACGCTTCTTGATCCGGGGATGCACCGGACGGTTCTCGGAGACGGATTGGCGAAGACGATTGCCTCAATGCTCGGCGGTCCACCGGTGACGACGTACGGTGAAAACAACGGCGTCATGGCCATTACCCGTGTATACAGTGTGTTTGTCCTCGGAGGCGCAGCCGTTCTTGCCATCAGCTTCGGATTCCTCGGCTATGTCGAAGGGTTCATCAAAACGATTCCGACACCTGTCATGGGTGGCATCAGTATCCTGCTGTTCGGCGTCATCGCTTCGAACGGTCTGCGGACACTCGTTGAAAGTAAAGTTGATCTTGCAGATAAACGCAACCTGACAATCACTGCTGTCATCCTCGTCATCGGAATCGGCGGAGCTGCCTTGAAAATCGGCAACTTCTCGCTCGAAGGCATGGCATTAGCAACGATTTTGGGTGTCCTCCTGAATCTGGTCTTGCCAAAAACGAGTATCGAAGTCGCAGAACACGAACAAGAAACACCACAACCGAAACGAGCAGCTAACGACTTTTAAGACGTTCCAGAGAGAACGATAAAGTGGAGGCCCTTCAGAAACAGATGGCGACATCTGTCTTCTTCAGCGCACCTTCACATCAGAAGGTGCGCTTTTTTGCGGCCCAAAGGAGAGGAAAACATGCAGACACGACAACGGATTGGCCATTTTACGAGTCTTGACGAGCTATCGACAAATGAAATCGAACGATTGATAAAGCGGGGACTGCAACTGAAACAAGGCGCACCCGTCCAACCGCTGCCGACGAAAACCGTCGCTAATTTGTTTTTCGAACATTCGACACGGACTAAATGTTCGTTTGACATGGCAGAATATCATCTCGGACTTCACGTCCTGCCGTTTGAGACAGCAACCTCATCCGTTCAAAAAGGTGAAACGTTACTCGATACATGTAAGACGTTACAGGCAATCGGAGTCGATGCACTCGTCATCCGTCATGGAGATACCGGTTATTACGAACAGTTACAACAGCAGTTGTCGATTCCGATCATCAACGCCGGGGACGGTAGCGGACAGCATCCCTCACAGTCATTACTGGATTTGATGACGATGTACGAGGAGTATGGTCATGTCAGCGGAAAAACGATTGTCATCTGTGGTGATCTCCGGCATAGCCGGGTCGCACGGTCCAATGCGCAAGTCTTACAACGTTTAGGAGCGACCGTCATCGGTTCCGGACCAAGGGAATGGTTTGATGAGACGATGGGAATCACTTACCGGGAGATGGATGAGGCAGTGGCAACCAGTGACATCATCATGCTGCTTCGGGTCCAACATGAACGGCACGTGGATAAGCATTCGTTTGCAGCAGACGAGTATCACGAACGGTACGGGTTGACGGAGGAACGAATGAAATGGATTCGACCGGACGCAATTGTGTTACATCCCGCACCGGTCAACCGGGGCGTCGAAATTGCCGAAGAACTGGTCGAACATCCGCAATCGCGTATCTTTGATCAGATGACAAACGGTGTGTTTGCACGGATGGCGATTTTAGAACGGGCTTTTGAGACCTCAACGACAAAGGAGACGAGATAAGATGGCAATTCGAATTGATCATGCAACATGGTATAAAAATGGGGAACGGCAAGAGTCGAGTATTCGCATCGAAGAGGGTGTCTTTACGGAGCTCGATGCGACACCAATCGAGACGGATCAAGTGATTAATGCCAAAGGTTACACTGTTGCACCGGGTTTTGTGGATATTCACGTTCATTTACGCGAACCGGGCGGCGAACATAAAGAGACGATTGCAACAGGAACGGCAGCAGCGGCAGCAGGCGGATTTACGACGATTTGTCCGATGCCGAATACGCGTCCGGTTCCGGATGACCGAGAGACGCTTGACGCCCTCTTTAAAAAGATTGAAGAGACGGCATCTGTCCGTGTTTTCCCTTATGCGGCGATTTCAAAAAATCAGCTAGGGCAGGAACTCGTCGCATTTGAACAACTGACCGATGCCTTTGCTTTTACGGATGACGGAGTTGGTGTCCAAAGTGCCGCTGTCATGCGGGAAGCGATGACATGCGCCGCCGCCGTCAATAAAAGTATCATCGCCCATTGTGAAGATGATTCGCTTAAGGCAGGTTGTGTCCATGAAGGGACATACAGCCGACGAGAAGGATTACAAGGGATTCCGTCACTGGCAGAAAGTATTCATATCGCCCGGGATGTCTTGATTGCGGAAGCGACCGGATGTCATTATCATGTCTGTCATGTCTCGACGAAGGAGTCCGTCCGGGTAATCCGGGATGCAAAACGGGCAGGTATTCGGGTAACGGCGGAAGTCACGCCACATCATCTTGTGTTGACGGAGGACGATATCATGGGACGCGATCCAAACTTCAAGATGAACCCCCCACTTCGGAGCGAAGCGGATCGCCAAGCGTTGCTTGAAGGTCTGCTGGACGGAACGATTGATTGTATCGCAACCGACCATGCCCCGCATGCAGCAGAGGAAAAAGCACTCGGGATTGAGCGTGCACCGTTCGGGATTACAGGATTTGAGACGGCATTTCCTTTGCTGTATACGAAATTGGTTGAACCGGGCATCTTCACGCTTGACCAGTTACTGGATTGGATGTCGCGTAAACCCGCTGACTTGTTTGACTTACCATTTGGACGAATCGAAGTCGGAGCACCTGCCGATTTAGTCTTACTCGATTTAGAAACAGTTCGGACGGTCGAACCGGATCAGTTTCTGTCGAAAGGAAAAAATACACCGTTTCGTGGTGAACAGTTGACGGGTTATCCGGTATTGACGCTCGTCGGTGGAGAAATTGTATTTAAGGGGGAAATGACACATGTCTAAACGGACGTTGATTTTAGAGGATGGAATGGTTTTTGAAGGAGAAGCGTTTGGTTCGAGCGAGGTGACAATGGGGGAGGTGGTCTTCCAAACAGGCATGACCGGGTATCAAGAGATGTTATCCGATCCTTCCTACTGTGATCAAATGATTGTCTTAACCAATCCATTGATCGGCAACTACGGCATGAACCGCGATGACTATGAAACGACCCGTCCGCTTGCGAAAGCACTGATCGTCCGGGAAGTCTGTCATACCCCATCGAACTTCCGCTCCCAGACGTCTCTTGCAACGGCTCTAGAAGAATTCAATATTCCCGGTTTAACGGGAATCGATACCCGTCAGTTAACCCGTCACCTGCGTTCAAAGGGGGTTATGCGGGGACTGCTCGTGGATGGCGCGTACGATTTGTCCGAGCAACTGGAACGGATTCAACAGATGACGCTTGCGACCGATCAGGTCAAACGGGCTTCGACGGAACGCGCCTATGTCATCCCGGGTGCCGGCCCACGGATCGTCTTGGTTGATTTCGGTGCCAAACTCGGGATTATCCGGGAGCTCGTCCGACGCGGATGTGAAGTCGTCGTCGTCCCGCACGACGTGACGGCGAAGGATGTCCTGCGTTACGTACCGGACGGTGTCATGTTGTCGAACGGTCCTGGAAATCCAAAAGATGTCCCGACCGCGATTCCCTTAATTCAGGAACTGACCGGTCAAGTCGTCATCTTCGGAATCTGTCTCGGTCATCAATTGATCGCCTTAGCGCATGGGGCAGATACGTTTAAGTTACCGTTTGGTCACCGGGGAGCAAACCATCCGGTCGAAGATCTTCAAACGGGACAAGTCAGTATCACGTCACAAAATCATGGTTACGCCGTTGAAGAACAGTCGCTGGCCGGGATGAATCTCAAACTGACACACCGAGCAATCAATGATGGGACTGTCGAAGGAATCCGGCATACGACCCACCCCGTCTTTTCCGTCCAATATCATCCGGAAGCTTCTCCCGGACCGATGGATGCCAATGATTTATTTGATCAATTTTTAACAGAAATCACGAACCAACAGGAGGTCTCTCATGCCTAAACGTCAAGATATTCAAAAGATTCTCGTTATCGGATCCGGTCCAATCGTCATCGGACAAGCGGCAGAATTTGATTATGCCGGAACACAAGCCTGCCAAGCCTTAAAAGAGGAAGGGTACGAAGTGGTTCTCGTTAACTCCAATCCAGCGACCATCATGACGGATCCGACAGTAGCGGACCGCGTGTACATCGAACCGTTACAAGCAGAGTTTGTTTCCCGGATCATCCGGAAAGAGCGTCCCGATGCGTTACTTGCCACTCTCGGCGGACAAACGGGACTGAATCTCGCTGTTGAACTGGATCGGTTGGGTGTTCTTGCCGAATATGACGTTGAACTGCTCGGAACGAAACTGACGGCGATCGAGGAAGCGGAAGATCGTGATTTGTTCAGAAAATTGATGTTCAGACTCGGACATGGCGTTCCGGAAAGTGAGATCGTGCATACGGTCGAAGAAGCCGAACAGTTTTGTGCGAAAATCGGTCTTCCGATCATCATTCGACCAGCGTACACACTCGGCGGAACCGGTGGCGGCATCGCTGAAACGATGGATGAGTTCATCCGGATTGTTGAAGGCGGACTCAAAGCCAGCCCGGCGACACAAGTTTTACTTGAAAAATCAATCGCCGGGATGAAAGAAGTCGAATTTGAAGTCATGCGTGATGCGACGAACCAGGCAATCATCGTCTGCGCGATGGAAAACTTTGATCCGGTTGGTGTCCATACAGGTGATTCGATCGTCTTTGCCCCGACACAAACATTATCTGACCGCGATTATCAGATGATGCGTAATGTATCACTCGATATCATTCGTGCACTCGGAATTGAAGGCGGATGCAACATTCAGTTCGCACTCGATCCGGTCAGCTTCACGTATTATGTCATCGAAGTGAATCCGCGCGTCTCCCGTTCTTCGGCACTGGCTTCGAAAGCGACGGGATATCCGATTGCCAAACTGGCTGCTAAAATTGCCGTCGGGTATGCCCTGTCCGAGTTGAAGAATCCGATTACGGAAACAAGTTTTGCTTCGTTCGAACCGGCACTCGACTATGTTGTCGCCAAGATTCCACGGTGGCCGTTTGATAAGTTTGAATCAGCTGACCGGACCCTCGGGACGCAGATGAAAGCGACGGGCGAAGTCATGGCCATGGGACGGACGATGGAGGAAGCCTTGTTGAAAGCCGTCCGTTCACTTGAAATCGGCCAATCCGATTTACACATGACACGTTTTGCCGAAATGAATGAAGCTGATCTGCACCGTCATATCATAAAAGCGACGGATGAACGATTGTTTGCCCTCTATGCGGGCATCGAACGTGGTTATACCGTCGAACAGCTGCACGAATGGACAAGCATCGACCGGTTATTCTTAGAAAAACTGCATCACATCCACCGAATTGAACAAGATATCGTCAAGAACGGATTGACACAGGAACGCCTGCGTCATGCCAAACGTTATGGCTTCAGTGACCAAATGCTCGCCCGGATCACGCAACAAACCGAGACAGCTGTGCGGTCTATCCGCAACGAAGCAGGACTGCATCCGGTCTATAAAATGGTTGATACGTGTGCAGCGGAATTTGCATCCGACACACCGTATTACTACGGTACGTACGAAGTTGAAAACGAAGCGGCACCAACGACACGGCCGTCGATTCTCGTCCTCGGTTCCGGACCGATCCGGATCGGGCAAGGGGTGGAGTTTGATTATGCAACGGTCCACTCGATTCAAGCGATTCGTGAAGCGGGATATGAAGCCATCATCGTCAACAATAACCCGGAGACGGTCTCAACTGATTTCTCGATTTCCGACCGATTGTACTTTGAACCCTTGACGACGGAAGATGTACTCGAAGTCATCCGAAATGAGAAGCCAATCGGGGTCATCGTGCAGTTCGGCGGACAGACGGCAATCAATTTAGCTGAATCGCTGGAAGCGGAAGGGGTGAAAATCCTTGGAACGGCGCTAGAGGATCTCGACCGGGCAGAAGACCGGAAACAGTTTGAAGCAGCCCTGACACAGCTTGAAATTCCGCAACCTCCGGGGAAAACTGCCGTCACGGTAGCTGAAGCGACAGACGCGGCAAGCGAACTCGGATACCCGGTTCTCGTCCGCCCGTCGTATGTCCTTGGTGGACGCGCGATGGAGATTGTGTATGGACAACAGGAACTCGAACATTATATGAAACATGCCGTGATTGCCTCGCCGGAACGTCCGGTTCTCGTTGACCGTTATTTGACTGGAATGGAACTTGAGGTGGATGCGATTTGTGACGGAGAAGATGTTGTCATTCCGGGCATCATGGAACATATCGAACGGGCCGGCGTCCACTCCGGGGATTCCATCGGGGTTTATCCGCCGCAACGGGTACCGCAAGCAATCAAGGATTTGATTGTCGATTATACGACACGGATTGCCAAAGCCTTCCGGATCAAAGGATTGCTTAATATCCAATTCGTCTTTGCAGACGGAGAACTGTATGTGCTCGAAGTCAATCCGCGGGCAAGCCGTACCGTCCCGTTCATCTCAAAAGTCACGGGCTTACCGGTTGCGCGCCTCGCGACGAATGTCATCTTAGGGGATACGCTTGCGTCTTACGGATTGACGAGTGGCGTTTTACCGGAAGAAGAACTGGTCTCTGTTAAAGTGCCGGTCTTCTCGTTTGCGAAGCTGAAGGAAGTCGACCCGTCGCTCGGACCGGAGATGAAATCGACCGGAGAAGTCATTGGAACGGACCGGACACTTGAAAAAGCACTTTATAAAGGTTTGCTTGCATCCGGTATGGCGATTCCGGAACACGGTCGGGTCTTGCTGACGGTTGCCGATCAGGATAAACAGGAAATGCTGGATCTCGCCAAACGCTTTACAGCACTCGGCTTTACACTCCTCGCCACGGCGGGAACTGCCAGTGTCTTGGCGGAGAACGGTCTGCGTGTCCAAGTCGTCGGTAAGCTCGGTTCGGAACAAGGATCGATGCTCGAGTGGATTGAAAAAGCGGAAGTCGAATACGTCATCAATACAATGAGTCGGGATTCGCAAGTCACGAAAGACGGCTTCATCATTCGCCGGGCGGCAGCAGAAAATAATGTCGTCTGCCTGACATCTCTTGATACAGCCGAAGCCTTGTTACGGGTCATTGAAAGTCTGTCCTTTGAAGCCAGCGCCATTCAACCGTTCGACTATATGAAAAAGGCGGTGACTCGATGATTCAACTCTTGACGGTCGTGACACGACGACAAATTGCTTCAGGCGCGACAGAATTAGTCTGTCGCCGCCCTGATGCGACGTCCATCGAACCAGGTCGGTTCATGCATTTACGGGTCGGTCCGTTATTACGTCGCCCGATCTCAATCGCTAACGTCGAAGGAGATTTAATCACGTTTTTGTTCAAGGAAATCGGTCAAGGTACAAAAGAACTGGCGCGTCTTCGGGCAGGGGATCAAATCGATGCGCTCGGTCCACTCGGAAACGGGTTTCCGGTCGAACATGTTGCGCGTGATGCCAAAATTGTTTTAGTCGGGGGAGGCATAGGGGTTCCGCCGCTTTATTATACGATGCGCCGATTGGTTGAACGGGGAATTGCCTGCGAAGCGATTTTGGGATTCGATACAGCAGACAGTGTCTTTTATGAAGACGAGTTTCGAAAACTTGGTCCGACGACCGTGACGACCATCGATGGGACAGCGGGAATCCAAGGATTCGTGACCGCCGCGCTCGACAGCAACCGGTTCGATACACTGTTCGCCTGTGGACCGGAACCGATGTTACGCTCGATTCAACAGGTTCCAATCGAACATAAGTTTTTATCGATTGAAAACCGGATGGGGTGCGGCATTGGCGCCTGTTTCGCTTGTGTCTGTCCGACACCTGACGGACATTATGTCAAAACCTGTTCCGATGGTCCGGTCTTTCGGGCAGAAGAGGTGATCCTATGAACCGTCTGCAAGTGGTCTTGCCCGGTCTGCATTTAAAAAATCCGATCATTCCGGCGTCCGGATGTTTCGGATTCGGTGAAGAGTTTGCCAAACTGTACGATTTATCGATGCTTGGCGGCATCATGATCAAAGCGGCGACCGGAGAAGAGCGGTATGGCAATCCGACGCCGCGGGTTGCAGAGAGCGGTATGGGCATGCTGAATGCGATCGGTTTACAAAATCCAGGTGTCGACGGAATCATCGCACAGAAATTACCGTTTCTCAGTCAGTTTGATACAGAAATCATTGCGAACGTGGCCGGCTCGACACCAGAAGAATATGAGGAAGTCACAAGACGGATCAGCCGGGATCCGGTCGTTAAAGCAATCGAGTTGAACATCTCCTGTCCAAACGTCAAGTCCGGCGGGTTGCAGTTCGGAACGGATCCGAAGATGGCGGCTGAGCTGACACGGCGCGTCAAAGCGGTTTCCGAAAAACCGGTCTATGTCAAATTATCTCCGAATGTCACGTCGATTGTTGAGATGGCCCAAGCAGTTGAACAGGCGGGTGCGGATGGACTGACGATGATCAATACACTTGTCGGGATGCGGATCGACGTTCGGACCGGTCAACCGATTTTGGCTAACCGGATCGGCGGATTGTCCGGACCAGCCATCAAACCGGTTGCCATTCGGATGATTCACGATGTCGCCCAAGTCGTCTCGATTCCGATTATCGGGATGGGAGGCGTCATGGAAGTGGATGATGTACTCGAGATGATTTACGCAGGCGCGTCAGCGGTAGCAATCGGAACGGCTAATTTCGTGAATCCGTTCATTTGTCAGGAACTGATAACGGCATTGCCGAAACGAATGGACGAGTTAGGCATTGAACACATTTTGGACATCAGGGGGAAAGCATATGGAGCAACTTTACATCGCGCTTGATTTTGAGTCAGCCAACCAAGTCGAACGATTTTTAGAAAAATTGGCACCATACCGTCCGGCAGTCAAAATCGGGATGGAGCTGTATTATGCGGAAGGTCCCGCTTTTGTCCGGCATTTGGTCAAACAAGGACATGCTGTTTTTCTCGATTTAAAAGTCCATGATATTCCAGAAACGGCCCGGCGGACGATGCGGATCATTGGTCAACTCGGTGTTGAACTGACGAACGTCCACGCAGCAGGTGGAAAAACAATGATGCAGGCGGCCCTTGCAGGATTACGCGAGACGTCGGCCGATACACGGTTAATTGCCGTCACACAGCTGACATCGACTGATCAAGCGATGTTGACCGACCTGATGATTCCACACACGATGGACGAGGTAGTTGCGCATTATGCCCGCGAAGCCGAACAGTCCGGTCTTGACGGAGTCGTGTGTTCCGCTCTCGATACGACACACATCAAGACCATCTGTCAACCCGGATTCCAACTGGTCACGCCGGGAATCCGGCCAAACGGGACGGCAGCAAATGATCAAAAACGGATTGCGACCGTGACGGACGCCGGGCGAAACGGGGCAACGGATCTCGTCATCGGACGTGCCATCACACAGGCAGAGAATCCGAAAGTTGTCTATGAAGCATTACTCTCAGAATGGAAGGGGATCACATCATGAATCAACTAGCAAAAGCTTTACTCGAAATCGAAGCGGTCACGTTAGCACCGACGACACCGTATACGTGGGCGAGCGGGTTACGGTCACCCATTTATTGTGACAACCGATTGACTTTATCCAGTCCGGCCGTTCGGACGCTGATTGCCGACAAATTAGCGGAACGCATCCGCCCCTTAAACGTCGATGTCATCGCCGGGACGGCAACAGCCGGCATTCCGCATGCGGCGCTCGTCGCAGAACGACTGGGTCTTCCAATGATTTATATCCGCGGAAGTGCGAAAGGACACGGAAAAGGAAATCAGATTGAAGGACGATTGCACGCCGGACAACGTGTCATCGTCATCGAAGATTTACTATCGACCGGGATGTCTTCAATTGAAGCCACTCAAGCAGTTGAAGCAGCCGGGGGAACCGTCGTCCGGATTCAAGCCATCTTCTCTTACGGCATGACACGACTGAAGGAAAACTTAACGGCAGCCGAAGTGGAGGCGGATGCATTACTGACGTTCACAGAATTGCTGGAGACAGCTGTCGAGACGGCATACATTTCCAAAGAAGAACAGGACGCTTTACGGACCTGGTCAGTCGATCCGGTGCATTGGAGTGAAACGTTCCTTGCAGTCGCCAAGACAAATGGATGACAGCATTATGAAAAGTGATCCGGGCATGGCGGAAAAGATAAGAATCATCCGTCATGTGTTCTTTTTTTTGATACACTGAAAACAAAGAAAAGGAGCTGTTTTCAGATGTTGACCCATTATCGTGATTATGAGAGCTTCAAACAGGTTGCGGTCCCGATACTCGAACGACGACCGGATGTCCATCAGTTGCCGCTCGGCATATTGGAGCGTGGAGATGTTCCGATTTTGATGGCGATTGCAGAAGAAGGAAATCGGACGATTGTCGTCCTGCAAACGATTGAAGAACAGGCGATCCTGGCAGGGGATGTCTTTACATACGAAGGAATTCGAAAGTTATCACGGATTTTGAACTGTCCCGGATATGTCGGCGAGCAGGCAATCATTGAACCGTTGCTGGTTTCGCACAGTCCGTTTCAAATCAAGATGGATCAAGGGATTTACGCATTGACGACGGTCATTCCTCCGGTAACGCTCGACTATGAGTTCTGTCTAATCGAGGAACAGTTTGCTGATCAGGCTGTTGCGTTTGGCTGGTCATTCATCCAGGAGACCGGTGCCTTACCCGCGACAGAACGCAGTCGTTTGAAAAATGAACAAACAATCCGAAAACATATTCAAGCAGATACCTTGTTTGGTCTGTTCGACGGGGATCAGTTGCTCGCGATGGCGTCTTCCAGTCGACCAACTGCTTCCGGTGTGACGATTTCGTATGTCTTCACCCCGCAAAAATGGCGGAAGCAAGGGATTGCTTCTTACTTAGTGGCATGTTTGTCCGAGCATTTATTACAGCAGTATCCGATGGTGTCATTGTACACGGACTGGTCGAATCCGACGTCGAACAAGATTTATCAAGCAGTCGGCTTTGAACTCGTCGGACGTTCGGTACAAATTACGAAACGTCCGAAATACCAATGATCGGATGACGGCATGAAAAAGCAGCAGTGCTTTCCTGAATCAGGAGGAAGCACTGCTGCTTTTGTTGTAGAAATAAGGTATTTTAAAACGTCGCGATGATTTTTCCGCGGACGTGTCGCTCTGACAAACGTTGTAAACCTTTGACGATGTCTGCCGCCGGAATTTCTTCCGTGACGAGCGGATCAAGTTCTTTTGCTGAAACGAGTTTTAGAAGCTCATTCGCCATATGACCAAGGTTTCGGATGGCACGGTCATCTTTGCTCGCATAAGCAGCAGCGAGTGCGACTTCATGGACGGACGGAGAGAGCGTAAACGGTTTGACGACCGATTGATCGGGACCACCGGCGATGAAGGCAAGTTGACCGGAAAAAGCGAGGCGTCCGAAATCAGCTGTTGCTTCGTCGCGACCTACCGTGTTGAAAATCAAATCAGCACCGCGACCGTTCGTCCAGTCTCGGATGACTTCTGTCACATTTTCTTTTTTATAGTCGATCGCAAGATCTGCACCGAGGTTCTTGACCCAATCGTGATTCTCCGTCGAGGCCGTCGTTGCAACGGAAAGTCCAAGACGTTTGGCGAGTTGGATCCCGATTCCGCCGACCCCACCCGCACCGGCATGGATGAGAATGGTTTCTTTACCGGTGGTGTTCATCTTCTGAACGATTGCTTCATAGGCTGTCATCCCGGCACACAAAATGGCCGCTGCCTCGGTAAAGCTGACATCGTCCGGGATTTTGGCCAAGGCACGGGCATCGACGACAGCATATTCCGCAAAAGCCCCGTTTTTTTGGAGGTTCGTATGAATTGCCACCCGCTCACCGGGTTCGATATCCGTTACGTCTTTCCCCACTTGTTCAACGATACCGGTTAAATCAACACCCGGAATATGCGGGTACGTCCAGGCCGGATTTTTTGTCGCTTTGTAGTCAACGGGATTCAAGGCGGCAGCTTGAACGCGAATCAAGGCCTGCCCTTCATCCGGTATCGGAGTTTCGACTTCTTCAAATGTCCATTGATCGATTGTGTCGCCTGCGTGATTTAGCCATGCTTTCATTTTTAATACGCTCCTTCCGAGTAGGTCAGCTCATACGAATGGGAATACAGTTCAACGAGGTTGCCGAACGGATCTTCGCAGTACACCATCCGGTACGGTTTTTCGCCTGGATAATATTCACGGATCGGCATCCGTTGTTTGCCGCCATGCGCGACGATTTTTTCGACCATTCCTTCAATATCCGGATCTTGAATCGCATAGTGGAAAATACCTGTCTTCCAGAATTCAAAATTGTTTTCCGGTTGTTCGTTGTTCGGGAACTCAAATAACTCGATCCCGACCCGGTCACCTGTTGCCATATGCGCAATGCGGAATTTCTCCCAGCCGGCTCCGAAGACATCCGTACACATGACACCGATCGGCGAATCATCCTCCATGACATCAGATGGTTCCATGATGATATACCAGCCCATGACCTCCGAGTAAAACGAAATGGCTTGTTCTAAATTCGGGACAGACAGTCCGATGTGCGAAAAATTACGTGGATAGTTCATCACTTCCAGCTCCTTTGCTTTTTGATTTACGACAACGATAACTTACGATACACTCGACTGCATAGTACGCACTTTGAAGTAACTACCTGAAGGAGAGACGAAGCAATGACGACAGAACAATTTCCAGTCAATCGGGCGCTCGCCATCATCGGCGGAAAATGGCGTCCACAGTTATATTGCACGTTAGAGGACGGTCCGAAACGTTTTTTAGAATTACAACGCGCGATTCCCGGTATCTCGAGGAAAGTCTTGACCGATCAATTAAAGGAACTGGAACGGCTCGGGATGGTCGAACGGATTGAATTCGATGAAGCTGTCTTACATGTCGAGTACCGGTTGACAGACGCCGCTTACACGTTGCAACCTGCGATAAAAGGTTTATGTGCCTGGGGAGAAGGGAACTAAATGTTCTGTTGATACCACTAATCTCAGGAGGTCCTTTTAGATGAAATTGACTTATCATGGACAGTCTACTGTCACAATCGAAACGAACGGGCATCACATCGTGATTGATCCGTTTTTCAGCGGTAACGATCACGCGATGACAAAACCGGAAGACGTCAAAGCAGATTTTATCTTGTTAACGCATGCACATGCCGATCATATGCTGGATGCGGAAGCCATCGCGAAAGCCACAGGTGCCACGATTGTCGCAACACATGAACTGGCGACTTATCTCAGTTTTAAAGGACTGAACGTGCATCCGATGAACCTTGGCGGGCAGTTTGAGTTTCCGTTTGGGAAAGTCAAAATGACGCAGGCATTTCATTCTTCAAGCATCATTGATGAAGAAAAGCAGACGATTACGTATATGGGAATGCCGGCCGGCTTCTTATTGACGATTGAAGACAAAGTCATTTACCATGCGGGAGATACGGCACTGTTTGGTGATATGGCGCTTTATGGTGCACATTATGATATTGATCTTGCATTCTTACCGATCGGGGATAACTATACGATGGGTCCGGATGATGCGTTGGTAGCAGCAGATATGTTGCAGGCAAAAACGATTGTTCCGGTCCATTACGATACGTTTGATCTCATCAAGCAGGATGCAACTGCTTTTTGCGCAAACCTGGAAGCGCAGGGACAAACGGGTCAAGCATTGAAAATCGACGAGTCGATTGAACTATAAACAATAGGGTGATAGCTAGTACGACTAGCTGTATCCGGTTAAGACGAACAATTCTTCTGGAATATCAGAAAGAATTGTTCGTTTTTTGTCATGTTCCATCTTCCGCCCGATGGTAATATGTGAACAATTTCGTATGATAAAGAAGGAATGTTGACAGACGAATCATAAATTCGGAATAATGGGAGAGAATTGGATGGAGGTAGACCAATGGAGGAGAACACAAGTAGAACAGAACGAAAACGCAAACAATCTTCGTTTACACGGTTAAAGGATAAACGACGGAAAATAACGGCGTCATTTGATCGGATTGGTTCCCGCAAACCGGTCCGGCGTCCACTGATTGTGTATGGGTCGGTTATTTTGAGTTTGCTGGTTTTATATACGGTGACTTTGTTTTTGACGACGGAGTCCTTATCACGGGGCGAAGCGTTTAAAACGACGAACCGGTATAAAACGTTACAAATTAATGCCCCAAACGGCACGATCAATTTTGTCCGTAGTACGGACGGAAATGTCCAACTGAAATTGGTCGATAGTGCGTCAAGTCAAAAACGATTAAAAATCGGAACGTCAGGAAATACTTTGACGGTGACGGGGCGAGACGGATTTGCGGCACGACTCGGGAATCGTCCGAGCGAGAAGGCGGGTGATTTTTCGATTCAAGTCGGATTACCAAACTATATGAATCGTATCGATGTCGACGCCGAATCGATCAAAGGAATGGGTGTTTACGCCAAATCAATTAATCTGTCAGCTGAGACGATCGACTTAAATAAAATGGACGCCGACGATATTGTGCTGACAGGTCAAGGCAGTGTCAAAGCATCGAATATGAATGCCGTCCATGCTGAAGTGACGGCAGAATCGGTTAGTTTATCGGAATACGGTGCAAAACTGGATTTGGCCGTTTCAACGATTGATGGTCCGGTTCGGTTGAAACCGACGAAAGCGGCTGGGACAATCGCCGTAACGACAGAAGGCGACATTAAAGCTTCCGACCGGTATACGAAACAAAAAGACGAAGACGTCGCTTTATTCGAGTTATCCAAACAAGAAAAACCGGAAGTGACTGTCGAGAGTGAAGTCGGGCAGGTGACGCTCGAGTGAAATTCCAGTTTCGTATTGGTCTCCGGACGATCAAGACCGGAATTGCTGTAGCGATTGCCCTTAGTTTTTCTTGGTATGTCTTCGGGATCTATTCGGGTATGGGAGCCGTTGCTGCCATCGTCGCGATGCAACCGACGATTCACCGGTCGTTTAAAATCGTCTTCAATCGGATTTTAGGAACGATTCTTGGCTTAGTTTGTGGACTAGCAGTCGTCGCCACGCTGGGAGCGAATCCGTTGACGATTGGTTTGGCGGTCATCGTTTCACTTGTTTTCAACTCGATGATCGGACGTACCGACATGTCGACGTTTGCTGCCTTTGCCATCGTCCTGATGTTTGAGAGTCCGACAGCTGACTATGTCCATTATGCGTTGACACGGTCCTTATTGACGGTCGTCGGTGTCTTATCCGCTGTCGCTGTCAACTATATCGTCTTCCCGCCACACTACGAAGACCGCTTGTTGCTGTTCGTCAAAAAGACGACCAAACAATTGATGGAGGATTGGCGGAGTCTGGTCAAAGACGATGCGAAATTACTGACGGTCCGTAAACAAGTCTTAAAACATGAGGAAATGATTATCATGTTGCAAGAAGATCAGAAATATCCACTTGTCGCCAGTGGTCAGAGTAAAGCGTTCATTCAATTGAAACAGCTTGTTGATTTGGAAGACAAACTTCTGTTGCTTCTCGAGAGTATCGCCAGTCATCGTGACTTACCGATGTCAGACGAGCAGGAAAAAACACTCGGTCAAGAAATCGATTTTCTTCTCAGCCATCATTATGATGTGATCTTTTCGCATGACCGTGATCAACCGATGTTCAGCTTTGACCAGGAAGTCAGTGAAGTCAAAGACATCATCAACGGACACTTGCTTGATTACCGGGAGCAACTCGAAAAAATGAAATAAAAAACGTCGTCCTCGAAACGCTTTTTCAATTGAAAAAGAACGAGGACGACGTTTTGGTTTAAGGTGTGCGCAATGACTGGACGAGATCGGCATCCGGTGTGACGTAAAGTGTCGTTTGATCCGTATAGATGACGAATCCGGGTTTTGCACCACTCGGCTTTTTGACATAACGGAGTTCTGTGAAGTCGACCGGGACTTGGCTCGATTCACGTGCTTTTGAATAATAAGCGGCGACAATTGCTGCTTCTTTCAGTGTCGTCTCATCCGGCTGTTCACTGCGGATGATGACGTGTGAACCAGGGATATCTTTTGTATGCAACCATGTCTCGGAACGGCGTCCGAATTTAAAGGTCGCATAATCATTTTGTTTATTGTTTTTCCCGACGAAAAATGGAATGCCGGTCGAAGATTGGTACGCCTCAAGTTTCGGGACGAGGGGTTTCTTTTTCTTTTTACTGCGCTCCCGAACGTAACCTTCTTCGACGAGCTCCTCTCGCATCTCCCGAATATCTTCCGGTGAAGCGACATCGAGTTGTGCCAGCAATGACTCAAAATAATTGATTTCGAGCTGATTTTTCTCGAGTTGTTTCGCCACTTCGATTTTAGCGGTCTTCAGTTTGTTGTACCGTTTGTAATAGCGTTGGGCATTTTCATTCGGTGAAAAGCGGGGATCAAGGGCAATCGTAATTTCCTTGCCGTCCTCCTCGTAATAATCCACGACCGTTGCTTCTTTCATCCCACGTTCGAGCTGGTACAGGTAGGTCGTCAATAATTCCCCTTTGTGTTTCAGTTCGTCCATCTTTTCAGTGGCGGCGAGATCACGCTCGAGTTTCGTTCGTTTGAGGATATTTTTATCGTATTCACTTTTAATGAACCGTTCCAAGTCGGCAGCTTGTTGTTTGACACGATCCCGGTTCGATTTCTGATGGAAAAACGCATCGAGGACGTCTCCGCTGGTTGCGAACGTCTTTTCTTCAGCAATCTCTCCGTGGTGTAGCGCGACAGGAGAGAACCGTTCCTTGCCGTTTGTGAGACGCTGGAAATAATAAGGACCTGTCAGTTCGCCCAGTACGGAATGAATCGCTTGCGCAAGTGACGTCCGGTTCGAGAGTCCGGCCCGTGACACGATCTCAGCAGTGATCTGTGGTGAAAAACCACTGAACAATCCTAATAACTGACGGTCAATCTTTCCGGCATTCCAATCAATCCGGTGTAACGTCTGTTCGATGTCACCAGTCAGCGGATCGACCTTATCTTGTTCCGGTGGCAATTGATACTGTAAACCCGGCATGATGGTCCGGAATGTATTTTGGCTGAGCGGAAGATGTTTGATGGCATCTAAAATTTTATCCTGTCCATCTGTCAGCAGGATGTTGGAGTGACGGCCCATCAGTTCGATGTACAGCTTCTTGGCTTCTTCGTCTCCGAGTTCGTTTCGTGAACGGATCCGCATTAAAATGACCCGGTCACGTCCGAGTTGTTCAATCGATTCGATGAAGCCGCCTTCAAGATGCTTCCGGAGCATCATACAAAACATCGGGGGTTCGCTTGGATTACTGGTCGACTCCGATGTCAGATGAAGCCGGGCGTACATCGCATTGGCCGATGCGAGCAACATCACGTTTTTTCGTTCTGCCCGGACACTGAAAATCAAATCGAGTGCATACGGTTGATGTATTTTATTAATCCGTGCCCCAACGAGCGGTTGGAGTTCCCGGACGACACGTGTCGTCATTAGTCCATCAAAAGCCATGATATTACCTTCTTTCTTGATTTCGTTTCCACTTTCTAAAGGTAACAGAAAGTGCACGGTTATGGTATGATTAAGCAGTCGAGCTGAAAAAGACCACTTGCGAACTTCCTGTCTCTACTGCTAATATGAAACAATGTGAAGTTTGTTAGATGGAGGGGTTCTGAAGTGATTTTTAAAGAGCGTGGCTTATTACTCGTATTGTCTGGTCCGAGTGGTGTCGGTAAAGGAACGGTTTGCCGTGCCTTACGCGAAGACGAAGACAACAATTTGCACTATTCGGTGTCATGTACGACACGCAAACCGCGTGAGGGAGAAGTGGATGGTGTCCATTATTTCTTCAAGACACGTGAAGAATTCGAAAGTATGATTGCCAATAACCAATTGCTCGAGCATGCGGAATTCGTCGGCAATTATTATGGTACACCCGTCGAATGGGTCAACAAAATCTTAGATGAAGGAAAAGACGTCATCTTAGAAATTGAAGTACAGGGTGCGATGCAGGTTAAGGAACATTTTCCGGAAGCTGTTTTTCTGTTTTTGGCTCCGCCAAGTCTACAGGAACTTCGTAACCGTCTTGTTGGACGTGGAACGGAATCAGAAGAAGTCATCAAGCAACGTCTTCTTGTCGCTAAAGAAGAGATTGAGATGATGGATGCTTATGATTACGTCGTCACGAATGATGAGATCCACAAAGCATGTGACAGAATTCAAGCAATCGTCACTGCAGAACATTGTAGCCGGGAACGCGTTGCGTCCTTGTATAAAAAAGCCATGGAGGTCAAATAACATGTTATATCCATCAGTAGACAAGCTTCAAAAGACGGTCCCTTCGAAATACACAATCGTGACGGTCGCAGCGAAACGTGCGCGTCAAATCCAAGACGGGAAACGCGTGAAAGTAGCGAACCCGAAATCATACAAACCAGTCGGAAAAGCGCTCGAAGAACTCTTTTCTGGTGAAGTCGTGGTTACGAACCAACCGCAAGACTAATTTTGAAGCAGCCACTCCTCATTGTGGCTGTTTTTTTCAATAAGGAGGAATTCATCATGCTAACGAATCGTAACATCCTATTATGTGTCGGAGGAGGAATCGCCTCGTATAAAGCGGCGGCCTTGGCATCCAAACTCGTTCAGGCCGGGGCGAACGTTCAAGTCGCGATGACGAAGAATGCCCAACAATTCGTCGGAAAAACGACGTTTGCCGCGCTGACGCGGAAACCGGTCTATGATGATGTCTTCATTGAGCATGATGCATCCAAGATTGCCCACATCGATTTAGCAGATGAAGCCGATTTGATTGTCGTTGCTCCTGCAACAGCCAATCTGATTGCGAAACTTGCCCATGGGATTGCCGACGATTTCATCACGACGACCATCTTGGCTGCGAAATGTCCCGTCGTTGTCGCTCCGGCGATGAACGTCAACATGCTCGAACATCCGGCAACGGTAAGAAATATGGACCGGCTGATGGCAGACGGAGTCCACTTGATTGCACCCGGCGTCGGAAATTTGGCATGTGGTTGGGTCGGAAAAGGACGGTTGCCTGAACCGGAAGAATTGGTCGAGACATTATCCGGTCTTTTTGAAACTAAAAAACTGGAAAACCGTCATGTGTTGATCAGTGCCGGTCCGACGGTGGAACGAATTGATCCGGTTCGTTATTTGACGAATGATTCGTCTGGAAAGATGGGCATCGCGCTTGCAGAAGCAGCCCGGGATGCCGGAGCGGCCGTCACACTTGTTCATGGTCCGGTCCGTGGAACATTGCCGACCGGCATGACGACGATTGCTGTCGAATCTGGTGAGGAGATGCTCGAAGCGATGTTAGCCGTCTACGACAAACAAGATTTAGTCATCATGGCAGCGGCGGTCGCAGATTATCGCCCGACCGTCCGGTATGATCGTAAACAAAAGAAAATCGATGGACCGTTACGGATTGAACTGGAAGAGACGACCGATATCTTACGAACGCTTGGTGAGCGGAAGACCAAACAGGTTTTAGTTGGTTTTGCAGCAGAAACGGAAAACCTGGAAACACATGCGCAACAAAAATTAATTCGAAAACAGGCGGATTTTATCGTAGCGAATGATGTCTCACGTACGGATATCGGTTTTTCGAGTGATGAAAATCAAGTCACGGTTTACGGTAAAAATAGTGCGGTCATTCATTACGATCAACAATCGAAGACCCGGTTGGCAACCGCATTAATCAAGCAGTTCGCAGAGGCATTACGATGATTGCCGAAGTCATCGTCGATGTCGCCGCTGCGACGGTCGATCGACCATTTGACTACGAAGTACCGGACTTATGGCGTAATCTTGTCGTTCCCGGTATGCGTGTCGAAGTCCCGTTTGGTCCGCGGGCATTACTCGGAATCGTCGTAGCCGTGAAGAATGAAACGGAGCTCGCCCGGATTAAACCGATTGTGCGTGTCCTCGATGAGACCCCGACGTATACGGAAGAATTGCTTCGACTGTCGAGTTATTTGTCAGAGACGACCCTTTGCTATCAGGCTACCGCGCTTCTTGCGATGTTACCGGCGGCCTTAAAAGTCAGTTATGATAAACTGATTTTAACGGAAAATCCGCGACGGATTCACTGGAATCAGAAGAAAATCAGTCAGTTTCCGAGTGAGGTCCAGCAACAGATATTATTAGCTGCTCAAAAGGGAGAGGTGGACCTCCAACCGGTTGTCAAAGAAAAGAAAACCTCTAAAACGGACAAAAAGATTCGCCTACTTGATGCGACGATTGAATTATCGAAACAAGCTACCAAACAGATCCTGTTTCGTGATTATC
Organism: Exiguobacterium sibiricum 7-3; assembly: GCF_000620865.1. Lineage (NCBI taxonomy): Bacteria > Bacillati > Bacillota > Bacilli > Caryophanales > Exiguobacterium > Exiguobacterium artemiae. The sequence continues at coordinate 1,129,846 of NZ_KK211190.1, forward strand.
TGATGGAACGTCCGGAAGTGTTATGGAGTGAAGTGATGCATGAACTCGATTTGACCGTCAGCATTCTCAATAGTCTGGAGAAAAAAGGTGTCATTACGGTTGAGACGATTGATGTGAACCGGAATCCATATGAACATCTTGTCCAGGATATCTTCGTTCCGTCGACGTTGACGACGCATCAGCAGGATGCCGTCGATGCGATTACGGAACCGGATGAAACCAATACGTTTTTACTCCATGGGGTGACCGGAAGCGGGAAAACGGAAGTGTATCTGGAGTCGATTCATACCATGCTTGAACGAGGGCGTCAGGCCATTCTGCTCGTACCGGAGATCAGTTTGACACCGATGATGGTCAAACGTTTTAAACGACGGTTCGGTGACCGTGTCGCCGTACTTCACAGTGGGTTGTCGTTAGGTGAAAAATACGATGAATGGCGAAAGATTTCGCATGGAGAAGTGGACGTCGTTGTCGGGGCACGTTCTGCGATTTTTGCACCGTTGACGAACATCGGTGTCATCATTTTAGACGAAGAACATGAAACGACCTATAAACAAGAAGAAAATCCGCGGTATCATACCCGGGATGTGGCAACATGGCGAGCGGCATACCATAAATGTCCCGTCGTCCTTGGAAGTGCGACGCCGATTCTAGAGACGTATGCACGTTCTCAGAAAGGAGTCTATCGTTACCTCCCTCTAAAGGAACGTTTCGGAGGCGAACTTCCACCGGTCGAGATCATCGATATGCGAAAAGAACTGGAACGCGGCAATCGAACACCGTTCAGCCTGCCGCTCGTCGAAGGAATCAAACAGCGCATCGAGCGTGGCGAACAGACGGTCTTGCTCCTCAATCGACGGGGATACACGACATTCGTGCTGTGTCGGGATTGCGGAGAAACGCTTCAATGTCCACATTGTGCCGTCAATCTGACCTATCATCAACACCAAGATTGTCTGAAGTGTCATTATTGTGGATTTGAAGCCGCGATGCCGAAAACCTGTCCGTCCTGTGAATCGAAAAAAATTCGGCAGTTCGGTACAGGAACACAAAAAATCGAAGAAGAACTGGCACATTTAATTCCGGAAGCCAAAATCATTCGAATGGATCAAGACACGACGTCACGCAAAGGAGCGCATGAAAAATTATTGAATGCGTTTGAGCGTGGCGAAGGAAACATCTTGCTCGGGACACAAATGATCGCCAAAGGGCTTGATTTTCCAAACGTGACACTGGTTGGTGTCATTGCGGCGGATGCAACACTCGGAATTCCCGATTTTCGAGCGAGTGAACGAACGTTTCAGTTGATTACACAGGTTTCAGGTCGGGCCGGTCGGGGAGCACTTGCCGGACAATCGATCATCCAGACGTATAATCCGGATCATTACGTCATCCAAACGGCAAAACGACACGACTATGAAGCATTCTATAAGCGGGAAATGCAATTGCGCAAGTTAGGCGGTCACCCGCCCTTCTGGTTTTTAGGATTGGTCACGATTTCAGCGGACCATCCGCTCGAAGCCCAAGCAGAAGCAGAAGCGATTGCCGGAGAACTCCGGCATTTGGAATCAGACGACTTGATTGTCAACGGTCCGCTCGAAGCCCCGCTCGCACGATTGAAAAACATGTATCGCCAGCAGGTGATTTTAAAACATAAAGGTCAAGAAGAGGTACGGGAGGCACTCCGGGCGATGCTTGCGTTACGCATCAAACAAAAAGTCCAAGTAACAGTGGATTTAAATCCATTTGTATTCATGTGAGGTGGCAAACTATGTATAAAGTTGTAGAAGTACCAAATGAAGTGTTGCGTCAAAAATGCCAACGGGTAACGAAGTTTGATAAGAAATTAGGAAAAATGATTGATCGTATGTTCGACACGATGTATGAATATGACGGCGTCGGACTAGCAGCTCCGCAAATCAATCAGCCGATTCGTGTCGCCGTCGTCCATACGGATGATGAGACGGGACCCATCGAGCTGATTAATCCAGAAATCATCGAAGCATCCGGTTCAGAAGTCGATGACGAAGGGTGTTTGAGCATGCCGGGGATTTTCGGACCGGTCGAACGGTTCGAGCAAATCGTCGTCAAATCACAAGACCGTCTTGGACGAAGTGTCAAAATTAAGGCGAACGGTTTTTTTGCACGGGCGATTCAGCACGAAATGGATCATCTGGATGGTGTATTGTTTACGGATAAATTAGTCGAAACAGAAGCATCACCTCGCGTCGTCTTCATGGGGACGCCGGACTTTGCCGCAAATACGCTCCGTGAAGTGATTGATGCCGGCTATGATGTCGTCGGTGTCGTCTCCCAGCCGGATAAACCCGTCGGACGAAAACGTGAAATCAAACCAACACCGGTGAAGGAAGTTGCGCTGGCTCACGACATCCCCGTCTTACAACCCGTTAAAATTCGGGAGGATTATCAAGAATTGCTCGACTTGAAACCGGACTTGATCATTACGGCCGCTTACGGACAAATCGTTCCGACAGCCGTGCTCGAAGCACCTCGATATGGTGCAATCAATGTTCATGCTTCCTTATTGCCGAAGTATCGCGGCGGCGCTCCGATTCATCAAGCCATCATCGATGGTGAAACGGAAACGGGAGTCACGATCATGTATATGGTGGACCGATTGGATGCAGGTGACATGTTATCAAAAATCATCGTGCCGATTGAAGAACGTGATACGGTCGGAACGATGTTCGACAAACTCAGTGCTGCCGGTGCCCGATTATTAATCGAAACATTACCGCAGTTGATTGCGGGAACGTTGACACCGGAAGCGCAACGGGAAGAGGACGTCACGTTTTCTCCGAATATCAGCCGGGAACGGGAACGACTTGATTTTTCACGTCCCGGAGAAGCGTTATACAATCAAATTCGCGGAATGAATCCGTTCCCGAGTGCCTATACGATGCTTGGTTCAGACCGTCTGAAAGTCTACTTTGCTGAAAAAGTCCCGGGTCACGGAACGGCGGGCGAAATCATTGCCCTCGAAGCCGACGGACCGGTCATCGCAACCGGATCAGATGTCGCACTGAAATTAGTAGATGTACAACCGGCGGGTAAAAAACGGATGGATGGTGCCACATTTATGCGTGGTGTCGGACAGACATTGACGATTGGACAGAAAGTAGGCGAACAAGCATGAACGTCAGAGATGCAGCAGTAACAACTTTATTAAAAATTGGTCAAGGTGGGGCGTTCTCCACGATTTCCGTCCACCAGATGCTTGAAAAACGTGCCATCTCAAAAGCGGATGTCGGCTTATATACGGAACTGGTGTACGGAACGCTTAGCCGTGAATTGACACTCGACTATATTTTAGAACCGTTCTTAATGAAACAAAAGAAGCTGGACCCATTCATGCGTCCGTTATTACGGATGAGTGTCTATCAACTGTTTTATCTCGACCGGATTCCGGATCACGCCGTCATCAACGAGGCAGTCGAGATTGCCAAGACACGCGGTAAACCGCATATCGCGAAAGTCGTCAACGGTGTGCTGCGTAACGTCCTTCGACAAGGAAAACCTGATTTCTCAGCGATTCCTTCAGTGATCGACCGGATCAGTATAGAAACAAGCCATCCGACATGGCTCGTCGAACGGTGGATCGAATTGTTCGGAGAAGAAGAAACGTGGCAGATGTGCCGACTGAACAATGAACCGGCCCCTGTTACCGTCCGTGTCAACCGGACCCGGACAGACAGACAAGAAGCGATTGAATTACTGGAAGCACAGGGTGTCAGTGCGAAACCAGCCCACGCGGCACCAGACGGGCTCGAAATCATCAGTGGCAGTGTGCAACAGACGGATCTGTTGGAACGCGGTTACTTGTCGCTCCAGGACGAAAGTTCGATGCTGGTTGCTGCCGCGTTAGGCGCACAACCGACGGATCTTGTCTTGGACAGCTGTGCGGCTCCGGGTGGGAAAGCGATGCATATCGCCGAAGGTTTAGCGGCCGGTTCGTTGTTGGCGCTGGATCTCCATCCTCATAAAGTGAAATTGTTAGAAAAACAGGCAGTTCGTCTTGGACTGGAAAATGTTCAGGCGGAGGCACTGGATGCCCGCCAAGCAGGAACACGTTTTGAGGCGGCATCGTTTGATCGGGTGTTGGTCGACGCACCGTGTTCAGGACTCGGTGTCATTCGCCGGAAACCCGATATCAAGTGGACGAAACGTCCGGAAGATTTAACGCAGTTGCCGGTCATTCAGCGGCAGATTCTCGAAGCGGTTCTTCCACTGGTCAAACCGGACGGAACCTTCGTCTATTCGACCTGTACGATGGATCCGCTCGAAAATGAGCAGCAAACGGACTACATCCTCAGCCAAGGATTTGTTTTTGACGAGACGTTCAAAGCGCGGATGCCGGAAGCCGTTCAATCGTTGATTGGTGAACGGGCTGAATTAAAATTACTCCCGACATCGCTTGGTACAGATGGTTTTTATATCGCTGCATTCAAAAAAATGAATGAAACAACGGGATAATCAAAAACGAAGAGGAGGACGGGTATGGAGTTAGCTTATTTGACGACGACTGGAAAGGTCCGTTCAAAAAATGAGGACACGGTTTTATTGGTAGGCGATGCAACACAAGGATTAGCTGTCGTCGCTGACGGCATGGGGGGACACGCAGCCGGTGAAACGGCGAGTGCCATCGTCAAGCAGATTTTTGCCGAAGCATACGCAGACATGCCAAACCGCCCGATGGAGTTATCTTCCTGGATCGAGCGATTAGTGAAAGAAGCCAATACGCAGATTTTACGTTTTTCCCAAGTCGAAAATTTGTCGATTGTCGGTACGACGATGGCCTGTGTCTGTTGGTCGGATGACCTACTTGTCATTGGACACGTAGGGGACAGCCGCGTCTACGCCCTGGAAGAAGGACGATTGAAACAACTGACGGATGATCATTCCTATGTCAACATGCTCAAACAATTAGGGGAATTATCGGAAGCCGAGCTTGAAAATCATCCACGCCGTAATGTCATTACACGATCCGTCGGTTCGAACGAATCCGTTGATGTCGACATTCAAGTCCGGGATGCACCGGACTATGATATCGTGTTAGTGTGCAGCGACGGTTTATCGGATGAGGTTCCTCATGAAGTCATCGAGCGGTTGCTTCAAGAAGATGCACCGCTCGATACGATTGTCGAACGCCTCGTATCCGAGGCGAATGACCGGGGAGGCGCAGACAACATTACGATTGCTGCAATCCGTTTTAAAGAAAGAGAGAGGATCTGAATATGCGTTACGGAGATCGATTGAACGACCGCTACCGCATAGAACGGTTAGTTGGAAATGGCGGAATGGCAAACGTTTATCAGGCATATGATGAAATCTTGAATCGAACTGTCGCAATCAAAATTTTACGTACTGAGTTTTCACATGATGAACAATTCATCCGTCGATTTGAACGAGAGGCACATGCTGCGACGAGTTTAAATCATCCCAACATCGTCGCGGTTTATGACGTAGGAGAAGAAGAAGCGATTTATTATATCGTCATGGAATATATCGACGGTATGACACTGAAAACGTATTGTGAAGGGCGGGCATTACCGGTCACAAAAGCGATTGACATCATCAGCCAAATTTGTGATGCAATTGACCATGCCCATGCCCACCGGATTATTCATCGCGATATCAAACCACAAAATATGCTGGTTCGTGAGGATGGGACCGTCAAGGTGACTGATTTCGGCATTGCGGTCGCCATGTCGAACGCGACCCTGACCCATACGATGTCAGTCTTAGGATCCGTTCATTATTTTTCGCCGGAACAGGCGAAAGGGAAATTTGCGGATGAAAAATCAGATATTTATTCGCTTGGAGCCGTTTTGTACGAACTTGTGACGGGACAAGTTCCGTTTGAAGGCGATTCACCCGTTGCTGTCGCGCTGAAGCATCTGCAAGATACCGCACGCCGTCCGACCGCGTTGAATCCAGCTGTACCGCAAGCTTTAGAAAATTGCATCATGCAAGCTCTCTCGAAAGCACCGCATGATCGGCAACAAACGGTCGCTGCCTTCAAAGAAGATATGGTGACCGCGATGTCAGCTGAACGGGCAAACGAAGGCATCCGCGGGGACGATTTGATGGAAAAAACGATGGTGCTCAGTCCGGTGTCTTTGCCACCAGAAGATATCGAACAAACAGCACCCGTTCCGAAGGTCGCTACCGTTATGCCGAAACCAGAAAATAAAAAGAAACGCACGTGGTGGATCATCTTATTGTTGTTGTTCATAATGGGTGGAGCCGCAACGACGTTTGCCATGTGGCCTGACCCGACGGTCGTTGTACCGGATGTCACGGGTAAAGATGCCGATGACGCGGAAACGAAGCTTGAAAAAATGGGATTCATCGTGGAATCGACTGAACGCTCAAGTGATACTGTGGAAGAAGGGTTCGTCATCAGTCAGTCCCCTCGTAAACAGGCGACCGTCAAAAAAGGATCGACAGTGGATTTGATCGTCTCGACAGGAAGCGATCCGGTCGAGGTGCCGGACGTCTCAGATGAGACAGAGAAAAAAGCAATCGCTATCTTAAAGGACAGCGGTTTTGAAAAAGTTGATGTCGAACGGGAAGACTCTGAAGACATCAAACGTGGAAATGTCATCCGACAATCCATTTCAGCTGGAACGGAAGTCATCGCGAAAGAACAGATGATTACCATCACGGTCTCAAACGGATCACCCGTATTTGTTCTGAAAGATTTGACTGACTTATCGAGTGCTGAAGCAAAAGCTTATTTGGATGAGATGGGACTGGACGGAACGTTTGAACAGGAGTTCTCAAGTGAGGTCGCGCTGGATCAAGTGATTCGACAGTATCCACAAGCGGGTGCGCAAGTGGAGCCCAATGATTCGGTGACCGTCTTCATCTCACGCGGCGAAGAAGAAAAGACAATCACGGCGACGTTCCCTGAGAAAGTAGTCTATGATGGCGTCAGTGAAGACGAAGAGCCTGCGCCACGTCAACTCGTTCGGATTGAGACGGAAGATGCCAAAGGAAAACGAACCGTCATTGAAGAATCGATTGATCAGGATGAAACGTTTGATGTTCCATTGACGATTGATCCGGGAGAAGAAGGTAAGATTACGATTTATAAAGATGACGAAGTTTACCGGGCGAAGACGATTACGTACAACCAGGCAAAATCACAAGAATAACGAGCAGGATGTTAATCCTGACAAAGGAGGGCGTAGGATGGCAGAAAATCGAATTGAAGACAATCGGGATGGAACGATTATCCGCTTACAGGGTGGATTTTATGATGTCATGACGCCTCAAGGTGAAATCCGTTCACGGGCACGCGGTAATTTCAGAAAACGGGGCATCAGCCCTGTCGTCGGCGATGAAGTTGTGTTACACATCGAAAGTGAGACCGGATATATCCTAGAAGTAAAGGACCGTCAAAATTTCTTGGTTCGCCCACCAGTTGCCAATATCGATCAAGCTTTGTTGGTCGTATCGGCAGCAGAACCTGATTTTTCTGCCCATCTGTTGGACCGGTTTTTAGTGTTGATTGAAGCAAAGGAAATTCAACCGATCATCATCTTGACGAAGATGGACTTGTTACAAGGTGAAGCCGAACAGGTGGTATTGGAAGCAATTGCCGCTTACCGGACCATCGGATATCACGTCATTGAAACGTCAAGTGAGACATTGGCCGGAGTCGAATCCGTCCGTCCGTTGTTAAAGGATAAAACGAGTGTCCTGGCCGGACAATCCGGTGTAGGGAAAAGTTCGTTGTTGAACGCCTTGGAACCTTCGTTGGCACTGGAAACGAGTCATATTTCGAAGGCGCTTGGTCGTGGACGCCATACGACCCGCCATGTGACCTTGATCCCGCTTGGCGAAGGATTGATTGCAGATACCCCGGGGTTCTCGAATCTCGATTTTCCGCATGAAATGGAACTCGAGGAATTACGTTGGTGTTTTCCTGAATTTGTTGCTTTACAGGACGAATGCAAGTACCGGGGCTGTCTGCACTTGAATGAGCCCGGTTGTGCCGTTAAACAAGCCGTCGAGACACATGAGATCATGGTCTCCCGGTATACGAATTATGGTATGTTTGTAGAGGAAATCAAGAATCGGACACGGAGGTATTAAGATGATTAAAATCGCACCATCAATCTTATCAGCAGATTTTGCAAATTTAGAACGGGATGTCAAAGCCGTTGAAGCGGCGGGAGCCGACTATATTCATTTTGATGTCATGGACGGTCAGTTTGTTCCGAACATTTCCTTTGGCCTCCCTGTCCTAAGCAGTTTACGTCAAAAAACAGACATGGTTCTCGACGTCCATCTCATGATTGATCGTCCGGAAAACTTTGTCGAAGCCTTCGTTGCAGCAGGTGCTGATATCGTAACCTTCCACGTGGAGGCGACGAATCATGTCCATCGTGTTCTGCAACAAATCAAAGCAGCCGGTGCGAAAGCGGGAGTAGTGCTCAATCCGCACACGCCACTTTCGACGATTGAACATGTACTCGAAGAAGTCGATATGGTCTTGCTGATGACGGTCAATCCGGGTTTTGGCGGTCAAGCGTTCATTCCGGGTGTGATGAACAAATTAAATCAACTGGCTGCAATGAAAGCAGAACAAAATCTATCCTTCGAGATCGAAATCGATGGTGGAGTCAATGCGGAAACAGCGAAATTATGTATCGAGAATGGGGCAAACGTTCTTGTTGCAGGTTCCGCTATCTACAATGCGCCGGATTATTCAGAAGCAATCACTAGTATTCGGAATGCTGCTCACGTATAATAGGAAAAGAATCAAAATTAAATGATGACCGCAAGGGGTGTCGCATCAAGCGGCTGAGAGAAGTGATTGGACTTTAACCCTTCGAACCTGTTCCGTTCAGACGGACGTAGGGATGTGGCGCACGCAGGCAGTACGGCGTTCGTCGTACTGCCTTTTTGCCGTCCTGCGATTTTATTTTTAGGAGGAAAAAAGAATGAAACGGCTACAAATGTTAATGGAAATTGCAATCTTTGCAAGTCTTGGTGTGGTATTCGATTTATTAATCCCATTTAAAATGCCGCAAGGTGGTTCAATTAGTTTGGCAATGTTGCCAATCTTCGTCATGGCCTTTCGTCATGGTGTCGTCGGTGGGGTCGTGACAGGCGCACTTGTCGGAACGATCCAACTGATGTTCGCTCCGCAAATTCTGACGGTCGTTCAGCCGTTACTCGATTATACGATTGCGTTTGGGGTCGTCGGATTGAGCGGATTATTCGCACGGCAAGTTAAAAAAGCAGCAGCAACCGGGAAAAATGGCCGTTTGATGGCAATTGTACTAGGTGCGACATTGCTTGGTGCGGGCTTACGTTATGTGTGTCACGTCATCAGTGGAATCGTGTTCTTCGCTGAGTATGCGGAAGGTCCAGTTGTCCCGTATTCGTTGATCTATAACGCGACGTATATGGTTCCATCGTATCTGTTATGTGGTATTGTCGCAGGACTCCTGTTTACGACAGCACCACGACTTCTTCGTTATTCAGCACGAGGTGTCTGATGCGGGTCGTGATTGTAGCGGCCGGTCCGGCGGAAGACATCCCGTCCCTAAAGCCGTTTATGGATGAGAAGACGGTTGTCATCGCTGTCGACGGAGGTGTCACCGTGTTGGCACAACAAGGTTTCGCTTTTGACTTGGCCATCGGTGACTTTGATTCGCTCGGATACAAACCGGAAGGAGCCATCATCCATCCGGCTGAAAAGGATGAGACCGATTTGGAACTGGCTTTACGGTACGTCAGTCAGCAGTATGAAGCAACGGAAGTGTTGGTATTCGGTGCGACCGGAGGACGACTCGATATGACGCTTCAAAACGTCTATCTGTTAAAACAATTTCCGGCAGTCCGCTTGATGACGAAGCGGGAAGAGGTCCGTTTCTTACAACAGGGGCAGTACACTCTCCAGGCGGACCAGTATCACTATTTGTCCTTCATCCCGCTCGTTCCGACACGTTTGACACTCCAGGAGGTCAAATATCCGCTGGTGAACCATGATGTGCCGGTCGGCGGATCCTTGACCGTCAGCAATGAATGGACAGATCAAGGGGCGGCGAACGTGACGGTGCATACCGGTGAAGTAATTGCTTTACGAAGTTTGTCAGACCGTTAAAAAACGTGATCGGCTTTAGGATATCCTAAAAGCCGATCACGTTTTTTGGTAGTTTTGTTTTTTAAGATTCCAATGTCGAGCTGGCTGCCTGACGTTCAGTTTGAGCCGCAATATGTTTTCCTTTGACGAACAGATGGTAAGAGGCCCACGTCAAGAGGAAAAATGGAACACCGATGTACAAGGCAATCCGTTGATCTGCTTGGAAAGCCAGGCTGATCAGTACAAGCATGTTTAAAGAGAACGAGATGATCGGTAAGACCGGGAAGAACGGGGTCTTGAATTTCAATTCACTGACAGCATGTCCATCTTTGATGAATTGACGACGGAAGGCGATCTGTGAAGCGGAAATCGAAATCCAACCGACTTGCGCACCGAGTCCGGCGAGTGACAACAGCCAGATGAAGACGGTATCTTCCGCGAAAAAGGCAGTCAATAGTGATAACATCGCAAACAGCATCGTAAAGCACAAAGCGCGCATCGGTACTCCGCGTGAGTTGACGATGGCAAGTTTTTTCGAAATCATGCCTTCTTGTGACATCGACCATAACATCCGAGTAGCGGCGTACAAACCTGAGTTTCCGACCGACAGTAAGGCTGTCAACACGACGATGTTCATTAAATCAGCTGCATAAGGAATTCCGATGGCATCGAAGACCATGATGAATGGACTGCTGATGCCGCCGGCTGTTTCATAAGGAATCAATGCTCCGACAATCGTAATCGAAAGGACGAAGAAGATGAACGTCCGCCAGACGGTATTACGAATTGCTTTTGGAATCGATTTTTCTGGATCGTTCGATTCTCCGGCAGCAACGCCGATCAATTCGGTCCCTTGAAACGCAAAGTTGACGGCAATCATCGTTGTCAACACCCCGAGGGCACCGTTCGGGAATAATCCATTTGAAGTAAAATTGGCAAACAAACTTTCCGGACGTGCTGCCGTCATATCAATCCAGCCAAACCAAGCCGCTCCCCCGAGCACGATGAAAAATAGAATGGCAAGGACTTTCAGACTCGAGAACCAGAACTCAGCCTCCCCGAAGGCTTTTGCGGATACCGCATTGAGACCGAATAAAATGACGGTGAAAATGGCACACCAGATGACGATTGGTGTATCCGGAAACCACCGGTCCATCAGACTGCCGGCTGCCGTGATTTCGAGCGCTACCGTGACAGCCCAACCCAGCCAGTAAATCCAACCGACGGCAAATCCGATACCCGGTCCAATAAACCGTGTCGTATATGTCTGAAACGATCCGGAAACCGGCATATGGACAGCCATTTCTCCTAAACATAACATGGTCAGATACATGATGGTCCCACCCACGATGTAACTGAGAACCGCCCCGAGCGGTCCCGCTTGCGAAATCGTTAATCCAGAACCGAGGAACAGTCCCGTACCGATAATCCCTCCGAGTGAAATCATGAAGAGATGTCGGCTTGTCATTTCTCTTTTTAACTGCATGTTGACCCTTCCCCCTTGAAAAAAATAACTGCTTGTTTATTGTAAGCGTTTTCAATTGTTCAGACAATTAGTTTATAGGAAAAATAAAAAAAGAACAAAAAAAGAACCGGAAGGGAAGATTCCCATCCGGTTACTGCGCCTTATACGCGTTCGACTTTACCTGATTTGAGCGCTCGAGCTGAAACCCAAACCTTTTTAGGTTTACCGTCAACGAGGATACGTACTTTTTGTACGTTGATTCCCCAAGTGCGTTTCGTTTTGTTCAATGCGTGTGAACGGTTGTTTCCCGACTTCGGCGATTTCCCAGTAACGTAGCATTTACGTGCCATGTGTTCCGCCTCCTTTTATGTTGTTTTGCGTTCGTCCTAATAGACACTTTGCTATCTTAGCATGCTGTTAAGACGGTTGCAACATAAAAAAAGTAGCTGACAAGAAAAAAACTTGACAGACAACCTCAAAATTTAAAATAATGAATGAGGATGATGGTAAAAGTTCATTTGACCGCTACTATTTTTCACATATTCATTGTATAGTCAGTACGGCGACTTTTCAATAGTAGGTCCTTATAGTAGAATTATGAGAAGAACACAATTAACAAAGGGGGCTACTCAAGTGGCGATCGAGATGAAAACGACTTATGGAAAAATTGACGTAGACAACGATGTCGTTGCGCAACTTGCAGGCGGAGCAGCGATGGAATGTTTTGGTGTCGTTGGTATGGCATCCCAGTCGCAAATCAAAGACGGACTGGCTGAACTGCTGAAACGCGAAAACTTTGCACGTGGTGTCATCGTGCGGCAGGTATCGGAACAAGTTCACATCGATATGCATATCATTGTTAGTTACGGAACAAAAATCTCAGAAGTCGCAAACAACGTCCAGAGCCGTGTGAAGTATTCACTCAGCCAGGCACTTGGTTTAGAAGTGACATCTGTAAATATTTTTGTCCAAGGAGTCCGCTTGACGAATGTCTAAGGCGGGAATAGAGGAGGAAACTTTAGTGAGCGTAGATCGTTTAACAGGAGCGCAACTGGTCAAAATGATCCAGAATGGCGCAGCGAATCTCTATCAAAATGCGGATTTTGTCGATTCGCTGAACGTTTTCCCGGTCCCAGACGGTGACACGGGAACAAACATGAACTTGACAATGACGTCGGGTTCGAAAGAAGCAACAAAAACAACGACAGATTCAGTCTCAGAAGTCGCCACGGTTTTTGCACGTGGTCTTTTAATGGGCGCACGCGGGAACTCAGGCGTTATCTTAAGCCAACTGTTCCGTGGTTTCTCGAAATCAATCGAAGGAAAAGATGCGATTGATACAAAGGAATTCGCAGATGCCTTGCAAAAAGGGGTCGACACAGCGTATAAAGCAGTCATGAAACCTGTCGAGGGAACGATTTTGACAGTGGCACGCGAGACAGCTGTCGCAGCGATTGCCCAGTCAGAAACAACGACCGATTTACTTGAGTTGATGCGCGGTATCGTTGAAGCGTCAAAAGTATCACTCGAAGGCACACCAGACTTGTTACCTGTACTTAAAGAAGTCGGCGTCGTTGATTCCGGTGGTCAAGGACTTGTTTGTATCTATGAAGGATTCCTTGCGACACTCGAAGGAAAAGAACTTGAAAAGCCGCATGCACCGGTCATGGAAGCACTCGTCGAAGCAGAGCATCACAAATCGGCTCAAAGCTTCATGTCGACGGAAGAAATTCATTACGGCTACTGCACGGAAATCATGGTTCGTTTCCAGGACGATAAGCTGGCGAAAACACCATTCAGCGAAGAAACATTCCGGAACGAGCTCGCGGAATTCGGAGATTCATTACTCGTCGTTGCAGACGAAGAGTTATTGAAGGTCCATGTTCACGTCGAAACACCGGGTGAAGTCATCACGAAAGGTCAACGTTTTGGTGAACTCGTTGCCGTCAAGATTGAAAACATGCGTCAACAGCACTCGACGATCCTCGAAGAAGAGGGTATCAATCAAGTGGCAGCTCCAGTCGCGACGAAAGCGAAAGCACAGTCAGCACTTGTGACGGTAGCGATGGGCGAAGGAATCAGCGAACTCTTTAAATCACTGGGTGTCAGTGTCGTCATCGAAGGCGGACAAACGATGAACCCGTCAACGGAAGACATCGTCAAAGCAATTGAAGATGCACACGCGGAACATGTCTATGTCTACCCGAACAACTCGAACATCATCATGGCGGCAGAACAAGCGGCATCAGTTGCCTCTTGTGGTGTGACGGTCGTCAAGTCGAAGACGGTACCTCAAGGACTTGCCGCGACAATCGTCTACAATCCGGAAGCGACAGTCGTCGAAAATGAACGTCATATGATGGATGCGATCGCAGCGGTTAAATCCGGTCAAGTCACATATGCAGTCCGCGATACGAGCATCGATGGTGTCGAAATTAAAAAAGATGATCATATGGCGATTGCTGAAAAGCAAATCATCGCAACGGATCGTTCGAGTCTAGGTGCTGTCAAGAAGCTTGTTGACACACTTGTTACGGACGAAGACGAAATCATCACAGTCCTATTCGGTGAAGGTGTGGCACAAGAAGAGGTCGACGAACTTGTTGCTTACATCGAATCCATTAATCCGGAAGCGGAAGTAGAAGTACATGACGGAAAACAACCGCTTTACTCGTATATCTTGAGCGTCGAATAATATAAAACGTGAACGTACCTTTTCACATATCCCACCATCTGCGATAATAGAGGTGGGATTTTTGTTTAGTTGGAAGAGAGGGGAAAAGAAGATGAAGTACCGGAGTGTATTTGATATCATCGGTCCGATCATGGTCGGACCATCCAGTTCGCATACGGCGGGGGCAGCGCGAATTGGATTAATGGCAGGGAAACTGTTTGGCGAACAGCCGACGGATATTACGATTACGTTTTATGGGTCATTTGCGGACACGTACCGGGGACACGGAACGGATGTCGCCATTATCGGCGGTGTCTTGGGGTATGATACGTTTGACGACCGGATTCCGGAATCCATCAAGATTGCGGAACAAAAAGGAATCCGGATTCATTTTGAAACGAGTGAGGCATTGACGGACCATCCGAATACGGCACGTGTTCATTTGACGGATGGACAGGCGGAGTTTGAACTCGTGGGTATTTCAATTGGCGGGGGAACGATTGAGATTACCGAGTTGAACGGTGTCCAGTTAAAGTTGTCAGGCGGTGGACCGGCCTTGATCGTCCTGCATCATGACCGCTTCGGAGCGATCGCAGCCGTCACAAGTATTTTGGCCGATTATGAAATCAACATTGGCCATATGGAAGTATCGCGTCATGAAAAAGGCAAGCAGGCATTGATGGCCATTGAAATCGATGACCGGATGCCAACTGCCGTTCTCGAAGAAATCAACCGGTTACCACAAGTCGAGCGTTCTGTCATGATGGGAGAGTGAAGAGATGTTTAAATCCGTAAAAGAACTCGTCGCACTGGCGACTGAAAAAAATGTACCGATTTCAGAAATCATGATTGAACAGGAAATGACTGTTCGGCACCTCGAACGGGATGAAGTCCTCGGGATGATGGAACGGAATCTGGAAGTAATGGAAGCAGCGGTTGAACGTTCGCTGACAGGAGACGGCGTCGAGTCCGTTACCGGTCTGACCGGCGGCGACGCTGTCTTGCTGCAACGATACCGCGCGAGCGGTCAAGGGTTATCCGGTGATCTGTTGTTAGATGCCGTCAGTAAAGCGATTGGAACAAATGAAGTTAATGCTGCAATGGGAAAAATCTGTGCGACACCGACAGCCGGTAGTGCGGGCGTCGTCCCGGGAACGTTATTCGCAGTTCGGGAACGCTTGAATCCGAGTCGCGAACAGATGCTGCGTTTCTTGTTTACATCCGGTGCATTCGGCTTCGTCGTTGCGAACAATGCGTCCATTTCCGGAGCAGCGGGCGGATGTCAGGCGGAAGTCGGTTCGGCAACGGCAATGGCGGCGGCGGCAATCGTAGAAATGGCTGGTGGAACACCCGATCAATCGGCCCACGCATTTGCGATCGCCCTTAAGAATATGCTCGGACTCGTCTGCGATCCGGTTGCGGGACTCGTTGAAGTACCGTGCGTGAAACGAAATGCCATGGGCGGAGCGAATGCGCTTGTTGCAGCCGATATGGCGTTAGCGGGAATCACGTCACGGATTCCGTGTGACGAAGTCATTGGCGCGATGTATGAAATCGGTCAAATGATGCCATCCGCTTTACGGGAAACCGCAAAAGGCGGACTTGCCAACACACCGACCGGGCGTTGGCTCGAATCAAAAATCTTTGGGGAACTCTCGAATGAATCCATCAAATAAAGTAACTGCATTAAAAGGAGTCGGGCGGGATTTAGCCCGTAAACTTGAAGAAATGGATATGCTGACGATTGCGGACGTGCTTGAGCACGTCCCGTTTCGTTATGACGATTTTGTAACCGGCAGTCTGACAGAGGCCATCCATGAAGACAAGGTGAAATTCACGGGACAGGTCCAATCAGAAGCGCTTGTCCGTTATTACGGAAAAGGAAAAAACCGGTTGACGTTCCGGCTGCTTGTCGAAGACCGTTACAGCGTTACCGTGACGATGTTCAACCGTGCCTTTTACAAAGATCAGTTGAAACTCGGCGAAGAAGTGACGGTCAGTGGAAAATGGGACTTACACCGGATGACGATTTCGGCAACGGAATTACAATTCGGAGCGATTGAAGGGGAATTGACACCGGTCTATTCGCTAAAAGGAGATATGCGGATGAAGACATTCCGGCGGGTCGTTGAACTGGCTTTTGCCGAAAGTGAAACACTCGAAGAACGCATTCCGGATAACATTCGCAAAACGTACCGATTACTGGATCGCATGACGATGTTGCGCCGGTTACATTTTCCGACGACCCGTCAAGACTTGACGACTGCCCGAAGAAGTTATGTGTATGAAGAATGTCTATATTTCCAACTGAAGTTGCAGACGTTACGTCTTGGGAAACGAAAGGGACAAGGTCTTGCTCTTCCGTTATTTCAGGAAGACATCGATCAATTCATCGCGACGTTACCTTTCCCGCTCACGGGAGCACAACAACGAGTGACAGAAGAAATCTTAGCCGACATGCATCGATCGGAACGGATGAATCGGCTTCTCCAAGGGGACGTCGGAAGCGGGAAAACGGTCGTGGCCGCCATTGCTCTTTTTACTGCCGTCCGTGCCGATAAACAGGGTGCATTGATGGTGCCGACAGAGATTTTAGCGGAACAGCATGCCTCATCACTTGCCCCACTACTTGAGCCGTTCGGGATCAAAGTCGGATTATTGACGAGTTCCGTCAAAGGGAAAAACCGATTGCTCCTACTGGAAGCATTACGGCAAGGTGAAATTGATGTGTTGGTCGGGACCCATGCCTTGATTCAAGATACAGTCGTCTTTAAGGATCTTCATCTTGTCATTACGGATGAACAGCACCGGTTTGGTGTCGAACAACGAAAACGCCTCCGGGCGAAAGCAGATCAGGCAGATGTTCTTTATATGACGGCAACACCGATTCCACGGACACTAGCGATTTCCGTGTTTGGCGATATGGATGTCTCAATCATTGACGAGATGCCGGCAGGAAGAAAAGAAATTGAAACTTATTGGGCAAAACCGGAACAAATGGAACGTGTCTTCGGATTTGTCGAAAAAGAGTTACTGCTCGGTCATCAAGCGTATATCATCACGCCACTGATTGAGGAATCTGAATCACTTGATGTTCAAAATGCAATCGAACTGCATTTGCTTTTGACAGAACGGTTTTCAGCGCAACGTGTCGGATTGATGCACGGCCGGCTCAGTTCGTCAGAAAAAGACGACGTCATGCAGGCTTTTAAGGAAAATCAAGTACAAGTCCTGGTCTCGACAACCGTCGTCGAAGTCGGTGTCAACGTTCCGAATGCCTCGATCATCGTCATTTACGACGCGGAACGGTTTGGTTTAGCACAATTGCACCAGTTACGTGGTCGGGTCGGGCGGGGAGCTGCCCAATCATTTTGTATCCTGATTGCCGATCCGTCTTCCGACACAGGAAAAGAACGGATTAAAACGATGACAGAGACAAACGACGGATTTAAGTTAGCTGAAAAAGATTTGGAATTACGAGGGGCCGGGAACTTCTTCGGAACCGAGCAAAGCGGGTTGCCCCGATTCGTGCTGACAGATCCGGCACTCGATATCCAAGTGATGGAGACTGCACGAAACGACGCAGTTCGCCTGTTACGTTCTGATGCCTTTTGGCAACATCCGGAGTACGCGGTTTTACGGCAATACATCGAACAGCAGGGACTGCTGGACGGAGAAAGAATCGAATAATACTTGAAAGTGAACAACAAGGGATATATACTACTATTAGTACCAGGTAATAATGGTAGACATCCTTCTTGTGGGAGGAACGTACATGCGGGTACCTAAAAAAGAGCGACAAACTGAATTACAGCATACAATTGAACAAAATCCGTTCATTACGGACGAAGCACTAGCAACTCATTTCAACGTCAGTATCCAAACGATTCGTCTGGACCGGATGGAGATGAAGATTCCGGAATTACGTGAACGAATTAAACACGTCGCGACGGAACGGTTGGATGATGTGCGTACATTGACTGAAAATGAAGTCATTGGTGATATGATTGACCTGAAACTGGATACATCGGCGATTTCGATTTTAGAAATCCTTCCGGAACACGCGTTCAGCCGAAATGCGATTGCCCGCGGACATATTTTGTTTGCTCAAGCCAATTCATTGGCAATCGCCTTGATTGATGATGAACTGGCCTTGACGACGAAAGCCAATGTCCAGTTCACACGGTCCGTTCATGTTGGTGAACGTGTCGTGGCGAAAGCATTCGTCAGCTCGCATCGACAAGATGGACGATCGGACATCAATGTCGAGAGTTTTGTCGGCGACGAGTGTGTGTTCATCGGTGAATTCACGGTGTATCGAAGTAGTAAGGAGGAATCAAAATGATTTTAGCAGTAGACGCAATGGGAGGAGATCATGCTCCACGCGCCATCGTAGAAGGAGTCGTTCAATTTTTAGCGGAACGTCCAACGGAACAGATTGAAATTCGGTTGGTTGGCGATGAATTAAAGTTACGTTCGTATGACATCAAGGATCCACGTGTGAAAATCGTTCATGCCGCATCCGTCATTACCGGAGAAGACGAACCGGTCCGCGCAATCCGTCGCAAGAAAGATAGCTCACTCGTGGTGGCTGCAAACCTGGTGAAATCAAAAGAGGCAGATGCTTTGATTTCAGCAGGCAACACGGGTGCACTCATGACAGCCGGATTGTTTGTGATCGGTCGGATCGAAGGAATTGACCGTCCGGCATTAGCGCCGACTTTCCCGACACGAAATGGAAAAGGGGTCGTCATCTTAGATGTCGGTGCCAATCCAGATGCAAAAGCAGAACATCTTTTGGATTATGCGATTATGGGGTCGGTCTACGCAGAACAAGTCAGAGGAATTAAACAGCCGAAAGTGGCATTGCTGAATATCGGATCAGAAGCCGGTAAAGGCAATGCCCTGACGAAAGAGACCTATCCTCTGCTTGAGACCGCTCCCATCCATTTTGTCGGTAACGTTGAGGCGCGAGAAGCGATGAGCGGTGAAGTAGATGTCATCGTAACTGAAGGTTTTGCCGGAAATACGCTGTTAAAGAGTACAGAGGGTGCCGCTAGTATGATCATGGGCGTCATGAAAGAACAATTCATGAGTTCGTTCAGTTCAAAAATTGCGGCCTTGATTCTAAAGCCGAAACTGAAAAAAATGAAACAACTGCTTGCTTATGAAGAATACGGCGGAGCCGGATTGTTCGGGATTGCCGCTCCGGTCATCAAAGCACACGGCTCAAGTAATGCCTATGCATTCAGCCGGGCGTTGGCACAAGCAGAACAGATGGTTGAACAACAGGTAGTCACAAAAATCATCGAGGCAAAGACAACGAAAGAAATCTAAAGGGGTGAGACGGATGGGTAAAACGGTTTGGATGTTTCCAGGTCAAGGTTCACAAATGCCAGGAATGGGACAAACGCTTCTACATCATGAAGAGTCACGTCAAGCATTGATGGACCTTGGGACACGGATTGGTCTCGATTTAACGGATTTATTGACGACGGGGACAAAAGAAGATTTGAAGCCGACAGAAATCGCACAACCTGCCATCGTTGCACACAGCACGCTGCTTGCGAATCGTTATGCGGCACTTGGTCATCGACCGGACTTCGTACTCGGACATAGTGTCGGAGAGTACAGTGCACTCGTTGCAGCGTCTGTGTTAACAGCAAGTGAAGCGGTTTACCTCGTTCGTGAACGGGGTAATCTGATGAATCAAGTGACAGGCGGTACGATGGCAGCTGTCATCGGGCTGAACGATGTCGAAGCCGCACATCATGCGGTCGAGTCCATCGCGGCAACAGGAGAGATCGTCCAAATCGCAAACTACAACTGTCCGGGACAATTCGTGATTTCAGGACAAGTTGCAGCTGTCGAGACGGCGACTGCGAAATTAAAAGAGTTGGGTGCGAAACGTGTCCTTCCGCTTGATGTATCGGGAGCGTTCCACTCGTCGTTAATGACTCCGTTCGCCTCACGATTTGAAGATATCTTGGTTTCTTCACCTTTCCAGACGGCGAAAACAAAATTCATCTCGAACGTCGATAGTGATTTTCACGATCAGCCAGATGAATTGATTCGTTTACTGGTTCAACAATTGTATTCACCGGTTCGTTTTGAATCCTGTGTGGAAAAATTGATTGAAGAGGGTGCGGATACATTTATCGAATTCGGTCCGTCGTCACCACTGAGTGGTCTCGTCAAGCGGATTAAAAAAGATGTCAAGATCGTCAGTATCACGACACTTGAACAATTGGAAGCGGAGGCGATTCGTTGAATAAAGTAGCACTCGTAACCGGTGCATCACGCGGAATCGGAGCCGCTATCGCCAAACGATTGGCGACAGACGGATTCCGGATTGTCGTGAACTACGCCGGGAATATAGCAAAAGCAGAAGAAGTCGTATCGTCTATCGTCGATGCGGGTGGTGAAGCCATCGCCGTCCAAGCAGACGTTGCAGACGCCGAACAAGTGAAAGCATTGCTGAAGACGACACTGGATACGTACGGTCAGCTGGATTGCGTCGTCAACAATGCCGGTATCACGCGGGACGGTCTGTTGATGCGAATGAAAGAAGCAGATTTTGACGCCGTTCTGAACACGAACTTAAAAGGTGCGTTTCTTGTGACGCAAGCGGCGACGCGTCCCTTGTTGAAATCGAGCGGCCGCATCATCAATATCGCTTCCGTCGTCGGGATCACCGGTAATCCGGGTCAAGCCAACTATGTGGCGGCAAAAGCCGGTCTGATCGGATTTACGAAGTCGGTCGCCCGTGAACTGGCGAGCAAAGGCGTTACGGCAAATGCGATCTGTCCTGGTTTCATTGAAACCGATATGACGGATGAATTGACAGAAACACAACGCAATCAGACACTCGACCAAATTCCGTTAAAACGATTTGGTCAGACGGAAGATATCGCGTCGCTCGTCAGTTTTATCGCGTCAGACAATGCCCGTTACATCACTGGTCAAACTTTGGCAGTCGATGGCGGCATGACAATGTAAGTGAACTGTGGTACTACTTTGCCAAATTGGCAATCATCTTATATACTCAACTCATGGAGGGATTTTCAAATGACAAAAGAACAAATTTTAGTAGACGTGCAAGAAGCAATCGCAGAGAAGTTAGGCAAAGAACAGAGTGAAATCACACTCGACAAATCGTTTAAAGACGATCTCGGAGCAGATTCACTTGAAGTCATGGAACTCGTTATGGATCTCGAAGACAAATTCGAAATCACAATCGAAGATGACCAAGCAGAAAACCTAAAAACAGTCGGCGATGTCGTCAGCTACATCGAAACACAAGTCTAATACATGAAGCTGGCCCACCGCGTTTTTGCGGTGGGATTTAGCTGTTTAGGAGGCATTATGACGAATCAAAAAGGACGTCGTGTCCGAAAAGGACCGTATGTAAAGCGACGGAAAGACTCACGGGCTTTGGCACAAATTGAACAGAAATTCAGCCAGCTTCAAGAACGGCTGGATATTCATTTTGCGAATGTAGAACTATTGAAGCAAGCATTTACGCATTCTTCTTTTGTAAATGAACAACGTGAATCAGACGGAGATAACGAACGTCTGGAGTTTTTAGGCGATGCCGTATTAGAATTGACGGTCTCCAGGTATTTATTTCAGCACTATCCGGAACGTTCCGAGGGGGAATTAACAAAGCTGCGTGCGGCCATCGTGTGTGAGCCGTCACTGGTCCAGTTCGCGAATCATTATGAGTTTTCTGAAATGATTCTACTTGGTAAGGGGGAGGAACTGACAGGAGGAAGAAATCGTCCGGCACTACTAGCGGATGTGTTTGAAGCCTTCATCGGTGCCTTGTATCTGGACCAAGGGATTGAAGCTGCAGAACGATTCCTCGCCGAAGCGGTTTTTCCGAAAGTGGCATCCGGATTTTTTGAAGAACAAACTGATTTTAAAAGCCAGCTCCAAGAAGCGATCCAACGTGTCGGACTGGGGCAAATCGAGTATGAAATCATCGAAGAACGTGGTCCGGCGCACAGTCGTGAGTTCATCTCGCGCGTTCACATCGCGGATAAGCTAGAAGGCATCGGTACCGGTCGTTCGAAAAAAGAAGCCGAACAGCAGGCCGCTAAGCAAGCATTGCTGGAACTTAAAAACAGCTTCTGATATGAAAAAGGCACCCATTTTAAAATGGAGTGCCTTTTTGTGAGGAATCTTAAACGGTTTTGAGTGATTTCAGTTCATCGACGATAGCATCGACTTCTGCTAACGTCAAAGACTCACGCATCATGACGAAGTCATAAATCTCTTTTAAATCATCATTTTTCGTGCCGTCGAATTGTTCCGCCTTGATGACACCTTTGTTGATAATGTTTAATTTATCCAGAATGTCTACAATCATTTGTTCAATTGTCATGTCTTAAAATCTCCTCTTCATTTCTTTAAGCCTAACATTACCATAAAAGCTACCATTTTGTAGACCTTTCGGCTATGGTAAACTAAAAGAAAATCAAAAAGAAATTTAAACATATGGGTGGTCAAGATGTACTTAAAACGAATTGAAATCAATGGCTTCAAGTCATTTGCCAGTCGGACGGAGCTCGACTTCCTTCCGGGAGTCACGGCCGTCGTCGGACCAAACGGCAGTGGGAAGTCCAATATATCGGATGCTGTGCGCTGGGTGCTCGGTGAGCAATCAGCTAAATCATTACGCGGTGGGAAGATGGAAGATGTCATCTTTGCCGGAAGTATCACGGAACACCGGAAACAATTTGCGGAAGTCACGCTCGTGCTCGACAATGAGTCGGGGACTGTTGCCTTGCCGTATCAAGAAATCAATGTAACACGGCGTGTCAGCCGGAACGGTGACAGCGATTATTTTTTAAATAAAAAACCATGCCGATTAAAAGATGTTCTGGATTTATTCATGGATACCGGATTGTCGCGTGACGCGTTCGCCATCATCGGTCAAGGGCGGGTCGAACAAGTGATTTCCGGAAAACCGGAAGAACGACGTGCTGTCATCGAAGAGGCGGCAGGTGTCTTAAAATACCGCAACCGTAAAAAACAGGCTGAACGAAAGTTAACAGATACAGAAACAAATTTGTCACGGGTCGATGACATCTTATTTGAACTGGGTGGACGAATCGAACCATTACGGGAACAAGCATCATTGGCAAAAGAATTTTTAGTTGCCCGTGAACGGTACGACTTCTTGGAGCGGGGCATCATTGCAACCGAAATTCAACAATATAAGACACAACTCGCTGACGTGTCGACTGAAATCGAATCGTGCCAAACTCAATTATTGACTGAGCAAGACCGGTTACAAGATACGATCGCAACACGGGAAACGCAAGAAACGTCGCTAGAACAGACACGGCGACTTGAGACGGAAATGCAGGATCGTTTACGGCTTGTCTCGAATAAACTTGTTGAAATCGAAGGGGCATTGAACCTGGCGAAAGAACGGGAAAAACACGGGGCGGAAATGAAGGCGCGTCTGGAACAGGAAGTAGCAGTTGCTGAACAACGCGTAGCGCAAATCGAGCAAGAGGAACAGACGGTGCTGAGACAACAGCAACAGACTCAGCAACTGTACCTCGATACTGTCGCGCAACGGGAACAAGCCGATGCTGCCTTGTCTTACTCCGACCGGGATTTTGAAAAAGAGGCCGAACAATTACGTTCGGAGGCCTTTGAAGTGGCCAGCCGTCTGGCGGCGGCAACGAATGCTTACCATCGAGCCAAACAAGATCTTCTTCATGCAGAAGAACAGCAAATCAGTTTTTCTAAAAATGTCGGGTCAAAACAAACGGACCGATCGACGTATGAAGCGGAAACGATTCGTTTGGAACAACAGGTGGAAGAGTTACGGAACCGTTTAGAAACGTTGCGTCAAGAAGAACACGCACAACAAGACCGACATCGTCAGCAACAAGAGACGTTCCGGCAAATGGAGCAATCCATCATCGATCTCCACCGGCGTCGCGATAAGACAGAAGACCGGATTGAGTTTTTGGAATCCGTCAAAGCAGACTACAGTGGTTATTTCGGAGCCGTCAAAACCGTTTTGAAACAACGGGACCGGATTGCTGGGATCCATGGGGCTGTCGCGGAACTGATTACCGTTCCTGCCCGTTTTGAGGCGGCGATTGAAACCGCTTTGGGCGGAGCGATGCAAAATGTCGTCGTCGATACAGATGTGACAGGTCGGAAACTGATTCAGGAACTACGTCGGTTAAACGCCGGGCGGGCGACATTCATGCCGCTCTCGTCCATTCAGCGTCGTGAACTGAGTACTTCCGTGCAAGAAAGTCTATCGGGCATGTCCGGTTATCTTGGCGTCGCGAGTAATCTGGTCACGACACGAGAAGACTTCACAAAACTGAAAGATAATTTACTGGGGACGACACTGGTCGTTGAATCGCTTGAACAAGCCAATGCGATTGCCCGTTCGACAGGACATCGTTACCGGATCGTGACGCTCGAAGGCGACGTCGTCAACGTCGGGGGATCGATGACGGGAGGCAGTCGGAAAAAAGGAACACCTCTCTTCAGTCAGTCGCGTGAACTGGAAGAGTTGCAGACTGGATTAAAACAAGGTCAGGCTGTCATTCGGGAACAAGAGCGACGCCGTGATGAAATGAGAACGGCCATCACACAACTTGCCGGTTTACTTGAAGAAAACATCCGCAACATTCAATTGGTTCAGGCGCAATTGGAAAGTGTTCGTGAAGCCTGGACAGATGCGAAGCGTAGTCTCGCCGTCACCGCCTCGGAATTGTCGGTCCATGATGGTCAATTGAATCGTCTTGCTGAACAAGCAACCGAAGCAAAAACGATCATTGCAACATCAGAGCAGGACATGGAACAGTTGACGAAACGCCAAGGGGAACTGCGGCAGGCTCTCGATCAGCTGAAAGAAGCGCAATCACGCGGAGCTGTTGCAGTCGAGGAATTAAAACAACAACAAGCAGAAGCATTGCTCGAGGAACGGACGATCAGTATGACACGTGATCAAATCGATCGTGAAGTGACGCGTCTCCGGGAGACACTGAGTCATGCAAAATTAGAAAGAAGTCACAAACGGCGTGACTTGAAGCATGTTCTAGAAGGATTCGATGAAGCGAAGATTGATGCGCTGCATGTTGAAAAAATGCAGATGCAACAAGAACAAACTTCAGTCGAACACGAATTGACGCTTGTGACGAAAAAAATCCAGCAGGCAGCAGAAGATTTACGTCTGTTACGGATTCAGGAAGCGCAATTGACGGAAGCACGTCAGCGGACGACGCAACGCCTCGATCAAGCCCGGCTTGCCCAGGGACGACTCAGCACACGTCTTGAGACACGTCACGAAACACTGGAGGAAATGGGTCTGGTCGCGGATTTGATTCAACCATTAACCACTTCATTCGAGGAAGCCAAGGAAGAATTGCATCTCTTGAAACGGCAACTCGAGGAAATCGGGATTGTCAATCTCGGTGCCATCGAGGAATTTGCCGAAGTCGATCAACGCTTTACGTTTTTGTCGACGCAGCGTGACGATTTAGTCAGTGCGAAAACAGATTTGTATGCCGTCATCGAAGAAATGGACCGGGAAGTCGTTCGGTTGTTCAAACAGACATACACAGCCGTTCGCGAACATTTCCGGGAGACCTTCCGGGAATTGTTTGGCGGCGGGGAAGCCGACTTGATTTTAGTGGATCCAACCGACCTCTTGACGAGCGGTATCGATATCGTAGCCAAACCACCCGGCAAAAAGTTACAAAATCTGTCCTTATTGTCCGGTGGGGAACGTGCCTTGACTGCAATCGCCCTACTATTCGCCATCTTAAAAACACGACCAGTCCCATTCTGTGTCCTTGATGAGGTCGAAGCAGCACTCGACGAGGCGAATGTCGCCCGGTTTGGAGAATTCGTCCACCAACTGGCACGCGAGACACAGTTCATCATTATCACCCACCGAAAGGGAACGATGGAGTCCGCCGACGTCCTGTATGGCGTTACAATGCAACAAAACGGTATTTCCGAAGTATTATCCGTTAAACTAGAAGAAGCGAGACGGACACTCAGTGAAGAAGTAGAACCAAAGGGGATAAAAAAATGAGTTTCTTTAAAAAATTAAAAGATCGTCTGACGACATCCACGCAAGAAGTGACGTCGAAGTTTACGGAAGGCTTGACGAAAACACGGGACGGATTGGCGAATGCCGTCAACGATCTCGTCTACCGTTTCCGGGAAGTCGACGAAGATTTTTTCGAAGAGTTGGAAGAAGTACTGATTCAGGCCGATGTCGGTGTCACGACGACGATGGATCTCGTTGAAAAGTTAAAAGTCGAGGTCAAACGTAAAAACGTCAAGGATACAAAGGAAGTGCGTGACGTACTGGTCGAAGTCGTCGCCAACATGTTGGTAGAAGAGGAAGAATCGGAACTAGATCTCAGTCACGAACTCAATGTCATCTTATTTGTCGGTGTCAACGGCGTCGGGAAAACGACGACGATCGGTAAATTGGCGAACCGTCTGAAGAACGAAGGTAAAACGGTCATGCTCGCAGCCGGAGATACGTTCCGGGCCGGCGCCATCGATCAACTTCAAGTCTGGGGTGAACGTTCCGGTGTGCCGGTCATTCGCCAAGGTGAAGGGTCGGACCCGGCAGCGGTCATCTATGATGCGGTTCAAGCCGCTAAAGCACGAAAAGTCGACGTCCTGATTTGCGATACAGCCGGTCGACTGCAAAACAAAGTCAATTTAATGAATGAACTCGAAAAAGTAAAGCGTGTCATCGAACGGGAAATTCCGGGGGCGCCACACGAAGTATTGCTCGCCCTTGACGCAACGACCGGTCAAAATGCGATGGTTCAAGCAAAAGCCTTTAAACAAGCCACGGATGTCAGCGGGATCGTTTTGACGAAGCTCGACGGAACAGCGAAAGGCGGAATTGTCCTTGCGATTAAGAATGAGTTGGATTTGCCGGTGAAATTCGTTGGTCTCGGTGAAAAAATCGATGACTTACAACCGTTTGATGCCGAACAATTCGTCTATGGATTATTCGGAGATGTCTTTGAAGAAAAAGAAACCGTCGAAGAAGCCCGAGAAGAGGACTGACCACGATTTCCTTGTAAAGAAAAAAACTTGACAACACACTGTGAGGGCTGTACTATACTATCTGTAAAGGAATTTCACTTAACAACCGTGGAGGTGTTCGAATGACACTTGATAAGACGAACCGGATGAATTATCTGATTGACTTTTATCAGGAGCTTTTGACGCCGAAACAGCGGAATTATATGTCACTCTATTATTTAGATGACTTTTCGTTAGGTGAAATCGCCGATGAGTTTGAAGTCAGCCGACAAGCAGTCTACGACAACATAAAACGTACGGAAGCGATGCTTGAACAATATGAAGAACGACTGGGCTTGTTCGCAAAGTATGAACAGCGAAAGTTACTCCTTGATCAGTTGAAGCAACTAGACCTTCCGAGCGAAGCTCACGTGACCATTACGGCACTCGAGCAATTAGAGTAGGGGGCAATTTCATGGCATTCGAAGGATTATCGGAACGGCTTCAAGCCAGTCTCGCTAAAATGCGGGGTAAAGGTAAGATTTCTGAAGCGGACGTAAAAGAAATGATGCGTGAGGTTCGCCTTGCGTTATTAGAAGCTGACGTCAACTTCAAAGTCGTCAAACAATTCGTAAATGATGTGAAAGAACGTGCAGTCGGGCAAGATGTCATGACGTCTCTCACGCCAGGTCAGCAAGTCGTCAAAATCGTCCATGACGAATTGACGAAACTGATGGGGTCAGAAGTTTCTCCATTGACGTTATCGAACCGTCCGCCAACCGTCATCATGATGACCGGTTTGCAAGGGGCAGGTAAGACGACGACAGTCGGAAAACTTGCGAATCATTTACGGAAGAAACAAAATCGCAGTCCACTGCTCGTTGCAGCGGATATTTATCGACCGGCTGCGATCAAACAGCTCGAGACGTTAGGGAAACAACTCGAACTGCCTGTTTTCTCAATGGGAGATCAGGTCAGTCCACAAGAGATTGTCACTAATGCCCTCGACTATGCAAAAGAGCATCACCACGATATCGTGTTGATCGATACGGCGGGACGCTTACATATCGACGAGGACCTCATGCAGGAACTGGTTGATGTGAAAGAAATCGCCAAACCGAATGAAATCTTCCTTGTCGTCGATTCGATGACGGGTCAGGATGCCGTCAATGTTGCTGAAAGCTTTAATGAAAAGCTTGGTGTGACAGGTGTCATCTTGACGAAGCTCGACGGGGATACTCGAGGCGGAGCAGCACTCTCCATCAAGGCAGTCACCGGAGCACCGATTAAATTCGTCGGTCTTGGAGAGAAGCTGGACGCAATCGAGCCATTCTATCCGGAGCGGATGGCGTCACGGATTCTCGGCATGGGAGATATGCTGACGCTGATTGAAAAAGCGGAGTCTCAAATGGACGCGACACGTGCCAAAGAGCTCGAAGGCAAAATGCGCGATGCATCGTTCACGTTTGACGATTTCATCGAGCAGTTACAGCAAGTGAAACAGATGGGTCCTTTGGATGAGTTGTTAGGAATGATTCCGGGTGCCGGTAAAGGAAAGATGAAGGGTCTGAAAAATGCCCAAATCGATGAGAAGCAACTTGTTTATGTCGAAGCGATTATTCAATCGATGACAAAACGAGAGCGGACTGAACCGGAAATTCTCAATGCGAGTCGTCGGAAACGGATTGCGCGCGGCAGTGGTCGTAGCATTCAAGAAGTGAACCGATTGATCAAGCAATTTGAAGACATGCGGAAGATGATGAAACAATTCTCCGGCCAAATGGGCAAAGGGAAAAAGAAAGGCGGCTTTGGCCTCCCATTCTTCTAAAAGTCTTTTCACTTTTGCTGGAACGTTGTATACTAGTGAAGTTGTCAATTTGACTAAACGAAAAAAAACTATTTATTATCTGGAGGGACTTACGAATGGCAGTTAAAATTCGTCTTAAGCGCATGGGCGCAAACAAATCACCTTTCTACCGTGTGGTAGTAGCAGACTCACGTGCACCACGTGATGGTCGTTTCATCGAGCAAATCGGATACTACAACCCGGTTGCTAAACCAGAAGCAGAAGTAAAACTTAACGAAGAGCTTGCTCTTAAATGGCTCGCTGAAGGTGCTAAACCTTCAGACACAGTTCGTAACCTCTTCTCAAAAGCTGGTATCATGGAGAAATTCCACAACGCGAAACTCGCGAAGTAAGACGATTGGAGGTGAGCGAAAGCTTACCTCCTTTTTGTATGGCAAAATAATAACGGGAAACAAGACTTGTAAATAAGGAAGTGGAACAGATGGAATGGTTGGAAGTCGCAAAAATCGCCAACACGCACGGCTTGAAAGGCGAATTGAAACTACTGGCAAGCACAGATTTTCCGGAACAGCGCTTTAAAGTCGGCAACGATGTATTTTTAGAATCGAACGGAACATACACACCGTTTACGATCAGCAGTTACCGGAAACACAAACAGTTCATCATGGTGACATTCAAAGGAATGCAACACATCAATGATGTCGAGAAATATAAAGGCTCGAAGCTGTATGTTCAGCCGGAAGCCTTACAGGAGCTCGGGGAACATGAATTTTATTATCATGAAATCATCGGCTGTACGGTCTTCGACGGTGAAAACGAAATCGGTGTCGTCTCTGATATTTTAGAAACGGGAGCGAATGATGTTTGGACAATCAAACGTCCCGGTAAAAAGGATGTTCTGATTCCCTATATCGAACAAGTCGTCGCCTCGATCGATGTCGAAGCAAAACGGATTCAAATTACACCGTTACCGGGTTTGATCGAAGGATGAAGATTACGGTCATGACATTGTTTCCGGAGATGTTCACAGCGCTCAATCACTCGATTGTCGCCCGTGCCCAGGAAGAAAAGCGGATCGAACTGAACTATGTCAATTTCCGAGACTATTCAACGAATCGTCATGGGCGTGTCGATGATTCTCCATACGGTGGCGGGGCCGGAATGTTATTGACTCCCCAACCGATTTTTGACGCGATTGCGGCGTTACCAGAAGCAAACCGGCGAATCATTGCCCTAACACCGACGGGGCGCCGATTTGATCAACGTATTGCGGAGGAATGGTCAACCGAAACAGAACTCGTCTTTCTATGCGGTCACTATGAAGGATTCGATCAACGGATTCATGATGAACTGGTGACAGATGAAGTGTCGCTTGGAGACTTTGTTCTGACCGGTGGCGAGCTTGCAGCCATGACGATGATTGATGCGACCGTCCGCCTGTTGCCGGATGTTCTCGGAAAAGCTGCCAGTCATGAAGACGACTCGTTTTCGACCGGATTGCTCGAATATCCGCATTATACGCGTCCTGCCGATTTTCGGGGGTTAGTGGTTCCAGATGTTTTATTGTCCGGCAACCATGCCCGGATCGAGACATGGCGCCGCGAACAGGCATTGAAGCGGACGCTTGAACGGCGACCGGATTTACTTGAGCAGGCCGATTTGTCCGAGACCGACCGTCGTTACTTGCAATCAATTTCAGGATTGTCAAACGACTGAAACTGTGATAAGTTAAAACATGTGGCAAAAGCCACCTATTAACGATGTTCCGCTGTTGGATGCCAAGGGCAAATGAAGATACGAACATTGGTGAAAAAAGGAGAAATCATTCATGAACACACAACAATTGTTCCGTGAAATTACACAAGAACAAATCAAGTCAGACGTCCCTGCATTCCGTCCTGGTGATACAGTCCGCGTCCACGTTAAAGTCGTCGAGGGTACGCGTGAGCGGATCCAGCTTTTCGAAGGCGTAGTCATCAAACGTCACGGTGGCGGCATCAGCGAAACGTTTACAGTTCGTAAGATTTCTTACGGAGTTGGCGTTGAGCGTGCATTCCCGCTTCACTCACCACGTGTTGCGCAAATCGAAGTCGTTCGTTACGGTAAAGTCCGTCGTGCGAAACTTTACTACCTCCGTAACCTTCGCGGTAAAGCGGCTCGTATTAAAGAAATTCGTCGTTAATCATGTGAAAAAGTGGCTTGTCTCCGGACAAGCTTCTTTTTTTTATCGTTTATGCGTATACTAGGTTTAGGCAAGAGATTGAGTTGAAGGAGTGGAACGCGTGAAGGAGTTATTTAGTTGGATTAAGGCGCTGGTCGTGGCGCTCGTAATTGCGTTCATCATCCGAACGTTTTTATTTGTCCCGGTCATTGTGGACGGCGAATCGATGATGCCGACGTTACACAATTCGGACCGAATGATTGTCAATAAGGTTCCTTATTATTTCAATGAACCGGAACGGGGAGACATCGTCGTCTTCCATGCAACGGAAACACGGGATTACATTAAACGTGTGATTGCTGTTCCAGGTGATACGATGTACTACAAAGATGATACATTATACGTCAACGATAAAAAAGTCGAGGAACCTTATCTGAACGAGTTTAAGGCGCAGATGAATGGTGTTCCTTTAACAGAAGACTTTACATTGGAAGAAAAAACAGCACAAAAGACCGTTCCAAAAGGAAAAGTGTTTGTAATGGGAGATAATCGTCAAAACTCGAAAGACAGCCGGGACATCGGTTTTGTAGACGAAGACCAAATCGTCGGTACGACGAACTTCGTCTTCTATCCGTTTAGCGATGTTCGATCAGTCGATTGACGATTTCAGCCAGTAACTAAGAAACGGAGTTCACTGCATGTGGACTTCGTTTTTTTGTTCGGACCGTGACAGGGTTCTTTTCTGGCGAAAAGTTGCGTATACTAGAGAATGGATCGTTTCTCTCGAACAGGCAGTGGATCGGTCATACGAGACACGATGTATATATCGTTCATTATTAGCAGTCCAAGCACTATGAAAACTTGAGGTGGAAGAAATGACAATACAATGGTTCCCGGGACACATGGCGAAAGCACGCCGTGAAGTCACGGAAAAATTAAAATTGATTGATGTCGTCATCGAATTGGTGGATGCACGGTTACCGATGTCGAGCCGTAATCCGATGGTCGAGCAAATCACAGCAGGAAAACCGCGACTGATCGTCCTGAATAAATCAGACATGGCTGATGCCCGTCTGACCGAAAAATGGATGCAGGCACTCCGAAAGGACGGTGTCGACGTCGTCGCAGTCGATGCGAAGCACAGTAAAGGGTTAGGACAGATTCATGAAGGTGCCTTACGTCTGATGAAAGACAAACATGACCGGATGCGGGATAAAGGGCGGAATCCAAGTGCGATTCGAGCTTTGATCATCGGGATCCCGAACGTCGGGAAATCAACGTTGATCAATCGTTTGGCTGGACGGAACATCGCGATTACAGGAGACCGTCCAGGTGTGACGAAACGTCAACAATGGATCAAAATGAAGACGGGTGAGATGGAACTGCTTGATACACCGGGAATTCTCTGGCCGAAGTTTGATGACCAGCTTGTCGGCTACCGGTTAGCGGCAACGGGCGCCATTAAGGATGATATCCTGAATATTGATGATATTGCCTTGTTTGCCATCCGTGAGTTGATGACGCGTTATCCGGAACAATTAAAACTGCGTTATCGTCTCAAGGAAATCACGGGAGAAGCGGTTGATGTATTAGAAGCCATCGGAAAAAACCGTGGTTTCGTCACCGGCGGCTATGTCGACTTTGAGCGGACAAGTGAAATGTTGCTTCACGAGCTCCGAACGGAGAAAATTGGTCGGGTTACGCTCGAGACCGTTGAAGAGTGGGCGACCGTTACAGAATAAGACAGGCTTGGACTTCTCGAGATGAGAAATCCAAGCTTTTTTCGAAAAGGAGTTAAGTCATGAACATTACTGAAATCAAAGCACGATTAGCAATGGTCTCACGAGGAGAGTTCGAACAAATCAAAAGCGAATTCGCGCAAGATACCCGAAAAGGTGTTGTCACTGCTCTGAAACAAGCAGAGCGCCGGTTGTTAAACGAAGAGCAACAACGTGTTCAGTTTCAAGAACGATCGCTTTTTGAAAAGCTTTACCGCGCGCAAGGTCATCAGCGTATTGCCGGGGTGGACGAAGTCGGTCGGGGACCGCTTGCGGGACCCGTCGTCGCAGCAGCCGTCATTTTACCGGTGGATTTTTATCATCCCGGGCTGACAGATTCAAAACAGATGTCGAAAAAGCAACGACTTGCTGCGTATGAGCATATTCAGGAAGTCGCAGAAGTCGCAATCGGGATCGTCGAACCGGAAGAGATTGACCGGATCAACATTTACCAGGCCTCTAAACAGGCTATGCAGCAGGCTGTCGCTCAATTGACGCCGGATGCCCTGTTAGTGGACGCGATGACGCTTGATGTTGATTTCCCACAGGAATCCTTGATTAAAGGCGATGCCCGGAGCATCTCGATTGCAGCAGCAAGTGTCGTCGCGAAAGAAACACGGGATACGATGATGGAACAATACGCCATGATCTATCCGGATTACGGCTTTGAACAACATGCCGGATATGGTACGGTACAACACTTACAGGCACTCGACCGTGTAGGGGTGACGCCGATTCACCGAAAGACATTTAAACCGGTCCTCGACCGACTTTAGGAGGTGAGCTATCGTGCAGATTGAGCATCGTGCCTTACTGCCCTTTAAAATTATTGATTCGACCAACCAACCGTTACGCGAAGGGGCAAACGTCATCGGTAAAGTATTGAAACTGCTTCCGGACGGTCTGATGGAGCTGCAAGTCGGACAACGTGTCTTGACGGCAGGAACGACAGCCGAGCTGAAAGAGGGCGCGACTTACCGGTTTCTGGTCACGAGTACAGATGGACAGCCCGTTTTAAAAATCGTTTCACAGGAAACGAGTTCTCCGAAATTACCAGTGCTTCCGACATTTGATCGAATCAATCCACTTTCAGCGGAATCCGTCCCGCAAACGACACGAGATGTCTTGCAACAGCTGGGTCAAAAAGTGATGGAAGGGTCCGGAACAGCCTTCAAACAAGCTATCATTGAATTGGTTCAACTCGCTCGGAGTGCGGATGGTACAACAGAAGGGCAGCTCGACCGGAAGACGAGTGATCAGGTACTTGCCCAACAGGTCATTCAAGCGACGAATGAAACCGGACGCGGTATATTTTTGTTTCAATTACCGCAATTTGGTCCTTTCGAAGAAGTCGATGTCACGATGGAGGCACCTTTTGATCAAAAAGAATTTAATCCGGATCACGCACGAATTGCTTTTTACTTAAAACTGCCGAAAGTCGGTGAAATTGCATTGGATTTATTAATCACGGATCGAAAAATAGCGATTTCCGTTTTTCATCCGGATGAACGGATTGCCGCTTTTATGTCCCACTATCAGCCGACCATCGAACAACGTCTGCACGAGCAAGGATATGCTTTGATCCGCTTCGAACAAATAGAAGCGGAAAAAGAACGGATACCGTTCCAGCCGACGGATCGAAACGGAAGGGTGGACTATCAAATATGAAAAAAGCCATCGCCTTATCCTACGAAGAACAGATGCAGGCGCCTAAGGTCGTCGCGAAAGGATCAGAACGGGTCGCGGAGCGCATTCTCGAAGAGGCCTTACAACACGGTATTCCGATTCGGCAAGACGAGACGCTGGTCACGTTGCTCGACGCCGTCCAAGTCTCGGAACAAATTCCAAATGAATTATATGGGGTCATTGCCGAGTTGTTTGCCTTTTTATATCAACTCGATCAAACAGGAATTTCGAAGAAATAAATGCTTTCGGTCGATAACGATAGACAGCGCTTCCAATTTTAACTACAATGAAAGAGCCGAAACTAAAGGGGTTAAGGGGGATTTTTTCATGAATGTACATGAATATCAGGCAAAAGAGTTACTTCGTTCGTACGGTGTACCTGTTCCGAACGGAATTGCAGCATTTACAGTTGAAGAAGCAGTCGATGCAGCAGAACAATTGTCAGGTCCGATCAAAGTCGTAAAAGCACAGATTCACGCAGGGGGTCGCGGTAAAGCCGGTGGTGTTAAATTGGCTAAATCGCAAGAAGAAGTGAAAGAATTCGCGACAGAGTTACTCGGCAAAACACTCGTCACGCATCAGACAGGTCCAGAAGGTAAAGTCATCCAACGTCTTCTTGTTGAAGAAGGTTGTGCGATTGACAAAGAGTATTATCTCGGGATCGTCCTCGACCGTGTAACAGGTCGTGTCGTCATCATGGGTTCAAGTGAAGGCGGAATGGATATTGAGGAAGTAGCAGAAGCAACTCCGGAAAAAATCATCAAAGAAGTAGTGGATCCGGCAGTTGGTTTACAAGCCTTCCAAGCACGGAAACTGGCGTTTGCAATGGGTGTTCCGGTTAAACTTGTCAACAAGTTCGTCGGTATGGTCACGAAATTGTATACATTCTTCGTCGATAAGGATTGTTCAATTGCTGAAATCAATCCACTCGTCACAACAAAAGACGGTGATGTCTTGGCACTTGATGCAAAACTCAACTTTGATTCAAACGCGTTATACCGTCATGCTGATGTCGTCGCACTCCGTGACGAATCAGAAGAAGATCCACGTGAAGTGGAAGCTTCTAAAAATGACTTAAACTATATCGCACTCGACGGAAACATCGGATGTCTCGTCAACGGTGCAGGTCTCGCGATGGCGACGATGGATATCATCAAGCATTTCAGCGGCGATCCAGCAAACTTCCTTGATGTCGGTGGCGGTGCGACAAAAG
Organism: Exiguobacterium sibiricum 7-3; assembly: GCF_000620865.1. Classification (NCBI taxonomy): domain Bacteria; kingdom Bacillati; phylum Bacillota; class Bacilli; order Caryophanales; genus Exiguobacterium; species Exiguobacterium artemiae. The sequence goes on from NZ_KK211190.1 coordinate 1,165,794, forward strand.
AAAAAGTAACAGAAGCCTTTAAATTGATTTTGTCGGATGAGAACGTCAAAGGAATTTTCGTTAACATCTTTGGTGGAATCATGAAGTGTGACGTCATTGCAGAAGGTATCGTTGCCGCAACAAAAGAAGTTGGCTTAGAATTGCCACTCGTCGTTCGTCTCGAAGGAACAAACGTCGATGCCGGGAAACAAATTCTCAAAGATTCAGGTCTAGCGATTACAGCAGCTACATCAATGGCAGACGGCGCAGAAAAAATTGCTGCGCTCGTGAAGTAAGGGGGAGCTAAGGATGAGTATTTGGGTAAATGAATCAACAAAAGTCATCATTCAAGGAATTACAGGGAATCAAGGAATGTTCCACGGCGAACAGATGATTGATTACGGAACGAACCTCGTCGGTGGCGTGACACCAGGTAAAGGTGGAACGGAAGTACTAGGAGTGCCGGTCTTCGATACAGTCGCTCAAGCAGTCGAAAAGACAGCTGCCAATGCTTCAATCATCTATGTACCGCCTGCATTTGCGGCCGATGCCATCATGGAAGCAGCGGATGCGAACATCGCCTTGATCATTTGTATCACGGAAGGGATTCCGGTTCTTGATATGGTTAAAGTAAAACGTTATCTGGACGGAAAACCAGTCCGTCTGATCGGACCGAACTGTCCGGGTGTCATTACGCCAGGCGTTGCGAAACTCGGGATCATGCCAGGATACATTCATACACCAGGTCACGTCGGAATCGTCTCACGTTCTGGAACATTGACGTATGAAGCCGTTCATCAATTGACGACAGCAGGAATTGGTCAATCAACAGCAGTCGGAATTGGTGGCGATCCGGTCAACGGAACAGATTTCATTGATACGCTCAAAGCGTTTAATGAAGATCCGGAAACAAAAGCCGTCATCATGCTGGGTGAAATCGGTGGAACGGCAGAAGAAGAAGCGGCGGAGTGGGTCAAAGCCAACATGACGAAGCCGGTCATCGGATTCATCGGTGGGCAAACAGCACCTGAAGGCAAACGCATGGGTCATGCCGGTGCCATCATTTCAGGTGGTAAAGGAACTGCTGCAGAAAAAATCAAAACACTTCGTGCCAATGGGATCGAAGTAGCAGAAACACCAGCTATCATCGGTGAGACGTTGATTCGTGTCATCAAAGAAGCCGGTATCTACGACGAATGTGTCACAGGTTCAACTGTGAAGTAAACAAGATGTTAGCTGTCCTGATTGAATCAGGACGGCTTTCTTCTATATAAAAGGAGCGTAATGAATGGACAGAGAACTGTATGCACGTTTTGCGACTTGCCGGGTTCCGTATTCAATCGTTGTCTTGATCGAGCAGTACGGTCTTTTACCGGTAGAGGATTTACCCGTGTCAAGATCCATCAAAAACCGTTATCAGCGTGCCTTACAATTGGATCAAGTCCCAACGAACCTTCTTGTTCCGGGTGACCCGTTTTTTCCGATGTCGTTGCTTCAAATTCCTCAACCCGTCTACGGTCTTTTCTTCAGCGGTGATCCTTCCTTATTAAAACAGCCGATGATCAGTATCATCGGAAGTCGTCAACCCTCTCCTTCTCACTCAAAACGTTTATCTTTCTTACGTCCCTTTTTCGAGTCTCCATTCGTCACGGTGTCAGGTGGTGCCCTTGGTATTGATTCTCTTGTACATCGTCTTTCCCTTAAACATCATCAAGCGACGATTGCTGTGTTAGCGAGCGGTTTTGATTGTTTGTATCCCGCCCGGCATTCACAACTGTTTCAACGGATTGAGCAAGCAGGACTGCTTTTATCGGAGTATCCCGCTCCAACCCCAATCAAGAAGTATCAGTTTTTGGAACGAAACCGGATTATCTCCGGACTGGCGTCAGGATTGATTATCGTTGAGGCAACCCGGAAAAGCGGGACGATGAACACGGCAGGTCACGCGCTTGAACAGGGAAAAGACGTGTATTGTATCCCGGGTTGTCCGACAGAAAAACACTTTCAAGGGACAAATCAACTGATTGCGGAAGGGGCGATTCCACTCTTGAATCCGGAAGAAGTTTCAAAAAGTATCTTGATGAACGTTGACAAATGGGAATCGAGACTACTATGATAAGTGAGATTAAAATACGAGTACGCCTCTAATAGGGAGCGATTGTAATGGCAAAATATTTAGTAATTGTCGAATCACCTGCAAAGGCAAAAACCATCAAACGTTATCTCGGTTCAAACTATACCGTGAAAGCTTCGATGGGACATGTCATCGACTTACCGAAAAGTCAAATGGGTGTTGACGTAGAACATGACTATGAACCAAAGTATATTACGATTCGTGGTAAAGGCCCGGTTTTAAAAGAGTTAAAAACGGCCGCTAAAAAAGCACAAAAAATCTATCTTGCAGCTGACCCGGACCGTGAAGGGGAAGCAATCGCTTGGCACTTAGCGAAAGCCCTCGGTGTCGATGAATCGACAGAATGTCGGGTCGTCTTTAATGAAATCACGAAAGACGCCATCAAAGATTCGTTCAAGAGACCCCGCAAGATCAACTACGATCTTGTCGATGCACAACAGGCGCGGCGTATCTTGGACCGTCTCGTCGGTTACAGTATGAGTCCGTTACTTTGGAAGAAAATTAAAAAAGGCTTGTCAGCAGGACGTGTTCAATCGGTTGCTGTGAAGATGATCATTGATCGCGAACAGGAAATCAATGCCTTTTTACCGGAAGAATATTGGACGATCAAACTGGAGCTGGACGCAAATGGTGAAAAGCTCGAAGCCAACTTCTACGGAATTGACGGAAAGAAACGCGAACTGCACTCAGAAGAAGAAGTCAATGAAGTATTGGCCAAACTTTCAGAGTCCTTCACGGTCGATACCGTTACGAAAAAAGAACGCCGCCGGAATCCGGCCTTGCCGTTTACGACGAGTTCGCTTCAACAGGAAGCAGCCCGCAAGCTGAACTTCCGTGCGAAAAAAACGATGATGATTGCCCAGCAGTTATATGAAGGAATCGAGCTCGGAAAAGAAGGAACGGTCGGTTTGATTACGTACATGCGGACCGATTCAACCCGGACATCTGAAACCGCCAACATTGAAGCACAAGGGTTCATTGAAAATGCGTACGGAAAAGAATATATCGCTGTTGAAAAACGGAAAGAGAAAAAAGCAGCAAATTCGCAAGATGCCCACGAAGCGGTTCGTCCGACATCGACGATGCGTGACCCACAACTCGTCAAATCGTATTTATCCCGCGATCAGTTCCGATTATACAAATTAATTTGGGAACGGTTTGTTGCGAGCCAAATGGCTCCGGCTGTTCTGGATACAGTAAAAGTCGACTTAATTTCAAATGATGTCATGTTCCGGGCAAACGGTTCGACGGTTAAATTTGCCGGATTCATGAAAGTCTATATTGAAGATACAGACGATGAGACAGTAACGGACGTCAAGGACGGTTTGTTACCGCCGCTTGAAGACGGTGAAGTCTTGGAGCAGGAAATGATTGAGCCGAAACAACACTTTACGCAACCACCACCGCGGTATACCGAGGCACGCCTCGTCCGGGCGATGGAAGAACTCGGGATTGGTCGTCCTTCGACGTATGCGCCGACACTCGATACGATCCAAAAACGCGGTTACGTGACGCTCGAAGAGAAAAAATTCCTGCCGACCGAACTCGGGGAACTGGTCATCGATATGATCAGTGATTATTTCCAAGAATTCATCACCGTTCAATTTACGGCGGATATGGAAGCGTTGCTCGATGCAATCGAAAAAGGGGACATGCAGTGGACGGAAGTCGTCGATCCGATTTATAAATCGTTCGAAAAGCGTCTGACACGTGCAGAAGCCGAAATCGAAAAAATCGAAATCAAAGACGAACCGGCCGGAGAAGATTGTGAAGTCTGCGGACACGCGATGGTCATCAAGATGGGCCGTTATGGAAAATTCATGGCGTGCTCAAACTTCCCGGAATGTCGGAACACGAAGCCGATTCAAGTTGAGATTGGTGTTAAATGTCCGACGTGTGGAACAGGTGAGATCGTGGAACGCCGGAGTAAAAAAGGACGCTTATTCTACGGCTGTTCGAATTATCCGGAATGTGAATTCGTCTCATGGGATAAACCGGTGGAAGAACCATGTCCGGTTTGTAGCAGTATGATGGTACAAAAGAAAATCAAGAACGGTGTGAAAGTAGAATGTACGTCTTGCGGACATCATGAAACACGCATCGATCAGGAGCAAGAGGAGGAATGACCGATGAAACGGGTAACCGTAATCGGCGCCGGTCTCGCAGGTTCTGAAGCAGCATGGCAACTTGCGAAACGCGGTATACAAGTAGATTTATATGAAATGCGACCAGTCAAGCAGACACCTGCTCACCATACCGATCAATTTGCAGAGCTCGTTTGCTCGAACTCACTTCGGGCGAATCAACTGACAAATGCAGTCGGTGTATTAAAAGAAGAAATGCGACAACTCGACTCACTGATCCTCAAGGCTGCCGATCTTGCGAGTGTGCCGGCAGGTGGTGCGCTTGCTGTCGATCGACATGACTTTGCCGGATACGTGACGGAAACGTTAAAAAATCATCCGAACGTCACGGTCCATCATGAGGAACTTGAAGCGATTCCAGATGGTCCCACCATCGTCGCTACAGGTCCTTTGACAAGTGCCGCTTTGTCCGAATCTCTCAAGCAGTTCACCGGAGAAGATTACCTGTATTTCTTTGACGCTGCCGCACCGATTCTTGACGGTGATACGATTGACCGCGATAAAGTGTATTTAAAGTCACGTTATGATAAAGGAGAAGCGGCTTACTTGAACTGTCCGATGACAGAAGAAGAGTTTACGCATTTCCACAATGAGTTGATTCAAGCGGAAGTCGTTCCGTTAAAAGAATTCGAGAAGGAAATCTACTTCGAAGGATGCATGCCATTTGAAGTATTAGCGTCACGCGGACCGAAGACACTTTTATTCGGACCGATGAAGCCAGTTGGTCTTGAAGATCCGAAAACGGGTGAACGTCCGTATGCCGTCGTTCAACTTCGTCAGGATAACTCAGCCGGAACATTGTTTAACCTCGTTGGATTCCAAACGCATCTGAAGTGGGGCGAACAAAAACGAATCATCCGTTTGATTCCAGGTCTTGAAAATGCTGAAATCGTTCGTTATGGTGTCATGCACCGGAATACGTTCGTCAATTCACCGAACCTGTTGCAACCGACGTATCAGACACGGACACGTCCGGATCTATTCTTTGCCGGTCAGATGACAGGCGTCGAAGGGTACGTCGAATCAGCTGCTTCCGGTTTGACGGCAGGTATCAATGCGGCTCGTTTAGTCAACGAAGCGGAGCCGGTCGCCTTCCCGAAAGAAACGATGATGGGTGCGATGGCGCATTATATCACGACGACGGAAGGTAAGAACTTCCAACCGATGAACGCAAACTTCGGACTGGTACCGGGACTTGCCGACCAAAAAGGTCGAATGAAGAAACCAGAAAAGTATGCGCTCCTTGCCGAACGGGCATTAGAAGCAATTAAAGACTTTACCGATATGTAAGGAAGATGGGGGAGAAGGCGCAATCCAGCGTTCTTTTCTCCCATTTCTTAATTTGTCATAAAAGCGTGATAATTTTGTTATTTTTCCGATTTTTGGTCTATTGTCAGACTACTTACGGTGTGCTATGCTAAGGGCGATTCGAGTATGAAATGGTTAGAAGGGGGCTCATCAATGGGAGTAGACTCAGAGTTTGACGTACTGCGAAAATCGTTTTTACGGTATGTACACATCGAACGTCAATTATCTCCAAATACGGGCCGTTCTTATGATCAAACACTTCGACAATACGCCGCTTTTTGCCTCGATCATCAGCTGGGATCGATTGAATTGGCAACTGCACGGCGTTATTTGTTTGCTCTTTATGATCAAAAAGCATCTAAATCAACGATCGCTCAAAAAGTATCTTGTTTGAAACAATTCGGGCGTTTTGTGACGCGGGATACAAATGACGTCAATCCTTTTGAAGGATTGAAGGCGCCAAAACGTGACCAAACGCTACCGACGTTTTTAGTACCATCAGAATACGAACGATTTTTAGAAGTTTTCCGGACATCGGATTCATTAGGCGTACGGAATGTGGCATTGATTGAGTTGCTGTATGCAACAGGGATGCGTGTCAGCGAATTGGCCGGATTGAACGTAAAGGATTTAGATCCGGACTTGGAGTATGTGCATGTATACGGTAAAGGACGAAAAGAACGGATTACACCAATCGGATCATTTGCGAAAAAAGCCTTGACCGAGTATTTGAAGGAACGACAACCGTCCGAGGACGAAGAACAAGCGATTTTTCTTTCTCGTTCAGGTCGCCGTTTGACAACGGACGGGATTCGGAAAATCTTAAAAAAAGCGGATCCCTTTTTATCGAAACATGTGACACCACATGCTTTACGACATAGTTTCGCGACCGATTTACTGGAACGTGGAGCAGATTTACGAGCGGTGCAAGAATTGCTTGGGCATGCTTCATTATCGACGACAGGGCAATATACACACGTCACGACGGAACGGCTACGACATGTTTATCAGCAAGCGCATCCGCGTGCCTAAGGGAGGAAATAGCATGTTTCATGCAACGACGATTTTTGCGATTCAACATAACGGTCAATCTGCAATGAGCGGGGATGGACAAGTGACTTTTGGTAATCAAGTCATCATGAAGAAAAGTGCAAAAAAAGTCCGGCGTCTCTATGGTGGGAAAGTGATTGCAGGGTTTGCCGGAAGTGTAGCTGATGCGTTTACGTTATTCGAAAAGTTTGAAGCAAAACTTGAAATGTACAACGGGAACCTGCAACGAGCTGCCGTGGAACTAGCAAAGGAATGGCGGGGCGATAAAATGCTACGCCAGCTGGAAGCTTTGTTGCTTGTCATGGATGGAACACATTTACTTCTTGTTTCAGGTAATGGAGAAGTCATCGAACCGGATGACGGGATTTTGGCCATCGGTTCAGGCGGAAACTATGCGCTTGCCGCGGGTCGGGCACTGGCTCGGCATGCCGGACACATGACAGCCGAGGAAATCGCCCGTGCCGCTCTTGAAACAGCAGGAGAGCTATGTGTATTCACGAATGATCAAATCATTTTAGAAACGATTGGGGGAAGTGCAGATGCATGAATTTACACCGAGACAAATCGTGGAAAAACTAAATGAACATGTCATTGGTCAAGCGGATGCGAAACGAGCCGTCGCGATTGCACTTCGAAATCGTTATCGCCGTCAACTGCTCGATCCGAGTCTGCGTGATGAAGTGACACCGAAGAACATCTTGATGATCGGACCGACAGGAGTAGGAAAAACGGAAATCGCCCGTCGACTTGCTAAATTGGTTCGTGCACCGTTCGTTAAAATTGAAGCCACGAAATTCACGGAAGTCGGTTATGTCGGACGTGACGTTGAATCAATGGTCCGTGATTTAGTTGAAGCTTCACTGCGCCTTGTCAAAGATGAGAAAAAAGAAGCTTTGAAAGAACGTGCTGAAGCGGTTGCGAATGAACGAATCGTTGATGCCCTTGCCGGTAAAAAAGCTTCAACGGGTCTTGGCGGAGGAAATCCGTTTGAGATGCTGTTCGGTGGAACTCAAAAACCGCCCGAGCAAGAAACTGCCAACGATACAGCCGATCGGTCCGTCATTCGCCAACAATTATTCCAAGGTCAACTAGAAGACCGCATGATTGATGTGGACATCGAAGAGCGGCAAATGGATTTGTTCTCCGGACAACAAGGTATGGAAGGGCTCGCGAATCTGCAGGATATGCTCGGACAAGTCATGCCGAAAAAAACAAAGAAACGCCAGCTAAGCGTTAAAGAGGCACGTCCGATTTTGACTGCGGAAGAGGCAGAACGTCTACTCGATTTGAATGAAGTCCACGACGAAGCCGTTCGTCGTGCTGAGCAGATGGGAATCATCTTCGTCGATGAAATCGACAAGATTGCAACGAAGGGACAAGATAGTGCCGGTGTATCGCGCGAAGGCGTGCAGCGTGATATCTTACCCATCGTCGAAGGATCAACCGTTGTGACGAAGTATGGCCCTGTCAAGACGGATCATATGTTATTCATTGCAGCCGGAGCTTTCCATATGGCAAAACCATCTGACTTGATTCCGGAACTGCAAGGACGTTTTCCGATCCGGGTGGAACTCGACAGTTTGACAGAAGACGACTTCGTCAAAATTTTGACAGAACCAAATCAAGCATTGCTTAAGCAATACAAGGCTTTGCTTGGGGCGGAGCAAGTCCATGTCACATTTACGGAAGACGCGATTCGTCAAATTGCACGGATTGCGGCACAAGTAAATGATGAAACAGATAATATCGGTGCTCGCCGTTTATATACCATCATGGAACGTGTATTAGAAGAATTATCGTTTGAAGCGGCAGAGATGCCAGAGACAGACGTCACCATCACACCTCAATATGTCATGGACCGCGTCGGAAAAGTAGCAGATGATCGTGACTTAAGTCAGTTCATCTTATAAGTGGAGGAAGAAAATCATGAATTTACTGGCAAAAACACGAAAGCTCAACACGATGTTACAACAAGAAGCAAGCACACATGTCGACTTTAAGGTCATGGCAGATCGATTAAGTGAAGTCATGGAATCAAATACCTTTATCGTCAGCCGTCGTGGAAAGTTATTAGGAATTGCGATTAAACAACAAATCGAGAATGCACGAATTCGTGGATTCCTCGAAGAGCGTCAGTTCCCGGAAGATTATACGAAAAAATTGTTTAATGTGACGGAAACGACGGCAAACATCGCGATCGACAGCGAGCATACAGCGTTCCCAATCGATAACCGAGATATGTTCGAGACATCAAAAACAACAATCGTTCCGATCATCGGTGGCGGTGAGCGACTTGGAACACTTGTACTTGGTCGGATGCTTGAAGATTTTAATGAAGAGGACTTAGTGCTTGCTGAATACGGAGCAACGGTTGTCGGAATGGAAATCTTACGTGAGAAAGCCCATGAAGCGGAAGATAAGGCGCGGAAAAAAGCCGTCGTCCAAATGGCGATCAATTCTTTATCGTATTCTGAACTTGAAGCGATCGAACATATCTTCGAAGAGCTAGACGGAAACGAAGGATTGCTTGTGGCTTCTAAGATTGCTGACCGTGTCGGGATCACTCGTTCAGTCATCGTCAATGCGTTGCGGAAACTTGAAAGTGCCGGTGTCATCGAGTCTCGTTCGCTTGGTATGAAAGGGACATACATCAAGATTTTAAATGACAACTTCCTCTATGAATTAGAGCGGATTAAATCGAACTAAAAAAAGAAAATAATAGAATTGCAAAGAAGACCTAGTAAAGCACTAGGTCTTCTTTTTTTTATAGGTATTATTTATCATTTTTATAAAAAAAGGGTTTAAAAAGTGTAAAATTAACATCTCATTCCCCTTTTTTTGAAAAAACTTCTTTTCAAACATTGACCTATTTGTTTCAATTATTTCAGATATGTTACTAACCGCTTACGGTATAATGCTAAGTTTTACGAGATAAATAGAGGTGGAGGTTGAATGATGAACTGGCTTGGTTCAGATTATACAACGATGACACAGGCCGTCGATCGGACGGTAGCTGCGCAGAAAGTAATCTCAGCAAATATTGCGAACGTCGATACGCCTGGATATAAATCAAAGCGCGTAGTGTTCGGAGATGTCTTGGATTCTGAAATGAAAATGAGTTTAAAACGACACGCAACAATCGGCACTTCAGGAAGTATCGTCGAACAATCGTCTGCAATGCGTAACGATGGGAACGGGGTCGATATTGATCTCGAAATGTCTGAATTATCACGCAACCAGATTGAGTACGAAGCACTGGTCGAACAATTGAACCGGAAATTTTCAGGAATTCAATCTGTCATCCGGGGAGGACGTTAAATCATGAGTATGTTTTCAGGTTTTCATACATCCGCAACGGGATTGACGGCACAGCGTCTGCGACTCGATACCGTATCTGCCAATATCGCCAATGCTCAGACGACACGCGGTGAGCTTGTTAACGGAGAATGGCAACCATATGCCCGCAAATTAGCCGTTTTAAAAGAAACAGGCAATGGCGTGACAGTCAGCGAGATTCGAAAAGATCAAGAACCATTCAAGTTGGAATACAATCCGAATCATCCAGATGCGGATGAACTGGGATACGTTAAAATGCCGAACGTCGATTTATTGAAGGAAATGGTCGATATGATGGGGGCGACGCGTTCTTATGAAGCCAATGTCACTGCGTTGAATGCAACAAAAGCAATGTTAGTCAAAGCGATGGAAATCGGCAAGTAAGAAGGAGATGACACGATGGCGATTCAACCGATTCAAAGTATGCAGATGGTCTTACCGTCTCAATCTGTTGCCAAAACGACACCAAGTGATTTCAGTGAAGTGTTGAGTCAGGCCATGAATGGTCTGAATGAGGCGCAACAAGCTTCCTCGCAAGCACGAGTCGATCTTGCGACTGGAAAAACGACGGACTTACATAACATCATGATCAAAACAGAAGAAGCATCGCTTTCTATGCAACTCGCTATCGAAGTCCGGAATAAGGGCATCGAAGCATACCAAGAAATGATGCGTATGCAACTGTGATTGTTAAGGAAAGCGTGGGAGATGTTTGATGAATGAAGGACTAAAAACGCGCTTTGGCGCATTAAAAATGACATGGCAGGAATGGTCGCTCGTTAAAAAGGCAACGATCATCGGAATCATCTTATTCCTAATTGCAGCTATCGTTGTTGCAGCGATTTGGTTAAGTAAACCAACGATGACACCGCTATACTCGAAATTGTCTCCCCAGGAGGCAGGTCAAGTAACAGAGAAATTAAATGAAGATGGTGTAAAGTCCGAGGTTGTCAGTGGTACAGAAGGTGTGACAATCCTCGTACCGGAAGAAAGTGCAGAAAACTTAAAAGTAGAGTTGGCGACAGCCGGAATACCGAAATCAGGTCAAATTGATTATTCCTTCTTTAGCGAAAACGCCGGCTTTGGAACAACAGATAAGGAAATGAACATTCTCGAGCGGGACACGATGCAAACGGAATTAGAAAATCTGATTACACAAGTCAATGGGATTGATGCTGCAAAGGTCATGATTACATTACCGGAAAAAAGCGTTTTCTTATCAGATAAAGAAGAGACATCAACCGTGTCAGTCGTTTTGACGTCAAGTGCCGGCAGCGACCTGAATCAGCAGACCGTCCAAGGTCTTTATCACCTGATTGCGAAAAGTATCCCGAATCTAAAAGAAGAGAACATTACCATCATGGATCAGTACTTTACGTATTATGAGCCAGGTAAGGGAACTCAGACTGCAGGGGGAACGGATCCGATGCAGTTGAAGAAAACGACAGAAAAAGATTTGCGTCAGCAAATTCAACAGATGCTGTCGGTTGTTCTTGGTCCGCAAAAAGCATTAGTCTCTGTTACGGCAGATGTAGATGTCACGCAGCGTCAAGAAGAACAAAAATTAGTCGAACCGGTTGATCCTGATAAAATCGAGGGGATTGTCACCTCGGCAGAGAAAGTCGCCGAAGCATACACCGGGGCTGCAAATGAAGGAACTGCAGGAACGGGTGAGAATGAGACAATTAACTTCCCGCAAGGTACAGGGACGGCAGGAGATACGAGTGAGAAGACACACGACATCATTAATTACGAAGTTAATCGAATCACAAAACAGATTACCGGTGCGCCATATGAAATTCGGGATTTAGGAATTCAAGTCATCGTTGAGCCACCTAAAGGACAAAATCAAATAGATCCGCAACTTCAAACAGATTTACAGACCATGATGTATTCGATCATTCGTACTTCATTGACGAAGACAGATGCGAAGACGACCTTAACCGATGCAGAGCTGGCGAATAAAGTCGTCGTCATGTCAAGACCGTTTGCCGAGACACCGAAACAGACAGTAACAACGGAAACAACACCGATGTGGGTCTGGTTTGCATTAGGTGCCGCAGTACTGATTGTAGTAGGAGTTATCTTCCTGTTAATACGTAGAAGAAGAACAGCTGAGATTGAGGAACTGGAAGAATGGACACCGATCGAGACAGAGATTCCTGAACTGTCGACAGAGGACACAAGTGAAGGAACGGTCAAACGGAAACAGCTTGAGAAGCTTGCCGCATCCAATCCGGATGAATTTGCGAAGTTGTTACGCACCTGGTTAGCGGAGGATTGATGAAATGAAGAAGTTAGAGATGAGTAGTCGGGAAAAAGCCGCCATTTTAATGATTTCGCTTGGTCCGGAAGTCGCGGCCAGCGTATACAAACATTTGTCTGAAGAAGAAATGGAATGGCTGACATTACAGATTTCGAGCATGAAACGGATTGATCCGGATGAGAAGCTCGAAGTGTTAGAAGAGTTTCACGAATTAGCGACGGCGCAAAACTATATCACGCAAGGTGGTATCGGATTTGCAAAATCCGTGTTGGAAAAAGCACTAGGTGAAGAGAAAGCGATGGAACTCATTTATCGTTTGACATCGACGCTTCAAGTCAGACCGTTTGAGTTTGCCCGCAAAGCAGATTCGAAACAATTGCTGAACTTCATTCAAAATGAACATCCGCAAACGATTGCTTTGGTATTGGCTCATTTGGATCCGGTCAAATCAGGACAGATTCTATCAGAACTTCCGACAGAAGCCCAGTCTGATGTCGCCCGACGGATTGCAACGATGGATCGGATGAATCCAGAAATCATCAGTGAGGTCGAACAAATACTCGAAAGGAATCTATCACAAGCAGGAATGCAGGATTATGCTCAATCTGGCGGAATCGAAGCGGTTGTTCAAGTCTTGAACGGTGTCGACCGGACAACGGAACGAACGATTCTCGATACGCTTGAAATTCAGGATCCGGAATTGGCGGAAGAAATCAAGAAACGGATGTTTGTCTTTGAAGACATCGTTACACTGGATGCACGGGCCATTCAACGGATTATTCGTGAAGTTTCGAATGAAGACTTGTTGCTTTCGCTCAAGGTGTCTTCAGACGACGTGAAGGAAATGGTTTATCGCAATATGTCCCAACGAATGGTCGAATCGTTCAAAGAGGATATGGAGTTCATGGGACCTGTCCGGTTGCGTGACGTCGAAGAAGCACAAAGTCGAATTGTGGGTATCATTCGTCGCCTGGAAGATATGGGAGAAATCGTGGTAGCCCGTGGTGGAGGAGATGATATCGTTGTCTAACGTCATAAAACGTCAAATTGTTTTTGAACGAGATCACCGGACGATAGTTCATCGTACTCCAGAGCAGACTGCTGATCCTGAGCCACTTACGTCATATGATGACATGATGCATGAAGGTCAAAGACAATTAAAACAACAGCAGGATTTGTTGGAACAACGCGAACAATCACAGCGCATGGCTTTGGAGCAAGAACGGATAAAGGTATTAGAAGAAGCAAGGCAACAAGGGCATCAAGAAGGATACCAAACGGGTCAAAATGAAGGTCGAACCTCGTATCAACAACGAATCGAGGAAACTAATCAATTCGCAAGTCGTCTCGAACAGATGTTTTCTGACCGGATTGAGATGATGGAAGACGAATTGTGTGCACTTTCACTTCAATTGACACATCAATTTTTAGAACATTTACATGATACGGATGAAGAAGCATTGTATCAATCGATTCATAAACTGATACTTCAATTCCGGGACCGTGAAAAATTAGTAGTGTATACATCAGCGGAAGACTTTGAAAGGGTCGTATTGTTAGATGAACGACTCCAAACAATTTTAGGTGGAACAACGACAATCAGCTTTAGAATCGACGCTGAACTGGCAGTACGTGATTTTCGTGTCGATTCAGAAAATGGTGCCATTACAGGTGGACTGACTTCTAGTTATGACATGTTATTGAAACAGTTATCCGAGGTGCTGCAAGATGTATAAACTGAAACCATTGCAAGCCGCGATTCGGGATGTTCGTTCAGAAGATTTGGTTCAACATTCCGGTAAAGTCGTTCAAGTCATTGGTTTGATGATTGAATCGCGTGGTCCGACAGCTGTCGCCATTGGAGAACGGTGCTTGATCCGAATACATCGTGGAGACGAAATCGAGGCAGAGGTCGTTGGTTTTCGGGAAGGACATGTGTTACTGATGCCTTATGGTGAGACGACGGCCATTGCACCTGGATCGATTGTCATCGCAACAGGGAAACCGCTCCATGTTCCTGTCGGAGATGATTTGATCGGGAAAGTCTTAGACGGGCTTGGACGGTCATTAGATGGAAAATCACTGGCACATTTACGGACGACTTCCATTGTCCGTAAGCCACCAAGTCCACTTGATCGTCCGCGAATTGATGAAGTGTTGTCGACAGGCATTCGTGCCATCGATGGTTTATTGACCGTCGGACAAGGTCAACGCGTCGGATTATTCGCAGGATCAGGTGTCGGTAAATCAACATTACTCGGTATGATTGCCAAACGATCGACGGCTGATATCAATGTCATCGCCTTGATTGGTGAACGCGGCCGTGAAGTGAAGGAATTTATTGAAGCGGAGTTAGGTGAGGAAGGCATGAGCCGTTCGATCATCGTCGTAGCGACGAGTGATCAACCGCCACTCGTACGACTCAAAGGCGCCTACACGGCAACGGCGATTGCTGAATATTTTCGGGATCAAGGAAAAAATGTCGTTTTGATGATGGATTCCGTCACACGGTTTGCTATGGCCCAGCGAGAAATTGGTCTGGCAACCGGGGAACCACCTGCTTCCAAGGGATATACCCCGAGTGTATTCGCCTTACTTCCACAATTGTTGGAACGAAGCGGTAAAACGACAGAAGGTTCCATTACAGCATTTTATACGGTCTTAGTTGACGGTGATGACATGAATGAACCGATTGCGGATGCGGTCCGCGGGATTCTCGATGGTCATTTTGTCCTCGACCGAAATCTCGCCAATAAAGGACAATATCCGGCGATTCACATCCTACGCTCCATCAGCCGGGTCATGAATCAAATTACTTCGACCGAACATAAGGATAGTGCCATTACCTTCAGGCAGCTATTGTCAACGTACCTCGATGCCGAAGATTTAATCAATATCGGTGCTTACAAAAGCGGTACAAATCCAGACATTGATCGGGCTGTTGAAAAGTATCCGGAATTGATCGGATTTTTAAAACAACGGGTGGAAGAGAAAAGTCATTTCGAAGATGGGATGGATCGTTTGATTTCGACAATCCGTTAAGGGGGTGCACGAATGAAAACCATATATGAACGTATCATTCCTTTAGCGGAAGCGGAAAAGGATCGTGTTTCAAAACATACTGCTGAAAAAAAGAAACAATATGAAGTCGAGGTGGAGAAACTGTATCACCTGCTCGTTCGTTATGAAGCATTTTTGAAAGCACAAAACGAAACAGGGACGGTTGAGTTGCTTGCTTCTCAATACCGTGAACGTGCACGCGATGTTGTCAAACAACAGATCGAACGACAACAGTTATATGTCACACAGGCGAAAAATCAGTATGAACGGGCTCAAGTCGATTTAAAAGAAGCTTTAATTGAAGAAAAGAAATTCACACGACTGCAATCGAATCAATTAGAAGAAAATCGGCGGACACTCGCTTTAGTGGAACAGAACCAAATGGATGAATTAGCATTATTGCAGTTTGGAAGAAGGCGAACGACATGAGTGAGAACAAATCATCAAAACAATGGATTTTGCCTTTATTAATCATCCCATTGTTATTGCTATTATTTACAGCCTATCTCGTATTAAATTATGCTAATGGACGGCCGATTTTTTCATTGCCTTTTGCGTCAGAAGAAGTAACGAACACGAAGGTAACGTCTTCAAAAAGTTCGGAGATCGAACAACGTTTGAAATTAGCAAACGCTGAAATCAAAAAACTGCGGGCAAAGACGACGGATCAAGCAGAACTCATCCAAGCGAAAGAACAGGAAGTCGTCCGATTGATTGCGGAACGGGATCGACTAAAAAACACGCCGGCTACACCGGCAGCGACTAATAAGCCGACTCCGAAAAAGACTGCTGATGTGACGGATGTCTATGCGGAGATGACGCCGAAAGATGCAGCCAATATTTTTAACGAATTGAGTCCGACGGAAGTCGTCTCAATCATTAAAGAGATCGATGCTGAACAACAAGCGGCCATCATGGCAAAGATGGACCCTAAAAAAGCAGCAGCGTTGACACAATTGCTGGCAGTTCAATAAGGGGTGAGAAAATAAGATGAACTTGACGGATGTACAGCAAACACAAACGGCTAAACCGGTTACGAAGTGGAACGGAAAAGAACTCCCGGCGAATGGCGTTGGAAATTTTGCTTCGCTACTTCAATACTTAGTTCAACCTCTAGCTGAGGGCGTACAGAACCCATCACTGAATCAACAGATAATATCAACTGAAGGGGAGACGAATCTCGAAGTCAAACCGCTGTTGGAACAATTGACCGCACAGCCGGAAAAAGTGTTACAACTTCTGGAGCAACCCGAAGTAGAAGGTATGATACATGATCCAAAAAAAGCGACGGAGCTGATTCAGTTCATTAAGACGATACAAGACGGACAGCCAGGAAAAGCGATAGAGTTATTCGAACAATTCCCAGCTTCGCTCCAACAAGTACTTGCAACGGTGATGTCGACCGTCGTCGGCGTCGCTAAGGAACACGTGAAATCAAATGAATTACCGGTCGGAATGAATACTCCGGTCATACGGATGACGGACGCTACCGGAATTGCCGTGTCAGCTCCACCGGTGAGTAATCCAACATTGGTTGATTCTACAGGCGTCAAAAAAGATGCAACTGTGACTCCGTTTTCGAACCGTCTTGTACTTCCCGAACAAAATACATCAACACTGAAAACAAGTGTCATGACTAAAAAAGTGATTGAATCCATTCAGGTAGCTGCCGATCCGGAAGGAAAAGAACATCCTTCACTACTGACCGGATTCAAATTTGAACGAATGACTAGTGCAGGATCAGCAATTGTTCCTCAACCTGTAATGACTACAAGTGTTGATGACCAGCTCATGTCACGGATTGAGGCGGCGATGAAACAAGCGCCCTTTTTAAAAGGTGCGGATGGTTCGACGAGAATGTCAATCCGATTGTACCCAGAACAATTAGGTGAGGTCGTCATCCAGTTGGATAAAAAAGACGGCTTATTGACGGTAAAACTTTTCGCGGCGACGGAACAAGCGAAACAACTGTTGGATCAGCAACTCGGAAAGTTACATACGTCGTTGCAACCACAAGCACCACTCGTCAAAATCGAAACCGGGATGTTAGCAGCGAGCGTCAAAGATTTTGACCAAGGTTTACCGCAAGAACGACGGGAGCGTCAGCAAGAGGAACCTGTCCCGTACGAGGAAGAACCAGAGGAGGATGAAGATGACTGAATCCATCAAAAATGATACGTCTTCTTATCAGTTACCGGAGAAAACGAAAGTACCATCCAGTAATTCGATGGACAAAGACATGTTCATGAAAATCCTGATTGCCCAACTGTCCAATCAAGACCCGACGGCACCGATGGAAGACAAAGAGTTCATCTCTCAGATGGCCCAGTTTTCTTCTCTTGAACAGATGCAATCCATCGGTAAAGGAATCGAGACGATGATGTTAAATCAACATGCAGCGGCTTTGATGAACTACAGTAATCTGATTGGTAAAAATGTCAGTTATGAAGGTGAGACTGTCACGAAAGATGCGACAGGCACAGATATCACATCGACTGGTAAGGTTACGGCAAACGTTCTTAGTGTAAAGCGTGACGGTGTTGATGTCGTTGCCGAGTTATCGAATGGGAAAAGTGTCAGTGTCTACGAATTGACTGAAATCAAAACAAAGGAGGAAAAATAATGTTACGTTCAATGTATTCAGGAATCAGTGGGTTAAAGAACTTCCAAACAAAGTTAGACGTCGTCGGGAATAACATCGCCAACGTCAATACATTTGGTTATAAAAAAGGCCGTGTCACGTTTAAAGATCTTGTCAACCAATCGGTTGGTTCAGCGTCTGGTAATGGTGGAGGGGTCGGTGGGACAAACCCGAAACAGGTTGGACTCGGCGCCTCGATGTCGACAGTCGATAACGTTTATAATCAAGGAGCGTTACAAAATACAGGTCGAACGCTTGATGTCGGGATTTCCGGTGAAGGATTCTATCAAGTCTTAACTGCAGATGGTGTACGTTATTCTCGTTCCGGTAACTTTTATACAGATCTTCAAGGGAATATCGTAACGGGAGACGGGAATTATCTCGTAGGATTGTCTGATCCACCACCTGCCAACCCGGGTCAGCCACCTGCTGATCAAGCAAACCTACCTGCAAACCAATACAATGCTCAGGGTCAAATCACAGGAAAAGTAAATAATGGATATATGAAATTACAAATTCCGACGGGAGCACAAAACTTAGCAATCGGAAAAGATGGATTGGTCACATTTGTTGATGGAACGGGTAACTTGCAACGAGTTGGTTACGTATCAATGGCGAATTTTGCTAACCCGGGTGGTCTTGAAAAATCAGGAGTGAACTTGTTTGCTGCTTCTCAAAACTCGGGTATCGCAGCGACTGGAACACCAAGCACAAACGGTCTTGGGCAATTGACATCCGGTACACTGGAGATGTCGAACGTCGATTTATCAGAGGAATTCACGGAAATGATCATCGCGCAACGTGGCTTCCAAGCAAATACCCGGATCATCACAACATCAGATCAAATTTTAGAAGAACTCGTTAACTTGAAACGATGATTACTTTAACGACATTACGTGAAACGCCGCTTGTCTTAAATGCAATCTTAATCGAAGCGGTCCGGTCGACACCCGATACGACGATTCAGTTGGTCGGGGGACAGACTTACGTGGTCAAAGAAACATTGGAAGAGGTAAAAGCAGCCACAATCGATTTTTACCGACAAGTCGGTTTAACGGGCTTGAACAGTGCTAGGAGGCTCGAAGATGGCAGAAGAAAAGAAGAAGAGTAAGTTGAAATTACCACTCATCATGGTCGTCGTCGCCATCATGATGGTAGGCGCCGGTTACATGCTTTCGAAATACTTGTTAACGAGTGATCCGACCGAAGCGAAAGTCGAACAACCGACAGGCGCAGAACTCGAAGAACGAAGTTTTCAGACAGATGATTTAACGACGAACATTGCAGACGAACGCTTCTTAAATGTTCAGTTTACAATCGTTACGGATGACGCTGCGACGCGGGAAGAACTAGAATTACGAAAATTTCAAATCAACAATATCATCTTAGGAGATTTAGCTTCGATGAAAAAACAAGATTTAGATTCCAAACAAGACATGGCGAAACTCGAAGAAAAATTACGGGGGCAATTTAAAAAGCTTCTGCAAGAAGGCGATGTTCAACGTGTCTACACGACGAAAAAAATCATCCAGTGAGGTGGCCGCATGAGCGAAGTATTATCACAACATGAAATTGACGCCCTGCTATCAGCCATTTCAAGCGGAGATATGGAAGTCGAGGAAATACGCAGCCAAGAAGAAGAACGCCGCGTGAAAGTGTATGACTTTAAACGGGCGTTACGATTCTCAAAAGACCAAATGCGAAACTTAACGCGGATTCATGAACAATTCGCACGAGTCTTGACGACCCATTTCTCAGCACAGCTTAGAACATACGTCCAGTTTACAGTCAATACGGTCGAACAACTGCCTTATGATGAATTCATTCATTCAATTCCGAATATGACCTTGATTAATCTCGTTAATCTTCATCCGTTAGACGGACGAGTCATTTTCGAAGTGAATCCGAACATCGCTTATGCGATGCTTGATCGACTGCTTGGTGGACCGGGTGAAGGCATGAATAAGATTGAGAACTTGACGGAAATTGAAACCCGGATTTTGACACAGTTATTCAAGCGCGCCTTTGTCCAATACGGAGCAGCCTGGGAATCGATTGCCGAAATCGAAGCGGAGTATGACGATTTGGAAATCAATCCACAATTTCTTCAACTCGTCTCACCGAATGAAACGGTCATTCTCGTCTCGATCTACGTAACGGTCGGAGAAGTGAGCGGAACACTTAACGTCTGTCTACCGTTCGTGACGCTAGAACCAATCATTCCGAAACTATCCAGTCACTTTTGGATGCAGCAAGAAAAACGAAAGTCAGCCGATAACCAAGAGTCAGAACATATGCAAACACAGTTGATGGGATCAATCGTCGATTTGAAAGCAGTGCTCGGCCAGACGGAACTTTCGTTTGGAGAGTTGTTACACCTCGAGGTAGGCGATTGCCTGTCCCTCCAGACACGTACATCCGATCCGGTTGAATTGTTCGTCGATGACCGGAAAATGTTCAAAGCGCGGCCTGGTCTGAACGGGAAGCATCTCGCTTTACAAGTCTTACAACGAATTGAGGAGGAATAACATGAGCGATATGCTTTCGCAAGATGAAATCGATGCATTATTACGCGGGACCCCATCGGCTGAAGAACCAACCGATACCGGTTCAACGGATGACTTACATCAATTGGATGAGATGGAAATTGATGCACTTGGAGAGGTCGGGAATATCTCGCTAGGGAATTCTGCGACGGCGCTGTCCGCGTTATTGAATCAAAAAGTCGAAATCACGACACCACACGTGCGGATGATTACGATGGAAGAACTGCGGAGCCGTTATCCGATTCCACACGTCGCCCTTCGTGTCGGATATACAGAAGGATTCAAGGGAGAAAACGTTTTGATTTTGACACAACGGGATGCTTCCGTCATTGCGAACTTGATGATGGGCGGCGATGGTGTCGTGGACGAGAGCCTTGAGATGGAACCGATTGCGTTATCCGCCGTTCAGGAAGCGATGAACCAGATGATGGGGGCGGCTGCGACCTCCATGTCGACCGTGTTCTCGATGCGGATTGACATCTCACCTCCGGCAGTCGAAATTTTCGATTTCTCGCAGGAAAAAACAATTGTTGATAGTTTCTCGTTATGGGAGAGCATGGTCATCATCGAATTTGATTTGAAAATCGGTACGTTGATCGACTCGAAAATCGTACAGTTGGCACCACTTGAATTTTCCAAACAATTGATTCAGAAATTATTCAATGCCAGTACGACAACGACCGAACCAGCGCCAACAGCTCAAGTCCCTGCACCAGAACCGGTCCGGGAACAGCCGGCCGCGTCTCAGCCACAGCCGGAACCGCGGTATGAAGCACCACCAGAACACAAAAAAGAGCCGGTTGGGGTGAGTCCTGTCCAATTCGGTCAGTTTTCTGAAGTGCAACAAGAGGGTCCACCCGGTAACATCGGTATGCTCTACGACGTACCGTTGAATGTCACAGTTGAATTAGGACGGACACGCCGTTCAGTTCGGGACATTCTAGAACTGACACAAGGATCGATTATTGAATTGGATAAATTAGCAGGGGAACCCGTTGATGTGTTCGTCAATAATACATTGATTGCAACGGGAGAAGTCGTCGTCATCGAAGAGAACTTCGGTGTCCGGATTACAGAGATCGTCAATACAAAAGAACGTCTGCGGATGTTCTAAGGAGGAAATAGGATGAGTGCAAAAGTTTTGATTGTAGATGATGCAGCTTTCATGCGAATGATGATTAAGGAAATTTTATCAAAGAACGGATATGACGTCGTCGGTGAGGCAGAAAATGGTCGTGAAGCAGTTTCGAAATATAAAGAGTTAGCGCCAGATCTCGTCACACTCGATATCACGATGCCGGAAATGGACGGAATTTCAGCACTAAAAGAAATCAAAGCCTTTAACCCGGCTGCTAAAGTCATCATGTGTTCCGCAATGGGACAACAATCGATGGTTATCGATGCAATTCAAGCCGGAGCAAAAGACTTCATCGTTAAACCGTTCCAGGCAGACCGCGTCCTCGAAGCCGTTTCGAAAACCATTTCATCATGAGAAGACTGACCTGTTTGACCTGTCTTCTCCTGTTCCTACTAACGCATCAGGTCGGTGCGGAAACAGTGGAAGAGAAGCTCAACCCATCTAAGAAAAATGAACCTACAACACAACAGGTCGACGGGTCATCGACAGTCGTCACGGTCGTCAAGATTGTCGTGACGCTTGCAGTTTTGATTGGTGGATTTCTTCTTGCTGTCCGTTTCATCAATGAACGGACAAAGGGAGTCCGTCAATCGAGCCGCCTGTCCCATCTCGGTGGTGTCCCGCTTGGCAAAGATCGATCCGTTCAGCTCGTGAGGGTTCACGGTAAGATTTATGTTGTCGGTGTCGGTCAGAACGTTGAACTGCTTGATACGATTGAGGAAGATGACGAATGGTTAGCCACACAAGATGTACCAGACAGCACATCACATACGTCAAATGCGTCTCCGTTTCTGGAATCGTTTAAGCAACAGCTCGATCAATTCCAGAAGAAACGAGGACAGTCATGACGACGATTGAAAACTTGATTTCCTTGGATACACCGTCCGGGACGGCGACTTCCGTTAAATTATTGGTCTTACTTACGCTGTTGTCCTTAGCACCGTCTTTACTGATTTTGATGACTTGTTTCACACGCGTCATCGTCGTCTTATCCTTTGTGCGTTCTGCTCTAGGGACACAACAAACGCCGCCTAACCAATTGCTCGTCGGGCTGGCATTGTTCATCACATTGTTCGTCATGGCGCCTGTCTTGACGGAATTAAATACGACGGCGCTCCAACCGTACATGGATGAAAAAATCAGTCAAGATGAAGCCTTTGATCAAGCAGGCGGTACGATGAAACGATTCATGTCTCAGTACACCCGGAGCAATGATTTGGAACTTTTCTTGAAGTATGGCAATTACGACAAGCCGGAGAAAGTGGAAGATATTCCACTTGTCGCGTTAGTACCGGCTTATGCCATCAGTGAGTTAAAGACGGCATTTCAAATCGGTTTCATGATTTTCATTCCGTTCCTCGTCATCGATATGGTCGTCTCGAGTGTTCTGATGTCGATGGGGATGATGATGTTACCACCGGTCATGATTGCCTTACCGTTTAAATTATTATTGTTCATTTTAGTAGATGGTTGGCATTTGATTGTCGAATCACTACTCGTCAGCATGCGATAGGGAGGGACGACATGACGCAGGAAATGATTATTCAATTAGCCAGCTCGGCTGTATGGACCTTGTTAAAGGTGTCAGCTCCGCTCTTGCTCGTCTCACTCGTCGTTGGACTTCTCGTCAGCATCTTGCAGGCGACGACCCAAATCCAAGAGCAGACCTTATCCTTTGTTCCGAAGATTGTTGCCGTTTTTTTAGCACTCGTCTTTTTTGGACCATGGATCATGGAAGAACTCAAAACGTTTACGATTGAAATTTTTAAACAGATCGCAGAGGTTTCACGGAAATGACGTTACTGTCCTTTGTCAGTGTTTTTTTACTTGTATTTGGTCGACTTGTCGGATTTTTAGTGGCTGCTCCTTTGTTCTCATCAAAGCAGTTACCCGCCCAGCATAAGTTGGCAATCGCTGCAGGACTCGCTTATTTTGCCAGTTATGCGGTCAAGACGACAGTTCAAGTCGATGATATCGATTTCTTTTTTCGAATGGGAACAGAAGTCATCATCGGGCTGGCACTTGGTTTGCTCGCCAGTTTTTTACTATATGCGCCACAAATGGCTGGATCGATCATTGATTTACAGATGGGGCTGGCGATGGCATCAGCATATGATCCGATGTTTGGTGGTCAATCGCCGATCGTCGGTCGATTTTTTTACATGTTGACACTCCTCGTGTTGCTGGCGTCAGATATGCATTTGATTTTACTGGATGGTATCTATACGAGCTTTAAAATTTTTCCGCCCGGTAGTGCGATTCATGTTTCCGGAGAAGCCGGCATGAGCTTAGTCGTTCGTGTCGTGGGGCTAGCCATGCTCACGGCCCTTCAAATGGCGATGCCACTTGTTGTTGCCTTATTTTTAGTCGACTTGGCGCTTGGTTTTTTAGCGAAAACCGCACCCCAGTTCAATATTTTTGCGATTGGATTTTCCGTCAAGCTATTGATGGGTTACGCGATTTTGTTTTTACTCGCCGGAGCGACCATTACTGGAATCTCCCGATTTGTTCCATTATTACAAGAAGTATTGTCCGATGCGGTTCACTTACTAGGAGGTTGAGATGGGAAAATACACATTAACACTTGACCTCCAGTATTTTGCGGGCGAAAAGACGGAAAAAGCATCGCCCCGAAAACGCGATGACTCTCGAAAAAAAGGTCAGGTCGCAAAGTCAGCTGATTTAACAAGTAGTTTGATGTTGTTTGGCATGTTCTTGATTTTATTTTTCTTTGGTCCGTTTCTAGGAAAACGGTTCGTCATGGTGTTAGAGCATGGACTTAGTGCTCAAACGGTTTTAGTCGCTGTCGAAGAAGGGCGTGTTCAGGAAGTCATGATTGAAATGTTGGTCCAAATGAGTATTCTCGTGGCCCCATTCTTTCTGACAGCCGTTATCATCGGCATTTTAGGAAATTTCATGCAAATCGGAGCATTGCTCAGCGCGGAATCAATCCAACCGAAACTTGATCGGATCAATCCCCTGCAAGGAGTCAAACGAATCGTCAGCATGAAAGCATTGATTGAATTCTTGAAATCTGTTTTTAAACTGCTTGTCATCGGTGTGACGAGCGGAACCGTCTTATGGAATAACAAAGTAGAAATTTCACGCTTGACGTCAGAACCGATTGGTGACGCCTTGGCGATTATCGGTCATCTGACTTTCCTGTTGGGGATTTCGGTCAGTATCGCGTTGATTGTCCTTGCTGTCCTTGACTTTGCTTATCAAAAATTCGATTTTGAAAAGTCGATTCGGATGAGTAAGCAAGATTTAAAGGATGAACATAAGAATACGGAAGGTGATCCGCAAATCAAAGGGAAAATTAAACAGCAACAACGGGAGATGGCCATGCGGCGTATGATGCAGGAAATACCGAATGCCGATGTTGTCATTACAAACCCGACCCATTATGCCGTTGCGATTCAATATGATGACGGCAAACATGCCGCACCAATTGTCGTCGCCAAGGGAGTGGATGCTGTCGCATTCCGGATTCGGGAGAAGGCGACAGCAGCTGAGATCCCGATTATTGAAAATAGACCGCTCGCACGAGCATTATTCGCAAAATCAGAAATAGGAATGGCAGTGGATGAATCATTTTATCAGGCACTCGCTGAAACACTCGCCTTTGTCTATCAAATGAAACAAGCGAAATGAAAGGATGAAGCATCATGACCATTTCAACACGAGATTTATCTGTCCTGCTAGGCGTCATTATGATTGTCTTCATGCTCGTCATTCCACTGCCAGGATTTTTACTCGATTTTCTTATTATCATCAACATTTTAATTGCCTTAATGGTCTTACTTGTCGCGATGAACGCGAAGGAAGCATTGGAATTTTCTGTTTTCCCGACACTCTTACTGATCGTAACCTTGTTCCGGTTGGCACTGAACGTCTCAACGACCCGGTCGATTCTTTCGAACGGGAACGGTGGGGAAGTCATTGAAGCATTCGGTGATTTCGTTGTCGGCGGAAACGCCCTCGTCGGGTTCGTCGTCTTCCTGATTCTTGTCTTGATCCAGTTTTTGGTCATCACAAAAGGATCCGAGCGGGTATCGGAAGTATCCGCCCGCTTTACGCTTGATGCGATGCCCGGAAAGCAGATGGCAATCGATGCCGATTTGAACTCCGGCATGATTGATGAATTACAGGCCCGGACACGCCGCCAAAAAATCCAGTCGGAAGCTGATTTTTACGGCGCGATGGACGGAGCATCAAAATTCGTTAAAGGAGATGCGATTGCCGGTATCATCATCGTCATCATCAATTTGATTTTCGGAATGATCATCGGTGTCGTCCAACAAGGATTACCGATGGGAGAGTCCGTAAAGCTGTATACGCTGTTGACGGTTGGTGACGGGCTGGTCAGTCAAATCCCGGCCTTGTTGATTTCTGTCGCAACCGGAATCATCGTCACCCGTTCGACTTCTGACGGCAATTTAGGGGAAGATATCGTCGGACAGCTGTCACGGACGCCGCTCCTCGTCATGATTGGAGCCGGCGCAATTTTCCTGTTAGGACTTTTTACTGCAATTCCCGATTACGTGACGATTCCTGTCGCGGCTGCAGCAGGCTTCTTCGCTTGGCGATTAACACGAACGTCAAAAGCAGCGCAAGAAGAAGTGGCTGTCGAAGAAGCACCAACTGAAAATCTGCGATCCAGCGAATCGGTCATTTCGCTCTTAAACGTCGATACGATCGAATTTGAATTTGGCTATGGTTTGATTCCACTTGCCGATGAAGCACAAGGTGGGGATTTACTCGACCGGGTCGTCATGATCCGGAGACAGTTGGCACTTGAACTTGGATTCGTCTTACCGACGGTCCGCATTCGCGACCATCTGCAACTCCCGCCAAACCATTACCGGATAAAGATTCGCGGAAGTGAGATGGCAACCGGTGAACTGTTGCTCGATCATTATCTGGCGATGAGTCCGGGTGTCGATGATCCGGAAATCCAAGGCATCGAGACAGTTGAACCCGCGTTCGGAATGCCGGCGTTATGGATTGACGAGCGGACGAGAAGCCGGGCCGAGATGTCCGGATATACGGTCGTTGATCCGCCGTCTGTCGTCGCGACACACTTAACCGAACTCTTGAAAAAGCATGCGGCCGATTTACTCGGTCGAGAAGAGACAAAACAGCTGGTTGATCATTTGAAGGAGTCGCATCCGATTTTAGTCGACGAAGTGACACCACAGTTGTTGTCGATCGGCGAATTACAAAAAGTATTCGTGCAGTTATTAAAAGAAAAAATCTCGATTCGAAACTTACCGCTCATTTTTGAGACACTCGCTGATTATGCGGCGGTGACGAAAGATAGTGATTTGCTAGCCGAATATGTCCGTCAAGCGTTGGCTCGACAAATTACGGAACAAGTCTTACAAGGAGACGTATTGCATGTCGTGACGGTATCGAGTGAACTGGAGATGGATATCCAGTCGGCGATTCAAAAAACGGAGTTTGGAAATTACTTGGCGCTTGATCCGGATAAAGCAACACGTTTCATCGAGTCATTAAATGAATTGACGGCAGAATTCGAACGATACGGGGCTCAGCCAATCGTCTTGGCATCTCCAAGTATCCGGATGTTTGTTCGTCAATTGACAGAACGTTATTTCCCGGACGTGCCCGTTCTGTCCTATAACGAACTGATTCCGACAATTGAAGTCAAGAGTATTGGGGTGATTTAACACATGATGGTCAAACGAATTATCGCAAATTCTGTCAGCGAAGCGATGGAACTGGTCAAACAAGACTTAGGAAATGATGCCATCATTTTAAACACGCGTCAGATCAAAGTGGGTGGTTTGTTCGGCTTATTTGCACAAAAAAAAGTTGAACTCGTCGCCTCGGTGGAAGAACATCCGGTCGTCAAAACAGCACAGCCTGTAAAACAGATCTCGCCTGAGCTACAGCCAACTAAGACAGCAGTTCAAAGTCGTCCACCAACGATGGAATCGCTAAGCCCGAAGATTGTCTCGTTCGCTTCACGTCGATTGCCGGAAGCGCTTAGCGCATACGAGGTGTTGCTCGCTGAACCGGCTCTGCAGCATGAGGCGGAGGCACTCTATGATTTGTTAGTGTCAACCTATTACAAGACCAATGACTTGAGCCAGGTCGAACAAGCATTCATCACGACCTTGACCACCCCTATCCAAGTCACGACGGCAACTTCCCGTTTCATCATGGTGACAGGACCGACGGGAGTCGGGAAAACGACGACACTTGCAAAACTGGCTGCGTATTACCGTCTCACGAAACAACAAACCGTTGGATTGATTACGACGGATACATACCGGATTTCAGCCATCGAACAATTGCGTACTTATGCAGATATCATCGATATTCCGCTACGTGTCGCCTATGATTTACAGGAATTTGAACAAGCAAAAGCCGAGTTGTCAGACTGTGATGTCATCTTGGTCGACACAGCAGGGCGAAATTTTCTTGACGCAGGTTATGTCGAGCAGTTAAAAAAACGGCATGATTTTTCAGATACAGATGTGTTTCTTGTACTCAGCTTAACGTCAAAATACCGTGATTTAGAACAGATTCAACAACGGTTCGATCAAGTACCGCTGTCTGGTTTCATTTTTACCAAAGCAGATGAAACAACAGATTTGTGGTCGATTTACGGACTTGTGAAAAAGACGC
This sequence comes from Exiguobacterium sibiricum 7-3, assembly GCF_000620865.1. Classification (NCBI taxonomy): domain Bacteria; kingdom Bacillati; phylum Bacillota; class Bacilli; order Caryophanales; genus Exiguobacterium; species Exiguobacterium artemiae. Next base: position 1,194,053 of record NZ_KK211190.1, read on the forward strand.
AGTTGCCTGTGTTTTGTCTGACGACGGGACAAGAAGTGCCTGAAGACATCATCTGGCCGACAAGTGCAGAAGTTTCCCGAATGATTGTAGAAAGAGGGTTAAGATGATGCCAGAAGATCAGGCACGTGCGCTAAGATCAAAAGTTTCAGTACGGCAGACCAAAACCATTGCCATCGTCAGCGGCAAAGGTGGGGTCGGGAAAACGAATGTCGCGGTGAATCTGGGTGTCGCGCTATCGTTGCAGGCTAAAAAAGTATTAATCATTGACCTGGATATCGGCATGGCGAATGTCGGTGTGTTGCTCGGGAAATCGTCCAAAGTCTCATTAATGGATTGTGTCAAAGAGCGGTCACCCCTAAACCAAGCCGTCGTCGAAGCGACACCGGAGTTGCATTTCATCCATGGCGGAAGCGGATTCACCGAACTGATGGATCTGACGGATCATGATGTCGAATTCATGATGAGCGAGTTCCGGTTTTTCTATGAATATGATTTCGTCTTACTTGATTTAGGTGCCGGTGCAACACATCAGACTTTTGATTTCATCAGCAGTGCGGATGAAGCATGGCTGGTCGTGACTCCCGAACCGACTTCCATCATGGACGGATATGCTTTTGTCAAACTTGCCCATCACCATGCCAATGAACTTCCTGTCGCTGTCATCGTCAATCGGGCGACGAACGGACAAGAAGCACTTGAAACGTTTGACCGGTTACAACAGGTCAGTCAGAACTTTTTGGGGAAATCGTTGCGTTTCGTTGGTTTCTTGCCGGATGATCCGACTGTCATGAAGGCAGTTAAAGCACAGCGACCATTTTATGTATTTGATCGGACAAGTGATGTCAGTTGGCGACTCGACCATATCACGACATCGCTGACAGGACTTCAGGTCCAGGAACAGAAATTTTTAGACCGGTTACTGAATCGTTTGAAAAAACGGCATAACCGTGTCCGCTAACCATAAAGGAGGATACGTTCCATGGATTTAAATGAATATTTAGGATTGTTTCTTGATGAATCGATTGAACATTTACAAGCCATTAACTCGAGTTTGCTGATTTTTGAACAACGACTCGATGATGAAGCCGTCATCGATCAAATTTTCCGATCCGCTCATACGTTAAAAGGCATGTCTGGAACGATGGGATATGATGCGATTGCCGATTTAACACACGAAATGGAAAGTGCACTTGATTTAGTCCGTTCAAAGACACAACCTGCAACACCTGAATTGATTGATGTATTGTTTGTCGCAGCTGAACAGCTGGAAACGATGGTCGAGGATATCAGTCAAGGCGGTACCGGAAAGCTTGATGTGACAACAACCGTCATTCGTTTGAAGCAGTTCATCAATGCGGATTCGGAACCAAGTCAGGATACGGTTAAACCTGCAGCAACAGTCATGAAAAACTTTGAGTGTGACGTCTACTCCGAGTCCGTTGTTCGTCAATCGATGGCTTCCGGTTATCAGGCCTATGTCATTACGGTGGAATTATCGGCGGATGTCATTTTGAAGGCAGCGCGTGTGTATATGGTATTTGACCGATTACAAAACCTTGGGGATGTCATCTTGTCGAATCCGACTTCGGATGAACTGGAACAAGAACAATTCGAGACCCGTTTTGATGTCTTGTTCGTGACGATGAAGTCTGCCGAAGACATTCAGGATGAAATCAAAGCCGTTTCGGAAGTCGCTCAAGTGTTAATTCAGCCATTCGAGGTGTCGATCGAACCAGCAGCAGCGGCGACGTTGCTCGAACCGGTTGAAACTCCGGTCGTCAGTCCAACGTCGGATACTTCCAACGAGACACAAACACCGATTGCGGCAAAAACGATTCGTGTCAACCTCGAACGGATTGATCGATTGATGAATCTATTTGAAGAATTCATCATTGATCGTGGACGCCTCGAGCGGATTGCGGCAGAAGCCGGTTCTTCTGATTTAACGGAGACGGTTGAACGGATTAAACGCGGAACAAATGAATTACAATCACTTGTCCTGACGCTACGGATGATGCCAATCGAACAAGTCTTCAATCGTTTCCCGCGGATGGTGCGTTCGGTATCGAAAGATGTCGGAAAAAACATCAAGCTCCACATTACAGGAGCGGAAACGGAACTCGACCGGACGGTCATTGATGAAATCGGGGATCCACTCGTCCACTTGATCCGAAATGCTGTCGATCATGGAATTGAAAGTAAAGCCGACCGGATTCTAGCCGGAAAAGCAGTCGAAGGAAATCTGTCACTCCGGGCCTATCATTCCGGAAACCGTGTCTTTATTGAAATCGAAGATGATGGAGCAGGGATTAATCAGGAACGGGTGACGAAAATCGCGCTTGAAAAAGGATTGTTGACTGAAGAAGAAGCAGCGTTGTTGACGTCGGAAGAAGCGGCGATGTTGTTGTTCGCTCCTGGATTCTCGACGGCAGAAACGGTCACCGATTTATCAGGCCGTGGTGTTGGCTTGGACGTCGTTAAATCTAAAATCGAATCACTCGGTGGAGAAGTCTTCGTCGAGACGAAACGCGGAGAAGGAACGATTTTCAGAATCAGTTTACCGCTGACGTTATCGATTATTTCTGCGATGCTTGTCAAGCTGGGAGAAGAAACATATGCGATCCCATTAACGGCCATCCTTGAAACGACATCGCTGAAGCAGGACGCCATTTTGCAAGCCCACCGGGAAAAAGTGTTCGATTTCCGCGGTCAGCTCGTTCCATTGATTTCATTAAATCAAGTGTACGAATTACCACACGTGGAGGCAGATGCCTATTCTGTCGTCGTCGTAAGAAGCGGTGAAAAATTAGCAGGGTTAATAGTCTCAGAACTGATAGGACAACAGGAAATCGTCATGAAACCGTTAGGAAGTTATCTCGAGGGGATTCGTGCGATTTCAGGTGCGACGATTCTTGGTGACGGACAAGTTGCGTTAATCATTGACAGCAATGCACTGTTACGAAAGTGAGGGAATGAAGAATGGAACAAAAATGGGTCGTCTTTCAATTAGAAGAAAATGCATATGGAATTGATGTGCAATCGGTTCGTTCAATCGAACGTGTCATTCCGATCACACGTATCCCAAATGCCGCATCCTATGTCAAAGGTGTCATCAACTTACGTGGAGTCGTTACACCCGTGATTGATTTGCGGACACGTTTAGGATTTGAGGCCGTCGAGGAGACAGAAGAAACGCGTATCATCATCGCAACACTTGAACATGGAGATGCAGGGTTTATCGTGGATTGTGCAAATGAAGTCGTTGAAGCAGCAGATGTCCGGATTGAACCGTTGGCGGATTCAAAACAAGACGAGACAAATTATTTAACGGCCATTGCTAAAGGGGAAGATCAATTATTCTCTTTACTCGAACCAAACCGTTTATTTGAAGAGATCATCCATGCTTAATCGAATGGAACAGGATGTCTTTCGAGAAATCGGTAACATCGGGGCAGCACATGCGGCGACCGCTTTATCCACATTGCTGGGACAACCGGTTGAAATTGAAGTCCCTTCAGCAGATTTAGAAGGATTCTCGACCATCATCGAGCGGGTCGGGGGTGCTGAAGCCTATACAGCAGGAGCACTCCTTCGATTTTCCGGAGATATTAAAGCGTCCTTATTATTTTTAATGCCGCTTAAAGATGCTGAAAAGCTCGTTTCACAATTGTTGCAACAGCCGTTTCAATTTTTCTCGGACCACCATGCACTTGGCGTTTCGGCATGGGAAGAGATTGGGAATATCTTGATTGGAGCTTATGCCCGTTCGATTTCCGATTGGTTGGATTTGTCCGTCCACGTCACGGTCCCGGCCTCTGCTTTTGATATGGTGGGAGCAATTTTGGAAGTTGCCTTACTTGAGTCAACAAAATTTGGTAACATGGCAGTATACATCGATACACGTTTATCCAGTTCAGGTAATGATTTGAATGGTCATCTATTGTTATTACCTGAAGAAGGTGCCTTTCATTCGGTGTTTCAACGATTGGGTGTGGATATTGATGGATGAAGTCGTTCGGATTGGAATTGCAGAATATGCAGTCAGCCAAAAACCAATCATTCTTCGGACGGCTGGTTTAGGTTCTTGTGTCGGTGTCATTATCTACGACCAAGAACGTGGACTGTCGAGTATGGCACACGTCATGTTGCCGGACTCGGCAATCAGTCGGAATATCGCACTGGAAATCGGAAAATTTGCCGATACGGCTGTCGTCGAGTTGACACGTCGTCTTCGTCAAAGTGGAGCAATCCGTCTTCGGGCGAAAATTGCCGGTGGTGCACAGATGTTTCAATTTAAATATGAACATGAATCGATGCGAATCGGTGAACGAAATATTGCGGCTGTAAAATTGGCTTTACGAAAAGCGAACGTCCCACTCGTTGCGGAAGACGTTGGTGGAACAAATGGTCGAACGATCGAGTTCCATTCTCAGACTGGTCGGTTAGTTATCCGGACAGTCAACGTCGGAACGCTGGAAATTTAGAGGAGGAATGGTCATGCGTGAGGAATTACAACAACTTTGGAATCAGTGGCTGTCGACGCGTGATATAGCAGTAGCTGACCGGTTACTGCAAAATTATGAACCTCTTGTGCAATACCACGTTCAGCGTCTCAGCGCGACACTTCCGAAAAGTGTCGATCGTGATGAATTAAAAAGTCTTGGGATGATGGGGTTGTATGATGCCCTTCAAAAGTTTGATCAAAATCACAACAATAAATTCGACACGTATGCGGCATTTCGTATTCGTGGTGCCATTTTGGACGGATTACGGAAGATTGACTGGCTACCCCGTTCGTTACGAGAAAAATCGAAGCGGGTCGAAGCCGCTGTCGAGATTTTAGAACAGAGTCTTCAACGGACACCGACGATTGATGAAGTTTCGTCGATTGTTGATATGAATCCGGAAGAAGTCAAGACGGCACTGGCTGAGAGCTATTTTGCGAATATTCTATCGATCGATGAAGCAGTAACGCTTCAAGACGAAGGGAAATCGATGGCTGTTTCCTATCTGGATCCGGACGCAGCGACACCTGAGGATACGCTTTTGATGCGGGAGCTGATTTCAAAACTTGCGGAAGAAGTGGAGCAGTTGTCCGAGAAGGAACAATATGTCGTGTCGCTCTTTTACTTTGAAGAACTGACATTGACGGAAATCGGGGAAGTACTCGGCCTATCCACTTCACGAATTTCACAGATTCATTCGAAAGCGCTTCGGAAACTGAAACAAGCGTTAGGGAGTGCCTATCTTTCTGACCGCGTCGCGATGTGAAAGGACATACCATGACACTTTTTTATATTTTATTAGCAGCACTCATTTGCTACGGTCTTTTATTATTATTTAAACAACAAGCGCTCTTGAAGGACCGCGTCACACATCTTGAACGACAGAAGCAGGAAACGGAAGAAATTCTGTTACAATTCATGCAACAGGTGAATGAGTTGACGGACGGGGAGGAAATATCCCGCCCGTCGGCTACTGTCCAACAAGAATGGAAAGGTGAGGTCGTTGCAGCAGAAGAATCAGAGCGATCTGATCATTTATCTGAACCGGTAAAAGTGCCTTCAAAAGAAGATAAACCGGACGACCGGGGGGAAGAATCTCCTCTGTTAGATGTGAAAGATCAACTCGACAAAGGTGCTGATTTAGATCAATTGGCACGTTCGCTGAATCGTGGAGCAGGAGAAGTGGCATTGATTGCTAAACTTTCTCGGAAAACGAAGGTTGCCCGGCGCTAAACTTTATGCTATATTAGTCTACGGTGTTAATTACGCACGCATGTATCGCCGGCTGCGGTGCCTTTAATAGGTTAGCTGGAACAACGATCATCGCGGAGGACATCCAAAACCCAAAAGGAGGAATTCATCATGGCAGTAATCTCGATGAAACAATTGTTAGAAGCTGGTGTACACTTCGGTCACCAAACACGCCGTTGGAACCCAAAAATGGCAAAATACATCTTCACAGAACGTAACGGAATCTACATCATTGACCTACAAAAAACGGTTAAAAAAGTAGACGAAGCTTACAACTTCATCCGTGAAGTAGCGTCTGAAGGCGGAAACGTTCTTTTCGTTGGTACGAAAAAACAAGCTCAAGACACTGTGAAAGAAGAAGCGATCCGTGCTGGTCAATACTTCATCAACGAACGTTGGTTAGGTGGAACACTCACGAACTTCTCTACAATCAAAAAACGTATCAACCGTTTAAAACAACTCGAAAAAATGGAAGAGAACGGTACATTCGAAGTTCTTCCTAAAAAAGAAGTCATCATTCTTAAAAAAGAAATGACTCGTCTTGAGAAATTCCTCGGCGGTATCAAAGATATGCCAGGCGTTCCAGATGCACTCTTCATCGTTGACCCACGCAAAGAGCGTATCGCGATTGCAGAAGCACACAAACTCAACATCCCAATCGTTGCGATCGTTGACACAAACTGTGATCCGGACGAAATCGACTACGTCATCCCAGCAAACGACGATGCGATCCGTGCAGTCAAATTGCTTACTGGTAAAATGGCTGACGCAATCCTCGAAGTTAAACAAGGCGAAGATAACGTAGCACCTGAAACTACTGAAGAAGTAGTAGCAGACGCTGAGTAATTCGTGATGCCAGGTGATAAAGGGAATTGACCTTTTATCACCTTTTTTTTGAAAATAAGGACGTTATAAGGAGGAATATCGAATGGCTATTACAGCAGCTATGGTAAAAGAACTTCGTGAAAAAACTGGTGCAGGGATGCTTGACTGCAAAAAAGCACTCGTCGAAGCTGATGGGGACATGAACGCAGCAATCGACTTCTTGCGTGAAAAAGGAATCGCTAAGGCAGCAGCTAAAGGCGACCGAATTGCAGCAGAAGGTTTGACGGCTGTCGCAGTTAACGGAAACAAAGCGGCACTTGTTGAAATCAACTCGGAAACAGACTTCGTTGCGAAAAACGAACGTTTCCAAACACTCGTTCAAAACATTGCAGACGCAGTACTCCGCAATGGTTCTGAAACGGCTGAAGCAGCACTTGCTTCTGAATACGAAGCAGGAAAAACGATCGACACATACATCTCAGAAGAAGCATCAACAATCGGAGAGAAAATCTCACTCCGTCGTGTAGCTCTCTTCGCTAAAGAAGACAACGCAGCATTCGGTTCTTACCTCCACATGGGTGGACGTATCGGTTCTGTCGTCGTCGTCGAAGGCACAACAGATGAAGCCGTTGCAAAAGATATCGCAATGCACATCGCTGCAGCGCGCCCACTTTACGTCGACCGTTCTTCTGTCACAGAAGAAGAAAAAGCACGTGAAGAAAAAGTTCTTACAGAGCAAGCACTCAACGAAGGCAAACCTGCTAACATCGTTGAAAAAATGATTGCTGGTCGCATGAACAAATTCTACGAAGAAATCTGCCTCGTTGACCAAACATTCGTCAAAGATCCAGACTTCAAAGTTGGTAAATATGTAGAATCTAAAGGCGGGAAAATCGTTTCATTCGTACGCTTCGAAGTTGGAGAAGGTATGGAGAAACGTGAAGAAAACTTCGCTGAAGAAGTAATGAACCAACTTAAAAAATAAGAATCAGGATTTCCTGATGACAAGAGAAGGAACACGTATGCTTCAATCCACTTTCGTGTGGAAGTGGGTCGTGTTCCTTTTTTACGGAATTTAGCAAGGGGGACATAGTCATGCAACCGAAATATAACCGGATTGTGTTAAAATTGAGCGGAGAAGCGCTCGCAGGAGATCAAGGGTTCGGAATTCATCCTGGGATTGTCAATTCGATTTCGAATCAGATTAAAGAATTAGTCGAATTGAACGTAGAAGTCGCGGTCGTCGTAGGTGCAGGAAACATTTGGCGCGGTAAGACGGGAGCGGAGCTTGGGATGGACCGGGCAAATGCCGATTATATGGGAATGCTTGCGACCGTCATGAACTCGCTTGCTTTACAAGATAGCCTGGAATCTGTTGGTGTCGAAACACGTGTTCAGACGTCGATTGAAATGCGACAAGTCGCTGAACCATACATCCGCCGCCGGGCAATGCGTCATCTTGAAAAAGGACGGGTTGTCATCTTTGCAGCCGGAACAGGGAATCCATATTTCTCAACAGATACGACAGCAGCGCTTCGGGCAGCTGAAATCGAGGCAGAAGTCATCTTAATGGCGAAAAACAACGTCGATGGCGTCTATTCGGCTGATCCAAATGTTGATCCAGATGCGAAGAAATTTGAGACATTATCTTACTTGGATGTGCTTAAAGATGGTCTTCAAGTCATGGATTCAACTGCAACATCACTTTGTATGGACAATGACATCCCGCTCATCGTCTTCTCGTTGATGGAAGAAGGAAACATTAAACGAGTTGTCATCGGTGATGAAATCGGGACACTTGTAAGGGGGAAATAACATGTCACAAGCAATTATGAAACAAGCAGAAGAGCGGATGGAGAAAGCCCATCTGTCATTAAAAAAAGAACTTGCGACGTTACGTGCAGGACGTGCAAACGTATCAATCCTTGATCCGGTGCAAGTGGACTACTATGGTTCACCGACACCACTCAATCAAGTCGCAAACGTCAACACACCGGAAGCGCGTTTGATTTTGATTACACCGTGGGATAAATCGATGGTGACAGAAATCGAAAAGGCGATTCAACGTGCAGACTTGGGACTCGCTCCTTCTTCGGACGGGACAGTCATTCGCTTAGCAATTCCACCATTGACAGAAGATCGTCGGAAAGAACTCGTGAAACTTGTCAAAAAGTACACGGAAGAAGGAAAAGTTGCCCTTCGGAACATCCGTCGTGATACGAACGAACAACTGAAAAAGCAAGAAAAAGACGGTGCGTTGACTGAAGATGATCTACGCGGCTACACAGAAGACGTTCAAACATTAACGGATAAATTCGTTAAAGTACTTGATCAAACAGCTACGGATAAAGAACAAGAAATTATGGAAGTATGACACGTAATATTGTCAGGTTGGGGACTCTTTGTCACACGAAGAGTCCCTTTCTTCTTAAACTAAACGAGGGGAGGAAGAAGTAAATGTTTCAATGGTTAAATCAGACGAAAGAAGTAATTGAACAACAAGTTCCTGAACACATTGCGATTATTATGGATGGAAACGGGCGTTGGGCAAAAAAACGAGGCCTTCCCCGTATCATGGGACATCGTGAAGGGATGAAATCTGTCCGGGAAGTTGTTCGGACGGCAAACGAATTAGGTGTGAAAAGTTTGACGTTATATGCTTTTTCAACCGAAAATTGGACGCGTCCTGAAGAAGAAGTCAGTTTCCTGATGAAACTACCGGCACAATTTTTAGAGTCGGATCTTAAAGATTTGAATGAACGGAACGTCAAAGTCGAAGTGGCGGGAGAAATTTCGCGTCTGCCGGTTTACACACGGGAAGCCGTCCAACAAGCTAAAACAGATACAGCGGGCAATACAGGACTTCGATTGATTTTTGCCCTCAATTACGGAGGACGGGATGAAATCGTTCAAGTGATGCAAAAAATTGCTGAAAAAGTGCAGGCCGGTGTGTTACAACCTGACATGATTACGAATGAAGTCATTGAACAAGAATTAATGACAGGTTCGATGACAGATGTCGATCTCGTCATTCGTACGAGTGGGGAACAACGACTTTCCAACTTTTTATTATGGCAGGCTGCCTATGCCGAATTTTACTTTACGGATGTCTTATGGCCCGAGTTCCGGCGTGACCAGTTCTTAGCGGCGATTGAAGACTATAATCAACGGACACGTCGTTTTGGCGGGGTCTGACTAAACGAGGACATATCTTATGAAAACACGAATTATTACAGGACTATGGGCAGGTGCCATCTTTTTAGTATTGCTTTATCTAGGAGGACTCCCATTCCTTGCTTTCATGGCAATTTTGACAATCATCGGGTATACCGAACTGATTAAAATGCGGCAATTGTCGTTCAAGTCACTTCCGGTCCTGTTGTTTGGAGCGGGAACCTTACTTCCGTTCATTGGTTTGTATGAACAGGCGAGCGAACAGTCGCTGTCACTCGGACTGTCTCCGATTGCATGGGGAATGTTAATTGTCTTGATCGGTTTATTTTGGACAGTGTTCTCCAAAAACGTATTTACCTTTGACGATGTGGCCTTTCTGCTGTTGACTGCAGTCTATGTCGGAGTAGGCTTTGCATCGTTTACGTACATTCGTCTGCTTGAAAACGGCTTGACGTTTTCCTTACTGATTATTTTACTGATTTGGTTTACGGATTCGGGTGCTTATTTCGTTGGAAAAAGTTTTGGGAAAACGAAATTGTGGCCAGCAATCAGCCCCAATAAAACAGTTGAAGGAGCGCTCGGTGGTGTTGTTCTTGCGATTGTACTCGGAGTCGTGTTTGAACTGATTCACCCGACGGTCGGCTTTGGAACTGTCATCCTATTGGCACTGATCATTGCCGTAGTCGGTCAACTGGGGGATTTAGTCCAGTCAGCGTATAAACGTCATTATGGCGTAAAAGATTCCGGAGCGTTATTACCCGGACACGGTGGGATTCTTGACCGGTTCGACAGTATGATCATTGTGTTTACCGTTCTGATTGTACTCGATATATTCGGATAAGGAGGAAAAAGGATGAAACAGGTTAGTATCATTGGGGGAACTGGATCGATTGGTACCCAAACGTTAGATGTCATCGCCGCAAATCCGGACCGTTTCCAACTGGTCAGCTTTGCGTTCGGGAAAAACATCGAGGTTGCCTTACCTTGGCTGAATCGTTTACGTCCGGAGTTGGTAGCTGTCTTAGACGAGACAGTAAAAGATCAACTCGAAGCTGTTCTCGATTACTCGCCAACCGTGCTCGTCGGGGAAGAAGGATTGATTGCTGTTGCGACAGCAGAACAAGCGGATATCGTTATTACAGCCGTCGTTGGTGCAGTCGGACTTCGTCCTACCCTTGCCGCCATTGAAGCAGGCAAATCGATTGGACTTGCCAACAAAGAAACACTTGTGACAGCCGGACACCTCGTCATGAAAAAAGCGCGTGAAAAAGGTGTCGCTATTCTTCCAGTTGACAGTGAACATGCCGCGATTTTCCAATGTCTGAATGGCGAACGCCGCCAAGACGTCCGACAAATCATTTTAACCGCATCCGGCGGCAGTTTCCGTGATCAAACACGGGAACAGTTGGCGAACGTGACGGTGGAGCAGGCGCTAAACCATCCGAACTGGTCGATGGGTGCTAAAATTACGATTGATTCGGCGACGATGATGAATAAAGGATTTGAAGTCATCGAAGCGCACTGGTTGTTTGATGTCACGTACGATGAAATCGATGTCGTCCTCCACCGGGAATCAATCATTCATTCGATGGTTGAATTTAATGATGGTGCGGTTATGGCGCAGCTCGGGATGCCGGACATGCGAGAACCGATTCAATATGCCCTTACATATCCGTCCCGCCTTGAAATCAAAGGGGGAGAACGGTTAAACTTAAAACAAATCGGACGCCTGAATTTTGCGGAGGCTTCATTTGAACGGTATCCATTGCTTCGTCTTGCGTTTGAAGCAGGACGTGCCGGTGGATCGATGCCTTCCGTGCTCAATGCTGCGAACGAACAAGCTGTCGACCGTTTTTTAAAAGGGGAAATCAGCTTTTTAGAAATTGAAGCGAGCGTCGAGGCGGCTCTTCAAGCACATGAAAACATCGAAGATCCGTCTTTGGACCAGATTTTAGAGTCGGATCGCTGGGCCCGTGCGTTTGTTGCGTCCCTCTCACTCGCTAATTAAGGATGGGATAACAATGACGACCTTTATATCAATCGTATTGATGTTCGGTGTACTTGTTGCCGTGCATGAATGGGGTCATCTCGTCATGGCAAAACGGGCAGGAATCCTCTGTCGTGAATTCGCCATCGGATTTGGTCCGAAAATTTTTTCTTTTTTCAAAAATGAGACGTTGTACACAGTCCGCCTGTTACCAATCGGTGGATATGTCAAAATGGCCGGTGAAGAACCGGAATTCGTTGAAGTCAAACCGGGTCAAACAATCGGGTTAGGACTTCGTAACGGTGTCATCGAGACGATGTATTTGGATGCTTCCCGTCCGGAAGCAGATCAAGTCGTAACCGTCGAAAAAATTGATTTGTTGCACAAGTTAGAAGTCGTCGCCTTACAGGACGAAGTGTCGACACGTTACCCTGTCTCGAAGACGGCGTTTCTTGTCGAAGGACAAACCAAAACTCAAATCGCTCCATATGATCGGACTTTTGGATCAAAATCCGTTTTCAAACGTGTCCTAGCCATTGCAGCAGGTCCGGCAATGAACTTTGTCCTCGCGTTTGTTATCTTGTTCGGCTTAGCATTGTATAATGGATCACCGACCGGAGACAGTGTCATTGGAACGGTGCAAAAAGGATCGCCGGCCGATAAAGCAGGCCTTGTCGAAGGAGACCGGATTGTTTCCGTCAATGGAACAGATACGGATAAATGGACGGATTTACGGGCTGGCTTCCAAGATCAGGCCGGAAAAAAGACGACGGTCGTCTATAAACGAGATGGTCAGGAACAAACGACATCCATCACACCGAAAGTACAACAGCAAGGTGATCAAAAAGTTGGAATCATTGGTGTGACGAATGAGACGGAAAAGTCATTTGGAACAGCTTTACAGACAGGTGTTTCCGAAACATGGCGGATGTCGACATTAATCGTTGGAGCTGTCGGAGATCTTGTAACGGGTGTCGTCGGCGTCGATCAATTATCCGGTCCGGTCGGGATCGTCAAGATGACGGACCAAGTCGCAGACAGCGGATTTTCTATGTTGCTGACGTGGACTGCATTACTTTCAGTCAACTTAGCAGTATTCAACTTGTTACCACTACCTGCTTTAGATGGTGGCCGATTATTATTCCTATTTTTAGAAGCGTTGCGCGGGAAACCGGTCGATCCACAAAAAGAAGGACTCGTCCATTTTGTCGGATTTGCACTGTTGATGCTTTTGATGTTAGTCGTCACATGGAACGATATCCAGAAGTTCTTTTAAATTATTAGTCAAAGGGGTTCACGACTCACATGAAACAATCCAAATTATTTATGCCAACTTTACGTGAAGTACCATCCGATGCAGAAGCAATCAGTCATCAGCTTTTGTTACGGGCAGGGTTCATGCGCCAAAATGCAGCTGGAATCTATTCTTACCTTCCACTTGCAAAACGTGTTCTGTCAAAAATCGAGACGATCATTCGTCAAGAAATGGAGGGCGCTGGTGCGCAGGAATTGTTGATGCCAGCCATTCAACCCGCAGAACTATGGGAAGAAACCGGACGCTGGGATATTTACGGTCCGGAACTGATGCGTTTGACTGACCGTCACGATCGACGGTTTGCGCTTGGTGCGACACATGAAGAGTTGATTACGTCCATCGTCCGTGATGAGCTGAACTCCTATAAAAAATTACCGGTCAACTTGTTCCAGATTCAAATGAAGTACCGGGATGAGCGCCGTCCACGGTTCGGATTACTCCGTGGTCGTGAATTCATCATGAAAGATGCGTATTCATTCCATTCAACGCAAGAGAGTTTGGAAGAAGAGTATCAAAACATGTTTGATGCCTATACAAAAATCTTCACACGTGTCGGACTCGAATTCCGTCCGGTCGTTGCTGATTCCGGTGCAATCGGTGGCAGCGGAACACATGAATTTCATGCGTTAGCTGCCATCGGAGAAGATACGATCGTCTATTCTGATCAGTCGGATTATGCCGCGAACTTGGAAATGGCAGAATCAATCGATCAATATACGAAGCAAGATAAAGCACCGGAAGCGTTGGAAGAAGTCCACACAGGTGACGCTAAAACGATTGAAGCTGTCAGCGCAGTACTTGGATTACCGGAACAGGAGTCAATCAAAACGGTTGTCTTCAAAACAGAACAAGGTCTTGTCATGGCGCTCGTTCGTGGTGATCATGAAGTCAATGACATTAAACTGAAGAATTACCTCGGCGCTCTCGATATCGTGATGGCAACGGATGAAGAAATCGAGCAGGCCCTCCATTCGACACCGGGAACACTTGGACCGATTGGGGCAGACATGAAGGTTGTCGCGGATTACGCAGTGCGGGCATTAATGAATGCTGTTTGCGGCGCGAACAAGTCGGAAACCCATTACGTGCATGTCGATCCAAGCCGTGACTTTGAAGCAGAATACACAGATTTACGATTCGTTGAAGAAGGTGACGTTTCACCAGACGGACAAGGGCATGTCAAGTTCGCCCGGGGAATCGAAGTCGGACAAGTCTTTAAACTCGGGACACGTTATTCAGAGGGCATGAATGCAACTTTCCTCGATGAAGGCGGGAAAGCCCAACCGTTGATCATGGGTTGTTACGGAATCGGTGTCTCACGGACGATGTCAGCCGTCGTCGAGCAACATTACGATGAGCGCGGCATCATCTGGCCAAAAGCAATTGCACCATTTGATGTTCATTTGATTGCCGTCAACGGTAAAAATGCAGAACAATTACAAGTGGCAGAAACGGTTTACCATGAACTAACGGCTGCCGGATTCTCAGTTCTCTTTGACGATCGGAAAGAACGCGCCGGCGTCAAATTTGCCGACGCAGACTTGATTGGACTGCCTGTCCGAATTAATGTCGGTAAAAAAGCACCGGACGGTATCGTGGAACTGAAAGCACGACGCGGTGGAGAAGCTGAAGAAATTCAACAAGCAGATCTTCTTGAAGCTGTTCGTTCGCTGTATGAAGGTTTACAATAAGTAATGGGAACGGTCACTTTTCGTAAAGTGACTGTTTTCTTGTCTCACACCCATTCGCCCCTTGGGCAATCTGCAAGAGGAGGAGGAGTGGCTGTCATGGTGTGAAGCAACAACGACAGCACAAATGCGAGTGGATACACAACAACGCATGTCGCTCTTGATGAGCGATTTAGAATTACCGACCGGCATCGTCGAAGAGTTTTTTACAGATGCTTCACTTGAAAAATTACGGGTCCAAAAAGCAACTGCGACGTGGACTTTCCATATTCGACTGGCACAGGTCTTACCTCAAAACGTTTATCAGATGTTTTACAGTCGGTTAAAAAGCCGTTACCAACAGTTTGCGGAGGTCAAATTACTGCTTGAATCCGAACAACGTCCCGACGCGAAACTGTTTATTGATTATTGGCCGTATATCGTCGAAGACTTGGCGGATGCCTCGTCAGCGATGCGCAGTCATTTAAGCCGTGTTTTGCCGGAATACCGGGACAATAAATTATTTATTCCAGTTCGCAGTGAACCGGAAGCCGGATTTTTGAAAAACGATCTTTGCGGTGAAATGCAATTATTATACGGGGCATACGGGTTTCCGAAATTTGTGTGTGAACCGGTCGTCCAGATGGATCAAACCGAGCAGGAAGAATTACGGAACCAGGTCAAACAGGAAGATATTGATGAAGCAAAACGGATGCTCGAACTTCAATTCAAACGGGAACAATCCCGTGACGATGATGAAGGACCAATTGATATCCGGATCGGAAAACCGATTCAGGACGAAGTGGTACCGATCAAGACGATTCAAGATGAAGAGCGCCGGATTGCGATCCGGGGACTTGTTTTTGCAGCAGAAAGTCGGGAACTCCGCAGCGGAAAAACGATCTTTACCTTTAAACTGACCGACTATACGGATTCCTTGGTCGTCAAAATGTTTGCCCGTGACGAGACCGATGTCAAAATCTTGTCGGCGATCAAAAAAGGCATGTGGATTCAAGTGGCGGGTCGTGTCGAATTCGATACGTTCTTGCGTGACTTATGTATGATGATTGCCCAATTGTCCGAAGTCAAAATGGAATTGCCGGCCGATCCATGGGCGGGTGAGAAACGGGTTGAGTTACATGCCCATTCCCAGATGAGTCAGATGGACGCTGTCATGAACGTGACGAAATACGTGGAGCGGGCTGCTGCCTGGGGACACCCGGCAGTCGCCATCACCGATCACGCCGGGGCGCAAAGTTTCCCGGATGCGTATTATGCCGGAAAGAAAAACAACATCAAGGTGTTATACGGGATTGAAGCGAACGTCGTCAATGACGGTGTTCAAGTCGCCTATCATCCGGTTGATCAAGAGTTGGAAAAAGCAACGTTCGTCGTCTTTGACGTCGAGACGACCGGATTGTCTGCCATGTACAACAAAATCATTGAGTTAGCTGCCGTTAAGATTTATGATGGCGACGTCATCGACAAGTTCGAAGCGTTTGCCGATCCAAAACATCTATTGTCGGCGACGACGATTGATTTAACGGGGATTACGGACGAGATGGTCCGTGGAAAACCGGATCCGGAACAAGTCGTCAAAGAATTCATGGACTGGGCGGGAGATTCGATTCTTGTTGCCCACAATGCTTCCTTTGATATCGGGTTCTTAAATGCAACGTTGCGGTCCGGCAACCATGAGGAATCGACGTTACCCGTCATCGATACGCTCGAACTCGCGCGGGTCCTGATGCCAAGTCTCAAAAATCACCGGCTGAATACGCTTGCGAAACGATTTGATATTGAATTGACCCAGCATCACCGGGCGATTTATGATGCGGAAGCGACAGGGTATTTGATGCTCAAACTACTGCAAATGGCGGATGAGATGTTTAACATGAAGACTCACCTTTCGCTTAACCGCGAAATGGGGAAGGATATCTCACGGGCACGTCCGTATCATGCGACGGTCTATGCTAAAAATCGGACCGGACTCAAGAATTTGTATCAATTGATTTCGCTCGCGCATACGAAACACGTTCACCGTGTCGTCCGGACACCGCGTTCGCAACTCGTCGCGCACCGGGACGGTTTGATCATCGGTTCGGCCTGTGACAACGGGGAAGTGTTTGATGCCGCCCTCAATAAATCGGATGAAGATTTGGCGAAGGTCATGCGTTTTTACGACTTCATTGAAATTCAACCGCCTGCGATGTACGGTCATTTAATCGAACGGGAAATCGTTCAAAATGAGTTGGAACTGCGGGATTTGATTAAAAAGGTCATCCGGGTCGCGGAAGAAAATGATATTTTGCCGGTTGCGACAGGCAATGTGCATTACCTGGACACTCATGACGCGACGTATCGGGAAGTGTTGATTCGAACGCAGGGCGGCGCCAATATGCTGAATATGCGTAAACAATTGCCGCCGGCCCATTTCCGGACGACGCAGGAAATGATGAGTGATTTTAAATTTTTAGGACCGGATCTGTCGGAACGGCTTGTTATTACCAATAGCCATAAAATCGCTGACTGGTTTGAAAACATTGACATCATTCCAAAAGACTTATTCACGCCTAAAATTGAAGGCGCGGATGAAGAGGTCCGCTCACTGTCGTATGATATGGCGCATCAGATTTACGGTGATGTGTTGCCGGAAATCGTCGAAGCCCGACTGGAAAAAGAACTCAAGTCGATTATCGGACACGGATTTGCCGTCATTTATCTGATTTCGCACAAGCTCGTTAAAAAATCACTGGATGATGGATATCTTGTCGGATCACGGGGATCCGTCGGGTCGAGTCTTGTCGCGACGATGACGGAAATCACAGAAGTCAATCCGTTACCACCGCATTACGTCTGTCCGAATTGTAAGGAATCGGAGTTTTTTGATGATGGTTCAGTCGGATCTGGATTCGACTTACCGGATAAAACATGTAAGACATGCGATGTTCCGTTAATCAAGGACGGACACGATATTCCGTTTGAGACGTTCCTTGGATTCAAAGGGGATAAAGTACCGGATATTGATTTGAACTTCAGTGGAGAATACCAGCCGAAAGCCCACGCCTATACGAAAGTATTGTTTGGCGATGACTATGTGTACCGGGCGGGAACCATCGGGACGATTGCCGAGAAAACGGCTTACGGCTATGTCAAAGGGTATCAGTCTGAAAATGATTTGAATTACCGGAATGCCGAAGTCGACCGGCTCGTCAGTGGTGTGACAGGTGTCAAACGGACGACAGGACAACACCCGGGTGGAATCATCGTCGTGCCAGATTATATGGACATTTATGATATCAGCCCGATTCAGTTTCCTGCGGATGACATGGGTTCCGAATGGAAAACGACCCATTTTGATTTCCATTCGATTCACGATAATTTGTTGAAACTGGATATCCTTGGACATGATGATCCGACGATGATCCGGATGCTACAAGATCTGTCGGGACGCGATCCGAAAACAATTCCCGTTGACGATGCAGAAGTCATGAAGATTTTCAGTTCGACAGAATCGATTGGTGTGACACCGGAACAGATTGATTCGAAAACCGGGACGCTTGGGATTCCAGAGTTTGGCACAAAGTTTGTCCGGCAGATGCTTGAAGAAACAAAACCGACGACTTTTTCGGAGCTTGTCCAGATTTCCGGTCTGTCTCACGGAACGGATGTCTGGCTCGGCAATGCCAGTGAACTGATATATAACGGAACATGTGAATTGAAAGACGTCATCGGTTGTCGGGATGATATCATGGTCTACTTGATTTATGC
The DNA here is from genome assembly GCF_000620865.1 of Exiguobacterium sibiricum 7-3. NCBI lineage: Bacteria > Bacillati > Bacillota > Bacilli > Caryophanales > Exiguobacterium > Exiguobacterium artemiae. The sequence continues at coordinate 1,212,548 of NZ_KK211190.1, forward strand.
GGGTCTTGAACCGTCGCTTGCCTTTAAAATCATGGAATCCGTCCGTAAAGGGAAAGGTCTTTCGATTGAGATGGAAGAGGCGATGATTGAAAATCATGTACCGCTTTGGTACATCGATTCATGTAAAAAAATTAAATACATGTTCCCGAAAGCCCATGCCGCGGCCTATGTTTTGATGGCCGTCCGGATTGCTTATTACAAGGTGCATCATCCAATGTATTACTATGCCTCTTACTTCACGGTTCGGGCTGGTGATTTCGATATCGGGGCGATGAATAAGGGATCGGCAGCGATCCGAAAAGTGTTGCAGGATATTAAAGATAAAGGATTTGAAGCAACGGCGAAAGACAAGGGACTGTACACCGTGCTTGAAATTGCGCTTGAAATGATTGAACGGGGCTTTACCTTCAGTAAAGTCGATTTGTATAAATCGAGTGCCTCCGAGTTTCTGATTGATGGAGATTCGCTACTGCCGCCGTTCGATGCCGTCACCGGTCTTGGGACGAACGCGGCGAAACAAATCGTCGAAGCTCGAAAAGGCGGTGAATTCCTGTCGAAGGAAGATCTGCAAAAACGGGCGAAACTCTCGAAGTCGATTATCGAAACGCTGGATAATCTCGGTTGTCTGGAAGGTCTTCCGGATGAGAACCAACTCTCGTTATTTGACCTCTAAAGCCTTGCGGATGCTTGCTTAAGAAGGTGCATTATGCTATATTGAGTGAGGAAATGTTTTTTATACTACGACTTGGAAGGAGTAGGGGGACCTGCTCCTTTCTTGTTTGTTTTTTGAAGGAGGATGAAGATGACGAACGTAACTGAGAAGGTCGAACAACTCGCTAAACCGATCGTAGAACGAGAGGGGATGGAGCTTGTCGACGTCGAATTCGTCAAAGAGGGGGCGGATTGGTTCCTACGTGTCTCCATCGATAAAGAAGGTGGCGTTGACCTGGAAGACTGTGTCAACATCAATGAAAAGTTGTCGGAAGCATTGAATCAAGATGATCCGATTGACGAACCCTACTATTTAGATGTTGCGAGTCCGGGTGCTGAACGACCACTCAAAAAAACCGAGGATTTCGAAAAGGCGATTGGCAAACACGTCTACATCAAGACACATGACCCCGTCAAGGATGCGACAGAATTTGAGGGTACATTACTGGCTTATTCTGAAGAAATGCTTGAACTCGAAGTCCGTGTGAAGACACGAAAATTGAAAATTGAAATACCGGTGAACAAGATCGCGATGGCGCGGCTTGCGGTAGTGTTCTAAGGAAAGGAAGAGAACGATGGGACCACAGTTACTTGAAGCAATCGAACAAATCGCTAAAGAAAAAGAGATTGATAAGAATATTATCATCGATGCGCTGGAACAGGCATTGATTTCCGCTTACCGTCGCAACTTTGGAAAAGAGTCGGAGGCAGTAAAAGTCGAGTTTGACCAACAGACAGGAGATATCCGTGTCTTCGCCTTAAAAGAGGTTGTTGAACGCTTGACACAGCCGGAAGAACAGCTTTCACTCGAGGAAGCACACGAAATCGATCCGACGTATGAACTCGGTGATTTCCATAAAGTTGAAGTGACACCAGGTGATTTTGGACGTGTTGCAGCACAAACGGCGAAACAAATCGTCACACAAAAGATGCGCGAAGCAGAACGGGAACGTATTTACAATCACTTCGCCGACCGGGAAGATGAAATCATGACGGGAATGGTTGAACGTCAAGATGCACGTAACCTTTACGTCAATCTCGAAGGTATTGAAGCCGTATTGACGACACACGAACAGATGCCGAATGAACGTTTCGGAATTCGTGAATACATCAAAGTGTACGTGACGAAAGTCGATCCAATGGTCAAAGGATCCGGCGCATCGATTCTCGTATCACGGACACATCCAGGTTTATTAAAACGCCTGTTTGAAATCGAAGTACCTGAAATCGCCAGCGGAGAAGTCGAAGTGAAGTCGGTGGCACGTGAAGCCGGCGACCGTTCGAAGATTGCCGTTGCTTCCGACGAGATCGATCCTGTCGGTGCATGTGTCGGTCAAAAAGGAGCGCGTGTCCAACGTATCGTCAACGAATTAAACGGAGAAAAGATTGATATCGTCCGTTATTCAGATGATCCGAAAGAATACGTCGCCAATGCATTAAGCCCGGCACAAGTCGTCGCAGTGTATGTCAATGAGCCGGCAAAAGCAACAATCGTCGTCGTACCTGATTTCCAATTGTCACTGGCGATCGGAAAACGTGGTCAAAATGCCCGTCTAGCTGCCAAGTTAACAGGATGGAAAATTGATATCAAGAGCGAATCAGAAGCAGAATCGATGGAATTGAAAGATGTCTTCATGAAAGTCGAACCTGCGGCAGCAGAAGCAGTTGACGTGGAAACGGTCCAAGTCGAAGGCGAGGAATAATTCGTGCAAAAAAAGGTACCATTACGCAAATGTGTCATCACACAGGAGATGCGTCCTAAAAAAGAGTTAATTCGGGTCGTTCGGACACCTGATAGTGAGGTTGTCGTCGATCTTAATGGTAAAATGAATGGGCGAGGCGCCTATTTGACGAAAGATGCCACTGTCATTGCGACAGCAAAAAAGAAGCGCACACTCGATCACCATCTGAAAGTCAAGACAACAGATGCGTTATATGATCAATTGCTTGCGATCGCGGGAGGTACACATGAGTAAATGGGAATCGCTCCTTGGTCTCGCGAACCGAGCGCGGAAAGTGACGACTGGAGAAGAACTCGTACTGAAAGAAGTACGGGGGGGACAAGCCAAACTCGTCCTCTTAGCAGCAGATGCGGGGGCTGCCACGCGTAAGAAAGTGACGGATAAATGTACAAGTTATCGTGTTCCGTACATCGAAGTCGGAGATCGAAATATTCTTGGACATGCACTTGGGAAAGACGCGCGTGTTGTCGTGTCAGTCAACGAAGCCGGATTTGCGAAAAAGCTAACGGAACTCCTCTCGAACGATTAACTGGAGGTGGATCTTTTGGGTAAACGTGTATACGAATTCGCGAAAGAACAGAATGTAACGAGTAAGCAGGTCATCGCCCAGCTCGAAAAGCTGGAAAAACCGGTTAAGAATCATATGGCGGTTTTAGATGAACAGACAGTACAGCAACTCGACAAAGTATTTAATCCCGAGAAACATCGGGTCCAAAAAACGGAGGCTCCAAAACAAGTGAAATCAGACAATAAACCGAACAGACCAGGAACAACTAACAAACCAGCAGGGAACCAATCACGCAATACAAAAGGCGGACGTCCAGAATTCGGAAACCGTAACAACCGCGGTGGAAAACGTCGTCCACAGAAAAAAGTGGAACCACGTAAACTAGAAGTAGCAGATCCAAATTCAAAATCAAGCCAACGAAAAGCAGCACGTCGGGCGCAAGAAGAAGCAATGGCGAACGTCGTTCAATACGCAGACAATTTAACAGTCGGCGAATTGGCTGAAAAAATGGATAAAAAACCAAACGAACTGATCATGAAATTGATGGGAATGGGCGTCATGGCGACCATTAACCAAGATCTTGATGATGAGACGGTTGAATTGCTTGCATCTGACTTCGGATTTGAAGTCGAGAAAACAGTGAAAGTCGATGAAACAGACTTCGATGCATATGAACTGAATCTCGATAACTACGAATTGTCAGAACGTCCACCGGTCGTTACGATCATGGGACACGTTGACCACGGTAAAACGACATTGCTTGACTCGATTCGAAACACAAAAGTCACAGCAGGCGAAGCCGGCGGAATCACGCAGCATATCGGTGCCTACCAAGTTGAAATCGAAGGAAAGAAAATCACATTCCTCGATACACCAGGTCACGCAGCCTTTACAACAATGCGTGCACGTGGAGCAGATGTCACGGATATCGCAATTATCGTTGTCGCAGCAGATGACGGTGTCATGCCGCAAACGGAAGAAGCAATCAGCCACGCAAAAGCAGCTGGTGTTCCAATCATCGTTGCTGTCAACAAAATGGATAAAGAAGGCGCTAACCCAGACCGCGTCAAACAAGAATTGACGGAGTTCGAACTCGTAGCCGAGGACTGGGGCGGCGACACGATTTTCGTACCAGTTTCAGCTCTTAAAGGAGACGGAATCGATGAGTTGCTTGAGATGATTCTCCTTGTCTCTGAAGTCCAAGAATATAAATCTACACCAGACATGCACGGCCGTGGAACGGTCATCGAAGCGAAACTCGATAAAGGACGTGGACCTGTCGCAACATTACTTGTCCAACACGGAACACTTCGTGTCGGAGATCCAATCGTCGTCGGTCATACGTTTGGCCGGATTCGGGCAATGGTCAACGATATCGGTCGCCGTGTCAAAGAAGTTGGTCCGTCGACACCAATCGAAATCACAGGCTTAAACGATGTACCAAAAGCCGGCGATCAATTCTTTGCGTTTGAAGATGAGAAAAAAGCCCGTCAAATCGGGGAAGCGCGTTACCAACGTGAAATCGAGGCACAACGCCGCGATTCAGCGAAAGTCAGCTTGGAAGATCTCTTCGACCGGATCAAAGAAGGCGAAGTCAAAGACCTTAACATCATCATCAAAGGTGACGTTCAAGGTTCTGTCGAAGCCCTTGCCGGTTCACTCAAAAAAATCGACGTCGAAGGTGCTAAAATCAACATCGTTCACTCAGGTGTCGGTGCGATCACAGAAGGTGACGTCATCTTGGCTTCAGCAGCCAACGCAATCATCATCGGCTTTAACGTCCGTCCGGATGGTAACGCGAAATCGATGGCAGACCAAGAGAAGGTTGAGATTCGTCTTCACAAAATCATCTACAATGCGATTGAAGAAATCGAACAAGCGATGAAAGGTCTTCTTGACCCAGAATTCGTTGAGAAAATCATCGGTCAAGCTGAAGTTCGTGACGTCATCAAAGTCTCGAAAGTCGGAACGATTGCCGGTGGTTATGTCACAGAAGGTAAATTGACACGTGCTGCAGGTGTCCGTGTTGTTCGTGACAGCATCGTTATTTATGAAGGAAAACTCGATACGTTGCGCCGCTTCAAAGACGATGTCAAAGAAGTAGCAGCCGGTTACGAGTGTGGAATCAAGATCGAACGGTATGACGACATCAAAGTAGACGATGTCATCGAAGCATTCATCATGGAAGAAGTAAAACGCAAGTAACAGAACGGATCAGAATCCGAACTGGAGGGATATAGAATGAGTGTACGTTCCAATCGTGTAGCAGAACAGGTGCGTAAAGAAATTACGCAAATGTTGATCAAAGATGTGAATGATCCGCGCGTCAAGGCGGTCACGGTAACTGGTGTTGAAGTCACAGGTGACTTACAACAAGCAACGATCTTTTATTCGGTGCTCGGTGATGAAACAGTGCGTGAAGAAGCGCGCGTTGGTCTTGAAAAGTCAAAAGGGTTCATGCGTAAAGAAATCGGATCACGGATCCGTTTACGGAAGACACCTGAATTGCTGTTTGAGATCGATACATCTGTCGAGTATGGATCACGGATCGATGAGTTGCTCCGGAACTTGAACAAGGATTAACAAGACAAGGGCAACCACACCTGTGGTTGTCCTTTTTTAGGAGGGACAAGGATGGAACCCATCGGAGTATTACCGTTAGATAAACCAGCAGGTATGACGAGTCACGATTGTGTTTTTCGACTGCGTCGCCTTTTTCAAACAAAAAAAGTCGGACATACCGGAACGCTTGATCCGGAAGTGACAGGTGTTTTGCCGATTTGTCTCGGACGAGCGACGAAGCTTGCGCGCTTCATTACGGACGAAGGGAAAAGGTATGTCGCAGAAGTGACGATTGGCTATGCAACGACGACCGAAGATGCCCACGGGGAAACCGTCCGGGAAACGTCGGTCATACCCGATGCATTTACAGAGCAGCAAGTCGATGAAATACTCAATCAACTGACCGGACAGGTTGAACAGACACCGCCCTATTATTCGGCCGTGAAAGTAAACGGGAAAAAATTATATGAATATGCCCGTAAAGGCATCGAAGTGGAACGACCGACCCGGATCGTCCAAATCGATACATTAGAACGAACATCCGGGCTGACTTTCGAAGACGATGTCTGCCGTTTTCAAATTGAAATTGCCTGTGGAAAAGGGACGTATATCCGGACGCTTGCGGTTGAAATCGGTGAACGTTTAGGTTATGCGGCCCATATGAGTGAGTTACGCCGGACGAGCTCGGGTGCGATGTCCGAAACAGAAGCGGTGACACTTGCAACGCTTGAAGCATGCGAGACTGTCGAAGAGCGGATGAAGTACGTCTTACCGATTGAACAAGTCATTCAAAAATGGCCGCGGTTGACTGTAGATGCCGAGACGGCAGCCCGTGTATTGAATGGTGCCAAATTACCAGGCATTCCGGTCGAATTTGAACGCTTTACTGTCTATAATGAAGAGGGCATCCCTTTAGCAATCTATCGGCTTGATTCCGAAATCAATATGGGACGCGTGGAAGTCATGTTACAAATCGATTAGGATCGGAGAGATCAGGAATGGACATCATTCATTTAACATATCCAGAACAACCAGTAGAAGACCCGGCTGTCATCGCACTAGGCTTTTTTGATGGCGTACACCTTGGACACCAACGTGTTTTACAAACAGCAATTGAAAAAAGCCGAGAATTACATCTGCCGGTAGCGGTCATGACGTTTGACCCTCATCCGAAACAAGTCCTTGGGAACGGAACGGAACAGATTCTCTACATTACACCACTTGACCGAAAACTCGAAAAGATGGCGGAACTTGGCATTGACCGGGTGTATGTCATTGAATTCACAGTCGCCTTTTCAGAATTGTCACCACAAGACTTCGTTGATCATTATTTAATTGCTGCCGGGGCACGCCATATCGTCGCAGGCTTTGATTATTCGTATGGACGGTTCGGGGCGGGCAAGATGGCGACGCTTGACTTCCACAGCCGTGGACGGTTTGATCATACAATCGTTTCAGAACACCAAGCAGACGATGAAAAGGTCAGTTCGACACGAATTCGCCGTCTGCTCGCCGATGGCGCTGTCGCGGAGGCAGCCCTGTTGCTAGGCGAGCCGTATCAAACGAAAGGGATTGTCATTCATGGTGACGCCCGCGGTCGACAAATTGGGTTTCCGACGGCCAATATCCGCCCGGAATTCGCCTATGTCATTCCGAAACTAGGTGTCTATGCGACGTTCGTTCATCTAGAGGATGGTCGGAAATTTCCGGCGATGACGAACATCGGACGGAGACCGACGTTTTATGAGACGGGAGAAGTCAGTATCGAAACCCACCTGCTCGCATTTGACGAAGATTTATATGGACAGGAACTGAAGATTGAGTGGATGGCATACTTACGGGATGAACGAGCGTTCGACGGTATTGAAAGTCTGAAAACACAGCTCGCCCAAGATAAAATTCACGCGATGCAGGCATTAACGGTTTGACAGACGATGACGGGTTCGTTATGATGAGTCAGTACGAATACGTACAGCCGGTTGGCTTGGCATCAGGTCTCACCATCCGATGCTCGGCAATACGGTCATTCAAAAGATGGAGGTGGAGTGACAATGGCACTCACTAAAGAACGTAAAAATGAAATTATCGAAGCTTATGCTACGAAACAAGGCGATACTGGTTCGCCGGAAGTACAAGTTGCTGTTTTAACTGAACAGATTACAACTTTAAACGATCACTTACGTACACACAAAAAGGATCACCACTCACGTCGTGGTCTCTTGAAAATGGTTGGTCGTCGCCGTAACTTGCTCACATACCTTCGTAACAAGGATGTTTCACGTTACCGTTCATTAATCGAGCGTCTTGGTCTTCGTCGCTAATCCGAACAGATCAACAAGGAAGCAGGAGCATCGTCTCCTGCTTCTTTTTTTTGCCGATTCATGGACATTTGGCGCAAGAACATCCATAATTAGATTTGAATGAAAAAACGGATAGAAGTGAGAGGGGATTTGTGCATGTCACAAACAAAGCAGACGTTTTCGACCGAACTCGGTGGACGTCCATTAACAATTGAAATCGGTCAACTGGCCAAACAAGCAAACGGAGCAGCATTGATCCGTTACGGTGAGACTGCAGTCCTTGCGACGGTCGTCGCATCAAAACAACCAAAAGACTTAGATTTCTTCCCATTAACAGTGAACTATGAAGAAAAATTATATGCAGCAGGTAAGATTCCAGGCGGTTTCCTAAAACGTGAAGGACGTCCAGGCGAAAATGCGATTTTGACATCACGCCTGATTGACCGTCCGATCCGTCCATTGTTCCCGGATGGATTCCGTCACGACATCCAAGTCGCAACGACGGTATTATCTTCGGACGAAGATAATTCACCAGAAGTCGCAGCGATGATTGGGGCTTCAATCGCCTTGTCGATTTCAGACATTCCATTCGATGGTCCGATTGCAGGCGTGACGATTGGTCGTGTGAACGGTGAGTTCATCGTCAATCCGACAATGAGTCAAGCGGCTGAAAGCGATATTGACCTTCAAGTTGCCGGAACGAAACATGCGGTCAACATGGTTGAAGCAGGTGCAAAAGAAGTTTCAGAAGAAGCGATGCTTGAAGCGATTCTTCTCGGACATGACGTCATCAAGACATTGATTGCGTTCCAAGAAGAAATCGTCGCAGCTGTTGGTCAAGAAAAATTCGCCTATACGGTCTCTTCGTTTGACGAGACACTTGTCAATCGCTTGAAAGCCGACGCGCTTGCAGAAGTGACGATGGCTGTTCAAGTCGAAGAAAAACAAGCACGTGATCTTGCCATCAATGAAGTCATTTCGAAATATATCGATCAGTACGCAGCAGATGATTCGATTACGGAAGCACAATTAGCAGAAGTATCGGGTGTCTTGAACAAATTCGTCAAAACAGAAGTGCGTCGTTTGATTACAGAAGATAAAGTCCGCCCAGACGGTCGTGGTCTTGCCGAGATCCGTCCGCTTGATTCAGAAATCGGATTGTTACCGCGTGCACACGGTTCAGGTCTCTTCACTCGTGGTCAAACTCAAGTCTTGTCTGTTGCAACGCTCGGTGTCGCAGGAGATGCGCAAATCATCGATGGTCTTGGACTCAAAGCAGAAAAACGTTTCATGCACCACTATAACTTCCCGCCGTTCTCAGTCGGAGAAGCGCGTCCGATGCGTGCACCGGGTCGTCGTGAAATCGGTCACGGAGCACTAGGGGAACGTGCACTGTTACCAGTTCTTCCATCAGAAACAGATTTCCCTTACACGATTCGTCTGGTGTCGGAAGTCCTCGAATCAAACGGATCGTCTTCACAGGCGTCGATTTGTGGATCAATCCTTGCCATGATGGATGCAGGTGTGCCGCTGAAAGCGCCGGTTGCCGGAATTGCAATGGGCTTGATCAAAGAAGGCGAAAACTATTCAATCTTGACTGACATTCAAGGTATGGAAGATCATCTCGGCGATATGGACTTTAAAGTCGCAGGAACTAAAGATGGTGTGACTGCCCTTCAAATGGATATGAAGATTGGCGGAATTACGCGCCAAATTTTAGAAGAGGCACTTGAACAAGCGCGTCTTGGTCGTTTACACATCCTCGAACACATGAATTCAGTCATTGCTGAACCACGTGTTGAGTTGTCTAAATATGCACCGAAAATCGTCACACTCAAAATCAATCCGGATAAAATCCGTGATGTGATTGGACCCGGCGGTAAAGTCATCAACAGCATCATCGATGAGACGGGTGTTAAAATCGATATCGATCAAGACGGAACCGTCTTTATCGCGTCAACGGATCAAGACGGTATTAACCGTGCTCGTCAGTTGATTGAAGATATCGTCCGTGAAGTCGTCATCGGAGAAGAATTTGACGGGACAGTTCGCCGCGTCGAAAAATTCGGTGCCTTCGTCGAATTGTTCAAAGGGAAAGATGCCCTTGTGCATATCTCGGAACTAGCGCTTGAGCGTGTTGGTCAAACCGAAGATGTCGTTAAATTAGGCGATAAATTGAAAGTCCGTGTCACGGAAGTCGATGACAAAGGACGTGTCAATGCATCGCATAAAGTACTGCTTGTTGAAGGTATGAGTGCGGAAGATCGCGCTGCATACGATGAAAAGAAAAAAACAGAGCGTGACAGCCGCCCGCCGCGTCGGGATACTGGATCTCGCCCACCACGTGACGGACAACGTCCACCGCGTCGTAACTAATGAAAACAAAGGTGGCTCAACGGTGCGAATACGTGCACCGCGGGCCACCTTGTTTCATATTTCAAGGAGGAATGAACGATGGTCGAAAGACTTGTATTAGAGAACGGGGTTCGAATCGTCAGTGAACGGATTGAGAATGCCCGGAGTGTGGCAACCGGTATTTTCATCAAAGCCGGTTCACGGACGGAAACAAAAGAAGAACATGGTATCAGTCATTTGATTGAACACATGATGTTTAAAGGGACGAAAAAACAATCGGCAAAAGAAATTGCCGTTTATTTTGACCGCCTGGGTGGTAATATTAATGCATTCACGAGTAAAGATCAGACCTGTTATTATGTGAAGACATTGGATGAACACGCCATCACGGCGTTTGATGTCTTGGCAGACATGTTTTTGGAGTCGACGTTTGACGAAGAGGAACTGGAAAAAGAAAAGCGGGTCGTGATTGAAGAAATTAAAATGTATGAAGATACACCGGATGATTTGGTACATGAACTGTTAGCAGTTGCGGCGTACGGGGAAGATGTCATGGCACGACCGATTCTCGGTACGGAAGAAAGTGTCAAACAGCTCAGCCGTCAAATGATTGTAGAGTACCTGCAGGAAGCGTATGCACCGGAACAAATCGTCATCTCAGTTGCAGGGCATGTGACGGACGAACTGATTACACAAATTAAAAACCGATTCAGTGTACTGCAGACAAATGGGACCGTTCGGCAGATTGAAGAGCCCGTTTTGAAAAGTGATTCGTTACGGAAGGAAAAAGATACGGAACAAGTCCATGTTTGTTATAATTTCCGGGCGATTCCTTCTGCGGATGATCGTTTGCCGACGTTAGCCTTACTCAATAATGCGTTTGGAGCAACGATGTCGAGCCGCTTGTTTCAATCGATTCGTGAAGACCGCGGATTAGCATATTCCGTCTTTTCGTACTATACGACGTTTGATGATCATGGCACGTTTACGATTTATGTCGGAACATCAAAAGAAACGTTGGAAGAAGTGGAAACTGTTCTTTCAACGGAAATCCAGCAACTGCTCGAACACGGTCTGACAACGAAAGAGCTTGAAGATGGAATTGAGCAGTTAAAGGGATCGTTGATTTTAGGAAATGAGAGCACATCGAGTCATATGAACCGTAATGCCCGGAATGAACTCCATCTCGGAATGCATCCGACACTAGAAGATGTACTTGCTGAAGTGGAACAGATTACGCCTGCTAACGTTCAGGAAATGATTGCCTATATCTTTAGCGAACCACCTGCTAAAGCGTACATCTTGCCGGAAATCGATGAGGCAGACCTTGAAACCGAGTGAGCCTTACCATACACTGAAGTAGCATGTAACTGAAAAACAAGTTGTGGAGAAAGAAGGAATACCCTTGAATTTAGCTGAACTAATCGAAGTCATTCAGACTCAAAAAACGGAACGTATGGTAGATGCAGTCGTGACATCCTTAACAACCGATTCGCGTGATGTGAAGCCAGGTACGTTATTTGTCGCCATCAAAGGTTATACAGTGGATGGACACGATTATGCCAAACAGGCCGAAGCACAGGGGGCTGTCGCCATCGTGTCAGAACGCTTGCTTGATGTGACGATTCCTGTCATTCTTGTCAGAAGCACAACCCGAGCGATGGCAGAACTTGCCGGTAAGTTTTATGATTATCCTTCCGAAAAGATGCGGATGATCGGCATCACCGGAACGAATGGAAAAACGACGACGACGACGATCGTGCGTGATGTCTTGGCTCAGTTGGGACGGAAAACGGGTATCATCGGTACCGTCGAAGTCAAAATCGGTGATCGGGTCGTCCCGAGTCGAAATACGACACCTCAAAGTTCGGAACTGCAGGCCTTTTTCCATCAGATGCACCAAGAAGGCGTCGAAGACGTCATCATGGAAGTTTCTTCACATGGATTGGAGCTTGGTCGAGTGACCGGAACAGATTTTGATGTGGCTGGTTTTACAAACTTGACACACGATCATCTGGATTTCCATAAGACGTTCGAGAATTATGCACGGGCAAAAGGCTTGCTCTTCGCCCAACTCGGACAACGGTTGTCCGATAAAAAAGTGGCAGTCTTGAATGCGGATGATGAGATCAGTCATTTATTTGAGATGATGACGGGTGCTCGTGTCATGACATACGGGATTGATCAACCGGCCGACTTGAAGGCTACAAATATTACACAAACACTTCAGGAAACGACGTTTACGATGGTCTATCAAGAACAATCGGTCGAACTGACCGTTCAATTCATCGGTCGATTCAACGTCTATAACTTACTGCTCGCTACCGGCATCCTTCTTTCAATCGGCTACAGTTTAACTGAGATTTCGAATGCGATCACTCAGATACAGCCAGCAAAAGGCCGGATGCAACGTTTGCCGATTGACGGCTACAACATTTACGTCGATTATGCCCATACGCCAGATGGAATTGAACAATGTCTGAAAGCATTGGTCGATGTTCCGAAAGAAAACATCATCTTCTTGATTGGAACAGGTGGTAATCGGGATGTGACTAAACGTCCGATGATGGGGCAACTCGCATCGACGTATGCGGGGACAGTCGTCATCACAACCGATGATCCTCGTTTTGAATCGTATGAGTCCATCACATCCGGAATCGCATCCGGTATGCTCCACGATCAATTCGTTGAAATCGGAGACCGGGAAGAAGCAGTCCGCTACGCAGCGAGTCTTGCTCGTCCAGACAACATCGTCATCCTGGCAGGAAAAGGGCATGAAAAATATCAAATCATTGGGGATGAGAAGACACCCCTCGACGAAGAAGTACTCGTCAAAGAGATGATACGCCAATTGGAGGAAAAGAAGTGACTTATCAACAACTTGAAATTGAACAGGCGCAGTTTGAACAGTTTGTAAAAACCCACCCGAAAGGAGATCTCCTGCAGTTACCTGCTTGGGGATCCGTCAAGGCGGCAACTGGCTGGACGCATGAACGGATTGCGGTCGGAACATCAACCGGTCAACTGGTTGGGGTCGCGTTGTTATTATTTAAAAAAGTTCCAAAATTACCGTTTACGTTATGTTATGCTCCACGCGGATTTGTCGTTGATTATACAGATCAGGCAGCCGTTGCGGCATTACGGGATGCGGCGATTCAAGTCGCAAAGAAACGAAAAGCAATTACCATTAAACTCGATCCGAACGTCGACCGGACAGAATATCCGAACTTGCTTCAAGAAATGAAGGAACTCGGATTCAAGCACAACGGATTCGGAGGCGGATTTGATTATGCGCAACCGCGCTTTACGATGGAGACAAGTCTTGAAGGATCGGAAAAAGAAATTTTTGATCGCTTCCATTCCAAGTTCCGTTATAATGTCCGTTTGGCCGAACGAAAAGGGATTGTTTGTTACGAGGCATCGCGGGAAGAGTTAAAAACATTTGCGAACCTGATGGTCGAAACGGGCGAACGCGATGGATTTTCGATTCGTGGTCTCGATTATTTTGAAAATCTCTACGATCATCTGCGTCCAACTGGAGACGCGGCATTGTTTTTGACTAAACTGGATGTCGTCCGGGCGCTTGAAAATACGGAAGCAGCCTTATTACAAGCAGATAAAGAATTAACGAAAATCCATCGTCAGCTGGAAAAAGAAACGGTCGAGAAAAAAATCAACAGTTTAAATAATCGACTCGAACAGACGACCGCTCAGATTGAAAAAGCAGAGAAATCCAAAACCGAACTGATGGCGATTGCGGCAAAACATCCAAACGGAGTGATTCTTTCGGGCGGCTTGTTGACCTTGGCCGGTCGACGGTCATATTACCTTTACGGTGCTTCATCAAACGAATACCGTGAATTCATGCCGAATCATTTAATGCAGTGGACGATGATGCGTCATGCGAAAGCGCACGGCGCCCTCTCATATGACTTTGGTGGTGTCAGCGGGTCAACGGATCCGGACGATCATTATGCCGGTCTATATGCGTTTAAATCAGGTTGGGGCAGTGAAATGATTGAAAAAATCGGTGAATTCGACTATGTCTTGAACAAGCCGTTGTATCTGTTGCTTGAAACAGGGTTGCCGATTCTTCAAAAAATCCGGAAGAAGTTACGCCGCTAATGAAACGGGGAACAATCTTCATCTGGATTTTGTTCCTGTTGGTCATGTTTGCCATCGGATCCTTTCTTGCAGCGTCTACTAATCGAATGCCGAGTATTTTGATCGATCAGCCGGAGTTAGGACTTGACAGTTGTCCGCGGGACAGCGCCGGTGAGAACCGTCTCATCAACGACAGTGTGGATCAATTAAAGCAACTTCATCCAGCAGTTCGTGCAGGTGCCAAGGATTTGATTCGTCTCAGTCATTCCTGCTACAACATCGATATCCGGATCACACAAGGGTATCGGACAAAAAAACAGCAGGATACGCTGTATGAACAAGGGCGATCGCAAGCAGGAGAAGTCGTGACTAACGCGCGGGGCGGAGAATCGATGCACAATTATGGTTTGGCGATTGACTTTGTTCAAATGATAGACGGAGATATTTCTTACGATTTAGACTATGACGGAAATCAATCAGGTAAAAGTGATTGGCGTGAGGTGGCTGCTGTTGGGAAGGCGCTTGGCTTTGAATGGGGTGGAGATTGGAAACGGTTTGTCGATTATCCGCACTTCGAGATGACATTCGGTTATTCCTTGAATGAGCTTCAAGCAGGCGAGAAACCGAGCAGGCAGGAAAAAGCGAACCGAACAGAGGAAATCGAGAAGCTGTTGAATCCGTAAAACGAACATCGTGTGGACCGAAAGAATGGTCACACGATGTTTTTTTTCGTTTTCACCATCCCTGTTGTTGGCAGAATGGCAAAGTTCGGCTAGAATAGTGATAGTGATAAGTGGACGGCTCACGAAAAGTGAATATAAATAGGAGGTCATATCGTGTCAAAGAAAAAGACGGAAAAGGTAAGCGTCTTTGCTCTTGGTGGCGCCGGTGAAATCGGTAAGAACATGTACGTCGTCGAACTCGACGAGGACATCTTCGTAATCGATGCTGGATTAATGTTCCCAGGAGATGAGATGCTTGGAATTGATAAAGTCATTCCAGACATTAGTTATTTAAAAGAAAACAAAGAGCGGATTCAAGGGATTTTCATTACTCATGGACATGAGGACCACATTGGTGCCCTCAGTTATGTCTTACGGGACTTAAAAGTACCGGTTTATGGAACACGTTTAACGCTTGGTTTGATTGAAATTAAATTAAAAGAAGCCGGTTTATTGAAAAAGGCAGATCTTCGTCCAATTGATGCCAAGACGAAATTAACCGTAGCAGGTCACTTCATTACATTTTTCCGTGTTAATCACTCGATTCCGGATGCAGTCGGGGTATGTATCCAAACATCGCAAGGGGCGATTGTCCATACGGGAGACTTTAAATTTGATTACACACCGGTTGACGGCAAACAAGCCGATTTCGGGAAAATTGCTGCGATTGGTCAGCGTGGTGTCCTGTGTCTCTTATCGGACTCGACAAATGCAGAACGTCCTGGAATGTCCGGATCAGAATCAACGGTCGGATCGGAACTTAATGATGTCATCTACGAGGCACCAGGTCGCGTCATCGTAGCTTCATTCGCATCAAACGTTCACCGTCTGCAACAAGTCTTTGCAGCGGCAGAAGCCAACAACCGGAAAGTTGCGGTTGTCGGTCGCAGCATGGTCAATATCGTGGAGGTCGCTCAACGTTTGAACTACTTGCGCTTTAAACAAAAAACGTTGGTCGAACTGTCGGATATCAATCGACTCGATGACAATCAGGTTGTGATTTTAACGACGGGCTCGCAAGGCGAACCGATGGCAGCTCTCACACGAATGGCACGGAACGCGCATAAGCAGGTCAATATCCGCTTAAACGATACCGTGGTTGTCGCAGCGTCACCGATTCCTGGAAACGAGAAATCCGTTTCGAAAACGATTGATCTCTTGTTCCGCGCGGGAGCGAACGTCATCTACAATCAACGGAAAGTTCATGTATCCGGTCACGGTCATGCGGAAGACTTGAAATTAATGCTGAACTTGATCAAACCGAAATTCTTCGTTCCCATCCACGGGGAGTTCCGGATGCAAAAGGCACACAGCCGTTTAGCACAGACAGTTGGTGTCAATGCAAACAACATCTTTATCATCGAAAACGGGGATGTCGTCGAGTTTGAAAAACGGAAAGCCCGGATGTCACGGAAAGTGAACGCCGGAAACGTCCTGATTGACGGAATCGGTGTCGGGGATGTCGGAAACATCGTCTTACGTGATCGTCGTCTGTTGTCACAAGATGGTGTCGTCCTCTGTGTCATTACAATCAGCCGAAAAAATAAAACGATTGTCTCCGGGCCAGAAATCATTTCCCGCGGCTTCGTTTATATGCGTGAATCAGAAGATATGATCAACGAAGCCAACCGTATCGTTGCCAAGCAATTGCAAGGTAAATTGACTGGTGAGCTCGACTGGACAGAAATGAAATCATTGATTCGTGACAAGTTAAGTTCATACTTGTATGAACAGACGAAACGTCGTCCGATGATTTTACCGATCATCATGGAAATTTAACAAGAAGAGCGACTCAGGGAGGCCGATCGATGGTCAGCTGAGTCGTTTTTTTATCAGGAGGTCAGAGAAAGATGGCAACGACAAAAAAAGGACCGGTCCGGAAAACACCACCACGAAAGCGCACCACAGCGAAAAAACGGCCGCCAACGAAAAAACAGCGTCAACCCATTCAATACCGTACATATGCAGCAATCATCGCGGTCCTTTCGTTGCTGGCGTATGTATTAGCACTTGGACAGTTTGGACGTGTCGGTGAAGTGCTGGCCGAGTTCGCAAAAGATCAAGTCGGACAGTTTGGTTCGCTCCTGTATGGTTTGATTGGGGGAATGCTGTTGCTGATCTTATCGAACCAAGAACGGTTAGCCAAATGGGCCTGGTCTTCCTTGATTTTAGGCGGCTTAATCTGGATTGATTTGTTAATCGGTCAACCGCGTGGTGCCATGAATGCTTGGCTGTATCAAGGTTCTTCATATTACATCTCAAGTTTTGGGGCATTTATGATCGGGTTATTTCTGATTGTGACAGGTATTCATCTGCTTCAGCCGACATTTTTCAGTGAACTGGCTTTCGGAATCAAGGAACGCATTCAGGAATTCCGGCAACGCGAACGACAGACAGTACCAAAAGAACGTCCTGAGAAAAAGAAACCGACCCAGTCAGAAACGCTAGAACAACCGGTTGCTAAAAAGAAAACACTGAAAAAACAAGCCGGCGAAGAACTTGTACCGGAAGAAGCACCGGTCAACCTTCAAGATGTACCGATCATCGGATTTGCGGATCATGTCGAACCACAAGCGAAAGAGCCGCAAGGACCTCTGACGATGACGGAGACGCCGGACGGGTATCAATTGCCGTCGCTCGATTTACTGGCAGAACCCGTCACTAAAGATTTATCAGGAGAAAACAAACGATTAAAAGACAATGCGACGAAACTGATTGCCACGTTAAAGTCGTTTGGAATCGGAGCAAAAGTCTTAAAAATCCACCTTGGTCCAAGTGTGACGAAATATGAGATTGAACCGGATCAAGGTATCAAGCTAAGTCGAATCACCGGACTGGCAGATGACTTGGCACTTGCGCTCGCAGCAAAAGATATCCGGATCGAAGCACCGATCCCCGGAAAAGCTGCCGTCGGAATCGAAGTACCGAACCGAGAAGTCGCCATGGTCTCTTTACGAGAGGTCTTAGGGGCGGAAAGTGTCCAGGCAGACCCGGACCGCTTACTCGTCGCGCTTGGTCGAAGCATTTCCGGTGAGACGGTCACGGCGAAACTGAATAAAATGCCGCACGTCTTAGTCGCCGGTTCAACCGGATCCGGGAAATCGGTTTGTATCAACGGGATGATTGTCTCGATTTTGATGCGGGCCCGACCGGATGAAGTCCGCCTGATGATGATTGATCCGAAGATGGTCGAACTGAATGTCTATAACGGCATTCCCCATTTGCTCGCCCCTGTCGTGACCGATCCGAAGAAAGCGGCCCAAGCCTTAAAGCAGGTCGTTTCGGAAATGGAACGGCGATATGAAATCTTCAGTCAGAACGGGGCGCGGAATATCGAAGGTTACAATGCCTTGATCGATAAGATGAACGCGGAGGAAAAAGTCCATCAACGCCTCCCGTACATCGTCGTCATCGTCGATGAGTTAGCCGATTTGATGATGGTCGCCTCAAACGAAGTCGAAGATGCCATCATGCGTCTCGCCCAGATGGCACGGGCAGCTGGGATACACATGGTCATCGCGACGCAACGGCCAAGTGTCGACATCATTACCGGTGTCATCAAGGCCAACATCCCGTCTCGGATTGCCTTCAGCGTTTCCAGTGGAACGGATTCCCGAACGATTCTTGATACAAGTGGAGCAGACAAGTTGCTTGGACGAGGAGATATGTTATTGCTTGGGAACGGAATGAATAAACCGGTTCGCGTCCAAGGGGCATTTTTGTCTGATGAAGAAGTCGAAACAATCGTCAATCATGTCATTTCCCAACAAAAAGCGCAGTATGTCGAGGCAATGATTCCAAAGGATATTCCAGAAGGGGAGACGGAAGTCGACGATCCGCTATACGATGAAGTCGTTCAGTTCATCTTGACGCAAGAAACAGCATCAACCTCGATGATTCAACGAAAATATCGAATCGGCTACAACCGAGCCGCCCGACTGATTGATGCGTTAGAAGAAAATGGATTGATTGGTCCGTCCGAAGGATCAAAACCCCGACGTGTCATGGGGCATTAACAGCGGAAAGAGGAGGAAGCCACCATAGGCTTTGTCCTCTTTTTTCATCCGAAAAACAAAAAATGAAAACTTAAACCGTTTTCATGAAAATAGTTGTCAGACGTCTGTTGATTTTGTGCGAGATATTTGTCATACTCAGTCATATGAGTTGGCGTACCCGATAAAGGTACGTGAGCGACTTTTTCACAAATAGATAATGAAAGCGCTCACATTACAGGAAGAGGAGTTGGCGATGATGAAAAAGCAGTATGCATTCGTATCAATGATGACCGTTGCGACAGTCGGACTAGCAGCATGTGGAGGTTCAGCAGACAACGATTCAAGTAAAAAGGAACAGTTTTCTGTAGCGATGGTTGCCGATAAAGGCGGAATCGATGATAAGTCTTTTAACCAGTCAGCATGGGAAGGTTTGCAAGCATACGGAAAAGAAAACAAACTCAAGCAAAATGACGGCTATTCGTACCTTCAGTCGAAGTCACAGCAAGACTATCAACCGAACCTTTCGCGTCTCGCGCGCGGCGGTGAAAATCTCGTGTTCGGAATCGGCAATACCTTTAACGAAGATATCGAAACAGTAGCGAAACAATTTAACGATACACAATTTGCCATCATCGATAATGTCGTACCGGGTAAAAATGTGACGTCGATTACGTTCAAAGAAAACGAAGGTGCTTATCTTGCAGGGATCGTAGCGGCCATGCAGACGAAAACAGACCATATCGGATTTGTCGGCGGCATGAAGATGGATGTCATTGAACGGTTCCGAGCCGGATTCGAAGCAGGCGCGAAATCCGTCAATCCGAAAATCAAAGTCGATGTCCAATACGCAGAAGACTTTGCAGCACCGGAAAAAGGACAGGCAATCGCAGCCGGTATGTACGGAAAAGGCGCAGATATCATTTTCCCTGCAGCTGGCGGAACAGGAAATGGTGTCTTTACAGAAGCGAAGAACCGTAAGAAAAACGGCGAAGATGTTTCAGTCATCGGAGTCGACCGGGATCAAAAAGAAGAAGGTATGCCGGAAGATGTGACATTGACATCGGTCATTAAACGAGTAGATCGTGCCGTTCAAGATACAGCAAATGCGGCCAAAGACGGAAAACTAACGGGTGGAAAAACGATTCGTTACGGTTTAAAAGAACAAGGTGTCGATTTAGTAGAATCAGACAAGTTGTCAAAAGAGACATTGAAAAAGGTCGAACAAGCTAAAAAAGCCGTCATTCAAGGGAAAACAGTTGTCCCTGAACAATAAGCGGTAGAGTGAAAAGGGGTATTCTTAGGTAGAATGCCCTATTTTCTTCCAATCTTATTTACGTTATGAAAAGGGTTACAAAAGCGCCAGAAGTCAGACTTCTAACCTGTTACAAAATGATTGCAGGATTGAGTCCGGCATCATATACTTATCTTGGCTGGAGTTCTCATACGTCAGAAGTCTGAGCACTGGTTACAACTAGATAGAGGATGGAGATGCGTCATGTCGATTAAATTAGATCATCGTTTGCTTTATTTACGTGTGATTGAAAAAATCAAGTCTGACATCGATGACGGCGTTTACAAGGAAGGCGAAAAGTTACCTTCAGAGTTTGAACTTTCAAAGCAACTTGGCGTTAGTCGAGCGACTCTTCGAGAGGCTTTACGAATTCTTGAAGATGAGAACATCGTCATCCGTAAACACGGTGTCGGTACGTTTATCAATGCAAGACCACCGTTTACTTCAGGGATTGAGGAGCTTTACAGTGTCACGGAGATGATTGCGCGTGCAGGTATGATTCCGACCTCAGAAGTCCTGTCATCAGAAATGGTACAACCAACTGAACGTGATCGAGAACGTTTTCAGTTAGGACCGGATGAACTGGTTTATCGAATCGAACGAATCCGACTTGCGGGAGATGTTCCTGTCGTCTATTGTGTCGATAAGATTCCAAGCCATTATATTAAAAATGAAGAACAGTTTACGTCCTCGACGTCACTGTTTGACGCACTAGAAAAAGAACTGGGACGCCGTGTCACTCATGCGGTCACGCACATCGAGCCGCGGATTGATCCAAAGATCGCTGAACAATTACATACGGACCAACCGTTACTCGTACTGCGACAAACGCATTATGATGAGCTTGACCGATCCGTTCTTTATTCAGCGAACTATTTCCGTGCGGACAAGTTTGATTTCCATGTCATCCGTAAGCGTGTCTAACCACTCGTTTTAGGGGTTTTACTGAAAGCGCTTTCCACCTACCTACGTAACGCTCCTCATCACCAGCCTCAGGTGCTTGACGTAGTCAGGAACTTTGTATGACCATATTCGAAAGGGGATTATTTCAGATGAAAAAGAAGTCACTTCTCGCATTAGCAGCAACAGGTTTAGCAATGAGTTCGGTACTCGCAGCATGTGGTGGTAACGATGATTCGAAAGATTCAAGCGGCGGGGATGAAAAAGCAGGCTTCAAAGTAGGTATGGTTACAGATACAGGCGGTGTTGACGATAAGTCGTTCAACCAATCAGCGTGGGAAGGGATTCAAAAATTCGGTAAAGACAACGACTTAAAAGAAGGTACAGGCTACAAGTATCTCCAGTCGGCAAAACAATCGGATTATCAACCGAACCTTCAGCAATTGGCTCGTGCAAAATATGACTTGATTCTCGGTATCGGATTCTTGATGGCGGAAGATATCGGTAAAGTCGCGGATCAGTTCAAAGACAACAACTTTGCACTCGTCGATATGGTCGTTGATAAGCCAAACGTTGCTTCAATCGTCTTCAAAGAAAACGAAGGGTCATTCCTCGTTGGTGTTGTTGCCGGTTTGACAACAAAATCAGACAAAGTTGGTTTCGTTGGTGGTGTTAACTCTGACTTGATCAAAAAGTTCGAAAGTGGATTTAAAGCCGGCGTTAAAGCTGTCAACCCGAAAGCAGAAATCGAAGTTCAATATGCAGAAGACTTTAACGCTGCTGAAAAAGGACAAGCGATTGCTTCAGGTATGTACGGTAAAAAAGTTGACGTCATCTATCATGCTGCTGGTGGAACAGGACAAGGTGTCTTCACAGAAGCGAAAAACCGTAAGAAAAACGGCGAAGATGTTTGGGTAATCGGTGTCGACCGTGACCAAGTTGAAGAAGGTATGCCGGAAAACGTTACATTGACGTCAATGGTTAAACGTGTGGATACGGCCGTTGAACAAGTAGCAAAAGATACGAAAGACGGTAACTTCCCAGCTGGTAAAGTCGTTGAGTTCGGTCTCAAAGACGGCGGAGTTGATATCGCACCATCGCAAGACAATGTAGCGAAAGATGTCTTGACGAAAGTTGAAGACTTCAAAAAACAAATCATCGCTGGCGACATCAAAGTTCCAGCTACTGACGACGAGTACAAAGAATACGAAGCGTCACTGAAATAAACTGGAAGCGGGGGTCGCTAGTACTGCGGCCTCCCCTTTTAAACTAAACATGGGAGTGGATTTTCTTGGAATACGTCATTGAGATGCTAAACATACGAAAAGAGTTTGGCAGTTTCGTCGCAAATGATAACATCACGCTCCAGCTTCGGAAAGGTGAGATTCACGCTTTACTTGGTGAAAACGGTGCCGGAAAATCGACGCTGATGAACGTCTTATTTGGTTTGTATCAGCCTGAGGCTGGAGAGATTCGTGTACGTGGTGAAAAAGTCAATATTACGAGTCCGAACGTTGCGAATGATCTGGGAATCGGGATGGTACACCAACATTTCATGCTCGTTCAAAATTTCACAGTAACAGAAAACATCATCTTGGGTGCAGAACCGAAAGCCGGTCTGAAAATCGACCGAGCAGCGGCACGCGAAAAAGTCCGTCAAATTTCGGAGCAATACGGTCTTGCCGTTGATCCAGATGCAAAAATCGAAGATATTTCGGTAGGGATGCAACAGCGTGTTGAAATTTTAAAAACACTGTACCGTGGCGCAGATATTCTAATCTTCGATGAGCCATCTGCTGTTTTAACCCCACAAGAAATCAAAGAATTGATTCAAATCATGAATCGATTGATTGCTGAAGGGAAATCGATTATCTTGATTACCCACAAATTGAAGGAAATCATGGAAGTCGCCGATCGCTGTACGACGATTCGTCGTGGTAAGTATATCGGAACAGTTGATATCGATGAAACGATGACCCAATCAAGACTGGCTGAGATGATGGTAGGGCGGGAAGTAAACTTCAATGCGGAGTATTCCAAGGCAACTCCACAAGAACTTGTACTGGACATCAAAGACTTAGTCGTCAAAGACAGTCGCGGTATCAAGTCAGTAGACGGATTGAACCTCGATATCCGTGCCGGTGAAATCGTCGGAATCGCTGGAATCGATGGAAATGGACAAACGGAATTGATTGAAGCCATTACCGGTTTGCGTAAAGCGGACAGCGGTGAGATCTTCCTCAACAACAAATCGATTAAAAACTTAAAACCACGAAAAGTGACGGAAGCCGGAGTCGGACATATTCCGCAAGACCGTCATAAACATGGACTGGTCCTCGACTACTCAATCGGACACAACATGGTGTTACAAACGTATTATCAAAAACCGTATTCAAAAGCAGGCATCATGAACTACGGTCAGGTCATGGAAAAAGCAAAAACTTTAATCGAGAAGTTCGACGTCCGAACTCCAAGTCCAGAAACATTTGCTCGTGCCCTGTCAGGCGGAAACCAACAAAAGGCGATTATCGCCCGTGAAGTGGATCGTTCCCCTGACTTACTGATTGCGGCACAACCAACACGCGGACTAGATGTCGGAGCCATTGAATTCATTCACGAACAATTGGTTCTGGAACGAGAAAAAGGTCGAGCTGTTCTATTGATTTCATTTGAATTGGAAGAAATTCTGCAAGTATCCGACCGGATTGCTGTTCTTTATGAAGGACGCACAGTTGCCTTCCTTGATCCAAAAGAAACAAATGAAATCGAACTTGGCTTCTTGATGGCCGGCGGTAAGAAAGAGGAGGTCGGTCGTTCATGAAACTGGAACGTTTTTACGGAATATTAATTCCAATTCTGTCCATCATCTTAGGGATGGTCGTCGGTGCAATCGTCATGCTGGCTGGCGGCTATAATCCGATTGACGGATTTGATCAATTATTTTACGGCATCTTCGGGGAGCCATACAGCATCGGTGAAACATTACGAGCCGCTGCCCCGTTAATTTTTGCGGGCCTTGCCGTTGCCTTCGCCTTCCGGACAGGACTATTTAACATCGGAGTTGAAGGACAAGTGTTAGTCGGCTGGATGGTTGCCGTCTGGATCGGGATTGAGTTTGATCTCCCGACAGCGATTCACTTACCGCTCGCTCTGATTGGAGCAGGCCTTGCTGGAGCGCTTTGGGCGTCAGTCCCAGGTATCTTAAAAGCAAAATTCCACGTTCACGAAGTTATCACATCAATCATGATGAACTATATCGCCCTATATGTGACGAATGATATTTTACGTCACGTCATCGGGATTGAAAACGAACGGACGGAGTCGGTTAAAGAATCAGCATCACTTGCTTCACCGTTCCTACAAGAATTGACGGATTTCTCACGTCTTCATAACGGAATTTTCATTGCTGTCTTGGCAGCACTTGTCTTTTGGTTCATCCTTTGGAAAACGACGCTCGGTTATGAATTACGGGCAGTTGGTTTCAATAAGAGTGCAGCAGAATATGCCGGTATGGGCGTCAACAAGAACATTGTTCTTTCATTCGTCATCTCGGGTGTATTTGCTGGGTTAGCGGGTGCGATGGAAGGGTTAGGAACATTCCAAAACATGACGCTGAATGCCTCATTCACGGGCGTTGGATTCGACGGGATTGCCGTTGCCTTACTAGGTGCCAACAATCCGATTGGGGTCGTACTTGCCGCCTTACTGTTTGCGGGTCTGAACATCGGTGGTCTGTCGATGCAACAAATCGGAATCCCGCCAGAGTTAATTAAAATCATCATCGCGTTTATCATCATCTTCGTCGCTTCGGGTTACGCGATCCGTCTCTTGATCGAGAAATTCACGGTCAAGAAACCCGAAGATAAAAAAGTGAAAGGAGCCGATAAATAATGGGCTTTTTAGAAGTACTGTATATTATCGTACCGATCGCACTTGCCTATTCGGCTCCATTGATCATTGCAGCACTCGGTGGAATCTTCAGTGAGCGTTCTGGTGTCGTCAACATCGCACTTGAAGGGCTGATGGTCATGGGGGCATTCTCAGGTATCGTCTCGGCCTTAACGTTATCGAAGATGGGTTTAGGCGCTGCTAGTCCATGGATTGCCATGCTGGTTGCTATCGTTGTCGGAGCAGTGTTCTCGTTGTTCCTCGCGATTCCGGCAATTTTGTTCCGGGCCGATCAGACGGTTCTTGGAGTAGCGATTAATATGTTAGCAGTTGGTCTTGCTATTTTCCTTGTTCGTGCGTTTTATGGAAAAGGACAGACAGATTCGATCCCGAACCGGATTTCAAAAGAAAACGTCCCGTTTTTATCAGATATCCCGGTGTTGAAGATGTTTTTTGCCAACGTCTATTACACGTCGTACATTGCGATTGCTTTAGCTTTCGTTGCTTGGTACGTCATCTTTAAAACACCATTTGGTCTCCGTCTTCGTTCGGTCGGGGAACACCCGATGGCAGCAGATACGATGGGAATCAACGTTACGAAAATGCGTTTCATCGGTGTCATGATCTCAGGTGGTTTCGGTGGTCTTGCCGGCGCTGTTTATGCGACATCAATTTCATTGAACTTCAGTGTCACGACGATTCTCGGACAAGGATTCCTTGCGATTGCGGCCATGATTTTCGGAAAATGGAATCCACTCGGAGCGATGGGAGCTGCCCTGTTCTTCGGATTCGCTCAAGCGATTTCGATCATCGGGCAACAGTTACCGCTTCTTGATCAAATTCCACAAGTCTACTTGTTGATTGCACCATACTTGCTGACGATTTTGGCACTTGCCGGTGTCGTTGGACGGGCGGATGCGCCGAAAGCTGTTGGTGTACCGTATATCAAAGGAAAACGGTAACGTTTCCTGTCTTAGATCACTTTTCTGCGCCGGTCGCAGGAAAGTGATTTTTTTTACGAAAAAAAGATCTGCTCCTGTAAGAGCAGACCGGTGAATCAAACATTATTCGTATTTAAGTGCGTCGCCTTCAAATGATTCATCCGCTACTTTGATAGAATCTGTCGGGCATCCTTCGAATGCATCGATCATATCATCAAATAACGCTTCTGGAATTTCAGCTGTTCCCTTGTTATCATCTAAAATGACATAAGCCAAGCCCTCATCATCGTAATCATAAATATCAGGGGCAGCTGCGCCGCAAGCACCACATGCGATACATGTGTCTTTGTCAACAATTGTAAATTTAGCCATCGGTCATTCTCCTCTCGATTCGAAAACATTGGAAACTAAGTACTGTTCTCATCTATAAGTCATTGTATCGGACTCATGCGTGCATTTCAATGAGGAAGAGGCAGAAGTATGTGAATAAACCAATCGACGGAGGGAAATCGTCTTTTTGGTTCCATTAATTGATTCAGCATAGCGTAAATCAGATAGGAAATGTAAAATAAGAACAAATGTACGAAGTCAGAGCCGGATGTATCCTGAACATGAACGATATATCACAGTAAAAACTTGCGACATGACGGAAAGGAGGACTGACGTGGAAAAAACAATCGTACGACAGATTGTGCTAGAAGCCATTCTTCGTTTGCAAAATGAACGGACGGATCGAAGCTTATTTCATCTGCTCCAAGGAAAACGTTCGGCCACTTCCTTACAAGACGCCCATTTTTATGGTCTGGAAGCTATTTTCGGGATGCTTCCATTAAAAAAAGACCGATTTGAGCAACTGTTACAGGAGCTGGAACATGCGGGATGGATCAAGCGGGAACAAACCTTGATGCTTACAGATGCCGGAAGAGCACAAATCAGTCCCCCTTTTTTACTGGATGACTTAGGTGGAGAACTGCGTGGCTATCCGATCCATTTATGGAAACGGATTAGCCTGATGATTCAATCAATCGTCTGTCTGGATCAAAACACTTTTTTTATTCCGGTACAACAAGACAGTGGGGTAAAAGAATGGGTCAAACAACGAATCCGTCAGGTACCTGAACGATCGGTTTGGATTACGACCGTATACCAAGAGCTCAATAAGGCGTTACATCAATTGACAGAACGAGAAGCGATTCTCATCAGTTATCGGTTATCCGGGCAAAAAACGGGATTATCGTTTCCTCAATTGAGTGAACGGCTAGGAACGGACCTGCTCTCCTTACAGTTGGAATTTATGATGGCCTGGCGAAGATGCTTACGGGCGTTACCTGAAGACGGCTTGATTTTGTCATTAGGGAACGATATTGATCATCTTAAAATGACACAATCCGCACAAAAAACCTGGGAGTTGCTGAAGCAAGGCTACAGCGTGCAACAAATTGCCGAGAGGCGACGATTAAAAAAAAGTACGATGGAAGATCATCTCGTCGAAATCGCGATGTACGCAACTGTTTTTCCGACTGAACAATTTGTGACTGCCGAACAGTATGAAGAAGTCGTCCGACTTTCTGACCAGTTACACACGTTCTCACTAAAACGAATTAAACAAGAATTGACGCAGGAAATGGACTATTTTCAAATTCGCATCGTCTTAGCCAGAAAGGTGGTTCGTCCATGATGGAAGAAGTATTAAAACGGATCTTTCGATATGATACATTTCGAGACGGGCAACGGCAAATCGTCGAATCGGTCCTCGCCGGTCATGATACAGTCGCCATCCTGCCGACGGGTGGCGGGAAATCGATTTGTTACCAATTACCGTCTTATCTGCAACCGACCGGGCTGACGTTGATTGTATCGCCCTTGCTCTCGCTGATCGAAGACCAGGTCATGCAGATTAGGCGCCGGGGAGAACGATCCGTCGCCAAGCTGACGTCGCTTGAGTCCCGCGACCAGAAAGAACATATTTTGCGCCATCTGAATCAGTTACGTTACTTATATCTGTCACCTGAACAATTGGCTGTCCCGCAGATCCAACAACGGTTAGCGGACATTAAAATCAATCTGTTTGTCGTTGATGAAGCTCACTGCATTTCGCAATGGGGGCATGAGTTCAGGACAGATTATGCAAAACTAGGATTCATCCGGGAACAACTCGGAAATCCGCCCTGCTTAGCCTTGACGGCAACGGCAACGAAACAAGTCGAACAAGATATCATTCAAGGACTGACACTCACGCAACCCAATCGGATTCGACATTCCGTCAACCGACCGGAAATTCAACTCATCGTCGAGCAAACGGAGTCGAGTGAAAAAGATACTGCGTTGACAAAACGTTTGAAGACCGTCAATCGTCCGTGCGTCATTTACACGACGACGCGGAAAGAAGCCGAACGCATCGCTTCGTTTGTTTCTCATGCCGCCTATTATCACGCCGGTCTTGAACCGGAAGATCGACAATTGATTCAACAGCAGTTCCTTCACGACGAAATTGACTGTCTTGTCTGTACTAGTGCCTTTGGTATGGGTGTCGATAAAGGGAATGTCCGGACTGTCATCCATTATACGATGCCGGCGACGATTGAAGCCTATATGCAGGAAATCGGGCGAGCAGGACGGGATGGTCAACCATCGACTGCTGTATTACTCTATGCACCGGGAGACCAACAACTGCAGCAATTCTTAGTGGATAAACAATATGCGTCGTTGCTTTGGATTGATCAGGTGACACAATTCCGCGGACAGGGGGAGTCGTTTGAGTCGATTGAACAACGCCTGCATCTCGAACCGGATGATCCTGCCTATCGTTTACTGAAAAATCAACTTATGGAAGGGAAAACAAAATCACAGATCATTGATTGGCAAGAGGAACGGAAAAAAATACGTTTACGTGAACTTATGCAAATGATAAATTATATTCAAAATGCATTATGTCGGCGTGCCTTTATTTTGCAGCATTTTGATGAGGCAGCTGTTGTGCAAGACCGATGTTGTGATCTTTGCGGTAACTTGACGGAAGATAAACCAATCATCCAGATGGAAGACGACCAACTGAACTGGAAACGCCGATTAGAAGAAGTCTTTTTTTCATCCCGTCCTTCAGTGTAAACTAATAGTATTCCTTATTTTTTAGAAAAGGTGATGAAATTGAGTAAACACGACCAACGAAAAAATCGGCAAGACGAACAACAACGAACAACATTACCGCCACGTTCCTCAAGAATCGAACACGTTCGAAATGAACGGTTAAAACAACCATTTGCTAAAAATCCACTCGCGATTACACTCACAGTTTTGATGATTACCATTATCATTGCCTTTGTCTCCATCGGTTTCATGATGTAAGCGCACATTGTGAACGGAGATTTTTTTCCTTTACGGGTATACTAAAAGGAAGAAGAAAGGAGGCACGGTGCATGGATCGTGGGAAATATAATATCAAAGCAGTTGCTGCATTGGTGGGACTCAATCCGACGACCATTCGTGCTTGGGAACGGCGGTATCAAGTATTGGATCCGGATCGTAGCGAATCAGGACATCGTATTTACAGCGATAACGATGTTGCCAAGCTACGTTGGATCGTTGATAAACAAAAAGAGGGGCTATCGGTTTCAAAAGCCATTCAACTATATGAAATGCCTGTGAACCGAACGGAGGTTCCGACCGATTATGGGATTGAATTGCGTGACCAACTATTCGAGGCGCTGACGAGTTTTGAAGAACGGCACGCGCATGACATCATGAACAAAGCGTTTTCGATGTTTAGCTTTGATAAGGTCATTCAAGATATCGTAGGTCCGTTGTTACATGAAATCGGCATGAGATGGGAAAAGGGCACGATTACGATCGCCCATGAACATTTTGCGACAGCATTCTTACGGGCGCGTCTTTCGACGTTATCCCTTCAAATGCCGATCAATCCATTTTTACCACGCATCCTGTGTGTCTGTGCACCGGAAGAAGAACATGAACTCGGATTGTTGTTCTTTACGCTGTATCTACGTCAGAGCGGATTCGATGTCATCTTTCTTGGGGCGGGTATTCCAGTACCCGACCTTGTGGCAGTGACGAAACAGCTGACTCCTCGGGCAGTGGTGTTATCTTGTACGGTTTCCGATCATTTAAAGGACTTGGATGAAGCGATTGACGAGATTCACCTGCATGCGCCGCAAACGGAAATCGGTTTAGGCGGCTATGCCGTTGACCAACACCCGGAAAAGTACGGGGATATGTTGCTTGGATCAGATGACACGGCTTGGAAAAGTTGGTTAAGTCGACTCACTCCGACAACTGGTGTATAGTGTGAGTCATATCGAACGGAGAGCTTTTGTACTCTGCCGAGTAACTGGAGGAGTCTAACATGAGGTTTGAGCAATTTAAGCAAGGTCACTTACGGGTCTTCGTGTCGAAGCAGGAACTGTCTGTCCATGACGTTCGACCAGAAACGTTGGCTGTCGGAAAAGGACAAGCATTATTACGTAATCTACTAGAAGAAGCAGAATCCAATTACGGATTTCATGCCGTCGGGACACTCGACTTCTTCGTAACATTTTTCCCGAACGACGGGATGTTGGTCGATGTTCGGCGGGAAGGTGCTTTGCCGGAAGAAACATTTGAAGAATTTGATCAAGTGGAGATTCGGATGACAGTCGATATCGTGCATCATGTCTTATATCAATTGGACCAGTTAGAGGATGTCATTCAAGCAAGTCATAGTTTGAGCCGGCACATCGGTCAAACCGAGACAGGCGGCACGTTGTATTTCTTTGAAGGCCGTTATTATTTATACTTCCAAGAACAAATGAAACAACACGTTGAGCAGACGGTGACAACGATTCTGTCGGAATACGGAGTACCAAGTCCGAAAAGTCCGCTCGTGATGTCCGAATACGGCAAAACGATTTTGTTAGAACAAGCGGTTCCGGCTCTGATTGCCACCTTTACACCTTGATTCGGATGATCCTTTTTAACGGGTGAATCGTCAATGTGTAGCTAAAAAGTCACTTCACCGAACACATTCGGGAAGTGACTTTTTATATGTCAGGACGGTTCTTGCGACCATTTTGTGTTTTTTCATACAAAAAGTGATGGTATGATAAGCATTGAACGTAAGATGAAGGAGTGAACAAGATGAAAGTGGCAGTATTGTTTGGCGGAATTTCTGGTGAACGTGAAGTTTCATTAAATAGTGGGAAATCGGTAATTAATGCGCTGGAAAGCAAAGGGCATGAAGTCGTTGCCGTCGACTTTCATCCAGAGCGTGCAGACGAAATCTTAAATCTACAAGTAGAGGCCGCTGTCATTGCCCTTCATGGCAAGTTTGGTGAAGATGGTCGTGTCCAAGCGCTACTCGAGATGGCGGGTATACCATATACAGGTTCAGGAGTATTGGCGTCAGCGTTAGCGATGGACAAGGCGCGCTCGAAAGTACATTTCGAAAAAGCAGGAATTCGAATCGCCCGTGATGTATTGGTCGAACGAGGGGATGACATCGAACAAAAAGTCAGCCAATGGGGCAACCAATTCCCGTGTGTCGTCAAACCCGCACAAGAAGGTTCTTCGAATGGTTTAACGATTGCGCTGGATGAACAGATGTTGCGTCAAGGCATCGAACTGGCTTTCCAGGCAGACGACGCTGTTTTAATTGAGCAATTCATCAAGGGGCGTGAAGTTACAGTGCCGGTTCTCGGCGCGAAGGGGCAAGAAAAAGCCTTGCCGGTGATTGAGATCATTCCGAAAAATGAATTTTATGACTATGAGTCAAAATATGCAATCGGTGGATCGGAACATATCTGTCCGGCACAGTTTGATGACAAGACGACACAAACATTACAGGAATGGGCCGTTTTAGCCCATCAAGTATTAGGGTGTGCCGGCTATTCGCGGACCGATTTCCTCGTTCCCGATGAGGGGGCACCGGTTATTTTAGAAACGAACACGTTACCGGGGATGACCTCTACGAGTCTCTTCCCGGATGGTGCGCGTGCTGTCGGAATCGACTATCCGGAACTCGTCGAAACATTTATTGAACTGGCGATTACGCGTCATCAAAGTGAATCGGCAAGCAAAAAAAAGTGAAAATGAAGTGGATGGTAGAAAGCGCTTACAAATATGGTGGCAACCCCTTTCATTACGGCTCGGAAAAAGGTATACTTTATCCGAACAAGGAAACGGCATAGGGGATGCCACTTATGGGGAGGAACGTTGGAATGATCACTGACCAACAACACGCAAATCATCGCAAGAATGTACTCGAAGCAACACAAGAAATCGTCAAGGAAGCACTTGAAAAACTTGGTTATCCAGACGAGATGTATGAATTGTTGAAAGAGCCACTTCGGATGTTGACAGTCCGGATTCCGGTTCGGATGGATGACGGATCGACAAAAATCTTTACCGGGTACCGTGCTCAGCATAATGATGCTGTAGGTCCGACGAAAGGTGGAATTCGTTTCCATCCGAACGTAACGGAAGTCGAAGTCAAGGCATTGTCCGTTTGGATGAGTCTCAAGGCAGGAATCGTCGATTTACCTTACGGTGGTGGTAAGGGCGGAATCATCTGTGACCCACGTGAAATGAGTTTCCGTGAAATTGAACGATTGAGTCGCGGATATGTTCGTGCCATCAGTCAAATCGTTGGTCCGACGAAAGATATTCCGGCACCGGATGTCTTCACGAATTCACAAATCATGGCTTGGATGATGGATGAGTACAGTCGAATCGATGAATTCAACTCACCAGGCTTCATTACAGGAAAACCATTAGTTCTTGGTGGTTCGCATGGTCGTGAGACGGCAACAGCAAAAGGTGTCGCCATCATGATTCGAGAAGCGGCTGCTAAAAAAGGAATCACGCTTGAGGGGGCACGTGTCGTCGTTCAGGGATTCGGTAATGCCGGAAGCTTCTTGTCGAAGTTCATGCATGATCTCGGTGCGAAAGTCATCGCCATCAGTGATGCCTACGGAGCGTTGCACGATCCGAACGGTCTTGATATTCCGTATCTACTTGATCGCCGTGACTCGTTTGGTACCGTCACGACACTTTTCAAAAACACGATTTCGAATAAAGAGTTGCTTGAACTGGAATGTGACATTTTAGTACCGGCAGCCATCGAAAATCAAATTACAGAAGACAATGCTCATGACATTAAAGCAAGTATCGTCGTCGAAGCGGCGAACGGTCCAACGACTAACGAAGCGACGAAAATTTTAGCGGAACGTGATATTTTGATTGTTCCGGACGTTCTTGCTTCAAGTGGTGGCGTTACCGTCTCTTACTTTGAATGGGTTCAAAATAATCAAGGATACTACTGGACGGAAGAAGAAGTTCATGAAAAACTTGAAAAAGTACTCGTGAATTCCTTTAACCAGGTGTATCAGACAGCGCAGACAAGAAATGTCGACATGCGACTTGCGGCATATATGGTCGGTGTCCGTAAAATGGCGGAAGCATCACGATTCCGCGGTTGGGTTTAATTTAAGTCAAGCTCACTTCTAAACGAAGTGAGCTTTTTTGTATGGTTATTTCTTTCTTAGACGGGAAAGATTTGCTAAGATGAAAAAAAAGCAAGTGGAAGAGGCGAAAAAGATATGTTGGATTGTATCGTCATCGGCGCAGGGCCTTGCGGGTTATCCGCGGCAATTGAAATGCAGGACCTTGGACTGTCTGTCGAAGTGATTGAAAAAGGAAACATCGTGGAAGCGATTTATCAGTATCCGACACACCAGACGTTTTTTTCAAGCAGTGAAAAATTAGAAATCGGCGGTGTGCCTTTTATCAATAAAGAACTAAAACCGAAACGGCAGGATGCCCTTGTCTATTACCGGGAAGTAGTGCGGCGAAAAGAGGTCACCGTGCGACCATTTGAGACGGTTCAAGACGTTGCGCGCATTGAAGATGGTTTTAACGTGACATCACTCCGCAATGGGCAAGTCGTGACACGGACAGCCAAATCGGTTGTTCTGGCGACCGGATATTATGGGCTGCCGAATAAGATGGATGTACCGGGTGAAGAATTGCCGCACGTCTTCCATTACTTCAAAGAAGGTCATCCGTTTTATGGCCAGGATGTTGTCGTCATCGGCGGGAAAAATTCGAGTGTCGATGCGGCAATTGAACTTGAAAAAGCAGGTGCCCATGTGACGATGCTGTATCGCGGCGAATCGTATAGTCCTTCGATTAAACCGTGGGTATTGCCGAATTTCGAATCCTTAGTCCGGGCAGAAAAAGTGACGATGGTGTTTGACGCGACAATCGAAGAAATTACGAATGCTGAAGTGTTGTATTCTGTCCATGGTCAACAGTTGGCTGTCAAAGCGGATTTCGTATTCGCAATGACGGGATATACGCCGGATATCGGACTGTTTGCCGATGCCGGAATTGAAATCGATCCAGAAACAGGGGTTCCTGCATTTGACGAAACGACGATGGAGTCGAACATCGCCGGCATCTATATCGCTGGTGTCGTTGCAGCCGGATATGATGCCAATAAAATCTTCATCGAAAACGGGCGATTCCATGGTGGGTTGATTGCAGACAGTCTCCTGCATCGTCTGAAACAAGAAACTGCTCGAACATAATGTATACACAAATAAAGGGAGGGGCATCGATAGAGGCCTCTCCCTTTATTGTCTGCACATTTATTCGACGCGGAAGGATTCTTCCAACGCATGGTGCGTGGCACCAATCTCAAGTTCAATCATTAGTTTCAACCGCGCTTTTTGAGAGTTCAGTCCATTCGAGAAAATCACACCGAGTTCTTTTAACTGTTGTCCACCCCCGGTATAACCGTACACGTCCTGGACGATTCCATTGAAACACCGACTGACGATGACGATTGGCATTTGTTCCGTTAGAGTCTGGATTGCATCGACGAGGCTTGGCGGCACGTTTCCTTGACCAAGTACTTCTAATACGAGTCCGTCGTAACCGAGTTCGCTGATCGCAAGCAATAAATCCGGGTCCATCCCGGCATATACTTTTAAGACAGCGACACGTTTGCTCAATTGCGTCACCATATGAGTCGGTTTGAGAAGTGGTGTGTTGAACAAGTACACGTGATCTTTTGTCACCATACCCAAATTTCCGAAATGGACGGATTTAAACGTATCGACTGAAGAAGTATGGGTTTTCGTGACGTTAAACGCAGAGTGGATCTCCCCGTTGAAGACGACAAGGACACCTTTGTCTTGAGCAGCCGCACTGACGGCAACCCGTAAGGCGGTAATTAAATTAAATTCACCGTCTGATCCGACCTCATTAGAAGAGCGCATCGCACCGGTCAAAACGATCGGAATCGGCGCACCAATCGTGAGCTGGAGAAAGTAAGCCGTTTCCTCCAACGTATCCGTGCCGTGTGTAATGACGACGCCGTCATACCCACCGTCCTGTAATTCCCCATCGATAAAGTGAGCGAGTCGTAACATGATTTCTGGTGTGATGTGGGGAGACGGTAGATTGGAGAAGTGACGCGTCGTAATATCAGCAATATCGGTCGCTTTTGGCAATGAGGCGTCCAGCGGATTGATCTCATTGGGTAAAACGTGACCGGAATGGTTTTGCGCCATCGCGATGGTGCCTCCGGTATGAATCAAAAGTAGTTTTTTCATTAAATGGTCGTCGTCGAAAAACGAACAACCTTCACCTTCTTTCCGGTCATTTTCATTAACATTGTACCCTTTTTTTCCAGAGAAACAATGGGTGCGGTTTTCTTTTCCGGTAGAAACCTTTATTCTAAGAGAATAGGAAGGGGGAGGAGACGTGTTACCAATCGTTTTCTCAGGAATTGCCCCAGGAATTGCATTGTTGACATATTTCTATTTGCGCCACGAACACGAATCAGAGCCGGTAGGGTATATCCTCCGTAGTTTTATTTTCGGGATACTTCTTGTTTTTCCTTTAATGTTCATCGAATATATCATCCAAAGTGAGTTTGGAGGACTGGAATCGATTCAATTAGTTCGTTCGGCCGTGACGGAAGAGTTTGCAAAATGGTTTGTTGTCTTTTATACCGTCTACATCCATCAACGGTTTAATGATTATTATGATGGCATCATTTATGCAGTTGCTTGTTCATTAGGATTTGCTACATTGGAAAATATTTTATATTTAATGGTTAACGGAACGGTTGAACATATGATTTTCCGTGCATTGTTACCGGTCTCAGGACATGCTTTATTTGCAGTCATTATGGGATTTTTTATGGGGAAAGCTAAGTTTTCGAATCATCCGTATCGTTGGCTCGGATTATCAATTTTCGTTCCGATGGTTGTACATGCTATTTTTAATTTGTTAATATTGGAAAATGGTGGTATATCCATTGTGCCAATTCTATTTATGGTTGGATTATGGATGGTCGGTCTTTATCAAATTCGAAGCGCAAATCGTTTAAATCAACGACACAACAGAAAAAGCAATTGAATAGAATGGACTGGGAGAGAGTAAGATGATAGAAACTGGAGATTTAGTCATGTTGACCAATCAGGAGGACCGTCAAGGACGGACGAAAGTAACGGCTGTGACCAACCGATTGATTTGGATTGAAGCGCCAAGTGAAGTCTCGACGTTAAAAACCTTTATCTTATCAGATCAGGAACAAGTCGGATTTTACTTCTTCAAGGAAAAAGGAAAACTCTATGGATTTGAGACGGAAGTCGTGGAACGGCAAAATGATCCGTTACGAGGTCAACGTTATGCATTGCGCCGACCGGAAGAAAATATGATTCAGCGCGTTCAGCGCCGGCAGTTCGTCCGTGTGCCTCAATTGTTGGATGTTGCTGTTCATCCGCATAAAATCTCTTTTGAGCCGTTTACTTCCGTTACGCTCGATTTATCGGCAGGCGGTATTTTAGTGTTGGCCAATCAAATTCCAATCGAAGTGAAAGACGAGTTGGAATTGACCTTTTTATTGCCGACGGGAGACGGCGTGACACATACGGTAGATGTTTTGGCAGAACTTGTACGTGTTGACCCGAGAGAAAGCCGTTATGAATTAGCCTTTCAGTTTACTCGGATCAATGATCGAAGTCGTGAACTTGTTTTACGGCACTGTTACCAAGCGCAAATGAAATATTCACGACGTGGAACGAATCCATTCACGTAAGCGCATTTTTTTGCTATGATAACGGTCGATACTACACACCACTGTTGGTGAAGATGGAAGGAACGAAGTCACTCATGAAGAATATTCAAATTGCCTTAGACGGACCTGCAGGTGCCGGGAAGAGTACGATTGCCAAACAATTAGCAGCGCATCTCGATTATGTGTACATTGATACAGGAGCCATGTATCGTGCAGTCACACTTGCTGCGTTAGAACAGGGGATTGATTTAGAAGATGGACCGGTTCTTGGAGAATTGATGAAATCCCTTGATATTCGTCTGACACCAGGAGAACAGGGACAACGTGTCTTCATCGGAGAACGGGAAGTGACGGAAGCGATTCGAACGAATGAAGTGACGAATAATGTTTCGTTTGTTGCCCGCCAAGCCGAAGTGCGGTCAGCGCTTGTCGTTGCCCAACGTAAACTGGCGGAGCAAGGAGGCATCGTTATGGACGGCCGTGACATCGGGACAGTCGTCTTGCCAGAGGCCGAGTTGAAAGTCTTTTTGACGGCATCGGTCGAAGAACGAGCCAGCCGCCGTCATCGTGAGAATGTTGCCCGCGGAATGGATAGCGACTTAGAAGCACTGCAAGAAGAAATTGCGTTGCGTGACCAGCGGGACAGCGAACGGGCGGTTTCACCGCTTAAGCAAGCAGAAGATGCCATTTATCTCGACACGACAGAATTGAACATCGATCAGGTCGTAGCACGGTTAACCGAACTTGCAGAAGGTGTCTTAAAATGAACCAGAACGACTTTGTTTATCGATTAGCACGATTCATCGTCCTGATGATTGCCAAAACGGTGTTCCGTTTAAAAGTGACGGGAAAGGAAAATATTCCGTCTGACGGATCACTCTTAGTCTGTGCCAACCATAGTTCCAACTGGGACCCGGTCTTTTTAGTCAGTGCCATTCCGACAAGTCGCTCCGTACGTTACATGGCGAAAGAGGAACTGTTCCGAATCCCGGTTCTCAAACAAATCATGATTTCAGCCGGAACGTATCCGGTCGGTCGCGGACAAGGTGATCGTCAAGCGTTGAAGCGGACGATTGAATTGTTGAATTCGGATGAAACGGTGGGGATTTTTCCTGAAGGCACCCGATCGGCACCAGGAGAGTTTACATCAGCCCAACCCGGCGTCGGATTCTTTGCTTTGCGTTCACCGGCCCAAATCTTACCGATTGCAATCATCGGGGATTACCGTCCGTTCCGAAGAATGCGCGTTGTCGTTGGGAAACCGGTTGACATTACGGATTTAAGAGATCAACGAGGGGCGGCGAAGGCGATTTCCGAACGGATTTTGGAAGAAATCAAAACCGTCTACTTCAATCACGCGTAATGCCTTGACAAATAGTCAGAATTGTAAGAAGTTAGAAGAAGGATAAACGTAGTCATACGTTTCTTGTACTCATCGTGAGGAGGTTGTGTTGGAATGGTCGAAGAAATGAAAGATATGCCTGATTTTGAAATTCATCGGGACCAGGTAATAACCGGAACGGTCGTGAAGATTGAAGACAAGCAAGCACTCATTGATATCGGATATAAGACAGAAGCAATCCTGCCGATTAGCGAAGTATCGAGTCTCCACTTGGATGACATTCAAGGTGCGCTCAAAGTCGGTGATGAACTACAAGTAAAGGTCAAGAAAATAACAGATGAAGAAGTGGTTGTTTCCAAACGTGAAGTGGATGCTTTACAGGCATGGGAAAAAGTTGAAGCGAAATACGCATCGGGCGAAATTTTTGAAGTTGTTGTAAAAGACATCGTCAAAGGTGGACTTGTCGTCGATATCGGTGTTCGTGGTTTCATTCCAGCTTCTCTTGTAGAACGACACTATGTGGAAGACTTCTCAGATTATATCGGTCGGACGATTGCTGTTAAAGTCGTCGAACTGGATCAAGAAAAAAATCGCGTCATTCTTTCGCATAAAGCCGTTGTCGAAGGTGAATTGAATGCGAAGAAAAAAGAAACGCTCGAACAGCTTGAAGTGGGCCAGATTTTAGAAGGAACGGTTCAACGTTTAACGGATTTTGGTGCGTTTGTTGATATTGGCGGAGTGGATGGGTTAGTCCACATTTCCGAAATGGCACACCACCGTGTGGAACGACCGTCTGATATCGTCACGGAAGGACAACAAGTCGAAGTGAAGGTACTTGGTGTTGATCGGGATACGGAAAAAGTAAAACTCTCGATCAAGGAAACGCAGCCGGGACCATGGCAACAAATGGAAGGCAAAATCGAAGCGGGAGACATCGTCAAAGGACGTGTCCGCCGCATCGTTCAATTCGGTGCTTTCGTCGAACTGGCGCCACAGGTTGAA
The DNA here is from genome assembly GCF_000620865.1 of Exiguobacterium sibiricum 7-3. Taxonomy (NCBI): domain Bacteria; kingdom Bacillati; phylum Bacillota; class Bacilli; order Caryophanales; genus Exiguobacterium; species Exiguobacterium artemiae. The sequence continues at coordinate 1,251,991 of NZ_KK211190.1, forward strand.
GGACTGCTTCACATTTCGCAAATCGCAAACCGCCATATCGGTTCGCCGTCAGAAGTGCTTGAAGAAGGTCAGGAAATCGAAGCAAAAGTTCTTGAAGTGCATCTTGCAGAGCATAAGATTTCCTTGTCGACACGTGTTTTGGAACAGGAAGAATCGTCGGACGATGATTATTCTCAGTACACGGATCAAAATGAAGGATTTTCGGTTGCTGATCTTGCTGAGAAGGAATCGGATTCAAAAGAATAAAGTAGTAAAAGTGAACACGAAACGTGTTCACTTTTTTTATGTTCGGATAGATATGGTATAAAACCGCTCCATTTGGTACAATAGAACGGCTATGAAGCGAGAGAAGAGAAAGAAGGTGTTGGGATGGCAATTCCAGTAGTGGCGATCGTAGGTCGCCCAAATATCGGAAAGTCGACGATTTTTAACCGGGTGATTGGAGATCGGGTTTCGATCGTAGAAGACAAGCCAGGCGTTACCCGCGACCGTATATACGGAACTGGAGAATGGCTGAATCGTCATTTTCATTTGATTGATACAGGTGGAATCGAAGTTGGGGATGAGCCCCTACTTCAAATGATGCGTCATCAGGCGGAACTCGCCATCGATGAAGCAGATGTGATTATTTTCATGGTCAACGGCCGTGAAGGCATTACATCAGCGGATGAAGAAGTCGCAAATATGTTATTCCGTTCAAATAAACCCGTCGTCATTGCGGTCAACAAAGTCGATAACTTTGAAATGCGTGATTTGATGTATGAGTTTTATTCATTAGGATTCGGTGATTTGTATCCGATTTCCGGAACGCATGGTTTAGGGCTCGGGGATATGCTTGACCGTGTGCTTGAGCTTGCACCGGATAAAGAAGAGATCGAGTACGATGAGGATACGATTAAGTTTGCTTTAGTCGGACGTCCGAACGTCGGAAAATCAAGTATGACGAACTCCATTCTCGGTGAAGAACGGGTCATCGTTTCAAGTGTCGCCGGTACAACACGCGATGCAATCGATACACCGTTCTCACGGGATGAACAAGAATATGTCATCATCGATACAGCAGGTATGCGCAAACGCGGAAAAGTCTATGAATCAACAGAACGATTCAGTGTCATGCGTGCACAAAAAGCCATCGAACGGGCGGATGTCGTCTGTGTCGTATTAGATGGTGAAGAAGGTATCATCGAGCAAGATAAAAAAGTTGCCGGTTATGCCCATGAAGCAGGCCGTGCGATCGTCATCGTCGTCAATAAATGGGATGCCGTTGAAAAAGACGATAAAACAATGAAAAAAATGGAAGAGGAAATTCGCGAAGAATTCCGATTCCTTGATTATGCACCAATCGTTTTCGTCTCGGCGAAAACAAAACGTCGTTTACAAACGTTACTTCCTGTCATCAAACAAGCAGCGAAGAGTCATGCGCAACGCATTCAAACAAGTGTCTTGAATGATGTCATCGTAGATGCCGTAGCGATGAATCCTGCCCCAACGGATAAAGGAGTTCGTCTGCGAATCAACTATGCGACACAGGTCGCTTCGCGTCCACCGACATTCGTCTTATTCGTCAATGATCCAGAATTGTTACACTTCTCATACAAACGTTATCTGGACAACCGGATTCGTGAAGCCTTTGATTTTACAGGAACACCAATTCGGATTCTGGCACGTCAAAAACAATAAGGACAAGGTGAATCATGATGAAAAAAATCGCAGTCATTGGAGCAGGGAGTTGGGGAACCGCACTCTCACTCGTTTTAGCCGATAACGGTCATGAGATCACTCTCTATGGTCGGGATCAAAAAAATGTTGATGCCATTAATCAAAATCATGAAAATACGCAGTTCTTACCAGGTGTGACGTTGCCGGAATCACTTCGGGCAACAACTGTTTTAAGCGAAGCTGTCGAAGGGGCCTCACATATCTTGATTGTGACGCCCTCTTCTGCGATTCGTTCTGTATCGCGTCAACTCAATGAATTGTTGTCAGAACCGGTCGTGTTGATTCATGCTTCGAAAGGGATTGAACCTAAAACACACTTGCGGCTGTCGGAATTGATGGAACAAGAAATTGATGCCTCTAAACGTTCGGCGATTTGTGTTTTGACTGGTCCATCCCATGCGGAAGAAGTTGCTTTGCGGAAGCCAACGACTGTGACAGTTGCTTCAACGGACATGGAAGAGGCAGGACGTGTGCAAGAATTGTTTACGAATGATAACTTCCGTGTCTATTTGAATGCCGATATTATCGGAGCAGAACTGGGCGGAGCTTTTAAGAACATCATTGCCCTAGCAGCCGGAATGGCGGATGGGTTAGGGTACGGCGATAATGCCAAAGCCGCCTTGATCACCCGTGGTATGGTAGAAATCGCACGACTCGGCACGTTGTTCGGTGCTAATCCGATGACGTTTACGGGATTGACCGGCATGGGAGATTTGATTGTTACATGTACATCGGTCCACAGCCGGAACTGGCGTGCTGGAAATGCAATTGGCCGGGGGGAAAAACTCGAAACCGTTCTCGAAAACATGGGAATGGTCGTCGAAGGTGTCCGGGCGACGCAAGCCGCTTACGATTTAGCAGAAACAAAACAATGTGAGTTACCAATCACGACAGCGCTTTACCATGTCTTATTTGACGGACATACTCCGGCCGAAGAAGTACAGAAGTTGATGCGCCGTCCGCAGAAAAATGAGATTGAACATCTGTTTACGATGAAAGATTAACGGAGTGGGGTGGAAACCTTGAGTCCTGGATTACTAAAAATGTGGATTTCGTTCGCCGGGATTGGTCTGTTTGCCATCAGTGTCTTATTGGTCACGATCAGTCGGACGAAATTATCCGGAGGTTGGCAATTTTTGATGTCGACCATTGCTTTTCTTTGTTTTATCGTCGCATCGATCATCATGGTCTTTATCGTCATGGCAGGTCCGAGCGCATGAAAAAACTTCTAGTTGTCTTCATGCTGATCCCCGTAATGTTGTTATCCGGCTGTTTATTTCCGGATAGTCAAAAACCGTCGAATCGGGTTCCTTATCCAGAACAGATTCGGACGGTACAAAATGCAGTAGACGCCTATCAAAAAGATACTGGGGTTTTGCCGATTAAAACACGAGAAGCAAATACGCCATTAATGGAACGCTATCAAATCGAGCTCGGACGTCTGATTCCGCGATATATGAGTGACCCGCCTCCGAACAGTTTTGAAGGCGGTGGTACATTCATTTATCTACTCGTCGATGTCGAAAAAAAACCGACCGTCAAATTGATGGATTTGCTTGTGGCGGAAGAACTTCAAAAGCTGCAAGTTCGGATTGATACGTACCGTAAGAAAAATGACAAGTATCCCTTCAAAGGTTCGATTGGAAAAAATCAGTTTACACTTGATTATAAGAAGCTGTTTATTAAAGAGGAACCAAAAGTGCCGAGTCCGTATTCGGATGAAAAACTGTCCATCTATGTCGATGGACAAGGTCAGTTGTTTATCAACTATTTGCCTGAACTCAAAAAAGCGGTCGAAACTGCGAAGAAAAAGCCGAAAGTCGGCCAAGATATTCGGCATTTGCTTTACGATGAGCAACCTTTTGTTCCTGCATACTCTCAAAGCTACACAATCAACAAAAAAGGCGAACCTGTGTTTTCTGAAGAATCGATCGAAGAATCAGAAAATTAATAGGGATTCTAACGAAAATGTTGTAATATCAACGTTTATAAGGTATGATTAGCCTCGAAGAAGTGATTGGGAGGGGGTGAACGTAATGAACAAAACTGAACTCATTCAAGCAGTTGTCGAAAAATCAGGTCTGACTAAAAAAGACGTGACGAAAGTTGTAGAATCAACATTCGAATCGATCACTGAGACACTTCAGTCTGGAGAGAAAGTCCAATTGATTGGCTTTGGTAACTTCGAAGTCCGTGAACGCGCAGCTCGTAAAGGTCGCAACCCACGTACAAAAGAAGATATCGAAATCCCAGCAAGCAAAGTACCGGCTTTCAAACCAGGTAAAGCATTGAAAGATGCGGTTAAGTAATTCGGCTACATAGTCGTTCGAGGAAATCCTCGGACGGCTTTTTTTGTGGACATTGAGAGACGAGAAAACGGATTGATTATGGTATATTAAAAAAGAAGAAAATCCATCAACGAGATGGCACTGGAGATCGGGGGGTAAAAGCATGAATCATCAAGAGCTGATCGTGGAAGAAATGGTCACCGCACTCACTACAAAACAAACAACACAACTGGCTCGGCATGTGGATTTCCCTTCCATCAATCGTGAACAAATCAGTTGGTTGATCGATGTCGCCCAAAATGAAACGTTGGCTTGGCAATCACTTGTCAAAGGTGTGCACTATGCACAAGTGGCGCTACTGTTACACGAACGTGTCGGAGAGACCAAAAGAGGTTCGAAAGAACGACAATTGCTGGTTTTGGCGGGAGATTTGTTTTCGAGCTATTTCTTTGAAGAATTGGCGTATCTTCCCCAAACGGCACTCGTAACACTCGGGCGGACCGTTCAGCATGTGAACGAAGCAAAATGTGCTCTTCATGAGGAAAACTACGATTCAACCGAAGAGTATGTCTTGCTCTGGTTAAAGGCAGAATTCGGATTGGTTCAAGGATTAGCAACGATTAGCGGAAGAGACTGGTTGACGGAGGACGGACAGCGTTTAATCCGCCAACGGGCACAAAGCTTACAGGCAAGTGCTCAACAACTATTATTATCACATCTAGAACAGATGGCAGTAGCGTAATATCTTCGAAAGGGTGAACTGCGTGCAGACACAAGAAAAAGAGAAAAAAGTATATGAAGTGTTTCAATCGATTTCAAGTAATTATGATCAAATGAATTCCATTATCAGCTTCCGCCTTCATAAATTGTGGAGAAAAGAAACGATGCGGCGGATGAATGTGTTTCCAGGCGCGAAGTGTCTCGACTTATGTTGTGGAACCGCCGACTGGACGATTCAACTCGCGAAAGCAGCCGGTCCGACCGGTGTGATTAAAGGACTTGATTTTTCTGAAAACATGCTGAAAGTCGGCGTGGAAAAAGTTGAAGCGCTTGAAATGAAAAATGTCGAGTTGATTCATGGAAACGCGATGGATCTTCCGTTTGGTGATCATTCTTTTGATTATGTGACGATTGGCTTTGGACTCCGAAACGTTCCGGACTACCTGCAAGTCATTAAAGAAATGCATCGGGTCTTAAAACCTGGCGGGACGGTCGTTTGTCTCGAGACGAGCCAGCCGACAGCCCCGTTATTTAAAGAAGCCTACTCCCTTTATTTCGGAAAAATCATGCCGCAAGTCGGTCGTTTGTTTGCGAAATCCTATGATCAATACAATTGGCTGCAAGAGTCGACCGAAGTCTTTTTAGATCGTGTCGAGCTGAAGCAACTGTTTGAACAGGCCGGTTTTATGCAAGTTGAAGTAAAAGCATTTGCAGGTGGGGCGGCTGCAATGCACCTCGGAAAGAAGTGGTGAGATGTCACTGCATTCAATTTATCGAGATGTAACAAAAGAAGTTAATTTAGTGGATCAATTTTTAGTCAGTCATATCGCATCAAACGACCCGACAATCGATGCGGCCGGACAACAATTGCTTCAAGCAGGCGGCAAACGGATCCGGCCTGCCTTCGTTCTGTTGGCATCAAAATTTGGTCGGGCAGACCGCGATGAACTCGTGCGTGTCGCAGCCAGTCTTGAACTGGTCCATATGGCCTCGCTTGTTCATGATGATGTGATTGATGATGCCGAATTGCGACGTGGAAAACCAACCGTCATGCAACACTTTGATGAAGAAGTTGCCCTTTATTCCGGTAATTTTTTATTTGGTGAAGCGGTTAAATTGATTGGTGAAGTCGGGAAACCGGAACTCGTTCAAGTGATGGTCCATACGATGCGCGAAATTTGTGAGGGTGAAATCGAGCAGATTTACGATCAGTACGACTGGGAACAATCCATCAAACGGTATATCAAGCGGATTGAACGCAAAACGGCGATCTTGATTGAAGCCAGCTGTCACCTTGGGGCGATCGTCGCGAACTGTTCACCGGAAGATACAAAGGCATTACGACAATTTGGGCGTGACATTGGTCTAGCTTTCCAAATTGCAGATGATTTGCTTGATTTTACAGCCAAGCGGACGGAACTCGGAAAACCTGTTGCAGAAGATTTACGGCATGGCCATAAAACTCTGCCAGTATTTTATGCTTCAGAAGATCAAGATTTCTTTCAAGAGTTGCAAAAGATCCGTTCGATGCCGAGTCATGAAGAGGTCGCTCCGTTACTAGACCGGTTGCAGCAATCAGATGCTTTGGAGCGAACGCAACAAACGGTCGATTTATATATTCGACGGGCCATTCTCCGCTTGAATCATCTGCCGAAATCGTCCGCAAAACGTTCTTTGGAAGAGGTCGCCCGATATGTTGGGAAACGTAAAGGTTGAAAAAATGTAAAAAATTTCTTGCCGCTTGTCCATTTACGCAGTAAACTTACTATGTAAGCGCTTTTTTATCTGTATTTCATAGGGGGAACTAGTAATGGAGCAAACATTTTTAATGGTAAAACCGGATGGCGTTGAACGAGGTTTGATTGGGGAAATCATCGCTCGTATCGAACGTAAGGGATTCGTAATTCGTGAAATGAAAATGATGCAAGCATCTGAAGAATTGGCACAAGCTCATTACGCGGAACACGCAGAAAAACCATTTTTCGGAGAGTTGGTCACTTTCTTGACATCTGGTCCAGTCGTCGCGCTTCGTGTTGAAGGCGAAGATGTCGTCACAGTTTCACGGATGATGATCGGTAAAACGAAACCGACAGAAGCACTTCCAGGAACGATTCGGGGTGATTTCGCGAACACGATGAGTGAGAATGTCATTCATGGTTCAGACAGTGTTGAAAGTGCCGAGCGTGAACTCGGTCTTTGGTTTCAAGGACAACCATTAAACGTATGATGGCGGCAAGACGATTGAGCAACTGCTCGATCGTCTTTTTTTGTTTTTTGGAAAGGAAATAGCTTTATGCTAAGATAGAAAATAAGACAGGGAGTGCCTTGAAAGCAATCCCGTAAGAGAGAGGATTTGTGAGGTGGACTATGCAGGATTATGAGCTTTTCATCCAACGTTTCTTAAAAAAATCAGGAATTGATTTAGGACAATATAAAGAAGCCCAGATGAAGCGGCGATTGACAGCGCTACGCGATAAAAAAGGATACAGTACATTTGCTTCTTATATGCAGGCGATGGAAAAAAGTGCGACATTGTATGAAGAATTTTTGGATCGCATGACCATTAACGTCAGTGAGTTTTTCCGGAATCCGATTCGGTGGCAACAACTCGAACAGGACATCTTGCCGGTTTTGCAAGCCCGTGCTCATGGACGGATCCGGACATGGAGTGCCGCCTGTTCGACAGGGGAGGAACCGTATTCGTTAGCGATGATCTTAAACGAAAAGATGGATCCTGCACAATTTACGATTCAAGCAACGGACTTGGATGACCTGGTCCTGGAAAAGGCCAAACAAGGCCGTTACGGGGCATCTGCTTTAAATGAAGTGGAGGAAGCGCGAAAAAAACGCTATTTCATCGAGCAAGAACAACAGTTTGAAGTCGTTCCTGAAATCAGACGTCTCGTCCGGTTCAGTAAACATAATTTGTTGGGTGACCGATATGATACAGGATTTGATTTGATCATTTGTCGGAACGTCTTGATTTATTTTACAGAGGAAGCCAAGGCGCATGTCTACCGGTCGTTCGTCGAAGCCTTAAAACCGGGCGGTATTTTGTTTGTGGGTGGGACAGAACAGATTTTTCAACCGGAACGGTTCGGTCTGAAGATGAAGCAAAGCTTTTTTTACGAAAAAATCTAAGGTAAGAGGGGGATGAGGCAACATGCGTTATATGACAGCAGGTGAATCACACGGTAAAGGATTATCGGTTATCATCGAAGGAATCCCTTCTGGTCTTATCATTGATTTTGACAAAGTACAACGTGAGATGACGCGCCGTCAAGGTGGCTATGGTCGTGGACGGAGAATGCAGATCGAACAGGACGCGGTAGATGTCCGTGGAGGAATTCGACATGGCTATACGACGGGGGCACCCATCAGCCTGTTCATTGAAAATAAAGATCATACACACTGGACACAAGTCATGCAGGCAGAACCTTTGCAAGAAGAGCTGGAACGGCCGCGCACGCTAACCCGTCCCCGACCGGGACATGCGGATTTAGTCGGCGGATTGAAGTACGGGCACCGGGATTTACGGGATGTCCTCGAACGTTCGTCTGCCCGGGAAACGGCGGCACGTGTTGCTGTTGGCGCCATTGCCAGACAACTATTGAGCCAGCTGGACATTGATTTATTTTCTCATGTCCGTTCAATCGGTGGCATCGATGCAGATGTCATCAATCCACTGGAATACCGTGACGTGATTGAGACATCTCCTGTCCGCTGTGCCGATGAAGCGGCAGCTGAGCGGATGATGGCAGCGATTGATCAAGCCAAAAAAGACGGAGATACGTTAGGCGGGGAAGTCGAAGTGGTCGTGACGGGTGTCATGCCGGGAATCGGCTCCTTTACGCAAAACGAAACGAAACTCGACAGTCGCATCGCCCGCGCTGTCATCAGTGTCAATGCGATGAAAGCAGTTGGATTCGGAGACGGATTTGAGCTGGCTCGACGAAAAGGCAGTACGGTGCAAGATGAAATTCTGCATGACGAGACCGGTTACTTCCGCAAAACGAATCATCTTGGAGGAATCGAAGGGGGTATGTCGACCGGGATGCCGATTCGGGTCCAAGTAGCGATGAAACCGATTCCGACCCTGTATCGTCCCCTGCAGTCGGTGGATATTGAAACAAAAGAACCTTTTGTTGCCCAAATTGAACGAAGCGACGCATGTGCCGTTCCGGCTGCTGCGGTCGTACTGGAAGCCGTTGTAGCAGTTGAGATTGCGGCAGCTGTTCTTGAAATGTTTGGTACATCGACGCTTGACCGTCTCAAGCAGGCTGTTACAGACTACCGGGAGGAGGTGCGTCTCTTTTGACGCACCTGACCATCCAGGCGAGCCGTCCTTATTCGGTTTATGTTGAAGCAGAGGCCATCCTTCACATTCGTGAAATCAAACAAGCGCAAGAAGCGGATCAGTTCTGGATCATTACAGATCAAACCGTAGCGGATTTGCACATGGTGTCGATTCGTCGTCAACTCGAGATCTGTTTTCCGGTGACACCCCAATGTGTCAGTACCGTCGAGCCTGGAGAAGGCAGCAAATCATTATCCGTCTATCAACGGTTACTGGAAGAGGGAATTGAGCAGGGGGCAACCCGTAAGACGATGATTCTTGCAGTCGGAGGCGGCATGATTGGTGACTTGGCCGGATTCGTTGCGGCGACTTTCCTGCGTGGTGTTCCGTTCATCCAAATTCCAACGACGCTGCTTGCTCATGATTCGAGTGTCGGAGGAAAGGTTGGATTAAACTTACGTTGGGGTAAGAACTTAGTAGGTGCTTTTTATCAGCCGTCTGCCGTGCTATATGATCCCGCCTTTTTACAGACGTTGCCTGACCGCGAATGGAGAAGCGGTTTTTTTGAATTATTGAAGCATGGATTATTGGCGCGTCCGACATTCGCAGAAGACTTGATCGGATTTGGATTGGCAGACATCAAACAGTTGCCGCTGGCAGACTGGATTTCAGCCGGGATTAAAGTGAAACAACACATCGTCGAGCAGGATGAACGTGAGGCGGGCATCCGGGCCTTTTTAAATTATGGCCATACGTTTGGCCATGCGGTCGAATATGCGAGTGTGGATCTTTCCCACGGAGAAGCGGTCGGAATTGGATTGGTTTTTGTATCGTTACTCGAAGGAAATGAACGTCAAGCCCGTCAATTGGTGGAGCTGATCAAAAGACTCGGTGTCGTGTTACCGGAACGTCAACCGTTTGAAAGATACTTGGAGTTGATGAAACGGGATAAAAAAAATGATGCGTCGATTCGATTTGTCTTACAAGGTCAAGACGGATTTGGCTTAGAAGCAATCAATCGGGAACGTCTAGAAGACGCATATGATCAAACAGTGAGGTGTTTACAGTGGGCTTAAGAGGGACAGTACGCGTACCAGGAGACAAATCAATGACCCATCGTGCGTTTTTGATGGGCGGAATCGCTGAGGGGACGACAGTGATCTCGAACGCCTTGCTAGGGGCAGACTGCCTGGCATCGCTTGCAGCAGTCGAGGCACTTGGGGCGAACATTCACCGGACGGAACAAGACATCCGGATTACCGGTACTGCTTCTCTGAATGCGGCAACGATCGATTGCGGCAATTCGGGAACGACGATTCGTTTGTTGAGTGGTATTTTGGCCGGTGGACAGGAAACATACACTTTGACAGGAGATGCGTCGCTGCAGCGACGGCCGATGGACCGGGTGACTGTCCCGCTTGCGACACTTGGAGCGGACATTGAGGGGACGTATGCGCCGTTGACGATCCATGGTCAACCGCTTGTTGGCACGACCTATACATTGCCGGTGGCGAGCGCTCAAGTCAAAAGTGCAGTGTTGTTGGCCGGATTGTTTGCAACAGGAGAGACGACAGTCATCGAACCGATTTTGTCGCGGGACCATACAGAGCGGATGTTGCCGAAATTCGGAGCGGATCTTACCATCCAAGAACAGGAGCAAGGACGCCGGATTCGTCTGCAAGGACCGGTCCGACTAAAGGCGACGACGATCGATATTCCGGGTGATCCTTCTTCTGCGGCCTTTTGGTGGGCGGCAGCGGCTTTAGGGAACGACAGCCAAATCACTACGGAACACGTGTTAATGAATCCGACCCGGACCGGATTTTTGCAAGTGTTACGCCAAATGGGGGCCAGTGTCGAAATTACGAACCGCCGTGAAATGGCGGGAGAAGAGACAGCGGACGTAACCCTGACGACGACTCACTTACAGGCAGTGGCAATCGAAGGAGAGCAAATTCCTTCATTGATTGACGAAATCCCGTTGCTTGCCTTGCTTGCGACGCAAGCAGAGGGACGGACAGTCATCCGGGATGCGGCAGAACTGCGTGTTAAGGAGACCGATCGGATTGAGACGGTCGTATCGACTCTTCAAAAAATCGGGGCGAAGATTGAGGCGACTGAAGACGGTATGATCATTGATGGACCGACACCTCTTGTGGGGGCGACGGTCGACAGTGCGGGGGACCATCGTCTGGCGATGATGTTGACGATTGCCTCGACATTACAACCGGAAATCCAAGTCCTTGGGGATGAAGTAGTTGAAGTCAGCTACCCGACGTTTTATGATGATTTAAAGACACTGCAACAAACGAATCCCTGAAAAAGATTTCGAACAGTGAAATAGAGGAAAGTGAGGCGTTTGCCTTGAACGAAAACGTATTAAAAGAGATCGTCGAAAGTCTCGAGCACGGTCACACGTCAGAAGCGTTGACGGCGCTCGAACAGCTTGAAAAAACCGGGACGGACGAAGATCGTTTAGCGGTGGCTGATTTGTACATCGAATTAGGATTATCTGACCGGGCAGTCGATTTACTGGCACCTTTGTATGTGGATTATTCAGGGAATGCTGGTGTAGCGTTGTTACTCGCAGAATGTTACATCGATTTGGACCGGGAAGAAGAGGCCATCACGGTGCTCGAACAGGTCGATGTGACGGATATCGAAAACGGTCCCCGGACATTGGTTTTGCTGGCTGACTTGTATCAGTCTCAAGGGCTAGATGAGGTAGCATTGGCTAAATTAAAACAAGCGCGTGACTTGGCGCCAAATGAACCGTTGCTTGCTTATGGACTGGCAGAACTCTATATGACACTTGGTGCATTCGACCAAGCAGTTCCGTTGTTTGCGGAAATCGCAGCTGATCCGGTCTTGCGTGAAGAGTTACCGCTTGATGCCCTCTATGCGGAATCACTGGCGATGATCGGTGAGTTTGAAGAAGCGATTCCTCTCTACGAACGCGCTGTTGCCGAACGATCGGATCTGCACACATTATTCGGTCTCGCCATGACGGCTCACCGGGTCGGGCAACATCAAAAAGCAGTCGAGACATTCCAACAACTGATTGCTCAGGATCCTGACTATACGTCGGCGTATGTTCCGTATGCTGAAAGTCAGGCGGAACTCGGTTTGACGAAAGAAGCGCTTAATGTCATCAAGCAAGGAATGGAGCGCGACGATTATAATGATGAGTTACGGACGATGGAAGCGTTATTCCTCTTGAAACTCGGCGATCGGGAAGGCAGCGTCAAAGCGTTACGCGAAGCGCTGGCCCTCAATCCAGAATCGCTTGTCGCAGCGGAACGATTATTGGCATTGCTCGCGGAAGACGAAGATCATGACGCGACGCTCGAGACGATTTCCGCCATCGAAGAACATGTGACGGCGCCGATTCTAACCTGGTATCGTGCCCGATCACTATATGCGTTAGAAGAATATACGCAGGCGATGGAGAAATATGCGCAGGTGGAAGCTGCTTTTGCAGATGATGCGTTATTCTTAAAAGAGTATGGATATGCTCTTGTGGAAGAAGGACGCCGGGACGAAGGGTTGGTCTTATTACGCCGGGCGGCCAATCTGACACCGGAAGATGCAGATTTAGTCGACTATGTCGAACGAATGGATGGATGACTTCACTGGAGAAGGGAGTAGGATTAAGATGACAGAGAGAAAGCAGCGTTTCTTGCGCCGCATCTTGACCTATTATACGTTGAAACGTCGGGAATCAAAGTGGATCATCGATTATTGGCTTCGAAACGATTCGAAGCTCGAACAGGTTCATTTTGTTCAAAATGCCATGTTTGCGCCAAAAGCAATAATCATTACGACCTATGGATTTGATGCAGACCCTTTTCTCTTTAAAAAAGGAGAGGTCAAGACGACCGATCCGGAAAAAGCCTATCATGATATTCGTTTGACCGATGAGCCGATCTATATCGAGTTAAACTTTCAAGGGATGATGATGGATGACGAGTACCTCTCGCTGTTAGAGGAAAATCCTTTTCGACCGGAAGTAGCCGTTGAACCGAAACTGGCGGATGCTGCGATGAATTTCATTGCGGCATCCGTCAACCGTCAGGAAGAAGAACGTTTGGTCCGATTGATTGACGAGGCGCTTGATGCCCGGGATAAAAATCGTTTCCAATCGCTTTCGGACGAATTACGGATCATTCGCAGCCAGCTTTGATCGGGAAATCGAGTCGTTCGCCTTCCTTCGACTGCACCGAAGGGAGGCTTTTTTTTGAAATCGAAACTAAGGGGAAAATATGAAGAAAAATTGTAGCTAATTTCATAAAACGTTCACATTAAAGAAGCAGTTACAAAAGCGGATATGATACATTAAATGTGACGAAATGTAAGTGAACAGGAAAGGGGGGAATGACTTGCGTTTCAAACCATCCGATGTTCAAAGGACGAGAAACGAACAAGCGTATATCGATACGTTGATTGTCCCATTGATTCCCGTCGGATTCGACGAAGCGATGCATGCTTTCTCGGAATGTGCAGATATGACGATGACCGTCGCGACGGAAGTCGAACGGCAATTGTCGGGACGTGCGATGCTTGTTCCGTCAATGACGTATATTGGTGAACCGTCCATCGATCAGCTTACCAGTTGGGAGCAAGCCGCATCTTCAGAGCAGTTTCGATTTGTAACGTTCATTACTGCCGATTTACGGTGGAAAGAGACATCGGTCACGGACATCATTTATGTCCCACGTTTATCGCTTGAGACGATGAGTCGCGATCAACAAGGTCAGATGGTCGGGAATTTTGTCGGGCAAGTCTTAGAGCAGTTAGGAAACCGCTGGACCGCGCTATGAAGCGGTTGACGCAATGATTTTATTAAGATACTATTACCATGTGAGAAATTTGTGTGAAGTACTGTGGTCTTGGGGCACAGCGTACATCACGAGGGGGGATCGAGATGGCTCAAAACGGGTCTAACGTAACACGTCGTCAATTCTTGACGTATACATTGACTGGAGTCGGCGGCTTTATGGCGGCGACGATGGTCATGCCGATGGTCAACTTTGCAGTTGATCCAGTCCTGAAGAAATCAGGAGCAGGCGATAAAGTAAAAGTAATGAAGTTGTCGGACATCACGACAGAACCAAAACGGGTCGACTTCAAAAAACAAACACAGGATGCGTGGTATGAGTTTGAAGAAACGTTATCTGCGTGGGTGTTCAAAAACGATAAAGGCGAAGTATTAGCCTTATCACCGATCTGTAAACACTTAGGATGCCAGGTCAGTTTTGGAGCGGATCCGACGCACCCAGAACAATTCTATTGCCCATGTCACTTCGGCCGGTATACGAAAGATGGCGTCAACGTACCAGGTACGCCTCCGACGAAACCGCTTGATGAATATGAAAAGCAAGAGAAAGATGGTTTCCTTTACCTAGGTAAACCAGTCGAAAGAGGTGCGTAAGCGATGATGCAAAAAATTTATGATTGGATTGATGAGCGCGTTGATATTACGCCACTTTGGCGAGATATCGCCGATCATGAAGTTCCAGAACACGTTAACCCGGCCCATAACTTCTCAGCATTCGTTTATTGTTTTGGCGGGTTGACATTCTTCACGATTGTCATCCAGATTCTTTCAGGAATGTTCTTGACAATGTATTACGTACCAGACATCATCAATGCGCATGCGTCCGTGTACTATCTTCAAAATGAAGTAGCGCACGGTCAAATCGTCCGTGGTATGCACCACTGGGGCGCATCGGTCGTCATCGTAATGTTGTTCTTACATACATTACGTGTCTTCTTCACAGGTTCATACAAAAAACCACGTGAATTGAACTGGGTCGTCGGCGTACTGTTATTCTTCGTTGTCTTAGCACTTGGTCTGACAGGATATCTGTTGCCATGGGATATGAAAGCATTGTTCGCAACGAAAGTTACGATTCAAATTGCGGAAAGTATTCCTGTCATCGGTGGTATCGCGAAAACACTCCTGGCGGGTGGAGAAATCGTCGGTGCAAGTACAATCGCTCGATTCTTTGCGATTCACGTCTTCTTCCTTCCTGCAGCATTGTTCGTCTTGCTCGGGGCCCACTTCATGATGATCCGTAAACAAGGGATCTCTGGACCACTTTAAACCGACACTTATCATTAGACAACTAAAAGGGGGAGAACACGATGCATCGTGGTAAAGGAATGAAATTCGTCACCGATTCACGGGTGTCGATTAATAACCGGATGCCGAATAAGTCAAAAGACTATTCGGAGTATCCAGGTCGGACGGAAGCGTTCTGGCCAAACTTCTTGCTTCGCGAATGGATGGTAGGAGCGGTCTTCTTGATCGGCTTCATGACGCTGACAATCGTTGAGGCAGCACCACTTCAAAATATCGCTGACCCGACGAATACGTCGTACATTCCACTTCCGGACTGGTACTTCTTATTCCTCTATCAGCTCTTGAAATATCAATTTGCGGCTGGTCCGTACATTTTGATGGGTACCGTCATTCTTCCAGGTCTTGCGTTTACGGCACTGCTTGTTGCACCATGGCTTGACCAAGGACTCGAACGTCGCCCGGCAAAACGCCCGATCGCCGTCAGCATGATGTTACTTGCCATCGTATCGATCGTCTTCTTGACATGGGAATCAGTTCAGACAACACACTGGGATACTATCCATAAACAAGGTGAGTTGACAATGAACGAAGGTCCAAAAATCGATACAGCAGCAAAAGGCTTCGAGATTTACTCGAATCAATCATGTGTCAACTGTCATGGTAAGAACCTCGAAGGCGGCGCAGCTGCTCCAGCCCTCGTTGGAACGAAGAAGACAGAAAAAGAAATTTATGATATCGCAGTTAAAGGTGTCGGTTCGATGCCTGCTGGACAGTTCAAAGGTTCAGACGCCGATCATAAAGAACTTGCTAAATTCATCGCTTCATACGGTGAAGGCGGAGAAAACAATAAATAAGACAACCGGCCGGGGGAATCTTCCTCCGGTTTTTGTCTATCATGAGGTGACGATACATGCCGTTCATTCATCTGTTAAAACATAAAGCTGTGCTTTGGGCGCTTGCCTTAATCAACCTGGGAGGAACATTATACGGCTATTACTGGTATCAACCCCAACTGGTCCAGTCGAAGTGGTACTATTATCCGTTCATTCCGGATAGTCCGACAGCGTCTCTCTTTTTCACGATTATCGTCTTTTTATGGATTTTCAATCGTCGATCGCGTTTATTTGAAGCCCTTGCCTTCGTCACCTTGATCAAATATGGGGTTTGGGCAGTCGTCATGAATGCGTTGATGCTACAAGAACTCGGAACGGATGATTCCTATTTGACGGCGATGGCCTTGATGCTGATGGTTTCACATGGTGCGATGGCGTTTCAGGCGCTCCTGTATGCGCCTGTCATGACGTTTCGGGTCAAGGAACTGGTCCTCGTCTCGATTTGGGTCATTCATAACGATGTCGTGGATTATGTGCTCGGACAGTGGCCGCGGTATCCGGCACTTGCTGAACACATCCAGTGGATCGGGTACGGTTCCTTCTGGTTGACCGGATTATGTCTTTTGATGGGATATTGGTTTGTTGCACGCGATTCGATTGACAATAAGGTCGCTTGAACATAAAATAAGACTATAATCTTTTTTTATGAAAGGAAGCGACGACATGGCGAACTATTTAATCTATCTAGCCATCATCATCATCGTGCCGATTTGGGCACAGATGCGTGTCAGAAAGACGTACAAAAAATATCAGGAAGTTCCGATTCACAGTGGGGTGACTGGAGCACAAGTCGCAGACTTCATCATGAAGCAAAATGGGATTACCGATGTTCGTCTTGAGCCGATTGGTGGGACGATGTCCGATCATTACGATCCAACGAATAAAGTCGTCCGCCTGTCGGAAGATGTCTATTACGGTTCTACGGTATCAGCCGTTTCGATCGCCGCACACGAAATCGGTCACGTCATTCAAGATGCGACCGATTACGGAATGATGCGGGTTCGTCACCGGATTGCCCCGGTGGCTTCGATTACGTCTAACTTGTCGTTCCCGTTGTTGATGATTGGTTTCTTGGCGGGGATGAGTGGACTGGCTATGCTTGGTGTCATCTTGATGCTCGGAGCCGTCATCTTCCAACTCGTGACGTTGCCGGTCGAGTTTGACGCTTCTAACCGGGCGATGGCCCAGTTGACGGAACACGGTATCATTGACGCGGAAGAAGAGCGCGGTTCGCGTCTTGTCCTGAATGCAGCGGCTTGGACATATGTCGCCGCGACGCTCGTAGCGATTGCCGAATTCGTCCGTTTGGCGTTGATCGTCTTCGCTCCGTCAAGTGATGATTAAGAATAAAAACAAAAGACGAGGAATCCGATTTGGATTTCTCGTCTTTTTGTATTGTGCCCAATCACGTTTCTTTGATTGGGATTCGGTTTTCATCGAAGGTGAACCCTTCGCCCGTCACTTCATAGACATCATGCAGGGTAATGAAGGCATGTTGATCGACTGATTTGACAAGTGTCTTCAATCGTGTGATTTCATTGCGGGCGACGACGACGTACAACACTTCCAAATCGCGTCCCGAGTAACCGCCCTTGGCGATCAAGCGAGTCGTCCCGCGGTTCATCGTCGCGTGAATACCGTCCGCAATCTCCGTCCGTTGATCGCTGATGATCATGGCGGCTTTTCCGGCATACGTCCCTTCTTGCATCCAGTCAATGACACGAGCACCGACATAGACGGCAAGTAACGTATACATCGCCTGTTTGTAGTCGAGATAGCTTAACGACGCAATGATGACAAAAAAGTCAAATACCATAAACGTTCGGCCGATCGACCAGCCAAAATACCGTTTTGTTAAGCGGGCGATGATATCGACACCGCCAGTCGTTCCACCGTTATTGAAGATGATGCCAAGACCGACACCGATGAATACACCGGCAAACAAGGCCGCGAGGACCATATCATCTTTCAAGAAAATCTCAAGCGGAGAATATTTAGCGATCAATCCATACCAAATCGAAAAACTGAACGTTCCGATCAGCGTATAGACGAACGTCGTCCGGCCAAGCAACTTGTAACTGACGAGGAATAACGGAATGTTGAGCAGTAAGTTGGTGACGGATGGGGAAAAACCGAACAATCCCTTTAAAATCAAGGTGATGCCTGTAAATCCTCCTTCTGCCAACTCGTTCTGCACGTTAAAATGATAAATACCAAAAGCGAAAATAAAGGATCCGATCAAAATCCAGATGATATTTTGAATACGAATCGGAAACTGGAATGGGGGTGCCATCTGATTGCTCCTCTCTGACATGACTCTTTCTCTAGGGTAACGGCAGACGTCAAAAAAGACTAGCTTTTCTGACGAAAATCGTTCGAAAAGTGGCAGATGTAGTTTTTAGTCGGCAATTTGATTACAATGAGCAGGGGACAGGACATTACTTAGTGAAGAGAGAGTGAGTAGATATGAAAAAAGCGATTGGGATTCTCTGTTATCCATCGGTCGGCGGCAGTGGTGTCGTAGCGACGGAACTCGGCATGAAATTAGCAGACCGGGGACACGATGTCCACTTCATTACATCCAGCATTCCGTTTCGACTGACGGAGTACCGGCCGAACATTACCGTCCATCTCGTCGAGGTGAATCAATATTCGGTTTTTAAATATCCACCGTACGACATCACGCTGGCGTCGAAAGTAGCGGAAGTCATTGATTTGTTTGATCTTGACGTCATTCATGCCCATTACGCTGTGCCGCATGCGGTTTGTGCGGAGCTTGGGCGAAACATGGCGAAGAAAAAGGGCGTGGCTGTCGTAACGACTTTACACGGGACCGATATTACCGTCATCGGACAGGATTTAGAGATGCAACCGGCGATCCGGTATGGCATCGAAAGTTCGGATGCCGTTACGGCAGTTTCCGAAAGTCTGGCGCTTGAAACAAACATGACGTTAAACGGACAGTATACGATTGAAGTGATTCCGAACTCAATCGATGAAAGTATGTATTATCCGATGCGGGATGAACGATTGAAACGCCACTACGGCATCGAGCCGGATGAGGTCGTTGTCATCCATATTTCGAATTTCCGACCGGTCAAACGAATCGATGATACAATCGCTGCCTTTGCGATTGCTTCAAAGGATCGTGCCATGCGCTTGTTACTAGTCGGAGACGGTCCAGAAATGGGGCAGACGCGACGCCGGGCAAAGGAACTGGGGATTTACGACAAAATCATTTTTGCCGGCAAACAGGAGCATGTCGCCCAGTTGCTGGCAATCAGTGATATTCATTTACTGTTGTCGGAAAAAGAAGCGTTCGGGCTTGTCGTCCTCGAGGCAATGGCTGTCGGTGTGCCGAGTGTCGTCTCGAGTGCCGGTGGGTTACCGGAAGTGATTCAGGATGGAAAAACTGGATTCATCGTACCAACGTATGATGTCAAGGCTGCAGCGGACCGGATTGGACAGTTGGCGGATGATGCAACATTGCGGGAAGAATTAGCAGAGGAAGGAATTCGGGATACCCGAAGACGGTTTGATTCCAATCAGGTCGTTCGTGCCTATGAACTGCTGTATGAACGGGTGTGTGCACGCTATGAAAATGCTTGAGTCGGCCAATCACATCATTCAGACGATTGAAGAGGCGGGCGGCGAAGCCTATATCGTCGGAGGAGCGGTCCGGGATATGTTGCTCAAACGAGAACCCGGGGATTACGATTTGGCCACGTCATTCCTTCCGGATGAGGTCATGCGACTGTTTCCGGTCGTTATCCCGACCGGACTCGATCATGGCACTGTCACGGTCGTCCTAGACCACATTCCGTTCGAAGTGACGACATTTCGTTCAGAAAGTACGTACAGTGACCGTCGGCGTCCGGATGAAGTGACGCTCGGCGTCAGCTTAGAAGAAGACTTGACGCGTCGTGATTTTACGATCAATGCGATGGCGCTGAAACCGGCCGGGCTCGTGGATCTGTTTGGTGGTCAAGACGATTTGGCAGCAAAAATTGTCCGGACGGTCGGTCGAGCGGAAGAACGATTTGATGAAGATGCCCTGCGGATGATTCGGGCGTTTCGATTCATGAGTCAGTTGGAATTTACGCTCGACCAGGAGACGGAACAGGCAATCAAACATCAAAAACAGCATCTTCAATCGGTCGCCATCGAGCGAGTTGCGATAGAGTTTGAAAAATTATTGTTAGGTCCCGGACGTGAAGCGGCCCTAGCGGCGATGCTCCGGACCGGAATCCAGCAGTACATGCCTCATCTGAACGAGACGATCATCAAGCAGTTGATGGCGCTCCGGTTTAACGGTGTATCGTCAGATGACGTCTGGACACTCGTCTTAGTCGCAGGACTCCGTCCGGAAGCATTACGGGCCTGGAAACGTTCGAAAAAACAGGAAGGGCGCGCGAAGACACTGGCTCCGCTTGTTCAGAAAGAGACGTTATCCGATTGGCAACGTTACC
Source organism: Exiguobacterium sibiricum 7-3 (assembly GCF_000620865.1). NCBI lineage: Bacteria > Bacillati > Bacillota > Bacilli > Caryophanales > Exiguobacterium > Exiguobacterium artemiae. Next base: position 1,272,462 of record NZ_KK211190.1, read on the forward strand.
GGTTGTCGGACGAAGAGTTGGAACATTTGAACGAGATGACAGGACGCCGACATGAAGAGCGAACGTCCTTGCCAATCCGACGTTTACAAGACTTAACGGTCAACGGGCGTGACATGGTCGAACTCGGATTGCAAAAAAAACAGATTAAAGAAGCGCTTCATCACCTGGAGCGACAAGTCGTGCACCGTCAACTGGACAATCAACGCGAGATACTGTTAAAGGAAGTGATGAGTTGGAAAAATCAACACGGGACCGAGTCCTCCACGCATTGATGCAAATCGACTGGATATCGGGACAAGAGTTGGCTGATCAATTAAATATTTCACGTACCGCTATTTGGAAACAAATAGCGGCATTAAAAGAATCCGGGTACATCATCGAAGCGAATAAAAAAACAGGCTATCATTTAGCCGATCAAGGCGACCGGTTGACCCCGCTTGCGATTCAACAACATTTGCGAACGCAAACGCTCGGACAACAAATCATCCACCTTGAGCAGACGGAAACGACGCAACGGATCGCCCATGAACAAGCCCAGCAAGCAGCAAACGAAGGCACACTGATTGTCTGTGACTTTCAAACCGGCGGTCGGGGGCAACTCGGGCGCACGTGGCACGAGACGAGGGGAGCGGGCATTGCGATGAGTTTGATTTTGCGTCCGGAAGCACCGCTTCACCAAGCCGGTCAATTGACATTACTCGCGGGGATCGCCTTAGCTGATACGCTACGAACACTCGATGTCCCGGCGACGATTAAATGGCCGAACGATTTGTTGATTGCAGGACGGAAAGTAGCCGGTATCTTAACGGAAATGCAAACGGAAGCGGATCGCATTAATTCCGTCATCATTGGAATCGGCATCAACGTCCATCATGAACAGTTTTCGGAAGTCTTGGCGGACCGGGCGACATCTTTAAAATTAGCGACAGGTAAATCAATTGTCCGCGCTGAAATCGTTGCTTTGTTTTTAAATACGTTCGAACCGATGTACCGGAAGTGGTTGACGGACGGATTCGCGTCATTTGTCCCCGCATGGGAGAAATATGCCGATCGGTTAAACGATCTGGTAACGTTACGAACACGGCAAGAGACCGTGACCGGAATCTTACGTGGAATTCGAACTGATGGTACCTTGCAGATTGAAACGGAGACGGGTCTGAAAACATTTCATTCTGCTGAATTGATTTACTGGACGGAAATGTAAGCTCGGACGTTTGCAGTCTGCTTTTTGAATCATGTATAATGAGTGCGAGGATGATAGCCATTTGGAGTCATACCGGTTAGAGGCTTTTATTCATAACGTTTATTTGACTGCCTTGATCCTACTCGGACAGGGACAGAAGGATGATATTGCACTTATCCACGCCTTCTTTCCTATGGATTATTTTAGGAAGGAAGGTGTTTCCTTTTGTCCTCTCTAAACTACGAAGGAGAGAACACACATGCATACGATGACACCTTTATTAAAAAAACAACAGGCGGGCGAAAAACTCGTCATGCTGACGGCGTACGATTATCCGTCAGCCAAACTGGCAGAAGCTGGACATGTCGATTTACTATTGGTCGGTGATTCACTCGGGAATGTCATTCTCGGCTATGATTCGACGATTGCCGTGACAGTAGATGATATGGTCCATCATGCGAAAGCCGTTCGGCGGGGGGCACCTGCGACATTCATGGTCGTCGACATGCCGTTTGCCAGTTACCATGGTTCGTTTGACCGGACGCTTGAAGCGGCAGCCCGTATTTTCCAAGAAAGCGGAGCGGACGCCTTGAAACTCGAAGGGGCCGGAGAAATCTTGACGACGATCCGTCGTCTGACTGATGCCGGGATGCCGTGTGTCGCGCACTTAGGACTGACACCACAATCTGTTGGGGTGCTCGAAGGATTCAAAGTCCAAGGGAAATCGCTTGCAGCAGCGGAACAGTTGATTGCCGACAGTTTGGCAGCAGAACAAGCGGGAGCGAAGATGCTCGTCCTCGAATGTGTGCCGCATCCTCTAGCGAAACGCGTCCAGGAACTCCTGAAGATTCCTGTAATCGGGATTGGTGCAGGGGCTGATGTCGCAGGACAAGTATTGGTTTATCATGATCTTTTGACGTATGGTGTCGGTCGGCTTCCAAAATTCGTCAAAGCGTATGCTGATTGGAACACATCAGGTACGGAAGCCATCGCGCAGTATGTCCAAGAAGTCAAAAACGGAACGTTCCCTGAACTCGCCCATTCTTTCGTGATGGATGAAGAATTGATCGGGGCGTTATATGGAGGATCAAAAGAATGAAAATCATGCAGAGTGTGGAACAACTGCGGGAAGCGTTGGCAGGACAAACGTCAATCGGTTTCGTCCCGACAATGGGGTTCTTGCATGAAGGACATGCCTCGTTACTGAACCAGGCACGGCAGGAAAATGATATCGTCGTCTTGAGCATCTTTGTCAATCCGACACAATTTGGTCCGAACGAAGATTTAGACCGTTATCCGCGGGACGAACAGCGTGATCAACAAATGGCGCAAGCCGCAGGCGTCGATTATCTCTTTTATCCGACGAATGACGTCATGTATCCGCTCGATATGGCACGGGTCACAGTTCGCTCAGGTGATGATGTCTTATGTGGTGCGTCACGACCGGGACATTTTGACGGGGTCTTGACGGTCGTCAGTAAATTGTTTAATATTGTCCAACCGAAGCGCGCCTATTTCGGATTAAAGGATGCGCAACAGTTGGCATTGATTGAAGGATACGTCTCAGATTACTTTGTCCCGGTCGAAATCAAACGGTGTCCGATCATTCGCGAAGCGGACGGACTGGCGAAATCGTCGCGTAACGTTTATCTGTCGGAAGTGGAACGAACGCAAGCGCCGGGGATTCAACACGCATTGCAGGAAGCAAAACAAGCACTCGACGCAGGGGTACCACTTGAAACCGTTCTTGCACAAACCCGTGCGTCACTTCAGTTTGAAGGCACTACGATTGATTATGTCGAAGCCGTCGCCTATCCGACACTCGGACAGGTCGATTCGACAACAGAAACGATTTTACTTGCGGTTGCCGTTCAATTTGCATCGGCTCGTTTAATTGATAATTTACTATACACGAGAGGAGCATGATCATGTTACGAACATTCATGCATGCAAAACTACACAAAGCCCGTGTGACGGAAGCGAATCTCCATTACGTCGGCTCGATTACAATCGACGAAGATTTACTCGATGCTGTCGGTATTCTCGAAAATGAGAAAGTCCAAGTGACGAACAATCAAAATGGAGCACGGATTGAGACATATGCGATTAAGGGAGCCCGAGGTTCTGGTGTGATTTGTTTGAATGGAGCAGCAGCCCGCCATTTCCAAATCGGAGATGAAGTCATCATCATGGCATATGCGCAATTGACGAACGAAGAAATCTCATCACATGTTCCGAAAGTGGCAGTCCTTGATCAGGATAATTCAATCAAGCAGATGTTATCGCAGGAAATCGCACATACGATCTTATGATTTTTGAGGGACCCGAGATACATTCGGGTCTCTTTTTTGTTAAGATGGAACTTGAGATGCCATATGTATAAGATATGGGTGGTTAAAGGTGGAGATGAGTCGTGGAAAAGAAGTTTGTTGTAGTGGATTTAGAGACGACCGGACATTCGATTAAATCCGGCGATGAGATGATTGAAATCGGAGTGGCAGTAATTGAAGATGGTCAGATTACAGATCGTCTGTCGGCATTTGTCCGTCCACAAAAACCGATTCCGCCGTTCATTTCTCAATTGACCGGCATTACGGATGAGGACGTGTCGCAGGCGGAATCATTCGCGACCATTGCACCGCGTGTACTCCAATTACTCGATGGTGGGGTGTTCGTGGCACATAACGTGCAGTTTGATTTGACCTTTTTGAACGAAGCATTAGAAGAAGAAGGCTATTTGCCGTATTCTGGTCCTGTCATCGATACGGTTGAGTTAGCAAGGATTTTATTACCGACTGCCGAAAGTCATTCCTTGTCCCATTTGACGGAAGCGTTACAACTGACGCACCATGAAGCACACCGGGCCGGGAGCGATGCAGAGGCAACGGCAGAATTGTTGCTCCATCTACTTACCCGTCTACAGGATTTACCGCTCGATACGTTACGACACTTACGTCGTTTAGCCGGAAAGCTGTTTAGCGCGATTGAACAGGAGATTGACGAAGCGATTCAAATGGTGGGACTGGAGCCGGACGACCGTTTTGATTATTTTCGTAAGCTGGCTTTAAAGAAACGAACTGAACCGGAAGAATGGATGGAGCGGACAGAACTGGAACCATTCAGTCCGTTTGTCGACCGGTTAAATGAAACGGTCTTCCCGCAACTGTTCCCTGGATATGAACCACGTATGGGACAACTTGAAATGATGCGTCACGTCTATCAATCCCTTGACCAAGAGACACCATTACTGGTCGAGGCGGGAACGGGAACCGGAAAATCACTTGGGTATCTTGTACCGGCGGCGCATTATGCGATTGAACATGAAACGCCGATTATCGTCAGTACGCACACGATTCAATTACAGGAACAGTTATTTGCCCGGGATCTGCCACTTTTACGTCAATTGTTTGAAGCACCGGTCGACATCACCTTATTAAAAGGCCGCAGTAATTACATGGACCTACGTAAGTTTGAGTTTTTCCTCAGCGAGACGGAAGAACCATATAACTTCACGCTCGCTAAAGCAATTTTGTTAGTCTGGCTGACGCAGACCGAGACAGGAGACTTGGAGGAAGTCAGTTTACCCGGTGGAGCAGCGCAAGGCAATATCGCCATCAAACAACTGATTCAGTCGGACAGCCAGTCGCAACTTGGACGGTTTGACCCGTGGTACAGCCGTGATTTTTTCCATCATGCCGTCCGACGGGCGAAACAAGCGACGATTATCGTCACGAACCACGCCTTGTTATTTAGTGATATTCAATACGAAGCCGGAGTCTTGCCAAAGGGGTGTCCGTTGATATTAGATGAAGCGCATCAAATCGAAGAAGTGGCCAGTCATCATTTTGGATTGGTTTTTGATGGACATTCCTTTGATCGGATTTTCAGACAGCTTGGATTCTCTTCGGATAAAAAATTATTGACGCGCTTGATTAGTTTATCGGATCAATATGATTTGACGGAGTTGGTCGAAGCGCATAGTGAAACGATCGATGAGACGTTGACGGCACTGCTCGAAGAAGCGGACGGACTGTTAACGATCATTCAGGCCTATGGTCTTGAACTCGCTTCACGGAAAGAACGTCGCGAAGGACGGGTCACGGTTCGTTTCAAACGACTGGATCATTCGATGCGTGCCGTGCAGGAGAGCGCAAAACGGGTCGAACTCGTCTTAAGACGTTTACGGCAAGCCATTCGGGCGATTCATAAACTGTTCCATGATCAACGCGAACATATGAGTTACCGCGAGCGCTCGATCGTAGCCGATTTGAAGGCCGTCATCGGTCAATTGGAAGAAGTCGAACAGGCGATTTTTGAGACGATGCTCGCGCCACACGATGAGACGGTTTCCTGGATTGAAACGACAGCTAAAAATCGGAAATTGACCCGGATTTATACGCAACCGATTGATATTTCAGACCGTCTGCACCGGGAAGTATTTTCGAAACGGACCTGTATCTTAACGTCTGCGACCTTGACGGTTTCGAATAAGTTCCAGTTCATCGAAAAACGACTTGGACTATCGGAACTCGAGACACGACGGTTCATCGTCCCGTCGCCCTTTGGCTATGCAGAAAAAGTCCGGCTGATGGTCCCGACAGATTTACCGTTATTGCAGGATGTACCGCAAGCGACGTATTCCGAAGTCATCGCGGATGCGATCATCCGAATTGCCGAAGTGACCGAAGGACGGATGTTGGTGTTATTTACATCAAACGAAATGTTGCGCCAAACGCATGATGCGACAAAAATGGCCTTGCCAGAACGGTTTACGCTGCTTTCCCAAGGAATCACCCAAGGGTCACGACAGCGTCTGATGAAACAATTTAAACAGCTCGATGCCTGTATCCTGTTCGGTACAGCTAGTTTTTGGGAAGGGGTCGACGTTCCGGGTGACGATCTGAGTTGTCTCGTCATCGTCCGCCTGCCGTTTGCACCACCCGATCAACCAATTGTTCAAGCGCGCTCAGAGCAGATTGAACAACAAGGGAAATCATCGTTCTTTGAATACAGTTTGCCGCAAGCCATCATTCGCTTCAAACAGGGATTTGGCCGATTGATCCGGACGACGAACGATCGGGGTGTCGTCTTCATTTTTGACCGACGCATCGAGACGACACGTTACGGGAAACGGTTTGTTTCCAGTCTGCCCAATGTCCCGCTTTTAGCGCAACCGCTCGACGAATTAACGGCTGAGTTGGAATTGTTCTTAAATGAGACGGATTGAGTCTGTTAAAATAAGCATTATCGCATTATAATAGATGTAGAAAAATGAGGGAGGATATAAGATGGATTCGAAAATCGAGACGCTAGCAACCGTCAAGGTCAACCGGCATGACGATACGTACAAGATTGTAGACTTATTGAATCGCACGTTAAAAACAGAAGATTTGATGTTTGGTCTGGCACTGGACGAAAAAGATAAGGAGCAGATGGTCTTTACCATCTACCGCACATGAAGTGGAAGATCGTCATTGGTCTGATCGGCTTCATCCTTTTGATTACGCTCCTCGGTACGGGTGTGTATCAATTCACCGTCGCTGAGGCAAAAGAACGTGAACAAACCGTCGCCGTACAGGCGGAATCACGTTTGAAAAAAGAATTGGCACCGCAACAGACTCAATTTGATTATGTATTTAATGGAAAAACCCAGTATAGTGTCTTTACGATTAAACAGGATGGTCAAGCATTACGGGCCTTCGTTCCTAAAAAGGGTAAAATCGAGACGAGACGTGTCAAGGATGGAATGAAGATTGCCGATGTCATTCGACAAGCCGGCAATCCGGAGAACATCGTTTCAGCGAAATACGGTTTTGAAGACCGGGCGCTGATTGAAATTGTCACTAAGACGACGACCGGATACGATTATTCGTATTATACCTATCAAGAAGGGTCCTTCATCAAACGATTACGGATCAATTAAAAAAGGAGTGGACAGGATGTTATCGAAACGGGTACAACAACTGACACCGTCAACGACACTGGCGATTACTGCAAAAGCGAAAGCATTGCGTGAAGAAGGACAAGACATCATCGGACTCGGTGCGGGCGAACCGGATTTCAACACTCCAGAATTCATCATCCAGGCGGCCTTTGCGGCAGCAGAAGCGGGCGATACGAAATACACGCCGTCCGGCGGAACGGTTGCCTTAAAAGATGCCATCATCGAAAAAACCCGCCGTGATTTATGGGTATCATATGACCGCTCGGAAGTCATGGTCGCTTCCGGAGCGAAGCATGCCTTATCGACATTGTTCCAGGCAATTTTAGATCCGGGCGACGAAGTCATCGTCCCGGCTCCGTACTGGGTCAGTTATCCGGAACAAATTAAACTGAGTGACGGTGTTCCTGTCATCCTCGAGACGACGGAAGCATCACGCTTCAAAGTAACACGTGACCTGCTGGAACAACACATCACACCGAAAACAAAAGCACTTGTTTTAAATTCACCTTCGAATCCGACCGGTATGGTCTATACGAAGGAAGAACTTGAAATGGTCGCAGATGTTGCGATGACACACAATTTGCTTGTCATCAGCGATGAAATTTACGAAAAGCTGTTATACAACGGTGTGACGCACTTATCCATTGCGACGTTACCCAATATGCGTGAGCGGACGGTCATCATCAACGGCGTTTCGAAATCGCATGCCATGACAGGCTGGCGGATTGGTTATGCCATCGGACCGAAAGATATCATCAGTGCGATGACGAACCTGGCCAGTCATTCGACTTCCAATCCAACATCCATCGCGCAAGCGGCATCTGTCGCAGCCTATGCGGAAGGTGATGCGCCGGTTGAGGCGATGCGTGTCGTGTTTGAAGAACGTTTGGAACAAATTTACGACCGGTTGATTCAAATTCCAGGCTTAACCTGCCTGAAGCCGGAAGGTGCATTTTACCTGTTCCCACATGCATTACGGGCAGCCGAAATGTGTGGATTCTCGAATGTCGATGACTGGTGTACAGCGGTCTTATCGGAAGCGAAGGTCGCCCTGATTCCGGGATCCGGCTTCGGCGCACCAGAATATGTCCGGTTATCGTATGCGACAGATCCGAAACGGGTACTTGAAGCATTAGACCGGATTGAAGGATTTATCACGGCACATACGGCCGTTTAATAGAGAGAGGATGTTGACTTTTGAAAGCAATGATTCGGGATGTAGAGAAACACGTAGGCGAGGAAATCACGATTGGTTGTTGGCTCGCCAATAAACGTTCGAGCGGGAAAATTGCGTTTCTTCAATTGCGGGATGGCTCAGGCTTCATGCAAGGAGTCGTCGTCAAGGAAACGGTCGGGGAAGATTTGTTCAAAACGGCTAAAGGATTGACGCAGGAAACATCGATGTGGGTGACAGGTGTCATCAAATCGGATGGTGGACGGACAGCAATCGGTCATGAAATGGAAATCACAGCGATTGAAGTGATTCATGAAGCAATCGATTATCCGATCACACCAAAAGCACACGGAACGGACTTCTTAATGGATAACCGTCACCTCTGGTTGCGCTCAAAACGTCAACATGCCGTCATGGTTGTCCGGAACGAACTGATTCGGGCGACATATGAATTCTTTAACCAAGAAGGGTTCATTAAAGTCGATCCTCCGATTTTGACAGGCAGTGCACCGGAAGGGACAACTGAATTGTTCCATACGAAATATTTTGACGAAGATGCCTACTTGTCACAATCCGGTCAACTCTATATGGAAGCAGCCGCGATGGCACTCGGCAAAGTCTTCTCATTTGGCCCGACATTCCGTGCCGAAAAATCAAAGACACGCCGCCACTTGATCGAGTTCTGGATGATGGAGCCGGAGATGGCGTTTTATGATCACGACATGAATCTCGAAGTTCAGGAAAACTATGTGTCACATCTTGTTCAATCGGCTTTGAAAAACTGTCGTCCAGAGCTCGAGTTGCTCGAGCGTGACTTGACGGTTCTCGAAAACATTCAAGCCCCGTTCCCGCGTGTAAAATATACGGAAGCGATTGACATGCTGAAAGAACAAGGCTTTGACGATATCGAATTCGGCGATGATTTCGGTGCTCCGCATGAAACGGCAATCGCCAACACGTTCGCGCGTCCCGTCTTCATTACACACTGGCCAAAAGACATCAAACCATTCTACATGAAAGAAGATCCGGAAAACCCGGGCTTCGTGTTATGTGACGATTTGATTGCGCCGGAAGGGTACGGAGAAATCGTTGGTGGTTCACAACGGGAAGAAGACTATGAGAAGCTGCTTGCCGGTATGAAGGAACATGACCTGGATGAAACCGGTGCTTACAAATGGTACTTGGAAACACGTAAATATGGATCAGTACCGCACAGTGGTTTTGGTCTTGGTCTTGAACGGACTGTCGCCTGGATCACAGGAGTCGAACACGTCCGCGAGACGATTCCATTCCCACGTCTGCTGAACCGATTGTATCCGTAATAGTGATCGAAATCGACCCATCCCTCGGACGGGTCGATTTCTTGCTTACAATAAAGAATCGAGGAAGTATCATGGATCATAATTTAATTCAGCTGTTTGAGGAAGGAACGGTTGTCCTCCCTAAACGATTGTTTACAGAAGCTAAACGTCTTGGAATCAGTTTTGTTGAGTTTACACTGATCGGACAATTGTTTGCCTGTCGCGCCGAAGGGATGGAGATGCCGTCACCAGAGGAACTCAGCAACCGGCTCGGACTTTCGGAAACGGAAACGATTGAGACGACACTTGGACTGCTTCAAAAAGGATTACTCGCGATGGAGAATGTCGCCGGCTCGGAACGTTATTCCCTGGTGCCGCTTTATGAAAAGTTAATGGCACCACCGGAACAGGAAGCGCCAAATTTCGATACGATCAATCCATCTGTCTTCCAGCATTTTGAGCGTGAGCTTGGGATGATGTCACCGTTTCAGATGGAACAGATCATTCAATGGCTAACGATTGAAAACATTGCAGAAGAGCTTGTTCTTGCTGCCTTACGGGAAGCCGTCTACCATAATGTCCGGAAGATGACGTACATCAATCAAATTTTACGGACATGGGAACGAGAAGGTATCAAAACGCTCGAAGATTTGGCGACGAGAGGGAGCTGACGGGGATGTTACGAAAAGCAGACATTGAACGGATCGAATCGACACTGGAAGAGATGTTTCCGGATGCCTTTTGTGAATTGGTTCACCAAAATCCGTTTGAACTCGTCGTTGCCGTGGCTCTCAGTGCGCAAGCAACAGACGTATTGGTCAATAAGGTGACCCCGGGGCTATTTGCCGCGTATCCGACTCCGAATCAGTTGGCTGCAGCGCCGGTCGAAGAGATTGAAGAAAAAATCAAACGGCTTGGGTTGTATCGCAACAAAGCAAAAAACATTAAAGCGCTAGCAGAGCAATTGCTGGTGTTACATGATGGTGAAGTTCCGACGGATCGCGCAGGGCTCGAAGCCTTACCGGGAGTCGGACGAAAAACGGCGAACGTCGTCTTGTCTGTTGCATTTGACGTGCCGGCGTTTGCGGTTGATACGCATGTCGAACGGGTGTCAAAACGTCTCGGCATCTGTCGGTGGAAGGACAATGTCACGCAAGTCGAACAGACCTTGACGAAACGGTTTAAGCGAGAGCGGTGGTCGAAGCTGCATCATCAGTTCATCTTTTTTGGGCGATACCACTGTAAGGCGCAACGGCCAAACTGTCTGGAGTGCCCGTTGCTCGACATGTGCCGGGAAGGGAAAAAGCGGACAAAAGGATTATTGCCGCCGCTTGCGGGGGAATGACAAAACAGCGTCCTGCCACTTTTGGCAGGACGCTGTTTTTGGTTAAAAAATTATCCGTTCCACGGTGTATCGGACCATTCGCGGCGTTTTTTCGTGATCGGAACCTTTTTAAAGCCCCAGTTGCGGAAATCCTGATCGGGACTGTCACGGCGAATGTAAATCTTATTTTTGATGGCTTTGAAAATTCGGTTTTCGTCCCCATAATGGACAAACCGGGGTTTCACCTCAATCACGCCACGTCTGACGCGGGAAAGAGGGAGACAGACAAGATCGGCAATCTCAAGACCAGATTGGTAGAGGTCGCTATCCTTTTCAGCAAAAATAAAGCCTTTGATTTTTTGACGGCTTTTCTCCACGTCCAAATGAACGGTCCCGGAGTTGAAGATATCAAAAAATGCTTTTTGAATCAGCAGATTCTGATAATCATCCCGACTTTCGAGCACGACCCGGGCGCTTGTCGCTTCCGTTTCTTCAAGGAATGCGTAAAACGATTTCATCAGGTGGGCAAAGGCAACGACATACGGATCTTTCGGTGTCGAATAAAATTCCTGTAATTTTTGTTTATCGACTTCAACGCTGACAATCGTACAATCGATGTCGACTAAAAAGTCCGGTAAGGCAACCCAAAAATGACGTAACATATCAATCGTGATGCCATCTTCCTTGCCATACGGATGTTCCGCCTTTAAGATTTCTTTCAGATGAAGCGGAATGTGCGGATCTTCGAAAACAGACGATTTGAATTCCATCAATCGTTTGCGTAATGGACTGGGTTCACCGGTTTCGTCTGAGTCGATGGCATACTTATATTCCATCAAGACGCCGGTCAGATTAAATTGGGTATTTCCTTTTGGTGTTCCGGTCTCATCGACAAACATGACATATTTTTTGGGTGTTGAGTTTGTAGTCCTAGGAAATCCTTTGACATCAACGTTTTTCACGTTTCTTGGTTCTCTTTTATTCAAGCGAATCTCCTCCAATTGCACACATACTGCACACTTTTATTAAGACCAAGCACATCTGTTACCTCTTTATGTAACTTTACACTGACACGGCTATATAAATCCATGGTTATTGCACAACTTGCATGACCAATCTTTCCTGGACACTGTTCCGTTGACTTCGCCAAAGCATACGAGAGGATTGTTGCTTTTTTTGTTCATCGCATTTAAAGCGGGTTCGGACTGCCCGTTTACCGGTAATAGGGTTCTTTTTTTATATTCGTCATATAGCTTCTCCTTCCTGCCTGATTATGACAGTGGGGATATTTTTCGTAAAATTGACGATGGACCAAACGGCACAACATCTAAAAAAATTAAGAAGAGTAACGCGATGAAGTGAACCAAACATTTACTCAAATGGGAGTAGCTTTAGAAAAAGACACATGATGTTTCTAGTTGGAAAAGTAATGAGCAGCTTGGTAGAGGAGGGGGGAGCACGTTTTAACCAGACTATTTTCATACAAAAAAAGCCGTCAATTAGACGGCTTCGATGTTACCATTCAAATCCTTCTTCACTGTAAGATCCATCAGAATTAAAGAATTTTTCTTCTGTTTTACCATTCACGGTATTCGTATAAATGACATATACATCGAGATTATCGAACTTATCAGCCATTTTTTTAGCGGCTGTACGGGCTTCAGCCTCATTCGTGAACGATTCAGTCTTATCTGCTTCACGATGGTTCTCTACACCGTGTTCTTCATAACCTTCTACTGACCACATTTTTTTTGCTGACATAAACAACATCCTTTCGTAGCAAAGCAGGTTGTGTACCGCTTTGCTGTTTATCATTATGCTTGGTTTGATGAAAATTAGTCAATTCATCATACATACAATCATTCTAAATACGCAAAAATCATAAGGGAAATCAGCTCATTTGCCAATCTATACTCTCAAACTGTTAACCAAAACATGTCATCTAGTTATCAGATTACATATTCAGAATGTCCATTTTAGATCCGGGATTACGTGACGAAAAATAGAGTTCCTTTGATTATTGCATCAGTTGATCGATATAACGGACAGACTTGATGGTTTCGTTAAAGCGTTTTAAACTGGTTTTCGGTTGGAATGCCTGAACGGACAACTGTTTCAGCTGATCAACGGCACTCTCGACCATCGCCGGGCGCAAATAAGGACTGTTCTGTGCATTTTGTTGCCAGGCTTCAATCAGGACGTCTGCTTGCGCGACGAAGGGGATGACATCGGTTTGAAAGTCATATTCCTGACCATTTCGTCCAGCTTGGTAAATCCGTTCAATATCCTGAAGTAACGGTTCTATTGTCATTTGTTTTTAACTACTCCTCTCGGCCGATACGATACAATCACATATCATGGTACAATAAACGCGTTAGGAGGGGAATCGTTTTGAATTACCCGAATGGTAAAAAATTTCAAAAACCAGTAGAACCGCATGGTATGGCGATCCGAAGTGCACGCTCCAAGGGATCGACTTTTTCAAATCGCGGAATGAAGCTTGAAAAACTCATCAATGAAAGTAATATGTTTTACTTGACGCATAATCGGGCAATCATTCACAAGAAACCTACCCCTCTACAAATCGTCCAAGTTGATTATCCGAAACGGTCGGCTGCCGTCGTCAAGGAAGCGTACTTCAAGCAACCTTCGACAACAGACTACAATGGTGTGTACCGCGGAAAATACATCGATTTTGAAGCGAAGGAAACCAATCATAAAACATCCTTCCCACTAAAAAACTTTCATACCCATCAAATCGAGCACATGCGTCAATGTATCGCACATGGAGGAATTTGTTTTGTCATCATTCGATTCAGTATGTATAATGTGCAATATGTGTTATCTGCCGAGCATCTGTTCCCATGGTGGGAGCAACTGGAAACGGGTAGAAAATCGATTCCGCTAGACGAAATCGAACGGCACGGGAAAAAACTCGAGACAGGTGCGTTTCCTGCGATTGATTATTTACCGGCAGTGGACGAGTTATATTTCACTTGAGAAACTTTACAGATTGAAGGAGAAGGATAGCATATGGAAAGAAGTCGTGTCGCACGTCGTGAAGAGACGAAGACGTCAGCCAAACAAACGAATCGGACAAAGCGTCCGAAAAAGAAAAAAACAAGCGGTTCCGGTGGTAAAGGTCCGCTTTGGAAAAAGCTTTTATTAATCGCTACAGGAGTATTTATCCTGATGATGATTGCGGGTGGCGGGTTCGCGGCATATGCCGTTGCGACCGCTCCGGAGCTTGATGAATCAAAGTTACGTGATGCGCTCCCGCTAAAGATTTATGCGAGCAATAAAGAAGAGATTAAAAAGGGTGGGACGAGTCGGGAGTATGTGTCGATTAAAGAAGTTCCTGATGTTGTGAAAGATGCGTTTATTTCAATCGAAGACCGGCGTTTTTATCAGCACAACGGAATCGACTTCCGTCGCTTAGGCGGCGCCATTATTGCCAACATCACAGATGGATTTGGTTCAGAAGGCGCTTCGACCATTACGCAACAGGTCATCAAACAATCGTTTTTAAGCTCAGACAAGACCATTACCCGGAAAGTCCAGGAACAATGGTTAGCGATTCGTCTGGAACGGGACTACACGAAAGAACAGATTCTTGAAATGTATTTAAATAAAAACTATTACGGTCAAGAATCGTACGGTATTCAGACGGCGTCAAAAGCCTACTTCAACAAGACGGTCGATAAGCTGAACTATGCAGAAGCTGCGATGCTTGCCGGTCTACCGCAACGTCCATCGGCTTACGATCCGATTCAAGGAAGTCCGAAGTTAACGAAATGGCGTCAGACACAGGTTCTTGATGCCATGTTGACGACAGGTGTCATCACGCAACAACAACGTGATAAGGCAGTCGATCAACCGATCTCAAAATTGATTGATCCGGCACCGAAATCAAAAGACGATGCGGCTTACGACAGTGTCATCTTTGATATGGTTTCGCAAGAGCTAGAAGATGTGTTTGGTTTAGAAGGCAAGGATATTTACGGCCAAGGATTAAAAGTCTATACATCCATCGATAAGCCGATGCACGATTATATGAATGAAGCTATTAAAAAAGATCAGATTGTCCAGTTACCGGATTATGCGGAAGCAGCGGCAACGGCAGTTAATACACAAACGGGTGAGATTTTAGGAATCGTTGACGGGAAAAAGCCTGGTACAGGTACTGCGCGTCGTAACTTTGCCAAAGAACCGCATCAACCCGGCTCATCAGCGAAACCATTTTTCGCATATGGACCAGCCATTGAAAATGAGAAATGGTCAACGGCTAAAATGCTGACGGACCAGGAAACAGAAGTCAACGGCAAAAACATCGGCAACTATTATGACGGTTACCGTGGAACTAATACGATCCGCCACTGGCTGAAGATTTCTGCCAATACGCCTGCCATTCAAACGTTCCAACAAATCGGAGGCGACACGGTCGAAAGTTTTGCAGCTAAGTCTGGATTAGGCTTACAAAAAGATGAATCGATTTCACCGGCATATGCAATCGGTGGAATGAAACACGGATTCAATACGACACAAATGGCTTCTGCTTACGCCACGCTTGGTAATGGCGGTGACTACATCAAACCGCACATCATCAAAACGATTGAATACAGTGACGGCTCAAAAATCAAATCACCTGTCAAACCGAAAAAAGCGATGGAAGATTATACAGCTTACATGTTAACGGATATGTTGCGTGATGTTCTCAAACCGGGTGGGACGTTCCCAAGTGCTGCTCTTGCCTTCGACGCAGCAGGTAAAACCGGAACAACCAATGCCTATAAAGATGTTTGGTTTGCCGGTTACACATCAGATGTCTCGATCAGTGTCTGGACCGGAACAACTAAGTCGGGGAACAACAACGAGTTAGGTTTGAGCGGACCGACAAACAGTACAATGGCACAAAATATTTGGAAAGATTTCGTCACAAAAACACGTGACCGGACTCCTGCGCCATTTGAACAACCAAGTTCTGTCCTCAGTATCGGGGAAGAACTGTATGTCAAAGGGACAAAAGAACCGGTTGTCGAAAAAAAGGCAGTACCAGCTCCGACTGGCTTACAAGCATCTTACAATGAAGACTCGGAGTCTGGTGAACTGACCTGGAGTTATAATGATTCAGCGCTTCGGACTAACGGCTATGACAGCGTGTCG
This sequence comes from Exiguobacterium sibiricum 7-3, assembly GCF_000620865.1. NCBI lineage: Bacteria > Bacillati > Bacillota > Bacilli > Caryophanales > Exiguobacterium > Exiguobacterium artemiae. Next base: position 1,288,551 of record NZ_KK211190.1, read on the forward strand.
TTTGAAGTATCAATGACTGACCCGGACGGAAAACAATCGGTGCTTGGCACCAGCTCTACGAATCGGATCGGAATTAACCGACTTGATCCGGGGCGGACGACATTTACGGTTGTTGCGAAAGCGTCTGGTGAACAGTCGGGTCCCGTTTCAACGACTGTGACGGTTGCAGACGTCGAAACGGATCAGCCGACAACGGACGAACCGGCAACGGACGAACCGACAACGGATGAGCCAACGACGGACGAACCGGCAACGGATGAGCCAACAACGGACGAACCGGCAACGGACGAACCGGCAACGGATGAGCCAACGACGGACGAACCGGCAACGGATGAGCCAACGACGGACGAACCGGCAACGGATGAGCCAACGACGGATGAACCGACAACAGATCAGCCAGCGACGGACGAACCGGCAACGGACGATCCAGCCTCAAGCGACGGAGCATCTACTCAGTCGGACCGAGGAAATGCATCGAACGGTAACCAAGGGCGCGGTCAGGATAATGCGCCCGCCGATCCACAATCAGAATCAGAAACGCAGCAATAACGAGTAGAGAGATTACTTGAAGAAGATAAGACCGAAGAAACGGGTATGTTTCTTCGGTCTTGCTTCTCTTTTTTTGTATAATGGAGTTCAGGAAGGAAGTGGGGCAATGGAATCAAGACAATCACTTGTCACCTATTTAGAAGAATTAAAAGCCGATCGTTCGTTCATGGAACGTGTCACATATATGAAAACGATGGAAGCGACTGCCGGACGTTATGCACCGTTTCCAAAAGAGATGCCGGAGCGTTTACGCCAGGCACTAGAAGGCAGAGGCATCACATCGTTGTACCGCCACCAAGAATTAGCATTTCGAACCGTTCAAAGCGGTGCATCGACGGTGATTGTTACACCGACGGCTTCAGGGAAAACCTATTGCTTTAACTTACCGATTTTATCCCATCTCTTGAAAAATCCAAATGCACGGGCACTGTATCTGTATCCGACGAAAGCATTGGCTCAAGATCAAAACAGTGAGTTGCTGGAACTGATTGATGAGATGGAAGCACCAATCCGCTGTTTTACGTACGATGGGGATACGTCACCCACGATTCGGACAAAAGTTCGAAAAGCCGGGAATATCGTGATTACGAATCCGGATATGTTACATTCCGGAATCTTGCCACACCATACGAAATGGATTGAACTGTTTGAAAATCTATCGCATATCGTGATTGACGAACTGCATACGTATCGGGGTGTGTTCGGAAGCCATGTTGCGAATGTCATCCGACGGTTGCGACGGATTTGCCGTTATTACGGCAGTGATCCAATCTTTATCATGACGAGTGCGACGATTGCCAATCCACAAGAACTGGCGGAACGTTTGACAGAGAAAAAAGTTCAATTGATTGACGACAACGGGGCACCAACCGGGCGAAAACATTTTATCGTCTATCAACCACCAATCGTCAATGCGCAGCTCGGCATCCGTCGTTCAGCAACACTTGAGACAAAACAATTGGCGTCGCGATTCATCAAAAAGAAGTTTCAAACGATTGTTTTTGCCCGCTCACGGGTAAGAGTCGAGGTGTTACTGACGTATCTCCGAAGTTTGATCCGGTTTGAGCTGGGGCCGAAATCAATTGAAGGATATCGTGGCGGATATCTTCCAAGTGAACGCCGCGATATTGAAAGACGGTTGCGTAAAGGTGAAATTACAGGTATCGTTTCGACGAACGCGTTAGAGCTCGGTGTCGATATCGGACAACTACAAGTCTGTATCATGAACGGTTATCCGGGAACGATTGCTTCGTTATGGCAACAAGCCGGTCGGGCCGGTCGGCGTCAAGACGATGCTTTGATTATTTTAGTCGCTTCTTCCGGGATGCTCGATCAGTATGTCGCAGAACGTCCTGAATTGTTTTTAAATCAATCACCGGAAGCTGCACGACTTGATCCAGATAATCTTATCATTGCGGTTGATCACATCAAATGTGCGGCATTTGAACTGCCGTTTCGCCGTGGTGAGTCATTCGGGACACTGGAGACAGAGGATATTCTCGATTATCTAGTCGAAGAACGTGTCTTGCATCAACGGGGGGAACGTTATTATTGGATGAATGATGCATTTCCAGCTCATGGTATTTCTCTGCGCTCCAGTGATCAGGAAAATGTCATCATCGTTGACCAAACGGAAGTTCCGAATCGTGTCATCGGTGAAATGGATACGTTCAGTGCGATGACCCTTTTGCACGATGAAGCGATCTATTTACATGGGGCGGACCAGTATCAAGTTGAAGTCTTGGATTTTGAAGAGAAGAAAGCCTTTGTTCGTGCGGTCGACGTCGATTATTATACGGATGCGAATTTTTCAGTCGAACTCTCCGTGCTCGATGAGGATGACAGTTACACGAATGGAGATTTCAGTGTCGCCCGAGGTGATGTCAGTGTCCGCGGTATGGCCACGATGTTCAAGAAAATCAAGTTCGGAACACATGAAAACATCGGATCGGGTCCGATTCATCTACCAGAACGGGAAATCCACACGACGGGGGTCTGGTTTTCGTTGCCGGAAGAAGCATCCTCGAGTACGGAACTGGAACAAGTCATCGAGGGGGTAGCGAACAGCTTAAGACGGGTCGCCCCGCTGTATTTGATGTGTGATGCCAGTGATGTCTTTGTTGTGCCCCAGGTCAAAGCGACCCATACGCAAAAACCGACAATCTATCTGTATGACCGTTACCCTGGCGGTGTCGGATTGGCAGAATCGATTTATAAGCAACGTGGAGTCATGCTACGGGCCGCACGGGATTCAATCGAGACCTGTCCTTGTCAGGATGGTTGTCCGGCGTGTATCGTAATGATCGGCTTGTCTGATGAAAAAGAGCGGACAATCAGAATGCTAGCTGAAATGGAGAAGGAATTATCATGAAAAATAAGCTGAGACGGATGTTGAAGACGACGGAGACCGAGCCGACAGCAAGCTCCTCATCGACGGATCAGGAACAAATGACATCAGCCGAACAAACCGCTTGGTTGGATCGAGGAGCAGATATCCTCACGTTTGAAGACGAATGGATTGTCCGGATCGATCACCGGTATCCACTGCAGGCCAAACATGGACATCGTTCGTATGCCGAAGTGTTTGAATCGTTGCAGTTGCCCCATCCGCCACTCGCCCTCGATGTCCCGCTCGAACAGGTCATATTTTTCGATACGGAGACGACCGGATTAAAGGGGACGGGAACGACGATTTTTCTGTTGGGATTCGCCCGCTTTGAACGAGGGGAGTTGCTGATGCGGCAGTATTTTTTACCGCATCCGCATTATGAGGCGGCTCTTTATCATCATTTTCTGCATGATATCGGGGATGATGTCCGGTTCGTCACCTATAACGGAAAAAGCTTTGATTGGCCGCAGATTAAGACCCGTCACGTTTTTGTCCGGGAGCGTGTCCCCCGTCTGCCGAAAGTGGGTCATTTGGATTTACTCCATGTCTGCCGACGGATGTTCAAAGGAATGTACGATTCATTCCGTTTGACGGCAATGGAGGAGCGAATTGGATTTGAACGAATGGATGATTTACCTGGATTTTTAGCACCGATGCATTATTTTCAATACGTCGAACACCAGAATCCAGCGATTATGGAAGGCGTATTAGAACACCATTTGCATGATTGTTTGACACTGGTGAGTTTATATGACGAATGTAATCGGCTTGTGACGCACCGCCAAGAAGCCACGTCACGGATTCGTGAGAACATTGGGGTCTGGTTAGCGGATTTAGGTATAAATGAACAATCAGCCGAACATTTTGGACAAGCTGACGAATTGACGGCTCAAGGTTGGTTGCGTCAAGGGCGGTTATATAAAAAATTGCACCAACATGAGAAGGCCAAAATTTGCTTTGAAAAAAGTGAAACGTATGAAGGATTCATCGAACTGGCAAAATGGGCCGAGCACATTGCCAAACAACCTTCCGTTGCTTATGATTATACTGAACGAGCCAAACGTCTATTAGAAAATCAGCAGTTGTTAGCTTCGCGGCGAGAACGATTGTTTGCTGAGTTAGACCATCGGAGCTTACGCCTGCAAAGGAAGTGTCGCGAATGAATGTCGTCGCAGTAACAGGGTACAAACCGGCTGAACTCGGGATTTTTGATCAAAAGCATCCAGGAATCAACATCTTAAAAGCTGCTTACCGGGAACGGATAATCCGTTTGATCGAAGACATGGGAACGACCTGGTTCATTACAAGTGCTACGCCGGGATGCGAACTTTGGGCATGTGAAGTCATTCTGGAACTCAAACAAGAGTATCCGGAGATACGGTTAGGAATCCTTCTTCCTTTTTTGGAACAAGAGTCAAAATGGAAAGAGCCCGTTCAAGCCCAATACCTAGCTGTGTTGAATCAAGCGGACTTCGTGGATGCCATCAGTCAAAAACCGTATGAAAATCCATCCCAGTTCCGAAACAAAACGGAATTCATGATTCAAAAGAGTCAAGGGTTGTTGTCTGTCTATGATGAAGAACACGGCGGATCAGCCAAGTATTTAGTGGAACGTGCTAAACTAGAGATGGAACGTTCGGATTATCAATTGTTTCTGATTACGCAAGATGATTTAGCGATGATGGAACAAGAGCAGAACTACAATGAACAGTGGGAGTGAAGCATATGTATAAGCCGTTATTGACAGCAGATGATATTTACAAAAAAGAGTTCAAAACCGGACTACGCGGATATGTGATTGAAGACGTCGATGGTTATCTTGATCAAGTCATCAAAGATTATGAAGGATTTGAACGGGAAATCGAGCGTTTAAAACGAGAACTGGAAGAAGCGAAATCTTCATCTTCTTCTGTCGGTTTCAAACGGGAAGAACGAAGAACGGAACCAGAGGTGACGGCACCACCATCTAATTCGTCCAATTACGATATGTTACGCCGGATTTCTAATCTTGAAAAAGCTGTTTTCGGACGTCCCCATCAAGAAGATTGATTGCTGCCTTACTTATAGCAAGTATCAGGACATGACATGAAAAAACGGATCCTCTGTATAGAGAATCCGTTTTTCGTATTACGAACGATGCAGAAGCACTTCAGCTTCCGGTAGTTCTTCTTTTAAGACATAAAGCGCCACACGATCATCTAAATCCTTACTGAAACGACGGAACAGAAACGATGTTTTGACGCCGCGCTCGATCCGGACATGGAGTCCTGCTTGTTCGAGTCGGTCATGATCACGGGCCAAACGTTCTCCTTTTTCTCCAAACTCTTCGCCTAATAGGACCCAGCGCAATGATTCTTTTGTCCGCCGTGTCACGATGAAGAGAAAGCATAAAACAAGTACTACAATCAATATGATCCGAATAGTATTAAAGTCCATGGAAAACCTCACCTCATCTTTATCATACGTCCTTAGCGGGCATAAAGTAAACGTTCAAGATAACGTGAGAAGGATTGAATCTTCAAGCCTTGTTGACGATACGCAATGTACCCGTCTGGTCGAATCAAGTACAAACCGGCCTGTTTAATTCCAAATTTTCGGGCGAGTTCGCCGCCTTGATCAACGACTCCATCATCCTTCAGTTCCTGATGAATCGAAACGGTCTCGAACAGATCCGGGTACGAATAGGCCAGATCCTTGAACGGCAGGAGAATCTGTTCGTTCGCTTCACGGGGTAGAAACAGCAAGAGCAGAAAATTACGATCCGCGCGCCGTAATAACAGTTCATTTTTTTTCGTTCGCGGATTCACGACTTCACTATAGGGCATCGGTTCTCCCGGACGTGGTGTCAAAAGAGGGAAACGGCCTTGCGTGACAAACAACTGTGACGCTTGGTAGTTGCTGTTGAGTTGCGCGATCCGGTTCGTGACGTAATGATGTAACGGTGTAATCTTTAAGCTGTTCCGGATGACTTTTTCTTGAAGCGGCAGTAAAAGTGGGATGTTAATCTGCAATAGTTCAGTAGCGAGGTTCGTAGAACGTAAAATGCCACGTGCCGCTTCACGCCGCTCGACACTGTAAGAATCGAGTAGGGGGAAACTGGCTTTAAATCGATGAACACACCAGAGTTTCCAGGCTAAATTCATCGCATCCGCAATCCCTGTGTTCATGCCTTGCCCACCGACCGGTGAATTGATATGTGCCGCGTCACCGATTAAATAGATCCGGTGATGCCCAAATTTTTCAATGATTCGATTGTGAACCCGGAACATGGAATACCAGTGGACCTTCTTCAATGTGAACGGAACCTGCGCACGATTTTTTAAGAAGTCTTCAATGGCAGAATGATCGGTCGGGACCGCACCGTTTGTCAGGTTTCCTGTAATCCGAAATAGATTCGACTGGAGTGGGAAGGATTCAATGACACCGTGATCAGAGAAAAAGATATGCACTTCTTCGGAAGATAACGGCCAATCGACCTCTATGTCGGCCAGCGCCCAAGACTCTTTAAAAGACTTACCGCTGAATGGAAGCCCGAGTTCGCGCCGGACGAAACTATTGGCTCCATCGGCGCCGATGATAAAGGAAGCATCAACAGTTTCCGTCACATCATTTTTTCGAATCGATGCGGTGACGAACGTCGGAAATTGTGCGAAACCGGTCAACTCTGTTTCGCGTTCGACCGTATGGCCATCTTCTTTTAAACGCGTTTCAAGAATACGTTCGGTTTCGCTTTGCGGCAATAAGGTGACGAAAGGAAACGGTGTATTTAAATCCGTAAAGTCAAGTTTTGCCTGCCAGGCTCCATTGACATATAAGTTTCCTTGATTGATTTTAATGGCATTCTCCATTAAAGCATCCGCTACACCAAGGCGCGCAAATAACTCAAGCGACCGTGCCTGAATGCCGATTGCTTTCGAAACGACCGATGGACCACTTGCCCGTTCGATAATCCGAAACGTCAGTCCATAACGAGATAAGGCAAGTGCTAACGTCAAACCGGTCGGTCCAGCACCAATAATCAATACATCTATTTTTTTCTTCACGTATAGCCCCCCTTATTTTACTTCTTAGCCGAAACTCGCTACCATTAAACTATCGACTGGACGGCAAACCGTCTGAAAGGATGAGAGCAGTGAACGAGCAATTATTTACGACAGAACGTTTGATGAGTAACTTTAGAGAATACATGCAACAAAATGAAGCGTACATGACGAAAATCCAAGCGTTGAATGCCTATTATAAAGTCGTGGCCGGATCGATTTTAGCCGATCGAATCGCTAAAAATGCTGATTTAATCGTTCGGATGCGTCATCTCGAAGAAGCGTATCAGAAAGTGGCGCAGGAAACACGATGAAGAATTTCCGATTAAATGATGTCAAACGAGTGTTTGCGTCTTCAACGGAACAGCTCCCTAAAAATGCTGCAGCAGTCTTAATCCCATTAGTGGAGCGGAACGGGGAAATACATCTGTTATTTCAAGTCCGGGCGAAGACTTTGCGCTCGCAACCGGGAGAAATCGCTTTTCCCGGTGGACGGATCGATCCCGGCGAACAACCGCGGGAAGCGGCAATTCGCGAAACGACGGAAGAACTGAACGTCAATCCTACGGATATTGAAATCATCGGTACGTTGGAGCCACTGGTGACACCAAATCGCTCCATCATCTATCCGTACCTCGGCATCCTGACAGCGGAGGATATCCATCCATCGCCGATGGAAGTCGATCATATCTTTTATGTAGCGCTTGCTGACTTACTTGCAGCGGAGCCGATTCAAGGTGAGATGGAATGGCGGATTCGTCCCGGTAAAACCGTACCGACAGATCGTCTGGCGAATCGTGATGCGTACGTGGACCGGACGTATAAAACGGTCGAACATTTTTATGAACATGAAGAGTATTTGATTTGGGGACTGACAGCCAAGATATTACGTCAAATGCTTCGTACCTTGACGCAATACTAGCTTTTTCACAGGTTCTTTTATATGATTAAGAATATCTGAACGTGTCAGGAGATGAAGAAGATGGAAGAAGAAGAGTTATTTGATTATATCGTCGGTGATATGGTAAAAACAAAAGAAGGTTGGGTGGCGGAGGTCACGGCTGTATTAACCAATACAGTAGTGGGCGATCTCTCACATACAAAAAACTTCGAATCTCTTGGGTTTGAATTCGAGAAACAAGTATTGATCAAATCGGAGATTGAATTATTAGAGCGTAAAACAAAATAAACAGGAAACCGGACAGAATTTTCTGCCGGTTTTTTTTGCGCTTTTGAATCGTGTAAATCAGGTTTCAGAACGATTAAATGAGGGAAATTTTACAAAGATAATAAAGAATAGACTTGACTATATTAAGGTGTTGGAGGGATCGTACGTGATTGAATTTAAAGCAGTCGGAAAAACATATCCAGATGGAACAAAAGCGGTCCAAGATTTAAACTTCACAGTCAATCAGGGAGAAATTTTTTGTCTGATTGGTCCGTCCGGTTGCGGGAAAACCACAACGATGAAAATGGTCAATCGATTGATTGATCACACGGAAGGGCAAATTTGGATAAACGGTCAACCGATCATGTCAATCGATGAACATGAATTGCGTCGTCAGATTGGTTACGTCCTTCAACAAATCGCCTTATTTCCGCATATGACGATTGAAGAAAATGTAAGTGTCGTACCGCATTTATTGAAGTGGGAAAAAAAGAAAGTGGAGGAACGTGTGCACACCTTGTTCCAACTCACGGGGTTAAATGAGAATTTAAGAAAAAAATATCCGAGTGAACTTTCGGGAGGACAACAACAACGGGTGGGGGTCATGCGGGCTTTAGCAGCAGAACAAGACGTCATCTTGATGGACGAGCCGTTCTCGGCACTCGATCCGATTTCGAGAGACCAATTGCAAAATGATTTGTTACGTCTAAACGCAGAACTTGGGAAAACAATCTTATTCGTGACGCACGACATGAATGAAGCCTTAAAACTCGGCAGTCGAATTTGTTTGATGAATGAAGGCAAGATTGTCTTGATCGGAACGAAAGAGGAGATTTTGGCGAGCAACGATGAATTCGTTAAGGAATTCATGGGTCAAGTCAGGGGGACTTTCCAATGACAGGATTGTTTGAGACGTATCAAGACCGGAAAGCCGAACTGTTACAAGCTTTGATTGAACATATTCAGTTGTCGGTCCTTTCACTGGTGATTGCCTGTTTGATTGCTATTCCTCTCGGTATTTATTTATCCCGTCATAAAAAAATCAGTGAATGGTCAATCGGTGTCACTTCAGTCATCCAAACGATTCCCTCTTTGGCTTTGCTTGGTCTGATGATTCCACTTGTCGGAATCGGGACGGTTCCTTCAGTCATTGCCCTTGTTTTATATGCCCTTCTTCCCATCGTCCGTAATACGTACACCGGGTTGGCTGAAGTCGATCCATCGTTGAAGGAAGCGGCACGGGCTTGTGGGATGACTCCGATGCAAAGCCTGATGAAAGTAGAGCTTCCGCTAGCCTTACCCGTCATGATGGCCGGCATCCGGACAGCGATGGTCCTGATTATCGGGACAGCGACAATCGCCGCTTTGATTGGTGCCGGAGGACTCGGCTCAATCATTCTGCTCGGGATTGATCGGAACGATAATTATCTCCTCTTACTCGGTGCAATTCCTGCCGCTTTGTTGGCACTTTTGTTTGACGGGTTGTTAAGACAAACGGAAGTGGCTACAAAAAAACGTCAAACAGGTCGACTCGTCGTCGCACTGGCGTTAATCGCGACATTGATCATCACACCATTTGCCCTCGGGCGGACGGAACAACCGGATTTGGTCGTCGCCGGTAAATTAGGTGTTGAACCAGAAATTTTGATGAACATGTACAAAATGGTCATCGAAGACCAAACGGATTTGAATGTCCAAGTCAAACCGAACTTCGGGAAGACGACATTTGTCTATAAAGCTTTACAGTCCGGCGACATTGATTTATATCCTGAATTCACGGGAACCGTGCTTGCCAGCCTAACGAACGAAAAGCCGGTCTCAAACGATAAACAAGCCGTCTTTGAACAGGCACGCGACGGACTTGTTAAACAAAAACTGGCATTACTTCCACCAATGAACTACAACAACACATATGCCGTCGCAGTTCCGAAAAAAGTGGCGGATCAATACAAATTAAAGACGATTTCCGATTTACAGCAAGTGGCGGATCAATTGAAAGCCGGATTCACATTAGAGTTTAAAGATCGTCAAGACGGCTACAAAGGGATTCAAGAAAAGTATGGCGTTAATTTTAAAGAAGTAGTGACGATGGAGCCGAAATTACGCTATAAAGCCGTGCAGTCGGGAGACATCCAAGTCATCGATGCCTATTCGACTGATCCGGAAATTGCAAAATATAATATGGTCGTGCTAGAAGACGATCAACAGTTATTCCCGCCGTATGAAGGAGCACCTCTACTTCGTCAAGAGACGTTAGATGAGTATCCGGAAGTCGAACAGGCGTTAAAACAGCTGGACGGAAAAATTTCTGATAGTGAGATGTCGAAAATGAACGAAGCGGTCGCTTACGGTGGAAAAACCGCGAATCAAGTCGCGCGTGACTATTTACAGAAAGAAGGAATTCTTAAATGAGATTACTATTGATCAGTAACCCGACGGCAGGATCGAATCGCGCCGGTCTTTTACAGGATGTGATTGATCCATTAGCAGCGATGTTTGACGAAATCGTCATTCGGCAAACCGCTCAAGCACTCGATGCGTTACACTTCGCAGAGGAAGCGGCAGGTTTTGACGCGCTTGTCGTCATCGGTGGGGACGGTACCGTGTTTGAGGTGATCAATGGAATAGCAAAACTGGAGACGCGTCCGATTCTCGGCATTATCCCGGGCGGTACGTGCAATGATTTTGCTCGTACGTTAGGATTGCCGATGGTTCCAAGGCTAGCCGCTGAGATGATTGCGACCCAGCAAATCGTCGAAGTCGATCTTGGGCAAGTCAATGATACGTATTTCTTGAATTTCCTCGGCTTAGGTCTTGTCGCGGAAGCGTCAATCGGGATTGATACGGAAGAAAAAGCGCGTTTAGGTAAAATGGGATATTATCTCTCGACAATCCGGTCAAGTATGGAAGCAGAGCCATTTTCGTACGAACTGGAGTTAGCGGAAGGTCAAAAGATGACCGGGGAAGCCGTCTTGATTTTAGCAGCAAACGGCGAATCACTCGGCGGTATCGAAACCAATTTATCGGAAGGGGCTTATAACGACGGCAAGCTTGATCTTGTAATCGTTGACGAAGTGAATTTGACGACGATCCGTGATGTCATCTTACAAAAAATCGGCTTAGCGACGGAACCGTCGTTTACGCATGTTTTGACAAGCGGCTTCACTCTGAAAACCGATTCTCCGAAAGTCATTGATACGGATGGAGAAAAGGCGATGCATTCGCCGATTGAGGTCAAAGTATTACCGGAATATTTAAAGATGTACAGTGGTCGAATCGATACATTAGTTTGAGGATATCCGTCAATTGAAATGATTCTGATCGAAGTCCACCATACGGACTTCGATTTTTTTAGCTGAAAAATATTTTAATTTACTGCGAATATGCGGTTATGCTTTGACGCTTTAAAGAAAATGTTTGATAAAGGATGACTTCCCGTACGAACTTTTGTACAATGGAAAAGTATTTTTGAAAAGGAGGTCGAGTGCCATGAAAGGAAATGCATGGGCTTCGAAGATTGGATTTATTTTAGCAGCAGCTGGATCAGCGATTGGACTAGGTGCCATTTGGAAGTTTCCCTATACGACGGGAACAAACGGGGGTGGGGCATTTTTATTATTATTTTTAGCCTTTACGCTCTTGCTTGGATTACCGGTCTTGATTGCAGAGTTCTTAATCGGTCGGACGAGTGGAAAAACAGCATTACAGGCTTTTTCAGAGCTTGGTCATAAAAAATATACGTTTATTGGTTGGCTCGGTGTCATCGCTTGTTTTCTGTTGCTCTCATTTTACAGTGTCATCGGTGGATGGGTACTGATCTATATTGTTCTAGGGTTTTCCGGTAATTTAACCGCGATGAGCGGAGCAGATTTAGGTGAATTATTTGCCACGGTTTCTAGTTCTCCAGGCTATGCCATTACGGGTCAGTTGATCTTCTTGCTCATTACGTGTGTGATCGTCTTACGCGGAGTACAAGCCGGGATTGAAAAAATGAGTAAAATCATGATGCCGTTACTATTTCTGTGTTTCATCATTCTAGTCATCCGTTCGTTGACGCTTGAAGGAGCAGGGGCAGGCGTCCGCTTCTTTATCGAACCGGACTTTGCGGCCTTAAACCGGACATCAGTCCTCAGTGCTTTAGGACAAGCGTTCTTCTCGCTTTCATTGGGGGTATCGGCTATGTTGACCTATGCTTCTTACATGAAAGAAAGAGGACAAATTAATCGATCCGCTATCTGGATCGTTTCGTTAAATGTGATTGTCTCATTGCTTGCTGGATTCGCCATTTTCCCGGCTGTTTTCGCATCGGGTCTCGATCCTGCGGAAGGACCGTCCTTGTTGTTCATCGTCTTACCGACGGTGTTTAGTCAAATTCAGTTTGGTTCACTGTTCTTGGTCCTGTTTTTCCTCTTGTTTGCTTTTGCATCAATCACTTCTTCGATTGCCATGCTTGAAGTAGTTGTCTCCGCTATTACCGACCGCAAAGAAACAGCGACGTTTCGAGATAAGAAACGCAATACGATTATTGCTACAGTGTTAATTGGTGTGATTGGTATTCCGTCTGCTCTTTCGTTTGGTTTAGCATCTGACATCACGTGGATGGATAAAACGATTTTCGATTGGATGGACTTTACCGTTTCAAATATCCTCATGCCGATTGGTGCATTGTTGATTTCATTTTTTGCCGGATTTAAATTGGACCGTACCTTGGTTGAACAAGAACTTGTGACGAGTCCGATGATGAAAAAAATACTTCCATTCTGGCGTTTTAGTATTTGTTATCTGAGTCCAGTCGCGATTTTGATTATCTTGGTTTGGCCGCTGTTCGGTTCTTAAGCGGCATATAGCGGCTACCTTACTTCTGTAAAAAAAGTTCGTCTGCAATTTTTTTGTGGACGGATTTTTTTGTTGCCGGTAAGATTGCAGAAATCAAACTTGAGGCGGATGTAACGGGTAATAGATTATGGTGAAATAAGAAATACAGAGGACTAACATTTCGCTAAAACGGGAAACTTTTTGTTATATGATTCGTAATGGTAAGATATAAGTAATAAATGACTAACTTGAAGACAGATAGAGGAACAATCAAAAGGGGTGGTGATGAGATGAAGTCTTCTACATGGTGGGTCCTTGGTTCAATCGGTCTGATGTTTGTATTTCTTCAGGTGGCGGATGCCTTGAATTTTTCCGGCATCTTCATTGCATTAGGTCTTTGGTTCATCTGGAGCGGCTATCGTGCTAAACCGGGTAAACGGTATCGGACTGAACGGAAATCAACAGAATTAAAACGAAAAAACGTTAAAAAGAAACTGCTACTCGATGATGAAGACGAGTTTGTCGGGAGCGTCATCTTAAAGCCGGAACAAGCAACACGCAGATTTGATGAAACAGATGATTTAGAGCTTCAGGTCTTACAACGAACAGTCGAAGAAGGATTTGTCAAACTTCAATCCTTTGATCAAATCATTCCGACGATTCGTGATAGTGAAATCCGATCCGAAATGCGGATCGTTTCCCGTGAAGCCCACGTCTTGTTTGAAGAGCTATTTACGGCGCCACGTGAAGTCAAAAAAGTCCGTGATTTCTTTACATTCTATTTGGATTCCTTGCTCTCGATTTCGGAAAAATTTGCGGATCTCGAACGACGGGGGGCGCAAGTTCAAATGGAGACACGAGAACAATTACAATCCAACCTAAAACTCATCGCTGAAAAATTAAAACAACAGCAATCACTGTTGTTAGAAGGCGATACGGTAGACCTAGAACGTGAATTGCTGACGATTGAGAAGGTTTTGGCACAAGAGTCAGAACAACGAAAACAGGAGGAGAGTTATAAACATGACCCATTCTGATAACAATAGCTGGCAACAATGGCCGGAAGAAGAATCAACGACACAACCGACGATTTCAGATCCGTCTGTTGATCTGAATCTTGCAGAAACTTCATCTATACCGGTCCGACCAGTCGAAGACATGATTCCGAGTGACGTTCCGGCCGAACAACGCCAAAAAATTGAACGGTTGCTTCAAGTCATCGATTTAAAAAAATCAGATGCCGTCATGCAGTACGGGGCACCGGTTCAACGCGAATTATCACAGTTTTCAGATCAAGTGTTGAGTGAAGTGAAAATGAAAGACGGCGGCGATGCTGGAAAACTCTTGTCGGATTTAATGCAGCGTGTGCGTCAGATGGACCCGGACACGTTACAAGAAAAGAAGAGTTTTTGGTCAAATGTTCCTGTCATTGGTCGAGCGAAGAAAAAAGCAGAAACGTACTTTTTACAGTATGAAAAAATGAGTGCTTACCTTGAAGAAGTCGTTCACAATTTGGATCGTTCAAAATTCGGTTTGATGAAGGATATTACGTTGCTTGACCAAATGTATCAAAAAAATAAGCGGTACTTCGAAGAACTGAATCTCTACATTGCGGCAGGAGAAACAAAAGTTGCACACGTCAGAGAACATGAAATCGAACCGTTGCGCATGGAAGTCGAACGCTCACAGGATCAGACCCGGTTACAGGAGTTGAATGACATGATTCAACTGGCTGATCGGTTCGAAAAGAAAATTCATGATTTAAAACTATCACGGACGATCAGTCTTCAAATGGCTCCACAAATCCGTGTGATTCAACAAAACAATCAAATCTTAGCGGAAAAGATTGAATCAGCGGTCGTCAATACGATTCCGCTCTGGAAAAACCAAGTGGTTCTTTCGCTGAGTCTATCGCGGCAAAAAACAGCCTTACAGATGCAAAAGGATGTCACGAATACGACCAATCAATTATTGGAACAAAATTCACGGCTCCTAAAAGATTCATCCATCGAGATTGCAGAAGAAAATGAAAAAGGAATCGTATCGGTCGAATCCTTGAAAGTGGCGCATCAAAACCTGATCGAAACGTTGGATGAAACGTTACGGATTCAACAGGACGGAAAACAAAAACGTCGTGATGCGGAACATGAGCTCGAACGAATGGAAAATGAATTGAAACAAAAAGTCATGGAAGTAGCTTCAAAAAATCGTGAATTACCAAACCGCCCTTACTAAGGAACACATTTATGTGTTCCTTAGTGGTTTATTCAAAAGGAGAGACGGATCATGAAAAAACAACATCAATGGGATACAACATGGCTTTTGTTTGCAAGGATGATGGCGGATCGGCATTCGAAATGTGCTTCAAAGTCCGTTGCCTGTGTCATTGTCAAAGATGAAAAACCGATATCAATCGGAATTAACGGAACACCCAGTCAACATGTGAACTGCAATGAAATTTATTTAAAACAAGATAATATTCTGTATAAAGCCGCAGCAGAAGGACGTAACCAGGAGCAGTCTGACGCTGTATCTATCGTACATAACGGTCAAGTATTTTTCCGCTGTGACAATCAAGAAGAACACCACGAGTGGTCGAAGATGAACGAGATCCACGCTGAAATCAATGCGTTAGGAAAACTTGCAGCAGACTCGACCAGCGCCCGGCATGCGACAGCATACGTAACCCACAGTCCTTGTCATGCCTGCAGTTTAGCCTTGATTGCCTCGAAAATTGATCGTGTCGTCTATTCGACGGGTTACGAATATGGGGATGGATTGAAGCTGATGCGACAAAGTGGGATTGAAGTTCTTCATCGTCCATTAACAGAAGAATATTTTCTTGAAAGAATTTTCGATAAAGACTTGTAAACGCTTCCATCGCATTGTATTATGAAATTAAGCATTGCCATGGTAATTATTCACTCTTCCATTCGGGATAACTTCAATCGAGGTTATCCCACTTTTTTTTGAAAAATAAATTGACATATTTCCAATATTCTGCAATGATGTATATAGAATATGACGAAGCGGAATGCCGCATTTTCATTAGAAATATCCATCAAGGAGCTGGAATGCCAGGTCGTTGAAAAAAAGTCCTGACTCATTTGAGTCAGGACTTTTTGTGTGGTTAGTGCAGGATAGCCCAAGAAGTCTGAAGCCGTTCGGCTCGAACGAACACCTTTTTGGCCGTCGCGCCAGCTAAAACGGTCATTAAACGTTGGCAAAGAATATCCGCTTGTGTTTGGTGCAGAAATAATTGTTGGATGAAGCGCGAGAAGACGACGTCATTGGTTGCAAGTTGCCGTTTAAGTGTCGCGTTGGACATCCGATTGATTTCATCCGCATCGAAACCCGCTCCCGGATTAAATGAGGAGATAATCAACAGCTTAACAGGGACAGCATCAAGTGATAAACCAAGTGCTTTAACCTGTTGGCATGCTAAGACCATTTCTTGATAAATGAGTTGATGTAATAAACAAGGATCCTTCAGAACAAGCGGATCATAAATCGAAACGGCTTGACGAAGTTGTTCACGTGTTACGGTAGATGGATCCGACTCCAGTCCTGAAACTTGAACCGTATCATAACAAGTCGATAATGAAAAAATCATCCGGTAATCCTCCTTATCATGGATAATTTGTCTTCACTTGTCATTTTAAATCATAAATGAAGCGCTTACAATGAATGTTTTAACGTATGCAGGAATAGAGAAGATTTGTTATCATGAAAGGCAGAGTAAATGAGAGGAGTGTTGACGATGATTCGATTATTTAAAGCCATTCCAGAGCTTGAGATGCCGGTTTATAGCGGAGAAGACTATCCACTTGAAGGAACCGAGACGGCGACAGGATTTCTGATTTCCAATCATGTTCCTGGAGAACAGGTGGAAGAAACCCTGCTCGTCGCATCGGCTGAAATTAAAATAAGCCAGACAGGTCGTGAATGGTTACAATTTACCTTCAACTCTCCGAGTGGTACATGTAAAGGGAAACAATGGTTGAATCAGGGAACAGCGGAAGAAGCAATGCGTCCATACCTTGAAACAGGTATCGTTCATGTCGTTGCCAAAGTGGAAGAATATCCTGTTGATTCAGGTAATAAATCATTGACCGTCCAGCGGGTGAAAGCCGTTCACAATCAATCGGGCACGGCATTTTTACCACAAATGCCTACTGGCGAGTCTGCAAGCGGCTACCGGGATCAATTGATTGGTCTGATTGGCAAGATGGAGGCACCGCTCCGGCAAGTGGCACATCGTGTGTTATCGTCATATTGGGAAGATTTCTCGACCCGTCCAGCGGCTTTGTATCATCATCATGCCTATATCGGCGGTCTGTTGAAGCATACGACCTGTATGATGACGATTGGTTTTGGAATCTGTCAATCGGAACGTCCGGACTTGACGCTTTTACAATGTATTCAAGAAGCCGAGGCGGATCATAAAAACGATTTGTTCCAAGCGAGTGAACGGGACATGCGTCAGTTTGCCTGGGATGACAGTTTTGATGCCTTGTATCAGGCAGCACGATCGATTGCATTATTAAACGACCGTCCACACCAGGATGAATTACTGTTGGGGATTTTGTTGCATGATATCGGAAAAATCTTTGAATATACCCATCTCGGAGCGAGCAACGACCGCTTTTCCCGCTTGGTCCAAGTGGAACCGGCCGATGAAAAGCTGTCCGGTATTACCTTAGATCCGAACGGTGTGTTAGTGGGACACATGCCTTATGGATGTTTTGTCCTGGAACAAGCGTTACAAAAAGAAGCAGTCCGCCTACCGGTTGATCAGTACCACCGGTTGATGCATATGATTTTATCCCATCATGGCAAAAAAGAGTGGGGATCAAGCGTCACCCCGCAGACGACAGACGCCTGGTATTTACATGCCATTGATTTACTGGATGCACGAAAAGAAAAATGGCGGCAGTCGCAGTTAACATAAGGAGTGAACACATGTCAGCACGTATTCAAACATCCCTTGTCACAGGTTTTTTAGGGGCAGGGAAAACAACATTATTGAACCGGATTGTTGCGAATCCGATTGAAAAAGTAGCATTACTCGTCAACGAAGTCGGCGCCGTAAACATCGATGAAGCGCTCATCGAACGAAGTGATGAAGAGGTCATCGAACTGACCAATGGTTGCATCTGCTGTTCGATTCGTGGTGATTTGCGGGATGCGTTACTCCGGATTGCTAAAAAAAGACGTGACGGTGAGATGGCCTTTGATCGTTTAATTGTTGAAACGACAGGGATTGCCGATCCGGGTCCTATCTTACAAACGTTTTACTTTGAACCGGCGGTCGAACAACAGTATCAAATATCGAGTGTCATTACGGTCGTCGATGCCTATCAACTGGAACGACAATTGACATTTGAAGAAAATGTCCGTCAAATCGGCTTTGCGGACACTTTATTGTTAAATAAAACCGATTTGATTTCGGCAGACGAGGTCACGGCGGCAGTCAAACGGATATCCGAACTGAATCCAACGGCGTTGATTCTACCGACCATCGAATCGGACACGCCGATTCAACAGTTATTCGAAACGTTTCATTTTCCAAAGCAGGAAGAAGAACGGTTGGCACAACAAACTGACGGTTTACAGAAAGCGGCGGAGTCCTTCACAGCGTTGACGATTACAGAACAAGTTCCGTTGCACCGTCAACGCTTTGGTGCCGTTTTGCGAGAAATTCTTGAAGCATATGCCGAAGATTTATACCGCTATAAAGGAATCCTTTATTTTTCGGATACGGATCGAAAAATCATTTTACAAGGAACTGGTATGATTTACGGAACGGCAACACGTGGTGAATTTGAAGGACTAAAACAAACAACGCTGGTTTTCATCGGAAAAAATTTAGATGAACAAGCGATTCGAAAAGGTATAAAGGCGGCGAGAGAACATGGTTGAACTATATTTTGACGGAGCAGTCCGTCCCTCGAATGATGATGCGGCAGTCGGGATTTTTTGCAAAAATTCAGAAGGTCAGGTCATCGAACGGACGTTTAGAATTACGGCTGAGAATAATCACGAAGCTGAATTTCAGGCATTTTTAAAAGCTGTCGAATTAGCGGAAGAATTATTGGCACAAGGGGAAAGTGTATTTTCTTTCCGTACGGATTCAGAAGCCGTTTCGTTGGCAGTTGAACGCGAGTTTGCCAAAAACAAGCGGATTCAAATCTATTTTGATCCGGCATTTGAGCGGTTTTCCCTTCTACCGCTTGCGTTCGTCAAGTGGATTCCACGGTCAGAAAATAAAGCCGACCGTGTAGCAAAAGATGCGTTAAATGAATATTGATCTAAAAAACTGACCGGGTCTCTGAGACCGGTCAGTTTTTTGGTAGAGACGTTTCGTCGACAGGTTCCTCCAGTCGTTCGATTAAGATTTGGTCAATCCGTCGACCATCCAAGTCGACGACTTCGAACCGGTAGCCGTCGCTCGTGACATGACTTCCTCTTACCGGAAATTCGCCGAGCAGATATAAGACGAGTCCAGCCACCGTATGATAACTATTTTTTTCTTCGCCTGGTAAGTCTGTTTTAATACCGAGGACACGCTTTAAATCATCAATATGCAGTAAGCCATCCGCCAAGTAAGACCCGTCCGCCCGTTGCACCAGTTCCGGCTCCTCTTCGACAGTCGAGATTTCACCGACGAATGCTTCGAGAATATCAAACAACGTAATCATTCCTAAAAAGCCGCCGTACTCGTCCAGTACAAAAGCAATCGAGACCGTTTCTTTCCGCATCCGTTCGAGCAAGACAGTTGCTTGTAATTGTTTTGGAACAATGAGCGGTGTGTGGATCAAAGATTCAATGGCAACAATCGGTTGATCAGTAGCCAGAATTTCCTTCGCATCGATGTATCCGACAAAGTGATCCAAATCACCATGACCAACGGGAAGGTTCCGGTGTTTTGCGCTGCGTAAGTCAGCTAGAATCTGTTCCGGTGAATCTGTCAGATCAATCCATTCCGTCACCGTCCGCGGCTCCATTAATTCATATGCCAGCTGATCATGGAAAGCAAATACCCGCGAGACTTGTTCCGCTTCTGACATGGCGAATGTTCCTTCCTTCGTCCCACGAATCAATAACTGTTTGACCTCGTCTTCGGTCTCATCTTCCGTTTGAAGCCGATCGAGCCCAATCATCCGAAAGATGATACTTGTTGATTTACTTAAGATGAAGATGAACGGTTTTAATAGACTCGAGAATAAACGCATCGGTTGTGCCAAGACCATCGTGACACGCTCCGGACTGACGAGGGCGATACGTTTCGGGACCAGTTCACCGACGACCAGCGATAAATAAGTGATGATAGTGACGACGATGATATAGCCGATCGTACTGGCGTAAGGTGCCAACCACTCAAAACGGGCGAGCCAGTCAATTAACGGAGCGGATAAAGCAGCACCGCCAAAGGCCCCGTTGATGATGCCAATCAAGGTAATGCCGACTTGAACGGTCGACAGCAAATCCGTCGGACGTTCCAAAAAGTCGAGGGCTATTTGAGCGGATTTTTTTCCGTCGTCCGCATATTGTTGCAGCTTGGATTTTTTGGAGGACAGTAAAGCCAGTTCCGTCATCGCAAATACTCCGTTCGCCAGAATTAAAAGTAAAACAATTGTTAAGTTAATCAACCACATCAAGCATTCACTCCTTTTCGTTGAACTACCCCCACCTACGCTACGCTAAGAGGTGGAGGATTCCTGAGTTATCCGACCTATCGGTCGAAAAATGATCAGGCTAACCCCGTCGTCCCGACGGTTGAAGAAGCTAAGAGGCGTTCAGCTTCTTGTTTGAGATTCAGTCCTGCGTTCACATCTCGGTCATGATGGATCCCGCAACTCGGGCATGTCCATTCTCGCAAGCCGAGATGTTTCACGTCCTTGTGTTGATGACCGCAACTCGAGCAGAGTTGGCTCGAAGCGAAGGTCTTGCCGACCTTCACGACGGTTTTCCCGTACCAGCCCGCCTTGTATTCCAACATGCGGAAGAACTCCGACCAGCTGACGTCCGAGATGGACTTGCTCCACTTGCGGTTCTTCTGCATGTTCTTCACCTGCAAAGTCTCGATGCCGATGACGTCGTGGTTTTGGACAATCTCGATCGATACCTTGTGCAGGAAGTCGGTTCGCTTGTTGGCAATCTTCTCGTGGATGCGGGCGACCTTCCGCTTCTGCTTCTGATAGTTCTTCGACTCGGAAAGTTTCACTTTCCTGTTCAATGCGATGCGTTGACGACGAGACAACTTACGCTGTTCGCGCGCCAGCTTTTTCTCGAGCGAACGGAAGTAACGGTCGTTCTTGTATATCGTGCCGTCTGACAGGGTGGCAAAGTTCTTGAGTCCGACATCGACGCCGACGGATGAACCGGTCTTCGGCAGTTCGTTAATTTCCTGCTCGACGAGCAGGGAGACGAAATATTTCCCTGAAGCGTTGCGTCGAATCGTGGCGTTCAAGATACGGCCTGTGATCTGTTTTGAATGGGCGAAACGTACCCATTTCAACTTTGGAAGTTTGAGCTTGTTTCCGACGATTGACACTGCAGGAAGCTGATTTTTGCCTTGGATGTTGGTCTTGTACGATTGGACGGGATTACGCTTCGACTTGAATCGAGGACGTTTGTTCTGCTTGTTGAAGAAGCGGTCAAACGCATCGGCAAGATGTTTGACGCTGATCTGAACAGATGTGCTATCGACTTCCTTCAACCAGTCGAACTCCTGCTTCAACAAAGGAAGCTCTTTGGAACAAGAGCCGTAGGACAGTCCTTTTCCAGTGGTCTTGTACCTTTCATCCCACTTCGCCAGGAAGTGGTTGAAGACGAAGCGCGAACACCCGATCGTCTTCGCGATCAGAATTTCCTGCTCTTTTGTCGGGTAGATTCTGAATTTGTAGGCCTTGTGTTTCAACACCATTTTTCACCTTCTTCAAAGGAAATATACCCTGAAAGTAAGCTGGCGATTCATCTCCCACTTTCACTTCGTTTAGAAGTGGGCGTATTCTCGCCTGATTTTTGATAACAAACTATTCCCCAAACTGGCCTCTATCATTCCCATTCGTGACGGTTTCCGTTAAACTATTAATGTATCAGCAGATAAAGGGGGAAATTAGCATGGAATACCGTTTAGAACACGACACGATGGGGGAAATTCGTGTCCCGGAAGCACAAGAATGGGGAGCACAAACACAACGGAGCTTGGAAAACTTTAAGATTGGAACAGAAAAAATGCCGATTGAAATCATTCGGGCATTTGCGGTTCTCAAAAAAGGAGCGGCTTTAGCCAATCGTGATTTAGGTGTCCTGGATCAAGAGAAAGCCGAAGTGATTGCCGAAGTATGTGACGAAATCATCGCCGGACAATTCGACGCAGAATTTCCACTGGTCGTTTGGCAAACCGGATCCGGTACACAGTCGAACATGAACGTCAATGAAGTCGTCGCACGTGTCGCGACACGGAAACTTGCCGAACGGGGAAGCAAGCAAGTCATTCATCCAAATGACGATGTCAACAAATCACAGAGTTCGAACGATACATATCCGACCGCGATGCATATCGCAGCGAAAACGATTGTCATCGATCAACTGTTGCCAGCGATTGATGCCATCCATGCGACGCTCGACGAGAAAGCAAAAGCCTTCTCAGACATCGTTAAAATTGGCCGGACACATTTACAGGACGCAACACCAATCACACTGGGACAAGAAATCAGTGGGTGGGTCCGTATGTTACAGCTTTCGAAAAAGATGATTGAGTTGACGTTAGAGCCATTGACGGAGCTAGCCATTGGCGGGACTGCAGTCGGAACCGGAATCAATGCCCATCCGGAATTCGGAGACCGGGCAGCTGAGAAAATGAGTGAAGAAACCGGGAAATCATTTGTCAGCGCTGAAAATAAGTTCCATGCCTTAACGAGCCATGATCAACTGGTCTTTTCTCATGGCGCCATCAAGGCGCTTGCAATGGATGCGATGAAAATCGCTAACGATGTCCGCTGGTTGGCATCAGGTCCTCGTGCCGGAATTGGCGAAATTACGATTCCAGAGAATGAACCGGGGAGTTCCATCATGCCTGGAAAAGTCAACCCGACACAAAGTGAGGCACTGACGATGGTTGCAGCCCAGGTTCTTGGGAATGATGCGACAATCGGATTTGCAGCAAGCCAAGGGAACTTTGAATTGAATGTCTTTAAACCGGTCATCATGTATAACTATATCCAGTCGGTTCGTTTGTTGACGGATGCCCTGCATTCCTTTAATGACCACTGTGCGGTCGGAATCGAGCCGGAACAGACCGTCATCGCGGAAAACGTCGAACGTTCGTTGATGCTTGTAACGGCACTCAATCCACATATCGGATATGAAAACGCAGCTCGGATTGCTAAAGCTGCGCATAAAGAGGGTACAACTTTAAAAGAGGCTGCACTCGCAACCGGTTTATTGACAGAAGAACAGTACGATCAATGGATTGTTCCAGCTGACATGGTTCATCCGAACTTAAAAGCATAATCGAAAACGAGGGTCTTCCCTCGTTTTCTTTTCAGTCGAACGGATGAATTCGGCTGTATAGAAAGAGAGGGAAGACTTGTGGAAACAACAAAAAAACAAATTGAAAAACAAATCGATCAAACGATTCTGATGGTCGAACGTTTACTCCGGATGGATTCGGTCCCGAAGTCGGAGTTACTTGTTTTCGCACAGTGGCTCAACCGGTTTAGCGAACACGATCAAGCGGAATTTTTCGAACGGCAGACCGCACGCTGGGTGAATGAGTTAGACAGTGTGATAGAAGAAGTGACGCATGATCAGATCTTGACGCTGCTCGCACCGGTCATCGATCATCTGTCAGAACGGGGACGGAAAAAAGTTGTCCGAAAAGAAATGATTCTTTCAGTCACAAAACGATTTTTAGATAATATTCAATGGAAAAAAGCATTGGAACACGAACGATATATGACCCGTTTCTTTGGCTCAATCGAAGATACATTAGAAGTCGGGTACGATTTGCATGTCGATGCGATGTTGATTGACTACGAAATCATCCGAATGACGGATGATGCATTGATTGTGAAGTTGTTTAAAAAATTGGAAGCATCGTTTATTCCGCTGATTTTGATTGGACCAAATGACCCGGCTGTCCGTCAGGCTTGTTATGCGCTCGGGACAGACGACTATTGGGATGAAACCGTCGGAATCGATGAACGTAAAATTCGCCTGAAGCGTTTGCTACGAAAATTACGAACGGTTTCTTCTTCGATTTTAGTTGATGAATTGACAGGAGCCTTTAACCGGAAGTACCTTCAAAATGCTTACCGAAGACGGACATCCCGGTTAGAACGTGATCATCAATTGTTTGCTTTGGCCATCTTTGATTTAGATCACTTTAAACGGATCAATGATTTGCATGGTCATCCAACGGGAGATCTTGTGTTGACTGAGCTGGCTGCCTTGACGAAACAAGCCCTTCGACAAGACGACGAATTGATTCGGTTCGGTGGAGAAGAATTCATGGTGTTGTTTAGCGCGGATGATTCGAATCATGCTACAGAAATGATGGAGAAAGTTCGGGCTCGGATTGAACGTCATACATTTCCAAATGGATTGAAAGTAACGGTTTCAATCGGATTAACGGTCATTGATGATGTAATGATGGATTTAGAGGAAATGACGTCTGAAGCGGACGAAGCGCTTTATCAGGCCAAACGAAATGGCAGAAATCAGGTTATAGTCTATGCAATGGCAACTGTTAAAGAGAAAGTGAAGGCCGTCATTAAAATCGAAAAGGCGATTCTTCCATCCCTTTCGCGTATAGAAATCCCGATTCATCCGAAATATGATTTTGATCTCGTAGCTGACGATCAAAAAACATCCGGCTCGATTCAATTATATGTAATGCCGCTTGAACAACTGGCAGCATCAAATTTTAAGCGTGTCGATGAATGGAAGCAAACACGAGATAAAATCATTGACGTGATCGCAATTGCCGACGAAGAAAGTCAATTGCTTGGACAAGCGCTTGAACGGGGGGTTACGGATTATTGTTTGTCTCCTCTCGATCCACATCAAGTAGAAGAACAAATTCGACAATGGGTAATTCGTCTTCCGTGACGTCAGTAAACTAAAAGACACCTCGACTTTTTAAAAGTCGAGGTGTCTTTTTAAAACGGCTTTTGAAAACAAAAGGATATTAATGAAGAGGACGATCAAATTGTTTAATTGTAAAGGCTTCTGAATGTTGTGGGTCAACGGGATGGAACGTCTCGGACGAACAAACGAAGTCATCCGGGATCTCGGGATAATAAACATCCCCTTCGATGATGGCATCGATTTCCGTCGCATAAATCCGCTTGGAAAGAGGCAGTGTTTGTTGGAACAGTTCGCCACCGCCAATCAAAAAGACTTCCTCTGCCGACTCTGCAAAAGCAGCCAGTCCGTCTAAATCATGCCAGATGGTAATTCCTTCTGCATGGAAATTTGGATCACGCGTAATGACGATATTTTCGCGACCCGGTAATGGACGACCAATCGACAGAAATGTTTTTCGGCCCATGATGACCGGTTTGCCGTAGGTCGTTTTCTTGAAATGGGCCAAATCAGCGGGGAGATGCCACGGCATCTCGTTATCCCGACCAATGATCCGGTTTTTTGTATAGGCAACGATATGCGAAATCATACGGCGACGACTCCTTTAATATGCGGATCAGGATCGTATCCTTCAATGATGATATCGTCAAACGTAAAGTCTTCAATGCGTTCTACTTCCCGGGCAAAACGAATCGTCGGTAAAGGTTTTGGATTCCGGCTCAATTGGAGATTGACTTGATCCAAGTGATTCGAATAAATATGGGCATCGCCTAAGGTATGAACAAAATCGCCGACCTCGAGTTTACACACATGAGCAATCATATGGGTCAACAAGGCATAGGAAGCAATATTGAACGGTACACCTAGGAAGACATCGGCTGACCGCTGATAGAGCTGACAAGAAAGTTTCCCATCTGCTACGTAAAATTGGAACAACAGATGGCAAGGCGGTAAAGCCATCTCCTCCAGTTGACCCGGATTCCAAGCACTGACAATCAAACGACGTGAGTCCGGATTCACTTTGATCTGTTCAATGACGTCCGCTAATTGATCGACTGTCGTTCCATCCGATTTAGGGAACGAACGCCATTGGGCACCATAGACCGGTCCGAGATTGCCGTCTTCGTCAGCCCACTCATTCCAAATGCGGACACCATGTTCTTGCAGATAGGAAATGTTGGTTTCACCGGAGATAAACCAAATCAATTCATGAATGATGGACTTCATATGTAACTTCTTCGTCGTTACCATTGGAAAACCATCTTGTAACGGAAACCGCATTTGATGACCAAAAATACTGATGGTGCCGGTTCCCGTCCGATCTTCTTTTTTGATGCCATGCGTTAAGATTTCCTGACAAAGTTGATGATACTGTTTCATGAATAATGTCCCCCTATTAAAGCTATCTTCCTATTGTAGCCGAACCCCCTGGACCGAATCAACCGTTGGAAGAGGTCGGAAGATGGCGCCGGAACAAATAACTGAACAGACCAAACAATGGCACGATGTCCCGCCAGCCAAGGCGTCCGTCTTGTCGCGCCCGTATTCTGTGTAACATGAACAGCTGTAAAATATAAAACATCACCAAATCGACAGTCATCGTCCGAACGAATTGATTTGTCATGAAATAGACTTGGAAAATAGACCAGTCTGAACGTGCTAAAGCTAACCAGATGATGACGGCTGACAGAACAGCCAGCAGTGCGACAACGTAAGGGATGAACTTCCGACGTCGAAACGGCAAAAACGTTTGACGCGGGATGGCGAGTGCTAGATACGGCATGAGGATAAATGATCCTAACGCAAAGGCGCCAAAACTTGCTAACATCGGGGAAGGTTTCAAGAAGCGTTTTTCATCTAAAAAGAGCATGAAAAAGGCTGCTGGATAGATACCAAGTAATGTGAATAAACTGAGTGCAGACGTATCAAACTGGCTTTGATCAAACCGTAAAAAGGATAGGAGAAAACCGGAAGGAAAGACTCTGTTATTCCCAAACAGTAAGATGAAGACAATGGCGATAGCCCAAACTAGAAACAATAAGTAACGACGATACATGTTGGTACGCCTCCTCTCATAAATCATTTTCCTCAATCGGAAAAATTCAAACGTGAAACGCTAAGTCCAGTATACCGGAATCCGGATGAGGGTATCCTCTTGTTTTGATTACAATATTCGTGATACGCTAACGATGAAATAAATGGAAGCGCTTTTATCAGAAGGTGCAATCGCTTGCATAAATTGTTCACAAGAGGAGTCGATTAATCACATGGAACGTAAATGGTGGCATGACAGTGTAGTCTATCAAATTTATCCGCGCAGTTTCAATGATTCAAACGGAGATGGAATCGGAGATCTTGTCGGTATCATTGAAAAACTGGATTACTTAAAAGAACTTGGAATTGATGTCATTTGGCTGAGCCCTGTCTATGACTCACCAAATGATGATAACGGGTACGATATCCGGGATTATGAGGCTATCATGGCCGAATTCGGAACGATGGCAGACTTTGATCGTCTACTCGATCAGGCGCATGAGCGGGGTATCAAAATCGTCATGGATCTTGTGGTCAATCATTCTTCGGACGAGCATGCCTGGTTTGCAGAGTCACGAAAGAGTAAGGACAATCCATACCGGGACTATTACATTTGGAGAAGCGCCAATGAAGACGGTACGTTGCCGAACAACTGGGGATCTATTTTTTCCGGACCGGCTTGGGAACTAGATGAAACGACAAATGAATACTACTTACATCTATTCTCTAAAAAACAACCCGATCTCAACTGGGAAAATGAAAAACTCCGTCAAGAAGTCTACCGGATGATCACCCGCTGGTTGGACCGTGGGATTGACGGCTTCCGGATGGACGTCATCAACTTAATCTCGAAGACACCGGGTCTTCCGGATGCGACGGTTCCTCCCGGTGCTTTATACGGGGACGGCGGACAACATTATATTAACGGACCAAGAATTCATGAATTTTTAAAAGAAATGAATGATGCTTCTTTCGGTAATTATGATGTCTTGACGGTTGGCGAAATGCCGGGGGCGACAACTGACGACGCCATTCTTTATACAGATCCGGAACGAAAAGAAGTTAACATGGTCTTTACATTTGAACATATGGACTTGGATTCCGGCCCCGGTGGCAAATGGGATGTCCAACCGTTCAATCTTCAAAAACTAAAAGAAAACTTCACGAAATGGCAAGTCGCCTTACACGAAAAAGGCTGGAACTCGCTATACTGGAATAATCACGACCAGCCACGGGTTGTTAGTCGCTTCGGAAATGATACGATGTATCGCGTCGAATCCGCTAAAATGTTAGCGACCCTGCTTCACTTGTTAAAAGGAACACCTTACATTTATCAAGGGGAAGAAATCGGTATGACGAACGTTGCCTTTGAATCGATTGAGGAATATGAGGATATCGAAATTCGGAATATGTGGAAAGAGCGGACCGATCAAGGGGCTTCACCGGCAGAGTTACTGCGCGCTGTCCATGTGAAAGGGCGAGATAATGCGCGGACACCGATTCAATGGGATGCGACCGAGCACGGCGGCTTTACGACAGGAACACCATGGTTGAAGGTCAATCCAAACTATCCATTGATTAACGTCGAACAAGCTTTGGCAGATCCCGATTCAATTTTCTATTACTATAAACAGCTGATTGCGTTACGTCATCAGCACGATTTAATCGTATACGGCGAATATGCGTTGATTTTAGAAGATGAGACTGATGTCTATGCCTATACCAGAACGTATGAAAATGAAACATGGTACATTTACTGCTCATTCAGTAAAGAAGAAGTAACGATTCCATTGTCACACGATACCTCTGATTCAGTCATCGGTAATTACAACGAATCTCCAATGGTCTCGAAAGAAGAGTTAGTCCTTCGACCATATGAGGCGATCGTCTACCGGACGGTCCAGTAAAAAAGACCAACTTCTATAAAAGAAGAATGAAAATAAGGATGGCGGACATAAAATCCGCCATCCTTATTTTTAGTTGTTGAAGTCCGCTTGTTAAACAAAGGCAGAGAAGGAACTTCTGTTTCCAGGAACTTCGATTTCAAAGTAAAACACATGTCATTCAAGAGGTCGTTTTAACGAATTGTTTGATTGTGTCTATAATCTGTTGTTGCTCGTCTTTGGTCGTTTCGAGTCGTATACCATACAAACGCTGAGCATCAAGCCATTTTTCATGTAAAATAAGTCCGTTCAACTTCAAAGGTTCGAGACCGCGTATAAGAGAAAACTCGACGACAATTGACATCGCACGATCAATCGGTAGTTTCAGCGGCGTTGCAATGGCCATACCACTAGGTGAAATATTATGAATTTTCATCAATCCAACCGGTGTCTGCCGTCCATCTTTGACAAGATAAAATTCACCAGCAATCGGTTCATCGAAATGATACCGGAATGATTCGTTGCGTTTGACTTTCAAGATGAACACCTCCTGATTTCCATTATCCGTTAAAAGAGGACAATCTTCTAGAGAAATGTTGAAAATCAGGAAGGTGATTGTATCAAGCTGCTACATCCTTAGATGGAGTGGTCGGATGAATACGTTTAGCAATATACATGAAGGGAGTTGCGACCCAGGCAATAACAAATTTAGCGAGATAAGTGGTAATGAAAATCTGCCACCAGATATCAAACGGTAAATTATGAAAAGCGATCGCACAAAACGTCAATGTATCAATCAATTGGCTGAGGACCGTCGAGCCAGTTGTGCGTAACCAAAGTTTCTTTTCTCCGGTCTTTTGACGGATTTTTGAATAGATAAAAACATCAAACAATTGCGATACAAGATAAGCAGACAAGCTTCCAAGCGCAATCCAAGGAAGTAAACCAAATAAGAGGTTCAAAGAACTCGACATGTCTTTCGCCAGTGTGTCATTAAGTGGCGTATACAATAAGCTGTATTGCATCAATAATGTTGTCGTAATCAACGAGAAAAAGCCCATATAGACGCCTTGACGTGCTACTTTCTTCCCGTATTTTTCATTTAAGATATCGGTTGCCAAGTAACAACTCCCGTAGACGACGTTCCCTAATGTGAAAATATAAGAATATAGTTCAACTTGTTGTGTGACTTGGATATTGGCAATGATCGTCGCGATAGCAATCCACATCATCAGACC
The DNA here is from genome assembly GCF_000620865.1 of Exiguobacterium sibiricum 7-3. NCBI lineage: Bacteria > Bacillati > Bacillota > Bacilli > Caryophanales > Exiguobacterium > Exiguobacterium artemiae. Next base: position 1,318,763 of record NZ_KK211190.1, read on the forward strand.
GGTTTTGCCAAACAGACGATAACTGAGTAATAATAATCCCATCGTAATTAAGATGGAAGGAAACCATAACCATTCGTTCATGTGAGAACTCCTTTCTGAATCATACAAACCAGAATTTTACGCTTTTTTTGGATTTATGTCAAAAAAAAACCGACGCCTGGCTGCGTCGGTCGAACTTCAAGGGCGTTGTAAAGAGTAACGTTTACGCCGACCCTTACTGAAATAATCGTCTTGTTTGACGAATCCGTTCGTCTTTAAAATCTGAGAAGCGATCTCTTGATGGGGAGACGTCGGTAAGACGCGGGCGCGTACTTCATAAACAGCCAATACATCTGATTGCTCGAGTGCCTGTTGTACAGCCTTCGTTCCAAAACCTCGTCCGCTGTATGAGTCGAATATCATCAAATCAAGTTGGAAATAATGTCCCATCTTTAATAAGAGCACACGACCGATCAGTTGTTCGTCGACGAGAAGATCAAAGTAGAAATCTTCGGCATAACTGTGTTCAACAGAATCGAAGGCGCGCTCGACCCCGAGCTCATGGTCGTATCCTTGAATTTCCTGACGAGATAATCCGTAAGCCTGTTCGCCGTACTTTAAAAAATGTTCGAATTCAGTCTGATCTACATGACGTAGTGTCCGACGTTTTAAATCCATGACGGTGTCCTCCTCTGATCGCAATTCACTCTGCTCATTTATTATAGCGACTTCGGGAAACAAATTGCAAAAGATAGCTGGAGTGAGGACTAGAGAAGTCAGTAACGGTAGGGAAGCGAAAAAGTAAGTTGTAAACGGATTGTGATTGTTTCAATTAGTGATGAATATGGTAAAGTAATGATGTAGACATATGTATGCTGGAAGGGGTTGGAAAATGTGTTCACAGAACGGGATGGAATCAAATTACGCTTAGAACAAATCGAACGCTTATATTCTGATTTGAATCGGGAAGCGAAACAATTGACGGAGCGGTTACGCCAACTTGATGAACAAGGTGACGAAGTCCGTCACGATCTTGCATTAAATAAAGAAGATCGCGACCACTTGAAATCAAGTATCGATGAGACATTGCAGGCGTTGTTACAACGGACGACTGTTGATGCCAAAGTCGAACAGGAAAAACAAGAAGATTTAATTTCTAAAAAAGCACTCATCGAAGACATCGAAGGGTTATTGAAGAAAAAGAAATAAGCTAGCCTGCGCTAGCTTATTTTTTTCTGGGAGTGAAACGGATTGGATAAACAAAAAGTTGTATTGACGACATGCTTAAGACTGACTGATGATGTGAGGACCAGATTACAGCGGCTTTCTGAAACGGAACAAACCATCGACTTCGAAGTCATCGAACGAAAAAAACTGAGTCTGCCAGCACTTCATGATCAGTATCAGCGTTCCATCCTTGTCGTGGATAAAAATCGATTGGAATATTATCCGCAAGGAGCGGATAGTTCTTTTTTCTTTCATCCGTCTAGTGCAGTTTTTCGAATTAAACAATTTGACCGCAACGGTCATGATCCATTAATTACGATTGCCCGTTTGCAAGAGGGAATGACCGTCCTTGACTGTACGTTAGGCTTAGGGGCGGACGCAATCGTCATGAGTCATGCGGTCGGACGGTCGGGTCAAGTCATCGGTCTAGAAAGCAACCCGGTGACAGCCTTGATCGTAAGGGAAGGGTTGCAGCAGTGGATTGAAGGATACGAACCAATCGTTGACGCGATGCGTCACATCGAAGTTCAATTGGCAGAACACTTAACGTATCTCAAAAAATGTGATAGCAAGACGGTGGACGTTATTTATTTTGATCCGATGTTTGAAAAAACCGTTTCGGAATCAACGCATCTAGACGGACTGCGACAACTGGCAAACTATGAACCGTTGACTGAACAAGTAGTAGCCGAAGCCAAGCGTGTCGCACGACAAAGAATCGTCTTAAAAGCTCATTTTGAAAGTGATTTATTTGAACGGTACGGATTTGAGCGGACGAAACGAAAATCATCCAAACTGCATTATGGCGTCCTTGAATTATGATGACAAGAAACCCCTCTGAGTCAGACTCAAAGGGGTTTTACTTATTGGTTGAAATTATTCGACTGCTTCTTTTAATTCTTCTTCCATATCGTCAAATTTCTCTTGAACCGATTCAACCGGTTGTTTCGTCAAGAGACTGACGACGACCGTGAAGAGTAAGCTCGTGAAGAATCCAGGTACCATCTCGTAAAGTGTCGTACTGAGACCGAACTGGACCCAAAGAATGACAGTGATGGCACCGGACAACATACCGGCTAAGGCACCTTGTTTCGTCATCCGTTTCCAGTAAAGCGAAAGCAGGATGATTGGACCAAAGGCTGAACCAAAACCAGCCCAAGCATAACCGACCAGTGATAAAATCGTAGCTGACGGATTCCAGGCTAAAACGGAACCGATGACAGCGATGACCAATACGGCAATCCGTCCGGTCAAGACCAACTGTTTATCTGTCGCTTTTTTGTTTAAGAACGTTTTATAAAAATCTTCTGTTAAAGCACTTGATGTGACGAGCAACTGCGACGAAATCGTTGACATGATGGCGGCAAGAATCGCTGCCATCAGGAATCCTGTAATGTAAGGATGGAATAAGACATCAGAGAAACGGATGAATACGGTCTCCGGATCGCCCAGTCCATTGCCTTGCCCTTCAAAATAAGCAATCCCGACAAGTCCTGTCATCATGGCACCAAGAATCGAGATAAACATCCAACCAATCCCGATACGGCGTGCTTTTTTCAAATCTTTGACCGAACGAATGGCCATAAAACGAACAATGATGTGCGGTTGTCCGAAATAACCAAGTCCCCAGGCTAGGAATCCGATGATTCCGAGGAACGTTGTGCCTTTTAATGGATCAAACAATGTAGGATCCAGGTTTTCTGCATAGTTGTAGGCACCATCGATGCCACCGACGTCCGTTAAGGCAACGACCGGCACGAGGACAAGGGCGATGAACATGATACAACCCTGGACGAAGTCGGTCCAACTGACTGCGAGAAAGCCACCAAACAGTGTATAGGCGACGACGACCGCAATCGTCAAGAGCATACCATAATGATAATCAAAGCCGAATGAGCTTTCAAACAATTTACCGCCAGAGACGATACCAGCTGATGTGTAGAAGGTGAAGAAAACGATAATGACGACTGCAGAAACGGTCCGTAAAATACGTGAAGTATCTTTGAAACGATTTTCTAAGAAGTCGGGAATCGTAATTGAATCATTGGCCATTTCCGTATAAAGACGAAAACGTGGCGCTAAAATCAAATAGTTAACGTAACAACCAATCAATAAACCTAAAGCGAGCCATAAAGCGGATACACCAGTTGCGTACATGGCACCGGGTAATCCCATCAACATCCAGCCACTCATATCGGATGCTCCGGCGGATAGAGCTGTGACACCTGGCCCTAAATCTCGACCACCTAACATGTAATCTTCTGTGTTTGTCGTTCGCTTGTATGCAATGTAGCCGATGGCAAGCATCATGACTAGATACAAGCTGATTGAAATCCATTCCTGCGTCATAAAATAAATCCTCCAATTAAACTTTTTTTGCGCTGTTCATGCATTTGTCAAAATAAGCACAATCGATTTGTTCCCCACCTTACAGGGTCTAAAACGACAACGCAAGTCTTCAAAATGTCTAAAAAAGTGGCTTCAACCCTCATCTGTCAAGGGGTTGGGACGTTTTTAGTCCCTCTAAAAGTTTAAACTTTCTGATTTTGGTTGTGACAATGTAACAAGAAAGAAAAACTACTGAAATGAAAAGCAGACTAAAAAAAGATATAATTAAAAATTTGTTTGCATAAAAAAACGATCCAAGTGATATAAAAATCACTTGAATCGCAGGCGTAAACGTAACTTAATCTGTAAAGACAATCGTCTGGTAAGCCGTTTGAAGACGGTCAAGAGCTTCGTCCAACTGACTGCGCGGGCATCCGAAATTCAGGCGTTCAAACGTCGAAGCATTTTTTCCGAACGGTTGTCCGTGTGTCAGGGCAAGCCCGGCCTGCTCGACTAACCAGTCAGCCCGCTCTTTCGAATCAAAAGGAAGAGCGGCACAGTCAATCCAAAGCAAGAAAGTGGCGTCCGGTGTTACGACGGTGAGACGAGGCATTTCCGTCTGAATCCTTTGTATGGCATAGTTACGGTTCTCCTCAAGGTAAACCAACAACTCCTGTAACCAATGCTCACTTTCCGGGTCCTCATAAGCAGCAATGATGGCCGTTGCCGCAAAAGCATTCGGATGCACGAAGTTCGCCTGCTGCACCTGCTCGATTTTAAGACGTAAGTCAGCGTTCGGTACAATCAGATAAGAAGCATACAGTCCCGGGATATTGAATGTTTTAGACGGAGCACTGACTAGTATTACCTGATCGTAATCAAACGCGATAATCGGATGATGCGTTACATTTGAAAACAGCAAGTCGGCATGGATTTCATCCGACAAGACGTAGACGCCGTATTGTTTAGCAAGTGCGACCAGTCGTTTCAATTCATCGAAGCTGAACACGCGACCGGTCGGGTTATGCGGATTACATAAAATGATCATGCGTGCTGTCTTCATCTGTTGTTCGAGCAATGTAAAGTCGATTTCATACCGGTCATTCTGTAAACCAAGTGGATTTTCGACTAAACGTCGTCCGTTCGCTTCTATGACGTGATGGAAAGGCGGATAGACAGGAGTCTGGATGATGATTTCATCGTTTTCTTCGGTCAGGGCCAATACGCTGTGCGCAAGTGCAGGAACGACGCCGCTGGAATAGAGGATCGTCGCCGGATCGACCGATTGATAATAACGTTTGTCAAACCAATGCTGAATGGCATGTTTTGCTTTTTCTTCAAACAGAGAATAACCAAAGTTGCCGCTTGCTGCCCGTCTTGTCAAAGCTTTTGTTATCGAGTCGGCAGGGCGGACATCCATATCTGCCACCCACATCGGAATCAGTTGATCCGATCCGAACAGTTGTTTCAAACCATCCCATTTGGCGGACCCGGTTTGTCTTTTCTCCAACACTTCATCAAACATATGCTCATTCATTTTGTTCAGTCCTTTCGATATAAACTTAACTCTATCTTCACAGTACCGAACGGGTCTCAATTCGGCAAGTTAGAAAAATAGAGGTTTTAAACAAAGGACGCATGGGAAAACTCAATATCGTACACAAAAAAAAGGACGGGGTGGATTTTATGTTACATTCAAAAGTGTTAGTAGGACGATCACCAGAAGAACTCGAAGAACGACTTAATCATTTCTTTGAGGAAAATGGTGTCGGTTCAAATTCAATCATCACACTTAAATTCTCGACATTCGTCGCATCGAAAGCGGATGAACATTATTCTGTGTTGATTGTCTTTGATAACTCATTAACTAAAACAGTCCTTTAATGCATCGTCAAAACAGTTAGGGGAGCAGAGTTTCCCTTAACTGCTTTTTTTGTATTTTCCTGAAAAAGTTGATATTCATTTAGGCTTACGTTATACTAATATTAGAAAAAACAGGCTTCCGTAGGTTAATGGCAGACCTCAGCAATGGTAATGCTGCAGTGCGAGTTCGATTCTCGCCGGAAGCATCAAAATAAACAGGTCTTCCGTCACAAGTCAATCACTTGAACGGAGGACCTGTTTTTTGTTTAAAACAGGGACTGATCTTGAAGGAGACATCCATGAATCAATTAAATGTTTCGATTGGCAACGAAATTAAGCGGATCCGACAAGAACGGAATTGGACACAAGCCGAACTGTGCCAGGGAATTTGTAGTCAGGCAGAAATCAGTAAAATCGAGAATGGACGAAATTCACCAACGGTTGATTTATTACAACAAATCGCGGATCGACTTGAGATACCTGTTTCTTTCTTACTTGAAAACCAAAAGCAGCAAGAAAGTGTAAAAAAAATAGATCATATATTGCTGCAATTAACTAGAGAAGGAAGTTATGAACAGATTCGGTTGTATGATATTACTACCGATGATAGATTTGACGAGACAATGATCTTGCTCAAATATTATCAGATTATCAGCGAATACCGTTTGAATAATTTTGACCACAGGACGACATCTGTTCAGCTTTCTCGATTAATTGAATATTATGATATTAAATACAATTATCCGGATTTGTATTTAAGAGTAAAAATGGCAATAGCTATTTTGTACGCAGAAAATCAGGAGTATAAACAAGCTGAAAAGCTATATAAAGAGTTAGAAGAGACACATTTTGATTTTAGTAATGAAAAAGTGATCGAACAGCAGTTGAAAGTTATATATAATCATGCAAAACTATTGTTTAAAATCGGGGACTATGAAGAGAGTCTAAATGTTGCATCAAAAGGTATTCATTCTAGTGTGCTTTTAAAGAATACTTCTTATATCGCACATCTTCATTATCAAATGGGGGAAGTCTTAGAAGCAATATATGGAGATAGTGAAGAAACCCGTCAAAGTTATGTTATCGCATATGAATTATTTACGGCATTTCATATGAATCGATATGCAAATATTGTTAGAGAAGTAAAACGAAATTTCTTTTTGCCAATAGGATGAATATTGATTATAAAGGGCTGTTTAAAAAATGACTTCACTTTCAAATTCAATCGGAAATCAATTAAGACGAATCCGTCTTGAACAACAACTGACACAAAAAGAAGTTTGCCAAAATATTTGTAGTCAAGCAGAATTAAGTAAAATTGAACAAGGAAAAGTATCCGCGACGGTTGATACGATTCAAAAAATCGCTAACCGATTAAATGTCTCAATGTTACAATTATTCGAGGAAGACACACAGGCGATATCGTTTCAAAAATACGATCATGAGTGGACGCAACTTTTTCGCAATCAAAAATTTGATGCTGTTATTGATTCTGTCAAAGAAATTTTTTCTGCTCCGATAAATACTTCGATATATCTACTTGCTAAATATTTTGAATTGATTGCATTAGAAGGTAAAAAATCTTTAGATTATCGATCCTGTATTTCGGAGTTATCATTTCTAGCAGATCAAGAAGAAGTGTGGTACGAGTCACCATTAATGTATGTAAGAATTAAGTTAGCAATTGCAAACTACTATTATTTGAACCATCAGTTTGTACATTCAAGAAAGATTTACGAAGCAATACTAGCGATGGATTACAATACGGAAGAATTTAAAAACTTACGAATTAAAATCTTATATAACCATGCGCAACAATTATTTTTTCAAGGGGACTATCAAGAAGGGGTGAAAGTGACGGAACTAGGTATATCTGAAAGCATAGACCGAAAGAATTCTTCTTTTTTAGGGCATTTTTATTATCAACGTGCTAATTTTAAAGAAAAATTAAATTTTGATCTGCAAACAGTAAAAGATGATTATTCGATGTCGTATACTTTGTTTACTGCATTTAACTTAGATCGTTACGTCGAGATTGTTGAAAAAGGAAGAAATGATTATTTATTGTTTAAGTTCTTATAAGGTTTTATCAAGGGAGACAGTTAATGAATTCACTACCTGTATCAATTGGAAATGAAATCAAGCGCATTCGTAAACAAAAAAAAATGACACAAAAAGAATTGTGTGACGGGATATGTAGTCAGGCAGAAATCAGCAAGATTGAAAATGGACGGAACTCACCAACAATTGACTTGTTACAACAAATCGCTAAACGCTTACGTATTCCGATGTCGATGTTATTTCGCGATCAATATAAAAGTGAGGAATTCCGTGAATGTGACCGACTTCTTACAAGTTTATTCCGAAGCCAACAATTTGATGAGTTAATAAATCAAATTGAGCAAATAAGAAGTCAGTCAACAAACAAGGAAATCTTACTCCTGTTGGAGTATTTTGAAATAGTATGCAATGAACGTACTAAAAAATTAGATTTTCGATCGAGTATCTCCCAATTAGCACATTTAACGGATACGGCAGAAGTTTGGTTTGAATCACCTCAAATGTATCTGCGGATCAAGATGGCGATTGCAAATTTTTATTTTGAAAACAAACAATTTGTTCATTCGGAAAGTGTTTTTGAAGACGTCTTACGTCTGAAATTTGATACGATTGAATTAAAGAAAGCCAGAATTAAAATCATTTACAACCACGCCCAGCAACTGTCATTTCAAAAGAATTATGAAAAAGGTCTACAAGTAGTAGCGACTGGAATTCAGGAAAGCCTTGCTTTGGATGATGCTTCGTTCTTGGGACATTTTTATTTTCAACGCGGTTATTTCACTAAAAAAACAAATGGTACCATGGATGATATTAAGCGAGATTTTACACTTTCCTATAGTCTGTTTAAAGCCTTTGAGATGCCAAGTTACGAACAACTTGTCATAGATAGCCATGAAGAGTTTTTACTGTACAGATTTTAAAATGTTTCCCCGGCCTTCTCACATGCGGAGAGGGCTTTTTTGACGAGTTCCTCCGCGCGGTCCGGATACTGTTGGTGTCCTTCTAAAATGATGGTCTGAACATCTTCAATGCCGAAGAAACGGAGTATGTCGAGCATGTAGCGAACGGCATGCTCGGAATCCGCTTTATCTGCAGTCGAGTAGTCCCCGCCGCGTGAATGCAACAACAATACTTGTTTTCCCTTCACCAATCCGATCGACCCTTCTGCTGTATAACGGAATGTCTGACCTGCTTGCGCAAGATAATCCATATAGTTATGAAGGGGTGCCGGGACGGTCAGGTTCCACATCGGGAAAGAGAAAACGATTTTGTCCGACTCGAGAAACCCGGTCAGATACTCTTGTAATTTGTCGAGCGGGACATGTTCATCGGTCTCTACGATTTCCCCGCGAAACAGTTTGGCGGCAGCAGTTGCGAGACGTAAATCAAAAAACGGTAACCGTTCCTCGAATAAATTTAATACAACGACTTCATCGTCCGGATGATGTGTCCGGTAACGCGATAAAAAGGCTTCATTCATGTGGGAGCTGATTCCTTTCGTTTGATGTGTACTATCATTCGCTTCGATAAATAACAGACGGCCCATGACATAACACTCCTTTCGATCTTTATTAGTCAAGTACCCGATTAAAGACTTCTTTAGACCTGACACGAACACCACTGAAGCAGTTGGCTTCCTGGCCTTAAATTCTGTGATGAATGAAAAGCAAACTGATGGAGTATTTAGGTTTTAATTCCAACTTAAGAAGGAAAAGGAAAGAATGAATTTACGGAAAAGAGGGGATGATATGAAGGCGCATACCCGTCCTTCATCGGAAAATCTTCACTATCATCGCGAAGTAAAAGCAAATTACCGGCTGTTCGGGATGATTATTTTTGTGCTGACGAGTTGTGGTTCCCTTTTATATGTTTTTTCAAGCAGTATGAGCCGAACCGGGCTGGATTGGTCTATCGGATGGCGTGCCCTTATAATTTTCAGTGTGGGAGGAATTCAGTTTTTGATTGGGAAAAGTGATTTGACTGATCGTTGGAAACCGCATGTGATGTCGAGCGTCTTCTTATTAATCCCTTTCATCAACTATCCGTATATCAATAATGGGGCACAGACGGTTTGGGCAGCCTCGCTACTATTCGTCTTGACGTCCTTAGTCGTCATCAATCGAACGATGTTACTGTATGCGACGGGGATCAGTATCCTGTCCCTGTTGTATGTCTGGTTAAAAGCACCGACAGGCACATCGGTTTTTAGTTCAACCGATCATATCGCACGCATTGGATTGATTCTTATCGCGACACTGATTAGTCTGTTGATCCATAGGCAATATGTTACGCGCTTGGAACGAAATATCGACTACTTGAAACGATTAAAGGAACAAGCCTTCTTCGATTCGGTCACGGAACTGGCGAATCGGTCCTTTTTTGTCATTGAAACAGAGAAAAAAGCAGTGACAGGAGATATTATCTGTCTGATCGACCTGGATGACTTCAAGACAGTCAATGACGCTTTCGGTTACCGGACGGGAGACAGGACGCTTCATATTATCGGAAAACGGTTGATGACACGTTTTTCTGATTGCATCGTCGCAAAAGCGAGTGGAAGTGCCTTTTTATTACACGCGACATCTTCGCAACCGGATCGATTATGCGATGAGATTTTAGCGAGTATTTCTGAACGTGTCCAGATTGATTTTAAGCAAATCAATGTGACGGCGAGTATCGGGGTTTCATTCGTCAACGGAGAATCGATTGATCACGTCATCAATGATGCCGAGATTGCTTTATTTACGGCAAAATCAAATCGGAAAAATACGTTCGCCATCACGGATCAAGTAACTCAAAATGAACGTAAACGAGCAATGCAGTTGACGCGTGACTTATATGATGCCGATCTTGACCGCGATTTCTTTGTCTTGTTTCAGCCACAAGTCAATTCTGGTAATCATCGCATCACGGGAGCGGAAACTTTAGTCCGCTGGAATCATCCGAAATATGGGCTGATTTCACCACTGGAATTCATTCCATTGGCAGAACGGACGCGATTCATCGAGACACTTGGAGGATGGGTAATGCGTAAAGCCTGCCTGCAAGGACAGAAATGGTTAGACCAAGGACGAAAACCAATAACGATTGCCGTCAATGTTTCGCCTTGGCAGTTGCGACAAGAAGACTTTACCGAAAAGGTTTTGGAGATTCTACGAACGACCGGTTTTCCGCCCTACTTATTGGAGATTGAAATGACGGAACATATCTTTATTGAGGGAACGGTACAAATCATTGAAACCTTAAATGAGTTGCACCTCCATGGAATCCGGATTGCGCTTGACGATTTCGGGACAGGATTTTCGTCGATGCAAACCCTCGTCGAATTACCTTTCGATCAGTTAAAAATTCCGAAAGAGATTGTTCGTGCTGCAATCGATTCGGAAGAAAAACGAGCTATCGTCGAAATGATCATCCAACTAGGAAATCGTTTGAAGATGACGATTGTCGCAGAAGGAATTGAAGGAATGGAAGAAGCGGAACTCTTGACAGAACTAGGGTGTCAGACGCTTCAAGGTTATTTATTCCATAAGCCGCTGGAAGCATTATCTGTTGAACCATTACTCGACCAAGAAGCCTAATACAAAAGCTCAACCATGTTTCACTTTCGTCACGTGACGTCTGCGAAAACGGTTGAGCTTTTGCATGTTATAAATAGCGGGCGAAATGACGTTCGAGCATTTCTTGTCCGGCAGCGATGACGGCACAGATACCCCAGTAGATAAAGGCGATGACAAAATAAACTGTCATGTAGTCGAACTCCCGTCCACCGACAATCTTCGCCCGTTGGAAAATCTCCGGGACCGTAATCATGGCGGCAAGCGAAGAGGCTTTGACCAAATCAAGAAGAACGTTTGACAGCGGAGGAATCGCCAGTCGAACAGCCTGAGGCAAGATGATTCCTGTGAACACACGGTATCTGGAAAGTCCGAGCGATTGTGCGGCCTCCTGTTGACCGCGGTCCACCGATAAGAGTGATGACCGAATGATTTCAGCCATATAGGCGGCACTGTTCAAACTAAAACCGGCAATGGCAGCCGTCAATGCATCCAGTTGAATGTTTATAACCGGCAAACCAAAATAAAACATGAATAATAAGACAAGAATCGGAACACCACGCATGAATGAAATATAGAGAGTGGCAATTGCTCGTAACAGACGTGATGTGGATAAACGAGCCAAAGCAAGTAACAAACCGAGACCAAGGCCAATCACCATGCTGAGCAACGAGATCCAAAGTGTATGACCGAGACCACCTAAGATATAGGGAAAGGCTTCTCGTGCTAATTCTGGATTAAAGACGGACCGCCATTCAATCTCAAAGAAGCTGTTCAATTCACGTCAACGAGCGTCGTCTTGATGTCAGGCATTTTCGAGACGTCTTTATTGGCATAGAATGTCTTCGACAGTTTAGCAAGCGTCCCATCTTTCTTCATCTTGTCGATTTCAGCATTGATGTTCGACTGTAACTCTTTGTTGTCTAAATCCATGATGAGTCCGACCTGACTTGGATTGTAGGCGATATCAGGGTGAATCGTAATGTCGAAATCTTTAAAGAAATCGACAGCCAGGCTCTGCAGGTAATAATCGTTTAAGATGACATCTGTCCGTCCGTTCGAGACATCACGCAAATATTGATCATTCGTCGCATTATCATAAGTGACTTCTTTTGCACCAAATTTCTTGGCCACTTGCATGTAAGTCGTCGTTGCTTCTCCGGCTGCTTTTTTACCTTTTAAATCTTCGAGGGATTTAATGCCAGATAAATCACTTTTACGGACAATCGCCGTCCCATACGTATATTTGTATGGTTTAGAGAAGGCAAACTTTCCTTTACGTTCATCCGTAATCGTAATGTCGTTGGCTGCTAAATCCACTTGACCGGTGTTCACGCTTGTCAGCATACCGTCAAAAGACATTTCTTTAAATGCTACTTTTAAATCAAGACGTTTAGCGATTTCTTTGACGACTTCGACATCAAATCCGGTTAATTTATTACTTTTTTCTTCATGGAATGAGGTCGGATAAAGTGTACCAGCCGTTGCTACGGTCAAGGTTCCTTCTTTTTTAATTTTATCGTATGCGGTCATTTGTTTTTCTTCCTGACCACATGCACTAAGGACCAGGGCAGTTCCTGCAATCAAGAGACCCGTCCATTTCACAGAGTTTTTCATCGTTTAAATTCTCCTTTTCCTAACAAGCACTGATAATTTACTTTCTATTTAAAAATACCACGGAAAAAGGAATTGGCGCAAAAATGAATAGTCTCTTGAAAAATATTTTATTCAAAAAAATTATTCATCTATATGTAAGCGTTATCATCATGATGATACGGTCTATCAAGGAGTTGGAGTGGTTAATTTTTGGAAATATACATAGTAGCGAATAAACATAAAAAAGTGTAAAGTATATTTTAACAGAATATACAGAAAATTTTGAACGGTTAGGAGCGTGGTAATATGTCATTTCATCAAATACCGCAACGGCAAGGACTTTATGATCCGAGACAGGAACACGATGCATGTGGAATCGGAGTTTATGCTCATCGGACCGGACGAGCAAGTCATGAAATCGTTCAAAACGCCTTGAAGATGTTGTGTCAGATGGAACATCGGGGGGGACAAGGGAGTGATGCGAAAACAGGCGACGGAGCCGGCATCCTCACGCAAATACCGGATCGTCTCTTCCGCCAAACGTTACGAAATATCAACTTACCGCAAAGTGGGGACTACGGGGTAATGATGATGTTTTTACCTCGAGAAGACCGGTTACGTCAACGATTGGAACGTGTTTTGGAATCGATCATCTTATCGGAAGGACAACGGTTGATTGAGTGGCGAACTGTCCCGGTTACGAACACGGTCATCGGAGATAAAGCACGTCAAACGGAACCTGTCATCCGCCAATGTTTTATCGAAGCGAAGAACGTGGAGGGATTAGCGTTCGAGCGGACATTGTTCTTGATTCGTCGACTGTTTGAGCGAGAGGCGGAGCAACACGGCATTGAACAATACGTCTTAAGCAGCTCAAGCGAGACGATCGTCTACAAAGGGCTTGTAACGACGGATCAACTCGGTTTGTATTTCGATGATCTGCAGGATGAACGGTATCAGTCCGGTTTCGCAATCGTCCACTCGAGATTCAGTACGAACACGTTTCCGAGTTGGAAACGCGCCCATCCCAACCGCTATTTAATCCATAACGGAGAAATCAATACATTACAAGGGAACGTTCGGGCGATGCGGAGCCGGGAAAACGGGTTGGCCAAGACGACATACGGTCGTCGGGCGAAGGATGTGTTACCGATTTTGGACGAATCGGGCAGTGATTCCTCGATGCTTGATAATGCGTTTGAGTTTTTATATCTATCCGGATTGACGTTGGCGGAAACGGCATTGATGCTCGTGCCGGAACCGTTTGAACATGCAGAAGTCCGCCCGGCAAAACGGGCCTATTACGAATACCACAGCAGCATGATGGAACCGTGGGATGGTCCGTCAGCGATCGTCTTCACGAACGGGAAACAGATTGGTGCGACACTCGACCGCAATGGTCTGCGACCTGCTCGGTATATGATGATGCGGGACGGTCATTTTATGTTATCTTCCGAATCCGGTGTTCTACCGATTGCGGAACACGATATTTTATTTAAGAAACGCCTTGTTCCGGGAGAATTGTTACTTCTTGATTTTGCATCTGGTCAATTGATTTCAGATGAAGAGGTCAAGCGTGAACTCGCGATGCGTCATCCGTATGCCGAGTGGTTGGCGGAAGAGATGATTTCTTTACCGACGGACGTTAATACGGAAGAGGTATCGAATCTCGGAACGTTACAACGATTATTTGGTTACACACGGGAAGACATCGATCAATATTTGATTCCGTTGGTGGAAGAAAAAAAAGACCCGTTAGGTGCGATGGGAACGGATATCCCGCTTGCAGTCCTAAGTGAACGACCGCAATCACTGTTCCGGTATTTTAAACAATTATTCGCACAGGTGACGAATCCGCCGATTGATGCGTTGCGGGAACAAATCGTCACTTCGACGATGACATGGCTCGGTCAGCAAGGGGAATTGCTGACACCGAACCGGCAAAATTGCCGCCGGATTCGTCTCGCATCACCGGTTCTCACGCCAACGGAAGCAACGGCTTTAAAGCAGACGAAACTCGTTCATAAGACGCTTTCGACGGTATTTGACGGTCCGCTCGCGGAAGCACTCGAGGCGTTACTCGAGCAGGCTGTCCATGCTGTCCGGGGTGGCTGTGAACTGTTGATTCTTTCCGACCGGAATGTCCGGCCAGGTGCTGTCCCGATGCCGATTCTTCTCGCTACGAGTGCCGTTCATCATCATTTGATTCGGGAAGGTCTACGAACGAAAGTCAGTTTGATCATCGAAGGTGGCGAAGTCCGGGAAGTCCATCATTTTGCTGCCTTGGTCGGATACGGAGCAGATGCCATTCATCCTTATCTTGTCTACGCGACGTTACAGGATGCAATTGCCGAAACAATGCCGGACTATACGGAGCGATACCGGTCCGCGGTGACGGAGGGTGTGGTCAAAGTCATGTCCAAAATGGGCATTTCGACGGTATTCAGTTACCGGGGTGCACAAATTTTTGAGGCTGTTGGTATTTCCGAACAGGTCATCGACCGTTACTTCACCGGAACCGTTTCGCAACTCGACGGTTTGACCCTACCATTGATTGAACAAGAAGCTCTTCGTCAACACGAAGAGGGAATCAAACGGACACGCCTCGAGTCCGGCAGTGTCTTCCGCTATCGGCACGACGGAGAACATCATGCGTTTAATCCGGCGACGATTCATTTGTTACAACATGCGTGCCGGACCGGCCGGTATGACTTGTTCAAAATGTATTCATCCCGGATCCAGGAAGAACCGGCGACGTTTTTGCGTCATCTGATGTCTTTCCGGGAAACGGCACCGATTCCACTTGAAGAAGTGGAACCTGTCAGTGAAATCGTCAAATATTTCAAGACGGGTGCGATGTCTTACGGTTCACTATCCAAAGAGGCGCACGAGACATTAGCGATTGCGATGAACCGGCTCGGCGGGAAAAGCAACAGCGGTGAAGGCGGCGAAGAAGAGGACCGGTATCATTTGGATGAAAACGGTGACTCCCGGATGAGCCGGATCAAACAGATTGCGTCAGGACGATTCGGTGTCACGAGTGATTACCTCGTCCATGCCGACGAACTGCAAATCAAGGTTGCGCAAGGAGCGAAGCCCGGAGAGGGCGGGCAGCTGCCGGGAGAAAAGGTGTATCCGTGGATTGCCCGTGTCCGTGCCTCGACACCGGGTGTCGGATTAATTTCACCTCCGCCTCACCATGATATTTACTCAATCGAGGATTTGGCGCAGTTGATTCATGACTTGAAACGCGCGAATGATCGGGCGCGGATCAGTGTCAAACTGGTCGCAAAAGGCGGTGTCGGAACGATTGCTGCCGGCGTCGCCAAAGGGTTGGCCGATGTCATCGTCATCAGCGGTCACGATGGCGGGACCGGCGCTTCACCGAAAACCAGTATCCAACATACGGGTTTACCATGGGAACTGGGCTTGGCCGAAACGCACCAGACGTTGGCCTTAAACGGATTACGGGACCGTGTCGTTCTGGAAACGGACGGAAAGTTATTGACGGGACGCGATGTCATCATCGCTGCGATGCTCGGTGCCAATGAATACGGCTTTGCCACGGCACCATTAATTGCCGTCGGCTGCATCATGATGCGGGCCTGCCACCTCGATACGTGTCCGGTCGGTGTTGCGACACAAGATCCGAAATTGCGTGAGAAATTTACAGGATCGGCGGATCATGTTGTACATTTCATGGAATTTGTCGCCGAAGAAGTCCGTGAATATTTAGCACAACTCGGTGTGAGACGTTTAGCCGATTTAGTTGGTCGGACGGACCTGTTACAAACATCGGACCGGTTAAAGACACATTGGAAGGCATCCAGTCTCGATTTATCCCGTTTGTTCGTCATGCCGGGATATTCAGCAGAAAACCGGCAGTTCCAAGAGCATCACGTCTCGGCTTCCTTTGACGGACGTGAACTGGAAACTGTCATCACGGATCAATCCTTCGTGGAACAACAAACCTTCAGCTTCCCGGTTACGAACACGGACCGGGCAATTGGGACGAACACCGGATCACGCTTGACGCGACTCTACGGAGCGATGGGTCTTCCGACGGATCGTCTGACACTGAATCTGACAGGTTCTGCCGGTCAAAGTCTTGGGGCGTATATTCCACGCGGCATGACATTGAATGTGTCAGGAGATGCCAACGACTATGTCGGCAAGGGATTATCAGGGGGTGTCATCGCCGTTCGTCCGCAAGCAAAATCGAGTTTTGTCTCTTCGGATCAGGTCATCATCGGAAATGTCGCACTGTACGGGGCGACAAGCGGCGAACTTTACGTCAATGGTCAAGCGGGGGAACGATTTGCTGTCCGGAACAGCGGGGCAACGGCAGTCGTTGAAGGGATTGGAAACCATGGTCTCGAGTATATGACGGGCGGAAGTGTCGTCATCCTGGGCGATGTCGGACTGAATTTTGCAGCCGGAATGTCAGGTGGTGTCGCGTATGTCTTACCAAAAGACGTCATACGTTTTAAGGCCCGGATCAATCGGGAACTCGTCGTGACGGGAGCCGTTTCTGATCCGGAAGAGGCAACGCGGTTAAAAACATTCATTGAACGGCATGTCGCGCGGACGAACAGTGAACAAGGTCATGCCATCCTGGCAAACTGGGATCATGTCCTCAGCTCGTTCATCCGTGTCATTCCGACGACCTACCAAGCTGTGACGACTTTGATGGCAGGCTACGCGCAACAGGGGCACAATACGGAAGAAGCGATGTTGCTGGCATTCGAGACGCATATTGGACGCGGAACAGGAGGGAAAAAATGAAGAGACGGGATCAATTCATGAACGTTCCTCGCCAGGCAGGCAAGGAACGTGACAGCAGGGAACGAGTCGGAGATTTTAATGAGTACAAAGAACGTTTTTCTGAAGCGGAAGCGTCGGAGCAGGCCAGCCGTTGTATGGATTGCGGGACACCGTTTTGCCATGTTGGTGAGACATATGGACAAGTCAAAATCGGTTGTCCGGTCTACAACTTAATTCCCGAGTGGAATGTACTCGTCGAACAAGGGAATTTCCATGAAGCTCTTCAGCGGCTCCAAGAGACAAATAACTTTCCGGAATTCACAGGCCGGGTCTGTCCCGCGCCTTGTGAAGGATCGTGTACGCTTTCCATCAACGAACCTGCCGTCACAATCAAGCACATCGAACGGACCATCATCGATATCGGTTTTGAAAAAGGATGGGTCCAACCACGTATTCCGTCGGTCAGAAGTCAACACCGGATTGCAATCGTCGGTTCAGGGCCGGCCGGCTTAGCGGCAGCCGATCAATTGAACCAAGCGGGGCATCACGTGACGGTGTTTGAACGCGAAGATCAAATTGGCGGATTATTGACATATGGGATTCCGGCGATGAAACTCTCGAAAGAGATTGTCGCCCGTCGTGTCCTCCTGCTTGAGACGGAAGGGATCACGTTCAAAACCGGTGTCAACATCGGTCTTGATCTATCACTGGATCAGCTGGAAGCCGATTACGATGCCGTCATCCTCTGTGTCGGCGCAACCGAACCACGAAAAATACAAGACGCGCCGAGTCAAGGTGTCGGATACGCAATGGATTATTTGACGAGCGCGACGCGGCAACTTCTGACAGGACAATCGTTAATCGACCTGCATGATACACGAGGAAAAGATGTCCTCGTCATCGGAGGCGGTGACACGGGAGCGGACTGTGTGGCGACGGCACTGCGGCAAGGCTGTCGATCCGTCGTCCAGTTCGGGAAACACGAGATGCCGGGTTCGGAACGGACACCGGACAACATGTGGCCGGATACACCGAATCTGTACAGCCTCGATTATGGTTATGAGGAAGCGCTTGTTCAATTCGGCCGTGATCCACGAGAATACTTGATTGCGATTGAGCGTTACACGACGGATGAAGTCGGACGATTAACCGGCGTTTGGACGATTCATAATGAAAAAATCCGCCATGCCGACGGACAGATTGAGTTTCAGAAGCTTCCCGGCACCGAAAAATATTATCCGGTCGATACGATGTTGATTGCAATCGGGTTCAGCGGCGTCGAGCAGGATGTGTTACGGCACTTACCGGTTGAGACACGAAACGGCAAGATAAAAACGCAGTCGTACGCGACTGACCGACCGGGTGTATTTGCTGCCGGCGATGCCCGGCGTGGTCAGTCCTTGATTGTTTGGGCCATCCGGGAAGGACGGGAAGTCGCTGAAAAAGTTGAGCAACATCTCTTGACCTTGCACCAGCAAACCGGTTAAACGGTACTAAAAATCAAAAAACGTTCGAGACTCCTCTCAGGGAGATTCGAACGTTTTTTGGTTTGTCATGAATGTTGGACAATCTAAAAAAAAGAAAATCGATAAACCGGTTTATCTTCTACCCATTTAGAAGCGCTTTCAGCTAGGATGAAAGAGGAGGAGTGATCAGGATGGATGCAATCAATATTATTTTTGTCTGCGAATCAGGGTTGGTCAGCAGTGTCATGGGGGCAAAAGTCTTACGGGATCGATTACAAAAAGAACGGCTGCACGTGACTGTCGAGACGTGCCGGGCGAAAGAAATTCCGAGGGGTACCAATTTTTTAATCGGACCCCGACAAATCGTATCCCATCTCCAACTGGATTCCGCGTGTCGGGTATTTGCCGTCGATCATCTGTTGGCAGCGGCGTCCTATGATGATTTAATTGACACCATTAGAAACGAGTTGATGCAAAGTGACTGATTTTACGGCCCGTGAGCGGGAAATCTTATTTTATTTACTGACGAAATCAGAACCGGTTCAAATTCAGGAAATCGCAGAGGCACTCGAAACCTCGGAACGAACGATTCAACGGGAACGTGAGCGGCTCGGACAAACAGTAGCGCCGTTCCGACTAGAAATGATTTACGTCCGGGGACGGGGCTTACAGTTGAGTGGCGATGAGGGGCATAAGCGGGAACTTCGTGAAGCGTTACTGTTATCGCATCGCCAGTTACCTTCGGCGGAAGATCGGCAGGTTGAACTCGCATATCGCCTCTTACAAGAGCAAGGAATGATCAAACTGCAGGCTTTGGCACATGCCATGTACATCGCTCCGAGTACCATCAGTCAAGATTTGGAACGGATTGATGAATGGTTTTGTCAGTATGCGCTGGAGTTAAAACGTAAAAAAGGATTAGGAGCGGAAGTCATCGGTGAAGAAATCAGCAAACGACGGCTGATGGTATCGTTGATTTTCACCCAATGGGATGTTTTGTCCTTTTATCGCTTTCTTCAGGGGCATATCGATCAACTGCCTCATTTACTTCATACCCAACAGAGGGAGTGGATTGAGGCGATTAATCAATCGTATGCCGTCATTGCTCCTTTGACGAAACAACAGGATATCAGTGATCGCCTTCTGATGCGGGCGGCGCTGAGTTTAGCGGTTCAAGCAATCCGGATGGACCAGTTTCCGATGGTCTATGAACTGAAAGCTTATCCGCTCGAAGTCCTGCATCATGTCGATACGCTTCAACGACGGTTGCCGTATGCCTTATCGATTGCCGAGCGGCAGTGGATTTCTGAGGAATTACGGAATTTTCAACAAGATCAGCTGGAGACCAGCGAAGAGTTGGTCATTCGATTACGTGTCAAACGACTCATCGAACAAGTCTCTTTATTGTATGGAGAAGCATTTATGGAAGACCAGGCACTCGAACACGGTTTAGTCAGCCACATCATGTCATATACGAAACAAAACATCGTTAACCCGTCCTATGTCATTAAACAAATCGAACGGGAGTATCCTCGTTTGTTTGATGCTGTCAAACAAGCGGCTGAATTCGTCTTCAACGATCAAACGTTTGCGGATTATGACTTAGCGTTCTGGGTGATGCATTTTGGTGCCGTTTTAAGTAAACCGTTACCGAAAACGCCCTATCGTGTTCTTGTCGTCTGTTCGGCGGGACTGGGGTCATCTAAATTATTGATGAACCGGTTACGGCAAGAATTTACTGAACTGGAGCAAGTCGAAAGTTCGTCCCTCTTTGGAATCGGCCGTCTCCAGTTGAAGGATTACGATTTCGTGTTATCGACGGTGCCGTTACCGGATATTAGTCAACCGCATCTGCTCGTGAACCCCTTACTGCCAAAGGAAGAGGTTGATCGAATCCGGAAATTGCTCGTTTCCTTACCTAAATCCTTTCAATCCGCTCCCCGTAAGGAGTCATCAGGCTGGCTGGATTTGTCCCGATTGGAAGAATTGGTCAAGACGGCAAGGCAATTAAGTGACGCCTTTTCCATTGAAACGATTTCCGCACAGACAGAAGGGTTAGAAGAAATTCTCCTCGAAATCAGCAACGGACTGGTCGATAAAAACGTGACCTCATCGGCCGTTCAGTTGTCGGCGCAACTGTTACGACGTCATGAAATGTCCGGACTCGGGATTCCAGGAACACGACTGGCCTTGTTCCACGGCCGCGATCATTCCATTCACCGGGGAGGATTCTTCATCTATGAGCTCGAGCAACCGGTTGAGCTGCTCGGGATGGATCAAGCGATTCAACCGGTCGAACGGATTTTAGTTCTGGCAGCACCGGAAGAAGCGACGGATCAGCTGTTGCAACTACTGAGTTCGATTAGTGGCGCCATCATTGAAAATGATGCGCAAACCCACCAATTCGAGTACGGGGATGTCCATCAACTCGAGCAGGTCTTGAACCGGACGTTCCGGAAAGTCATTGAAAGAGAATTGGAGACGATCGAGCAAACGATTGATTTTTCATTGTGACCGCAAATCGGAAGAACCATTCGTTGATACGGATGGTTCTTTTAGTCTTGTCCAAGAAGGCTGCCAAAACGTGAACTAGGAAAGATTGAGTAAGCGTTTCCAAAGCGCATACAATAAGGGCATAGCAAAGCACTTATCATACGATGCAAACGAAATGGAGGGTACACCAATGACAACAACACAAGCAGGAAAGCGCGGATTGCGTGTCCAGGTTCAACGGTTCGGAAGTTTCCTCAGCGGGATGGTCATGCCAAACATCGGCGCATTCATCGCCTGGGGAATCATTACGGCGTTATTCATTCCAACCGGGTGGGCACCGAATAAAAGTCTGGCAGAATTAGTCGGTCCGACGATCACGTATCTGTTACCGCTGCTGATTGGATTTACCGGCGGGAAATTGATGCATGATGTCCGGGGAGGAGTCGTCGGGGCACTGGCGACGATGGGCGTCATCGTCGGAACCGAAATCCCGATGTTCCTTGGCGCAATGGTCATGGGACCACTTGGTGGATTTACGATTAAGAAATTTGATCAGCTGATTGAAGGGAAAATCAAACCGGGTCTTGAGATGCTCGTCAACAACTTCTCGGTCGGGATTATCGGCGGTTTGTTGATGATCGGCGGATTTAAACTGTTCGGACCACTGATGACAGGACTGGACGATATCATGGCAGCGGCAGTCGGAGCCATTGTCAGTGCACACCTGTTACCGCTCGCCAGTCTGTTCATTGAACCGGCTAAAATCTTGTTCCTGAACAATGCAATCAACCACGGGATTTTAAGTCCGCTCGGGTTGGATCAAGTCAGTGAAGCCGGAAAATCGGTTCTGTTTTTACTCGAAGCCAATCCAGGTCCTGGTTTCGGTTTGTTACTTGCATATTCGGTCTTCGGTTCCGGAGCAGCGAAAAAGACGGCTCCAGGGGCAGCATTCATCCAATTCATCGGCGGGATTCATGAAATTTACTTCCCGTATGTATTGATGAAACCCGTCCTCTTGCTCGCGATGATTGCCGGAGGAATGAGCGGTATCCTAACATTCGTCTTATTTGATGTCGGTCTTGTCGCACCTGCTTCACCGGGAAGCATCATTGCGGTCCTCGCGATGGCATCCCGCGGTTCATATATCGGACTCGTTGCCGGAATCCTAATTTCCGCATCGGTGACATTCGTCGTATCAGCAGTCTTACTGAAAACAAGCAAAGCAAAAGAAACATCACTTGAAGAAGCGACGGCTAATGTCAGCGCGATGAAAGGCAAGAATTCAATTGCTTCCTCGCTCGTCTCTGCTGAATCGGCCACTTCGTTAGCAGAAGTAGAACACATCATTTTTGCCTGCGATGCCGGAATGGGATCGAGTGCGATGGGCGCATCCGTCTTACGTAACAAAATCAATAAAGCCGGACTGCCGATCAAAGTGACGAACACGTCAATCAGTCAACTTCCGAAAGATGCCGAGTTCATCATTACGCACCAGGATTTGACGCAACGGGCGAAGGAACAAGTGCCGCAAGCCGAACACCGTTCCGTCGAAAACTTCTTGAATGCGGGTTACTATGATCAACTGGTTCATGAAATCGAAACTGCACGAAATAAAATTTCTTAAAAAAATAGACAGGAGTGGATGAATGATGGCAACAGCGATGAAACTAGAAAAAGAGATGGTTTTACTAAATCAACATTTTAGTACAGATGAGGAAGCGATTGAAGCAGCTGGAGCGTTACTTGTCAATCACGGCTACGTCCGTCCGAACTATATCGAATCGATGAAAACCCGGCACCGGTTGTCGACGGTTTATATCGGAAACCATGTCGCAATTCCGCATGGCACGGAAGAGGCAAAAGAAGAAGTCCTGAAAACGGGATTATCGATTCTGCAAGTTCCGAACGGCGTGTCGTTCGGAACAGAACAGGCGAAGCTGATTATCGGTATCGCGGGTATCGGCGACGAACACCTTGAACTGCTTTCGCACATTGCCATCATCTGTTCGGACGAAGACAATGTCGAACGGTTGGTCGAAGCGGAGACGGCCGAAGAAATGATTCAATTGCTGTCTGTGGAGGTGTAAGGCATGAAAGCGATTCATTTTGGAGCAGGAAACATTGGTCGGGGATTCATTGGCTTACAACTGGTTAAATCGGGTTATGATGTCTGTTTCATTGACGTCAACGCCGAAGTCGTCGAAGCGTTAAAGTCACGCCGGGCGTATACGGTTGGCTATGCGGCAGAAGATGCGGCGGTAGAAGAGGTATCAAACGTGACCGCCCTGAATAGTCAGACCGAAGCCGAGCGGGTGATTGAAGCGATCGCCACAGCAGATGTTGTAACGACAGCAGTCGGGCCGACTTTGCTAGCGAAAATCGCTCCATTACTGGCTGAGGGAATCAAACGGCGGGGGACAATGAAAAATGTATATGTCATCGCTTGTGAAAACATGATTGAGGGATCCAGTCATTTGCAGCAAGAAGTGATGCACCATCTCGATATGATACCGAGCAACGTCTTTTTCCCGAATGCCGCCGTCGACCGGATCGTTCCGTTACAACACCATGACGATCCGTTATATGTCGAAGTCGAACCGTTTTTCGAATGGGTCATTGAGACGAAGGCATTACCGGACGGTTATCCGGTGTTCGAAGGGGTAACATACGTCGCGGACATCATACCGTTCATCGAACGAAAGTTATTCACCGTCAACACCGGCCACGCAATCGCTTCATACCTCGGTGCTCTATTTGGAAAAGAGACGATTGCCGAAAGTCTGCAAGACGTCCGTGTCCGACGCGGCGTACAGACTGCTTTATACGAGACCGGCTGGCTGTTGCTTGAAAAATACGGCTTTGATCCAAAAGATCACAGTGCATATATCCAGAAAAACATTAAACGATTTGAAAATCCTCGGATTCATGATGAAATCGTCCGGGTTGCCCGTTCGCCGATCCGTAAACTCGGACCACGCGACCGCCTGGTCAAACCGGCTCGTGAATTAATGGACCGCGGTATCGAAGCGAATGGGTTAGCCCAAGGGATTGCAGCCGCCTTAACCTATTCCGATCCAAATGATTCGGAATCTTCTGAATTAAATACTTTTATTGAAGAACATGGAATTCGACAGACGGTCACAACCTATCTTGGTCTGGAAGCGGAAGAACGTCTCAGTCAATTGATTGTCAGTCAATATGAACAGATGCATCCGATGAGTGATTCGATTGCATGATCGAGTTCGACTTCAACCAGTCCCGTTTTTACGGAGACTGGTTTTTTCTTGTATGAGGACATGAGAATTCTGCGGAAGCATTATAAACCTCCGCCTACTGTTGAAATTTCCAAATCTTTAACATAAATCAGTAGCTTTGTGTATAACAGATTTAGAATATTCGTTATCGAATATTTTTTGTGGTTTTTGCGATGTACGCTATAGAAACGGAACTATTCTCCGATCCGATTCTTAGTTAAGAGAAGGTGGAATTATGCAAAATTACAAAGTGAACGTATATATGGCAAAAGGCACACGATTAAAATCCAATCATTCTTTAACAGCCAAACACTTGATTTATACCAGTCAGTTTTCTTCACATACACCGGTTGAACTGCTTCATCAATTGCTGTTAAATCGTCTGAGACTTGAACAGGAACAGAATCAACACTTGTTGATGTATACGCTCGAAGTCAACACGGTCGTCGACCAATACGTCATCGATGTCCGTCTTTCTTCTGAGGGGGATGTGTCGGAAACAATGGAACGCGGACTGATTGAATTAATTGAACGAGAAGAAGTGAGACATATTCAAGCGCTCGAAATCGGAAAACCGGATTATGCCGAATTTGCTCATTTGGTCTTGCATGTCAAACCGGGAGCTCTCCGTGTCGATCAAGAAAAAATGCAGCGCATCTTCGATGGGTCTGGTGTCAACGGTCAAATCATTTTACAAAAAGAGCGGATTGACAGCCGGGAACCATGCCATTCAATTCAATTGTTGATCGGTGGGATGGAGAAGAGTTTATACAGTCTATCGCATTACCAACTAGATCCGCTGTTCCGGAAGTATGGTTTAGTCATCCAGTCCTTGAATCTGTTACCGTTTGATTTGTTTTTAATTCGTGATAAAGTGGCGATGTTATCGTCTGCTGACGCTACACGGTTGTGGATTGATGACATTACGACTTCTAAAAACGGTAGAAGCCACCAAATTTGCTTTAAGGACGGCCAAGAATTCATGACGGTCATCTGTGATTTACACGGTTCGATTCGTTCTTATAAATGTTCTTAAGACAGTCTTTGACGTTTAACATGGTTTCATTTCGGTTAAATCCTTTAGAGAAGAAACTGAAGCTAAAGAATTGGAGATGAAGGATATGTTATCAGAAAAGCAAATTGAGACATTTAAAACACGTTTGTTGAAAGAAAAAAATAAAACGGAGACGAACATCGAAAATCGTGAAGTAGATTATGATACGGGTGAACTGTCGAGCTACGATAACCACCCAGGCGATTCAGGAGACGAGCTGTTTTTGCGTGAACGTGATCAAGCAATGACGGATATGCAGGAAGAAATGTTATCAGACGTCGATTTAGCGTTAAAAGCAATTGAAGATGGAACGTACGGTGTATGTAAAGTATGCGGAAAAGATATTGAAATCGAACGTCTCGACATCATTCCAGAAACGTTGTTATGCATTGAAGATGCAAAAAAAGAAGAAGAAAAGGTCGGAAACGATCCGATGTCCCGTCCGAGCGAAGAAGCGGTTCTCGATCCGTCCGTCACGGCAACCGGCAAAGATATCGACGGTGCAACCGATGGATTCAGTAAAGTCGGTGAATTCGGAAACTCGGACACACCTTCAGACAAAGAAGACGGCATTGATCCGACGCGCTAAGTCAAATCATCAACACGTCCATCCAATTCAGGATGACGTGTTTTTTACTGTAATAAATTCCAAATAAAAATATCGGAAAATTTTGACTTTTTCTAAACATTTGGTACGATAGGAACGAGAAGAGATTTCGATAGGAGTAAAATGAAAGCGGATACATGAGGTAGCTTCTCGTCGATTGACCATTTTATTTGAGGGAGGAACAATCAGATGATTTATGAGATTCCAAACACGCAAGGGTCAAAGGTACAGTACAAGGATCGTTATGAAAATTTCATTAACGGAAAGTGGACGGCACCGGTCGGAGGAGAATATTTTGAAAACGTAACACCGATTACCGGGAAAGTGCTGTGTCAAGTTGCTCGTTCCGGGAAAGAAGATATTGAATTGGCACTAGACGCGGCGCATGCGGCTAAAGACGCGTGGGGTAAGACATCGGTTGCAGAACGGTCGAACATCTTAAACAAGATTGCGAATCGAATGGAAGAGAATCTGGAGATGCTTGCTTATGCGGAAACACTCGAAAACGGTAAAGCCGTACGCGAGACGCTGAATGCCGATCTTCCGCTCGCTATTGATCATTTCCGATACTTTGCAGGGGTCATCCGGGCGCAAGAAGGATCAATCGGGGAACTCGACAACGATACGGTCGCCTATCATTTCCATGAGCCGCTTGGCGTCGTCGGTCAAATCATCCCGTGGAACTTCCCGATTCTGATGGCTGTCTGGAAACTGGCACCGGCCCTTGCGGCAGGAAACTGTGTCGTCTTGAAACCGGCAGAACAAACACCAGCGAGTATTCTGTTGCTGACAGAGCTGATTGAAGATTTATTACCTCCGGGTGTGTTGAATATCGTCAACGGTTTTGGACTCGAAGCCGGAAAACCGCTCGCCTCGAGCAAACGGATCGCTAAAATTGCCTTCACGGGTGAGACGACGACAGGACGGCTCATCATGCAGTATGCATCTCAAAATATCATCCCGGTTACACTCGAGCTCGGCGGGAAATCACCGAATATCTTCTTTGCCGACATCATGGATGCCGATGATGCCTTTTTCGATAAAGCAATTGAAGGATTGTTGATGTTTGCCTTGAACCAAGGGGAAGTTTGTACGTGTCCTTCACGTGCCTTGATTGAAGAATCGATTTACGAGCCATTCATGGAACGTGTACTCGACCGCGTCAAAGCCATCAAACTCGGAAATCCGCTGGATGGTGACGTCATGATGGGTGCCCAGGCGTCTAGTGAACAAATGGAAAAAATCTTATCGTATCTTGAAATCGGGAAATCCGAAGGGGCAGAATGTCTGATTGGCGGCGAACGGAATCACCTTGACGGTGATTTGGCGGATGGTTATTATATCCAGCCGACAATTTTCAAAGGACACAACAAAATGCGAATTTTCCAAGAAGAGATTTTTGGTCCTGTCCTATCGGTCACGACGTTTAAAACAGAAGAAGAAGCACTGCAAATTGCAAATGACACACTGTACGGATTAGGTGCAGGGGTCTGGACGCGTGATATGAACCGGGCATACCGTTTCGGACGGGCGATTGAAGCAGGACGGGTCTGGACAAACTGTTACCACCAGTATCCGGCACACGCAGCATTCGGCGGTTACAAAATGTCAGGAATCGGTCGTGAAAACCATAAAATGATGCTCAACCATTACCAACGGACAAAAAACCTTCTCGTTAGTTACAGCCCGGATAAACTTGGTTTCTTCTAATCGAAGAAAGGATGTGGCGACATGGTCGAACGTGTACTTGCGACCGATGCCGGCTTGGAGTTGATTGAACAGCTGAAAGCAAAACACGGACCGTTGATGTTTCATCAATCGGGTGGATGTTGCGACGGCAGCTCCCCGATGTGTTTTGCGGAAGGCGATTTATTTTTAGGCGATCAAGATTTATTGATTGGTACAATCGGTGGTTGTCCGTTTTATATTCATGAGGATCAGTATGAATATTGGAAACATACACAACTGATCATTGATGTCGTCAATGGTCGAGGCGGAATGTTTTCTTTAGAAGGTGTCGAGGGAAAACGATTTTTGACACGTTCTCGCGCTTTCACGACTGAAGAATATGCAGAACTCGCGGCATCAACCAACTCATGAATCAGTAAATAGCACCTCGCTCGAATGTTTAAGGAATCACCCTTAAACATTCGAGCTGAAGGTGTTTTTTTCTGTCGTAACAAGCCGAAAGAGAGGTCACGTTTTATTTATAGGCGGCGTCACGTTATAATTGAAAGATATTTTACAAAAAAGAGGAGGGTGAAATATGACAACCTTTCAAGAGTTGACGTCAATTGAAGACGTAAGGGACTTTTATCTTCAAAAATCGGCGAGTTTCATTTATATTTCCAGTCCGGGGTGTGGCGTTTGTGCCTCGCTGTTTCCGCAAATTGAACCGATTATAGCAAATCATCCCGAATTTCGGTCTGGCCATGTCGACTTGAGTACAGTCCCGGAAATTGTCGGAGAATTTTCTGTATTTACCGCGCCTTCTTTGTTGTTTTTTGTTCAAGGAAAAGAATTACATCGGGAATCCCGGATCGTTCCAATCGAACCGTTTACCCGGAAAGTCGAACAACTCAGCCGATTGGTGGCATCGATGAACTGAAAAATCCAACATCGTCAGGAGGAAACAATCATGCGCTATCCCTTTTTAGGCTGGACCGGTCAAACAATCGGTGTGACGGCCCCGTCTTCCGGAGTACCGGAAAACTTACATGCAATGCTCGAAGAAGCAACGTTGCGTCTGCAGGATCGACAAATGGCAGTTACGATCGGACAAACGGTTCGGACGCAACATCAGGCGGAAAGTGCTCCAGCTCAAACACGAGCGGATGAATTGAATGAGATGCTGCAAAACCCGGAAATCGATGCAATCCTTCCACCTTTTGGAGGGGAACGGGCGATTGATGTATTACCGTTTTTGGATTTCGGACGAATCCCGGTAAAATGGTTGCTTGGCTATTCGGATATTAGTACGGTCCTGTTTGCCATCACAGTCAAGACGGGCATCGCGACAGCCCATGGACCGAATTTTGTTGACATGCGTAGCGAAGAATGGGATGAAACGACGACAGCCTGGCGGCGAGTGCTGGCGACGCCTGCCGGAGGGACCGTCACACAGTGGACATCTGATCTGTATCAAACTAAATGGAACCATTCAGAACGACCGGACCGTTATATGTATCATCTCGATGCGACGACAGAGTGGAAAACACTGGATCCGACACAAAAACAAGCATCCGGGCGGTTGCTTGGCGGATGTCTTGAGACAATTCGTCATCTCGTCGGGACACCGTATGGAGACGTGGCCACGTTTCAGGTAAACCAGATGAACGAAGAACCGATTCTGTGGTACTTCGAAGTATCGGAAGCAAGTGCTACCGACGTTCACCGTTCATTGATGCAGATGTATCTCGCCGGCTGGTTCGCGCAGTCATCTGGAATCGTGTTTGGACGAACGGCAGCCGGACGGACGGTTGAGGAATATTCGATCCTAGATGTCTATGAGACGTTTAAAAGACTGTTGGACATTCCGGTGTTTTATGATCTAGACATCGGACACCAGCCGCCGCAAATGACACTCGTCAATGGAGCATCAGCAACCATCACGATTCAAGGAAAAGATTCTAGATTAGACATGACGTTTGATTAATCTAGAAGAGGAGGACAGATATGGCGAGTCGGAAGTTTCAATCGTTAGCAGCGTATAAACGGGTGCACATCAATCCGGAAACACGTCGAATGACCTTACCCGAACCATTTTATGATGCGTTACAGTTAAAAGATGAACTGATGCTGGCCCAAGTCGGTCAGGTGTTGATTATCCGCAATCCGCTAGAAATGGTAACGACGGAAACGGATTTGCTGTCGGACATCGTCGATGAAGGCTTCACGGGACAAGAATTAGTTCAGGAATTTGCTTACCGAAAGGCCCAACACGAACATCGTCTGCGGCAACAAATTTTACAAGAAGAAGATGCCGAGTCTTCGGCACAATTACAAATTGATCTATAAGAGCAGATGAGGAGTGGGAAGCAATGCGAACACGAACAAAAATCGGCTTAGGCGTAATCGGTTCAGGAATGCTCGCGGCGAGTTATTATTTTTATGAAATGGCAATTGCGACCAACCCAAAACCCTTTTTATCCAATAACCGTGATCTAAGCGACGAGATGGTCCGCCTGATGCAACCCGGTCAAACATGGATCAAAGAACAGCCGCTGGAGCTGATTGAAGTAAAGGCGCATGATGGATTAACGTTGCGCGGGCATTACTTACCGCCGCTTGTTCCATCCGACCGTGTCGTCATTTTAGTGCATGGATACGGTGGAGTCGGAACAGACTTAGCCGGATTTGCATATCTGTATCATCAAGCCGGTTTCCACGTCATGATGCCGGACAACCGCGGACATGGAAAAAGTGACGGGAATTACATTGGGTTTGGTTGGCATGACCGGGAGGATTGTCTTCGGTGGACCGAGTACCTGGTGGCCCGTCTTGGACAAGAAAGTGCGATTTTCTTACATGGTGTCTCGATGGGGGGCGCGACCGTTCTGATGACAAGTGGTGAAGTTTTACCCCCGCAAATCAAAGGAATTATCTCTGATTGTGCCTATACGTCGGTCAATGCGGTCCTTGCCTATCAAATGAAACGGATGTATCGTCTGCCACATTTTCCATTTTTGACGATGACCAGCATTTTGACGAAAATGAAAGCAGGTTATTTTTTTAGTGAAGCTTCTGCACTCAAACAAGTGAAGCGGGCGACAGTTCCGATTCTGTTTTTACACGGCGGTGCGGATACGTTCGTTCCAACTTCGATGGTCTATGAATTGTATCAAGCCTGCCCGACAGAAAAAGAATTGGTCGTCATTCCGAATGCCGCCCATGCGATGGCGTATTTCGAAGATCCGGACACATATGATGCGGTCGTCGAAAAATTTGTCCGGCGGATTTTAGGCGAACCGATGGAACGCGTGTAAAAAAAATGTATGAAACCGTTGACATGAAAACCGCTATTTAGTATTCTAATAACATAAATAGAAGTCGTCGTGGCGGAACTGGTAGACGCGCTAGACTCAGAATCTAGTGGTGGCAACACCGTGGAGGTTCAAGTCCTCTCGGCGGCATTTGTAAGTGAAAATAGGAGTACTCTTCGCTAGAAGGGTGCTCTTATTTTTTTGTGAAAAAAACTTTTGATTCATGACCTTAACAAGTTTGTTCGTAAAATTTGAATTTTTCTGATAAAATATGTGTTAAGGAAAAGATTTTAAGGAAATTACAAGGGAGAAGGCATTTGTCTTCAAGAGAGGAGTAACAACATGAAAAAGCATTTATCGGTTTTATTTTTACTGCTCAGCTGTTTAATGGTATTGAGTGCGTGCAGTATCGGATCACAAGATGAGGTCTCGAAGGACAAGACGTACAAGGTCGGAATCGATGTCACGTATCCACCGTTTGAATATAAAGACGGGGACACATACAAGGGAATCGATATCGATCTCATCAAAGCCATTGCAAAGGATCAAGGGTTTAAAATCAAGTTTGAAGCAATGGACTTCAGCGGAATCATTCCAGCTCTTCAAGCGAACCAGTTGGATGTTGCAATTGCCGGTATGAGTATCACACCGGAACGGAAAAAAGTCGTGACGTTCTCAGATCCTTACTTCAAAGCCGGATTGATTTTAGTCGTCAAAGATGACAACAATAAAATTAAATCGGTCGATGATTTGAAAGGACAGAAAGTAGCTGTCAAAAAGGGAACGACAGGTGCAAAATATGCGACGGACAATGCAGATAAACTCGGTATCACAGTTACGCAATTCAATGACAGTCCAGCGATGTTCCAAGAAGTCAAAAACGGAAATGCTGCGGCATTGATTGAAGATTATCCGGTCATCTCGTATGCGAACAAACAACAAAATCTTGGTCTGAAGCTCGTCGGAGACCGTTTGAATGGTGATAATTACGGAATCGCCGTCTTAAAAGGTGAAAACGAAGAGCTGATGAAAAAAATCAACAAAGGATTGGCTAACCTGAAAGAAAGCGGCGAGTACGATAAGATCGTCGATACGTATTTGAAATAAGCCATTTGAACGAATGACAAGGGAGTTGAGTCACTGATGGAAGTCGCAAAAACGGCGTTTCCGTTTTTCCTCGAAGGGTTACAGATTACCCTTTATATCTTTATCATCGCGGTCATCGTCGGATTTTTAATCGGCTTGATCGTCGCATTGATGCGTTTATCACCACTAAAGATTTTAAACGGTATTGCCATCGTCTACATTGATGTTATTCGGGGAACCCCGTTTATTGTCCAATTGTTCTTTATTTATTTTGGACTCAATTCACTCGAGTGGTTGTCCATGGACCGGATGTATGCCGGAATTCTGACAGTTGCGATCAACGCCGGAGCCTATTTCGCTGAAATTATCCGGGCAGGGATTCAATCGATTGATAAAGGTCAAACCGAAGCTTCGCGATCACTCGGGATGACGGGACGTCAAACAATGACGCAAATCATTTTGCCGCAAGCATTCCGCCGAATGTTGCCAACGATTACAAATCAATCGATCATCAGCTTAAAAGATACATCGTTACTCTCGATCATCGGCATTGCGGATTTGACGCAACAGGGACAAGTGCAACAGGCGACGACGTTTGAGCCGTTCATCGTTTGGACGGTTGTCGGTCTGATGTACTTCGTCGTCATCTATCTCCTTTCATTGTTAGGGAAATTCTTGGAACGGAGGTTTACACTGCGATGAGTATCATTGAAGTTAAACAATTGAAAAAGTCATTTGGTTCAAACGAAGTGTTAAAGGATATTTCGGTTGAGATTCAAGAAAAAGAAGTGGTATGTGTCATCGGTCCTTCAGGGTCCGGGAAAAGTACATTTCTCCGCTGTTTAAACCGACTCGAAGATATTACAGGAGGGACCGTGATCGTCGATACACACGACATCACGGATTCGAAAGTCGATATCAATAAAGTACGGGAAGAAGTCGGGATGGTGTTTCAGCACTTCAACTTGTTTCCGCATAAGACGGTGCTCGAGAACGTGACGCTTGCACCGATGAAGGTCCGGAAAACAGATAAAAATCAAGCAAAACAGCGGGCTTTTGAATTGCTGGATAAAGTCGGATTGCGCGAAAAAGCGGATAATTATCCGGGTGAACTGTCCGGTGGTCAAAAACAACGGGTCGCCATTGCCCGTGCTCTTGCCATGAATCCAAAAATCATGTTGTTCGACGAGCCGACCTCTGCGCTTGATCCAGAGATGGTCGGAGATGTTCTTGCCGTCATGAAGCAATTGGCACTTGAAGGAATGACGATGATTGTCGTCACGCACGAGATGGGATTTGCCCGTGAAGTTGGTGACCGGGTACTTTTCATGGACGGTGGTTTCATCGTCGAAGAAAACATCCCGAGTTTATTGTTTGATGCTCCACAACACGAACGGACCCAGTCTTTTTTAAGTAAAGTCCTGTAATTTATGAAATCGAGCAGGAATGACCTTCAGGAAGGTCATTCCTGCTCTTTTTTGATGAAAACATCAGTTTTCGCCTAGAGATGTTTCAATCATAAAGAACACAGGGTACAGTCATAAGAAAAACTTATACATTTATGACTGAGAAATTGGGAATTCGAAACGCACTAACCTAAAAGAAGTAGTAATATAATAACTAAGGCAAACACTTTTGACATACAGGCCTTCGTTAAGAGTTGTGTTCGCACTGGAAGGAACATGACAATTACCGAATTTTTATGTCATACGATTTGAAAGCGCTAACAGGTAGAGAGCTGGAAAAGTACAGATTTTTTGTACAAAGGGTGAAATGAATGAAACGGGGGGAACCGTACATGGCAAGCCGGGAACAGGAAACATTTTATGGACCAAACCTTGGATACATCATTGAATTGTATGAACGCTTTTTAGAAGATGCTTCTTCTGTTGATGAAGAAACACGGGCCTATTTCGAGCAAAATGGTGCTCCGGTCGCAGAATCAGTGACTCAGCAACCGATCGAAACGGGAGATTTCGAAAAGTATTTGTCAGCGAGTCGCTTAGCGGATCAAATTCGAGCGAAAGGTCACCTTGCGGCTGACATCTATCCGCTGAAAGATCATCCGCGGGAAACAGAACTGCTCGAACTTCGTCAGTTCGGATTGACAGAAGCCGATTTACGCGGCATGCCGGTCACGCTCGTTTGTCCGGAGCCACCGGGACATCTGTCGGATGCCTATGAAGGGATCGAGCATTTAAAAGCCCAGTACACAGGGGCTGCGGCTGTTGAATTCCAACATGTCGACGATTTGGAAGAAAAGAAATGGTTACGCCAAAAAATTGAACAAGGTGCGTTGACGGCACGTTTATCAATTGAACAAAAAAAGCAGCTCTTTAAAAGATTGGCTGAGACGGAATTATTTGAAAAATACCTCCATAAGACGTATGTCGGACAGAAACGGTTCTCGATTGAAGGACTCGATGCGATGGTCCCATTGCTCGATACGATCGTTGGACATCTGATTGCGAATGGGTCGGAAACGATTAACATCGGAATGGCGCATCGGGGACGATTAAATGTCTTAGCGCACGTTTTAGGCAAACCGTATGAAATGATTTTTGCAGAATTCCAACACGCGCCAAACCATGACTTGGTTCCTTCGGAAGGTTCGATCGGGATCACATATGGTTGGACAGGGGACGTGAAATATCATTTAGGGTTGAACCGGAAAATGGAGCAACAATCGAGTAACGTCCGGATGACGCTTGCCAACAACCCGTCTCACCTCGAGTTCGTCGATCCTGTCGTTGAAGGATTCACACGGGCAGCGCAAGATGACCGTTCGCAAAAAGGGGCACCTCGTCAGGAGCAGGGAAAAGCCGCTGCCATCCTCATTCATGGAGATGCCGCCTTCCCGGGGCAAGGAATCGTCGCTGAAACGTTGAACCTGACGAATTTGAAAGGATATAACACAGGCGGAACGATTCATATCATTGCCAATAATACGATCGGCTTTACGACGGAACCGACGGATTCACGGTCGACCCGTTATTCAAGTGATTTGGCGAAAGGGTATGAAATTCCGATTTTCCACGTCAATGCAGATGAGCCGGAAAGTTGTTTAGCCGTAGCATTGCTTGCCAGCGAATACCGGGCGACATTCAACAAAGACGTCTTGATTGATTTGATCGGATACCGTCGTTTCGGACATAACGAGATGGACGAGCCGATGAATACCAACCCTGTACTCTATGATTTAATCCATAAGCATGATTCAGCACGTGTCTTATATGCGAAACAACTGGTTGAACAAGGGGATGTCTCAAAAGAAGATGTCACGACAATTGAAACGGACATCAATGACATGATGAAAGCGGCTCGTGAGAAGGTCCCGAATGTCGAAAAAGAGTACGGTGGAGTCATGCCGGATGTCGTCTTCAAGGGCGTTCCTCACGTCGAAACCGGTGTCGCAGTTGAAAAATTGACGGCTTACAACGAACAGTTGCTCGAATGGCCAAGTGGATTCAGTGTTTTCCATAAACTTGAAAAAGTGTTGAAACGCCGGACCGATGCGTTGACGACGAAAAACGGCATCGACTGGGGTCATGCGGAAACATTGGCATTTGCTTCGATTCTTTCCGATGGCACGCCGATTCGACTCAGTGGTCAAGATTCGGAGCGGGGGACGTTTGCACAACGAAACATCAATCTGAATGATGTGAAGACAGGCAAATCGTTTTCACCGATGCACAGCTTGACTTCAGCAACAGCATCGTTTGCCGTTTACAACAGTCCGTTATCAGAAGCGGGTGTTCTCGGATTCGAATACGGCTATAACGTCTTTGCACCGGAAACACTTGTTTTATGGGAAGCGCAGTACGGTGACTTTGCGAACTCCGGTCAAGTCATCTTTGATCAGTTCATCTCGGCAAGCCGTGCCAAATGGGGACAGACATCTGGACTTGTCATGCTGTTACCGCATGGTTATGAAGGACAAGGACCGGAGCATTCCAGTGCCCGTCTCGAACGTTTCTTGACACTGTCAGGTGAGAAGAACTGGACGGTCGCTAATGTCTCAAGTGCAGCCCAGTATTTCCATCTGCTTCGCCGTCAAGCTGCGATTCTTGGGAAAGAAGAAGTACGTCCGCTTGTCGTCATGACGCCGAAAAGCTTACTCCGTCATCCACTCGCAACCTCTGATTTATCCGAACTGACAGACGGTTCATTCAAACGAATCGTCGAACAAAACGGACTGGGACAATCACCGGAACAAGTTGAACGGATCGTCTTCTGTAGCGGTAAGGTCGCGATTGACTTAGCAGAAGCTGTCTCGAAATCAGACGATGATTTCAACTGGTTACACATCGTCCGGATTGAAGAAATCTATCCGTTCCCGGCTAAGCAGTTAAATGCTTTGCTCGAACGTTATCCGAACGTCAGTGAATTTGTCTGGGTTCAGGAAGAACCGAAAAACATGGGCGCTTGGACATACATCGAACCACGTCTTGAATCGGTTGCCATCAATGGGATTACAACTGTTCGTTACATCGGTCGTCGTCGACGTTCGAGTACGGCGGAAGGTGATCCGACTGGCCACAAAGTCGAACAAGCGCGGATTCTAACAGAAGCCTTGACACGAACGACAGTCGATCAACCAAGCACGTCGGCTACTTCCGAAACAAATGTCTAATCTAAAATCAAGTGGGGTCAAACACGAAAAGTCTTAGGGGGACGAATTAACATGGAAATCAAAGTGCCAGAACTTGCAGAATCGATTACAGAAGGTACAGTCGCATCATGGTTAAAACAACCAGGCGATCAGGTAGAAAAAGGGGAAGCCATCGTCGAACTGGAGACAGATAAAGTCAACATCGAAGTACCGTCAGACGAAGCCGGAATCCTGTCTGAAGTAATGGCTGCTGAAGGTGATACAGTCCGCGTCGGAGAAACGATTGCGATCATTACAGCAGGTGGAGAAGTGACACAACCGACAGAAGCAGCTCCGGCACCTGAACAGAAAGAAGCACCTGTTGCACAAGAACCGAAAAAGGAACAACCGGCAGCCGTCGCAGCAACAGAAGCTACGTCACGTGCCGATCGTCCAATCGCTTCACCTGCTGCCCGGAAAATGGCACGTGAAAAAGGAATTGATTTAGCACA
This sequence comes from Exiguobacterium sibiricum 7-3, assembly GCF_000620865.1. Taxonomy (NCBI): domain Bacteria; kingdom Bacillati; phylum Bacillota; class Bacilli; order Caryophanales; genus Exiguobacterium; species Exiguobacterium artemiae. The sequence goes on from NZ_KK211190.1 coordinate 1,356,183, forward strand.
GGTGGCGACACAAGATCCACTCGGTCGCATTCGCGTGCAGGACGTCGCGACATTTGAAGTCGCACCACGCGAACAGGCAAAAGCACCACAAGCTCCGGCACCGAAAACAGCACCGCCTGCTGCTCCGGGGAAACCGGAAGAACGGATTAAAATGTCGCGTCGCCGTAAAACGATTGCGAACCGTTTAGTAGAAGTGCAACAAACAGCAGCCATGTTAACGACGTTCAATGAAATTGATATGTCTGCCGTTATGTCGTTACGGAAACGCCGTCAAGAAAAATTCGTTAAGGACAATGAAGTTAAACTCGGTTTCATGTCGTTCTTCACGAAGGCAGCTGTCGCCGCTTTGAAAAAGATGCCATATTTGAATGCCGAAATTCAAGGGGACGAAATCGTCCTTAAGAAATTCTACGATATCGGAATTGCGGTTTCCGCACCAGACGGTCTGGTTGTACCTGTCGTTCGTGACGCCGATAAAAAGAATTTTGGTGAAATCGAAAAAGACATCATCAATCTTGCGGTCAAAGCGCGGGATAATAAACTCGGACTATCTGATTTGACAGGTGGAACATTTACGATTACAAACGGCGGAACGTTTGGTTCATTGATGTCGACACCGATCCTGAACGGACCACAGGTCGCGATTCTCGGGATGCATGCAATCAATCTTCGTCCCGTTGCGATTGATGCAGAACGGATGGCCAATCGTCCGATGATGTATGTCGCGCTTTCATATGATCACCGGATCGTTGACGGGAAAGAAGCCGTGACGTTCTTGAAGCACATCAAAGATTTGCTCGAAGATCCTGAATCATTGATTTTTGAAGCATAAGTCGATTTGATAAAGAGGCGTTCTTCCTACGATAGGGAGAACGCCTCTTTTCGTCTCTTCAGATAAGCTGGTGATTCGTTTGATTACAAGTCTGTCATCGATTCTAAAAACTTCTTCACCTCAACTATATGTTTCCTTCACAGTCGTCACGTAAGATTCAGTCTGTAAGTTACTTTTAAGGGGGAAATACAACATGATGAAACAGATTGGCGTTACCGTACTTACAGGAGCAATAGCCGCAACTAGTTTCGGGAGTATCGACGCTTCGGCACATGCAAAACATGATCTACTCGACCCAAATCATGTCGTTAACATTGCCCACCGAGGTGCTTCCGGGTATGCACCGGAACATACGATGACAGCGTATCAACTGAGCCATAAAAAATTAAAAGCCGACTACATCGAAATCGATTTGCAGATGACGAAGGACGGTCAATTGATTGCGATGCACGATGAGACGGTCGATCGGACGACAAACGGAACAGGTGCCGTCAAAGACAAGACATTAGCTGAAATCAAACGCCTCGATGCGGGGAGTTGGTTCAATACAGCGAATCCTGATTATGCGAAGGCTGAATATAAGGGACTCCAAGTTCCAACGCTCGATGAAATTTTTGATAAATATGGCAAACATGCGAACTATTATATTGAAACAAAATCACCTGAAGTTTACCCGGGAATGGAAGAAAAACTACTGAAAACATTAAAAGATCATGGTTTATCCAGTGACCGTGTTAAACCGGGACAAGTCATGATTCAATCGTTCAGTCAAGCAAGTCTATTAAAAGTTAAAGCACTTGATGAAGGTTTTCCACTCGTCCAGCTGATGGAAGCACCAACAGTCCAATCAATCACGCCTAAGGCACTTGACGAAATTCAGACATACGCAGTCGGAATCGGTCCCTCATTTAAAGGACTGACGCGCGAAAATACGGCAATGATTCGGGAACGTGGTCTGTTGCTTCACCCCTACACGGTGAACGAGAAAGTCGACATGGAACGGATGCTCGATTATGGAGTGACGGGAGTTTTTACGAACTATGCGGATCGTTTCAACGAAGTATTACATGACATGAAAAAGAAATGAATCGTTTAAAAGTCAGTTTCCTATTCAGGAAATTGGCTTTTTTTGTTTAAACGACATCTAAATCCATCTCCGTTACGTATACTGATAAAAGCACATCCTTTATTTTCGATTAATATCGAACATGATACGATGAAACAGCAGTGTGAAATGGGATTTACAACTGGTTCCATGAACAGGGAATGGAGAGGAAAGAAATGCGAATCACTCAATATACAGACTATGGACTCCGAGTTCTGATTTATTTAGGTCTTCACCGGGAAGAAGTGACACCGATGCCGGCCATTGCCAATCATTACGGTATATCTTCCAATCATTTGATGAAAGTCACGCAACAATTGACGAAGCTTGGTTACGTGGAGTCGACACGTGGACGGACAGGTGGACTCCGATTGATTCGTGATCCGGAAGAAATCAATATCGGAAAAGTCGTTCGTGAGATGGAGCCGATGGATATCGTCGAATGTTTTTCGGCAGACGGTCATTGTGTCATCGAACCGCAATGTCATCTTAAAGGGATTCTCGGTCGTGCCTTACGCGCATTCATCCGCGAATTAGAACAACATACATTAGCCGAATTACTGAAAAACCCATATGAAATGAATTTGTTATTTGCAAAAACGGATGCGAACCCTTCACGTTAAGTGAACGGTAGCATCCGTTTTTTAATCGACTAACTGGATAAGTGATCTTATTTTAATTTTGGGGTGGGTCGCTTTTTAGGAGCAACGTGTTCCGGGTTTTTGGCAAGGTCATCTTGAACGGATCCTTTCCATAGCGGAACATCACTGTAATATGCGGCACGGGCAATTAAATGTCCGCCGATTGGTGCCGTAATCAGAACGAACAGGATTCCGAGCAGGACGCGGGAGGAGAAAACTCCATCTTCTACGACGAAATAGATGATGACACCGATGAGGATACTCATGACACCGAGTGTCGCGCTCTTAGAAGCAGCATGGGCACGCGTATAGAGGTCAGGCAAGCGGATAAGGCCAAGTGCCGTCACAAGGCTGAAGAACGCCCCGATCAATGCAAAGGCGGCTACGAAAATATCACTGATTGCGGTCACGTTCGATGATCTCTCCTTTCTCAATGAATTTAGAGAAGGCGACGGTCCCGATGAAGGCCAAAATCCCAATCAATAAAATGACTTCAAGATAGTCACTTGTCCGAAGGATGATGGATACGAGACCGACGACGGAAATCAAGCTGATGCCAATCGAGTCGAGGGCGATGACCCGGTCAGCAACGGATGGTCCTTTGATGACGCGATAAAATAAACCGAGCATGGACAGAAAGACGCCTCCTAAGGCAATGAATAATATCGTCTCTAACATCAGCGGCTCACCTCCAAGATGGCTTTCTCAAAACTGTTTCGGATCGAGGCGACGGCATCCTCCGCCTCCGGCATGTGCAAGGCATGAATGTACAACGTCTTGTTATCATCCGAAATATCGACGACCAATGTGCCCGGTGTCAAGGTAATCAGCATCGATAGCAATGTGATTTGCCAATTGTGTTCGAGTTCTGTTTCATAGGCAAAGATACCAGGCTTAATGTCGAGGCGCGGTTTCAGGATGATGGACAGCACCTGAAGGTTCGCAACAATAAGTTCATATAAAAAGCGAATGAACAGTCGGATCAAGGCGATGAACGGTCCAAGATAAAACCGGCTGCTGAAACCCCGCCGCATCGCAAACATCGCAATCAAACCTAATAAATAGCCGATGATAAACGATGACGTCGAGAAGGAGTTAGCAAGAAACATCCAGAGGAACGCAAGCAAAATGTTGAGTAATAACTGAAATGGCATGGATTAATCCTCCTTCAGTACAGCTTGAATATAGATTGAGGGATCGACAAGTGGATCGACCGCTTGCGCGATGAACGGTCGGACCGCTTCCGTCCCGACACCGTACAAAACGGTAATCGCAACCAACACGAGCGCCGGTGCAAGTAATTGTTTCATCAGGTGACGTTTCGGACCACTGTAGGTTTTCGGTGTTCCCCAAAATCCGCGGATGAAAATCTGCATCACGGAATAGAGCACGAGCAGGCTTGAAATCAAGACGATGAACGGACCAACTAAATCCCCGGCTTCAAAACCGCCCCGGACGATAAGAAGTTTTCCGATGAAACCGCTGAGTGGGGGAATTCCGGCGAGTGACAACGCAGCGATGAAATACGTCCATCCGAGTAAGGGATAGTCTTTGATCATTCCGCCCATGTCTTTTAGGCGACTTGATCCGGCAATACCGATCATGACGCCGATCAACAAGAACAAGGCAGCCTTGATCAACATGTCGTGGATCAGGTAGAATACTGCTCCTTCAAGTGACTGACGGGTCATGACGGAAACACCGTATAAAATGACACCGACCGCGACGATGATGTTGTAGATTAAGATCTGTTTCACGTCGCGTGTCGCCAGTGCACCGATGACACCGATGACGATTGTTGCCAGTGCAAGCCAACCGAGAATTTGGTGCGTGAACTCTTGCTGATGCGAGAAGAACAGGCTGTATGTCCGTAAGATACCGTAGACGCCGACTTTCGTCAGTAATGCACCAAACAGCGCGAGAACGGGTGTCGGAGGCACTTGGTACGAGCCGGGAAGCCAGAAGTACAACGGAAAGATGGCTCCCTTTAGTCCAAAGACAATCAAAAACAGAACCGCGATGACACTGAGGATACCGGGCTGGTTGATGTCTGTGATTTTTTGTGAAATATCGGCCATGCTCAGAGAACCGATAATCCCGTATAAAAAGGCGACGGTCATGACGAACAAGGCGGATGAAATGACGTTAATCAGCAAATATTTCAGTGACTCCCGCAATTGAGCCGGTTTTCCGCCAAGGACGATCAGGACGTAAGACGAAATCAAAAAGACTTCGAAAAAGACGAACATGTTGAAAATATCACCTGTCGTGAAGGCACCATTCACACCGACGACTAAAAACTGGACGGCAATGTAATAATAAAACCGTTGATGCAGATCCGACAAATAATAGATCGAATACCAGACGACAAAAAAGACAAGTAAGCTGGTCGTCAGGACAAGCAGGGCCGATAACATATCCGATACGAGAGTGATACCGAACGGAGCCGGCCAACTGCCGAGTGTGACGGTCAGAATGCCGTCTTGGCGGACACGGTAAACGAGATAAACTGCTGCAACGATGGTCAAAAAGGTCGAAATGAGCGAAAAGGTCCGTTGCAGACGGAGCCGATTCGGAAACAGCATCAAGATGACGCCGGTAATCAGCGGAATTAAAAGCGGTAGTAACGGTAAATTAATCATGCGTATCGGTTCCTTTCATTTCCTCCAGATTATCTGTTCCTAGTTCCTGATAAGCCCGATAAGCAAGTACGAGGAAAAATGCGGTCACCCCAAAGCTGATGACGATGGCCGTCAAGACGAGTGCTTGCGGTAGTGGGTCCGTATACTGGGTGACACCGTCTTTGATGACGGGAGCGGCACCTGTCTTCAGACCGCCCATCGTCATGACGAGCAAATGAGCGGCGTGACTGAGTAGGCCGGTTCCAATGATGATCCGTAAGATACTTTTTGAAAGAATGAGATAAACGGCACACATCGTCAGGATGCCTGCAGCAATCGCCATGATGATTTCCATGTGTTAATCACTCTCCCCAATCGTTTGAATAATCGTCATCGTCACACCGACGACGACAAGATACACCCCTAAATCGAACAGCATTGCCGTGTGTAAAGACGTTTTTCCGAACAACGGTAAATTGAAATAGTCGTGGGCATGTGTAAAAAATGGTTTGTTGAACAACAGGGCACCTGACGCCGTCAGGACGGAAATCAACATCCCGATGGCGGTCATCTGTTTATAATCGACGGGCAGGATTTGCCGAAGCGTCTTAATATCAAAGGCAAGCAAAATCAAGACGAGCGCGGAAGCTGTCACAAGACCGCCGACGAAGCCGCCGCCCGGTGTGTAATGACCGGCAAAGAACAGGTAGACGGCAAACAAAAAGATGATGAACGTAATGAATGTCGTGGCAGATTCCAAGATGACATCATTCGTATGTTTTTTGATCGGATTTTTCATTTGTCGATTCCTCCTGTCTTCCGGAAATTAATCATCGCGTAAATACCAAGACCGGCAATTGCTAGTACACTAATCTCGAACAACGTATCAAAACCACGGAAGTCGACGAGGATGACGTTGACCATGTTACCACCAGCGGCTAAGTCAGCCACGTTGTCGATGTAATACTGGGCAATCGAAGCGAATGAGCGTTGGCTGAGCGAAGCGAGTGCGACCAACGTGACGCTTAACCCGACGAGTGCCGAGATGGCGGCATTGCCGAGTTTAAACTTAATTCGTTCCTCTTTCCGGCTGATTTCCGGCATATGATAAAACACAAGCAGGAACAGGGCGACGGATACCGTTTCGATGACGAGTTGCGTCAAGGCCAAGTCCGGTGCCCGGAATAAGACGAAGAACAGGGCGACCGTATATCCGACGACACCAAGCAGAATGATTGATGTCAAACGGGACCGAGCAAATGTAATCGATAAGGCGCTCCCGACGAGGACGAGGACTAAGACGACTTCATAGGTGTGAACCGTACTGAGTGGATTCACATCAAACCGGAAGGCATCAAGGAAATAGAGACTCGATAAAACCAAGACGACGATGAAACCGAAGATGTAGACCAAGTAAGACCGCATGTAGCCGGTCATGACGGTATCGTGGATAGCAGATGAAGTTCGCTCACCCCGACGCAATAAGGTGTCATACTGATGGTTGAGTGAAATCTGTTTTGGCATCCGATGATACAGCGAACGCCATTTCGGTAAGGTCAGGAATAAAATCGTACCGACTGAGATGATCAGAACGGTTAAAAACAGTTCCAAGTTGAACCCGTGCCAGAGCTTGATTTCAACCGGAATCGATCCACCGCTTGCCACCACCTTCGGTAAAATCGCTTCAGCAGCCGGACGAATCAACGTATTCGATAACAGGTTCGGGAACAAGCCGATCAAGACAACCAATGAAACGAGGAAGAGTGGCGGAATCAACATGCCAATCGGTGCTTCATGCGGTTTTTTCGGCAACTTGTCGATTTGTCTTGGACCGAGGAACGTCCGGTAAACAATTAAGATACTGTAGACAAACGTAAAGATGCTACCGATGACCGCAACGAAAGGGAACAAGAGACCGAATGTATCCAGATGGAATAATCCTGACTCCGATACTTCGAGCACACCGGTCAAAAACATTTCCTTACTTAAGAAACCATTGAACGGCGGCACACCCGCCATCGATAACGTCCCGATCGTCGCAATCGTAAACGTCACCGGCATCAGTTGTGATAAACCGCCAAGTTTTCGAATATCACGTGTACCGGTTTCGTGATCGACGATTCCTGCCATCATAAAGAGACTGCCTTTAAAGGTAGCATGGTTGATCAGGTGGAAGACCGCTGCGACCGTTGCGGCTGTATAGAGACTATCCGGTAAGGCTTCGACTTGTAACGCAGCAGCTCCGAGTCCGAGCAATGACATGATCAGACCGAGTTGTGAAATGGTGGAATACGCTAAAATGGCTTTTAAATCGACCTGTTTGACGGCATTCAATGATCCCCAGAAGAGTGTGAACATTCCGACAGACGAAACCAGATAAAACCAGAGCGGTGTTTCAGCAAAGATTGGACTCATCCGGGCCACGAGATAGAGTCCGGCTTTGACCATCGTTGCCGAATGCAGGTAAGCACTGACCGGGGTCGGAGCCTCCATCGCATCCGGTAACCAGATATGAAACGGGAACTGAGCCGATTTTGTAAAAGCTGCCAGTAAAAACAGGACAAGCGACACGGTGAAAAGCGGATCATTTGAATAGGTTCCGACCGTTGCCAGTGATTCCCGGATACTAAACGAACCGGACAGCAGTGACAGCAGGGAAATCCCGCCAAGCATCGACAAACCACCGAAAACGGTGATGAGCATCGACTTTTGGGCGCCGTAACGGGAGCGTTCGCGTTCGTACCAATAACCGATCAAGAGGAAGGACGAAATCGATGTCAATTCCCAGAACAGATACATGACGATCATGTTGTCGGATAAGACGATTCCGAGCATCGCCGTCATGAAGAGAAGCAGGTAGACATAAAAATTATGAAGGGCTTCTTTTTTGGCATCGAGATAATAGATGGAATACAGCACGACGAGCGAACCGATGCCGGTAATCAACAACGCAAACAACAAACCAAGACCGTCGACGTAAGCGATAAAGTTGATATCGAGTGAAGGAATCCATTTCATCGTCGCGACTACTGTCTTTCCGGCCATCGTCTGGCTGAGGAACTGACTGAAGTAAGCAACGAGCGTCAGTGGAACAAGCAGGACGAACCAGCCTGTGTGCACCGTTCGAATCTTTTTATACAGTAATGGAATGAAGAGACTTACAAGTAACGGCAACAAGATTGCCAAATGAAGCAATGACACATGATTCCCTCCTTTTCATATCGTTCATTTCATCGAAAAAATGAAAGAAGGACGTAGTACGCAAGCGAGCAGTCGTGCTTGTGACGTGTCCTTTTTAATCCAATCATTCGATTCTGATGAAGCATCTGTTAAAAGTATAACGTAGATTTCGGCTCTCTGCATGACCCGAACCTTTTTGAGGTAGCGCAGGAAAGCAGTTTTTGAGTAAATTATTAAATATGTAGGAACACGGCAGAAAAACATGAAAAAAAGTCCGAAAAAAATTTTTTAAGGCGGCTAAACATTGATTACAATCATCTTTTTCAGGGAAAACCATCTAAGTGTAAAAAATTCAGCGGACAGAGGGTGTCGTCATGAAAAAGTCATTTAAACAAGGGTTAGTTATTGGTGGAATCGCAGCATTATCTGCGTTAGTCATTAAGCGTTATAAGCAAGCAGGAGATTCATCAGAAGGGTTTAGTGATCCAACTGCACTTGATCGTCAACCAAGTGTCGACGCAAAAAAAGATGAAACAGAAGTCGGATTAACGCAACTCGATTCGATTCATCGGGCAGATTGGCAAGCTAATGGTTTTCCGCAAACTCACGCTGAACTAGAGCGCCTGGAAAAAGAAGAAAATCAGTAAAAAACACGCTCTCATCTGAGAGCGTGTTGTCATGTAAAGAATTAAGCGCTTGTCGAAACAAGTGCTTGAATTCGTTCGCTGTGTGCAGCATAGGAAGAAAGATGTTCGAATTGATGGAGTGTAAGAGTCGTCATCCGACTGTGACCGGTGCTAGATTCAAGAAACAGGTACGCTTCATTTTGATCTTGACCACCACCGTCAAAACGAATTTTTGCTGTAATCGTTCGTCCATCACTCGCTAGCATATAGATATCGTAACCGCCGAAATCGACTCGGTTGAAGCGGTTGGCTTCGCTTACGATTCGTTTAAAAGTTTCTATTAATGAATATGACATGCTGTTTCCTCCTTATGTGAAAAACACGTGACCTAACAAGCAATCACCAATCAGTATCGATTATGTCTTTTCCCATTAAATAGAAGAAATAAACCTTTTAAAAGAATCTTTTTTTGTAAATAAGTTTTAATTGCTATGAAACGCGTTTCATACTTTATGATAAACCACGTCAGCGCGTGACTATCGCAAACGATGGGCGTCAGCTGAGTAGTGGTGGTGGAGTCCAGTCTTTTTCTAAACAGATGCCTTAAAACGCATCAAGTGTAGCTAACAATGGAATACACAAAAAGGAGTCGGACTTAAATCCAACTCCTTTTCGTGTGTAAAAACCGGTATTAAAGCCAATTTGTTAATGAATCGATGGTCAAAGTTCGACGTTATGATAGACTTGTTGCACATCTTCCAAGTCTTCCAACGCATCAATCATTTTTTCGAACTGTTGGACGTCTTCGTCAGATAACGTCACTTCGTTTTGTGCGAGCATGACCAGTTCAGCGACTGAGAAGTCAGTGATTCCTGCCTCTTTCAGCGTTTCTTGAACGGCATGGAACTGTTCCGGTTCAGCGTAAATGATAACAGACTCTTCTTCTTCCAAAATATCACGGACATCGATGTCCGCTTCCATCATCAGTTCAAGAACATCGTCTGCTGTTTTACCTTCAAAAGCAAAGATGGCTGTCGCATCAAACATGTAAGCGACCGATCCGCTGACGCCCATGTTTCCGCCGTTTTTACCAAAAGCGGCCCGAACGTCTGAAGCTGTCCGATTAACGTTGTTTGTCAGTGTCTCGACGATGACCATTGACCCGCTTGGTCCAAATCCTTCGTAACGTAAAACGTCAAAGTTTTCTTCCGCGCCGCCTTTTGCTTTTTCGATGGCACGATCGACGATGGCGCGGGGGACACTGTACGTCTTAGCGCGCTCGAGAACCACCTTTAACGCCTGGTTTGATTCAGGATCCGGCTCGCCTTGTTTAGCGGCAACATAAATCTCCCGGCCAAACTTCGCATAGACGCGACTTGTATTTTTGTCTTTCGACGCCTTTTTTTCTTTAATGTTATTCCATTTACGACCCATCAGAATCCACTCGCTTTCACATGACTTCGATTTAGTTAGGAACTTACTGGTTCCTTCTGCCTCATCAGTATACCGCATAAGCGGTTGATTTCTAAACTGAAAAGATAGTGAAACACGTGTTTTTTCGCGAATAACGTTTACATCTGGTCTGAAATCGGGAAGTAACAGAAGATGAAATCTAGTGTGTGAGAGGAGATGGACTATGAATAAAGCAGCTGTGTTTCACCGTGCCCTGTCTCCGTATGTCTATACGTACGATCGAGATACGGTTCATATCCGCCTAATGTCGGCAAGGGGAGACGCGGATCGTGTCGAATTGATTCACGGGGATCCTTATGAATGGGATGCGGAAAAAGAAGAAGATCGGGATTGGAACTTTGACCCGAATAAAGAAAAATTTTGGAAAACGGCTACTGCAGAGATGACGTTCGCGGGATCGGATGCGACACACGATTTTTGGTTTATCGCGATTCAGCCGAAAAAGAAGCGGGTCCGTTACGGTTTCAGAGTTCATGCAAGCGGTGAATCCGCCGTTTACACCGAACGTGGATGGTACGATGAGGTGCCGCTTGATCACCCGGGCTACTATTTTGCCGTTCCGTATATGAATGCGGTTGACGTATTTGACGCTCCGGCGTGGGTGAAAGATACAGTCTGGTATCAAATTTTTCCGGATCGGTTCGCGAACGGGGATTTAACGAATGATCGTCCGGACACGACTCCGTGGGGAGCAGAGGCACCAGCCTTTGATAATCATTTCGGAGGCGATTTTCAAGGGGTGATTGATCATATCGATTACTTAAAAGCACTCGGTATTACCGGCATTTATTTTTGTCCGGTCTTTGTTGCACCGTCTAACCATAAATACGATACCCTGGATTATTTACGTCTCGACCCGAGTTTCGGGACAGAAGAAAAGTTTCGGGAAATGGTTCAATTGCTTCATCAAAATGGCATTCGGATTTTACTGGATGCGGTCTTTAATCACGTCAGTGTCGATCATCCGGCATTTCAAGACGTTTTAGCTCATGGGAAAAAGTCGCAGTATGCAAATTGGTTTATGATTGATTCATTCCCGGTCCAATCGACACCTGTACCGAACTATGAAGTGTTTGCTTTTGAAAGCAATATGCCGAAACTCAATACGGCGCACCCGGATGTAAAAGATTATTTATTAAAAGTAGGCCGTTACTGGGTAGAAGAGTTCGAGGTCGATGGATGGCGACTGGACGTCGCGAGTGAAGTGGACCATGCTTTTTGGCGCGAATTCCGACGGGAAGTGCGGGCTGCCAATCCGGAAGCATATATTGTCGGGGAGTGTTGGACGGATTCGCAAGGGTGGCTGCTCGGTGATCAGTTTGATGCTGTCATGAACTACGGATTGACGGAAGCCTTTTTAACATTTTTTGCGACGAACGAGAGTGTTGCCTCTGAATTCAGTCATGCTGTCGTAAGGAATTTAAACAGTAACACAATGAATGTCAACGAAGTGATGTTTAACTTAATTGATTCCCACGATACACCTCGTGCCTTAACACGGGCAAACGGAGACCGGAATCGGATGAAATTATTGATGTTATCGCTGTTGACGTTCACGGGAAGTCCGGTCATCTACTATGGCGATGAGATTGGCTTGACGGGTGGTCAGGATCCGGATAACCGGAAGTGTATGGTCTGGGATCCAGCCGAACAAGATACGGAGCTCTTGGCGTATATTACACGGTTGGTTGATTTAAGGAAGCAACATCCGGGGCTTGCCAATGCCAGCGGCTATCAGTTCGAACAATTGAATGACGCGTCGGCAAGTTTCCTCATTCGTCGTCAGTCTGGTGAAGCGACTTATCTGATTTTGTTTAACAATGGTTTGGAAGACGTCCATTTTGATTTGACGGAACCAACCGTTGATTTGATTGACGGACAACGTTATACAAAATCGGTCACTGTAGGCGGGGTGTCCGGGAAAATTCTCCAATTAGAACAAGTATAATTTAACAAAAAAGCGTGGCTGACTCAAAAGCCGCTTTCTACACAAAAAAGGGTGACAGATTACAATCTGTCACCCTTTTTGATTTGACTATAAAAATTCAGAAAAACGGATGAATGAGCAGGCCACTTCTTAATTTGGGTTCGAACCAGGTCGATTTCGGCGGCATGACTTCACCGGCATCAGCGACTGCCATCAGCTCGGTTAAGCTTGTTGGATGGAGATGAAACGCAACAGCCATTGTGCCTTGATCGACGAGTTGCTCAAGCCCGGCATAACCTCTGACACCACCGACGAACTGAATCCGTGCATCCGTCCGGGGATCTTCGATTCCGAGGAAGGGCGTTAACAATTCATCCTGAAGAATCGCGACATCAAGGTCCTCCTTGACGGAGGGACGGTTTTTCTCATAATCGAGTGTGTACCAAGTCTGCTTCACATACATTTCAAACCGATGTTTTTTTGTTTCTGTCGCGCGTCCCTCGGTAATGGCGAACCGCTTGCTGATTCTTTCGAGCAGGTCATCGACAGACTGACCGTACAAATCTTCGACAACGCGATGGTAACCTTGGATGTTCAATTGATCACTTGAAAAAGAGACGGCGAGAAACAGTCCGGCATCCTCGTGAGGATTCAATCGCGCGACTTGTGAGGCTGCTTCCGCCCGGTGGTGTCCATCAGCGATATACAGATGATCATGACGGGCGAACTGACTGCCGATCGTCATCATGGCATCACGGTCCGTGACTTTATAGATGGTATGCTCAATCCCGTCTTCCGCTGTAAATTGATAGAGCGGGGATTGTTTGGTCTGTTCCGAGACCACTCGATTCAGTTCATCATCCGGATGATGGGCCAGTAAAATCGGACCGGTATGAGCAGCAAGCGACTGAACGTGCCGGACGCGGTCCCGTTCTTTATCAGGTCGTGTGAATTCATGTTTCCGGATGATGCCTTGGTCGTAATCCGTGACAGAGACACAGCCGACAAAACCGGTCTGCGTATGCTCACCGTCTGTCAGGCGATAGAGATAATAACTCTCGACATCATCTGTTGTGAGAATACCCCGTTCCATCGCCTCCTTGAAATGAAGAGCGGCTTGTTCGTAAACACGGGGATCATGGTCATCAATCAAGTCCGGTAACGTCACTTCTGCTTTATCGATCCGCAAGAAAGAAAGCGGACGTCGGCGGACTTCCACCCGTCCCTCCGCCCGATTGAAAACATCGTACGGGAGGGAAGAAAACGCTTCTGCATATTTAGGATCAGGGCGCAAAGCGTGGAAAGGTTCAAAAGTAGGCATGATCATCGCTCCTTAAAGTAGTCTTGTTTTTAACACACCGGGAATGGTATTTAATTGTTGTAATGAGATTGCTTCATCCAAATGGTTATCGATATCGATGATCGTGTAGGCGATACCATCCTTGCTGCCATTGATCATGTTGGCGATGTTGATTTGTTCTGTCGCAAGGACGGAAGCGATTTGACCGACCATGTTCGGGATGTTCTGATGCGCGATCGTGATACGTCGTTTACCGGAATAGGGTAACTCGACGGACGGGAAATTGACTGCGTTCCGGATATTACCGGTTTCGAGGAACAGCTTTAATTGATCGACAGCCATGATGGCACAATTTTCTTCGGCTTCCGCTGTCGACGCACCGATGTGCGGCAACGGAGTGACACGAGGCAGAGAGAGAATGAAGGCATTCGGGAAATCAGTGACATAGTTGGCCAGACGGCCGGACTTCAAGACAGTGGCCAAAGCCTGTTCGTCGATTAATTCGCCGCGGGAGAAATTAAGCAAGGTTGCCCCTTGTTTGATTTTCCCAAGCAGCCGTTCATCAAGCAGATGTTGGGTCGCGTCAATCAATGGCAGATGCAACGTAATGTAATCGCTTGTCGCGAGCAACTCTTCAAGGTTGGTGACACGGTGCACTTGATTCGAGACACGCCATGCCGATTCTACAGACATGTGGGGATCGTAGCCGGAAACCGTCATACCGAGTTCGTGAAGCGTATTCGCTAAACTCGCTCCGATGGCGCCAAGGCCGACGATGCCGATTCGTTTCCCGAGTAATTCGGTACCGGCAAATTGTTTTTTATTCGCTTCAATCCGCTCCGGGATATCCGGTCCGCGCAGATTGTTTGTCCACAAGATGCTCGGAATTAATTTCCGGGCAGTCAAGAACAGGCTTGCGATGACAAGCTCTTTGACGGCATTGGCATTCGCACCAGGAGTCGAGAAAACGGGAATACCCCGATTCGCCAATTGATCGAGCGGGATGTTATTGACACCGACGCCGGCACGGGCGACAGCTTTCAAGGAAGTTGGAAATTTCATGCCGTGTAAGTCTTTGCTGCGGACAAGAAAGGCATCCGCTGTTTCGATGTCTTGTTTAACGACATATTGATCGGTGAAGCGCTTTAATCCTTTTTCAGACACGTCATTCCAAAGTTGTACATGATACATTTAACGTTCCCCCTGTTCGAATCGTTGTAAGATGGCGATAAGGGCATCGACGCCTGCGGTTGGCATCGCGTTATAGAGACTTGCGCGCATTCCTCCGACAGAACGATGTCCTTTTAAATTCACGAGCTGATGACGTTCTGCAAATTGCAGAAATTGTTTATCCAAATCCGTTTGACCGGTAGTAAAAGGAATGTTCATTCGGCTCCGGTCCGGTAAGGCGACGTGATTTGAAAACAGGACGGATTGGTCCAAGTACGCATAGAGGGAAGCGGCTTGCCGGTGATTACGCGCGACGACCGTATCGAATCCCTGCTCCTTGATCCATTCGAGGACCAGTTTCGTCAAATAGATGCTGTATGTGGGCGGTGTATTGTAAAGTGAATGATGGGTAGCGTGTGTATCGTACCGCAAATAGGAACCTAAGCGGTCCGGCGTACGCTGTAACAGCTTATCTTTTATGATGACAAGCGTCATTCCGGCTGATCCGAGATTCTTTTGAGCCCCCGCATAAATTACGTCAAACTGACTGACATCAATCGGTTCCGATAAGATAGAGGAAGAGAAGTCGGCTACTAATGGAACATCGACTTGTGGGACTTCGGTAAAAGTCGTCCCTTCAAGCGTATTGTTCCATGTGATATGCAGATAATCCGCCTCAGAACGGATGGGACCGGTCGGAATCGAACGATAGCTGTCCTCTTTAGATGAAGCAACGATGTTTGTCTTTACAAAAGCCTGGGCATCCTGCATCGCTTTTTGTGACCAGCTGCCCGTATCGATGAAGTCCACGTGACGCCGATCCGTTGCTAAGTTCAGCGGTAACATGGAAAACTGAAGTGTCGCACCGCCTTGTAAAAACAAGACACGGTAATGATCCGGAATCTGTAAGAGTTCCCGAAGCAGAGCCTCTGTATCCTGAAGGATGTTTTCAAACAAGGTGGAACGATGACTTAATTCCAAAACGGATTGTCCAGAACCTTGGTAATTCAGAAGCTCTGATTGAGCTTTAAGTAAAACAGGTACCGGTAGGACTGCCGGACCAGCTGAAAAGTTAAAAACCGTCATCACATTCCGCCTCCAATAATTTTCAGAAAATATTCACAACTAAAGTGTAACGGAATGAAAACAGTTAATCAAACTTCATTTCAAATGGAACTTGAACTTTTCAGAACAGAGGGGAAGAATCGTTCAACAGAAAAAGACCAGTTCTCCTGTAGAGAGACTGATCTGATCGATGTATCTGAAGAAGGTATTGAATTCAAGACGGGTCAAGCGGCGTAAGTTGGTGAAAGTGCCATTTCCAGCCCTCGTTCGTCCAGTGATAAAGTGAAACGCTCCGGAAGCGACCGACGTACATGCTGCGACCGTATGAGAAATGATCTTCCACGATTTCCTGCACCAGGGCCGTCGTGTCGAAGACTTCGACCACCATCGACTCGCTGAGTTGATCGCTCCATTGGATTTGATCCGGGTCGACATAATGATCGAGATACGTCTCGGCATCGAACTGCCGGCCTTGTCCATCAACAAAAGAAAAATCGGGTGATAACAACTGATGCATCTCTTTTCGGTTGCCCTGCATCAAATAAGCATGTCGATTTGTCAGGAGAAGCTGAAGCTGTTCATGTTTAGCTGAAGTTTCCATGAGAATCATCCTTTCGTTCTTACATGAATGATGAGATTTCAAAAGATAAAACAAAAAAAGACTCTGCAACAGCAGAGTCTTGGAAAATTAAAGTTTAGTAACGTTAGTTGCTTGCGGTCCGCGTTGGCCTTCTTCAACTTCAAACGAAACTTCTTGACCTTCGTCAAGTGATTTGAAACCGTCTGTTTGGATAGCTGAGAAGTGAACGAAAACGTCGTCGCCGCTTTCACGTTCGATGAAGCCAAAACCTTTTTCTGCGTTAAACCATTTTACTTTACCTTGTTCCATGTGTGTTGCCTCCTGCGTATGACTAAGTCACACTGATTATTACTACTGTGATCAATTTCATCGAGTCGAAAGTGTAAACTTTGTATCTCCACCGAACAACAATAATTACTTAATAATATAACATGGTCTCTAAGAAAAAGGAAGTAATAAACAAAATAAATGATATCTCGCCTAAAATTTATCAGAATCCATTAAGTAATGGAGCGTTAAAAGGAATTGGCGTCTCGTGGTCCGAATACATGAATCTAAGTAAATAAGTAGAAGGATTCAGTCAATTGTTTATCCGACCGGTTCACGTTGAGACCTGGCTTGTTTCACTGCACTGATTAAATAACCATGAATCGATGCGTATCGTTTAGGATTTGTCCAGACATCATGGAAAATTTGTTTTAGAGTAAGTTGGATGCGCCGTTCATCGGACAACATTCGTGTTAATAACAGATATAACGATTTTTCATACCGGTCATATAACAATTCGAGAGCGTATCTATTTTTTAGTTCGATTTGTTGGAATAACTCTTTATCAGTTCGCATGCTCTCCTCCTTGTAGTCGTTTACATCTTATTTTGTAAACACTTTGTTACTTGTTTGTTGTTGTAATTTTCCCGATAAAAAAAATATCAAACACCTTAACTCTTTGATATTAAGATATTTAAGGAATAAGTTAGTCACAAAGAAGGAGAATGACGCCATGAATTCGATTTATTTACGTGTGTATACGAAAGAAGACGCACAGGCATTGCTCGATCTCAGCATTCGAAACCAAGGACATTTTGAATATTGGATGCCGGTCAAACCCCCAAAAGATACCTATACGTTGCCGAAACAACTTGAGCGAATTCAACAGTTGGAAGAGAACCAAAAAGCAGACCGTTCGTATGCGTTCGGGATATTTTTAACAGAAACGAATCAACTGGTCGGAGAAGTGTCTGCGGCGTTCGTCGAACGTTTCCCGACAGAGACGTGTATGATCGGGTATCAACTTGATCAGCAGTATAACGGGCAAGGGATCATGTCAATAGCTGTCCGCCAAGCTGCGCGTCTCTTGTTCGATGAGTACCAGTTCCACCGTTTGCGGGCCGAAGTCATGCCTGAGAATATCGGATCGATCCGCGTCTTGGAAAAAGTAGGATTCAGACAGGAAGGGGTCGCAAAAAAGAGTTTGTTCATTAACGGTGCCTGGGAAGACTTCGTATTGTTTGCACTATTAAAAGAAGAACTCGATTAAAAGAAGAACTCGAATGAAGAGAAACGCTTGAGTACAGTCTTTTAGTCATACATCAGGATTGTCAAAGGAGAAAGATTTATGCCCATGTCGACTTATTACCAGAATCTGCGTCAAAAAATAGGAAATCAATTGTTGTTCACGCCGTCTGTCGGTGCAATTATCCGCGATGCTTCCGGGCGAATCTTATTCCAAGATCCGGGAGGTCCATTCTGGAGCCTTCCGGCGGGCGCGATCGAACCGGGCGAGCCGCCGGCAAAAGCGGTAATCCGTGAAGTATATGAAGAAACTGGATTGATTGTCCGTCCGGTCCGCCTGATCGGCTGTTTTGGAGGAGAGGCGTTTCGCCTGACCTACCCGGATCAAAACCAGGTGGAGTATATCGCCTTTATTTTTGCGTGTGATGTGTTGGAAGGAACGTTAACAGCGATTGACGGAGAATCCAAACAACTGTGTTATTTTGACAGGAAAGATCGTCCACCCTTAGCGTTTCCTTATCCCGAGCATATTTTTGAAACAGGAACGAAAAGTAGCTTTTTTGAATGGGAAGAAGCATGGATTGATCAATTAAAGATGGAATACTCTATAAAAGACGAACATTAAAAGTTTTTTGAATAAAAAAATATGCTTTTTAGTGATTTTATTTTGACAAGCTTCCTAATGTTCGATATAGTATCCAAGTACGAACGTTACTATTTAATTAATAAAAAATATTCGTTATTTGGGGTGCTAGTGATGGATGTAGTTTTTGATTATGAAGATATTCAATTAATTCCTGCAAAATCAATCGTAGGAAGCCGGTCGGAATGTGATACGACGGTTGAGTTTGGTGGACGACGCTTTAAGTTACCGGTCGTTCCGGCCAATATGCAGACGATCATTGACGAAAAAATTGCGACTTATTTGGCAGAGAACGGTTACTTTTACATCATGCATCGTTTCGAGCCCGAAACACGACTGGATTTTGTCCGGTCGATGCAAAAACGCCATTTGATTGCATCAATCAGTGTTGGCGTAAAAGCGGAAGAATATACATTCGTCGAGACGTTGGCACAAGAAGGCTTGACGCCAGAATATATCACGATTGACATCGCTCATGGTCATTCGGAAGCGGTCATTCGGATGATCCAACATATCAAACTGCTGTTACCGGACAGTTTTGTTATTGCTGGAAACGTCGGGACACCGGAAGCCGTTCGTGAATTGGAACACGCAGGAGCAGACGCGACAAAAGTTGGAATTGGTCCAGGTAAAGTATGTATTACGAAAATTAAAACGGGATTTGGTACGGGAGGCTGGCAATTGGCGGCATTAAGATGGTGTGCCAAAGCTGCCAGTAAACCAATTATCGCTGATGGCGGTATCCGGACCCACGGCGACATTGCAAAATCGGTTCGTTTTGGGGCGACGATGGTGATGATCGGTTCACTGTTTGCGGGACACGAAGAGTCTCCAGGTGAGACGCACGAAGTTGATGGATTACGCGTTAAAGAATATTTTGGTTCGGCGTCCGAGTTTCAAAAAGGTGAAAAAAAGAACGTCGAAGGAAAAAAAGTGTTTGTTGAACATAAAGGCAGCTTGTCAGAGACGTTGATTGAAATGGAGCAAGATTTACAGTCTGCGATTTCGTACGCGGGCGGTAACAAACTGCAAGCAATCAGGACTGTCGATTATGTGGTCGTCAAAAATTCAATTTTTAACGGCGATAAAGTGTATTAAGCTGGAGAAAGCGGCATCCTTACAAGGTGTCGCTTCTTTTTTTATTTCATTGAGAGCGCTTACTTGAAAGTGGAAAGGGTAAAGAGAATGGTGCATATTTTCAGAAAAATCCATTTAAAGGAGTGCTTTGAAGTGAGACTGGAAACGACGACTTACTTAGTAGACAAGTTTTCTGCTGTCCGCAATCAAACCTTAGCATTGATCGAACCGCTCGAACCGGAGGATTTTATTATTCAAGCCAGCCCGGATGTCAGCCCGCCGAAATGGCATATCGCGCATACCACATGGTTTTTTGAGCGGATGATCCTCCAGGAATATGATGACCAGTATACAGTGTTTCATCCAAAGTATAACTATTTGTTCAATTCCTACTATAATTCGATTGGACCTTACCAACCGCGTCACCAACGAGGTGTTCTGTCTCGGCCAACCGTCGAGGAAATACTTGCTTACCGAATGCATGTGGACAAAGCAATCTTGTCCCTGTTGCAACAAAAGCGAGAAACTCCCGTTCAGCAAAAACTGGAGCAACTGATTGAAATGGGGCTACAACATGAACAGCAACATCAGGAATTAATCTTGATGGACGTTAAGTACAACTTTTTTGCTAACCCCTTACTGCCTGCTTATCAAAATAAAACAGAACCTGAACGTACTTTTGGCGTTGACGGTTCACCGACATTTAAACGGTTTGAAGGAGGACTCGTTGAAATCGGTCATGATGGTCAAGGGTTTGCCTTTGATAATGAAAATCCAGTCCACAAAACCTGGCTCAACCCGTTTGAGTTGGCAAGCCGACCGGTCACCAACCGTGAGTTTCTGGCCTTCGTCGAAGCAGGCGGGTATGAACAGTCAGAGCATTGGTTGTCTGACGGGTTTCATGTCGTTAATCAACAAAGTTGGAAAGCACCTTTGTACTGGATGAAAAACGAACAAGGTGAGTGGTCCGTCTTTACATTAAACGGAATCAAACCGTTACACTTGGACGAACCTGTTTGTCATGTCAGTTTTTATGAAGCCGACGCCTACAGCCGCTGGTGTGGAAAACGATTACCGACCGAAGCGGAGTGGGAGTACGTCGGACGGCAGGTTGAACAACGAGGAAATATGATGGGAGAAGGGTCCTACCATCCTCGACCTGTCAGTTCTGATCTGCAAGAGATGACCGGCCTGTTCGGTGATGTCTGGGAATGGACTGCGAGTGCCTATGCACCGTATCCGGGAAGCCGGCCGCTAGAAGGCGCGTTAGGGGAATACAATGCGAAATTCATGTGTAACCAGATGGTGCTACGAGGAGGGGCATGCGTAACGCCGGATGATCATATCCGCGAGACGTACCGTAATTTCTTTCCTCCGGATAAACGTTGGCAGTTCAGTGGTTTTCGGTTGGCAGGTGACCTTTAAATGAGTCAGCAGGTCAAAAGTTATGACATGTATACGAATCAACACAATATGCGTCAGGAAGTGTTGTACGGGTTATCGCAAGACAAGAAGACGCTCCAGGCAAAATATTTTTATGATCAAAGAGGGTCTGAATTATTCGAGCAAATTACACAACAACCGGAATATTATTTGACGAGAACGGAACTCGAGATTTTATCGCAGCATCAAGTGGCGATTGCCGATTGTATCGGACCGGTCCATACGCTGATTGAGTATGGAAGCGGCAGCAGTCGGAAAATCAAAAGTCTGCTCAGCTCATTACATCAGTTGGAGGCATATATGCCAATTGATATTTCCAAAGAGTTTTTGATTCAGTCCGCGCATCAACTTTCGCAAGACTATCCGACTTTGGATATCAAAGCCGTATGTGGTGATTATTCGACGCCACTGGTTCTGCCGATTGAAGACAAGCTAAAAAAAGTGATTTTCTTTCCCGGCTCAACCATCGGCAATTTTGATCCCGACGAGGCCGCTGCTTTTTTGAGTCGTTCGTGTCAACTGCTAGAAAAGGGTGACGGATTTTTGATCGGTATTGATACAAAAAAAGAGGTGACGGTCCTACACGACGCCTATAACGATAAGGCGGGTGTGACGGCGCAGTTCAATTTGAACATTTTAAAGCATATCAATGAATCACTTGACGGAACGTTTGACCTGACATGGTTCGAACATGTTGCGTTTTATAATGAAGTGCTTGGCCGGATTGAGATGCATCTGAGAAGTCGGATTGATCAACTGGTGACCGTCGCGGATCAGACATTTAGCTTTAAACAAGGTGAAACCATCCATACGGAAAATTCCTATAAATACAGTGTGGATGACTTTCAAGTGTTGGCCAGACAAAATGGATTTACTCCGGTCACATGTTTTACGGATCGAAATCAATATTTTAGTGTCCATTATCTAGAAAAGACATGATGACAAAGAAACGACCATCCAATGGCGGATGGTCGTTTCTTTGTCAGCTCAGTCGGCTTCCGTCCGGAATCGGGTGCTCCGGGCAGACCAACACGGGCATGAGCTGATCGAGAGAACCTAACTCGAGAATACGACCGGACGAGCCGACGACGAGTCCTGGGACGTTCAGAGCGACAAGTGCTTGTTTACCGATGATTTCTTCGTATTCAAAACGTGTTTCTTTCCAATCGAGGAACAAGGACTGTTGAAATTCTAAGAAATCGATCAGCAGTAACAGTAAAGCGGGTTCTTCGTCCGAAGTCCGGAGCGAACGAATTGTACCGACACGAATGTCGAGAGATTCCAGCTGATCAAGAGTCACGAAAGGTTTGATCGGATGCACATTCAACTCTCCTTTGATATCTCGAATATAGAACGTTTGTTCTTATTTATTAGCGGGTATAGACTATCAAGAAGGTAAAAGTTCGTTCGTTGTTTGCTCATTGAGGTAAATAATCCTCCAGATTGATATCGAGTTCTTGCCCTAACGCTAACTTCGCTAATTCACGCCCCAGATAGGGACCAATCGTTAAGCCGGAGGCTCCAAGTCCGTTAGCGACCAGTACATTCGGATGAGTCGCGAGTCGTCCGATGATCGGTAAGGAAGTACTGGTATAAGGACGAAGTCCGACACGCATCTCATTGATTTTCGAGTCTTCCAGTGCAGGTGCAACCGGCAAGGCACGTGTCAATAAAGCATGCATGCCCTTGACGGTCGGTTGGAGGTTATAGTCAAGTTGTTTCTCATGCGTGGAGCCGAGCGCCAATTTTCCATCCTCAATCGATACAAGATACAGTCCACGTTGCCCCATGATGACGGGCCATTGTTGTGTTTGTTCCGCCGTGATGTCCAGATGGAGAATCTGCCCTTTTTCAGGACGGATGTCAAGTTCAAGATGCAACGGTTTCAGTAACTCATTGACCCAGACACCTGCCGTCAAGATGATTTGCTCCGCGTAATGCATTTCATCATCAATTTGGACACCCTTCACTTGACCGTCCACGACGATTAACGCGGCATCTGCTTCGACCACCTTCGCCTGCTGTTTGAGGGCGCCGCGTTCTAGTGCAGCGCGTAACGCACGTCCGTCAACTCGTGCTCCGCCGGAAACGAATAATGCATCTTCCACATATTCAATCAACGGAAACATCTGTTGCACACGATCAGCAGTCAAACGCTCGATTTGCTGAATCGCCGGCGCCTCGGGAAAACGATTTTCAGCAATGACCTGCATTTTTTCGATTTTTGATGTTTCGTGTAAAGCGATTGCGCCTACTTTTTGATAGCCGGTCGTCGTCTCACCAAGTGCCTCGAGTTCCGGAATCAAGGTGTCATAATAATGAGCACCGTTATTGGCTAATCGATACCAAGCCTTGTTCCGACGTTGCGTCATCCAAGGACAAATAATTCCTGCTGCGACGTGCGTAGCACGACCCGCTTCCTTCCGGTCAACCAACAAGACGGATGCGCCTTCTTTCGCTAAATGATATGCGGTTGAGGTGCCGAGAATACCTGCCCCGATCACGATATGGCTGTACATGCTTTTCATCTCATTTCTAAAATAATCTAATTCAAGTGTAAAGAAAAAAACGGCAAAGAACAAATACGAGTAAACGGCTGAAAACAGCACATTCAAATATGGGGAATGATGGGAAAGTAAAACTATTCATTAATATGTTTCGTATACTGAATATAAACCGATATTTCACACGAAATATACGATTAGAAATGGCCGAATGAGGAAACATACCCTTATAGGCATTAGATCCCGACATCATCGACTCGAACATGTAGTCACCATTGAAGGAGGGGAAGGCAATGAACATTAGTCGCGCCATCGTACGCAAACGCTACACGGATCACACTTTGTTTTATTCTGCCATCCTAATTTGGAAGTTGCTCTTCTTCCTACCCTTGCTCATGTACGTCAACAGTGGGTCGGACAACATTTTTCGTCTTTATTTTGTACCGTATTTGACGGTCATCGTTTTATTTCGTGTCATGACCTATTTTGCCACGTATAAAGCGTCCTTCATGGAGATGACCGAGATGGGATTATCCGTCTTTTTGATCATTGCTGATTTTTATTTAATCGCGTTGTTTGATGTCCCCTTACCGTTTGGTATGATTATCATGCTGTTATCGATTTTACACTTTACAGCTGCTTTCAGTCGGTTCCGTTGGTTCCGCCGTCGTTTATGGTTGAATCGTCATTTAGAGATTTTAAATTTTTTGACCGATCACGGGGAGACACCAATCAAGATTGCTGTCGTCTCGGAGGATGAGATGCTTGTAACGACAAAAAGTGGTAAAGAATTTACGTATCGTCATGTCTATTGGAATGGTTTTTACTTCGAACGGGGATAAAGGGAAAGACTGTAGTGCTTGATTAAGTCTACAGTCTTTTTTTTATGGAAATGAAAGCGGATGTTTGCGATACTAAGTGAACAAACCGTAATGAAAAGAAGGTGAATGTTCATGATACGCTGTCTTCTAGTGACGAACGATCATCAAGTTTTAGTGGATGATGATTTGGAACGTCTTCACGCACCAAACGTCAGATGGTATTTTGTCGATTTTGATCAGCCGACGGAGCAGGAAAAACAACAGCTGGTGTCCGCATTTGATTTTCACCCGCTGGCCCTTGAAGATTGTTTTCAATACTTACAGCGTCCAAAGTTAGAATATTACGACGGATACAGCTTTTTTGTGTTGCATGCCCTGGATACGGAGTCACTAAAAGGAAAAGAAATTAACCTGTTCGCCAATGAGAACTATGTCGTTTCTTACCACGAGGAGCCTTCAAGTGAAATTGATGTCGTGTTCCAAGCTTTTCAACGGATACATAATAAACCCGAACAGTGGGCGATCGAGATCGTTCATAAAATCATGGATAAAATCGTCGATGGTTATTTTCCGATCGTCCATGCGTTAGAAGACAAGATTTTTGCACTGGAAGGACGGTATGAACAGCGGGGGAATGATAAACGGATCATGGAAGAGATATTTGAGATTCGATCCGATTTGTTAGTAGTCGCCAGGACCATCTTGCCGATGCGGGATTTGTTGTACCGGGTCGTTGAATCCCGCCGGCTTGCGATTCACGCCAACAAAAAAGCGTTTTTCCAAGATATTTATGATCATCTACTTAAACTTAATGAAATGATTGAATATAACCGGGAGATGACGTCTGAATTCCGGGATAATTTCATTTCGCTCAACTCATATCGGATGAACAATATCATGAAGACGTTAACGATTTTCACGACCATTTTCATGCCTTTAACTTTCATCGCCGGAATCTATGGGATGAATTTTGAACATATGCCGGAACTGACGACGCGATTCGGGTATTTCTTCACATTAGGAGGAATGGGAGTCATTGCGATGGGGATGATCCTGTATTTCAGAAAAAATCATTGGTTTGATGAGTAAGAGGGGGAAGTCGAGTGGACATTCGGCAATTGACATTTTTTACGACCATCGTAGATCATGCGTATAATCTAACACGGGCTTCCAAGTATCTTCATATTTCGCAACCGGCGCTCAGTCAACTGGTACGGGAATTTGAAGAGATGGAACAAGTGGAGTTGTTTTTGCGTCATCACGGACGATTGACCGGTCTGACAGACGCCGGACAACAATTTTATGAGGATGCGCTGAGTGTCCTGCACGGACATCAACAAATGATGGAACATCTTCACGAACGGTCACGTGTCATACGAGGGAAAGTCCGGTTGGGGATTCCACCGGTCATTTTGCCCGTCCTTTTTTCGCAACTGATTCCGAAATTAATGGCGGAACATCCCGGCATTGAGCTGGAAATCATCGAAGAAGGAGCTTTTGAATTGAAGCGTCGCCTGCTGCTCGAAGAACTGGACTTGGCGATTTTAATTGAACCGGGAGAATCCTATGGCATAGAACGCTATCGATTAATCGAGGATGAGGTCGTCGTCGCGGTGAGGCCAAGCCATCCGTTAAGCCAAACCAAAAGTGTATCTTACCGTGACCTGGCAGAGGAACCTTTGGTCATTCTCAATGATAGTTTCATGTTGCACCATCAGATTTTATCCCAGTTCCGGCATGTGCAAGTCGAACCACACATCTTTTTTACTTCCGGTGCTTGGGACTTATTGATTGGGATGGTACAAGAACTCGACGTCGTGTCGATTTTACCAGAACCGATTCTCCGATTTCATCATGCAGAGGATATCCGGATTTTACCGTTTGACCCTCCGATGTTATGGGATGTTTCGTTAAATCATTTAGCAGGGGTCGAGCAACGTCCGCTCGTGCGTCACGTCCAGGACTATGTCTTACATTACTTTAAATCCTATTGGCCGCATCCATCCGATCGTGGCGCAAACATTAAAAAGAACCCGGACCAGCCACCTCTTTTGTAAGAAGTGGATCTGATTCGGGTTCTTTGTGTAGTAATGGATCCGCTTATTGAGAAAAATTAAACGGTTTGATCCAGTTGGCTGATGCTCGAGTAAGCGTGTTTGAACTGTTCCAGATGGTCCGTCGTCGCTAAACTGCTTCGCTCCATCTCGATTTGTTTTTGTAACGTTCCAGATAATGCTGTATACATCTCGTCGAGCAAACGGGCGACGTGTTGCTGCGCGAGTTCGCGTAATCGCTGCTCTTCCGTTTCAAGATAAGATGTCGCATCCGGTTTCGTCAACTGCATTAATGCGTCTTTCAATTGTTCTTTTTCATTCCGTTCAAAAAAGGCTTTCGGATTACGGAAATACTGTTTGACGGACTGGTAAGGTGCCGCATCCTGGAAAGGACCTTCAAAATGGACGGACGTCATCGCCGGTGCTTCGAATGGAGAAAGTTGGAAAGAAGGGTTCAACTTCGTCGCATACCGCTCTTCTTCCTGGAAACGTTGAAGGAGAGCTGTTTTGATCCAACCGTCAATCCGGAAATGTGTCACGCGTAATTCCTGTTCAAAATCATATTTCAAAAAGCCAAGTAGTTCGACCAAGGCTTCGTGCAGGGCTTGCTGCTTTGTGGCGTTCGCGAAGCGGACGGGATGATACGCTTCTTTAAAGAAATCAGGGAAACGGTAATAGATCCGTTGATTGACATGATGTAACAGTTCATGGATTTCAGCAAATAAGGCATGACGGAGTAAATCGGTCCGCCGGTCTAAAAAATGTGCTTCGATCGTCTGACTCAAGTCATCCAGTTCGTCAAGCCGTGTCTCTTTTCGCACGATATTGAATTCGGTCTGTTCCATCAATTGACGTAATCGGTGGACGGTTTTCTCCGTTTCCTCCGACAACACTTGAACGGCCAATCCTTTAAGGTCCCGTTCCAGGAATTGATGGAAGGAAGATTCGAAGACAGGTAAACCTGAGTCGAGCTCGCGGTCCGTCTGCTTTTCTGCTAATGCGTGAAGGCTCGAGACACCAAACAGACGAGGCGATCGAATACCAAACCGTTGTAATTCAGTCTCGACATATTGCAGGACCGCTTGTTTTTCAATGTCATTTTGTGCCAGGTCAATCGCATTAACGATGAAGAACATTTTGTCCAGTTCAAACGCATCTTTGACACGACCAAGCTGAATCAGAAACTCACGGTCGGCGCGGGCGAAGGCGTGATTGAAATACGTCACGAATAAGATGGCGTCCGCATCCTTGATATAGTCAAAGGCAACATCTGTATGACGGGCATTGATGGAATCGGCACCCGGTGTATCGACAAGTGTAATTCCGAGACGGGTCAACGGACTATCGAAGTACAAGTCGATCACATCGACAAAGCAACTGAGATGCTCTTTTGCGACATACTCCGTGAACGTCGGTTGATCGACCGTTTGTATCGTTCCGACGAAGGACGAAACAGACGGATAACCTATTAAAAAAGCACGTAAAAAAGATGTATCCCGCAATGTGTGGTCCGGTTGTGATTCAATCCAATGTGCGGCTTCCTGCAAGGAAGTGATCGTGACGTCAAAAGCCTGAAGAAGGTCATTTATTTCGTTGACGAGTTCCTGTTCCGTCTTAAAGCGGATCGTCGCAGTACCGTGCGGATGTGCCGAACTGACCGGATTAATCCGGTTGATCGAAGCGGTCGTCGGATTAGGCGAGACAGGCAAAACCGGTTGTCCGAGTAACGCATTGCAAAACGACGACTTGCCGGCACTGAACGCACCAAACAAAGCAATCGTAAACGTACTGGAGGAGACACGTTTCAGTTTGTCTTGCAAATAAGCGACCGTATCTTCAAATCCGGAAACGGATGATAAAATCGTTTGAATCTGTTGTATGTCTTCCAGCGAATAAGCCCGTGTCTCCTCGACGCCGTTTGAAAAAGTTGCTTCCGTAGTAACGGCAACTTCCTCGAGTACTTCCTGCGGCTGGAACGGGACTAACGCTTGCTCGGCTTGAAGCAGATCCTGCTGCCATTTCAAGACCTGTTGTCGAGCAGCTTCTAGTTGTTTATTCGTCGGCGCGTCCGCTTGCTCAAGATACGTCTTGAGCAATTGCCGGTAGTCAGCTTCGGTTTTCAACAAATCACATTTTTGACGTAAAGTTGTTTGTTCCGTCAGCAAGTCCTGTTTGACGCTGCCATCTGTTTGTTCCAGCTCTGCTCGAATGCCATCACGCCAGCGGTTCGTCTCTTTCGTATACCAGTCAGCCGTGAGACTGACGACACGATTCGTAAACTGGAGGACCGATTCACCGGTAATCGTGATACCTTCCTGGACGGCATCCTCGATGACACGGAGCGGCGGATCAAGTGGATAGGTGTCAATCTGCATCGTGTGCCGATCGGACAAAATGCCGGCTTCCGCTAAAGATTGTTTCATCAATTTCCGCAGATGTAAGGCGATTTCGGATGTCGTGACGGAGTGGTATGCCCGCATGAGATCTTCCGCCACCTGTTGCTGGGTGGTCTGCGTCTTTTTGGCACTTCTGAAAAATCCGACTTTAAAGGATGCTTGTCGTGTTTCTAAAAAGGTTCGCATTTTCTCACGAAGCTCAAACGGCATCAATGTCGCATTTCGCAACAAACTTTCCCGGTGCTGTGAAAAACGGCTGACCCACTGTTCTGGTGCCATCAGTTCGAGTTGCAAATCGAGCTGATGCAGCTGTTCAAACAACGCTTCGGATTGTTGCCGCTCTGACGGAGTTATTCCTTCTTCCGTCGACTGGACAGCTTCTTCGATGCGTGTTTCGAGATACGTCACATGTTCGGCATGTAAGGATTCCAGTGTCGTGGCAGCTGATTGCAACAGTTTCGGTTGGACGTCACGGATGCTTTGATCGACGAGCTGTTTGACTGTAAGAAAATCATTTTCTGGATGATCCGCTTCCCGTAAGCTCGTAAAGAAGATTCCTTTTGGTTCGACGCCATGGGCTGCAAATGACTGGATGACCGAACGTTTAAAGGCGGCAAACGATAGTTCACTGGACTGGTGTTTGTCGATTTGATTGACAATCAAATACAATTCAGGCACGGAAGTCAACAATTCGCGTGTGACGGTGAAGTTCAATTCGGACTGGACATGGTTATAGTCCATGACGTAAAAAATCATGTCCGCTAAGTGTAAGGCGGACTCCGTGGAAATCCGGTGGGCGTCATCGACGGAATCGACACCTGGCGTATCCATTAAGACAAGTCCTTCCGGTAAGTTTGAGCCGGCATGAGTGATATCAATTCGTTCGACGGTGCCGTCACGTCCTAAGGTCTCAAGATGCGGTAAGTCGGTCGCGGCCAACTGGACGGCAGGACGATCATGAAAATGGACGATGGCGGCATCTTGCTCTTCCCGACGTAATGTGACGATATTGGCACTGGTCGGAATCGGACTGGTCGGTAAAATCGACTCTCCCGTCAAGGCATTGATCATGCTTGATTTCCCAGCCGAAAAATGGCCGGCGAAAGCAATCGTAAATTCACGTTTTAATAGTTTCGCTGAAAATTTATTTAATTTGTCGAGTCGCAGTTGATCCGACGAGGGTTGAATCAATGTCGTGAGAAGCGCTGTCGCTTCAATGTGATTTGTTAACCGTTCTTCGAATGAGCGCATGCCTGTGAAACCCCTTTCTTACAATCCAGTTTCAGTGTATCACGCTTATTTTGGTTCCGTCATCTGTTCATCGGTAAGTTCTGCAAACGGGCTGGAAAAGAGACGTCAAGACTTACGGATTCCGCGAAAACGGTATACGATGAAACAAGAGTCATATCCGATCAACACGTCGGCAACCGACAATGCATCATGGACATAAAAAAAGATTGAATTCCTGAGAAATAAGGAATTCAATCCGCTGGATGGTAAAGATTTTTCTGAAACATCAGCCGTTCGTCTCAGGGACAATCATTTCCGATTCGTCCGGAGATTGTTCCGTTGTCTGCATCAAGCGAAGAAGATGAAGTTTGAACAGATACATGACGAGTAAATGGATATTGGCTTGTGTTGATTTGTAAATGATCCACGGTAAGGCCGGTACATATTCATGAATGGCGATTAGACATTCCTGGGAACCGGGAATTTGCCGGAATTCGATTCGGCCTTTGCTGCCTTCCTGAACTTGGGCAAACAATCCGCCGGAAATCCGGTACGTCGCTTGTTCAGCATCTTGGAACGGTTCTTTTGTCAATTCGAGTAATGGGGAATCAAGGAACGGCACTTGAATCCGTACGATGGTCTCATTCGCAATGCTTGAAGTCAGGAATGGTTTGGCGAAAGAGGAAAGCCACGATACATAGTTATCGGCTGCCCAGTTGGCATCGCGACCTTCCGGCAGGCGGACGCGCTGAACGGAGCGCACATCAAGCGCTTCCTCTTTTTGAGAAGAACGGCCCGACTGTTTCTTCTGGTTCTTTTCTTCCTGCTCTTCTTTTAACGCCATGCGGACAGATTCCTCAAACGTGATTTTTCCGTCGCTGATGCCGTCGACCATCTTATCTGGGTCTGCGACCATCTCATGAACCATACTCTCGACGAGAGGATAAACCGTCTCTTTTGGTTCGCCGGAAACTAATGTCACCCAAAGGCGTGATAGTTTGACGGTCATCAAAGGGATGTCAAACGTCGGTTGGTGTTTCCCCATGACTTCTGCTGTTTTTAAGATCATTTCCTTATACGTCATCGATTCCGGACCACCGATATCGATGGCACGGTCTTTCAGGTCCTCACGTCCGACGCTTGCTCCAAGCGCATGAATGACATCCGGCAATGCAACGGGATGTGTCTGATTCCGTGTCCATTCTGGTAACAACATGACAGGGAGTCGTTTGACGAGCTTCGATAAAATCGGGAAGGAAGATCCTTTTGGTCCGACAATCAAAGCGGCACGGATCGTCGTTACCGGTGTTCCATAAGCACCGAGAACACGTTCGACTTCCAAACGGCTTTTTAAGTGACGGGACAAGTCTTCGGTCTCCTCCGGAATGATGCCACTTAAATAGACAATTTGTTGAATACCGTTTTCTTTGGCGGCGCGGGCGTAGTTGTCGGCTAAAATCAAATCCATGTCTTCAAATGACCCTTGTGTCAATTTAGCGGACGGCATCATGGAATGGACTAGATAGATGGCGATGTCTGCCCCTTTCAATCCGTCGATTGTATCATTTAGTGAAAACAAGTCACACGAGCGCCATTCGACATGGGATTCGTCGTCCTTATCGTCCCCGTTTCGTGACAAGGCGATGACATCATATTTTTTCTTGAGTTCGTTTAAGAGATTGTGTCCGATATATCCAGTTGCACCTGCAAGTGCAAGTCGTTTACGTGTTTGAGTCATGTATTTTCCCCCTCGATTAACGTTACCTGTTGGATTTACCCGAATCAATCCGTTCGTAATCCCTTCAGATGTTTTCATGAGATAACAGGCTTGATGCGTGAAAAACAGGGGAAAAGAAAAAGAGATCAAAATGAGTGAAGACGAGTTATCGATTTCCAGGTACATAATACTTACTTTTTAATTTAAGGAGAGGACGAAGATGAATGCAGTCTGTTTCTTAGATGACCAACACAATAAGCGGTATCAGATGATTTTAAAACGTTTGAGTACACGGAATCGGGCGAAGACTCCGTTTCAGGCGATCCTGTTTTTGGCAACGGGGAATTTACAGTTGATGCAATTGTTCAGTGATTATTTTTTCCCGGAAACGGGTGAGTTTTTTTATCAGGAAATGTTGGCCGAACCAATCAATGACCGGATGATCGACGTGGAGCGTCAGCTTCTGGTGCAACTGTATAACGGTCGTACGACGTTGACCGTGATCGAAATCATCGATCAGTTGAATCCGAAAGAGTTAAAGTTGGTACTCGGAGCTATTCAGGTCCGGATGTTTGGAACAGACGAAGAAATTGGTCATCGTCAAACGTGACGGGATTTTGAAAGAAAAGGGGCTGAATCAGCCTCTTTTTTGTCATTAGGAAAAGCAAAGAAAAAAGAATAAAAGAAAAATCATTAAAAAATGTTTGTGACATAAGCTTATTATCATAAAACGGTATCCGAATAAAAGCTAAGCTTGTTTATTAAGATTTGATTGAAGAGACGGATCACTGGAAATAAGATGTAAGTAACAGGAAATGGACAGTGGTTCAACTGAAATTTCTGACTGAGATGTGAGAGGAGTGGACGTATGCAACTCAAACAATCGATTTACTTTCATTCACCGATTTTTCTTCAAAATATCTTAACGACGATTTATGGGCGCATGCTGTATCAGGAACGATATGGTCCGGTCTATCAGAAACGGTTACAAGAACTAAAGGAAAAAGAACGTTTTCGGACGAATGCGCAAGTGGAACAGTTGAAGCGTCTGAATCAATTTCTGCTGTTTTGTCAGACCTACAGTCCGTATTATAAAGAGCTGTTTGAGCAACACCGGATCAGCTTACCACTCCAGACGTTGGACGAATTAAAGCAAATTCCGGTGTTGAGCAAGGAAATCCTCCGGACACGCAATGCAGACGTTCATGCTAAAATCCGGGCCCCTATCCTTGGGAAAACGGGCGGGACGACGGGAAAGTCGATTCAAGTCCATTACACAAAGGAAGATATGCAAATCCGGATGGCGCATCTCGACTATTTTAAGTGGACACATGGAATCGAACGCGGCATGCGACGCGCCAGCTTCACGGGTCAGACACTGGCTGCAGAATCACAGAAAGCACCGGTATATTGGCGGATGAATAAAGCGATTAATCAGATGTTGTTTACGATCAAAAACATTAACCCTCAAACGGCAACCTTGTACATTGAACAATTGAACCGGTTTAACCCGGAATCAATTGATGGCTTACCTTCAGGCATGATTGAAGTAGCCCGTCATGCAAAAAAATACAATATTCCGTGTACGTTCCGACCAAAGGCAATTTTCCCGACGGCTGAGATGATGACGCCTGCAGAACGCCAATTGATTGAAGAAGTTTTTCATGCGCCGATATTTGATCAGTATGCCTCATCCGAAGGGGCTCCAATCGTTGCGGAATGTCGTTACGGCAAAAAACATCTGCATTATGAAATGGGCATCATCGAGGTCGAAGCAGACGGTCAGATTCTCGTGACAAGTTTTGATACCCACGGGACTCCGCTCGTCCGGTATCGTGTCGGGGATCGAATGACGTTAAGTGAATCGACATGCCAATGTGGCCATGCCGGTCCGGTCATCGCGTCGATTGACGGACGGGGACGAAGTTTTATCCAACTGAAAGACGGTCATCGGATTTTCGAGGGAGAACTGGCCGGGATCGTTCGTGCCTTCCCGAACTGTATCGAACGGGTCCAGTATATTCAATCGGACAAAGAAGAAGTCGTCATGTTATATGTACCCGACGAACGCTGTTTTAAAGAAGAACATGAAAAAGAACTGTATTTCGTCTTAAAACGTTTGTTTGGCGGACAAATGGAAGTGTTGCTACGAGCCGTACCGGAAATTCCGAAAGAAATCAGTGGAAAAACATTATTAATCAAACAATTGTTGCCGGAAAAGAGTTGACAATTCAAAAAAAAGAACTGGCAGATTACCCTTCATTTTCAAAAAGGTAATCTGCTTTTTAATTATTTTTCAAAAAAAGCGATACTTTACCAAAGAAGGAGCATCATTAAAATGGAAGTCGAATGCGGTAGATTTTGTCATGTGATTGTCAGAATGAAGACGTAATCTGAATGTATTAGGAAAATACTCAATGAAATATCGAGTCGTTGTTCGAAAGGACGTGCGCAGATGGGAATCAAAGAGCAAGTCTATCTGTATTCACCGGTGTTCATGCAAAATCTTCTAATCACCCTGTATGGCTATCGACTTCAACGGGAACGGTATGGACCGGCGTACCAAAGACGATTTCAGGAATTAGCGGACAAATTGGAAAAGCCAATCGATGTAGAACTGGAGCAATTGACACGTCTTAATACGTTTTTGCTGTTTTCCCAGCAACATAGCGCCTATTACAACACGCTGTTTAAAGACTTGAATCTGCAACTGCCTTTTCAAACGTTAACGGAACTTCGGCAGATCCCGTCACTTGAAAAAGAAACGTTACGGCAACAAATCGAATCGATTCGCACGGATCTCGATGCACCGATTCTCGGGAAAACAGGCGGGACGACAGGGAAGTCAATCCAAGTCCGGTATACGAAAGAAGACATGCAGGTCCGGATGGCGCATCTCGATTTTTTTAAAGCGACCCACGGTGTCCAAAAGGGCATGCGACGAATCAGTTTTACAGCACAGGCGCTCGTTTCGGAACGGCAACAAAAACCCGTCTACTGGCGGA
Source organism: Exiguobacterium sibiricum 7-3 (assembly GCF_000620865.1). Lineage (NCBI taxonomy): Bacteria > Bacillati > Bacillota > Bacilli > Caryophanales > Exiguobacterium > Exiguobacterium artemiae. Next base: position 1,391,105 of record NZ_KK211190.1, read on the forward strand.
TGAATCATGCACTGAATCAAATGCTGTTTACCGTCAAGAAACTCAGTCCTGAAACGATGACAGCTTATTTGCAGGCAATCGACCGGTTTGATCCGGAATCGATTGACGGGTTGCCGTCAGCGATGATTGAGCTGGCCTACCATGCCAAACGAATCGGGATGGAATTGCAGTGCCGGCCGCGCGCCATTTTCCCGACGGCTGAGATGATGACCGCGACGGAACGAAAATTGATTGAAGACGTTTTCCATGCGCCTGTCTTTGATCAATATGCGTCATCGGAAGGAGCTCCGATCGTTTCCGAATGCCGTTTCGGGAATAAACATCTGCATTACGAGATGGGAATCATCGAAATCGAACCGGACGGACAAATCCTTGTGACAAGCTTTGATACACACGGGACTCCGCTCGTCCGGTACCGGGTAGGTGATCGCATGACGAGCAGCGGACAAACCTGTTCCTGCGGTCATCACGGTCCCGTGATTGATTCGATTGATGGTCGGGGCCGAGGCTATATCGTTAAACAAAATGGTCAAAAGGTTTTTGAAGGTCAGCTGTCGAGTTTGGTCAAAGCGTTACCGAACAGTGTCGAGCGAGTCCAATATATCCAAAACAGTGAACGGGACATCACGTTTTTATATATTCCGGACCGGACCCGCTTTTTATCGGAGCACGAGGAACAATTGTATCGGTTTTTAAAAACCTTACTCGGCGCTGAGATGAACGTCTCGTTACGTGCCGTCGACAACATCCCGCGGGAAGTCAGCGGAAAGACGCTTCTTGTCAAACAGTTGATGTAAATGAAACACGGATCCAAGTGAGGATCCGTGTTTTTGTTGGATATTTTTTATGAGGTATGGAATTTTTTTCAATTGTTGTAGTATAAAAAGAGAAGGCATAAAAACTACACTGTAATATAAAGGAGAGATACATATGTTATTTCATTATCATCTTTGGACACCGTTCGTGGAGGAAACAGAACGGTTTTATCAACAGCTTGGTTTTCAGGTGACACAACGGATCGGTAAAATTGAGGGAGCATTCACCTCGTTTGATCCTCCGCTCCACTGGGATGATTTCCGCGAGCAACGGATTTTGTTTCGGATCATTGAGATGAAACGCGGAGCGATCAACATTACGTTTGGTCACGGAAAAAAGGTGATGTTTGATCATATCGGATTCCTCGTAACGGAAGCCGACCGACTGCAGATCCTCGACCGGGCGGAAGGTTTAGGATTGACGGTTCAGGCAAACGAACGCCGGACGTTCATTGGAACACCGTTTGGTTTCCGGATTGAATTGCAGACCCATCCGGATGCAGTCCAATCCCAAACAGGCGACCAGCTCCTGCAGCTTGGAATCGCGACACCGACACTGGGTCTTGAGCCGTTGTTGTCTCAATTACTTGCTCGACCGGTTCCTGAAATTACGACGTCTGCAGCGGAACGGATGCATGTCAGACAGGCTGTGTTTTCCGGAATGCCTGCGCTGCCCGAGCAAGATCCAAACGGTCTCGAAGTCCGGACCGTGAGTCCGCTCACGTCAATCAGCGGACGGATACTTGACGAAGACCTTTAAAGGCGTCGTGTCTGTCAGCAAACGCTCGAAACATCCGACTAAATCTTGGGCTGAGACCGTTTGTTCAAACAACTGCTCGAGGAGCGGAACATGTGGTGCCGTCTTGAAAAACCATACGGCATGTTCTTGGTAATCCCATCCGTCACTCGAACCGACAAGCCGCAATTCCTTCTCGTAAAAGGCGGGCGTCAATGACAATGTCTCGTGATTCCCGTCTGAAAGAATGCAGAGCTGTCCATGGGGAGAAAGCTTTTCCTGTAATAAGGCGAAAGCGTCCTGTCGTGCGGAACATTCCAGTGCATGTGTAAACGTCTCATCCGTGTCTGATTATGAAGCATGCGCCCCGAGTGACAGCGAAAGCGATGTCCGGATCGGATCAGGATCGGAGACGACAATCCGGTCGACATGATAGTAGTGACGCAGATAGAAAACGGTCAGCAGTCCGATGACACCCATTCCGGTCACTAAAACCGAGTCCGTCGGTTTGGGGGCCAGTTTGCGGACACCTTTCGCAGCGTCGCACGATAAGATGTTCAACAAGGCGAGTTTGGGGGACACACCGTCCGGAACAGGAATGGCTTTGGCTTCCTCGACGAGTGCGATATCCTGATGACCGTAAAAGGCAAGCAGACAGTCGCCGACTTGAAACCGGGTGACCTGATTTCCGACGGCAATGACGGTGGCGTAGCTTTCGTAGCCGGTCTCTTTCGGATAGACAGGAGCCGGATCGGTCGGATCGTCGCCCCGGACTTCCGGCAGTTCAGCCCCGATGCTGATTGCACCGGCAATCGTCCGGACAAGCAATTCGTGCGCCTGCACCGGAGGAAGATGATGTCTGGTCCAGGTGACAGACCGGGCTGCCATGACCTGTAATCGTTTTTGGTACATAAAAATCTCTCTTTTCTGAAAACATAAATCTTCTTTCTGTAGTATAAGGTAAAAAATCCCTTATCCAAATAAAAATATGACAATTTTGTAAGGTGGAAACTGCTCGGACGGCGTCAGTTTACGAACAAGTCTGTGTTATCCTGAAAAAAAGACAGAAACAAAAAAAGGACGTGACCCCCATCGAACGAATCGAAATGTCTATTCATCGCGGATTAGTGGAGTTAAAAAATTTGGATAAACGGATTCAAAAAGCACAGTCGAAATCGTTTATCGGTGTGCAGAACGGCAGTCAGGCGCCGGCAGGATATCCTTCAGTCGTGACGTTTGCGGAAGAAGCGAAAGCCAACCTGCAGTCGATTCGGGATTTGATGGAGCGGCGGAATCGGATCAAGTCTGCGATCACGGCGTCGAATGCTGTGACGGTCGTCCGTATTAACGGTCGTGAGATGACCGTTGCGGAGGCGATTGACCGGCGGGATGCCGGGCTTGTCTATGAACGGCAATTGTTGCAGACTTTACGGGAGCAACTGCGGCAAGTCGAACAGACCATCGAGACAGAGCGGCAAGATGTCGTACGGCGGGCAGACAGCCACATCGAGGCAACGTACGGTTCCCGGGAAAAAGGGAATGCGGACGAGATGGAAAAATCACGTCGACTGTTCATCGAGCGCCTGGAGCCGAAATTGATTGATCCGTCGAACTTGCGCCAGGTCATCGCTGAACTTGATGAGACAATCGATACCTTTGAAACGGAAGTCGATTTTACATTGTCGGAAAGCAATACCGTAACGAAAATTTTTGCGTGATGACGATTCCCTGTTAGTCTGATATTCCTGTGACCAAACACGCCGGTTTTGTGCGATAACAAAACAATCCGTGCTTCGGCACCTCGCACCGGTTCCATCGAGAACCGGAAGTGAAAGTTCAATGTTCACAGCTCAAGGAACAACGAACAAAGCTGAACGCTCAGAGCATGAAAGTTAAACCTTCAACGAGCAAAGAGTGATCAAATCCACGATTCAACGGGATAAGAGAGGATTTGTTTGCTGCCTCTGGGAGTACCGCGTGGCTGGGCTGACAGGGAACCTACATAAAAAAACGTTGACCGGAGAGGATGGAGAGGTGTGTTGAATCTGTATTTGACTGTACTTGACATGCCGAACCTCGCGCTGGCATCATTTGTCATCGGACTCGTTTTGACCGTGAAGTACGGACGACTGTTCGTCCGGCGGGATATTCCGGGATCCGGTAAACGAATGGCGGCTGTCCTGTATACGGGCTGTCTGTTCGGTTTGAGCAGTATCGTTCTGCTGTATATATGACGAATGAACCTTTTTTGAACGGAGTCATCCGTTTCAAAGAAGGTTTTTTTGGTTGCGGCACGAAGGACATATAAACAGATCTGCCAGTTGAAGTGAAAAAAGGAGGAACTGAAAATGGATGGATTATTAAAACGTCGAATCGGGGCGGGCGTCGTCGATGTACTTGTCCAGGGAATCGTTTCCGGTGTGCTTGAGAAAACAGTATTGAAACGTATCAAGAACAAGGCAGTACATGCCCTGATTACGGAACCGGCCGTTAACTGTTTCATCGAGACGGTCCAATTGTCGACGGGGAGCGGGCAAACCGTCGGACAACGCCTGTTTCGGATTCAAGTCGTCAGCGAGAACGGACAACCGCTTGCCGTGAAACAGATTGCGAAACGGATTGTGTACCGTGAAACGATTGCTTCGGTTAAAGCCTGGAAAAACCGGAAAGTATATCTGCGAGACGGATCGATCCTGCCGGAGGATGAATTTGCCGGGACCCGGGTCATCCGGAAAATCAACTAGGATCGCCGGTGGACCCGTAAAACAAATCAAACGGAGGAGGATGACAGATGCGCAGTCTGCTGTCCTCCTCTTGTTGTGAAATCAATACGTCGTGCTGAACGAATAAGTCGTCTCGTGAAAATAGGGAATTTGACTGTTTATGAGAGATGACAGAAGGAAAGCGGTTGAATCAAAACAAATACCGGAGAAGGAAGTCTCGGCGTGATGCGCTGCTCCAGAGAAAACAAAGCCGGGTTGGGAAGTTCCGATTGTCATCCAGCGGCCGCTTACTGCTTCGTGAACAGAGATGACCGGTTGTTGATGAAATAAAAAATAGGTGTCGCCAGGAGACCGTGAAAACATCTTGTCTAAAAAGAAACGGTGCAGACGACGACCTAACCGAAAATCAAAGGGGGTTCCTTTCGTCTGTTGCAAGCAGGGATTAATCGACAGCGCCGGTACGGGGTGGATGAAAGCAGAACAGGCAAACTTTAAATCATGTTGTGTAATACTGTCCTTTAAATTACCGCTTAAATTAAAGAAAATAGGAAGCGACAAAGAGAGGCGAAGCGGCTGGTTAGTCGTCGCCGCATAACGGAGAATCAATTGATTGCTGTTAGTCAGCAGATAAAGAATGTCGATTGTGATCACCTGTCCATCGACAGCCATTTCCGCCGACAGACGAAGTCCGGATTCTTGTATTGCCGAGCACTTTTCAGCTGTGAATGAAAGCTCGTGTAATACCAGATCGGTTTCGTAAACGGAACCGGACGACGTATCGTACAGCCGGCCGGATAAACCGGGAGGAATCACAGGAACCGTTGCCAAAGAACAGTCGAATATAATGTCTTCGGAATGACCATTCCGGTCAGGCACCATCAAACGTTCAATGCTTCCTCCTTTGCTTGCAATCTCGACTTCCATTCCCCGATCATTGTTCAAACGATATCGTGTCGACCGTTCTTTTTGTGAATTCATACGGGCCTGCAATGTCTTTCCTCCTCTTTTCGCGTGAAGTAAAACGTATTTTAACGGTATAATACAGATACACCAATCAAATCAGTAAGATTATTTCCTTTTACTTTACCATATGTAAAGTATTTAAATCTAAAAATTTACTAATTTTTTTTACTTAAAATAATTCAAAAAAGAGGAGAATGCATGATGGCGACGATCAAAGATATTGCAAAGGAAGTGGGCTGTTCGATTTCAACGGTATCGCGGGTCTTGAATAATGACCCGACGTTATCAGTGGGAGACGAGACGAGAGCCCGGATTTTTGAAGTGGCGGAAGAAATCGGATACCGGAAAAAAACACTGAAAACACTTGTGAAGAACATCGCGTTTTTATATTGGCTGACCGATAACGAAGAGCTCGAAGATGTCTATTTTCAAACGATGCGGGTGGAAGTCGAAAAAAAAGCACGGGAAAACAACATTGAATTGACGACCTACAAACTCGAAGGCGGGATTGAAAAAATCCCGCTGGATATCGACGGGTTCATTGCCGTCGGTTCATTCATGAACCGAGAGCTGGAATATTTGAGAGAATTGACACCGCATGGCGTATTTATCGACTCTACACCGGATCCCGCGCATTACGATTCGGTTCGTCCGGATCTTGCGCAAATCACCCGTCAGGCAGTTGAAGTGCTGGTGGAGCAAGGTCACGAAAAGATTGGTTTTATCGGCGGCACGTACCATAACCTCGATACGGACACGGAAGAGATGGATGGACGAGAGCGGGCGTTTCGTCAAACGATGGAAGAACGTGACTTGTTGCGGGAAGACTTCATCTTTTGCCGGCGGGGATTTTCGGTCGACAACGGATATTACTTAATGAATCAAGCGGTCGAACAACTCGGGGAAGAGTTGCCGACAGCGTTTTATGTAGCGGCGGATCCGATTGCGGTCGGTTGTTTACAAGTTTTGAATGAGCAGCAGATTGAGATTCCGAAACGGGTCAGTCTGATTAGTGTCAATGATACAAGTATTTCGAAATATGTGTCGCCGCCTCTGACGACGTTCCATATTGACCTCGAGGAGATTTGTCAAAATGCGATTCAACTTTTACTGGAACGTGTGTTAAAGAAACGAAACATTGTCAAGACGGTCTATATCGGCGCGGAATTGATTACTCGTAAAAGCACTTTGTAAATAAATTTAGTAAAATATTTTACTAAATTTATTTACAAAGTTTTCTTGTGGTGCTATATTTTGATTATTAAAGCGCTTACAAAAAGTGTTTTGATCTTTTCAGAATATGACTCACAGGAGGGAAAAGAAGATGAAGAAAACCATTACATATATGACTGTCCTGAGTAGTCTGGCATTGACGGCCTCGCTCGCGGCGTGTGGTCCCGGGGAAGAAGCGCAGGGAAACAAGGAACAATCATCAAACAAAGAAGCGAAGCTGATTGTCTGGGAAGACATTGAAAAAGGCGAAGGAATCAAAGACATCGTTTCAAAATTCGAACGGGACAACGATGTGGACGTAAAGGTCATCGAAAAACCGTACGCCAAGCAAATCGAGGATTTACGACTAGATGGTCCGGCCGGTACGGGTCCTGATTTGTTGACGATGCCGGGGGATCAGATTGGCACGGCGGTAACGGAAGGAATCATTAAAGAGATAGATGTCCCGAAAGAGGTCCAGTCGATTTATACCGATGTCGCCCTTGATTCACAAAAAGTGGAGGGGAAACTCTACGGTGTCCCGAAAGCAGTGGAAACAACGGTTTTATACTACAACAAAAAACTGGTCTCAGAAGAGAAGTTACCGAAAACCCTGGAAGAGTGGTACACCTTATCGAAAAAGACGACAACCGGGCAATCGTTCGGATTCCTCGCTTTATTTGATCAAATCTATTACGCCCAAAGTGTCTTAAGTGGATATGGCGGTTATATTTTCAAGCAAGATGATGAAGGGAAATACCAGACAAAAGAAGTCGGACTTGCGAATACCGGAGCCATCGAAGGCGCGTCCTATATTCAAAAGTTCTATAAGGAAAAATTATTCCCGGCAGGCATCATCGGTGAGCAGGGCATCAACGTTCTTGAGTCCTTATTTACGGAAGGGAAGGCAGCCGCCATCATCTCCGGTCCCTGGAATGTCGAGCCCTTTACGAAAGCAGGCATTGATTTCGGCATCACGAAACTGCCGGAATTGGAAAACGGAAAAAACATGAGTTCCTTCATCGGTGTCAAAAGTTATAATGTCAGCGCTTACTCAAAGCAATCGGAAATGGCGAACAAGCTGGCGCTTTACCTGACGAATGCGGAAAACTCAAAAAAACGTTTTGAAATCACAAAAGAAGTCCCGGCCGTCAGTGCGTTGGCTCAGGATCCGGCCGTAACGAAAAGTCCGGCCGCACAGGCAGTAGCCGAACAATCGAAATTTTCCGAGTTGACACCTAACATCCCTGAAATGAATGAAGTCTGGAAGCCGGTCGATGCCGCCCTTCAAACGATTGCGACCGGGAAAGCGGAACCGGCAGCCGCGATGAAACAGGCCGTCAAAACGATCGATGGGCAAATCGAAGCGAAACACGGAGCGAAGTAAGAACGCTTCATGTGATACGACCAGACAGTCGGAGATTCTAGTAAAGAGGTGAAGGACGTGCAACACCGGAAAATTGGGTTGATGTTATCGATCATTCCAGGACTTGGCCAATTGTATCACCGGCAATGGATCAAAGGCGGCCTCCTGCTTGTAGTCAGTATTGCCTTTTGGATAGCGTTCGCCGATTTGCTCAACATGGGACTATGGGGAATCGTGACGCTCGGAACAGAAGTACCCCGCGACAACTCGATTTTTTTGTTGGCACAAGGCATCATCGCAATCATCGTTTTGTTATTTGGGATCGGTCTTTATGTATTTAATTTACGGGACGCCTACCGCAATGGGCAAAAGCGGGACCAAGGCGTCCGACCGGATTCTTTGTGGTCGGATTATCGGAATTTAATGAACCAAGGTTATCCCTATTTAGTCAGTGGACCTTCGTTGTTTCTGTTGATATTTGCCGTGATCTTTCCCATTTTGTTCAGTTTCGCCTTGGCGTTTACGAATTATGATTTGTACCATTCCCCGCCTGCCAAACTGGCGGATTGGGTTGGATTTTCTACCTTTGCTCAAATCTTCACAGTTGATATTTGGCGGTCGACGTTCTTTGATGTGTTGTCCTGGACCGTTATCTGGACCTTGGTCGCCTCGACGTTACAAGTGTCGCTCGGTATCTGGATGGCAGTCCTCGTCAACCAAAAAGAGGTCCGGTTCAAACGGGTCATCCGGACGATTTTTGTCCTACCGTGGGCGGTACCGGGATTTGTGACGATTCTTGTTTTTGCCGGTCTCTTTAATGACAGTTTTGGTGCCGTCAACATGGATATCCTGTCTCTGTTCGGAATCGATCCCGTCCCGTGGCTGACCGATGAAAAATGGACACGGGTCGCGCTCGTCTTTATGCAGGGATGGCTCGGATTCCCGTATGTCTTTTTAGTGACGACGGGTGTCCTGCAATCGATTCCTGATGATTTATACGAAGCAGCAACGATTGACGGCGCTTCGATTTTTGCGAAGTTTCGACATATTACGATGCCGATGGTACTGATTGCGATGTCGCCGATTATCATTACCCAGTTCACATTCAATTTTAATAACTTTAATATCATCTATCTCTTTAACGGGGGCGGACCGTCCGTACCGGGTTCCAATGCCGGTGGAACGGATATTCTCGTCTCCTGGATATATAAATTGACGATGCAGTCCGGTCAATACGCGTTAGCTGCCGCTTTGACGATCCTGCTTTCGATTTTTGTCATCGCGATTGCGTTATGGCAGTTTAGACGAACGAATGCCTTTAAGGAAGGAGCGTGATCGGGATGGCGACACGTAACATGACACGGACGGTTCGTCTGACGCTGACCTATTTGATTCTGCTGTTCGTTGCGACCTGCATCATCTATCCCCTCTTGTGGACGATTGGGGCGAGCTTTAATCCGGGTAACAGTTTAGTCAGCACATCGATCATTCCAAAAAATCCAACACTTGATCATTACCGGGAATTATTTGCCGGAAAAGAAAGTCTGCAATACGGTCGTTGGTATATGAACTCGTTAAAAATCAGTCTCTTTACGATGCTCGGAACGGTTGTCAGCGTTTCTTTTACAGCCTATGCTTTTTCAAGATTTCGCTTCAAAGGACGCCAGCAAGCCCTGACGTTGTTTTTGCTGTTACAGATGATTCCGCAGTTTTCCGCATTGATTGCCCTGTTCGTTTTGGCTCAGATGCTCGGTATGATGAACAGTCACTGGCTGCTGATTCTGTTGTATATCGGCGGTCAGATTCCGATGAATACCTACTTGATGAAAGGATATATGGATTCAATTCCGGTCGATCTCGATGAGAGTGCCAAACTTGACGGAGCGGGTCACACGCGGATTTTCATCCAAATTATTTTACCGCTCTGTCGTCCGATGCTTGCCGTGGTCGCGATGAACGGATTTACGGGACCGCTCGGGGATTTCGTACTTGCTTCGACGATTTTACGGACGCAGGAAGCGTATACGTTGCCGATTGGTCTGTTTAATCTCGTCAATGAAGCAATGGGTGCAAGCTATACGACATTTGCCGCCGGAGCGATTTTGATCAGCATCCCGGTCGCAGTTCTGTTTGTCCTGCTGCAAAAACATTTTGTGTCCGGGCTAACGGCCGGGGGAACAAAAGGGTAAGAGAGAAAGAGATACGAAATAGAGGATTAAGGGAGAGGCTTAAAAAATGAGACAAACGATTTATACGACGAAAGCCAGACATCTGTTGCACGGCGGGGACTACAATCCGGATCAATGGCTCGACGTACCGGACGTCCTGCAGGAAGATTTACGGTTGATGCGTCTTGCGCATACGAATACGTATTCCATCGGCATCTTTGCCTGGAGTGCGCTCGAGCCGACCGAAAATCAGTTCACGTTCGAGTGGCTCGACCGGATCATCGACGATATTCATGCGAACGGCGGACAGGTCATCCTGGCAACACCGAGCGGGGCACGTCCGGCCTGGTTATCGCAAGCGTACCCGGAAGTGCTGCGTGTCGACGAATGCCGTGTCAGACAGCTTCATGGCGGGCGTCATAACCACTGTCTGACGTCACCGGTGTACCGTGAAAAAACACAACGGATCAATCGCTTGTTGGCCGAACGGTACGGGAATCATCCAGCGCTATTGATGTGGCACGTTTCGAATGAATACGGCGGCGACTGCCATTGTTCGCTCTGTCAGGAAGCTTTTCGTGACTGGCTGAAAGTGAAGTATGAGACGCTCGATGCGCTGAATGCTTGCTGGTGGAGTGCCTTTTGGAGTCATACGTTTGACGATTGGTCGCAAATCGAATCGCCGTCACCGATCGGCGAAAGCATGGTCCATGGTCTGAATCTGGACTGGAAACGGTTTGTGACCGATCAGACGATTTCGTTTTTTGAACAAGAAAGTGTCCCCCTGCGCGAATTGACACCGGATCTTCCGGTCACCACCAATTTCATGGCGGATACCGAAGATCTGATTCCGTTCCGGGCCCTTGACTACAGTCGATTCGCGAAGAATGTCGATGTCGTCAGTTGGGATGCCTATCCGACCTGGCACAATGACTGGGAAACAACAGCCAATTTAGCGATGAAGGTCGGGTTCATCAATGACTTGTTCCGGAGTTTGAAGCAGCAATCGTTTCTCTTGATGGAATCGACGCCGAGTGCCGTCAATTGGCATCCCGTCAACAAAGCCAAACGCCCGGGCATGCACCTGTTGTCCTCGATGCAAATGATTGCCCATGGTTCCGACAGCGTGCTGTACTTCCAGTGGCGGAAATCCCGCGGCTCGTCAGAAAAGTTCCACGGGGCGGTCGTCGACCATGACCGGTCGGAAGAGAACCGGGTGTTTCAGGAAGTCGCCCAAGTCGGACGAACCCTCGAGCAACTCGGCGCCGTCGTCGGTACGACGCGTCCGGCAGAGGTCGGGATTCTTTACGACTGGGAAAATAACTGGGCATTAAATGATGCGCAAGGGTTCGCAAACGATACGAAACAGTATCCGCAAACGCTGCAAGAGCACTACCGTTTCTTTTACGAACAGGATATCCCGGTCGATGTCATCACGAAAGAACAGCCATTTGATGCTTACAAACTGTTGATCGTGCCGATGCTGTATCTGGTCAGTGCGGCGACCTTGGAACGGCTACAACGATTTGTCGAGCATGGGGGAACGTTGGTCACGACATACATGACCGGTCTCGTCGATGAACATGATTTGGCGTATGCCGGATGGCCGGATGAACTGAAGACGATCTTTGGCCTGATACCGGCAGAGACGGACACGCTGTATCCGAGCGATCGCAATCACGTGATGTTTAACGGGAAACGGTATGAACTGCAGGATTATGCGACGGTCATCCAGGTCGATTCAGCAGAAGTCGTTGGCACCTATACGGATGACTTTTATCAACAGACACCGGCCGTGACCAAAAATCAGTATGGACAAGGTGTCGCCTGGTATATCGGCGGACGACTCGAGGCAACGTTTCAACGTGACTTGTATACGATGTTAACGGATCGGTTAAACATCAAGGCACCTTTCGACACGACGCATACGGCAGAAGTATCGATTCAAGTGCGCCGTGGACAGAAGGCGGACTACGGGTTCATCCTGAACTTTTCCGAAGTCGAGCAAACGGTTGAACTGTTCGAGCCGTTGCTTGAGTCTGCAACACAAACGGAAATCAGCGGTCAGCTGATGCTTAAACCGTATGAAGTCAAGATCGTTGAACGGAAGAAAACATGAATGCAATACAAAACGGCTTTTTAGACAGAGATATGTTCTGTCCGAAAAGCCGTTTTTTGGATGTGTCCGTTAAAAGGTTGTGTCCTCTTGCGGACGGCTCATCCATTCGAGCAATGTTTTAGCCGGACGCGACAGGATTGCTTGTTTTTTCCAAATCAAGTAGGTGTTGGCAGTGAGCGCCGGCGTAAGCGGAACGAAAATGAGTTCACTTCCACTTGTGTTGATGATGCGGTCGAGACACACGGCATGACCGATTCCTTCCTTGACGAGGAGCGAAGCATTAAACAGCAGGTTGTAGGTTCCGACGATGTGGACCGTGTCCCAATCCAAACCGGTCCGTTCGGCAAACGTCCGGTTTCCTTGGAGTTGTTCCGAAACGATTAACGGAAGGTCCCGCACGTCGTCTGCCATTACCGTCGCCTGTTGACCGAGCGGATGATCGCGCCGTGTCAAAATGCCCCATTGATCCGTTTGATCAAGTTTCAGGTGATGATAAGCGTTGACATCAAACGGCTCAATGACCAGTCCGAAATCAAGAATCCCTTTATCGAGCTTATCGAGGATATCTTGACCGTTCCCGCTGTGAATCCGAATCGTGACGTCCGGATGCCGCAACTGCATCTGTTTGAACGACCGGATGACCGGTAACAGGCTTTCCGTCTCGCCGCCACCGATGTAAAGTTCACCACGCAATGTTTCCTGTGTCGCGAGGTTCGTGACGATTTTATCTGCCAGCGTCACAAGTTCACGCGCACGTTCCGCCAGATAATATCCGCTTTCTGTCAGGACGATGCCTCCTGGTGTCCGGTCGAACAACGGACCGGTTTCGTCTTCCAACCGTTGCAACTGACGGGACAGAGCGGGCTGTGAAATCCGAAGAATCCGTGCCGCCCGGGTGATGTTTTTTTCCTCGACGACTGCTAAAAAGTATCTTAATTGTTGAATTTCCATGGGGTCCTCCTATGCGTTTTGGTTATGGTATATGATTTTATATTAGCATTAGACATGAAGTGTGAATACTCGTAACCTTGTAGACAAGCAACAACTAAGAGGAGGAATACAAATGAACACACCACTAGATAAAGTCATTGTCATCATGGGCGCGTCAAGCGGGATCGGCGAAGCGACTGCACGTCTGCTCGCATCACGCGGAGCCAAATTAATGCTCGCCGCCCGGCGGCTCGAGCGGTTAGAAGCCATTCGGAAAGCGTATCCCGAGGCGGATATTCAAATCAAACAGGCGGACGTCACTGAGTTCGATCAAGTTGAAGCTGTCGTACAGGAAGCAAAAGCAGTCTACGGCCGGATTGATGTTCTCTTCAACAACGCCGGCATCATGCCGACTGCTCCACTTGCGGCTGGACACCGGGAGGACTGGAAAAACATGCTCGACATCAACGTGATGGGCGTCTTGAACGGAATTGCCGCGACACTGCCGATCATGGGACAGCAACAGGCCGGGCATATCATTGCGACAGATTCGGTCGCGGGACATGTCGTTTATCCGGAATCAGCGGTCTATTGCGGAACGAAGTTTGCCGTCCGGGCGATTATGGAAGGATTACGTCAGGAGCAACGCGAAAATAATGTCAAATCGACGATTATTTCACCGGGTGCCGTCCAAACGGAACTGTATACGACGATCAGAGATCAAGCAACAGGCGAGTCGCTCCGGCAAGCGCAACAAGAGTGGGGATTAACGAGCGAAGATGTCGCCCAAGCCGTGCTATATGCCATTGATACACCGGACCGTGTCTCAATCAGTAACTTAATCATCCGGCCGACACAACAACAAGTGTGATGCTGATGGAATCATCAACACTTCTTCAACAGATTCAAAATCGACTGATTGAGGCGGACGATCCCCTGCTCGAGCAGATTCATGCCATACAGCGGGGCGGAGAGCGGCTGCTCCACCGGTTGAATCAGCAGTTGTTGTCACCAATGGAGTTTCGCGAGACGCTGGGTGAACTGATTGGTCAGCCCGTTGATGAGAGTGTGGTCGTCTTACCCCCGTTTTATACAGACTTCGGGCGACATATCTCACTCGGGAAAGACATCTTCATCAATCGTGGAGTCATGTTGACGGATCTCGGTTCAATTCAAATCGATGATCACGTGCTGATCGGTCCGTTTGCGAAGCTGTTGACCGTCAATCATCCCGTCAGTCCGTCCAAGCGACGGGGACTGTCCGTCAAACCGATTCATCTGAAACGAAATGCCTGGGTTGGAGCGGGGGCAACGATCCTGCCAGGTGTCACGATCGGCGAAAATGCAATCGTTGCGGCGGACGCGACCGTGACGAAAGATGTGCCGGACTTGGCGATTGTCGCCGGAACCCCGGCGCGGATCATCCGTTATATCGATGAATCGGAGGACTGATATGAAGCGTCGAGTCGGGGCTGTCATCGTTCTCCTTTCGCTTGGACTGGCAGGTTGCGGTCCGTCGATTCCGATTTCGACAGAAGTCAAACAAGAGGTTGAGGAGAGAGATACCATGAACATCAACGTCAACGGTCAGGTCGCTTCAATCCAATTGGAAGACAATGCGACAACAAAAGCTTTAGTGGCGGAAGCTCCGTTTACGATTCAAATGGATGATTTACACCGGAATGAAAAATATCATTATTTCGACAAGTCGTTTCCGACGCAGCCCCAAGCAATCCAGTCGATTGAAGCCGGAGACGTACTGCTGTATCAAAATAATTGTCTGGTGATTTTTTATCAAGCGGCTGAACCGGTTGTTCCGTATACGCGGATTGGAAAAATCCATCATTTTCAGGATATTCAGCCGTCGTTCGGTAACGAGTCTGTTTCCGTTCAGTGGTATGAAAGAGAGGGAGGACAATTATGACAAAATCGAAGACACCTGTAGAATATCCTTTTCAACGGGGAGAAAAAAATGAAGCGTTTGCGGCCTATTTCACGGGACAAAGTTATCTCCATCCGTTAGTCAATGATCCAAAACTTGAAATTGTGGTTGGACAGGTGACCTTTGAGCCGGGTTGTCGCAACCATTGGCACATTCATCGAGGAGGATACCAAATCTTACTCGTGACAGACGGAGAAGGGTGGTATCAAGAGATGGGGAAGCCGGCCCGTCTGTTGCGAAGCGGCGATACGGTCGTCACCCATGACGGCGTCAAACATTGGCACGGGGCGACGTCAGACAGCTGGCTTTCGCACCTCACCATCACGGCAGGGACACCGGAATGGCTGGAACCGGTTGCGGAACAGGAATACGACGTGCTGAAGAAATAAAGTAAAACGAGGTCTATGCTCAGTCCGTCATCTGGACTAGAGCGTAGACCTCGTTGTCGTTTGGAGTGGGGAAATTAAAACGAACTTCCGAGTGTCCAGAAGGAATCACCCAGTTGCTGCATCAGTTCGTTGGCCCGGCTTTCGATGCTTTCCGGTAACGTCGCTTGACTAAAGTAGGCCAAATCAAGACTTTCTCCGTCAAGCATCGCAAGCGTCCCCGTGACGTTTTGGGCATGATAGAGATGAATGACACCGTGCACTTCATCGCCGTTCGGGTACTGGTAGTAAAAGCGAGGACCAGAGAAGACACCGATCAGTTCCAGTTGATTTGTATGTAATCCAGTCTCTTCCTGCAGTTCACGGATGGCGACTTCTTCGAGCGTTTCGCCGAGTTCCATCGATCCGCCTGGCAGTCCCCAGTCGAGCGTATCGGACCGGTGTTGGAACAAAACTTCCTGCTGGTCATTTGTCACAAGGACGGTAGCGCCGACACTGATGATCGGACGACTGCCGATATGTTGCCGTAATTCTGAGATGTATCCCACTTAAATCAATCCTTTCTTTTTTCAACGTTTTGATAATATGGGTGTTTACCGTGCGAATCCGCCTTCGGCATGGATGACTTGACCAGTGATCCAGGCCGCGTCTTCACTGACAAGAAACGCAATCGTCCGGGCAGCGTCCTCCGGTGTCCCGATCCGTCCGAACGGAAACTGCGGTATCAGGTGGGTCCGGATGTCATCCGTCATCCAGGTCGAATCGGTTGGTCCGAGATCCTGACCGGATGTCAAATTGACGATTCGCCCATCCTGCAAACCCGCCTCGGCAAACGTCCGCGCGAACAACGTCGACAACAGGACGGTACTTCGGACATTGACGGCGTAATGGGCATCGAGCGACGAGACGTCAAGCGTGGTGAGATCCGTTTGTGTCGAATGCGCGGCATTGTTGATCAGGACGGACGGGGTGCCGAGAGTCGAGCACGTATGCGCAAGCACACGTTCTGCAGCATTCGGCGCCGACAGGTCAATTTCGAGCGCCTCGCTTTGAAAACCGTTTACCGCCAGTTCTGCTTGGAACGTCTTGATCCATTCGAGATCCGCCTTCCAATATGTAAAACAAATCGTCATCCCTTCGGCTGCGAGCTTCCGGCAAATGGCTGTGCCGATATCACGCGGGTGGCTTGCACCGGTGACGAGGGCGATCCGGGGAGTATGTGACATAACAGCGCCTCCAGTTCAACTAAGTATATGCTTGTTCATCTTACCGCTCCCGAAGGAACAACGTCTAGAGAAAAGAGGGATTTTTTTACAAAAAAGACAAGAGGTCTTGATTTTCAAGTGATATGATGGGATATGAGGTGGTCGAACATGACAGAACGTAAATATGCCGCCCGATCATCGTGGAAGCGGATCGTAAAACGGCATTACCGGGAACGGTATCTTGAGACGACATCGTTTACGGGATACGTGACCCGGCTTGATCTTATCGAAGTAACGCATCCGTTATTGGTTCGTTATTCGGAGCAGGAGATTCAGATTGTTGGCGACGGTTATTCCTGGCTCCAACAGTTTCCGGCAGGGCAGAAGCACGTCGTCACGACGATGTTCAATGCACACGGACAGGTTGTTCAATCGTACATCGATATTTGTCTTCGACATGGGCGGGATACGACCGGGATTTTCTGGGACGATTTATTTTTGGATCTGGTTTTGTTGCCGTCCGGCGAGTGCCTGATTTTGGATGCGGATGAGTTGGAGACGGCGCGGGAAACAGGATTGGTCAATCAGGACCAGTACGCGTCAGCGTGGATGGAAGTCGAGATGTTGCAACATCAAATCAGGACGAAAGAGCTGTTGTTCCAACCGCTAGCCCGTGTGCACCATGATTTACTGAATGAAGCGTGACTAAAAGAACCCCATCCCGTTGATTAGATAGATCGTCAACAGGATGGGGAATTTGAAGTGATTGCAGTCTCGCGAGATACGTCTAAACGATTTTGTTATGGTTATTATAGAGGACAAACAGAACGATACTGATGACGGCTAAGGCGACCACGATGAGCGCCATCATGATGGTTCATCTCCTTTTTTCTACTGCAACACGATAAATTCCGTTAGTTATCTTTACCCGAAAATCAGCAAAATGAGTAAGTTGTCTGAAGAAATCTGTTACCAAATGGAGACAACTGATAAGAAGTCGTCTCTTAATCGTCAAGGAGGACATCAATATGAAACAGGCGTATATCTTTGATATGGACGGCACGTTATTTCAAACGAACCGGATTCTTGGTCATGCGCTGGAGGATGTCTTTGCTTTCCTGCGTGAACAGGGTCGGTGGACGAAAGAGACGCCGCTCGCCGAATATCGGGCGATCATGGGCGTACCGTTGCCGGAAGTCTGGCGGACGTTGTTGCCGGCACATACGGAGGCGGACCGGGCGCAGGCCAATCAAATCTTTCAAGACGCATTGATCCGCCATATTGAACAGGGGCATGGTGCCTTGTATCCGGGGGCGGAAGAAGTACTGGCTGCGTTACAGGCAAACGGACATGCTGTGTATATCGCGAGTAACGGCTGGGAAGTATATGTAGCGGCCATCGTTCGGCAGTATTCACTTGACCGTTGGCTCGACGGTGTCTACAGCATCGAAGACGTTTCCTCGTCGCAAAAAAGTGATCTGGTTGCGCATATCTTGTCGCATCATCGGTTAAAGGAAACGGTTGTCGTCGGAGACCGGATATCTGATTTTCAGGCGGCTAAAGTCAACGGGTTACCGGCAATCGGCTGCCGGTTCGATTTCTCAAACGAAGCCGAGCTGGCACAGGCCGATGCCGTCGTTGAGGATTTGCGGGAAATCGTTCAGATTGATATCACGGCAATGACTACATGAAGTCTTGAATACAGTAAAACCGGTGTTGCCTTCCAAAGATGAAGGCGACACCGGTTTTATTTCGTCGGATCGGTGTTTCTAGAACAGACCCGTCCACAGGCCGGACAGTCCGAAGACGGAATCGGTTGGAGCAGCCTTTTGCATCAAGCGGATGTCACGCACAGCGAACGTATCGAAAATCGACCGCAGTGCCGAGACCGCCGTTTAGACTCCGTTACCGGTAGACATCCCAGTCGGTCTAAGCCTGCATTCAGGGACGACCCGTCTTATAATCAAATCACTAAATAAAAAGAAGTTTCAATTCTTGCCTGACAAATTGTAAAAGAACAATACAATACGGGTAGCAAGGTTTGAAACATAAATGAAAGATGATTTGATTATGAAAGAAATTAAAGAAGTAGCCATCTATTTACGTTTAAGTCGTGACGAAGAAAAAGTAGGAGTTGAAGAAATTCTCAAAAATCACTGGAACACATTAGGGGGTTTATGCAAAAAGAACGGGTGGCACTTTACTACATATCAATTCGTCGGCGAGATGTTGGATCAGGCTATCGTGAAACTTAATCGAGATGGACGACCACCGATCCTCCATTCTGATCAAGGGTTGCACTATCAATATCGTTCGTTCACCAGAACACTCCAAGAGCATGGCATCACCCAAAGTATGTCCCGAAAGGGAAACTGTCTCGATAACGCAGCTATGGAGAGTTTCTTCGCCTTGCTCAAGTCTGAACTTCTCTATCTTAAGAAGTTCGACGATATGAATCATTTCAAATGTGAACTTGAACGCTACATCGATTACTATAATCATCGTCGTATCAAGATAAAATTAAAACACCTGAGCCCGGTAGAATACCGGACCCAGGTGCTTGAGGTCGCATAGTAAATTATTTATTGTCTAACTTTTTTGGTTCAGTTCATATGCCTAGGCGTTTTTAGTGATGTTTAATTTTTATTAGTCAATTTGTTTCTTATAATAATTTCAGCCTTGAATTCTACAACTTGTTGAATGAGCGTATTTATTACATCTGCAGTGTCTTTACAATCAATTGACCCACTTTGAGCATTTGTAACTTTATATGCCTTCAAATCATTGTTTAATTCAAGACGATACTCAAATCTTTTTCATACAAAAAATGAATTTTGCCGTTTTTTTGATTATACAAATTTTCTTGGGAAATACGGTAATTGTTTTGCTTAAAATAACTTTCAGCAATTGCGATGACCATTTCTAATAATTTCTTTTGTGATTCAATGTTAGTGTTTGTCATAATAATAATTCCTCCTGTTTTTTGATTACAGGCCTATTATATTGAAGTTTTTCAAAATGTCAGGAAGGAAATAATAAAACACCAACCCGAAGGAATGCTAAAAAATAAGTGGACTGACTTGAATGATACCCAGTAAAGATTTTAATTCTTCTTCTGGCATTTTCTCAATTAGTTCTTTGTATCGGTGTTGATTCGGCAATAATACAGTAGCTTTTTTAATATCAAAATGAAATTCGTCAACTGGCATACGCCATTCTCGTTCATGAGTCCAATCAATTATATTATCTTTAGTTGAGATATTGAAATCGACAATACGCCAATGCTCCTCAGGTGGCAATATCTTTTTTGCAATTTCTTTTTCTTCATACAGCACAGGTCGACCACCATTTTGAAATACGTAAGTTTTTGGAAATGCTACGCCCACGTAAGTATAACGTATTTTTCCTCCAAGCTCATCATGATACATATTTTCATGAGCAACATTTTGAACGATGCCAGAAATAGGAGCATCTTGAAAACATACTGCTTTTCTATTTCCAGTTATGAATCCCGATTCTGTAGTACTCCCATTGATTTTTCCTTCTTTTAAAATCTTTAATAAACGGTCCAAAGCATTAGTTGTAACTTTTCCATTTTCATCAAGCTCAGCTTTTGTTAAGTGATAAACAAAACCGCTAATATCAGTTCGTGATTGTATTCGTCTTTGCCATTTATCAACGTTGAATCCCATAATCAAACCTCCCGAATAATATCATTCAATTATATCAAAATTGGAAAATGTTAGAAATATAAAAAGCGCCCCAAATGGAGTACTTTACCGATACCTCATAAGATGTTTTACATTCTCATCTGAAATAAAAGGTTTCTCTATTTTAAGTTTAGCCATCAAATCGCTCGTAGCTTCTTGATTGAGATAAAACAATTGATGAAGGATATAGGCTTTCGCTTCATCGTTGTATTCTTTTGCAATAGCTGCATTTCGTTTCACGCCATCGACCTTAGAAATAGAGTTATTTTCTAAGTTGTTGAAAAAATAGTCGTAACTGTTTATACCAAGATTGTTTGTATGATTCTTCATTTCTAGAATCTGTTCAATAGTCATTTTCATGTAATCACTCCTTTTTTTATTAAGTATAACTGTTATGGGAAATTTTTATGAATCATCGAAAATAAAATACTGAAAAAAACATTGGCAACATAATCGAAAACGCTACTGAAGAATACTTCAATAATTTTAATAACAGGCAATTGATGATGAGTTTTTCAACTGAATTGTATGATTTATTTTTTTAAAATTTTGACTACGAGACGTTTGAACGATTGCATAAAAAACATATGGAAGATGTCAAAAAAGTTTATAACAAAGCACTTGATGAAATTGTGGCAAATAACTTACCGGATATGTTCTAAAAAACGGAGGAAAACTAAAATGAAATATAATACAAAAAATAAACTAAGTGAAACATTTGCAAATCGCCTAATCGAAAAACAAAAAGCAGATGCTATAACAGTATCGAAAGTAGGCAAATAATATGAGAAAAGTTGAGAATTTAAACAGAGCATTGAAACTCTTGGAATATCAATCCATAACCTTAGGCAACGAAATTATAGCTGGCTACAACGGTGAAACAATCATCGTTAAAGCAACAGATGATTTATACGTCATTAAAATTGGTTACAACGAAACCGATGTGCTAAGAAAACAAACAGTGAAACGAAAGCTGCATATTTAATTTAAGTAAATTCATTCCATTTTAGTAGATGCAATATGCTAAAATGTTTTTAACATACTATTAATGGAAACGAGGATGAACTAATGATTGAACAAGAAGAATACGGGGAAAGATTCATAGTATTCATTGATATATTAGGTTTTCGTGAACATATTAATAAAACAGTTCAAGACTCTGAATACTTTATCAAATTAAAAGATACCTTAAATTTCATTGCTGATTTAAAAAAAGAAAACGATGCTGAAAAAGAAAGAATGGGAAAAGAAATAACAGTGTTTTCTGATTCTATTGTAATTTCCTATCCAGTAGAACAAAAAGGATCTGCTTTTTTCTTGATTTTAGATGTTGTCCACATTCAATTAGATATGATGCAAAAAGGAATTTTAATGCGTGGAGGATTAACAGTAGGGAAACTTTGTCACAATGACAACATTGTATATGGTCCTGCAATGATAAAAGCTTATGAATTGGAAACAAATGTAGCAATATATCCTCGAGTAGTTGTTAGTCAAAATATACTTGAAATAGCTGCAATCAATGCATCTCCCCAACATACACCAAAAGAAGAGCTTCAATGGGTAATGAGTATGCTTGATATAGACAGAGATGGTCAATTTTATGTAGACTTTTTGAGTCAAGGTCAGGAAGCAAATGATCATGCTACATACATAGATGCTTTATATAATATTAGGAAGCTAATTGTAGATGAATTATCAGATGATCCTAGACCACCTGTTCGAATGAAGTATGAATGGTTAAAAAGTAGATTTAATACAATAGTAGAAAATGTACTGAAAGAAACAGATTTGATAATTGAATAAAGTGATAAACTTTAGAGCCTTCTTAAATGAAAGGCTCTTTTTTGATTTAATTAGAAAATATTACAAGAATTCTCGTCATAGTAGAAAACATCTTAGGGACTTTTAGGATACAGGGCTGTGACCTTTTCACCACCAATCCGATTATTTGAAATTTTGAAAGGTGAGTAGTTGAAAATGCCAATAATTCAAAAATGTAGCAAGTGTGGTGAAAAGTACGAATACGGTAAGAAATGTTCCTGCTATCAATTGCAAAACAAGAAATAAAGAGGCAGCTGTATAAGGAAAAAAGATACTTTCTACTTCGATGGACCTTGGCGAGATTTGCGAGAAGAAAAACTTGTAGGGTTTGGAGTCAATTGTCAAAGATGCTTGATTAAATACAATTTTATTATTACTTACTAAAAATCTTCAAGGACATCATTTAGTACCTCGCAGTAAAAGCAAAGATTCGGAATTGAATCCAAACAAAATTGTAATAATATGTAAATATTGTAACCTTCAATTGAAAGATAGCGGCATTGTTGATTGGGATAGAGCGAAAGAGGAAAGATTAGATATGAATCATTATTTGCAGGAGGAAAATACATGGGAGCAACAACTAAATCTGCTAAACATTTAACTGCAAATGATTTTTCAGAAGCTAAAATACAAGCCTTCAAAAAACAAGAAGAAATTCTTGAAGGCAGTAATGAACGATTGATAAAAGGCCTTGAAGGATTAAATGAAGTAGAGATGAAACGGTTGATTAATCCGAGCGCAAAAAGATGACTCATTGGCAAAAGAAGCAGTTACATCATCTGCCTTAAGTAATAATCATATTCACGATTTAATTGATTTGGCCAATGAATATGAAAATCTAAAAAATACAACCTTGCAATCAAAAAATATGGAGTGGTTGTATACTATGAAATGGCAATGAAAATTTCACCTAACCCTGCAGACAAAATGCGGAAGGATTCATTAAGAGCTATTTAACGCAGCTTATGGGATTAATAAATATCATAAAGAACAATGGGAAGGTTATTTCGCTACTGGACGAATGAAACAAATTGTGAAAAGTGAACAGTCGCTAAACTCGAGGATTTCATCGAGCATTGATTACAATGACTTGTTAAATAGTGAATCATTTAAATTTGCATACGATGTGATAAACGATGAAAGCCAGGCGTATTGGGTAAGTCTACAGGTGAAGAAATTTATTGAAGATTTTACCGTCAATCATTTCAAAGATGATTTCGATTATTACTTTAATGCAGATGTACTCCGAGTTATTGAAGTATTTCTGCGCTTGCTCAATCTTGCCACTGCCAAAGACGTAACATTAATTGGTGATCCCATTATTAATCATGCTAAACCGTTTCAATTCTTCATGTTAATGAACGTATTTGCTTGCGAGAAAAAGAAGAATTTTCGGAAAATCGTTATCAAAAGTTTGTATTGTTTATTCCACGAAAAAACGGCGAAATTTGGTTGATAGCAATTGTTAAGATGCTTGGGTTGATTTTGCTTACGAACGAAAGTGAATTATACTCAGCCAGTAACAATCGAGAGCAGTCCATGAAAATCCGCAAAGAATTTGAAAATATTAGTGGAGTTTCAGTTGCAATCAGTCAGTATTTCAAAATTAATCGTGATGTTATTCGAGCTTTTCATTCAAACAGTTAATTTAAAGTGCTCGCTGGAAAACCGAAAGACGGCTCTTTGCCTTCGATAGCAGCCATTGATGAAAATAGAGATTCAGAACCAAATAATATTAATGCCAGCTCACTAGGAAAAGGAATGTCTGGCTCATTTAAATTACTGTTTTATGTTTCTACTGCATATGCTAAATATCCGAGTGGAATGTCTGTCGAAGTCGAAACAGCGAAAAGCTCTTTGGACTTAGACAGCGATTACTTAAATTAGAAATTATTTGCTATGTTATCTGCTCGAGAACCAACACTTGAATGTACAAGCATTGGAGCACTAAAGGCTACCAATCCACTGATATGGGAAGTTGACCGAGAAGCGCTTATTGCTGACCAAAAAAGTGCCGTCATGCAAGAACATAAACAAAATGAATTTAAAACTAAACGTTTAAATATTTTCTAACAACAAATGCAGGGCATACGATTGAGCCAATTGAAAATGTGAAAGCATGCTATACGCCCTCGTCGGAATTTAAATTGGGAAGGAAGTCAATGTATTTTGGGGCTAGATTTATTAGTAGGAGACGATAATTCAGCTATTAATATGGTGTTTAATTATTGCGCCAAGTTGTTATGCAGAAGCGGTTATTTTTCGATAACTCGATGATGATACACGAATGGGGAGCGGTGCAGATGAAACAAACGGATAATTTATAATTTGTAGAAAAAGTATCCTTGTATAATAAAAAAACATATTTATACTCGTTGATTAATGCTTTTGCTATATGTAACGATTATTATGAAGTTGCTCAACCTGAATATGAAGAAGAATTGATTTTCGAAATTTAAGCATATAAATTAAGCAGACGGGGAATAAATAAAATAGGAAATTTCTTTGGCTACTTAGATGCTTAGTGTATAAATTTATCTTAACCTTTCATAACATTCATAAAATAAGTTAAATAAAAATTCACAAATAAGAACATATGTATTACAATATGTATAGATAGGAGGAGATATTTATGGCGAGAGTCAAAGATGTAGCGAGATACTTTATCGACTTAAGTGTTGAAAGTACTCCTTATGCTATTACTCCTTTGAAGTTACAAAAGTTGCTTTATTATGCTCAAGGATTTCATTTAATAAATACAGGTGAACGACTTTTTAGAGCGGAATTAGAAGCTTGGGCTCATGGACCTGTTGTTCGAGAAATCTATTTTGAGTATAAAGAATTTGGTTATCATACGATAACTTCTAAACCATTTATTAATAAAGATTTGTTTTTAGAAACCCCTTTATTGACAGATGGAGAAATGGCTACAATTGAAGAGGTGTGGGAACATTTCGGAGATTTGGATGGGAAAACTCTTGAGGAATTAACACATCAAGAAGACCCATGGTTAAATACTGAGATAAATGATGAAATTGAAATCAAGTTGATTCGAGAGTATTTTAAAGAACAGTATCAAGAAAATCAATATCAGCATTAAATAAAGGAGGCAAATTATTGCCTCTTTTATTTGCTTAAATTTAAATTCCAAATTTTCCACATAAAGGAGAACTATAGTGATTGAAGATGAAAGATATAAACAAACTCGCAACGCTTATTGGAAACATAAAATAATTCAAAAGTTTATACAAAACAATATTTTAATAACATTTACAGTGGTTATCTTAGCTGTGTTATGGATTTATAAAATTGTGCCTAATCTTAATTGCGACTTATCATTGTTTGCGAATTTTTTTGGAATTCATCATTTAAACGATGATTTAATAATTAAAACAATTACCTACCTAACTGGCTCTTTTACAATATTAATTTCACTTCTTTCTGCTATATATGTTTTTACATACCGAGAGCAAAAAACTATATCTCCTTCAGGTTCAACGGACATATATAAAAACACTCTTGTGGCGAGAGTAATATCATTAATTATTTTAAATTTAACTTTTACTTGGCTAATAACCAATGAGTACAACAAGTTGTTAAGTGCACCAAAGTATTTTGTTTCTTTGCGAGTTTCAGAGCAATTAATATTAAAGTTATTAATAATAGGTGTGTCCATAATAGTATTAATATGGCAAATTTTAATATTGGTAAAACACTTATTCCGTACCATGCAAGTAGATAAAATGTTATCTGATTCAGTAGAACAGACTTTTGAAATTTTAAAATCAATATATTATTTTTATAGAACAGATAAGTATGCAGATTTGTTAGATGACAATTATAAAAAATTTCATTTTAGTTTGGAAAGCGTATTTCAAAATTTGAAATTTGCTGCAGACCACAACATGAATAAAGAATTTGAAGAAAATATTGAAGAGTTTAAAAATATATTTGATTTTTTAAATAGCCAAGTCTCTAGGGAAAAAGAAGCAATTCATGTGTCAACATATTTACTAAATCATGATGAAGTGAAATTTTCTCAAGCGTACCAATCAGCGATAAGAAGTAATTTGTCGTTGATAGCAAACTTACTCAAAAATCAGCACTACAACAAAGCCAAAACTTTAGTTTCGCTTTATACTAAATTGTACAATGAAAACGATGTTGAATTGGTAAAAATATACCAAAAGAGTTTGGTGGAACTTTTAGATGTAATTGATGTTAATGATGAACGACAAATATCTATATATGTTGAATGTTTGAAAGCTTTACCTGAAAACAAAACACATGTAGCATTTAACTTTTTACTTATGAAATTGGTCAACAAAAACCAATTGAAAAATCTTACGAATGTTGTTTATATTTTTAAAAACAATATTCAAAATGAAAAACTATATAGAATATCCATCGTAATAATAATAATTCAAAATTTACTAAAAAGTATTGAGATTTCAAATCCAGCCATTACAGGCTTTCTTGTGAAATTTTTATTTACAAATTTTACAGGGAAGGAAGTAAGCAGGGGATTGAGAAGTTTGAAAAGAAATCCGAAATCATTTACGAGCGTCTTGGAAGACAAGGAAGTAATTGAAGGAATTTACGAAAACGAAGCATATGCGATAGTGTCAAACGGAGAAACCTTTACCTATTGCTATCAAAAAGCATTGATTCTGCTTTATGCTCAACGCTTATTCACTATACAAAATAAATTATGGTATGTGGATGGAAAAGAAACAGGAACTGAAATTAATTTGAGAAAAGAATTTGATGACTGCAAATATTCAGAATACATCTTATCGAAAGTTAAAGTTGACTCTAACAAATATGGCTTGCTTTTCTTTGAAGATGAAACAGTCATGAGAAGTGTCTATAAGGAACTAGGTCTTAAATATCCTGAACCGAAAAAACCTGAAAATAATATATCAGATACTGCTCAGTTATTAGTAAGGAAGTTATTTAAGTTGGACGCAAACTCTACAGAAGTAAAATGACGATTTTACTAAATAACATTTAAGAATCCTCACTTTAAATAGTGGGGATTTTTTATTGGGAAAATAAACTTTGTAAAGTTCCTTACAAGTGTAAGGAAATCAATATAATACTAATACAACAAAAACGGAGGAACTATAATGACAGAAATACATTTTCAAGACTTAAAATCCGAGGGCATTTTATCAGCGCATATTTCAGGCATTCAGCATTCCATTAATAAAGTTGAAAGTGCTTTGAATTTGAAAAGCCGCTGAAGTGACTGGTCACAAGCTAGTTCCGGTGGCAGACCAAGAAGACCCAACATTGCATCATAATATTTACGAAGGAACTTCACGTAACTGGCTTATAAATCCAGCTCCTGTGATTAAGTGTAATGGTTCAGTAGTTCCAGCTGAAGGATATGACATTCAACCAGCTTATGGAGTTGTCATATTCAAAGGACAGCAAGGTGCAGGATACATAATCATAGCAGATTTCACGCACGTTATTGGTGAATCACAGACAATTGACGAGCTAAGCAATCGTTTTAATAAATTCACTACGTTTGCTACATTTCAAGCGCCCGGCACATATGCTACAAACAGTCCGATGGGGGATCCTCAATTGTTAATGAAATCTGTAAATGCTGGAGTTAAGAATATGGATTTATTCCCCTTTATTGTCACACAGACAACAAATTATGACCGAATTGGAATTCCATACGCCAGTACCGGTGGAGGAAATAATACTCGAATGGGATTTTATAACTCAAATGTTAACGATTTTCTATATCAACTTTTAGCAGAAGCACAACCTGTAGCAAATCCATCTACTGAGCCTGTAGCTGGTCAATTTACATTCATTTCAGTAGCAATTCCTGAAATTACATTACAACCTGGCGTATGTTGATTGGTTCGGTATGCAGATGCAACTATCAATTATTATGGCATTGATGTTTTACAAGCGTATGGACTTGGAAACGCTTTTGGAGATTTTTCTAACGCTTCTCAATTTGGTGGAGCACGGGCATATGGATTTTATGGTTATCGAGTAACGGCAACTTACACAGACGGCTTACCAACTTTGGCGCCAGTCTTGGGTCTTGGGGAACACTGCAGACAATTTGAGATACTTTAAACGTAACGGAATTGCTAATCCTTGGATTAGACGAAAAGCATAAGTAAAACGCTCGTATCAAAATGTGAGAGTCTTTTTTTATAGCAAATTTTATTTTTTGTTTTTTCCGAAAGCTATTGAGCTGTTCTATTATCTTCGGTAATGTTCTGGTAAAATATAAACAAAAAATAAATCAACAATAATTATGGTGGGAGGATTATGATGAACAGATATTATACTGATGAGGACAAAGGAATAACAGCCAAAAGAGGAAATGGAAGAAGCATGCCGCCTGCTTATATTTTTGTAGAGCATGAAGACGGTTCAATTCATCTTCAAGATGGTCACACATTATTAATGACTAAAGAAGACATGCTTGATATAGTTTATGGAATGATGAAATTTATCGAAAATGATATCACTGACAGCGAAATAAAAAAACATAACAGTGAAACATTGGACGAAGAAATGCTCAGGGCGTATGGACCCGATTGGAAAGAGGAACAGCCAAAATCAGCAAAATCAGCTGAACCACAACTAATGAAAAAGAGTGAAGGATGGGTTTACTTCTTAAAAGCCGATAACGGTTTAACTAAAATCGGTAGAACTAAAGATTTGAAAAAGCGTATGTACCATTTCACCGTTAAATTGCCATATGAGCTAGAATTAATTCATGCTATTAAATCGAATTATACTGTTGAATTGGAAGAACAACTGCATGGAAAATATAATCATTTAAGAGTTCGCGGCGAATGGTTTAATTTGAACGATGAAATTATTGAAGAAATTTGTATTGGATACTAGTGGCTCGCAGAAATGCGGGCGTTTTTATTTTTCTTCTATATAAACATTGAATATTAATAATCAAAAAATAATTTTTTTAAATGCCTTACAAATTTTTTGACGTCAATATAATGTCTGTAAATGGAGAAACAGGAGTTGCATTGACAATGAAAAAGGCGACAAAAGTCATTGAAGTCAACAAGCCTTCAATAGACGCATTGGAACGTTATAAAGAAGTTTTAATCAAAGCGGCTCAAAAATGAGTCGTTTTTTTATTTGGCATAAGTGGTCGTCCCTAGTTTCGCACCTAACATGTCGGATCCGCCGTACTGTCCGCCTTCGACGAAACAGGTCAAAGCAAAACAGCCGCCCGGCCGCAGGGCATCCGAAACGACGCGGATATAGTCGTGTCTGCGGTGCGGGGCGATATGGTGGAAACAACCGGAATCATAAACAAAATCATAGGCGCCCTGTTCGAACGGCAATTCAAAAAGGTTTCCTTGGCGGAACGAAATGTCGAGTTGCCGCTCCCGTGCACGTTCATTGGCCCAGTCGACCGAAGTCTGTGCAAGATCGATTGCGTCGACCTGACTACCGTGTTCCGCGAGATACAAGGCATTTCGTCCGGGACCGCTTCCCAGTTCGAGCACCCGGTTCACCGGAATCTCAAGTTGTTCGACGTAGCGGACCAGATTCTCGTCCGGTTTGTCGACGAAAAAGGGGATCCGTTTCGTCCGGTCGGCATAAAAGCCTTCCCAAAAGGCGGTCGGTTCCCGGAGTAAAGCGTCAAGCATCTGCAAAAGATCGTCGTGTGTCCGAATCGTTTCGTTCATCATCAGTCCTCATTTCTTCCCGGCAGGTTTCGCAGGCGGACCGCCGTCGTTAGTGTTTCTTTCAAGTGTTCCGCCCGTTTTTCAGTAAAGGTCGTCCAAAACGTCTCACCGATGGTTGCCAGTTCGTCCGGCGAATAGACACCGGGTTCAAAGCATCCCCAACAACCGTCCGTCGTCAGTTGATCCCAAAAGACATAATCGGCGACCGGATAATGGGACAGCGGAACGTCCCCGCCCATCGGTTGCAGGTCAACGAGATCCGGACAAAGCCACATCCCGGTTGCGACGGACAACAGACCGCCGTGCCGTTCGTTTAATCCCGCAAGTCCCGCCGCGTCCAACGCTTCCTCAAATGCCCGGTAGCGGTGCGTCGTGATGACGACGAGCTCCGGTGCAGATTGACGATGATTTCTTCGAGCATCATCGATAGCACCGTCGGGCTAACGGTGACGGTCCCGATTTGATTGGCATGTTCTTCGGAGGTGTTAAACGGAAGCGTCGGTAAGACATAGGCGTTTAACCGTTCACCGAAAACAGCGGCCTGGCGCTCGGCAATCAATGTATCAAGATGCATCGGCAAATACGGTCCGAACTGCTCGGTCGCTCCGACCGAGAGAATCGCGGTGACAGTCTGACTGTCCTTAATAACCTTCGTACTGTTTTTATAACTGAGCATCAATTCATTTCCCTTCATTCAAATACTTGGCGCAACTCGATTTGTCCTTCACCGTGACCTTGCGGATCCGGCATACGTCTTGCCCAGGCCACTGCTTCGTCTTTTGACGCCACCTCAATCAAAATGAATCCTGCCAAATGGTCCATTGGCGGCTCAAACGGTCCGGATGTGACGTCCGGCTCCTCGTCGGGGCGGCGAAACGAAAACCGGAGGGCTTCCCGTGTCGGATGAAGTCCTTTCGCCATGACCCGGACACCGGCTTCGACTAGGTCACGGTTAAAGGCGGCCATCGCTTCCTGGAGTGATGGATCCGGAAAAAGGCCGGCTTCTGAACGGTCTGATGCTTTAACGAGCAATAGGAATAACATGGATCGACCTCCTTGCAAAATGTGAACGGTGGGGATGAAAAACTTCTATTGTATTTATTTCGACCAATCGGTTACACCTCCTGCATTTTAACTAAAAAATGGATGTTAAAATTCTTTTGGTGGAAGAAGAAAGGAAAAAAGTTGCCGCGTCAGATTCCTTCGATTAGCATAAAGTCAGAAGACTGAAAATCAGGTCTCACCAGGAAAGGAGCAGGGAAATGGTCTATTGTATCGGTATGTTTGTGCTCGGTGTCGTTGCTCTGACGGCGCGGGGACTATATTTTGACATCTTCCGCTTAACGGAGTGGGGGAATGTCTTCGTTTTTCTCCCGGCAGCGCTGTTGCTTTTTTGGGTGGAACGGTGGCAACAAAAACAAGATGCGGCATTCAACGGAAGCGGAACCGGTTACACGTCGCGTCTCAGTGACCGTCAATCTACAGGCATCAAACAGCTTTACCGAGCGGAGACGATCATCGGTTCCTACCGCCGGACGTTTAAGCAGGCCTGGCACCGCTGGTTCGTCGCTTTTCCGAAAGTGGAAAATTTTTTTCTGAATATCGATTTTGATTTTTCGCAGCGCGAACTCCGGTTCGAGGAAAAAGCGGGTAAACGGTGGTGGAGCAATCAGACCGAATGGACGATCGAAGAAGGCGGCGAAACCGTCGGGGACATCCAAACCGAAAATACGATTCGGCATGCCGTCGAATTTTCCGAAGTATTACGGATGACGTACCGAGATGAGACGTATCACATCCGGTCACCTAGGTTATCCCGACGAATTGAAGTGAGACGCGACAAGACAACGATTGCGACAAGTCACCGAAAACGGCACCTGCTGACGTTTGATGTCCCCGATCTTGAGACACGGTCGGTCCTGCTCGCTGGCATGATTTTGTTTCGACTCCATTTTCGCGAGTGAAGCCGGATAATTTTACATGGCTTGGTACAGACAGGGAAATCAGCTATCCTAGACAGGTAAGCAAAATTAAAAGCAGAAAGCAGGCGATTTTTGATGAGCAATCCACTGAGCCAACTCGCATGGACCTTTGTCTCTGAGTGTGACATCCCACATGACGTGCAAGGATTATTGATTCAAGGCGAAGAAGCGTTATCCGCCTATAAGACGATCCGGGACGTAGCGATTTTTACGACACACCGGTTGATCATTCGGGACGCGCAAGGATTGACGGGGAAAAAGGTCGAAGTTTATTCGATTCCTTACAAATCAATCAATATGTATTCGACGGAAAACGCCGGCGGGATGTTTGACATCAACTCGGAAGTCCAACTGTTCACGCGGTCCGGAACGATCAAAATCAATCTCAACAAAAAGGTCGATGTCCGTAAAATTGACTTGCTGATTGCGAACGCGATTCTTTAAAAAGGGGAGACTGGACGATGAAACGAGGAATTCAAAAAACGGCGGTGCTGGTTGTCTTGACGTTACTTGCAAGCCTCTGCCGAGCGAAACGAGTCCGTTAATTTTATTTCAATTCCCGTAATCTGTGTATAAAATAATTTCATACAGGCACGGGCGATTGTAGTCC
Source organism: Exiguobacterium sibiricum 7-3 (assembly GCF_000620865.1). NCBI lineage: Bacteria > Bacillati > Bacillota > Bacilli > Caryophanales > Exiguobacterium > Exiguobacterium artemiae. Next base: position 1,423,499 of record NZ_KK211190.1, read on the forward strand.
TTCCAAACCGTCAGCTGTCATAACAGGTAAAAAAAGAAAAATGTTCAAAAAAAACGGATCCTTCAAGGACCCGTTCCGCAACTGACGCTATACTGTTGTGCTGTTTTTTTGCTGTAACAGATCGTCGGGGTCATGCCGGTTTCACTGTCATAGTCGTACCACACGACATCATACATCCGGCCGTATTCCGGATCGAGCATTCGTTTATCGAGGATGGCGCTGTAACTTTGGTACGGATGACCCTGTTCATACAGATAATGCCGGATCGCACCGCTCTCGGTCTCATTCGAAAATACGACCGGAGACAGCAGGGGTAAGACGATTAACAAGGTGAGTACGGATCCACCAATCCACAGCCCGATTTTTTGCCAACGCTTCATTTGAAAATCACTCCATTTAAGTTAAAATATTGAAGTTATATGTAAAACAACGACCGACAGTCACTGGATTGTCGGTCGTTTTGGTTTACCCTGTCTTTCGCATCGACTCAAACAAACGTCCCTTGTAGACGTCCGCGATCGTGTTCAGGAAGGATTCGGAAAAACGTTTCGGGAAGTATGGTTTCGCATAAAAATACTGATAGGCCCGTTTTAAGTCATCCCACTGCGTACACGGATCCGTCTGCCGGAACCGTGCGACATCAATGATTCGCGTGCCGGTCGGCGTCAACAAGATGTTTCGTAAGTGAATGTCGGATGGGTTCAAGCCGACCGAGCGGGCTTCTGCTAAAGCCTGATCGACGGTTTGGATGACATCGTCCGTAATGAGCGTGCCGCTGATCAAACATTCGAACAACGTCTGTCCTTCGATGTATTCGATGACGAGGTAGTCTGGACCATATTCATACTGTTTGGCGTACGTCGCAAACGAATCCAATTGATCGTAAATCGATCCTTCGATTGCTGCAAGATGTCGGTGCGACGGGAAAAACTTTTTAATGACCCGGTCGGTTCCGGTGACTCGAAACACAAAAGCACTACGACCTGTCCCGATCCATTCCAGTTGGTCCGGATAGGACGTCACCGTAAATCCCTCCGGCGTCTCGGCCAGATGGATGGCAAAAGCCAGTTCGGAGTCTGTCTTCACACATGCCACTTCCTTTCTCTTCTTTTATATTATACGACGTTTAAGCGGGGATGGTTTCATAAAACGACTCCTGTGTGAAAGTTTTGAACATTTTGTGATATGCTGAAAACGTACAGCCAATACTTAGCTCAAGGGGGCATTTTAATGACTACTTTACAACAATGGCGTGACCATTTTGAGGCGCTTCGGGCATACGACGAAGCCGTCGCGTTACTTTACTGGGACATGCGGACATACATGCCGGAACAATCGGCCGACAACCGTTCGAAATCGATCGGATTCCTGTCGACGGAAAGTTTCCGCCGCCGGACGGGGACAGCGTATCAGACGTTGCTCGAAGCGATGGGCCAAGAGACGTTGACAGGCGTTGAAGCGGTCTCATACGCGAAAGCGAAACAAGCATACGACCGCGACTCGAAGATTCCGGAAGCGGAATACCAGACGTTCATCACCTTGATTTCAGAAGCGGAAAGTGTTTGGGAAAAGGCGAAGGATGCGGATGATTGGGACTTGTTTGCACCATACTTGGAAAAAATCGTCGCGATGGAACGGAAGTTCGTTGAGTACTGGGGGTATGACAACCATCCGTACGATGCGTTACTCCATGATTACGAGCCGGGCATGACGGTCGCGGAACTTGATCCGTTGTTTGCGGAACTCCGTCAAGCGATCATCACATTGTTAAAACAGCTCGACGGAAAAACATTCCCGACACTCGACTGGTCAGCCGACCGCGAAACACAGATTCGATTGAATCACGAATGGTTACAGGACATCGGTTATGACTTTACGGCCGGGCGACTCGATGAGACCGTTCATCCGTTCCAGACGACGATCAACCGGAAAGATGCCCGTGTCACGACGAAGTACGATGAAAATGATTACCGCAATTCCGTTTTCGGAACGATGCATGAAGCCGGACACGCGACGTATGAGCAAGGCATCGCTCCGGAGCTCGATACGCTCGGACTCGGTGAAGGAGCTTCGATGGGCATTCATGAATCGCAATCGTTGTTCTTTGAGAACTTCATCGGCCGCAACCAAGGCTTCCTGTCGGCCCGCTATGCCGGTCTACAACGAGCGATTCCTTCTTTGACGGATGTTCCGTTTGAGACGTTTTATGCTGCTGTCAACGAAGTCAAACCGTCGCTGATCCGGATCGAAGCGGACGAATTGACGTATGCACTGCATATCATCATCCGTTACGAGCTCGAAAAACGCCTGATTACGGGCGAACTCGAAGTCAAAGACTTGCCTGCGGAATGGAACCGTCTTTATAAGGAATACCTCGGAGTCGATGTTCCGACGAACGCAAAAGGTGTCCTGCAGGATGTCCACTGGTCCGGCGGATCGTTCGGTTATTTCCCAAGTTATGCGCTCGGACTCGTCTACAGTGCTCAGCTGAACGAAGCGTTGCGCCGTGACGTCGCGCATGTTGATCAACTGATTGCCGACGGGACACTGGCACCAATCAAAGAATGGCTGAACGTCAACATCCATCAGCACGGAAAAGCGAAGACACCGGCGGAATTGATTCAAGCGGCGACCGGACAATCGATTTCCGTCCAACCGTTAATCGATTACCTGACTGCGAAATATACACGGGTCGTCGAAGCATTATGATGAAGTGGTTCGCCCATCGCGGAGCGAGTGATCGGTTTCCGGAAAATACGCTCGAAGCGATTGAAGCGGCGATCCCGTATGTCGACGGCATTGAATTCGATGTTCATTTTTCGCGCGACGGTGTCGGGGTCATCATTCATGACGAGACGGTAAACCGGACGACGGACGGAACGGGACGGGTCGTCGATTTGACACTCGCTGAACTGAAGCGTCTGAATGCCGGAGCGCGGTTCAAAGGGAACGGCGGACCGATGCAAACGACGATTCCGACGCTAGACGAAGTCCTCGAATTACTTGCGCCGACCGATCTTTTACTCAATATCGAGCTGAAGACGGATACGATCCGGTATCCCGGCATCGAAGCGTACACGCTTGAACGGTGCCGGGCACACGGCATTGCCGGTGAACGACTGATTCTCAGCTCGTTTAATCACTATTCGGTCGCGACGGTCCGGGAACTTGATCCGTCGATCGAAACCGCGATTCTCTATCCGTATCCGTTGTATCATCCGGAGCAGCAAGCCATCCTGCTCGGAGCCAAGGCGATCCATCCGGATTACCGCCGGGTGACAAGGGAAGATGTCGTCCTTGCTCATCAGGCCGGGATCGAGGTCCGGGTCTATACGCCGAAAACGGCTGCGGATGTCAGACGGATGATCGAGCTCGGAATCGACGCCGTCATCGTCAACGATCCACAAGCATTTCAGAAAAGTCTATCCATCCCATAAGGAGGTAGCGTCATGCGGAAGGAGCATCTGTTCATCATTTTAGCGTCATTGGTCGCACTCGTCATCGGTCTGCAGATTGGTTTTGCCAGTCTGCCGGAACCAAAACCGAAACAGGTCGAGGAATCAGTGACACGACCGGATGATTTTCAGGCAGGACTCCGCAACGCAAAAACCGAATTAAAGATGGTACAACGGTTTGCCCGTACCAGCACGCTCGAGCACAATCGTTCGAACCAGACCTGGATTTATTCCAGTCCGACACCGACACGTATTGCCGTCGATTGGTATTACGTCGCAAGTTATCCCGAAAAAAATGTTCAGATGACCCGAAATGACGTGTCCCGGATTTTAACGTATGACCGGTATCTCGTCGTCATCCGCCCGATTTATGGTGTGATCGAAGACAGTGAACTGGAACAATTTGCACTTCGCTTTTCGAGCTATTTCATGACGGTGCAACAACAAAAGGAGGAAAACGATGTCAGGTAAAATCATTCTGTTGATTGGTGGATCGGGCAGCGGGAAATCTTCCTTGATCAAACGATTACGCCAGGAATATGAACGGGTCCGCTTTATTCCGTCCGTTACGACACGACCGAAACGTCCGACGGAACACGACGGGGAAAGTTATCATTTCGTTGACGTCAAAACGTTCCAACAACTGATTCAGGAGAACGGATTCATTGAATATGCCCATGTCCACCGGGCCTGGTACGGGACACCGCGCCAGGCGTATGAAGAAATTCTTGCGACCGATGGAATTGTCATCAAAGATATTGATCCGAAAGGGGCGGCAGCGTTTAAAACGTTGTTTGCCGATCACGTCATCACGATTTTCGTATCCGTTCCGCCGGATTTGATGAAGGAACGGTTGCTGATGCGGGGCGATACGCCGGAGTTCGAGGCACGGCTCGTCGACTATGCCGATGCCTGGAAAGAGCGCGATCATTACGATTATATGGTTGAAAACATCGACTTTGAACAAGCCTATGCGGATCTGTTGAGCATCATTTCCGCCTATATTCCCGGACAACCATCCGAATCGTAACAGCAGGGATTGTTCCCTGCTGTTTTTAGTATCGTAAAGGAGAGGAGGGACGTGGATGGATGTCTGGTTACAGCTCTTGCAAGCGGAACCGGAGCTCCGGCCCTTGACCGACTGGAGCCGTCTTGCGACACGCTATACCGATTCACCGAAATACACGGCGTGTGACGAAAGCGGATTATCAATCATTCATACCGCTCCGCTGGGGTTATTTGCGCGGAAAAAGCGGGAGTTTGAGCTCTTGCGACAACTGTATCAAGACGGACTGCCGGTCCCGGAACCGCTCAATTTGAACCGGATTCCGCCAGCAGACGTCTGTTACAGCCGTTATCGTTTCCTGACCGGTTCGACGATTCGAAACCGTTTACCGCTCGGTCGAGACATCGAGTACAGACTCGGTCGGGAGACGGGACGGGTGTTAAACCGGATTCATCGTTATGAAGTGCCGCCGAGAACAACGTGGGCGCACCGGTGTCGCGTAAAACACAACCGGTACGTCGCACTGTACCAACAGGAAGCGATACCGTTGGCCGGCGATCAGGCCATCTTGTCCTTTATCGAACGAAACATCGGATGGATCGCGGACCGGCCGAACCGTTGGCAACACGATGATATTCATCTCGCCAATCTGATTACGGACGGGGAGCACCTCATCGGAATGATTGATTTTTCAAATCATGATATCGGTGATCCGTGGCATGATTTCGTCAAAATGGGATTGTTTCAGGTTGAAGAGAGCATTCCGTTTGCCGTCGGTCAAGTCGACGGCTATTTTGAAGGAGATGTCCCGGAGCAGTTTTGGGACGTGTACAGCGTCTATCTGGCGATGAGCTGTTTTTCTTCGATCGTCTGGACGAACCGTCATGCACCGGAAGAAGCCGACCAAATGCGGTGTCGGCTGGAACGCGTGATATCCGCCCATCAACGATTTGAGCGTGCAGTACCGGATTGGTATGAAACGTTCGACCGTTCTTGAGCGTCGGGATCGACCTTTAGTAGCCGTACCACATCAAAAGCCGTGTCCCTGACCGAACAAATCGGCTAAGGACACGGCTTTTTTGGTTCATTCACCATTCCACGTCTCATCGACGCGGGACGCATAAAAACGCAGGGCGTTGGCATAAGCGCGGATTTCAGGATTCTCCGTCGTCTCGACAAGCGTGTTGACCAATCGTTCCAACGCTTCGGATGACCGGTCGAGATTATGTAACGTCAATGCTAAAAAAGTCTGTAAGGCAGCGTGTTGCGGAAAGCGGGCGAGTCCCTCCGATAGAGTTTGATACGCATCCTCGTATCGCCCGAGGGCACGGTACGTACTGCCGAGCCCGACATAGGCTTCCTGCAAGTCGGGAGCGGTCAGACCGCGTGCGATAGCGGTAACGTAATAAGGGACAGCAGCAGCTTCTTCCCCCAGGTTGTCGTGACACCATGCCATCTGGTAATGAATCAACGGATCGTCCGTTGCCTGCTGCAGATAAGAAGCGACCAAGGCCTTCGCCGCATGATACTGTTTCGCTTGACGGAGACGCGAGACGGCAGCAAGGTCGAAATTCACCTCAGGAGATACTTTGTCTGATAGATGATAGACGAAGGTCAGGGGATGAAGCGACTGTTCATCCGGTAAGATGCTATAGCGAAACTGCAGACCGAGCCGAGAGGCGACAGCCAGGGCCGGTTCGTTATCCGGATTGATTGAAGCTTCAATCTGTTGAAAATCAAGTCTCTTGAAGGCAAGCACCAGCACAGCAGGAAGTGCTTCCGCGGCATAGCCCCGTCGTAAAAACAGCGGATTGATCTGGCAATGGATGTGTGCCGTCCGGACGTCCGGGCGATGAAGGGCTGAGACTATAATCGTTCCGAGCAGTGTTTCGTCGTCTGAACGAAACAACTCAAATCTATATTCGTCTTGCCTGGATGGATTAACGGCGCCTTGAATCCGTAACCGCGTGGTCTCAAGCGTCATGGAAGCTGTCATCTGAAATCACTCCTCGCATTTGGAATCGATACAAAAACCCTTCAACCAATTGGGCTGAAGGGAACGAGATTAATTTTGTTGTTCGAGTTTCGTCAAGAGTGTCCGGAACGTATCCAGTTCGGCATCCGAAAAGTCAGCGAAGACGTCAGACAGGTATTCCATCTTCATCGCTTCGAGCTTCCCGTATAATTCGATGCCTTCTTCCGTTGCCCGGAGTTCAACGACACGACGATCGAGTTCGCTCCGCTCGCGTGAAATCAAGCCTTTTTTCGTCAACTCATCGGCCAGTGCCGTAATCATACTCGCTGAAAACTGAAATTCGTTGGATAAAGCCGATGCGATTTGAGGACTGCTTGTGCAAAGCGACTTCAGGATAAAGAATTCGTTTCGTGTCAAGTAAGTCGTGAACATACTCCGCACATCTTTTTTGATAGCGCGGTAGTTCATGCGTAAGCCTTTTTCTGTATCGACGATCAACTGATCGCGATTTGCTACTTCTAATGTAGTTGCCATAGTTTCACTCTTTCCATACCGTAGTTTCTTCTTCCGAGATTTAGTATAGTGAAAAATTTTAGTTTAATCAATATTTTTCTCTTGAATCATCTGTTTACTTAACGGTTGGACTTGTTTGATGATGTCTTCGACGTTCCGGAGTTCCGGATAGAACCGGCGGAAGAAGTAGTCGATCCGGTGCGGATCATTCCCGGCAATCGTCACGGCCATACAGATGTAGGCGATCCCGATTCCTTGGCGTGGCAGGAACGGGTTTGGCATGACTTGTGCACACTTCAGGGCGAGCGGACTATGGATGGCGACGGCTTCAATCAATTCTCCATAATTCCGGATATCCACGTAATGGAACATCCGGATCAGTTCATTGATCAATTGCTGATCGGAATCGAGCATCATCTGGGACGTGACAAGTTGTTTGTCGAGATCGTTGATGACGGCAGAGTGATCAATGAAATAGTTTAAGTTGTCCGATGTAATCCGAACTTTATGAGGATCCGATAAAATTTGTTGGACCGTCTCGTCTTCGAATTGTTTCAGTTGTTTTTTGATGTTCACGAATTCCTGATCGGCGATTTCGAGCAGTCCGGCGACGCGGCTGAAACTGCGGCGGACTTCCGCCGGCACGCTGTTTGGATTTTTATACCCTAAATCGTGTTCGATTTCGGCCCAGGCATGTTGTAGGATCGAACGAATCTGGATTTCCGCGGTATGGTCCTTGAATCGGCCGTATTCGCTGAGGGCGAGCCGCTGTTCATTCAACGCGGCAACGAAGTGGACCGACAGATAGCCGAACTCGGTCGTATCGAGTAACGTCGATTTATCGACGGATTGATCCCGATCGATTGAAAATTCATTTTCGATGATCCGGGCAGCTTCCCGGACATCATCGTGAAAATAGGTCACAATCCGGATTCCGGTTAAATCGTGGACATCCCGGAGCGATTGGTATTTGTTCGGTTGGCGTAATACTTTTTGGTACAGGCTGTCTGACTCTTTCGTCCGGGCGACAATCGAATGGTATTTGATGCCGGCTGCATCGAGCAATTCCGATAATAAGACTTTTAATTTATCGGCAAAGGCATCATAGTCTTCCTTATCATTGACATATTCGAGCATCATCGTGTTTAAGTCCTGCGATTGCACGGAATTCACCTTCCTCATCAATTCTTCTTGCTTTATTGTAGCATTCGTTTTCGACGGACGCACGGCAGGACCCTGTTTCAAGGAGCCCGCTTCGTGGGAAAGAAAGAGTAGAACATCTGGGAGGGGTGCTAGAATGGAAATTTTGGACGCGCGCGCGTTGCCGGCTGATCATTCTGATATCTTACATGTCACACCATCATCGGTTTATTTCAGACGCCGACTCAACAGCAGTCAATTTCATATCAGCCGGTTTGATTTAGAGGATCAAGAACAGATTGACCTGACGCCCGACGTGTTGCAAGACCACGGACCGACACGCCCATTCGTCAAGAAGGGAAAAGTCTATTGTCTGAACGAACAGGACCGGGAAGACGGCGGAGAGACACAGCTCCTTTCCATCGATCTGCATTCAGGAAAACGCGAGCAGCTTGCCACGTGGCGTCTTGGCGGTGATCTGACACTCTACTGGGTGTTGAATGAACGGTATATGGTGTTGTTGCATGTCGACAAAGCGACGACAGCCTTTTTATATGATGTCGAGACGAGCCGCGAGCATCCGATCAAAGATGAACGGTTGTACGGCATCACGGAAAACTACCGCGAACTGTACTTTTTCCTCGTCACGTTAGCCGACGTCGATTATATCGTCTGCAATGCAAGACTCGATGAATTTTCCTTTTACGATGCCCTGGAAAGTGGCGTCATCTCACCCGAAGATCCGATTGATCATTCGGAAAGTCTGTTGATTGCCCCGCTGTCGACGATTGTTGAAGAAATAGAACAAGGCGTAGAACATTTGTCGTTTCGGACCTTGTTGCGGTTGGACGGAGAAGGGGATACCGTTCAATATCTAGGGGAGCAGGACGGACACCTCGTCTTTAGTGCCTATACGGAACGTTTAAACGAAGAAGTCTTTTATGAAATCAAAGACCAGTCGGCCGTCACGGAACGGGAACGGATCCGGTGGAGTGACTTTGAACCGCTGGATTTCACGTATGACGATGTCGAATCAACGATTTTCATCGTCAATGACCGGTCCGATCACCATCATGAAGTGATGAATCTGCGGACGGGTGCCCGTTACCTGGACCGAGATCCGTTTGAACGGGTGTTACGTGACCGGTTTTACCTGCACGAATCGATCGGTACGGACGCGGAGCCGATGGTGACGGTATACGACGGTGAACAGGCGGTCCGTCACCGGTTCGAGGATGCCTATTATATGATTGTATCCGGGGAATTGGTCATCCTGTCCGTCAAGCAATTAAACTGATGGACAGGACCGAACAAAACGTCGAATCACACTGTGAAGAAGGCAGTGTGATTTTTAAACTGACGAACTATTTATTTCATATACCATAATTATTATTTTAAAAAATTCAAGCAAAAGGAGAAAGTATACGTTCCACCTAAAAAAAAACAACAAAAAACTCCTCCTGATTAGCAAAATACGCCAAGGAAGAGGAGGAGTGGTATGCTTATTCTGAGTCAGTCGTCCGTGTGAAGATGTCGACTTGGATGTTGCCAGCTGTTGCGCGTGAGTAAGGGCAAACGCTGTGTGCCAGTTTACCAAGCTCAGCAGCTTGTTCTTCTGAAACGCCACGGACAAGAACGTCCAGTTCAACTGAAAGTGTAAATCCGTCTGTTGCTTCGTTCAACGTGACGTGTGCGGTTACTTCACTGCCGTCATGTTTGATGCCTTGTTTACGAGCGACAAGATTTAAAGCGGAATCAAAACAAGCAGAGTATCCGGCAGCAAATAATTGTTCCGGGTTTGTCGCTTGTTTCTTTGATCCTGGTACAGGCATGGCAAGAGCGACGTCTAAAATACCGTCTTCCGATACGACGCGGCCGTCACGGCCTCCGACAGCTGTGGCAGATGATGTGAACATTGGTTTCATAATGATAACTTCCTTTCGGGTTGGCTGATTAATTTAAGTAGCTTACAATTAAATTGTATACAATCTATAAAAGAACGCAACTATTTTGCTTAAAGGAGGATATATATGTCGAATCCCTTATTGCTTGAAGAACAACTCTGTTTTCCGTTTTATGCGATTTCCCGTGAAATCACCAAACGGTATCGTCCGTTGCTGGAGCCGCTCGGATTAACCTATCCGCAATATCTCGTCATGCTCGTCTTGTGGGAGCAGGATCAACAATCGTTAAAAGCGGTCGGGGAACGGTTGCATCTCGACTCAGGTACTTTAACGCCCTTGTTAAAAAAACTAGAAGCTTCCGGTTTAGTGGAACGCGTCAAAAATCCGACGGACGAACGACATATCCAAATCACGTTGACGGCAGACGGTCAGGCCCTTCGAAATGAGGCGGAACAAATTCCGATGGCCTTAAAAGACTTACTCGGTGTGTCGGAAGAAGATCTGGAACTGGTTAAACAGACATTAAATCGACTGACCATAAAAATGAACGGGACTGATTGACAGTCCCGTTCATTTTGAATGGTTATTTGCGGCGGAATCCTTCTTCTTCAAGATAGTTCGCTGCTTCTTTATACGAATTGAACGCACCGTCAAGTAAGTCGCCGGCGTAAACCAACCACGTATCGAGGTCTTCGTTTAACAATGTCAATTCGAATTGGTTGTCGTTGATCCACGTTTCTTCCAACGTTTCCACGGTCTCGACCGTCTCAAGTGCTTTGATCGCATCTTGTAACAAGAGGATTAAAGCGGGCTCAGAGAATTCACGGATGTTGACGAAACCTTTCCGGTCCGTTTCATATCCTGGTAATCCTACAGCGTAGACAAAACCGTTGCCGTTCGGGTGAAGATGATAGACGACGATTTTTTTCTCGAACTGACTTTCCGGGAAATGAAAATTGACACGGTTAAGCGAGACTTCTTTCCGGACAAGTTGTGGGAAAGTCTCGATGATGTTTAATTTTTCTTCAAATGTTAGCATGGTTCCTCCTTGAAATACATTTCTACTCTCTTATATATGCGATGATTCGCAGTGAAATGTCAACGTCTGTTTCTGACAGTGAAACTTCAGCAAGTCTCTTCCCGTATGGAAAAAGGAAAGGCAGGGGATTGGATGCAATCAAATCAACCGACCGAGGACTGGCAACACTTGCCACGTGCCTCGATAACCGCCGAACGTCAATACGTCGGCATTAAGTATACCATTTATCTGTTGCTCATCGGAACGGCAACCGTGATTCAGATCAAGTGGCTGGATTTATCTCCCTGGTGGATGTGGATTCTGGCCGGTTTGTGGACAGGATTCTTTTTGCTTCAGTTCGTGTACGTCCCGAAGATTAGACAACGGTATTTTAAATACCGGGTCGATGATGAATTTTTAGTCGTCGAATTCGGAATCTTTATCTTACGACATGTTGTGACACCACTGGTCAAAGTACAGATCATCGATACGTCGTCCGGTCCGTTGCTCCGCCGCTTGAACTTGATGAACATGAACGTCCATACAGCATCCGGTCAAATTGAATTGCCCGGACTGGAGGTCACACAAGCAGGAATCTTAAGACAACGGATTGAACGATTCGCGAAACTTGAGGAACAGGAGGAGGAGTCGTTATGACACGACGGGTTCATCCTTTGTTCATCTTAATGACGACGCTGACACAGCTTCGGTCACTCGTCATCCCGATTGCCGTCATTTTGTTTAATGATTTGAAAAATGACGGATTTGGAATGTATACGATGATTGGTGTCGTGGTCATCAGTTTCCTCTTACTCGTGTTCGGCATCATTTCTTGGTACTTTTATACGTTTACGATTGATGAACAGTCGATTCGGGTCAACAAAGGAATCTTTCGAAAAAGTGAACGGACGACGCAACGCCAACGAATTGAGTCGATCGGTATCAATCAAAACCTGCTGGAACGGATTCTTGGTTTAGCGACACTGACCGTTGAGACTTCATCAGACAGTGGCAAACCGGAAGTCGAATTAAAAGGGGTCCGGCTCGAGTTTGCCAAGCAATTGAAGTCGACGATTGCAACAGAGATGCCAAAACCAGTCGAAAACGCGGAGTCGGCTGCCACCTATACCGTCGGCTTGATGGATTTAGTCAAGGCAGGCGCGTTATCAGGCAGACTGGGTCTTGCGCTTGTTGGGTTTGGAGCCGTCTATCAGTTTGCCAACCGGTTCATTGAAAAATACATCAGCCGGGCGTTTGATGAGCTGTTGCATTTATCGCTCATATTGTTACTGATCCTCGGCGGGATTCTATTGCTTTTGATTTATCTTGGATCAATTTTAGTATTCGTCCTTCGCTACGGTTCTTTTCGGGCAACGCTTGAAAAACAGCGGATGACCATCGGGTACGGTCTCCTGAACCGGACAGAAATTGTGTTTCACCAAGACAAGGTACAAGCACTCGTCATCGAAGAAAGCTGGATCAAACGGCGTTTGAAACGGGCCCATCTCTCCTTACACATCATCTCGGCAAGTGGCGAAGAAGAGAAGCTGTTGTTACACCCCTTCATCCGCACCAGTGAGATTGATGCTTTTTTAGTGGAGTTTTTACCGCGTTTTCAATTACAACATCCAACCAATCGGGCCGTTGATCGGGGATTTTTTTACGTCGTCCGTTGGCCGCTGCTCGGTTACAGCCTGGGATTAGTCCTGCTGAACGGAGCGATGCTGTATGGATTACCGGAACCTTTCCGTTACTTCGGTTTACCGTTCATCCTGCTGTTACCGGTCTACTACGCCATCGCCCGGTCCGGCTATCAAAATACCCGCTATGGACATCACGACGATTTGTTTGTCTTACGAAAAGAGCTCGTCAACCGGGAAACGATTTATGCACCCCGTCTGAAGATTGAAGCCTTTTCCAGCCAAGTGTCCCGTTTTCTCGAGCACAAGGATATTTTGAAGTTTCAGCTCACATTACGCGGTTCCAGCGTGTTTCATGCCGGTTACTTTACACAGGCGGAATTTGAAGATGTTTTAGAATGGTATCAACAGACTTTTCTCAAAGCTCAGACTCCACCGGCAGGGACACCGTTGTCCGGCGACGAATAGATTCTTGTAGAAACAGACGAAAAAAAAGGAGGGGACAATGATGCGCAGATGGATAGTTGTTCTCTTGCTAATCGTGCTGGGTATTGGAAGTCTGATCGGATATGACGGATACCGAATGCAACAAACGTTAATCGGACAGTCCGACCGCTCTCGCCTCCTGCCTGCTGAAAAGACAAATAACGAAACAGCGGATCAGGAGTGGGTAAAACGACAGGACATGGAACAACTACAATTGGCGACAACCGGTGAAGCACGGATCGGCCGGTATCTCCCGGCTACATCTCCTTCCGACAAGACGGTTTTGTTTCTTGCGGATGATGTTCGTTTTGGTTCGTCACAGACGGAGCCACTAATCCGCTTTTACCATGAACAGCTGGGTTACAACGTGTTTGTCCCGGACCGGCGTGGTCAAGGAGCGAGCAAAGGAACATTGAATTATGGCTGGCTTGATCGGTTGGATGTGATTGATTGGACCAATCAATTGATTGAGGAGACCGGAACCCGGCACGTCGTGTATCACGGAGTAGGGATCGGAGGAGCGACGGCACTTCTCGCAGCAGGAGAGCCGACCGTTCCGAAACAAGTGAAGGTTGTCATTGCCGAAGGCGCCTATGCCCGCCTTGATGATTGGTTCCAATCACTTGCGAAAGCTAATCTGACGTATCCGGCCGGACCGTCACTTGCTGTCGCGAGTAGCTTCAATAAAGTCGAACAAGACTTCTTTTATGGAGATGTCTCCGTCACGCGGCAGACCAGCCGGATCATGGTACCGACGTTATTGATCCAGGGAACGGAGGACAAGGTCGTTCCACCCCGGATGGTATACGAACTGTATCAGGCGAAACCCGGCATCAAACAATTGTATCCGGTGCGCGGAGCCGGTCATGAGACTACCTATTCCAAAAATCCCGAGAATTACGAAAAGCGTCTTCGTTTATTCGTTCAACCCTTTGTCACGACACCTTAACCTGTGGTGGAAAGAGAAGGGCTGACGGGTGTTCAGAAAGACAGATTGAAAGGGGGACCAATAAAAATGACGGAGTTAGTTTGGGTAGGCAATGAAACACCGTTCGTCGATGTCATCTCCATTGAAGCCGTCGGACCAATCACGGTCGGACGGTTCGGGGGATGCAGCCGTTCCGGACAGACCAAAAATGAAGACGGGTGTGTTGTTTGGATCGGGGAAGACTGGGAATGGACGATGCTGCTCGATGCGCATGATACTGCAGAGAGTGCCATCTTACTAACGCAGTACTTTACGTCACACCGTTTGGAGATCGAACGGATCCTGAACGAACCCGTGGAAACGATGTTTTCGGTATTGGAACGGTATGTCGTTTCTCTGTTGGAACATGAAGCGTTTCGGACCGCCTGTCAATCGGTTCAAGGCGAGACCGCCTGCCTGTTTCTTGTCCGCAAGGGGAAATATGTCTGGTGGTTATCGGTCGGCGATGTTCTCGCCTATCTGTTCCATCCCGATTTAAGTAAACATCTGCAATACAAATTGAACGAGCGGCAGTTTTTTGAATGGATCGGTCGGGTCAATACGTTTGATTTACCGGTTCCGTGTTACAGCCGGGGAATTCGTGAGTTGCGACAGGGCGTCAATCATCTGTTGTTGACGACGGACGGATTAATCGAATGTCCGGGAGCGCCGTTCCGAGACGGAAAACAGCTGGAGAGGATACTTACGACGTCGACTGCCGGTGTCAAGACGTTATTGACGACGATCAAACAGCTTGGTGTAAGGGACAGCACAACCATCTTAGCCTGGGCAGTTGAGATTGAAGAAAACGTAACGATGCCCGGTAATGCAAAATAAAAGCATGACCCGTCTTTTCCATCTGGAAGGGAAATGGGTCATGCTTTTATTCGGTCGTTGCCGGTTCAGCATCCGTCTGATTCGTTTGTAAGGGAATCGGCTCATGCGCGGTTTCTTCTTCTGTGTGAGTCAACGGCAAGGCAATCCCGACACTTGTCAATAAAGCGATCAGGGTGGCATTCGTTAAGGTTTGGTACATCTTTTATCTCTCCTTTCTTAAATACGAATAACCTTTTTAACTATTCTGAATATTTATTCGCGATTCGTCAAGTAATCGCCATCTTCCTAGTATTCTTTTTTCCCGTTGAACCGGTATACTTAAACATGAAAAAGGGGGATCTCGCTTGAAACTTACTAAAGCCAACACACGTATTTTAGAGTCATTATTACCACGTTTGAACCTGAACGTCGAAGAACCGGAGCGGACGGATATCGAACGCCGTCTCCAAGCGGACCTTTATGAAGCCCAACGTTTACAAAAACCGTTTGAAACGGTCCATGGTCAATCACCGGAAGAACGGTTGAATCAAATGATTGCCGAAATTCCGGAATTGCGACGGGTCGAGACCCAAAAGCGTTGGACGCGGAATTACATTTCGACGATTTTGATGTTTATCTTCATCGAAGGCATCGATGGTATTTTCCAGTTCGCCCTCGCGGATTACATTTTATTTTCCATCATCGCCTTATTTTTGATTGATGCGATGTCGATTCTGATCACTTCCCCGAAAATCCGTGACGTCAAAAAGCGGATCTGGGTTCAATTTTTAGTCAGTTTCATCTTATTCGCCACATACAAAGCGGTCCTGATTCAATTCGTGCCGAATCCGGTCGTCCTGATGCAAGTCAGCGGTACCCCGGCGTATCTGATCGGAATTGGCGGATTAGTCGGATTGTATCTCTATTGGTCAAAAAATCCGCTTCGTAAACGCGCATAACGCAAGAGGAGGGAAAAAGATGGAGTTCACGCACTGGAAAAGACGTTTGCAAGATCATCTGGAACGGATGGGATTTGATTTACGCATTGAACGACTTGCCATGCAAGATATCCTGAAACTTGAAGCAACCCATGGCGCTTTCTTATTTTTCCCGATTACGATCAATTTATATGAACGGATGGGATGGCAGATGGTGGCGATTGAGTCCCACCATCCGGACAGTGTCGACGATTTGTTTGCCGAAGCCCAGGTCCAGTCCTTATTTCAAATGACGATGATGACCTTTGAAGAGGAAGAACGGGAATTCATTTTAGGCTTTTACAGCAATACCGGCCGCTACCTGACAGATACACTCTCATTGACCGGACAACTGGTCCGCATCATCGAAGAAGAATGGAATGCGGGCGAACCGCTCCGGATTGCGACGTTCGAATCGTTCCCCGGTTTGTTCGTCGCTCCGTCCTTTGCGCATCAGACGTATGCCTTCGCTGCCGTCGAAGACGATTGGCAGGTCTTCGTCGGACGGACAGGTCGTCCGGCAAGTGATTACCGTTTGGACGGAACGGTTCTCGCGCCGCATCGTGTTCCGGAAGGCGAGCTGTTCACCCGGATTCCACTGACCGTCCCGCTCCATCAGTTTGAGGACGTTCGAAAGCAATTGCAGTCGGAGCAGCAGGAAGTTCAAACATTCCTCACGCAAGCAATGGCGACCATCCAAGCCTACGATCCGTCGTTCGGTTTCGCTTGGCGGGGGACAGTGACGTTTTTCCATGGCATTCCCGTCAATCCGTTTGCCCAGCGGCTTTGGCTTGACGACGGACAAAAACGTTTCCGCATCATGCAGCAAGGATCACGGCGGATTTTAGCGATTGGTGACACAGCACCGGAAGCGATTGAACGACTCGATCAAGCTGTCGGAGCGGGCGAACCGGACGGAACACCCGTCAGTGCCGTCGGTCAGTTGCTGTTAGGGATTTGGAAACAATTTGAGTCCGATGAGACGACCTATCTGACGGAGGTGACCTGTGAGGGCATTTCAAGACAACAGGTCGAGAACCGGATCCGCAACGCCTTGGCACGACAGGAAGCGATTGAATGGATCGTCCAGGCGCAAAACAGTAATGACAGTTGCCGGTTCGCCGGGCTGACCATTACGTTCCCGCATCGTCCACCGGGTGTTGTTCAGATTAAACGGGCAGATGATGTGACCGGAAGCGGCTGATAGTTTGAAAAGAACAGACCAAAAAAAGCGGACGCCCTCAGGTGTCCGCTTTTTTGGTCTTAAATTCCGAGTGACGCAATCAACTTCCGGATGCGTTCCTCCGATTGTTTCGGTGTCAGGATCAACAATTGATCGCCTCCGATTAACCGGGTTTGTCCACGTGGTGTGATGATGGCATCGTGCCGGATGACAGCGACGACCAGCAAATCCTGAGGCATCTCAATCTCCTGCAATGTTTTCCCGTCAATCCGGCAAAAGGACGGGACACTGACTTCGACGATTTCGGCATTCGGATTGGCGACTGTCATGAATTGAATCAACGGTTCGATGTCGATTGCCGGTTTCGCATCGAGCTTCATCAGTTTAACGACCCAGGGCAAGGCTGTTCCTTGCAGGAGAGCCGACGTCATGACAGCAAAAAAAACGATATTGAACAGCGGGTACGCGTCCGGTAAACCACTCGATAACGGATAGGTCGCGAGAATAATCGGGACGGCGCCACGTAATCCTGCCGCTGTGATGACACTCTGTTCGCGGAAATTGTACCGAAAAGGCAACAAGGATAAATAAACGGCGAGCGGACGGGCGACGAGAATCAAGGTCAGGACGATGACGCCCGACATGAACAATGTCTGCGGATCAAGCAATTGCTTCGGGAACACGAGCAGCCCGAGCATAATGAACATGCCGACTTCTGCCAGGTGGGAGAGACTGCCGCTGAACCGAACGAGGATATCACGATAAATCAAATCATGATTACTAAGCCAAATCCCGGTGACGTACACGGCTAAGAAGCCGCTCGCATGGAGGCTCGTCGCGACACCGTAGGAAAGAAGCGCTCCGCTGATCAGAAGCGTCGGGTACAAGGCCGACGACTGCAACTGGATCCGGTTCATCAAGGAGGTCAACAGCCAGCCGACGAACAGACCGATCAACAGACCGATCCCCATCTCGTAAAACAACAGCAGGATACCCTGTACGAGAGAGAAGGATTCCGGATTCAATGCGAATCCGGTAAACAGGATCGTCAAGAAGACGGCCATCGGATCATTCGTTCCCGACTCCGCTTCCAGCGTATGTTTGACTTTTTGATCAATCGGGCGACCGTTCAGCAATGAAAAGACCGCGGCGGCATCGGTCGAACCAATCAGAGCTCCGATCAGCAACGCCATCGGCCAACTGAAATCCAGCAGGTAATGCGCCACGCCTGCAATCAGTCCGGTCGTGACCAGTACACCGACGGTTGCAAGTGATAACGCTGCCGGAAGAACCGTTTTAAAATGACGCCACTTCGTATTCAAGCCGCCGTCAAATAAGATGATGACGAGTGCAATCGTACCGAACAGACGGGCCTGCTCGAAGTCGGCAAAATCAATTAATCCAGAGACATCCGTTCCGGCGAGGATGCCGACGAACACAAATAAAATCAGGGTCGGAACGTTCAGACGGACAGAAAATTTCGTCGTGACGATAGCGAGCAACAAAAGAATGCCGGCAAGCAACAGGACGGTCCCTTCATTCATAGGCGATCCCTTCTTTCGGTGAAAGACGTCTTTTTTTTAAGTATACGTCATCCCCGACGGTGGCTTCAGAAAATAGTTTGGCGGAAGATGTGTATAAATCCGTAAAAAAAGGAAAACACGTATCATAACGGATCGTTGATTAACGAAAGAGGAGGCATCTTATATGAACATCTGTGTAGTCACAGGAGCAAACTCCGGTATGGGAATGGTAACGATTCAAGAATTGCTCGAACGCGGAGACCGTGTCATCGCGACCGTCCGCTCGCAAAAGAAAGCAACATTGCTGATTCAACTTTTACGGGAACATGCAGTGTCGGATACGAATCTGGAAGTCGAGATCGTGCAACTGGATCAACTTGATTCCGTCCGGCGTTTTGCGGATGTATTATTCGACCGGATTGGCCGGATTGATCGTTTGATTTTGAATGCCGGCATCATGGTCCCGCCGTACCACGTGACGAAGGATGGATTTGAATCCCAGTTCCAGGTCAACTACCTCAGCCACTTTTATCTGATTGAACGGCTGTTGCCGTTGATTGAGCAGGGACACGATCCCCGCGTCATTTCGATTTCTTCCTTAGCGGGAGAAGGCGGGATGATCCGGACCGATATCGAGCTTGAAGCGATCGCACACGTCAAAAAAGAACAGTATAATCCGATGAAGTCTTACCGGGAATCAAAGCTGTTACAAATGGTCCACATGCGGGAGTTGGCGGAAGAATACGGTACGCGGGCTACGTTCGTCAGTGTCCACCCGGGTATCGTCAACACGGACTTGTTCTACCGGGGAAAATACGGAAAAGTGCTGAAGACCGTTCTGAAGCCGATTGCCCAAGTCGGCTATTGGACAGGGAAACTGTATACCCCGGAATATGGAGCAAAAACCGCCCTGTACCTGGCGACAACGGATGATGTACTCGACAATGGCGGCTATTATGCGGACTCCGCCCCGCGTCTCAGTAATCCGGTCGTGGAAGATGAGGCGTACCGTAAACAAGCCCGTGCCCTGTCGAAACGTTGGGTCGGACTCGTCTAAATGGTTTTAAAAAAGGTCTACCGACTCGTGGGAAGTCGGTAGACCTGTATTGTGCAGACTGGGGGTCTGATCACCCCCTGACTATACAGTATTGGAATATAGAATTTTAAAATATGAAAAAAATTACAAATTCATGCGTTTTCGTGATTTTTACAGGTCTTTGCGCAAAACGGTTTTCTTCTGGTCTCACTTTCGTTAGGATGAAAGTAAATTTTTAATAACAGGAGGAACACGATGATACGATCAGCTACTGAAAGTGATGTCGACCGGATTGCGACCTTGTTGCGCG
Source organism: Exiguobacterium sibiricum 7-3 (assembly GCF_000620865.1). Lineage (NCBI taxonomy): Bacteria > Bacillati > Bacillota > Bacilli > Caryophanales > Exiguobacterium > Exiguobacterium artemiae. The sequence continues at coordinate 1,443,448 of NZ_KK211190.1, forward strand.
AAAAAGCCGAATTATTTAAGAACCGGGGAAGCCGCCAATGGTCCGCTTACCTTGAAACGGATATAGAGACCCTCGTGATGCGCGATCTGGCCGCCGGAAGACTGTTTGTGTATGAACAAGGACCGGAAGTATTCGGTTCGATTGCTTTATTGCCGTCGCTCGAGTGGGATCAGACGTTATGGTCCGACAATGAAGGTCTTTACATTCACCGGATCGTCGTCAGTGAAACCGCAAAAGGCCAAGGAATCGGGACCCGTTTACTGCATCACGTCATTGCCGTCGCGCAAGCGGAACAAGAAACGTTACGGCTTGATTGTTTGGCATCCAATGACTTTTTAAACGGTTACTATGCGTCGTTTGGTTTTGTATCCAAGGGTGTTCGTGACGGTTTTTCGACATATGAGTACGCTGGGCTGCCGGTTCCAAAATAAAGCGGCATTTAGATAAGACAAGTGATTCATGCTTTGGTATGGTTAGAGAAAGAATTATTCGAGGAGTGATCGGATGCGACTTCAGATTGGTTTTATCGGCTTTGGAAAAAGTACAACCCGGTATCATCTGCCCTACGTCATGATTGAGGACCAGTTTGATATCACCTGGATTTACAATCGGAAATCAAAACCGGAATTAGAGGCGACCTACGAGTCGCAACTGCCGCATGTCCGGTTCACGACGGATCTCGATGCGATGTTAAAGGATTCGGAGCTTCAGGTCGTCGTCATCAATACCCCGCCGGCGACGCATTTTGCCTATGCCCTGCAAGCGTTACAACACGGAAAACATGTGCTGGTCGAAAAACCGTTCACGGTGACGGAGCAAGAGACACGTCGACTGTTCGAAGAAGCGCACCGGCAAGGCGTCAAGTTACTGGCTTATCAAAACCGGCGTTTCGACAGTGATTTTCAAGTCATCGAGCAAGTCATCCGTTCAGGCAAGCTCGGACGTCTCGTCGAAGTCGTCTCGCACTTCGATCTCTACCGACCAGATGCTGCCCCGGCGATTCCGCGTCCGGAAAATGGTGCCTTATATGGTCTCGGCGTGCATACGATTGATCAAATCGTGGCTTTATTCGGAAAACCGGAGCGGGTCGGATATGATATCCGGACGGTTCGTTTAGCCGGCAATCCGGATGATACGTTTGCCCTTGATTTTTATTATCCGGATTTAAAAGTCAGCGTCCGGACCAGTCATATCGCGTTGGCGGGTGCCCCGCGCTGGATGCTTCACGGGACGAATGGTACGTTCATAAAACAGCATATCGACCGGCAGGAGCTGGATCTCAAAGCCAACTACTTCCCGGGTGAGGAAGGATTCGGTGAAGACTCCGAAGATGATTTCGGTCGTTTGCTGTACCATGACGACCATGGTCATCTGCAGGATGTCCGGATTCCGAGCCCGGTCGGAGATTATGGCAAGTTGTATCGTGCCTTTTATGAAAGTATCGTCCACGGTACACCGTTACCGGTCTCGGAAGAAGACACAAAACTGGTCGCTCATCTGATGGAACAAGGTTTCTCGAAACCGTCGCCCTTCATTTTAGACCTTCAAAACTGAATTTCTTTAGATATCAATATAATTACATCTCAGCCATCTGCCTATGCAGAGCTGAGATTTTTTGTTATAAAGGAAAAGATATCACAATTTTTCAGAATTTTCTTATGAGATATTGATTAAAATTTCAAGAAGATGGGAAAAATTGTGTATACTACACACATAAGGGGGTTTATCATGAAAAAAATCATTACGTCCATTATTCTGGCAGGTGTTTTGTTCGGTGTGTTCAGTCCATCGCTCATTGCAGAAGCCGCCACGAAGTTGACGGTCACGACAGATGTGTTACGTGTTCGTGAAAAACCGTCGACAACGAGCAAGATCTTGGGGAACATCACCAAAGGAGCCGTCTATACTTCAAACGGGACGTCCGGCAGTTGGTATAAAATCACGTACAAATCAAAACCGGGCTACATACACAAAGATTATGTCCGTACGTCCACGACATCCAAGTATACGTCGACCGGTGCGCGTTATACGACGGTCGGTACGTTGAATGTCAGAACCGCTCCGAGTACGACGGCAAAAACCGTCACGCAATTGAATAAAGGGGTAAAGGTGGCGTCTTACGGGACGTCCGGCAGCTGGACACGTATTTTATACAATGGCAGCTACCGTTATGTCTCGACGCAGTATTTGACGAAAACGGCACCAAGCAGTTCTTCGAAACAATTAAACGTCCCGTATTACAATCAATACACGCTCGGCTATCCGTCAGGCTGTGAGTTCGTTTCCTTGAAAATGGCACTTGAATACAAGAAACAGGCTGTTTCGGCATCTTCTTTGTATAACCAAATGCCGAAAAGCATGGCCAACGCCACTTATAAAAACGGCAAGTATTACTGGGCAGATCCTGAAAAAATGTTTACCGGTAACCCGGCAGGAACGCTCGATTACTATAAAAACTGGGGAATTTATCCGAAAGGCATCCTGCCGCTCGCGAAGAAATACCGGAGTGGTGCCATTGATATCTCTAAACAAGGGGTCAGCAAAATCGAAAGCGAAATCCGTAGCGGCAACCCGGTCATCGTCTGGGCAACCGTCGATTTCAAAAATCCGTACGGCTACTTCTCATGGATCAAGCCGGATGGCAAAACGTTTACCGGTTACCGCAACTACCACGTCATGCTCGTGACAGGGGTCTCAAGCAGTGCGTTTACTGTATCCGATCCATACCGTGGAAAATATACGGTCAGCCGTTCACAATTTACTTCTGTTTACAATACGACAGGACAGTACGCCTTATCTGTCCGTTAATCCATTGACCGGTGAAGCTTTCCGCTTCATCGGTTTTTTTAATTCGACCGACCAGCTGGAATAAGGGTACGGATTTTAAAGAATAGGGAATTGGATAAAACATCGTGTAAAATAATGACAACCTCTAGTGATTCAGCTAGAAAGGAGTGGTCGGAAAATGGATGAAAAACGTCTGGAACAGCTGGAACAGGAAATTGTGCGGTTGAAAGCACGCGTCGATCAGTTGGAACGACAGCCGGTGAAAGAACCACAAATGGAACCGGCATCTTCCGTGACAAGGCCTGCCGTCCGTCCGGCGTTCGTCAAGAAGACCCGGACACCGATTGTTAAAAAAGCCCGGACGCGGGATGAATGGGAAAACGTCCTGGCGACAGTCTGGTTACCGCGAATCGGAGCGGTTTTTGCAGCAATCGGAGCGATTTTTCTATTCTCCTACGCGTCCTTGGCCGGATTAATCAGTCCTGCGGTCCGGATCGGAAGTGGAGTCGTCATCGGCTTACTTGTCATGGGACTGGGGGAGTTGCAGTATGAAAAAAAACGACGGGATCTCGGAGTCGGACTGGTCGCGACCGGGACAATTGTTTCCTTGGCCGCTCTATTTGCCGGTATGGCCTTATATCAATTTTATCCGCCATTGCTCGCCTTTTTCCTGGAAATCGTCGTGCTCGCCATTGCGTATGGATTAATGTTGTGGATGCGCTCGACAGCGTTACTGGTGTTAGTCTCCATCACCGGCTTTTTATTGCCGTTTCTCCAGTTAACGGATGAACCGAACATCTTCTTATTTTTACTGTACGAAGTCTTTTTATTCACGGCATTGTTGTTTGCCGTTCTTCGTCTGAAGGCGGTCAAAGCCTATCCGGTCACTGCCGCCGTCTTTTTCCTGGCGCTTGTCTTTGGCAGTCTGACCGTCAATTTTGAGACACGTCCCTTGATTGATGAAATCACTTTACTCGGGTCATCCTTCATCGCCTATCTTGGTCTCGCGTACGTCGGGACGAAACTTCCGATTCCCTACAATTATCCGAGCTGGATTGCGGGCGGGTTCGTCCTGCTCAGCCTGTCCGTAGTCGATTGGCCGTTTGCTTACGGACTGGCAATCCTGTTTGCGTTAATCGCTTACGCCGTCGCCAATCAAACGAAGGACGCGTGGCAAAATGGCGTAGGACATGTCGGCATCCTGTTTGCGATTTCGCAGGTACCGGTCGATCCGCTGAGTTTCGGCGATCAATTCTGTTCGATTCTTTATGCGCTCTTCATTGCCGGACTGTGGTTTATCAAGCGGCAGCAAGTCCCGCACCAACGCTTTTTCGGAATTCTCGTGTATGTGATGTTCGTCCTGTATACGATCGGAACGTATGAGACATATCGATTCAACAATCAGTCATATGCCGTCGCGGTGTTTGGTCTGACGCTCGCGACGACAGCCTTCATCATCTTGCTTGTCCGGACCCACGGGGAAGTGATGTGGAAAAAGTATTGGCAAATCGTACTGTTTTTTGCAGCGGCCGGTGTATTCGTGACCTATACGCTGATTGTGATGGAACTGCCGTTTTACGCGACGCTTGATCAAACCGACCGCAGTACGACGTTGTCTGTCGCCTACATCCTGTTATCGTTTGTCCTTGTAGCGATTGGCCGCATCCGCGCAGCGGCAGCCTGGCGCCTGTCGGGTCTGCTGTTGCTGTCGGTCAGTGCCGTTAAATTGTTGCTGTTTGACTTGTCGTTCTTGTCTTTGATTCAAAAAGCATTTGTGTTCATCGGCTTCGGAATCGTCGCCTTTGTCATTTCGCGGACGTATTTCAAAAAACGTGAGTCTTGAGTCATCTGGAATCCTCTGCCTGCGGGCCTTGTCTGCAGGGGAGGATTTTTTTATTGAAATATATTGATAACGATTATCATTGTCGATTATACTGGTTGATGAACTTACTTAATCATCAGGGGGAACCATCCATGCGACATACAAAAACACTTACAATCACTCTCTTATCCATGACGGCTTTACTGGCAGCATGCAATGAACAACCAGCGACGACGAAACCGTCGGCAATCAAGCCGGATCAATTCGAGCAAGTCGTTGCCGATTACCGGACGTATGCGATTGCGGAACTGGAACAATTCACGAAACAGACGGAAGCCTTCACGACAGCGGTCAAAGAAGGAGACTTGGAACAGGCGAAGGCACTTTACGCACCAACACGGATGCATTATGAGCGGGCGGAACCGATCGCGGAAGTATTCGGAGATCTCGATCCGAAAATCGATGCCCGTGAAGGAGACGTCAAAGCGTCGGAATGGGGCGGTTACCACCGGATCGAGCAGGGTCTGTTTGAAAAAGGAACCACAAAAGGATATGAGGACTATGCCGACCAATTGATGAAAGATGTTCATCTGCTCCGGGCGAAAGTCGAGACGGTCGACGTGACTCCGGAACTGCTCGTTACCGGTGCGACCGACTTATTGAACGAAGTCTCGACGTCGAAAGTCACCGGGGAAGAAGACCGGTATTCGCATACCGATTTGTATGACTTCGCAGCGAACGTTCAAGGTGCTGAAAAAATTTATCAGCTGTTGAACCCGGCACTCCAAAAACAAGATGCTGCCCTGTCGAAAGAGATTGCAGCCCGTTTTGCTGATGTCAACGGGTTATTGGAAGCGAAAAAGAAAAAAGACGGATACGTGCTGTATACCGAGTTGTCCAAGGCGGACGTCAAACAATTGAGTCAAGCCATCAACGAGCTGGCGGAACCGCTCTCGAAGATGGGGATTGTACTGGAGGGCTGATTGATGACACGAACTACTTTAGAAGCGGGGGTCACCCGGCGTGACGTCCTGAAAGTCGCCGGACTGACCGGTCTTGGAGCCGCTCTTTACGCGAGCGGACTCGAACGTTTTTTACCCCGAGCCTTGACGGCGCAGGCGACGGATCAAGTCCCGTTTTACGGCAAGTATCAAGCGGGTATCCTGACACCTCCTCAAAATCATGTCCAAGTGGTCGCTTTTGATGTTCAGACGACCCGACGCGATGAATTGATTGATCTGTTAAAACGTTGGACGCGTGCGTGTGCCCGGCTGTCAGCCGGATTACCGCTCGGTGACGCGGACAGTGCCTATGTCCCGCCGGAAGATACGGGAGAGGCGGAAGGACTGTCGGCAAGCCACCTGACGTTTACATTCGGTTGCGGTCACAGTTTATTTACGGATGACCGGTTCGGAATTGGTCATAAACGTCCTGATTTGCTCCGGGAGTTGCCGGTCTTTGATCTCGATCAACTGGACCCGGAATGGGCAGGAGGAGATCTCGTCGTCCAGATTTGTGCCGATGATCAACAGGTCGTGTTTCATGCGTTACGGAACTTGACACGGATTGGTCGCGGCATCGTCAAGATTCGCTGGACGCAAGCCGGTTTTCAACGATCAAAGGTGGCGGATGCGGCAGGTGGGACACCCCGGAATCTGTTCGGATTCAAGGACGGGACCGGGAATCCGGATGTGTCACAGCCTTCTGTGCAAAATAAACATCTCTTTTACCAGTGGCAGGACGGATCACCCTGGTTGACGAACGGCAGCTTCCTTGTCGTCCGCCGAATCCAGATGCACCTCGAGGTATGGGACCGGACAATCCTGAAAGAGCAGGAGCGGACTTTCGGCCGCGAGCGCGCGTCCGGAGCCCCGCTTGGATCGAAAGAGGAATTTGCTGCGGTGACGCCAAGCAAACGGACGGCGCGCGGTGAAGCACAGCTTCCAAGTGACTCACACACAGCGGTCGCCCACGGATCAGGAAAAGAACAACTGTTACGTCGCTCCTATTCCTATCAGGCCGGTATTAACGAAACGACCGGTGCGCTCGATGCCGGCTTACTGTTTTTATCGTATCAACGTTCACCGGAACAGTTCATCACCATTCAGCGACGGTTAGCAGCGTCCGACCGTTTAAATGAATACATTACCCATCGTGGCAGTGCCGTTTTCGCCTGTTTCGGCGGAATTCAAAAAGGAGGCTACATCGGTGATGCGCTTTTTGCTTAACTTATTTTTGACGGGACTTCTCTGCACGACGATCGGGATGCCGATTGCTCATGCCGATTCGAAAACAGATGCCTTGTATGTTTCAATCGGTCAAGCTCTGTCGGCAGTCAACGACCAAAACCGGAGTACCCTTCGGATGACCCTTGCCGAGTTGCAGAAACAGGTGGAGAAATTACCGGTTTCGGCTGAGCAGAAGGTGATTCAGCAACGATTGACGGAAGTCCAGAAACAAACCTCTTTGTCTGCCGTCAGACAACAGTTGACGGAGTTGTCGACGGCTGTCCGGGCGCTGGAAGAAACTAAACAGCCAACGGACGATCCGGCCGCTAAAAAACGGTTGAAGGAATTGTTCGCCTTAACGAAGCAACTGAGAACGGCATCCGACATGTCCGAGCGTAAGCAGTTGCAGTCCGAATTGCTGACAGCTTGGACGGACCGTGAAACTGTCGTCCGGGAGACGAGTATCGGACACTATGGCCAGGTCGAGATGGGACTGTCCGCAATCCGGATTGCTTTGGCCCGCGAAACATTTGATTCGTCGGAGCTGAATCAGGCACTCGATCAATTTGATGGAAGTATCCGCTCCTTCCTGAAAGGCGAAACCGTCCAGGCAGTAAAACAGACAGGGCTCGCCGAGTTGACGGCATTACTTAAACAGGCGGATCAGCAACTCGGAGATCAGGACGTACCGGCAGCGGAGAAAACACTGACGACCTTTATCGAACGTTGGCCGAGCGGGGAAGGGGAAGTCCGGACCCGTAGCAGTTCTCTGTATACGACGATTGAATCGGATGTGCCCGTCCTGTTATCGCGGTTAGATCAGACGACGGTGGCTTCCACCCGATCCGATTTAGCGCCAATCATCACATCACTTGAAGTGTTAGCGCAGAAAACGACCTATTCCTTCGTGGATGCGATGCTCGTCATGTTGCGGGAAGGTCTGGAAGCCTTGCTGATCATCAGCGCCCTTGTCGCCTTTACCCGAAAAGCTAAGGTGACGGGAGAACGAATGATTTGGAGTGGGGCGTTATTTGGATTACTCGCGAGCGGAGCACTGGCACTGATCATCCAACAGTTCTTTTCAACGGCACTTGCCGCTGTCGGACGGGAACAGATTGAAGGATGGACCGGACTGGCCGCAGTGTTGATGATGCTTCTCGTCGGTTCGTGGTTACATTCGAAAACGGCGATCGCTTCACGTCAAACCGAACTGGCAATGAATCTAGCGGGACGGTCCTTGTTTGCCGTCAGTTTTTTGACGATTTTCCGGGAAGGGGCCGAGACCCTGCTGTTTTATATCGGGATGGCACCCGCGATGACATCGACCGCTTTAGCCGGAGGGATTGTTTTAGCAATTGCGCTGATCGGGATTCTTTCGCTTGCTGTCATTTATTTGGGGGTTCGCCTGCCAATTAATCGGCTCTTTTTAGTAGCAACCGGTTTGATTTATCTTATGGCTTTTAAAATTTTGGGCGCCAGCCTGCATGCGTTGCAAATTACGGGCATCTTGCCGATCCATGTCATGTCATATATGCCCTCGTTACCTTGGATGGGAATCTATCCGACGTATGAGACGATTGTCCCGCAAGCCGGATTATGTCTTCTCATCGGTTTTTTGATATATAGGAGACGTCAATCTCCCGCGGTACTCCGGAAAGCCGTCTAAACCGTTTTTCAGTTTCATGTTTTATTCATTATGTTTCGGGAATAACTTTATATCGGGAGTAGATAATTGGCTCGCACGAAGGAGAGGAAACAAGATGATTGAAACAAGAATCGTACGGAACATGACGGCCGTCGACGCAGAAGTGACGAGCTTGAAGTCAAGCGGCTATTCGAATAAACAAATTTACATCTTTGCGAAGGATGAAGAATTGGCAGAACGGATTGCCAATGACACTCAGACGTTGGCATATCGGGTAACAAAAAAATCATTTTTTGAGACATTGATGTCAACAGTACGCAGTAACCGAAAAGACCGCATTGCCCAATTGTCGGAACTCGGTATGACAAAGGATGTAGCAGAAGATTTGGAAGAGGAAGTCCGCCATGGTCGGATTGTCATCGTCGGTTCAAAATCCGACTTACTGAATCCGGCATTCGCCGCTTCTTATGTCGAAGACGAGACGAAAGAATACGGAGCAGGTGTTCCGAAACTCGAAGAGGAAGAAACAACGACGACCTTACCAGCCGACCAAAACGTTAAGTTGGATAAAAAATGAGGAACGTCAACTAAACAGGAACTGACAGCATCGTCAGTTTCTTAGACGAACAAGGGTGACGGATTCGAATCCGTCACCCTTGTTCGTCTATAGTAGCAATTCACGTATATCCATTACCTCATTGTACGGGATATGACGTCGTAAACCGGTTGATGTCTTGATTTCAATGATTCCGCGAGCATGAAAAAGAGCGGTAACCGTTCCAGTCAATGTGTTTTCCGTCCCGCGCTCGAGATAACGGACCGTCACCGTTCGACCGCTTCGGATGGTATCTTCTAAAACTTGTGGGAAAACAGTCTTTGTTTGCGTCGTCAGTCGGGCGGGATGCGCTTTGTACAAGTGTTCCAATTGCAGGATATGATTCCGTGTCGTGCGTTGTCGCCACTTCCGCTCCGTTCGTTTCTTGGACTGTAACACGTCGTTCCACCTCCGATTGAATCGTTTAGATGTAGACAAGACACTGCATCAGAATATTCCCCATTTATTTGGGAGATAAACCCGCTTCAGGAAGACGAAGACACTAGGCACTGGATAAGAAACAGAGGATGGTTTTGAATGTCCGATTTGCGGAAAAAGACTAGAAGTATGCCAGGAACAGAGGAGGAACTGTCTGATGGAACGAAGTACGTTAATTGCCCTTGAAAAACACTTATATGCCATTCAGCTTGAACTGGACGGCCTTGCCCGTCTAATCACCAAACAGTTGATGCAACTCAGTCAAGTCGCCGCTTCGGTCGAACACTTTCGACGGATGAGTTTTGATTTATACCAAAAACGGGAGACGCTCGATCGTATCCCACCCCAGGTTTTATATGAAACAGCTTTGGACTATGAAGATTTTCTCGATGAAGAGTTTGATGACATTCCGCCGTCCTGGGCGTTACGTCAGGATGAAGCGAAAGCACTCGATCAGTTATGGTGGTTTGAGTTTTTCAGGATTCAGGCCGATGTGGAGGATTGGTTGAGTCTCTACCTGATTCGGCGCATTCGGGAAGACATCCGTTACGTGCCGCCTGTCATCGAAAAAAACGCGTATGCGTTATCCGATGATGCCCGGCAAGTCTTTTGGCGTTTATTGCAACGTTCCGTTGCCAAACCTTCCTCGAAAATCAAGGCCAACCAACTGTCTTGCCGGATGGGCATATCGGAGATTGCCCGCTATGCACGCTTTAACCTGGAGCGGACACGCTTAGCGATTGAGGAACTGACGGCACGTGGAATCATTTCCATTGAGGAAGAAAACGAAAAGCTGAACCTTCGTGTTCGCTTACAAGTGATTTAAGGAAATGAAACGTTCAATCATTCGTTCGTCATGACGCGCGGATGGTCCGATCCAAATCAAGTGACCGGGACTTGCCGACTCGATGAACTGGGCATGTGCAATGGCGCGCCCGGCATAGCTGGCATGTTCGAATGGTACGGCCCGGTCCGCTTTGGAGTGAATGATCAATACCGGACAGCGAATCGCCTGCAAGAGCGATCGGTCGATTTGTTGCGTCAAATCAAATAAGACACCCCGGCCCGGTCCGTTCTGCAGTCCGACCTGGTACAACAATTGTTGATCGACACCATTCAATTGACCGCGAATCTCGTCACGTTGTAACAGACTGGTCATTTCGACCATCCGTACAGACGCTTCTTGGGGGAACTTGATTAACTTATCTTTGACGTAATGCCACAGTACCCATTGCAGGAGTTGCAACGGACGTTGAAGGAGCGGTTGAACTAGCCATGCCTGATAAGGAAGCGAGATTTCGTGTGTCATCGCACAGGCAAGGACGAGTGAACAGACCGCCGGATTGTTGCTCGCTAACGCAATAGCTGTCGGTCCGCCGGCGGAAATCCCGTATACGGTATAGTGTTCGATGTGACGTGAAGCCAGCCACCTTTTATAAAAAGCAGCCAGCTCAACTGGCGTTGATGCGACATGGAGCGGTGTTTTTCCATATCCCGGACGCGACGGGACAATGACACGATAACCGGCTTCAATCAGTCGTTCTACATGATAGACTTCCCGGTAATCGGATTGTGTACCATGAATCAGTAAAATGACGGGACCCGTTCCGCTGTCACGGTAATCGAATCGGTAATCCTCCCAATCGGCAATGTGTTGCATCCAAATTCTCCTATCTCTTAAATATTTCCATATTATTGTTAATCTTCATACCTATTTAAGGTATAATGCAAGTATAATCAAACATCTTAGGGATAGGAAATGAGGATGCCCCGTGCCAAATGAAAAATTATCCAATCGGGATCGATTGTTAGCAGTCCGTGAAATTTTTGAACAGTATTCCGATGAAGAAGAAACGTTGACATTAGAAGAACTAAGTACAAAACTGTCCAAACGAGGATTGATTGAAAAACTGTCCCGGAAATCATTAAAAGAAGACATCACGGCTCTTGAGAAATCGGGTTTTGACATCCATGCGGAAGTAACCAAAAATGGTCTCGCGATTCCGTATCATCTGGTCAGCCGTCCGTTCGAATACCACCATTTGCGTTTGCTCGTTGATGCGATTGCCAGTGCGAAGTTCATTTCCGAAAGCGAAACGGAGATTCTGGTCCGCAATATTCATACCTTGACGAGTAAACGTCTCGCTAAAACGTTGACACCGGTCATACATACCGTCAAGAAACCGAAAGGCGTCATCCCATTTTCAATCGATACCATCCAAAAGGCGATCATTGATCAGGATATCATCAGTTTCCAATATCAAGGAAAGTTCAATGAACGAACACGAAAGTTCGAGTTGCGGCGGGACGGTGATTATTACCTTGTTGCCCCGGCTCATTTGATTGTGGATAATGGCAACTACTATTTGATCGGCCGTGATGAACGCGTCGAAGAGATTCGGACGTACCGGGTGGATCGAATCGTCAATTGCAGTGTCTTCGAACCGGCACAGACACCGGTCGTGGTCGAATCCACTTATTTGAGCAGTATGTTCAATATGTACGGTGGGGAACAGGAACAGTTGACATTAAAGTTTCATGAGAGCGTCATGCCGACTGTCGTTGATCGGTTCGGGACGGACATTCGTTGCCGTCGCTTAGATGGAGACTGGTTCGAAGTCAAAGTCGGTGCCTTGTTCTCTCAAGGGTTCATGATGTGGCTGATTCAGTTCGCCGAACAAGCAGAAATTCTTGAACCGGCTTTTTGTCGGGAAGCCTTTAAAAACAAAGTTTTGGAGCTTGCCAAAGTCTATCAAACAGGGATTACTGCCAGTCAACCGATAAATGAAAGTGTCTAAAGCGATGGAACAAAATCTTTTGCCTAATGGGGCAGAAGATCTTTTTTTGTCGTTTTTTGTCGTATATTCATATTTGAATATTTTTAAGCGTTTTTTCCGATTACCATTAAGGATATCTTATTTTTGTTACAGGAGGGGCATCATGCAACATATGGAAAAACCACGGATGGGAAGTGTTATTGCGGGAGTGTCATACCTCTTTTTCATCTGCCTGTCTTACACGTCTTGGTATTTATTATCAATTTTTGCATTCAATCTCCTTTTCAGTACGGAGCTTCTGATGTCCATGGATCTTGTGGTCTTCGGCTTTAGTCCTTTATTCGCATTAGGCATCACGATGTTTTCGCTGAAAGTGCTGAAACGGCATGCTCAGCCGAAATTCACACCTTACATATTAGTCATCTATAGTATCTCGACCAGTGTCTTGATCTATTATTCCGTCATCTACTCGATGTTACCGCGGATCTGATGATGCTTGCATGGTCTCGCCTTTTGGAATATGCTACGTGTAGAGTATCAGCATGTCTTGGAGGAGGGGATACGATGAATACACAGTATATCCTGGACTGGATGCCACTCGTGCTTCCGGTTGCTGCCATCGTCTTTATTGTCATCATCGCGCGTAAAGCGTCTAAAATTGATTCTAAATAACCAAAAGAAGGTGTTCCGGTATCGGAGCACCTTCTTTTGATTTAGCGTTCGATTTGTTCCCGGACATACTTTCGAAACAGTTGGAGATCGTACGCTGGTTCACTGCGGCTGAATTCAATCCCGTCGAGAAGCCGTGCGTGGGCTACGGCTTCCGGAAACTCGATCCGCGTTAACCATTCGACGGTCGTTTCCTCGTGACGCCGCGGAAAAGCCTGTTCGAGTTGCGAGGCGATTTTTAGTAGCGGGTGCTGGCTGTGCTTTTTGATAGGAGCCGGTTGCTTCGCCACTGTCGTCCGAACGACTGGTTCGGCTTCCGCTGATACGACCTGTCGTTTTCGAATCAAGTAGAAAGTGAGACCGACTACAAGAATCGCCAGGATAATCCCTGCCATGTTCAAATAAAACAGCGTATCGGAACTCATGCTGGCCGCCTTTAGACTTTCTTGCGGAGCAATATTCGCTAAGCCGGTCGTATTTGAACGCGTCTTTTGATCAATCTGTTCCGCAAGTGGCAACGTCCAGGTAAAGAGAGAGCCGAACGCTTCCAGTGCCGGACGGGTCAGGTTCGCGACAGAACCAAACAGTGCTTCTTTCAGCAGCCGAATCAAGATGACGAGAACGAGGCTGACCCCGAGAAACAAGGAGATACCCGCGATGATCCGACGCCATTCGACGAGATGCTGTCTTAAGAATGGGATCCCCCATAACAGACCGAGCAAAAGATAGGCACCGAGCGGCGGTGAAAGTCCAGGGAACAACAGACATAGTCCGGTCAGTCCCGTCGCGCTGATGGCGAACTTGTACGGCTGATCGACAGTCTCGAGCCATGTACCGAGGGCGATGACGAGTAACAGTAAAATGCTGATCAGCGGAGAGACGGACAGAAACGAGATCGCTGCTGCAAGTTGTAATCCGATCCGGACGGTACGTGCCGGGATGACTGCGAGCAACGGAAAAATCAGAATGACAAGCGGTGCGTGCAACAGACTGATGACGAGAATCCACCAGAGAATCATGCGCTCACCCCCTTATGGCGGTGTCCAAGATGAATTTCCGCGGTCGTCGAGGGGACGGTCCGTTGAAGACGTTTTGTGAAATAACGGCGTTCGAGCGGCAGATCGTATTCGGAAATCCGGGCAAGGCATTCCATCGTCCGCAGAAATTGTTCCTTCCCTTTTCCTGAGGGCACGTGATACCACTGACCCTCCCGGTTGACCATTGAAATCCATAAACTGTACGATGCTCCTTGTTTTTCAAGTTCCCGGATAATCGTCGCAGCACGCGAGAGTAATTTTTCAAAATCACCGCGTAAAGCTAAACCGTCCGCGGACAGACCGTCAATGATGACCGCATAATCATGATTGCGCATCCGGTCATATTGATAGGAAAACAGTTCTCCTGTTTTCGCATAAGCCGACCAATAGATCGTCTTCGCATCGCCTGCGTAAGGGACGACCGAATGAAAGCTCGAGCGGTCCGTGAACGGGCTCGACCGGTCAATCGTCTCGCCCGGAATCTGGCGCTCATTCCATTCGACCGATGCCGGCGCAAAATCAGGGAAGACATGACCGAGTTGCTGGATCGGTAACGTCAAATACAACGTCATCAGATGAAATGGATCGGAAATCATGATATCAAACGACTGGATGCGAATCGTTCCCCGTTTGGCTGCCGTGACGTCGATTTGAAACGGTACGTCGGCCTGACGCGGTACATAGACATGTTGCCGCCAAAACTGACTGCTGGCGTCTTCAATCCGGACTTGTTCCCCGAGAAGACCGGAGACTGTCACCTTTCCAAGGGAAAACCGTGTCGGATTATGAATTTCAAACGGGATGACAAGCCGATCGTCCCGGAAAGCCCGGACCGTTTCGACGAGCCGGACGCTCAGACGTTCTCCAAGGTACTCGAGATACTTCGGTAAGAGATAACCATATAACGTGTAGGCGACGAGCAGTGTCGCAAGCAGGATCGAGCCGTACAGAGTACAGATGCCGGCTGCGACGGCAATCCAAAATAAAATCATCGGATGAAAGGACTTCGGTGTAATCAATTGCATGTTACACCTCGGTCGGAACAGTCAACGACTCCAAAATCTGTTGGACCAAGCGACCGTTCGTCATCTTCAATGTCGCCTCGAGTGTCAGGACAAGCCGGTGGGCAAGCAGCGGATTGGCCAGTTGCTTAATGTCTTCCGGAGTAACATACGTCCGGTCATGCATCCAGGCCCGTGCTCGTGCGGCTTGCAGGAGCGCCAGGGTAGCTCGGGGACTTGGACCGATTTCGACGTCCCGATGCGCCCGTAAGGCATCACAGACGTCGAGCAGGTAGTCTTCGACGGCGTTTTCGATTGTGACGGCTTGTACTTCCTGTTTCCAGGTATTCAGTTGCTCGAGTGGCAGCTGGAACGTACTCGGTTGTAAGTGAGCCCCTTGCAACAACGCTTTTTCGACCCGTCGATCGAGCGGTGCAAACGACAGTTTAAACAAAAAGCGGTCGAGTTGTGCGTGGGGAAGGGGGAACGTCCCTTGACCGTCAAAAGGATTTTGAGTCGCGATGACTAAAAAATGTTGCGGTAACGTATAAGAGGTATCTCCGATCGTGACCTGTGCTTCACCCATCGCTTCGAGTAAGGCGGACTGTGTCCGCGGCGTCGTCCGGTTAATTTCATCGACAAGGACGATGTTGGCGAACAGCGGACCAAACCGTTGTTCGAATGACCCGGTCAACGGATTAAACAATTCCATTCCGAGCAGATCGGTCGGTAACGTATCCGCGGTACATTGGATACGGGAAAATTTGGCATCGAGTGTGTTGGCCAGTGATTTGGCGAGTGTCGTTTTTCCGGTACCCGGCCGGTCTTCGAGTAGCACATGACCTTCCGACAACAGACCGATCAGCAGATGATCTATGACATGTTCTTGTCCGAGGACCGCTTGCTTTAAGTTCGTTCGTAATTGTTGGAACATGGATAAATCCCCCTTTTTGTTTCGTATTCTTAAAGTTTACGAAAATTCAGATAAAACCGCCAGTGATTTAAGTGTGTTTCTCAGATTTACTGGTTTTACTAGAAGAGAAACAAAAAAAACCTTGACCGGTTCAGGGTCAAGGAACAGTGTTTAGTCTTCAAACAGTTCATCCATTAAGTCATCGATTTGCCGGCGGCGGTTCTGCGTTTCGTCCCGGAGAATCCGGATTGAACGACCGCGCCATTCGAGCCAATCTCCGATGGTTGCGGCATGGGGCAGGCGCAAACGGGGGACTTGAATCGTTTCACGGTTCTCTGTCTCACAAATCGCCTGATCTCCGTCAAATTCGGTAACGGTCATCTTCATCGTGCATCCTCTCCTTTACTCGGGACGTAAGTCGGTCCGGCTTTTGACTTGAATCGTTTGGCCGTTTGACATGTACTGAATGGTGCCCATCCGGTCTGTCCGGTCGACCGTGATGCTTTCCGCTGCCAGAGCGTTCATGACGGTCGGACGCGGATGACCGTAAGCATTGCCTTTACCGGCTGAAATCAACGCACGTGACGGGTGGACCGCTTGTAAAAACGGGATTGAGGAGGACGTATCGGCGCCATGATGACCGATTTTTAACACATCAGCCCTTAAATCCATTCCGGATTCGAGCAAATCCTGTTCCGTCCGAATCGGAGCGTCTCCCATGAAGAGAAAGCTATTGTCCTGATGAATCAGCTGGACGACCGCGCTCCAACTGTTTAAATCACTTGTCCCGTCACGGAGCGGGGCGAGTAACTTTAAACGAACCGCCTCAATCGGAATCACAACCCCGGACTTAGCCGTTTTAATGGTCACGCCTTGTTTTTTTACTGAGAGTAGAAAATCACGGTAGGTTTCTGTCGTGTGATTGACACGTGGGGCATAGACTTGATCAACAGGCAGAGCATCAAGAATCGTATCCAGTCCGCCGATATGATCTGCGTCCGGATGCGTCGCGATGACTGCCGTCAAGCGGGTGATACCAAGCGTTTTGAGATAGCGGACGATATCGTCCCCTTTACCGTTGTTCCCACCGTCAATCAGAACCGTATCGTTTTTCGTCTGAATCAATGTGCTGTCGCCTTGACCGACGTCAAAGCCATAGACATTGATGACCGAAGCCGTATCCGGACGGTCGCCCGGTAGCGGTTCGTCGTCGCGTGTCATGTAAAAGACGACGATCAGACACAGGGCAAGCAACGCAACGGAACCCCATTTCATGTTTACTCCTCCCGTCTCTCAAACAGATACAACATGCCGTTGCGTGGATGACCGAAGCGGGGACCGATGTATCCCCGCTTTTTTAATGCAGACCGCATCAAAATCATCATCCCGCCGTGTCCGACGAGCAAAACACGTTCGTGTTCCTTTTGTTCAAACGTCAATTGGTTTAATAGGATCGTAATCCGCTCGTTGGCATCCTTGATCTCTGCTTGAATTCGTTTACTGAATGGAGCGACAAGTCGTCCGATCAACGCCCAGGCGAGGAACGGAAGACGAATCCGCGAGCGGATGGTCGGGAACGGCACTTCACGTAATAAATCCGTCACGATGATGTCCTTTCCATAAACGCTTTCCGCTGTTTGGACGGCCCGTGGCATACTGCTCGCGTAACAGATCGTCCAGTCGATGTTGCCGAGTTCAACCGGTTGGACATCGATCGTCGAGACGTCATAACGCTCAATCCAGGCTTCGATATCGGCTGCGCTGATCCAGCCTTTGGTCGGGTAACCTTCCGTTACCCGGTGGTGTCTGACTAATCCAATCTGTTTCATGATTTTACGACGGTCGCTTGCGTCAAGAAACCGTCCACCTCTCTTTCTATCTCTCAATCTATCGTCTTGCTGTCGTTACAGGGCAAGGCGAATCGCCATCCCGCACAGCAAAGCACCGAGAATGCTCAGTAAACTGCCGATGATATAATATTCCGCAAAGCGGCGGTCGTCAAACTGTTTAAAGCGGGCTAATGCCTTCAAGGCAATGATGAATCCGATGGCGCCTGTTGCATTGACTGCCACCAGACAGACGATGATGGCCCGTTCGACGAGCCCGATATAACGGCCTACACCGTTGATTTCCGTCGTATAACTGCGGGCAGAATCTTCGACTTCATGCGTGACGGACCGCTTCAGACCGTCCAGTTGTTCTTTTCGTGTGACCTTCCGCTCAAAATGCGATTCAATCAAGCGGGGTGCGAAGGGGGCAAGCAACGGGGCAATCCCGCGTCCGATCAATTCTGTCGCAATCAAACCCCAGACGCTGACCCATAGGATTTGCTCCGGTAACGTAAACGATACCGGCCAAGCGACAGGGGTGAAAAAGAAGACAATCCCCGTCAGAATGGCGATATGGAGCAGCTGGTCGATCCAAAAGGCAAGGGCCGGGGGCAACAGTCGTTTTAAGGGCGAACCGTCCAGCAAGGCATGTGTGACGATGATTCCGCCACCGATCATCCAGGCCGTCGGACCAGTCACGTCATCCATCTGGTAAAAGAGTCCGAGGACGGCGGCTGTGCCGATGCTATGTATAGCGAGATGTTCGAGTAATACCCGCAACT